>CBDDBZ010000037.1:0-458859 GCA_965225945.1 Alphaproteobacteria bacterium | reverse complement strand
ATCGAGACCAAAGGCGTGAAATGTTCCGATCCAGAGTTTTGATGCCGCCTCTGGCGCGGCCGCCGTCAGTCGCTCCGACAGCTCGCCGGCGGCGCGATTGGAGAAAGTCAGAATAAGGATCGCGGCCGGATCGATGTCTTCGCGCAGCAGTGAGAGCACGCGTTTGACCAGCGTTCGCGTTTTGCCGGTTCCGGGCCCTGCCTGTAACTGAAAGGGCTTGCCGCGGTGCGCCGCAGCGCGTTCTTGGGACGGATCGGGCTTGCGTGCAGACGGTGGCTCGGGTGTGGACTCGTCGTCGACCGCCATCGGCGGCAGGAGCAACGCGTCAAACATTTGTTGCCGAACCAGCGCCACGGGAAATTTCGTTCGGTCAGCGATCGCTGCGCCGGTCACATTCTGCTCGAGGTGCAGCCCGCGCACAAAGGTGCGCGGGAGCAGAAGCTCGCGCGCGTAAACATTGGCCTGCAGTTCGCGCCGCTCGCGCGCGCCGTAATCCTCGACACGCTGTAGACCAACTGGCGCAGCCTCGGTGCTCCGCGAGGGATCGATATCGGATCCGGCGCAAGTCACGGAGCCAGCGTGAAGTTCGGAATGTCCAAGTTCGTGCGCGACGAGTAGCGCCCGGGTTGCTGGATCACCTTCCTCCTCGCAGCAAATCGTTCCGCCCTGGTCGTCGTATAGAGCCCGCGCGCCCTTCAGTGCCGGGTCACCCTGCGGCAGCCATGCGAGGTCCAGATCGCGGCGCTCCACGGCAGCTTGAACAAGAGCGAGCGGATCGAACGGGTCTTTCCCCTCCGAGAGCAATTCTTCATGAAGTGCCGCTGCCTTGGAACGGATCGGTTCGAAGGGATCCATGAGATCAGAGCTCCAACAGCGTTTTCTGCTGGGCCTCACTCAAACCCGAGCTTCTCACCGCCTCCTCGAAGCTTTGCTGTGCCCCTGTTGATGGCTTGCCTTCCGCCTTGAAAAACTGCCCGGTTGGGGCTGCCTGGCGCGCGGCGAAGTGCGCCACCACGACATCAAGCGGTGCCTTCAGCTCGTCTGCCACCCGTCTTTGAAAACCTGGCGTCATTGTGGCCGGGTCGATTTGACGGTCACGCAGCTTGCCAACGAAGACGGTATTCGCGTTCAGCCGCGCGGCGAAAGTGCGGAATTCGTTACGCGGTAAACCCGAGAAAGGGTTGGGTGCACCGGCGATGTCCGCACGTGTGCTCCTCGCCTCAGCCGCACCCACCGTCACAGCATGAAGTCGGTTTTGGAAATGGCTCATCGCTCGGCTGACAGCCAGGCTGACGGCACTCGGATCGATCCCCCCTTCCGCATCTTCCACGGCGCGCTCACCGCGCTGGGCGTCTACCGCAATAGCGATAGCGAACTCGGTCAGTTCTTCTCCGAATTCGGGATACCGGCGAACGACATCGTCCAACAGCTTCGCGTCCGGCACGTCCTGCTCTGTGGACAGGACATACAGGGCTTCCCGCAATGCGGGCGGGCTTGCGCAGAGAGTCTGGTTCATAGGTCCTCCTTAAAGCGGGAAAGCTTCGCAGCCGCCCGTGTGAGCCGATTGCGAATCGTTCGTCCCGTGCAGTTGCACCGCGTCGCGGCTGTTTCCTTCTCGGGATCCTCGGACTCTTCCTTGTACCCGAGGACATGGACGAGGATGACGGCGTCGCGTTCATCGGCCGGCAGAGCTTCGATCGCCTTCACGAACGGTTCCCGGAAAACATCCCACTCCTGCGTCGGCAGAATCTTGAATGTGTCCGACACTCGGGCGAATGCATCCTCATAACCGTCTGGTTCACTTGCCGCTTCGGATGGCGGCAGGTCGATCACAGTAATGCCGCGTTTCCGCCGCCGTACATCCCGACGAACCGCATCGATGCGCAGGGCCCTGAACGCTTTGTTGAACCGACATTCGTAGAAATCGAGCTCGTCGGGGAGGGCGCCCGTTCCGTCTGTCACGAAAAGATCCGTCAGGTCTTCCAGAATTTCTTGCCGAAGGCTTGCAGCGTCCGGCATTCCACCGTCCGGGACCTTAACCAAGAGATTCGCTTCGCATCGCCCAAGCAAGACTGGCAACACAGCGCTCATCAGCTGTTGGTCGTCAGACCGCCGCCCCTGTCGCACCAGATGGACGAGACACTCGGAGCGCAGATAGCCGGGGGCGTTGCGATCGGCGATCAAGAGACGGGTCTGCAACTCGGATCGTGAGAGGCAGACGGCCTCGTCGATCTGAGCCCCGACCGCTATCGGACGCGCATACAGTCCGCCTCCCCCTTTGGTTTTCGTCAACGGTCGAGCCATTTCGCTCCCTCTTTTCAGCTCTGCAGCGGTTCGTGAGAGAATATTCGTCACGCTCACCCTGTTAATCGCACTCGGCCGTAGAACCCGGAAAGCATTTCGCGGCTTTTTTCACCTGTCCTGCTGATCCTGGTCGCTCGCCAGAGCGATTTTCCCCAAGAACGTTTGCTCGCAGGTAGTCCTACCTAGCTCTAGAAAATCCGTGGGTGTGCAGGGTGTTCTCCACCGTGTGCCGGAGGATTGTAGATTAGCAGCAGTATCCGTTCGGTCGGGCCGTGGAATCCTCCGTCCCGCGGGTGAGATCGGTGCGCGCAGCCGACCCGATCTCTTCCCCGAGTGGTCGTTCACCACCTCCACCCGCCCGGCCCACAACGGTGCGGCCGAACCGTTACTCCAAGCAAATTTGCACGCCGTGCACGGCGCCGCATCCGCCAACGCCGGCATAGCCTATTCGCCGAACCGATAGACGATCCCCAGGCGGGCGACCCCCAGCCCGTTCCTGACGGTGTAGCGGCAGGGCGCCATGGCGCCGCCGGGCCCGCATGAATTGTTGCCGGACAGGTTCACGCGATAGGTCTCGCTGCCGAAGTCCAGATACGAACCGTCGAGCCGGAGAGCCCAACGCGCGGCCAGCGGCATCTCGAAACCGGCGCCGATCGCCCATCCGACTTTCGTCGAAACGCGGCGAAACGAGTCGTCGGCGTCCAGGCGCAGATCCGTTTCCAGGCATGTGCTCCCGCTGTAGTCGGTATCGGTGACCGAATTGACGATCCGGGCCAGCGCCGGCCCGCCGGACACGAACACACCGACATCGCCTATTGTCTCTTCCACCCGGACGCGCACCGTGGCGACCCACCGAAACCGCGACGCCGCCGCTTCGTCGGTGCATCCCGGATCGAGCCGGTTCGTACCCGCCGACAGGTCGCCGAACATCGCGTCGGCCTCGACCCGGAACCGGACGCCGCCGATGCCAAACCGCTTGCCCAACAGCAGTCCGCCGACAGCGCCTGCTCCGGCGTAACCCGTCCTGGACCCGGGATTGCCCCAGTCCGCGAACCCGTCGACATCGACGATCCGGTTGTCCGGGCGCCCGACGCCGACAAACGCCCCGGCATAGGTTCCCGCCCAGCCGGACGTCCGGCCTTCGCTCCCCGCGAACGCGGGCACGGCATTCACGACCATGACGATAAACGCCAGAGCGGCGGCCCAGCCGCGGGCTGCGCGGCACAATCCTGAAACGCGTTTCACGACAGACGAATTGCCGGACACTGGCCGCGCCGACCCTGCCATTGGCGACGCTACCGGAGCCGCTCGATGAAGAGGGTCCAGAAGTACTCTGCTGCGCCCTCCATGGTGAGCGCGCCGTCGTCTCGTCGCCCGAAATTCGCCATGCCGAGAGGCTGAAGCAACAATGTGTAGCCGTCGTCGGATACCGACATCGACTCGTTGAAACTATTGCCGCCTCCCAGTCCGCCGAAGGAAAAGTACAGTCCGTCGGTTCCCATGAGCCCCCCGAGCCAGATGCTGCAGACTGTGCGTTCTTCGCCGCTGACGAATACTCTTGCCTCGAAGCGGTTGGCATCGACTTGCCGGAAATTGCCCTCGACCCGATCGTTCCTCCCCTGGAGCTCGGTCAGGGAGTTCTCGAAATAGCGGGCGATGTACTCGAAGGATTCAGTGAGGAAGGCGTGGCGGTCGTGGTCGGTGAACCCGCTGCGCACCCTGAGATTGCTCGAACGTGGAGCGTGCGAAGCCGGGCGGCTGCCACCCGCGCCGGGTGCCGGTGGGCTGGTTGCGGGGCCGGGGGTCCGGATGTCCCCCGGCCCCGCAACCTGGCGAATTGCCTTGGCAACCTCGAGGAATCCGTCGTCCAGCGTTGCGTGCTTGGTAACGGCTTTGCCGTCCGGGGGCACTGCCATCAGTTTGCCGAACGGTGCGCCGTGCCAGTCGCAGGGACGCAGGATGACTGGGATGACGCGCGCCTCGCCCCGTTCGTGGCGCTCCATAGCCCGCATCATTTCCACGTCATAGCAATAGTCGGAGGCGAGAAAGTCGGCGCTGACCAGGAGCAGAATGATGTCCGCGGTGTTGAGCTGTTCGTCGATCTGGCCGTGCAGCTCCTCGCCGGGACCGATCCGGCGATCGTGCCAGGTCGTAATCACGCCCTGCCGGAGGAGCCCGGCGAGGTGCTTCTCAAGCTCGTTGCGTAGGGCCTCGTCGGCGTGCGAGTAGGACAGGAAGACGTGGGACATGATCGCTCGACCCGGTTATCGATTCGCAACCGTATAATACCAGTGAGCGCCTGAATTGACTCTCGGGATATTCATTGATGGCGGATGATGGCGGATTGTGATTCTATGGTCTCCCACCAGATGTGGGGGATGTCATGGGATCAGCACTCAAGATACGGGATGATTTGACGCCTTTGGAGCTTCGGCGCTGGGCTCGCGTGGAATCGTACGGTCGAGCGGCGTCGCGGGCCTATGGGATCGCGAATGCTTTGGAGGAGATGCCCCGGGCTGATGCCGCGCGGCTTGCGGGGATGGATCGCCAAACGCTTCGCGACGCGGTTGTTCGTTACAATGCAAAGGGATTGGAGGGGCTTCACGACCGTCCAAAGGGCTACTCGCCGCGGCGGCTGACGGCAACAATGGCTTGTGTGGGAAGAGCTGATGATCGAGCAGGGTGGCCAACTTGTCGCCCGGCGAAAATTGCTTGAGACGCTCCAGCGGAGGGAGGTGAACCGGGTTGCTCAGAAACTTCAGAATGAGCTTGGCTTGAGCTATCAGCCAACGGCGGATGGGGAGCGATTGCAAGGGCAGATTAGCAAGACTGTCAAACTGGCTTCTGGACGATTTGCGGTTCTACAGAAAGGCAAAGACTTCTCGCTCGTGCCGTGGAGGCAGGCGACCCGAGTCAGCAAAGGAAAGGGGCTTGGCGTTGAAGGCGGGAAAGGGATTTCAAGGTGAACGTGTTGTCACCAAAACAGACATGAAAATTTGCTAATCATACGCTGTATTTTTGAATGCTATACTCCGACTCCCTGAACTTCCGAATTTTTTGTTTGACGTTTTTGTGCGGATGGATTCCACTTGTTGCATGATTGATCCGCACTTTCTTTCCACCAGCGAGCGTCTTGAGCTGGAGCGTTGCGTTCGTCGTCAGCGTGAAGAGCACGGGATTGCGCGGCGTGCGAATGCTATTTTGCTGTTGGATGATGGCAAGAGTTGTGCACAGATCGCGGAGTTTCTCTATCTTGACGACGACACTATCCGGGGGTGGTTCAAGGCGTATCAACGCGACGGTTGGGAAGTTCTGGCGCAGGATGGTTGGCAGGGTGGCCTGTCGCGGTTGGCGGTTGAGCAGGAGTTGGCTCTGTCGGGCTGGCTGGAGAACCGTTTTTGCCGTGGGACTGGGGAAGTCCGGGCGCATATTGCAGGGCAATATGGCGCGGTCTATTCGCACTCCGGTTGCCTGAAATTGCTGCACCGGCTGGAGTTTGAGTATCGCAAACCCAAAGCGGTGCCGCGTGTGGCCGACGAGGCAGAGCAACGCGCTTTCATCGCCTTTTACGAGAACCTGTTGAATGAATTGCCCGCAGATGAGACGGTCTATTTCGCTGATGCTGTGCATCCTGAGTATCAAACGAAGCCCGCCTTTGGTTGGGTGTGCAAGGGCTCAAACCCTGCTGTCAAAACCACTTCCGGCCGGGGCCGTGTCAATATTCACGGCGCCCTTTGTCTGGAGAATTTCGACGCACCGTTTGTCGAACCTGTCACGGTTGATGGTGATAGTGCGGTTAAACTTCTGGCAAAGATCGAAGCCAGCAATCCGACAAAATCAACAATACATGTCATCTGGGACAATGCGCCCTACCATCGCTGCCAGACAGTCCGGCAGTGGCTATCGCGCGACGATTGCCGCATCAATCTCATCCGGTTACCGGCCTATTGCCCCCATTTGAACCCGATTGAGCGCCTGTGGGCTGTGATGCACGCCCATGTCACCCATAACCGCTTCTATCCAACCCAACAACAATTTGCCCAGGCAATTATCAAATTCCTGCGCGAAATAATCCCCAAAAACTGGCGAGAATTCCGAGATAAAGTAACCGATAACTTCCGTATTATCACCCATCAGGAATTTCGGGTTTTGGGGTAGGATGGGTATAGCAGTTTCCAAATAGATTGCGTTTTTCGTTCTCTTCTGCAATTTTCAATCGTGAGGAGCCAGATTCGACATGCAAGATGAAAACATAGACTACGCAAGACATGATCCTATTATAAAGGAAATAATTGAACTTGAACGATTGTATTTCTTTGAGAAGAGAAATGTAAAAACTGAGCGCCAACGAAAACTACGTGAACTGATTGAACGTCACACCAAATTGACGGACGCTGGCAATGATACTTGACGAAATAAGATTGAAAGATTTCCGGTGTTTTTATGGGGAGTGCTCGATTACATTCTCGTCCGATAAAGACAAGAATGTAACACTCATCTACGCGGAAAACGGTGTCGGAAAAACCACCTTACTAAATGCTTTGCTCTGGTGCTTTTATGGAGAGACAACTAGCCGGTTTGAAAAGAAGGAAGACATCCTAAATTACGACGCAAAGAAGGAAGGCAGGACCCTTGCATCGGTTGAGGTGTTGTTCGAACACAACGGCAACCATTACATTGCCAAGCGTTTCTTCAGGGCCGGTCCTGCTTCTGATGCGGGTCGCAGCTTTGTGGTGGCGCGTTTTGATAGCGGGGGCCAGATTGATGTCCAGTCGCCCGATACATTCATCAACACGGTCATCCCACGTGAAATGGCGTCACATTTCCTGTTTGACGGTGAACATGCCGAGGTCTTTCTTGGGGAGAAGAACCGCGCTTCGATACGCGGCGCGGTTCGAGATATTTTGGGGTGTTCTCTAATCGAGACAGCGGTCGATGACCTGCAGGCGATTTCCAATCAGTTCCGCAAGCAGATTCCTTCAACACCCGCTACGAATAAGATTGAGGAGCTGAACCGCCGCATCGATGCGTTCGTTTCTCAGATCGACACGGCAACGCAGGAAATTGCAAGACTTGAAAAGAGCAGGCAGCTTACAGACGAGCAAATCAACGACATTGATACAAAGCTCCGCAATACGAGCGCCGCAAAGGAACTGCAACGCAGCCGCGAGCGGTTGACCGAGCAGTCAAAGCGTGTCGAAAAGAGGCAAAAGGAGGCCGCCGGCGAGGTCTATAAGTGGCTTGGCGAGAACGGCAGATTTATCGTCTCGAAGAAGATCACAGAAGAGACATTCGATTTTCTGAACGACAAGGCCCATCGCGGCCGAATTCCCTCCCCGTATAACGAGGAGTTCGTGAAAGACGTACTCGAAGCGGAAACCTGTATCTGCGGAGCCCCTTTGCCACCGGGCAGTGAAGCATCAAAGCAGGTAGCAAAACTTCTGGAGAAGGCAGCCAATCAGATCATGCGCGACAGGATCACAAAGGTCCGCGCGCGGCTCGGCAGCCTTAAATCGGAACGCGCCAAGGCGCCAAATCGTCTCATCAAAGCAAAAGAACGTTTGACGGAAGCGAATGAGGAGTTCGGGACGATTGAAGCGCAGCTCGGCGAAATTCATGACAAGTTGAAGGGCATAAACTTCGACGATATCGCTTCTCGTGAGGAAAGACGGGAGCAACTGCGAAAAGAGCTGTCCGAGATCGACCGGAATATCGGATCAATCGAGACCGGCATTGGGAATGCCGAACGCGAAAAGACGCAGATTGACCGCGATATCAACACTCTTGCACAGCAGGACCAGCAAACCGCAATCTACGCAAAACGCCGGAATTTGTGCGAAACGATCAAGGGCATTCTTGAGCTGCAACTGGTGGAGGAAGAGACGCAGGCGCGCAAAGTGCTGCGGGCTGGAATACGCAAGATCTTGGAAGCGACAACGCGGAAGGTGCTCACCCTGCGGATGTCGGACGACTATGGGATCAGTCTGGTCAATTCCGATGGAATGGCGCTACCGAAATCAAGCGGCGAGAACCAGTTGCTCGGGCTTGCGTTCACAGCCGCGCTTGTCGAATTTGCAAAGGTTAGTGTCCGTCCGGGGACTTTATGAGTCGGATGAATCGGTTATCCGGCGGCCCCTCTTGAAGAGCTGAATCAGCTGTGATTCTCTGGGGTGGTGAATTTGCTCTTGAGGTGCCCCATGTGGACTGCCGACAACCGCCCGCGCTACAACCGCGACAAACTGCGTTATCCGAGCGACCTGACCGATGCGGAATGGGCGCATATCGAGCCGCTGATCCCGCCGGGCAAGCCCGGCGGCGGCAAACGGCGCGTCGCTATCCGCGAGGTGATCAACGGCGTGATGTACATTCTGAGCACCGGCTGCCAGTGGCGCGCGCTGCCCAAGGATTTGCCGCCCAGAAGCACCGTGCATGATTACCTCGGCCTGTGGAACTGGGACGGCACGCTGGATCGCATCCATCATGCGCTCTACCTCAAGTGCCGCGAGAAAGCCGCGCGCGAAGCCAGCCCCACGGCCTGCATCATCGACAGTCAGAGTGTGAAAAGCGCTGAAAAAGGGGGGCTCGCATCGACAGCCACGGCTTCGATGCCGGCAAGCTGATCAAGGGCAAGAAGCGGCATGTTCTGGTCGATACGCAAGGCTTGCTGCTGCACGGCATCGTCACCGCCGCCGACGTTCAGGATCGCGACGGCGGTCTCGCGCTGCTGGCGACCTTGTTCGGTCTGTTTCCCTTTCTCGGGAAATTGTTCGCCGACAGCGCCTATCAGGGCCCGGTCTTTCACCGCGCCCTGGCCGGCATCCTGCCCGATCTCGAGACCGAGATCGTCAAGCGATCCGATCGGGTGAAGGGCTTCGTCGTCCAGCCCAGGCGTTGGGTGGTCGAACGCACCATCGCCTGGCTCAACCGCTGCCGCCGACTGGCCAAGGACTGGGAGAACCTCAACCGCAACGCGCTCGCCTTCATCAAGCTCGCGTCCATTCGACTCATGCTCCGAAAACTCTGTAATCCTACATAAAGTCTCCGGACGGACTCTTAGGGAAAGCGCGGAGGATTATAAACTCTTGCCGGGCACGATAGCGCCATTGGTGCTGGACTCTCCGTTCGGCCAATTGGACGATTCCTATCGCCGCACAACGGCGGAGTTCATCCCTAGAATGTCGCGCCAGGTCGTATTGCTGTTATCACGCTCTCAAGGGTCCGATGAGGTTCTCTCGGCACTGCAAAGCCATATCGGTGCAGAATTCCTGCTTGTGCGTCACAACAAAGATTCAATTGGCGATAGGAAGCCTGAAAGCAGGTATTTCAAAGGTGAGGAGTTCAGGACATCAATCTTCGACTCTTCCTACGACGGGACCGAAATTGTGAAGGTGACCGCAGAATGAGCGATAGAGCCCCGAACATCAATCGAAGCCGCGTACACGAGGACATGGTTCAGCGGCTGGCCGTGACCAAATTGCCGGGATCCGACCGAACGCTTTTTCCTACGATCCGTGAGCTCCTGTGTTTCGCGGCGATGCTGGGCTACTCCGAGGGGCGGCGCATTCCGTTGGACCGCAGCGACGGTATCGAGGACGTGTCTTACCAGCAGTTTGAAAGAGGGGACGCCGAGGACCTGATATATCTTCTCGCGCTGGCGGAAACGAAAAATCCGGACATTCTGAAGGACGGGGAAGAGAGCAAGTGTGCCGAAATCTTCGAAGAGTACGCCAATGGCGGCTTTCAGATTCTTCGCGACTCGATGCTTTGCAGTGGAGGAGAGTATCCGGACCGTGACATCCTGGAGCTTCTGAAGAAGAGCGGATATCTGAACATCGAAGACAGTGAGCCGGACATCGAAGGGATCACTTTCTAGATGTTGCGTGATTTGCAATATCAAGGTGTCTACAAGTCCGATCTTGATAATATTTTGGAGGACTTTTATTTACCGGCGCTGTCCGTAGCTAACCGCTATGATCGAGCCGTAGGATATTTCTCGGCATCAACGATCAGCTACGCGGCGCAGGCGCTTTCGGTTTTTGTAAAAAACGGCGGTCAAATCCGCCTGATCTTGGGCGCTTTTTCCGACGAGCAAGACATCGAAGCGATCAAGCAAGGCCATCAGCAGAGAGAGATTTCAGAAAAAATCGGGGCCGAACTGCTCGATCAGATCACAAATGTCAGCGACGCGCTGTTTCAAAACCGCTTTGAGACTCTGGCGTGGCTGGTTGCGCACGGCAGACTCGAAGTCAAGATCGCGCTTCGCGTGCGCGGAATGTATCACGACAAGATCGGCATCATCAGCGACAAGGCAGGAGACAAGCTCGTCTTTGCCGGATCGGCAAACGAGAGCACCCACGCTCTGCTGCCGACGTTCAACTATGAATCAATCAATGTTTTTCCGAGTTGGCGACCTGAGCTAGCTGAATATTTCGACCCGCATATCGATAGCTTTGAACGGCTTTGGCGCAATGAAAGCCGTGCCACGGCAGTCATGGACATTCCGACGGCCGTCAGCGAAAAGCTGATTTCGACCGCAAGGGCACTGAACTACACCCCTGATCCCGAGATTGAAGCGGCCATCGCTGCAAGGTTGCGAGACAAGATCTACGGCACGACAAGCACGACATCCTCGAAGCCGAAAGAGCCAAAGACCATCAATAGCCGACCATTCAAGATGCAGGAACATCAAATCGCTGCACTTGATGCGTGGAAGGCTAAGTGTCCGTCCGGGGACTTTATGAGTCGGATGAATCGGTTATCCGGCGGCCCCTCTTGAAGAGCTGAATCAGCTGTGATTCTCTGGGGTGGTGAATTTGCTCTTGAGGTGCCCCATGTGGACTGCCGACAACCGCCCGCGCTACAACCGCGACAAACTGCGTTATCCGAGCGACCTGACCGATGCGGAATGGGCGCATATCGAGCCGCTGATCCCGCCGGGCAAGCCCGGCGGCGGCAAACGGCGCGTCGCTATCCGCGAGGTGATCAACGGCGTGATGTACATTCTGAGCACCGGCTGCCAGTGGCGCGCGCTGCCCAAGGATTTGCCGCCCAGAAGCACCGTGCATGATTACCTCGGCCTGTGGAACTGGGACGGCACGCTGGATCGCATCCATCATGCGCTCTACCTCAAGTGCCGCGAGAAAGCCGCGCGCGAAGCCAGCCCCACGGCCTGCATCATCGACAGTCAGAGTGTGAAAAGCGCTGAAAAAGGGGGGCTCGCATCGACAGCCACGGCTTCGATGCCGGCAAGCTGATCAAGGGCAAGAAGCGGCATGTTCTGGTCGATACGCAAGGCTTGCTGCTGCACGGCATCGTCACCGCCGCCGACGTTCAGGATCGCGACGGCGGTCTCGCGCTGCTGGCGACCTTGTTCGGTCTGTTTCCCTTTCTCGGGAAATTGTTCGCCGACAGCGCCTATCAGGGGCCGGTCTTTCACCGCGCCCTGGCCGGCATCCTGCCCGATCTCGAGACCGAGATCGTCAAGCGATCCGATCGGGTGAAGGGCTTCGTCGTCCAGCCCAGGCGTTGGGTGGTCGAACGCACCATCGCCTGGCTCAACCGCTGCCGCCGACTGGCCAAGGACTGGGAGAACCTCAACCGCAACGCGCTCGCCTTCATCAAGCTCGCGTCCATTCGACTCATGCTCCGAAAACTCTGTAATCCTACATAAAGTCTCCGGACGGACTCTAAGGGCGATTTTCAGGGAACGTTCGATCTAGCCACCGGCGCCGGCAAAACCATTACTGCCATTCATGCCGTCGTAAAATTGTCAGAACGCATTGACGGCCTGACCTGCGTCATTGCTGTGCCGTATCAGAACCTCGCCGATCAATGGGTCGATATCCTTTCCTCATTCAACATCTATCCGGTCCGGTGCTACGTTTCACGGGCAAACTGGCTGGAAAAACTCAGGAGTGTTGTCCATGAGCTGGTGATGGGAAGCCGGAAATTCGCGGCGATCGTCGTCGTGAACAGGACGCTAAAAAGCCCCGAATTCCAGAAATGCCTCAAGCAGATAAAAGGCAATCGGCTGTTATGGATTGGAGATGA
Organism: Alphaproteobacteria bacterium; assembly: GCA_965225945.1. Lineage (GTDB taxonomy): Bacteria > Pseudomonadota > Alphaproteobacteria > JASLMY01. The sequence continues at coordinate 446,505 of CBDDBZ010000037.1, read as the reverse complement.
ATGTCACCACCACACATCGAAAGCCTATGAGGGTTTCTTGCCCGAACACGCGCGCTATAGGATCGGCCTTTCGGCAACGCCCGAACATTATCTGGACGAGGAGCGCAATGAGCGCTTGGCCGGTTTCTACGGCGATATCGTATCGAAATATACGCTGAAACAAGCGATAGAGGATAAGGTCCTCACTCCCTATTTTTACTATCCGAAGTTGGTTGAGTTGACTGCGGCGGAAGCCGATGAGTTTGTCGCCTTGTCAGAGCAGATCGGCAGGATCATGGCGAGGCGGAAGGGTGTTTCGTCATCCGGCACAAGTCCCCAACTAACAGGACTCCTGATGCGGCGCGCGCGGCTAATCGGTTCTGCCGCCAACAAGATGAGTGCGCTCGAAGAGGTTCTAGAAGGGGCCGCTCGGTGTCCGCACACATTGTTCTATTGCGGCGACGGCACTGTTGAGACCGATGAGGACGCCGGGCCGGATTCCGCGCCCGAAAATGCCGATCATGGACAGCGACAGGTCGAGGCGGTGAGTTCACTTCTCCACCGGGGCAGCTGGGATGTCTCTCGATTTACCTCTCGGGAGACACGCAAGGAACGGGACACAATTCTGGAGAATTTCAGGCTGAGCATCATTGATGCCATGGTCGCGATCCGTTGCCTTGACGAAGGTATTGACGTACCCGCGTGCAGCACGGCGTATATTCTCGCGAGCTCTCGTGATCCGCGCCAATTCGTTCAGCGCCGGGGAAGAATTCTACGGCGCTCGCCCGGAAAAGAAATGGCGACGACACACGACTTTGTCGTCGTTTTGCCGCAGGGGTACGAAACCGATTCTGACTACGCGAAGAGATTGATCAAGTCCGAATTAGGCCGAGTGGCCGAGTTTTCATCTCTTTCGGAAAATAGAGCTGAAGCTTATGAAGTGCTTGCTCCGACACTCAGGGAATACGACTTGGAACACATGATTTAGGGCGCGCTTTCTCGCGTCAACGATCAAACGACTTTGTCCGGCAGTTCCGCTTCTTCGTCTCCTATACTCCGCTGATAACGCTTTAATACAGTCGCGTCCGTCCATTTTGAATTGTCCAGCATGTATAAAAGGACTTCGCGCAACGTAACCCTGTTTGTGTTGTCGATGCGCTGACTTGCCGAATCCCACATAAGCCCCTCAAAAGGCAGATCAGTAAGTGTCGTTGGCAATTTTCCAGCAATTTCGATTGATTTCTTCAAAGAATATTTTTTGCTTAAGTGGGCCACAATATCCGCGAATATGGCCAGCCCTATGGGCCGGAACAGCGCGCTGCCCCCGTGATTTCCACGATACTTTTTAACAACTCCGGTAGTTTCCTCTGCCGCGAAAAATTCGGAAAGGGCACCGAAATTCGCCGCCATTAGCTCAAAATACCGCTTAGCCAAATCGAAGTATGCCCCGAGGGTCTTGTCGTCGGGCCGGGCTCTTTGCAGTTCGGCTTTGCCTGTTTTAAGATCCGTCTCAACGCGGGTGAACAAGGTCGTAACCACGTCATAAAGGTTGCCGATCGTGGTGAGGCTTTTTGTGTTTGATGTCGGAAGATTGTTGTTCGCAACGAACGCCACTCGCTCTCCCTCAAAAAGCTTGGTCTCCTCAATCAGGCGCCTGACGCAAATCGCCATTACATCGTCCTCATCAAGCGCAATTATGTCGCCCTTGGAGACGGGTTTTGCCGTCTTGTTGAGTGTGGTGAATAACCGCCGCGTGCGCTCCAAGCCTTTGAGCGAAGTTTTGTGGGCAACAAAAATGACAGACAAATCGTCGGGGGGATCTTGTTCCAGCCCGTCCTTTATTGCCTTCTTGATACCTGACAGCCGATGCTGACCGTCCAGCGCAAAGAGCTTTTCGTTTCCACTGAGCGATAAAAAGCCGACGGAGTTTAAAGTCTCTTCTGAGAGTCTTTCGGTGATATTGTTTTTGCTATTGCTTTTCAGGCTGTCGATGGCGCTCCAGTTGGGCTGCCCGCCATATGTCGCAATCACGAGCGAATTGAAGAAACGTTCGTCCTGTGTCTCGATATATTCTGCGATCTGCGCGCTTCTCGTCGCTTTTAGGCTGCGCTGAATCATATCTGAGAGCTTCTTGTTCTTGTGTATCTCGTCGGCGTAACTGACGCGCCTCGCGACCTCTTCCATATTCATGAGACATGTGTAGTACACCCACGTGCCCATGACGCCTCGAAGAGCCGGGAGGACGATTTCTTTGGTCTTGGATTTTGTCATCTGAACGCCCTCCGTTGTTTCTTGATTTCGGCTTCCAGATCCCCCTGTGAGAACGGCGGAAGAAGAGTGCTGTTCAGCTGCCTTTCAAGTCCTTCAAGTTGATCTGACGTAATATTCTGGTCAACCGGCGCGTAGTAAAAACGTAACACGTGATGCCAGGTTCCAATCATGAAGGCTATGCGATCACGTTTCAGAACCTTTTTTTCATTGAGGTAGTCTCTGTAGCGTTCGCGAAGTGACCGGTTCGACTTTCTCCCGGCGATGCCGATGTAAAGGACGTAGCAGTGCGGTGGCAGCACTTCGCTTTCTTTACATATTGCGAATGCATATATACCGCGCCGGTCGTTCGGCACGATTTCGATTTCGTCCTCGCCGTAACAGATTGAATGCCATTCCAGACCGTCGAGCCGGTAATTATCGTCATCCAACTGGTCTGTTGACAGCGTGAATTGAACGGTGAATCTGGCTATTGCATCCGCAGCACCTTGAGCAAAATCTTCTACTTCCCCAAAATTCAAGAATATCTCCTATGGGACAATTTCAAAGCAAGCCGGATCATCATTTGTGGCAGGCGAGACATGCCTTTGTCTGACCATACAGATCGTCAATGTCCAGCGGTTCATCGTCGGGTCTGAGTGGATTCGTGCAGGCCTTTGATTTCGTCCTTCGAAGCCGTTCCGCGTGATCCGCTTTGATTTGCTCGGTTCGCTCCGGCTGCTCTAGTTGCTCAAGCGACTCTCCTTGGCTCCAGGTGAACGGTGACCCGCCGTCCATTGCAGTTTTTTCGTACCGTTTCGCCTCTTCAAAGGATTCAGGGTGTTCCTCGCGCAGCCTGACCCACTCGATCTTTTGTTGGAAAAAACAAAACGTGCACCCGCTTCGCGTGCGCCATTTATAGTATTTCGGAAGACCAAGGCCCGAAGATTCCAGCAGTTCGAGAACCCCGGCTTTGTCGATTCCGGCTTCCTTAAAGGGCAGGCTCACGACGAGGTTCTCATGCTTGGACGTATAGCCTTCGCGGTATTCCTCGTCACTGCGTATGGCAACGTAGGAAAAGACCTTTGTCCCTTCGGCAAGCATCGGCTTGATCCAGATCTCGAAAGGACGAAGTTTCAGCTGCCTGGTGCACCAACGTGTTTGTGCCGACGGCAAAAAGGAATTGTATTGTTTCAGCCAGAAATCGAAGTCACGATCGGGATTTAGCCTTTGAATAGGCTTGCCAAGCACACCTTCGAGGCGGCCAAGGAACTCGTAGACTTCGGGCAATTCCTTTCCTGTGTCCGTGAAAAAGTAATTTATATCGAGTGCGGGATGGTAGTGACGCATATATACGGCGAGCGCAGCGCTATCCCGTCCGCCGGAAAGACCAAGCACATGTTTTTCAGGCGTCGTCATCGTACTACCGCCTTGCTGCGGTCGGCCTGCTCCGCATCTTCGTTCCGCATGACCTCGGCAGAAATTTCTGCCAGTGCGGCTAGTACTACCGACCGCTTGGCGTTTCGCTGCTTGTGGAGCGCTTTTCGCAAATCGGTGATTAGCGCTTCGACATTTGCGAGTTCCGCATCGCTAACATCAAACTCATCGCCTATAGGGGCCGGTATGCCTCCGACGCCAACAATCACTGCCATTGCGTGACGCTTATCGGGACGGCCCTTCACGCGCGCAAACGCTTCGGACTTGTTGAACCGTTGCGCGAGATCGGCGAGTTCAATCGAGGCCGTATCCAGATCGGCGTCGATCCAGTCCCTAGCCGGCTTATTGGCGGCAAGCCCCGCCAATCCTTCTATTTCTGTAATTGCGTCGTGATAGGACGATATGCGATTGACAAAGGCATTGAGACGGAAATCACCCCCCAACTCCCGAATATTACTAGCGCGGTCTCTTAGGTCATTAAGGGCCTGTGATGAGCTGTTGGGAACCTGAAGCTCTGCAAGCGTGCGCTCTGCAAGGCGTTGCAGCATTTGCGGATAAGCTTTGACCATCTCTTCCAATGCGTCCCGGACGCTACCCACGATCCGGCGGAAACCGTCCTCGCTTTCCAAATCACTGCTGTTGCTGGCAAGCTGGGGAAGATCATTGAAGATGAACTGGTTCGGGTCCCTGGCGCGTTTGAACAGGTCGCGAATACGGATGGCATTCGCGGATAATCTCATCGTTCTTTGCGTCCATTGGGGAAGGCTCGTGTAAATCGAAATCAGTCCGCGCCCCACATCGATCGGCTCTAGATTTTGCAGGCTGTTCGTTTCATCCAGATCGCGAACGATATTGGCAAGACCGGACAAAAGCCTTCGCGCGAGGTCGCTCAAATTCATCCACCGCAGCTGGATATCATTCGGGTCTTTTGCCAGATAATCGACATCAAGGTCGGTAAAGCGGGCCTGAAACACGCCTTGCCGGTAAAGCGCAACGTCGTTTCGCTTCGACAGAATGAACGCTACCGCCAGGACAGGCATCATGCCGTCCTTGATGCCGAATGGCTTCGACCGCCAAAGATCATAAACGTCCGAAAGCGTCACTGATCGGTCTTCCCGCTTGAGCAGATATTCCGCCGTTGCATCCCAAAGCGGGCGCAGACCTGCCTTGTCTGGCAATCCTTCACCCGGAGCGACGAAGCGCCATCCATCAGGGGTGTTCGCATAGAGGTTTGAACTTTCGAGAACAGATTCGAACATACCGCCTTCGGCCGGGAACCCGACTATTCCGAGCCGCTCTTCGCCTTCATTGTCCACCATCTTTCTGAGCAGTGCGTTTTGTCCGGCAATCGCATTACTTGACGGCTTTATCCGGTTCAGCAGCTCGTTATTCAGAACCGGCGACAAAGGATACCGCTTGTCGGCGAGATCTGAGGCAAGGCCATTCAACTCGTCATGCATAAGCTGCTTGGGACTATGCTGCTTTTGAAACCATTGTGCGCCGTCGAAGGCGCGTTGCAGCTCTTGTTCTAGCTGCGCTTGCAAACTGGCAATACGGGCGTTGACCTCACGCCTCGCTACAGCGTCCCCTCGCAGTTCTGAGTCGCCATTTCTCACGTGCTCCAGGGCAATCAAATCGCGGGACAGGTTATTGATTGACCAGGACCGTGAAGACAGCCCGACGATTATATCGTGACGACCGGATAATCGTGCCGCTCGCTTGCAAAGGTCCTTGGCTGCATCTTCGGATTCGCCTTGTGTCGGGATTTCGAGCAGAAACAGGCCGATCGTGCTCGCGCCCGGTTCGAATTCCTCGGCATGTTGCAAGGCGCCTGAAAGCGGCGCTATCTCGACATCGAACCAGCGTAGCGCCCCTGTTTCGTGGTAGTGGCGCTTTGCCATGACGGGTTGAAGACTTGCAAGGGCACGCAGCTGCTCGAAATCCACTCCGTCAATGTGGCCGAGGGCTCGTTCGGTTGCAGCCTCTATGTCGAAGTCGCTTCCTGCGTAAACCGCGTAGCCACCAAGAAACTTCCTGAACGATATCAGCGACCATTCGGTAAGCTGGTCGAGCATCGACCGCAACTTGGCCTTGGAAAGCGAGGGGAACGAAGCAGCCAACAGCGCATCGCTCGCGACCATGCCCGACCGGTCCTTGAATAGATCAACCAGTGAAATGACTTTGAGAAGCTCGATTTGAGATTGATCCCCCCCCATTGCTTCGCACCGCTCGATTGCCTCTACGGCTATCGACCATCGGTGACCGTCGGGAGAAGCGAGAATCGAGGGTTCGAGATTGAGTTGTAGATACTCCCAAAGCAGGTTCGGGGAGTAGAGGTCGCGCTCTTCGGCTGTTCGCAGGAAATCTTGAAAACCGTGCGGCTCTGCTGAATTCAGGAAGCCGAATATGCTGCGTTGGTTCTGCCCGAATCTTCGCCTCGAAATCGGCCCAAGAAGCGACGCGACAACGGGGTGGAGCGGCCAGCAATCAGCAAGGGCCTGATCGAGATAGCTTGAAATACCGGCCTTGCGCGATTGGATTTCCTTGGCAACCTTTCCGGCTAGTTTCACATGGCCTTTACCCGGCGCTTCGCCGGATAGGGCGCGCGAGATTAGTTCTATCTGTTCTTCACCGGCGGCATTAACAACCAAGTCAACAAAACGGCCTTGAACCTTCGACCATTCGTCGCGCAAATCTCTGGAAAGCCGGTTGGCATATTCTTCGAACGCCTGATGCAGGACGCCGACGATAATCAAGCGGCCGTCACTACGTGATGCCGCCTCGGCAAGCTGTTGGAAAAGATACACATCGCCTTCGCCCTGCGCGGCACCTTCAAGCAGCTTTCCCATCTCGTCGATAAAGAGGATGACGCCCCCGTGATCCTTTGCTCCTGCGGTGTTCACCAATGCCTCGATGATAGCTTTGTCGTCCCATTGTTTCTTCCGGCGGCCCGGCACTATGCCGGAATCAATCAGGGCTTCTCCAATGACGTGGCAAGCATTCTCGCGCCGCCCGACAGCCGCGATTGTCTGCCAACCCTTCTTTCCGCATTGAAGCTTGGACCGGATATCGCTTGCGACGGGCTCACCAATCGATGAAACGGCAAGCGTGCGCAGAGTCTTGTTGTTTCCGAGCAGCGCGCTTAGTGCAACAACTAAGCTGGATTTGCCGCTGCCGTAGGGTCCTGTCCATGTAAAGGCGCCTTGCTTCGTGTCCGACACGTGGTTTGCCATCGCGAGCAAGACTTCGGCGGATGATTGGGGGCACATGAAGCCTTCCAGCGATTCCGGTTGTTTCAGGTCGGTATCTATTCGTATTGCGCGCTGAAACCTTGGGGCTATGTATACCTTTTCACTCAGACTCATCAGGCCACCTTCCTGCGGTCGCGAACGCGAAAGTCTGCATCGACCAAATCAAGGGCGGCTTCGACGTTAAGCTCTGAGGATCGAATGACTTGTTTTAGGCCAGCCGTTTCAGACCATCGCAAAAGCCCGTCAGTGGCGTCGCCGATGTCAGCTAGGCGCTCGGCAAGGTCGCTTTCATCAAGCGAAAAAACCCGTCCGGGGGAACCTGGCTCATGAGCGATCGCCTCGAATGAAAGCGTCTTCGAATGTGAGTAACTTTCCCAGAAATCAATGAGCGCGTAAGCGAAGACCCCTTCGCCTAGTGTGGATTTGGCGCCACGAACAAAACGGAATCCATCCTTTTTTCCAGTTGCCCTTAGCAGACCGAGTTCAGTCAGGGGCGATTCAAGTGCATCTTCATGAGAGCTTTGCCCGGTCGCCATTCTGGCGGCATAGGTGCGGACAAAGCACTCAACATCCCTCTTTACGGTGGCCGGGGATACGCGTGGCCATTCACGATCTTCTGCAAGCGATAACAAAGCTTTTACAAGTGTTTCCCGCTCGAATGTTAGGTGCGAAAAATGGTTGAAAGCCCAATACCAGGTCGTTCTGTCTTCTCGCCCGCAAAGCCACCAATGCAAAATCCAAAGCGTTGCAGGTGATTCCATGTAAGGGTCAAGACCATCTTGTCCGAATAGTTTGTGGCCAAGAGGCTTCACAGAGAGTCGGTTAGGGGAAACGTTGCCAATAATGCCACATGCTGCGCCCCAATATCGCATGGAGGCAACCATATTCTTGCCAACGCCAAAACGGGCAATGGCGTTGTCATCTGAGAAGATAGACTTGCTCGCGATCCCATCACCGCTTTCGGTCACCGCATCATATACTTTCTTCAGCCAGCCATAACGCAACGGAAATGTCTCATGGCCAGAGAATAGCGGTTTGTAGTTTTTTTGAAATAGCGGCCCTCTTGACATGGTTTCTCCTGGATGGTTCCTCCAGCTCGACTTTACCTCCTCGAACATGCTATAGTCAAACGGAAAGCTGGGGCGATCCCCCAGAAGATGCACCGATGCCTTGAAAGTGGCGCTCAGCAACCGTTTTCACCGATAAGATATTGAAACTAAATGCGAACTGGAAACACAATCTACCTCGATCATCAGGCATCGACACCGCTCGATGAGGCCGTTTTCGAGGAAATGCTGCCGTTTCTTACCGAATCGTTCGCCAATCCCCACTCATCGGATCACGCATCTGGATGGGCGGCAGCCGCCGCCGTGAATTCAGCATCCGCAAGAATAGCGGCGCTCATAGTCTGCGACGATGATGAGATCATATATACCTCGGGTGCAACTGAGGCGAATAATCTCGCTATACTTGGTCTTCGTCGTTTATTGAGTAAAAATGAACGAAATGGAATTATAACGACCAATATTGAGCATAAAAGTGCGCTTGCGACCTGCGCTGCGATGACGGATGAGTATGGGGCCGAATTAACGGCATGCAAGGTAGGCGAGGATGGCCGGATCGACCTCGGTCATCTTGAAGAAATACTTTCTGAACGGGTGCTTCTGTTGTCTATCGGTGCAGTGAATAGCGAGATCGGTACGATTCAGGATATCGAGGCTATCTATGCCTTGGCTTCGCGCTTTGGTGTGCTTGTGCATTTGGACGCCGCTCAGATGCCGTTGGCTTGCGACATGTCCCGCGCTTCCAGCTATGCAGACATGATCAGTCTGTCGGGACATAAGATCTACGGCCCTAAAGGGATCGGGTGTCTCTATGTGACGCGGCGGCTGCAAAGTGAAATTACGCCCCTCATACATGGAGGTGGTCAACAACAAGGGCTTCGATCGGGAACTCTGCCCGTTCCGCTATGCGTGGGAATGGGAGCCGCCTGCGAACTATTGCTGCAACAGCCGCAACAGCGTGAATCTCTTCGCACGAAATCCTTGAAGCTTTGGGATGGCCTATCCGCCTTGGGTCCGGAAGCCAAGCTGAACGGCCCGTCCATATCAGCAAGGCATCCTGGCAATTTGAGTATGCAATTTCCGGGATTCCGCGCCGAAGAATTATTGGGAGTGCTCCAACCTGATTTGGCTGTTTCGACTGGGTCCGCCTGCACTTCCGGCATTCCGGAGGCGTCTCATGTCCTACGCGCAATTGGCCTGTCCGATGAAGATGCGCAATCTTCGATCAGACTCAGCGTGGGTTGGTACACAACCGATAAGGAGATTGCATGTACTGTAGAGCTTGTTTCTGATGCCCTTTTACGTATTGAGTCTGCTGGTCTGAGGGAAACAGCCTAACGCCCTCATCTTGATGAGTAATATTCCATTTTGGCCAGCTGCCGGTTTCGTGGACACGAGGTTAAGTGTCCGTCCGGGGACTTTATGAGTCGGATGAATCGGTTATCCGGCGGCCCCTCTTGAAGAGCTGAATCAGCTGTGATTCTCTGGGGTGGTGAATTTGCTCTTGAGGTGCCCCATGTGGACTGCCGACAACCGCCCGCGCTACAACCGCGACAAACTGCGTTATCCGAGCGACCTGACCGATGCGGAATGGGCGCATATCGAGCCGCTGATCCCGCCGGGCAAGCCCGGCGGCGGCAAACGGCGCGTCGCTATCCGCGAGGTGATCAACGGCGTGATGTACATTCTGAGCACCGGCTGCCAGTGGCGCGCGCTGCCCAAGGATTTGCCGCCCAGAAGCACCGTGCATGATTACCTCGGCCTGTGGAACTGGGACGGCACGCTGGATCGCATCCATCATGCGCTCTACCTCAAGTGCCGCGAGAAAGCCGCGCGCGAAGCCAGCCCCACGGCCTGCATCATCGACAGTCAGAGTGTGAAAAGCGCTGAAAAAGGGGGGCTCGCATCGACAGCCACGGCTTCGATGCCGGCAAGCTGATCAAGGGCAAGAAGCGGCATGTTCTGGTCGATACGCAAGGCTTGCTGCTGCACGGCATCGTCACCGCCGCCGACGTTCAGGATCGCGACGGCGGTCTCGCGCTGCTGGCGACCTTGTTCGGTCTGTTTCCCTTTCTCGGGAAATTGTTCGCCGACAGCGCCTATCAGGGGCCGGTCTTTCACCGCGCCCTGGCCGGCATCCTGCCCGATCTCGAGACCGAGATCGTCAAGCGATCCGATCGGGTGAAGGGCTTCGTCGTCCAGCCCAGGCGTTGGGTGGTCGAACGCACCATCGCCTGGCTCAACCGCTGCCGCCGACTGGCCAAGGACTGGGAGAACCTCAACCGCAACGCGCTCGCCTTCATCAAGCTCGCGTCCATTCGACTCATGCTCCGAAAACTCTGTAATCCTACATAAAGTCTCCGGACGGACTCTAAGCTAAGCAAACATTTTCTTTTGCGTCCCCACCGCCGTCTCGAGCTGCGTCTGCACGTCATCCCAGCGAAAGTTGTCGAACACTTCAACAAGGCGAACGCCGGCGCTCTCAAGCGCTTGTTGTTTGACGTAATCCCTTTCAAAAGCATCCGGGGTGAAATGCCCGGTTCCCTGGTATTCGATGGCCAAGACGGGGTAACCGGTTGCGTCAACGATGACAAAATCACAACGCTTGGAGTTATACCAACGGTCATTGATCAGAACCCATGCGCCCATTTGCGCATGCCGAGGGACATGATCTTCCATGGTTGGTCGATGAGGTTGTTCCAGGCTTGGCAGCACAGCGCGACGATGTCTTCGTAGGATTTGAAGATCCGGTTCGACAACCAGTTGTCGCGCATGAATTGCCAGACATTCTCCACCGGGTTCAACTCGGGCGATCGTGGCGGCAGCGCCAGGACGGTGATGTTGTCGGGGATCGCCAGCTTGGGCGTCAAGTGCCAACCGGCCTGATCGACGATCAGCACCGCATGGGCGCCGGGATCGACGGCGGCACTGATCTCGATGAGGTGCGCCGCCATGGCGTCGGTGTCGCACCAGGGCATGACCAGCCCGGCGCCTTTCCCCTTCGCGGGACAGATCGCGCCGAAGATATAGGCCCATTCGGTGCGCTGGTCGCGGGGCGCCCGCGGGCGCGTGCCACGTCTGGCCCATCGGCGTGTGAGCTTATTCTTCTGGCCGATGCGGGCTTCATCTTGCCACCACAGCTCTATCTCGACGCCTTTCGGGAGCCTCGCCCGGATCTTCGCCAGTTCGGCGGGGAAGTTTTTTTTTAAAAGCCTCGACGGCCAGCTCGTTTTGCGCGTAGTGGCGCGGCCGCGCCGAGATCTTGGCGAAGCCGAGCGCCTTCAACTCGCGCCCGACCGTGGTCTCGTCGAGCGAGATGGCGAACGTCTCCAAGAGCCACCGCGCCAGGTCCTTGCGCCGCCAGCGCACGACGCCGTCGACCGCCGGGACCGGGCCGGCCTCAACAACCTCCGCCAGTGCGCGGCGGTGATCGGCGTTGAGCTTCGAGGGTGCGCCCGGTGACTTCCCATCGACCAGCCCGTCCGGTCCGCGGGCGTTGAAGCGCAGCACCCAGTCGCGAATGATCTGCAGACCGACGCCGCCGATCCGCGACGCATCCGTCCTGCTGCCACCATCGTAGACCTCGGCCAACGCCAGCAGACGACGGCTCTGGGTCGCGTCCCTGGTCCTCTTCGCGAGGCGCCGCAGTGAGACGCTGTCAAAATCGTTCCGTAAGTCGATAGGCGCTGCCATGGCGAACCTCATTGGTTCACCACATTGAGTCAGAGATCGGACCGCTTGGGAATCCCCAACGTGAGTCAGGCATTCCGCTCGGTGGTATTAATGCAGGCATAGGTGTCAACGCCGGAGTAAATTCGGGCCATGGCGCCGGAGTAAAAAGGGGCCACTTGTTGATGCCGGATACGGTGTTGCCGGTTGTCCCGGCAATCCATAGGAGGGACCCGCGCTGCTTCGTGTAGCGCTTTAGCGTTACGCGGAGCGAAGCAGCGTGGGAGGTCCCTGTGGGCCCGCCGGGGCAACCACGGTCTCGGCGTTCAGGACGGCTCGGTTTTTGGGGAATTCCGCCGTTTTTGGCTCTGTTTGAGGCGATAGCTCTCGCCGTTCATTTCCAGAATGTGGACATGGTGGGTCAGGCGATCCAGCAACGCTCCGGTCAGGCGTTCGGAACCGAAGATTTCCGTCCATTCATCGAACGGCAAATTGGAGGTGATAATCACCGAGCCGCGTTCGTAACACTGCGAGATGGTTTCGAACAGAAGTTCGGCGCCGGTTTTAGACAGCGGCACGAAGCCGAGTTCATCGATGATCAACAGATGCTGGCTGGCCAGTTGTTTTTGCAGGCGCAAAAGACGCCGCTCATCACCCGCTTCCATCAGTTCGTGAACCAGGGCGGCGGCGGTGATAAAGCGGACCTTCAGGCCCTTTTGGCAGGCCGCCAAGCCGAGGCCAAGGGCAATATGGGTTTTGCCGGTGCCGGAGGGACCAAGGGCGATGACGTTCTCCCTGGCCTCGATATATTGGCAACGCGCCAGTTCCATCACTAAAGGTTTGTTGAGGGAAGCCATGGCTTTGAAGTCGAAGCTGTCCAGGCTTTTCACCGCCCCGAACCGGGCCGCCCTGATCCGCCGTTCGATCATGCGCCGCTCCCGTTCGATCAGTTCCAGCTCCGACAGACGAAGCAGATACTGCACATGGTCCCTGTTTTGAGCGGCGCATTGTTTCGCCAGTTTTTCATAATCGGAGAGGAAGGTCGGCAGGCGCAGCTTTTTCAGATGATGATGCAGGAGGAGTTCGGGGGCCTCGCTCATGGGGCTGCCTCCTCCGCCAGGAGGTTCATGTAGGCCGCTGGCTTTGTTGTCTCGACACTGGCCCTGGGTAGGTAGGGATAAATATCCAGGTCCAGCCTTGGCGGTCGCTTTTGAATGCGGCAGAGCAGTAGATGCTTGACCGCATCGTAACCAATGGCGCCCATGTTCAGTGCCTGCCTGACGGCGCCATGCACGTCCCCCATCTCGAAGTTTTCCATCAGGCGCAGAACCTGGACATATTCACGTTTGCCGGCCTTGCCCATGCGAGCTTCCAGAAGCCGGTGCAGGGTGGCAAATTCCACACCCAGGTCCCAGCCTTTCAATGGCGCCGCCTGATCCAGTGCACCGACCTTTTGCTCAAGCAGCGGCAGAAAGTGCATCGGGTCAAAGACCATGTCCCCTTTCTCATAAGAACGGGGGTGGCGGGCGATAATCTCCGCGCCACAGCCGATGACGACCTGGTGAACATAGCCCCGCACCCGAACCTCATGATGGGCATAGGCCACCGGCACCGAGTAGTCATTGTTGCGATAGCGCACCATCGAGATGGAATTGGCCGATGTGCTGACCTGTTCGCAGGCATCATAAGGCGTGGCGGGCAGCGCCATCAGGGTATCCAGATCCCGCATCAGACGCGCTTCGATGGTTTCCCCATGGCCGCGCAATTGATCGCCCTGGCGCTTCAAGCATTGTTCCTCAAGCCAGGCATTCAGGGCATCAAAACTATCAAAACGAGGAATGGGGACAAGGTAATTGCGCCGCACATAGCCGATCAGCCCTTCCACCTTACCTTTTTCATTGCCCTTGGCGGGGCGGGCAAACTTGTCCTGGAACAAGTAATGTGACTGTAGCTTGGTAAAGGTCTTCGTGCGGACCCGCTTGCCGTCTTTCTTGATCTTGGCGACAGCCAGTGTCGTGTTGTCATAGAGGATCGAGAGGGGTATGCCGCTAAAGAAGCCAAAGGCGGCGACATGGCCGTCGCAGAAAGCCTCCGTGGTTTCCGCCGGATAGGCTTTGACAAAACAGGCATCGCTGTGGGGCAGGTCCAAGGCAAAATAGTGAACCTTCCGTCTAACACCGGCTATGGTCGCCCAGGCTTCGCCGAAGTCGACCTGGGCATGGCCGGGGTCATGGGCCAGCGGCACAAAAACCTCTTTGCCCAGGCGCTTCCGGGCCCGGACATAGTCCGTCACGATGGTGATGCCACCGCTATAACCATGCTCGTCGCGCAACCATTCGAAAATGCGTTTGCAGGTATGGCGCTGCTTCTTCTACTCGCTTTTGTCATCTTCCAGGATCTGGTCGATGATGCCGGTATTCCGAGCCTGGTCGAAACAGTTCGCGCACTGGCTTTTCGGCACCGACCACATCACCGTGCGGTACGAGATTTCATATGACGGCGTTGACATCCGCAAGCTCTCGCCCGGAACGCGCGGTATCGTGCTGCTGCTGCTCTACCTTGCGCTCGACGATTCAGACGATCGACCGTTGATCATCGACCAGCCCGAAGAGAACCTCGATCCGAAGTCTGTCTTCGACGAGCTGGTCGCGCTCTTCATTGCGGCCAAGGCGAAGCGCCAGGTGATAATGGTGACGCACAACGCGAACCTCGTCATCAACACCGACGCGGATCAGATCATCGTGGCCGAAGCAGGCCCGCATCCGTCAGGTGGCCTTCCGCCGATCAGCTACGCGGCAGGTGGGTTGGAAAACGCAGCAATTCGCAAGGCTGTCTGCGATATCCTCGAGGGTGGCGAGGCTGCCTTCCGTGAGCGTGCTAGGCGGCTCCGTGTCCGTCTCGATCGGTGAGGTCGAACGCGATGAAAATCCAGAACCTTGTTACGACCGCTTTGCCGCCGCCTTTGACCTCACTCGCCGATCGCGGCTGGATCCGTTGTGGCGTGGAGAAGACAGCTGCTGACACTGTGGTCTGCGAATTAGTCCGATTGTTGTGCCGTGTGCTGCCGGCCTAATCCGGGCCCGCACTTGCGCATCAGCCGGCTGCCATTGACACTTGCGGCGGGATGGCGATACGATTCCTTGCGTTAGATCAATAGGTTGAGATGGTTCAGACCGGGACTTCGATCAAATGTCGGTATCGGTGGTTGCGAGCCCCCGCAACCAGCCCCAAGTCAAGGTTCTCTCTGAGGTGGCTCGCCCAAATCGCCTTGAACGAGGCGCAGAGAATACGAGACGACCACGTGATTGGCGGATGGTAGCGCCAAACGAGGTCAAGCAGGGACGCGAGTTTGAATCCGGCTGCTTGCGGTACGAAGACGAGAGCGCCGGGATCCGATTCTCTCGCTATCGGGAAATACCGCAAAAGTAATCGGTTATCCGGTGACCTGCATCCGGTTTCGGCCATTCTGGCAAATCTAGCATGAACGTGGCTCGGGTCACCGGAATTGAAGCGGCTAGAGGATGTCGGCGACGATGCTGACGGCGATTCGCTCGGCGGATTCCCTGATCGAGTCGCGCGCAAGGTGCGCATAGCGCGCGGTCGTCTCGACCCGGCGGTGACCGAGCAGCCGGCCGATGATCGGCAGGCCCTCACCGAGTGCGAGCGCCCGCGAGGCGAAGCTGTGCCGGATGTCATGGATGCGCACGTCGTGGAGCCCGGCCCGCACGCGGATCGACGCCCACGCCCCGTCGATGTCGGTCATGTGCGTGCCCGGCTTGGCTCCCGGAATGACCCAGAGACTGCCGGGCTTGCGCGGCAGGGTCTTGAGGACGCGGACCGCCGACGGCGACAAGTGGACCGTGCGGGCGCCCGTCTTTCCGTCGACGATGCGCATCTCGGCCTTGTCGAGATCGACGTGCTCCCAGCGCAGAGTCAGGATTTCGTTTCGGCGGCAGCCCGTCAGCATCAGCAGGCGGATCGTCGCGATCGCGCCGGCGGATATCCGGCTGCCCTTGCCCGAGACTTCGTCGAGCACGTGCCCGAGGCGGGTGAACTCCGTGTCGGTCAGGAACCGCTCCCGTTTCCGCTTGGGGTTCATCGGGATGAACTCGCAGGGATCGTCGCAGTCCTCCGGCGCCATGTCCCAGCCCCTGGCGAGCGCGTACATGTGGCGCAGGGTCTCGACCGCCATATTCGCCATTGCGGGGGTCTCGCACAGGCTCTCGTGCAGCGCCATGACGTGTCGGCGTTCGACCGCGGCGATCGGCAGTTTGCCGAGCGCCGGCACGATGTGGCGGTTGACGACGCTGCGGGCCGTCCGCTGCGTCTTCGGCTTGCAGCGGACAGCGACATGCTCTTGGAGATAGCGGTTGGCCAGGTCGGTCACCGTCGGGCCGCCTGCGTACTTCGCCGGGAGCGGAAGGGGAACCGGGTCCTCCCCGGCCTTGACCCGCGCGATGATGAGCGCGGCCCGCTGGCGCGCCTGCTCGGCGCTGAGCACCGGGTGGCGGCCGACCGTTATCCGCCTTGGCTTGTTCGGCTTGTTCGGCCCGTCCGGACCGCGCGTCTGGGCGACGAAGACTTTGCCGCCGCTGGGATAGACCCTGACCCCGAAGCCGGTGAGCTCGCGATCCCAGAACACCGTGTCGCGTTCGACGCTCAGCGCCGCCACCGTGCGGTTGGAGAGCGTCTTGTATTGCAGTACCGCCATCGCCCGCGCCTCCCCTACGCCGCCTCGGCGTCTTGCGGCGCCAGGTGGGCGCCGATGCTGTCGCCGGTGCGTGCGGCGGCGGCCTTCTCGGCGTCGTGCACGAGATGGGCGTAGCGGGCGGTGGTGCCGACCTTGGAGTGCCCGAGAATCCGGCCGATCATGGTCAGGCTCTCGCCGAGCGCGAGCGCCCGGGAGGCGTGGGAGTGTCGGAGATCATGGACGCGCACGCCGTCCAGTCCGGCATGCACCTGGATGCGGTTCCAGTAGTAGGTGAGATCCGGCAGGCAGGCGCCGGGCTTCTTGCTCCGGATGACCCAGGGATTGCCCTCGACCCGTTCGATGCCGTCGAGCACCTTCAGAGCCGGCGTCGTCAGCGGCACCATGCGCGGGCCCCGCTTGCCGTCGCGGAGCCGGAACTCGCCCGCCGTGCGGTCCACGTCGTCCCAGCGCAGGGTGAGGATTTCGGACTTGCGGCAGCCGGTCAGCATGAGCAGCCGGATCGCCGCGATCGCCGGCCGCCACATCCAGCCCCCGGCTTCCGCTTCCCTGAGCGCCGCGCCGACGCTCCGGTACTCCTCGGGGGTCAGGAACCGTTCCCGGGGCTGCTCGCGGTAGTGGCTCACCGCCTTGCAGGGATTGCGGCCCCGGGGCACCACGTCCCAGGTCTCGGCCAGCGAGAACATCTTCGACAGCATCGCGACGACGTGGTTGGCCATCGACGGGGTGTTGCGGAGGCGGTCATGGAGCGCGATGACATCCTTCGAGCGGACGTCCTTCACCGCCATGGTTCCGAGCGCCGGAACGATGTGCCGGTCGATGGCGGTGCGGTAGAGCTTCTCGGTCTTCGGCTTGCAATGGACCTTCACATAGGCGCGCATGCACCGCGCGGCGAGATCGGCCACGGTGGGTTCGGGCTCGGGCTCCGGCGGAACCGGATCCAGGCCGCGCTTGATGCGGTCGATGATGGTGGCCGCCTCGCGGCGCCTCTTGTCGATCGCCACCCCCGCGCAGGGTCCGAGCGTCACCCGGTGGAGGCCGGCGGGTCCGCGGGACTGGACGACGTAGACCTTGCGTCCGTTGCGCTGGACGCGGACGCCGAAGCCGGCGAGATCGCGGTCCCAGTAGACGGCGTCCTTGCCGGTGACCGGCAGGGCGGCGACGCTGCGGGTGGTGAGGCGGAGGGTGCTTCTCTTCGGCATGGCGATCCCCGACGCGAAGCCCGGACCCGAGCTGAGGGACCGGAGCGTGTAATCAAGCCGCAAACGTGCGGCATCAATCCGTGGGGGTAGCTTAGGGTAGGTGTGGCATCAATTCAAGGGGTCGGGAACGACGGCGGGACAAAAAACCTAAACGATACGGTCAGTTAGGCATCGTTTGGCACTGAATGGACGTCGACTGGCATCGGGGAAGGAAATTAACGCCTGTCTTACCGTCGCGCAGCAGCAGCTCGCCCGCGGTGCGGTCGATGTCGTCCCACCTGAGCGTGACGATCTCGTTCTTGCGGCAGCCGGTCAGGATCAGCAGGAGAATCGCCGGGATCGCCGTCGGGAACACCGACCCGTCGGCTTCCGCCTCGTTCAGCACCCGCGCCAGCCGCCGGTACTCGTCCGCAGACAGGAACCGCTCGCGGCGATACTCTTTATATCTGCGAATCGACAGCGCCGGATTGCGCCTGGGCGGCGTCATCCCCCACGCCGCCGCGAGCTTGAACATCTTCGCCAGCACGTCCCGCGTCTGGTTCGCCTGGTAGGGCTTGTCGCGCATCTTGTGATGCAGCGCCGCGACGTGGCCCCGCTCGACCGCCGAGAGCGGCATGTGGCCGAACTCGGGCAGAATGTAGAGCCGGAGGATTCGCCCGAAGGTCTCGACCGTCCCCGGCCGGCAGTTCACCTCCAGATGCGCCTCGACATAGCGCTCCGCCAGGTCGGCCACGGTCGGCTCGGGCGCGGCCGGCTCCGGAAACGCCTCCTCGCCCTTCTTCAGCCGGTCGATGACCTCCGCGGCCACACGCCGCGCATCCTCGACGGTGATATCGACCTTCCGGCCGATCGCGGCGCGCTTCAGCGCCCCACCCGGCGCCCGCGCGTGGACCACATAGACCTTGCGCCCGCTGGCATGGACCCGCACACCGAACCCGGTGAGGTCGCGGTCGTAGAACACCCGGTCGCCGCTTTCGACCGCGAGCGCCTCGACCACGCGCCTGCTCAGCTTGAGAGTGCTCTTTCGAGGCATGCGCCGCTCTCCCATTCCCCCCGTGACCGAACGGACCGCCGCCCGGATTCCGCCGCCGCCGTCCGGCCGCTGGAAATTCCGTGAACACCCAGATACCAAACGGTGTGCAATGCCAGTGTATGAGAGTCCATCCGTGACGCAAATGCAAGCCCTAAGCAGGCTTTCTCAAACGCGGTAACCTATTGTGAATGATAGTTTTTGACCACTCGTTGTAGCACGGAAGCATCCGAACCTATCACCCTTTCAGAGTGCCACGATCTACGACACAGCTTCGCCTCACGTGCCCTGGCGCTGGGCGAGAGCCTGCCGACGATCGGCAAGCTGCTTGGTCACAGCAAGATCCAGACGACGGCCCGCTACGCCCATCTCGCGCGAGATTCGGTGCAGGAATCGGCGGCCCGGGTTGCCGCCAGCATCGGCGCGGACATACTGCCTTAAAGCTCCGCCAAGGGTATCGATGCAACGGTTCTCCCCTGAGCACCGATTCGGGTACGAGCGGTGATTTAAAAACGGCCGCGCCGGATCGGTCCTCGCCCGGCTTGCGCCTGCCGGCATATCGCCGCATGCCGGGCAATGCGGCGGATTCGACCGGTCCATCCGAACTCGCTTCCGTGTAGCCGGAGAAAGCTGGGATTTTCGGGTCGCGGTGCCGGTCCGCCACAACCCCAACTGATTGACCTGTCGATCGAATTTGGAGCTTGAATTGATTCTGTAGTTGTAGTTACGTTAACCTGCTCGACCCTTCGGGGGATGGGTGCAGGCGACAAGAAGCCGTGTAGGGAGTAGACGACTTGGCAGTCTTCCGCCCATGTGGACCGCAGGGGCAACTGGTATCCGAGGATGCTCGTTGCTCCGAGGATGCTCGTTGCCAAGGCGACCTACGAGGAGGAGCCCTTGTCGGTATCGACACGGCGGAGAAGGTCCGATATGTTTGTCAGCGTGCCGCTTGATGCTGTACATCTGCGGCTGACGCTGTAACCTAGTTGAAGGCCTCGTCTCGAGGCCACTGCTCAACTTACGACAGGAGAGCCTGAGTATGAGGGCTCATCCTCATTCCTAAGATATCCACTTACAGAACTGATTTAGATAAAGAAAATCTGGTCCTTTGGAGCCGACAGTAGGATCCGATAGAGCGTGCCGTAAGCAAGCCGAAAGCGGATTGAATCCAACTCCAGCGCATTCGGGGGCACGTTTGTCGTCTGAAACCGCCAGCGTCGGCGTTTTCGGAACACCGGTCGTCCGTTCTCGTAGCAATCCGACGCCAGCATCAAGCCTCATCGGTCCGCTCCAAATTTTGACGGGCGAGGACCGGGTCAGCTAGCCCTCGGTCTAGCCGGTTGCAACCAGCGGTTCGATATCCGAGACGTCGAGCACCGCTCGTGCGTGGTCGAGATCGTATAGCCGCTGCAGGTCCAGCCACGACTCTGCCGTCATGCCCAGCGCCCGCTCCATGCGCAGCGCAGTGTCCGCCGTGATCGCGCGTCGGCACTGGACAATTTCATTGATGTGACGGGCAACTCCCCGGGGGCATCGTCGGAGGGGCGCGAGCCGGCGGCTCGCGAGCCCCACAGCCGACTGATACAGGACACGCGCATGGCCGGGGCGGACGAGGCCCGCATCCGGGACCCGCGGCACTTCCGATCCGTCGGCGCGCCGCGGCCGGCGGCTCCGCCGATCCAACATTCAGGGCGCATCGCGCCGCGCTCATATGACGCGAAGCGCGGATGGGTGGTCGGCAGCGATGCCGTTTGCGCGAATTGGTCTGGTGGCGTTGCAAACCTGAAAAAGCCGCGCGGCACCGGCTGGAGACCGAGCGGCACGAACTGCCCGCCGTTCAAACAGACCAAGCGCTTGACCAAGCCGGGTATCGACCCTAGCATGCCGGCCGAAGCCGGGGTCAGGCTCGATACAGGCCTGCCCCTTCGGAACGAGGCCGGACTAAGGAGTACGCAAGACATGACGCGTCACGTGAAGATCGGCGAGGCGAAGACGCACCTGTCCGCGCTGCTGGCCGAAGTGGAAGCCGGCGAGGATCTCGTCATTTGCCGCGGTCAGACGCCGATCGCCCGCGTCACGGGGATCAATGGCGGACAGGACCATGCCGCGCTGTGCGCGACCCTGCGCCGGGAACGGTCCAGGCAGCAGGCCGTGACGACGTCCGAGATCCTGTCCTGGCGCCATGAGGGGCACACACGCTGATGGCCTTCGTGCCCGACGCTTCGGTCGCGGCCGCATGGCTGCTGCCGGACGAGGAAGCGGCACTGGCCGATCTGGCGCTCGACCGGCTGGCCGAGGAGACGGCGATGGTTCCGAGCCTGTTCTGGCACGAGCTGCGCAACCTGCTATTGTCGGCCGAACGCCGGGGGCGAATCGACGAACGCCATGCCGACGCTTCCATGGCCCGGATCCGCCGCCTTCCCATCCAAAGTCCGGGCGAGTTGGACGACCATCGCGTCATGGCCCTGGCGCGCGGTCACCGTCTGACAGCCTACGACGCCAGCTATTTGGCTCTCGCGATCCGGGAAGGCTGCCCGCTGGCGAGCCTGGACCGCCAGTTGAACGAGGCGGCCGCGGCCGAAGGCGTGGCGCCGTTCGCATAGCCGGCGCCGCAATTATTCCGGACTTCGGAAAGCGGCTTGCCGGGCTCGCCCCGGACAGCCACGGGTCAGGTTGCCAAATTGCGCCCGGTTTGGGCGTCGGATGGACGATCACATCCCGAGATTGAGATCGATCTGCTTCGGCTCCGCACCGGCCGCAACCCCGCATCGTGTCCCCGACGGCGCACTGTAGTCGAACCCGTGTACCCTGTCGGGAAGCGTCTCGAAACCGGTCCGCAATGTGTCATGGACGGGGTTCCGGTCCTCTTTGCCGCGGTTCCAGCATGGACAGCGAAGCTCGGGTTCGCTGGTATTGTCGGAGGTCCGGTCTGGCGGTTTGCGATGATCAATGGCGAAGAGCTCAGGGCGAAACTCGCCAAGGTGGAAGCGCTGTTCCGGGAGGCCGCCGGTCCGGGGGAGCGGGCCGCCGCCGCGGCCGCGATGGACCGGCTGCAAGGCCGCCTGGGCACCTCGGACGGGGATCGCGAACCCGAGGTCGAGCTGAAGTTCTCGCTGCCCGACATGTGGTCGGTCAGGCTGTTCATCGCGGTCCGCCGCAAGCACGGCGTGCATCCCTTCCGGTATGCGCGGCAACACCGGCCGACGGTCATGGTGCGCGCCCGCGAACGGGACTTCGACCGGGAGGTCTGGCCGGAGTTCAGCATGCTGCACACGGAGCTCGAGATCTACTTCCAGGACGTCACCGATCACCTGATCACGCGGGCCATGCGTTCGGACGGCGACGACAGCGCCCTAGTGGATCGAATCTAACACTTGATGCCCTCGTTTGACGGCGGCGATGATTTTGTCTGGATCGGCGGTCCAGGTGAAGGGCTTTGGGTTGTCGTCGGTCTCGTCGAGGAAGCGGTTGATGGCGACCTGGAGGTCGACAATGGAGCGGAAGACGCCGCGTTTCAGGCGCCGCTTCGAGAGCTTCGCGAAGAAGCCCTCGACGGCATTGAGCCAGGAGCAGGAGGTCGGCACGAAGTGGAAGGTGAAGCGCTCGTGGCGGCCGAGCCAGGCGCGCACCTTGGCATGCTTGTGGGCGGCGAACAGGGTGGTCGTGCCATGCCGCTTGTAGTCGTGGGTCATGGTGCCAAGACGGCTCTTTTTCATCGGCAGGCCGGGCTGGGTGCGGTCGAGCGCCTGGATCTGCGACTTTTCGTCGACCGAGAGCACGATGGCGTGGGCCGGCGGGTCGACGTAGAGCCCGACCACATCGCGCAGTTTGGCGACGAAGTCGGGATCGTTCGAAAGCTTGAATTGCCGCACCCGATGGGGCCGAAGCCCGTGTGCGCGCCAGAGGCGCTGCACCGAGCTGACGCTGATGCCGGTCGCCTTGGCCATCATGGCGGCGACCCAGTGGGTCGCCTCGGCGGGCGGGTCGCTCAGCGTCAGGGCGACCACCCGCTCGGCCACCTCCGGGCCGAGCGGCGGGATGCGCGATGGCCGTGTCTTATCGCGCAGCAGACCGTCGTAGCCCTCTTGGGCGAAGCGCTCCTGCCAGCGCCAGACGCAGGTCTTCGACTTGCCGGTCCGGCGCATGATCCCATTGGTGCCGATGCCATCAGCGCTGTGCAGTACGATCCGTGCGCGCCAAACATGCTTCTGGGCGACGTTGCGGTCCCCGACGAGCGCCTCCAGACGACGACGGTCGGCAGGGCTCAAGATGATGCTGATTCCTGGGCGCATGAGCCAGACTCGCACACAGAAAATCCGGCGGGAATCCCCCTCGGGATTCAAATGTCAGATTTTATCCACTAGGAGTTCCGTCGCCTCAGGGGTGTCCGCATGTCGTATTGGCAGCTGCTTCTCTGAGAAAAGGTCGCATCGAGAAGATAACTCAGCCGCCTGACAGTCAACCTTTCCCATCCAACGACCGAGATCCTGGCGCCGCTCACCAGATTCTCGATAATACGTGGCGGCATGTACGGAAATTTCTCCTCGAACTCCGCATTGCCCGAACAGCGCTGCCAGCTCTTGAGGTCCGGATAGACGATCGACTTCTCCTCCCCTCCAAGGGCTGCCCACACTTTGCCATTGTCGATACTCGGCAAGTTGATGACCAGGATACCAGATTTTTTGTTTAGACGACCGTCGAACATACTCGAGTAAATCTCCCAGTCAACGTGCTTCTGGTCTTGGTCTCGGTGCCGACCAAAACAATCGTCACCGTCGAATCCCGGAGATATTCGTCACGGATTATTTCTCGATCGCTTATGCACGACGTTCCGGCGGCACGAGATGTTGCGTTGGGCGTGGTTGTAGGATAGTTTGTTCCTGGTTTGTTCGATTACCAGGAACCGCCCCATGGATCGCTTCCCCGACAGTCTGATCGCCTTCCAACGCATGTTCCCGCACGACGACGCCTGCGCGGCGTGGCTCGCCTCGGTGCGCTGGCCCGAGGGCTTCGAATGCCCGCGCTGCGGTCATGATCACGGCTGGGCGCTACGCGGCAAGGCCCACACGTTCGAGTGCGCGCGCTGCCATCGCCAGACCTCGGTGACGGCGGGGACCATCCTGCACGGCAGCAAGCTCGCGCTCACCGTCTGGTTCTGGGCCGCCTACCTGATGGCGACGCATTCGAACGGGATCGCGGCGCTGCAGCTCCAGAACCAGCTCGGGATCGGTTCTTATCGCAGCGCCTGGCTGCTCGCCGCCAAGCTGCGCAAAGCCATGGTCGATCCCGAGCGCGACCCGTTGTCGGGCCTCATCGAGGTCGACGAGACCGCGCTGGCGTTCCGCACCAAGAATGATCCCGTGGCCGGCGGCGCCGGGCGCAGCCACGACGGCAAGCTGCTCGTCGTCGGCGCCGTCGAGGTCGGCGACGGCAACGCGCCGGGCCGCCTGCGCCTGGCCGAGATCGCGTCCTACGGCGCCGAAAGCCTCAACCGCTTCATCGGCCACAACATCGCCGCCGCCAGCACCGCCAAGACCGACGGCTGGGCCGGCTACGCCGCGGCCCCCGTCGAGACCCACGATCCCCACGTCATCGGTTCCATGGCCGCCCACCTCGTGCTGCCCTGGATCCATCAGGTGTTCTCCAATCTCAAGGGCTGGGCGCGCGGCGTCTATCACGGGCTGCGCGCCAAGCACCTGCAAAGCTATCTCGACGAGTTCGTGTTCCGCTTCAACCGGCGCCGGACACGCCACGCCGCCTTCCGCTCGCTGTTCGGCATCGCCGTGTGCACCAAGCCCTTCACCTACAACATGTTGGTCCGGCCGGAAGCTGGTGCATAAGCGATATTTCTCGAATGGCTTCGTCATTGAGCGCGTCGGATATATCTCCGGTGTCCACCGATTGGTCGACGAATATTTTGTTTTCCGTTCCGCACTTCACCAGAGGGTCCTTGTATTCCTGATCCTTATGATGGTGGTAGCTGATGAACACCTTGTGCATTCCAGTTCTCTTGTCTACCTCGGCTATGAGCAGAACTGCTCGGCGAGCAGTGTTGCGAGCCACCCGCTGGAAATGGCCAGAAACGACACTGGCATCAGCATGCCGCTCCATTTCCTTCTGACGAATCCCAGGTTCTCGAACTCGGCCTGTTCGCGCTTGAGGAAGTCGAACGGCAACTCCGACTCCAGGTCGATAAGCACCGCATGTTTGGCTGACAGCCTCCCGGTCACCGAATGAAGCGACATCATCCAGGACAGGGATACCGCAATTCCGAGTACAGGCAGCACCCACATGGCATCGGAATGCGGCGCCACGCGGTGAAGGAGCACAGAACCCGCAACGATCGCCGTCACCATCCCGGTGTAAAGTCTGTTCAGGCCTTCTCGTGAGGCCTCACCCCACTCGGCGAAGGGCCGGTTGGTGGTGATTATGGTGGAGTTCTGCTGGCTGCGGCTGGAGACGATGTTGAACAGCAGATCGGCATGGCGGTTGCTGTAGGACAGGTATCCGACCTCGTCGATCACCAGCAGGTGCTGGCGGGCGTACCCGACACAACGGTTGGAACAGCATGACGCGGCGAAGAAGGCGGGGGTTCCGGAGTTCCGGAAGGGAATTATCCCGACTACTTGACATCCGCCCTATCACTCCCCATATCCAGAGTGTCTGATCGCCAGCAACGGGCTTTCGTCGGGTTCCGGGGCGTAAAGGCACTTCCTTTTGATATCAGCATACCGCCGAGCTAAACGGCCTGCGCCAGCATCTGTTTCGTCTTCAGCCATCGCTGCCTCCGTCCTCAAAAAGCATGTACTCAGGGGGATCATACATCTTGTCTGCAACGGCCAACACATCATCCTTCGAGATTCGTGACTTCCTATAGTCGTCACTGTAGTATGACGGGTTGTTGAAGTGGTCTAGACTTATATTGCCAGCCTTGTATTCTGCGATGATGAGGTACTTCGCTACGGACTATTTCGTGCTGAGAGAACTAAAAGTATCCAATATTGGTGTAAACAGGGGGTTCTCTTCGCAGAGTAGGCTCATGGCCTCATCAACCGTGAAGGAATCGTATCGCTCAAATTGCTGTTGAAAGCTATCTGTCGATGGAACACTCAACTTGATATCTGGCACGAAGATTTCGACTGGCTGAATAGTTGGCCACAAATGCGCATGAGAAGAGGGGGGGCATACGGTTCCTGCGAGCGTATCAGGGGCCCGCTTTCTTGGCTGGGTTTTTCTGCAGTATCGACTGCCTCTGCCACATCCCCGGTGCCTCTGGCTTTGTAGAGGGCGTGAAAGACTAGCCCAAACCCGATGATCACGAGGACAATGGTTCCCATTCCAGTGTCCAAGAAATCCCCAATGCTATTTGCATGGGTCATAAGGAAATCTGGGTCGCTAACCATTTCGACAAGCTTCCAAATTGGCTTGCCGAACGCAATTAGGAGCCCGACCAAGGCTAGTGGGCTCCACAAGGCTTTGAGAACTTTTTGCGCACCGGACTTCATCATATGATCCACTCACCAATCCGAGTGGCACTCTGCCCGCCCCACTGGTAGACGTCAACCTTTCTTTGTTATTCCCTTTCCAAGTCCATCCGCCCATCATGGCGACCCCGCCGAGCATGTCAAGTAGTCGGGATAATTCCCTTCCGGAAAGACAAGTAGCCATTAGGTCGGTTACCGAAGATGCCGTTGGCGGGGTGATGTCCCACCCAATGTTGAAAAGTGCGAGATAGGCATCGTCTGATCGAGAGGCTACGCGGCCACCTCGATGTCTTCAATGACGGACTTTGCTCCGGCCTTTCTCACCGCCTCCCGCAGGGCGGCGTCGAGGATGGGGAGCTGGCGGTAGGCCTTGAGGCGGCGGAAGGTCTTTTGCGCCTCCAAGAGGCCGGCGGCGGTCCAACGCAGCGCCATCTCGGCGTTGCGCCAGCGCTTGACGTTCCGCTGCACCGTCCGGACTGTCAAACGGCTTTCAATATTGACCCCCGATCGGCGTGCAAAATTGACCCCCCTGAGCGGCACGGCGGAGGTTGTCCCGGTAGTCAATAGGGGGGACCCGCGCGGCTTCGTGTAGCGCCCTGCGCTACGCGGAGCGAAGCCGCGCGGGGGGTACCTGTTGACCCACCGGGGCAACCGGGCCGCAGGCACGGCCGGCGGCGGCTCAGGAGCGGTTCTTGAAGCGCCAGCTCTCGTTGCCGGTCTCGATGATCTCGCAATGATGGGTGAGACGGTCGAGCAGCGCGGTGGTCATCTTGGGGTCGCCGAAGACGGATGGCCATTCGCCGAAGGCGAGGTTGGTGGTGATGACGATAGAGGTGCGCTCGTAGAGCCGGCTCATGAGGTGGAAGAGCAGCTGCCCGCCGGCCTCGGCGAAGGGCAGGTAGCCGAGTTCGTCGAGGATGACGAAGTCGCGGCGTACGAGCTGGTCCGCGGTGCGGCCCTGGCGTCCGGCGCGGAGCTCGGCCTCGAGGTGGTTGACCAGGTCGACGACGTTGTAGCAGCGGCCCCGGGCGCCCTTGCGGATGCAGGAGCGCGCGATGGCGACGGCGAGATGGGTCTTGCCGGTGCCGGTGCCGCCGACCAGCACGATGTTGCGCTTGCCCTCCAGGAAGCCGCCGCCGGCGAGCTCCTGGATCAGGGGCTCGTTGACTGGCGAGGCGGCGAAGTCGAAGTCGGCCAGCTCCTTGGCCGTTGGCAACCTGGCGGACGCCATCTGGTACTTGATCGAGCGCGCCGTCTTGTCGGCGATCTCGACCTGCAGCAGCGTACCGATGATCTGCTGCACCGGATGACGACGCTTGAGCCCGTCGGCGAGGATGTCGTCGTAGGCGGCGCGCATGCCCGCGAGCTTCAACGCCGTCATCATCGCCAGCACCTCATGACGCTCCATGACCGGCCTCCCTCAAGCGATCGTAGCGCTGACAGTCGGCCACCGGCCGGTGGCGAAGCTGCAGGCCCTCGGGCGTCGGGATGGTCGCCGGCGGTGCCGGCTGGCACTGCCGGGCGAGGATGTTGAGCACGACGTCGGCGCTACAGACGCCGCAGTCGAGCGCCTCGGCACAGGCCGCCTCGACCGCCTCCAGCCCGTCCTCCTGAACCGCCGCGAGGATCCTCACGAACTGCCTGTCACCGTCGTCGCAACCCGTCAGCCGGGCCCGTATGCGGCCGAGCGCGCCGGGCAGTTGCCAGCCCTTGAAGGGCGCGCCGTTCCTCAGCGCACCAGGCTTCCGCGTCAGGATCGGCACGTAGTGCCACGGATCGTAAGCGATCTCGCCGCGCCCGAAGCTCCGGGGATGCTCGGCGACGGTCTCGCCGTCCTGGTGGATGACGATCCGATCGGCATAGGCCCGCACGTCGACCGGCCGCCCGACGGCACGTGCGGCGACGCTGTAGTGGTTGTTGTCGAAGCGCACCAGACAGGTCTTGGACACCGCCACCTCGGTGGCATGGAAGCCGTCGAAGGGGCCGCGATAGGCCATCAGGAAGGGCCGCTCCTCCTCGAACACCTGCCACACCGTCTTGCCCTCGATCGTCGGATGCGGCCGCTTCTTGGCGTCCTCGATACACCGATCCATCAGCCACGCGTTGATCTCGGCGTAGGAGCGGCCCCGCGGGATGGGCACGAACAGGCGGCCGCGGACGTCACCCACCTGCCTCTCGACCTGCCCCTTCTCCCAGCCCGCACCCGGAGTGCACGCCACCGGCTCCACCAGATGGTGGGAGCACAGCTCCAGAAAGCGCCGGTTGTAGGCGCGCTCCTTGCCGACGAAGACCATGCTCACCGCCGTCTTCATGTTGTCGTAGATGCCCCGCCGGCAGACCCCGCCGAAGAAGTGGAAGGCCCGTTCGTGCGCCTCGAACACCATCTCCTGGCTCTCGCGCGGGAAGATCTGAACCAGCTGCATGCGGCTGTAGCAGAGCCGCATGTGCGCCGCCTTCACCTTGGTCGTCACACCCGACAGGCGCGCGTACTCGTGGCTCCAGTCGAACTGGTAGGCCTCGCCGGGATCGAAGCTCAGCGGCACAAAACCCTGCGACGGCGACAACAGCCGCCACCGCCGACGCCAGGTCCTGGCGTAGCGGCGCACTGCGTCGTAGCCGCCGCCATAGCCCAGAGCCGCAAGGTCTTCATGAAGCCGCGGCAGAGACAGCCGATCCCGGCGCGGCTTCTTCTCGTTGGCCTCCAGCTGGCGCTCGAGCTCATCCACCCACGGTCCAAGCTTCGGCATCGGCTGGATCTTGCGCTCGTAGCTGTACGAGGTCTCATCGCCCGCACCACCTTGCGCACCGTGTTCTTCGAAACCCTCAAATCCCGGGCGATCTTCTTGATCGGAACGCCCCTCACCAGATGATCCCGACGGATCCGTGCGATCGTTTCCACTACCAGCATCTCCCCCACCTCGTCTGTCCAAACAACGAGGTGTGTTAAAAATCACAAAACCAGGGGGGTCAATTTTGGACGCCGTGAGTCGGACCCGATTTCCTTGGACACAGAATTGGCTTAATCGAAGTGTCCAAGGAGGACCCGGAACATGACCGACAATTTTGAGAACAAAGTTGCTGTTGATGGGCCTGTGGTAAACGAGGGCGAGCTTGGCTCGTCCACGTTTTCCCCGGGCCAGGTTTCGCCGGCAGGCCCGCTGGGACTTGGCAGCGGTGGACGGTGACGCGCAAGCGTGAGGTTGCCCTGCGGCTTTTGCGTGGCGAGCCGGTGGAACTTTTGTCGCGGCAGTTGGGCGTGGAGATTTTCCGGCTCGAGCAGTGGCGTGAGAAGGCGATCGCCGGGATCGATGCCTCGCTCAAGGAACGCAAGGGCGATCCGGTAAAGGCGGAACTGGACATCGCCATGAAGCGGATCGGGGAGTTGATCATGCAGGTGGAACTGCTGGAGGCCAAGACGGAGACGTCCGGCCCTTTGGGGCGGCGGAGGTCGCGGCGATGAGTGCCGCCACCTCTCCCGGCACGGGTTTGGCCTACGGCCTCCAGCGGGTCTGTGCGGCCTGGGGTTTTGCCCGTTCCTCGTTCTACGCCATGAAATCCCGGCAGCAGGCCACCGCTGAGCGCCCACCAGCAAAGCGCCGGGGACCGAAGCCCTCGATCTCGGACGAGGCTCTGCTGGTGGCCATCGAGGCCGACCTGGAGGCATCCCCCTGGGAGGGCGAGGGACACCGCAAGGTCTGGGCTCGGCTTCGGGTCTGTCGTGGCATCCGTGTTTCCCGCAAGCGGTGCTCCGGGTGATGCGCGAGAACAACCTGCTCTCGCCCCATCGCTGCCGCCGCCGTGGCGGAAATCCCCATGTCGGTGAGATCATCACCCATGCCCCCAACCTCATGTGGGGCACGGACGGCGTTCGGGTGTTCACGGTGGACGACGGCTGGGGCTGGATATTCACCGCCATCGAGCCATTGGAACGCCGAGTGCGTCGGCTGGCATGTGTGCAAGCGAGGCGACCGCTTCGCCGCCCTTCAGCCAATCTCCATGGGGCTTGCGAGGCTGTATGCCTCGACCTCCGCGGTGCGGCGCGGGGGCTGGCCTTGCGGATGGATCACGGCTCCCAGTATCTGTCGGACCACTTCACCAACCAGATCAAGTTCTGGGGCATCCAGCCGTCCTACGCCTTCGTCGAACAGCCCCAGACCAACGGCGTCGCCGAGAGGTTCAATCGCACGCTCAAGGAACAGATCATCCATGGCCGCATCTACCGCAACATCGCGGAGCTGCGGAACGCCGTCCGCGGGTTCGTCGAACAGTACAATGCCCAGTGGATCGTGGAGAAGAACGGCTACCTGAGCCCCGCTCAAGCTCGTCAGGCGTGGCACACCGCGATGTCACTCAGGCCCGCCGCATGAGACAAACTTGTGTCCAAGGAACCGGGTGCGATACACGGATCCGTGAGCGTCTTCGTGACGAGCATGGCTTCGAGGGCGGGGAGACCATCGTCAAGGACTACGTTCGCGAACACCGCCGTCGTCGGCGGGAGATGTTCGTGCCACTGGCGCACCCTCCCGGCCATGCGCAAGCGGATTTTGGGGAAGCCAAGGCGTACATCGCCGGCGTGGAGGGGAAGATCCATTTCTTCGTGATGGCTCTTCCCCATAGCGACAGGTGCTTCGTGAAGGCCTATCCGGCGGCGACGACGGTAGCCTGGTTGGACGGCCATGTTTGCGCCTTTGCCTTCTTCGGCGGCGTGCCGCGCTCGATCCTCTACGACAACGACAAGCGCCTGGTCGCGCGGATTCTGAAGGACGGCACGCGGCAACGGACGCAGGACTTCAGCAAGTTGCAATCCCACTATCTGTTCGAGGACCGCTACGGCCGGCCCGGCAAGGGCAACGATAAAGTCAAGGTTGAAGGGATGGTCGGCCTCGCACGGCGCAACTTCATGGTGCCGATCCCGCGCGTCGAGAGCTGGGACGCCTTCAACGCCGATCTGGCGGCGCACTGCCGTAGACGAGGAACGGATATCCTGCGCGGCCATCGCGAGAGCATCGAGGAACGGTTTGTCCGCGATCAAGATGCCCTGATGGCGCCGCCGTCGGTGGCCCCCGACCTCGCGCGCCAGCCGGACGATTCCACGGCTTCGCCGAACACTTACATCCCCCATACCCCCATACCGGTCCAACCGAACCTTTACCTTTCACCCTGCGCAGTGCTGCGCACAACTTGGAAACAAAACGGTGCCTATACGGTACCTGGGCAAAACAGGGTTCTTTGCCACAAAAGAAAATCCCCGCCATCCTATTGGAATAGCGGGGATTATTTGGTTGCGGGGGTTGGATTTGAACCAACGACCTTCAGGTTATGAGTTTGTCAAGTAACCGGAACGACAGTCACAGCCATGGGTGCGCAGAGGTACGCTAAAGTATGATAATTGGCGATTTTACCGGGTGTTCGGTGACCATGCAAGAGACAGTCACCATGACAATCGTGCGTACGGATGCGCAGAGTTTGTAATTCTGATGATTCCCATGTGATTCCCAATATGATATGGTGCTTCCCATTGCTGGACACACCGGGAACCCGCCATGGCCGCTCAGATCAAGATCACCAAGCGAACCGTCGACAGGATCACCGGCGACGGGTCGGACAGGTTCTACTGGGACGACGATCTTCCCGGTTTCGGCCTTCGCGTCCGCGCCTCGGGACGCAAGTATTACGTCGTCCAGTTCCGAGCCAACGGCCGGCTGCGCCGCATGACCCTGGGCCGCCATGGGGCGGTGACGCCGGAGACCGCACGGCGGCGTGCCATGGCGCTGATCTCGGAGGCCAAGGGCGGTAAGGATCCGGCCGCCCTTCGAGACAAGGGCCGCAAGGCGGCAACGATGAAGGTTCTGGGTAAGCGGTTTTTGGAAGAGTACGTCCCGGTCCATTGCAAGCCGAGCACGGCCTACGAGTACCGCCGTTCGGTGAAGTTCTTCATCGACCCCAGGATCGGAACCCGCAAGGTGACGGAGATCCAGCGGAGCGACATCGCCGAACTGCACCATGGCATGCGGGAGACTCCCTATCAGGCCAACCGGACCCTCGGGGTGCTTTCAAAAATGTTCAACTTGGCCGAGTTGTGGGGTCTGCGTCCGGACGGCTCAAACCCCTGCCTGCACGTCAAGCGCTACAAGGAGGAGAAGCGCGAACGATTCCTGAGCGCGGAGGAGTTCACCCGGCTTGGCCAGGTTCTCGACGAGATTCTGGGGGACGGATCGGAGACCCGCTCGGCGGTAGCCGCAATCCGTCTCCTGATGCTGACCGGCTGCCGGCTGTCGGAAATCCAGAAACTGCGCTGGGAGCATGTCGATCTCGATGCGGGCGAGCTGAGGTTGCCCGACACCAAAACCGGCGGGCGGGCGGTCCCGCTTGCGCCCTCCGCCGTACGGTTGCTGACCTCCCTGCCCCGCGATGAGGACAATCCGTGGGTGATCGCGGGCCGCAAGCCGGGCTGGCACCTCACCGACCTGCAGCACCCCTGGCGGCGTATCCGAGCCCGCTCCGGACTCGACGGGGTGAGAATTCACGACCTCCGCCATTCGTTCGCTTCCCGCGCGTTGGCGCTCGGCGAGGGCTTGCCCATGATAGGAAAATTGCTGGGACACACGCAGGTCCAGACGACCGCCCGATACGCCCATCTCGCCCGCGACACCGTCAAGGCATCCGCCGCCCGCATCGGAGACAGCATCGACCGAGACCTCGATGCCGCGGAATAGCGCAGCATCAGTCGGCGGCTTCTATGACTGCTCTGGACGAGACCATCAATGGTCTTTACAAAGCCGAGGTCATTCACCGGCGCGGGCCGTGGCGCTCATTTTAGTCTGACAATGCCAGCGGTTCCTCCCCAATCCCATGCACCTGATCGCGGAAGACATTCTTACATTCTGGTTCGGCACCACCGACCTCTCCACCGTGATGGAGCGGCGGCAGGTGTGGTTCCGTTCCACGCCCGAGTTCGACGCCACGCTGCGTGAGCGTTACACCGTAAGCCACGAGCGGACGGCGGGCGGGGCTTTCGATGGCTTCGTCGAGACGCGCGAGGAGTGCCTTGCGCTGGTGCTGGCGCTCGACCAGTTTCCCCGTAACATCTTCCGCGGCACGCCGCGCGCCTTCGCATCCGACGCCAAGGCGCGCGAGATCGCCCGCATCGCGCTGAACCGGGGCTACGACGAGGGCATCTGCCCGGCGTTCAGGGTGTTCCTCTACCTCCCCTTCGAGCACAGCGAGAACGTCGCGGACCAAGACCGCGCACTGGAGCTCTATAAGGGGCTGGGAGAGGAGCGCTCGCTGGCGGCCGCGATCGGGCACCGCGACGCGATTCTCCGTTTCGGCCGCTTCCCGCACCGCAACGCGGTGCTCGGGCGCGACAGCACGCCGGAGGAGGCGGAATACCTCAAGGAGCCGCCGAGCTGGGGTCTGACGGCCGAGGAATTCGCCGAGTGGGAGCGGGAGAAGGCCGAGCGGCAAGCGGCAGCGGCCGGCTTCTGACTAACCGGCGCAACTACGGCAGGGCCGATCGGGGAGAGATTCGCCGAAGGGTGCACCTGGGAGCGGCGTCTCAACGTACCCTTTAGCCGCGCTCCGAGTCCGCTGTAACATCTTCGCATCGTTCGATCGCCGATCGATGCCTCCCGCCGAACATGTCTGTCGTTCTTCTATTCCACTTCCGAAACCAGTAGGTAGCCGCGGTTTTCGACCGTATCGAAGGTCCGCATAGCCGCAGTCAGGTCATCGGACCTGACCCACACCCAGGGTGCCCGGTTGGGGTTCACGTCCATGATCAGGAAGGTATCACTGCGTTCGTCATACGCCCCAGCGAGACAGCCGGCATTGAAAGTCCGAGAGCTGGAGCCATTCTTCGAAACCGTTCATGGTCTTGAAGACACGACGCCATCGCCGAGTATCGGAGATGGCTTAGGTGACGATATAGGTTCGCTCGCCGTTCGGTGGCATCGGGGTGACGGTCACGAACCCGCGGCCGGCGCACTGCAACCGCGCCGATCCCCCGTCTGCACCTCGCGCGCGGGCTGATAACCATGGCGCACCACCCAGCGGCATCCATTCTCGTCCGTAAGATCGGCATGCGCGGCAACAAAAGCTTCGACCTCCGACTCGAGCGCTTCGGCCAGCAGCCGGCGCGCCCTCGACCGCAGCACATGCGTCGGGGGATCGGGGTCAAAGTTCAGCACCGAATAACACCCAAGGTCATGCCTGGCGTCGGCGCCGGGGGGCAAATGCACCGCCACTGGTGGCAGGCTCCACTGTGCCGCGCACAGCCGCGATATCCTTCAGCAGTGCCCGGGCGCCAACGACCTGCGCGCCCATCACATGCAAACGTGCGCGCAAAGCCGCGTCGGAGGTGTAGACCAGTGCCATCGCCCGATCTGGGAGTGCACCCACCAACTCCACGATGCGATCGTCCGCGCTATCGCGGCCGCCATGCCCAGCGTGAATCACCGTAAGGTGCTCCGGCGACGGTTCCGTGCCACGCGGCCCCGGCCCATCGAACACAATCGTCCATACCCCCTTACGGTTGCGCGCAAGCAGGGCGATCTCGGCGGCGATTCTTCGCGCGGCTCCGGCACGGTCGCGCCACCAGCCGTCTGGCCGTGACCCCATCACATTAGTTGCCGTCCACGAACATCCGAGGCTGCACCGCTTGGTTCATATCGTCTTGCCGTCGCCCTTGTGCCGCGGAGGCCACTCGCCAACGGAGCGATGCGCGCTGCCGAGTCTGGACACGATGATACACCACACGGGCACGGGATACATTTCGGACACGTACGTGGGTCTCTGGACCGTGATTGTCTCCGTCATTCACGCAATCCGTTGTCTTGATGCCGAACTCAGTGGCTTTCGTGGCGGCGGGTAGGAGCCGCTTCAACGATGCCGCAATCAACGTGGAAGCGGCTTCGTTACGACTGCCGGGCATCCCGGACCTTGTGTGGCAGAGAATCTCATCAACGGTCTCGAATCGAGACACGATCACGAGGTTGGTCCGAGTGGGGCGCGTTTCCGGCGGGCGGCGGATAAAGCGTGCACGAGATACCTTAAGCTTGGGCGAGCATTAGCGCACGCATGGCGGGCACTCAGAAGGCCGCGAGGGGCGCAACGAGCGCGTAAACAAACTCCAGAAAATGGCGTTCAGAAGTGCAAGCATCGCCGCCGGATCGGCTCACGATGCGTCGCGGGATCAAGGCCCAAACCCGCAGATCAAATTCTTGGTGAGGACAGGTTCCAGTTAGAGACTTGTCGAAGACGCCCTCGAGCTATACCCGAAAGTTGGTGATGGGATGAGATGAGGGCGGCGTATCCTGGCGATGTTAGAGTCGCCATTTTCCACGAAGGAGGGATACGCCATGAGAGAGGATACAGTCGTCCAGCTTCGCCAACCAGGATCATTTGAGGACGATCCGCTGACGGAGGTTTTGCGTCTTGGTGCGCGGCGTTTACTTGGGCAAGCGGTGGGGGCGGAAGTTGCCGGTTTTGTCGAGGCGTATGCGCATATGACGGACTCGGCCGGCCGCCGTCGGATCGTACGCCACGGGCATTTGCCGGAGCGTGAGATCCAGACCGGCATTGGTCCGGTTGCGGTGCGCTGTCCCAGGGTGCGCGACCGAGGCGCCGGCGAGACGGGGCCGCGGGTTCGCTTCACCTCACGGATCTTGCCTCCCTATCTCAGGCGCGCCAAGTCGATCGAGGAACTCCTGCCCTGGCTTTATCTGAAGGGCATCTCCACGGGCGATTTCTGCGAGGCGCTTGCGGCGCTCTTGGGGCCCGAGGCGCCGGGGCTCTCGGCCTCGACCATTGCCCGCCTCAAGGAGGTCTGGCAAGGCGAGCTGGAGCATTGGCAACGGCGCGATCTCTCGGCCAAGCGTCATGTCTACTTCTGGGCCGACGGCGTCTACTTCTCACCACGGCTCGACCATGACAAGCAATGCATGTGCGTGATCATCGGTGCCGACGAGCTGGGCCGCAAGGAGCGGCTGGCGATCGCCGACGGCTACCGGGAGAGCGCCCAGTCCTGGCGCGAAGTGCTGCTCGATCTCAAGCGCCGCGGCCTGGCGATTGCGCCCGAGCTGGCCACCGGCGACGGGGCGCTCGGTTTCTGGAAAGCCTTGCGCGAGGTCTACGGGACGACGCGCGAGCAGCGTTGTTGGGTGCACAAGACCGCCAACGTGCTCAACAAGCTCCCGAAGTCCGTCCAGCCACGCGCCAAGCAGCACCTACAGGACATCTGGATGGCCGAGACCCGCGCGGTGGCCGAGAAGGCCTTCGACTTCTTCCTCGAGGCCCATGGCCCCAAGTACGACAAAGCGGTGGCCTGCCTGGCCAAGGACCGCGACGTGTTGCTCGCCTTCTACGACTTCCCGGCCGAGCACTGGAAGCACATTCGCACCACCAATCCCATCGAAAGCACCTTTGCGACCGCGCGCCTCAGGACCACCAAGACCAAGGGCTGCCTCAGCCGCATGACGGCGCTCACCATGGTCTTCAAGCTGTGCCAGTCGGCCAGCAAGAAGTGGCGCCGCCTGGACGGCTCGCACCAGATCGCCGACATCATTCAAGGCGTCAAATTCAAGGACCGAGAAAAGCTAACCGAACGCGCCGCCTGAAACCTGCGTCACCAACTTTTGACAATAGCTCGACGCCCTCGCCGCGTTCCTAGCCCTCTTCGTCCTCCGGCTCGCGCACCTCGATCTTGGGCTGCTCCGTGACCTGGTCTTCGGGCACGAAGGTGATGCGCATGCCCCACCCGGCAAAAAATCGCAGCAGGCCGTCGAACTCGGCGAGGTCGAATGCTCGGTCGTCGATATAGATCACAGTCTCACCATTCTCGTCGTCCTCGATATGGCAGCGGAGCACTCGGCCGCGAGGCACCCATTGGGCGCTGTCTTCGACGAACCTGACCTGAGGTCTGCCGGGAGGTATCTCGACCGCGGTGCTGTCGAACTCGGCAGCGAAGTTCTCTTGTGCGTCCATCATCGCGTTGAACAGGTCGAGCACAGCGCCGTCGGACATGGTTTGGAGCTGAGAGCCGACGTTCACGCGGGCCACCGACACGTTGGGGTCGGCATGCTCGATAACCGCCATTTCGCCCTCGCGGGTGATCTTCACTTCGTCGAGAGAGGCGCGCCGGGGCGCTTTCTTTCGCATGAACGGCACCGCAGGTCGTACATCGTTGGGATGGACAGGCAGTCCATCCTGAATCTCGGAGTAGCGTAGCTCGGGCGGGAACCGCCGGGAAGTACTGCGGGGGGCAGTGCGCCCGTGTGGAGGCTACGAGTTTCTTGTGTGCCGGAGGACCACAAGATCAAGGAAGAGAATGGAGCGCGCACCCATTGGGGAAGAAGATGACCAGGCGTTCACCGGGTTGGCCAAGGCAAGCGTCCTGATGCGTTTCCGCAATCACTCGGTGAGCATGATTGGCATCAAGCTCTCATCACCGCGAGGCCGATGACCTCGGACGAGCTGTTTAACAGCCCGTTGACGAAGTCGGCACTGGACGCAAGCGGCTTGGTCTGATTCTTTGATGTTCTGATTTGACCGGAGGATTCGCCGATGGCGATGGGACAGCAGAAGGATCCTCAGGGGGACTTGATGGTGGGCTGGGCGGAGATGCCGCGCTCGCCGGGTCATGTGTTTTACGACCGCCTGCAGTCGGTGCTGATCGAGGGCGGCTTCGACGGCTTCGCCGAGGCGGTCTGCCAGCCCTATTACGCGGCCAGGATGGGGGCGCCTTCGGTGCCACCCGGGCGCTACTTCCGTATGCACCTGGTGGGCTACTTCGAGGGTATCGACTCTGAGCGTGGGCTGGAGTGGCGCTGCTCGGATTCCCTGTCGCTACGGGAGTTCCTGCTGTTGGAGATGCGGGAACGGGTGCCGGACCATTCCTGGCTGTCACGGACCCGCGCGCGCCTGCCCCATGAAGTCCACGCGGCGGTCTTCGACTGGGTTCTGGCCTTGATCGGCGAGGCGGGTCTGGTGAAGGGCGAGCGCATCGGGGTGGATGCCTCGACCATGGAGGCCAACGCGGCGCTGCGCAACATCGTGCGGCGCGACACGGGTGAAGGCTACCGGGAGATGCTGGAGCACCTGGCCCGGGAGAGCGGCATCGAGACGCCCACGGCCGAGGACTTGGCGCGTCTGGACCGCAAGCGCAAGGGCAAGAAGCTTTCCAACGAGGACTGGGTTTCGAAGAGCGATCCCGAGGCCAAGATCGCCAAGATGAAGGACGGCACGACGCATCTGGCCTACAAGCCCGAGCACGCGGTGGATCTGGACACCGGCGCGGTGGTGGCCGCCGAGCTGCACCCGGCCGACGAGGGCGACACGACGACGCTTCCCAAAACGTTGGAGACGGCCAAGGAGAACCTTGCGAGCGTTGACGCGGCGCCGACGGCAGAGGACCCGGCCGAATGTGTGACCGACAAAGGCTATCACTCACGGGCGGTCTTGAAGGCCTTGGACAACGGCCCGTGGAAGACCCGGATCGCCGAGCCCAAGCAGAAGGGCTTCGCGCGCTGGCGCGGCGACGAGGCGGCGCGGCGCGCGGTCACCAACAACCGGACCCGGCTGTTATCGGGGGTGGCCAAGGAAGCCTTCAAGCTGCGCGCCGAGATCGTCGAGCGCTCCTTCGCCCACAACCTCGATCGCGGCGGCATGCGCCGGACCTGGCTTCGGGGCCGCGAGAACGTGCACAAGCGATACCTGCTCCACGTCGCCGGCCACAACCTATCGTTGCTGATGCGCCAACTCATCGGCGCCGGCACCCCGCGCGAGGCCGTGGCGGGCGGATATGGCGGTATTTTCGTGCTGCTCACGCCCACCGGGGCCATGCTGGTCGCACTGGGGGTCTCGCAAAGCGGCCAGACGGTTTTCGCCGCCGCATTCCTCATCTGGGAGTGAGAGCCGGAAAAAGCCACTTAATCAACGGGCTGTTAAATAGTGTAAGGGATTTCGCATCTGGCAACTTGAACCGCACCGGGTTTGGCGGAGGCTCCAACTCTTGAGAAAGTGCAGCCAATCTTCCCGGCTATCGAGGAAACAGCCGCCCAATGCGAGGCGTGTTCGCCCTCGTGATCCAGAACCATCCGCACCGCGCGGGCATCTCTACACAACCTGACAGTCTTCTCTAGATAATGTCCCCCATTATCAATTCGTTCCACTTCGGATCTACTTTCTCTTTTAATCGTTTCATAATTCCTTTTTGGCATAGAGTCTGTGCATTCTCCAACAGTGTCTTGTTTTTGTCGTTCGTCTTGACATCGCCTCCATGAACTGCACTGGATGCCAGCTTGTACGTCTGCAATAATGTTTGAAAATTCTGTTTCCTTTCGTCCGTGCTTTGGCTTATGTGCCACGCTCCGTGGCTTGCCAGACCAAATCGAAGCTCTCCTTCTGTGTTATCCAAATACAAAGCTTCTAAAGCGATACGTAGATCTATAAGTTGATCCGAGAATGATGATTCTGACGATTTAGACTTGATCCACCTCCTAACCGCAGTGTCCAAACCTGGTTTGCTTTCCCTCCTCGCATTTCGCAGATTATGTATTTCTCGTGCATGCTCTAAATTCTCTTGAGTAAAGCCAGATGCATTGGTCCAAATTGGCACATTAGTAAATGATGTTCCGCCGTACACACTAAGGAATTCTCGAACGTCCCCAAAGTCCCTCCAGCTGAATTCCCACCGGACGCATCCGCCGCACGCTAAAAACATTGCTTCGCAAAAACCGTCAACAGATAGATTTTCGATTTCTCCTCCCGCCCATGTGTGCTTCATACTATTTGAAAATGGCTCTCCCTTTGATGGCGAGAACAGCGCAGGACCGGCTTCACATTCGATTGAAAGCCCCACACGCCCCAACAGAGCGTGGAGCCCATGCATATCCAAGCTCATCGCGGGCAAGTACGCGGCGATCTCGTTTGACGATTGGGGCAATTGATACATCCCCAATCCTTCTTGTAATATCAGTGGTTGATCTATAGTTACACCGTTGAGTAAACTAATCATCTGATACTTTATCGGGCTCTGTTGCAAAATCCGGCTATTTGGTGACGTGTCTGTGTGATCTGCCGAGAGGGGTTGAGGCATGAGCGACTTCAAGGGACGTCACTTCCGGGGGGAGATCGTGCTCTGGGCCGTACGCTGGTACTGCCAGTATCCGATCAGCTACCGCGACCTCGAAGCGATGATGACCGAGCGCGGCGTCGCGGTCGACCACTCCACGATCTATCGTTGGGTGCAGCGTTTCGCGCCGGAGATGGAGAAACGTCTGCGCCGGCAGTGGCGCCGGCCGCAGTCGCGGAGTTGGCGCGTCGACGAGACCTACATCAAGGTCCGCGGCAAGTGGGCGTATCTGTACCGGGCGGTGGACAAGCCCGGGAACACGATCGATTTCTACCTCTCGGCGACCCGCAACACCAAGGCAGCGAAGCGATTTCTCGGCAAGGCGCTGAGAGGATTGAAAGAGTGGGAGCAGCCCGAGGTGCTCAACACCGACAAGGCGCCGGCCTATGCCGCTGCCATCGCGGAGCTGAAGGCCGAGGGCAAGTGCCCGAAGGACACGAGGCACAGGCAGGTGAAATACCTCAACAACGTCATCGAGGCCGACCACGGCAAGCTCAAGCTGCTGATCCGGCCCGTGCGCGGGTTCAAGACGCTGAAGACGGCCTACGCCACGATCAAGGGCTTCGAGGTGATGCGCGCGCTGCGCAAGGGCCAGGCCGGGACGTTCGCCCTCCAGGGCGGCATCGTCGGCGAGGCCCGGATCGTCGAGCGTGCCTTCGATCTCGGACCGTGCGCTCTGACCGAGGCGGTGGCGTTGCTACAGGACCGTCTGGCCAACGCAGAAACATGACGAAAGCACGGTTGTCGTCCTGATCTGACTCACCCCTACGTCAGGTTTGCAACAGAGCCCTCCGAGGTATAGCTTCGGAAAACTTCAGATTCGAGGGATCGTCACTCCGTTTGACAACCGCCGCCAGTGTCCAAATCATCTTGTTAACGGACACCCGGTCACAGCGCCATTGTCACGACCGGTAAAAAGCGGAGGAATTATGAGTATGATAATTGCAGTTCTTCAATGGCTCCGTATTATGAAAAGAGAGAAGATTGTAGATAGGAGGGAAGCAACTAAGACGTTAGCTGATGAACTAGATAAGTTGGCGGATCTTATGTCAGATGTTCTTGCCGCCACCTCGCCAACGGGACTCATCCGGCAAGAAAAGCTACCTGAACTCGACGTTGCCCGGAAGCAAGTATGGAATCGCTGGATAACGATACTGGAGACCCGCGGGTACGCCTCTCAACATCCTGAAACGCAGAAAGAGATTGAAAAATGTATAAGCATCGCTCACGCCGCACCCGGAGCATTTGTTGAAGAGGTCTACCTCGTTCAACAGAGCCTTTCTAAGGGCAGTGTTACTCAAGTAACAAGAAACCGTTTTTTGCAATCTATTAATGGCATTCGGGACCTAACCACTCGGATGCGCTTGGGTTGCTGAGAAAACCCTCGCTTGTGACGTTACACTCGGTTTCCGGGCTCGGACCACATGCCCTTCCCGCAAAGGCTTGCGGGCGCGCGGTTCCCCTAGCGCCATCGGCAGTTCGACTCCTGCCCTCTCTACCCTGCGATTAGTACAACCCCCGGGTGATCGCGCGCAAGGTGCCCGGTTAGTATCTCACGGGCCTCCAGCATCCCTGGCAGCGCATCTGGACGCGCGTCGAGCTGCCCGATGTCCGGATCCAAAAGTTCGGTACTTCCGTGAACAACCGTCACCCATCCGAACCGCCGACCACCATGATCGGTTCACTCCTATGCAACCGATGCGCGAGCGTCGTTGCTCGGGTTGCAGAGGAGGTGCTACAGCACTTGACAACCCTGCCCGGCGACAAGGTTAGAGGCATGAAATGGCTCCGCATTGTGCAAAATCGCTCAGACTTCATTCGCGTTGACTCGTTTTGCAAGGAAGTAGGAGATAGAGACGGCAAGACCTCGGCCCAGTCTCGCGAATTCCTCCTCGTCGAAACCGATTGGAGTGTGCGAGCCGGGGCTTATCAAACCAAACACTCCTGCAAGACCATGCTCTTGCTGCCGGGTAATGAAGCCCGTGGTTCTTAGCTGGGCGATCACCTGGCCCCATTTTGTTTCATCGAAGCCGCCAGGATCGTTCGGGAGCCGTTCACGCGCGATCGAAGTCGCCAATGTTTGCAGGGCCACGCGTGCGTTGTTGAGACAGCCATTAAAATCACTGTTCCGAAATGCGCTCGCTGAACCGTCCAAGACCTGAATTATCCCTTCGATGTCGGGAAGGCCAGACCGTCGGAGTTCCTTTGTCAGGTCGTCTTCGGCGGCCTCGGCGCCTTCAATGATCGGTTCAATCGGAACGAAACGATCCTGCTCCACTTCGTATTCATCCCGCTCCTTGGCATATCCATCGAGTTCCAGACACAATCGCAAGTCAGTCCATCGCTCGTCAAAGTGATAGCGCGGAGAAACACCGGTACGCATGGAGTCTCGGGTCCTGGCGAGCTCTTGAACGAGACTTTCAAGCTGTGAAGCGCAAGTCAGTCCATCGCTCGTCAAAGTGATAGCGCGGAGAAACACCGGTACGCATGGAGTCTCGGGTCCTGGCGAGCTCTTGAACGAGACTTTCAAGCTGAGCCGACGCCGGAATGACGACTTCTCTCAACGCAGCAGCAATGCTGACACCAGCCCATTGGTTTTCGAGCTCGTCTGTCGAGAACCCGTACTTGCTGAGAAGGAGGATCAGGTCTTCGCGTCCGAACAACGACAGGAACTGGCAGAGGGACAGCTTGGAACGTTTACTCAGGTTCATGTTTTCACCTATTGCTCCATCCCGTAGTCCTCAGACAGCCGGTTGAGTTTCTTTTTGCCTTCACCTGTATCTACATGACGCTTGCAAGGCTCACGGTGAGCTCTGCGTGATGACGGCTTAGCCATTGCTTGGCTCGCTCCATGTCGGGACAAAGGCTCTGCACGGTCAACCAAAACTTCGCCGAATGATCCGGGACGACCAGATGCACGACCTCGTGCGCAACGAGGTAACGGAGTACGAAATCCGGCGCAAGAATGAGCCGCCAGTTGAAGGACAGATTCCTGCGGGACGAGCAGTTGCCCCACTTCGTGCGCTGACCCATCACGTAGACCCGCGCGGGCTCCCGCCCAATGCGCGCGGTCACCACAAGCAAGTAGTCCGCAATGGCCGAGCGCGCCTGTCCTCTCAGCCAGTTCTCGAGACCGCGCACTGCTGGCGTTTGCGTCTCCGGCCCGCGGCGAACGACG
Organism: Alphaproteobacteria bacterium; assembly: GCA_965225945.1. Taxonomy (GTDB): domain Bacteria; phylum Pseudomonadota; class Alphaproteobacteria; genus JASLMY01. The sequence goes on along the minus strand of CBDDBZ010000037.1, from coordinate 403,125 downwards.
ATCTCCCCGTCGCTCCACGCGACGCGGTTTCCGCGAGCCTTCGTGTCGACGAACTCGACGCGCACTGGGGTCAGTTCGCCGCGATACAGGATTTCCCCAGACTGCCGCCGCACCGGCCGCCTTAGTGCACGAAGACTCGCCACTCGGTCGAGCTGGGCGAGCACCCAGCTCTCGTTCCGACGCAAGAACGCCGACACGTCCCCGTCGCTCGCGCCCGCCGGCTGCACGACCTCGACACCGCCTGGACCGACCCGAATGCGGGTCTGCCGGGCGGCCCTGGAGACGACCACGTCGTAGTCCACGCGACTGCCGCGCAGCTCGATCCGATGTTGCGTTACGGCCTTCACCCGTCAGATACCCCGTCCGACTTGGCCAGTTCCTCCACTGCCGGCTTCAGGAACGGAGGGGCTGGGGCGGTCGTATCGAACCCCAGCCGTTCGTAACGCGGATTCCACGACTCCGCTAACAGCGACTGCTCCACGCCCATGCGCCCACTGACCGAGTTGCTCCACCCCGTCACCAGGAGTCTGTGCTGCCGCAGGTGGCCGACCATGTTGCGTGCACACTCCGCGATGTAGGTCTCGTCGGTGACGGAGGTGTGGACCCGCAGAATCGTGAACAGTCCGTACTCCCCGGATTGCGTGAGGCCCAGCCGTTCCGGCTCCACCCTCGCGTCGGCCGCCTCGCCTGCGATGGCTTCCAATTCCCGCAGGCGCTTCGCGGTGGCTTCCTCATCAGTTTCCTGCCGTTCCTTGATCTTCTGGAGCCTCTCCCCCAGTAGTCGATACAGGAAGCCCGGATCGTCCTCCGCCAGCTCGGCGGTCAGCATCGCTTCGAGGGCGGCCGCCTTGTCGGCTGGCGTCGGAAGTTCGTCCAGCTTCCCTGCGTAGTCCCGGTCGATCTTGAGGACCGGCAGCGACTGCGCCATCTCGACAAAAGTCGTGTTCTCTTCTATCAGTTCCTTCGTCTTAGCGGACAGTTTCCCATAGGTATCCCTGCTCCCGCGCTGCCGCCGCCGGTGCGCGACGTAGATGCCGCACAGCCAGTTGTACTGGAGACGGTACGGGTACAGGCACGGGTCGGGCGACACGGCTTCCCAGAGCCGTTCGAGGCTCCTGAAGTTCTGCTCGAAGTTCTTCGCGGTCTCGGAATCGCGGAGCCGCCGCAGGGCGGACAGGAGACACTCGCGCGTATCCTCGATGGCGATGCCCTCGAAGGTTTCCATGCACCGGGAGCTTTCGCCGGACACCGCCTCCCGCAGCCTGTCCCAGTCGATCAGGGACTCTTCGCAAACGCTCTCATCGAAGTTAAGCGCCTTCTCGAGGTCGGCAAAGACTCCGAAGAAGTCGACGACGATCCCCGTCCGCTTCTTCATCGACGGCAGCGGCCGGTTGGTTCGGGCGATGGCCTGAAGCAGGTTGTGGTCGCGCAGCGGCTTGTCCAGATACATCACCTGCTCCACCGGCGCGTCGAACCCGGTGAGAAGGCGGTCGCAGACGATGAGAATCTTGAGCGGTGGTCGCCACCGGCTCCGGTCGTCCCCGTGGCACTCCCGGTTCCAGTCCTCCCACTGCGCCGGGGTCAGCTTGAAGTAGTCGATCAGCTCGTCCTGTTTCGCTTTGGCATACTCGAATCGCTGGACATCGGGCTCGCTGTTCTGCGCCTTGGAGATGATCACGTCCGAAGTTTCCGGCGGGAGTCCCCGGTCGCGCAACCGACGGTCGAGGGCATCCTTGTAGACCGCACACGCCTTGCGATCGACGGCAACGAGCTGAGCCTTGAAGCCGCTCGGGTCGGGATATGCCAGAAAGTGGGCAAGCATCTTGTCGAGCACGATGTCCACCCGGTCCGAATGCCGAACAAGCTCCTTCCATTGGGACCGCTGGCGTTGGACGAAGTCCTTTGCTTCTTCGTCCTCGAGTTCCATTTCCTCGCAGAGCTTCTCGAACCCTACGCTCAAGGGCTCCTCGTCCACTTCGATGGGCACTGTGTCGCGGACGTAGTGGACCTCCAGCGTCGCCCCGTCCTTGATAGAGCGGCGGATGCCGTAGTAGCTCAGGTAGCGCTCCTGCACTCCGTCCTTCAGCGGGCCGAAATCGCGATGGGTGTTCTGCAGGGTGCGGTCGATGGGCGTCCCGGTGAAGCCGAACCGGAACCCGTTTTCAAGCTTGACGCGCATGGTGAGCGCGTGGCTCTCGCGACTGCCCTTGCTCGTTCCGGTCTGCGAGCGATGGCACTCATCCACCAGGCTCACGATGTTGTCGCGGCTCAGCGGATCAAGGTCATCCATCTTCTGGAACGATTGCAGGGTCGTCACCAGTGTGCCGCGCCAGTCAGTCCGTAGCCTCCGCTTGAGATCCTGGACCCCCAGCGCCTTTTCGACGTTGGGATAGTCGCAGGCGTCGAAGTCGTCCGAGAGTTGTGTCTTGAGGTCGCGCCGGTCGACGACGATAAGCACCGTCGGATTGTCGAGCGCCGGATGTCGGCGCAGCTTCTGGCCGGCGAACACCATGGTGAGCGACTTGCCGGAGCCCTGCGTATGCCAGATGAGGCCGGTCCGATCCTGGGCGCTGACCGGATTACCCACCTGCGCCACCGTGCGGTCTACCAGCTCGTTCACCGCCTCGAACTGTTGATAGCGGGCGATCTTCTTCGCGGTCGCGCCTCTCTTGGTCTCGAAGACGACGAAGTGTTGCAAGAAGTCTAGCAAGTGCGCCGGCTTCAGCCGCAGGAGACCCTTGACGGGCGTCTCCAGCGGGTCGGCGGGGTCCGCGGCCGCGGGCTCGTTCCACCAGCCGTGATGGTCCGGATAGAGGCTGAGCCAGCGGCCCCATTGGTCGAGGTGGCGGTCGACGTCCTCCTTGCTCGCGTCGTGAAACAGCACCGTCCCGTAACGGAATTCGTCCTCGTCGGCAGCCACGCAGAAGACGTTGGGGGCCAGCATCAAGGGCGCTTGGCGCTGGTAGCGGTGGAGCTGGTGCACCGCTTGGCACCAGTCGTCGCCGCTGGTCAGGTAGCTCTTGTACTCGGCGACCACGATGGGGATGCCGTTGACCAGCAGCACCGTGTCATCGCGGCACTGCTTGACACCTTGCACGCGATACTGATTGGTCGCGGTGAAGTCGTTCAGATGCTGACGCTCCGCCTCGAATGCGATGAACTGCACGGTCCGGGCGTCCTCGCCGGGACGGAGCGCGACCCTGGCCCCGTCGCGCAGCAGGTCGAGCGTCGCGCGGTTGGCGGCAAGCCGGTCCGGCTGCCCCATCGCCTTGCGCAGCGCCTCCACTGCCCGCCATGCCTGCGTCTCGGTCTCCACGTGCGGGTTGAGGCGAACGATGGCCTCCTTCAGCAACTGCTCAACGAGCGGGTCTTCCAAGGGCCGACCGAACTCCGCCATGGCCGCCTCGTCGCGGTACGTCCACCCGAGCCCACCTACCGGGTAGGTGGCTCCGGGCTCTCCGCAGAGCCAGTTCAGGATCGGCCGTTCGACGTAGCCGTACTCACTCATGGCGCGAGGGCCTCCGTCATATCGCCGACTCGGACCTTGCCGGTGAATAGGTCGTGCATGAGGGATTTCTTGAGTTGTTCAAGTGAGGCGTTGACAACCATCAGCGCATCGCACTTTTCTTCGATTGCCACGGTGATCGCAGCGATCCGGACCTGGTCGTTCTCCGGCGGAACCGGCAGGACTATCTGCTTAACGTCGCGGTTGTTTATCTTGAGCGTCCCATTCGAAGTCTTTGCCCGGCGCAGGACTTGGTTGTGCACAGTCGAATGGTTCCAAACGAGAACGGCGAATGTTGGCAGAATTCTTGGTGAACAATTAGTCCCGAATGTGACACGCTTTGCAATGTCAGGATAGAAGCAGTCGCGTGGGAATTCATTAATCACTCCAGCCCTTCCCACAAGATCGGGGTTTGCATTGCCTCGAACGATCAGGATATCTCCCCTTCTGACGCGGAAACGACTCGACGTGTCGGTATCCGATAGTTTGGCGTATTTCAGGTGGTCCTTGTCATTGAGATTCACTCGACCATGCCGGATAGCTCCGATGCTAAAGGTGGGGACTCCTGGGGGTCTGGAAGATGTCGGTGGTGACATTCCATTCTTCGGATCACTAGCCAATAGGTGCTCTGTGGATACAAGCGTCCAACGGTCGGGCAACTCGCGCCGCGGTCGGTCCGCGTACATAGTCTCGCCGAGCGCTTCGTAGAGAAACTGGTCAAGTAAAGCTTTTTTTAGCTGCTGCGTCTGTTCTACAGCTTCACGAGTTCGTTTCAGCGACGTGTCCACGGCGTCGAGAATGCGGGCGATGGCGGCTTGCTCTTCGACTCGGGGGAATACGCCAAGAAGTGAATAGGCGTCGCGACGAGATAAACCCGGTACGCCGGTAGCGGCGTTCATAAACTTCAGAGGCAAGTAATTCAGGAGATGATGGAGGAATCGCAGATTGTCCCCACGCCGCGGCACGACGTAGTAGACCGTGTCGATTGGCCAGAACGGATCACTTGCATAGTGAATAGCGCCCACCGTGCCCTTGCGGCCGACGAGAATCCCCGGTCCGCTCACGAGGGCACGAGTATGGCTTCCGACAACGCCGTTCGATCCGTAGACATCGATGTCGCCCGGTTCCCGGTCCTCTTCACGCAAACCACGTCCATATGCCAATTCGATGCGCTCTCCCAACGGGACACACGCCCAACCGTCGGGCGCGGTGCGGCTGTCGAAGATCTGACACCCCGAGAGGACCCTACTTACCGACGGCATAACCGACATCCCGCAAGAGATTCAGGAGAGTCGCTTCGGCGTCCTCCGCCTTCTTCTCAGCATTAACGAGTGCCCTGAGCACTTCATCGACATCCATCCGCGGCTCCGGCTCGAAGGTATCCACGTACCGAGGCACGTTGAGGTTGAACTCGTTCTCCTCGACCTCATCCATGTCGACGACGCGGGCGTGCTTGATCAGCTCGTCGGGATCGGCATAGAGGGCGACCAGCTCCTCGCCCACCGCGCTGATGTCCGCACGGTCGTCCTCGGCGTTGCGACGCGCCTCGGCGATGCGCTCGTCGCGCTCCGCGACCTTCGCCGCGATCTTGTCGCGTTGCTTCTGGAGCTTTGTCAACGCTGGCGCCGCTTTCGCCTTGTCGCGCTTCGTCGCGGATGCGCGCTGCTTTTCGCGGGCCTCCTGAAGCGCGTTGTTGAGCGCGGCCAGCCTGTCGGCTTGAGGCTGATATTCGGCCTCGAGCCGGCCGACCTCGTCCGCCTCCCGTCGGTCGATCTCGCAGTGAACCCTCTCGCTGTGCTCTTCCACGAGGCCGGGCGCCTTCGACGCATCACCGTAGGAGTGGTAGTGCACGAGCATCCGCATCACGTCCTGGGGGCGCAGCTCGTTCTGGGCGGAGAGCTCGCGGTAGTGCCGGGCGGCATAGATCAGCAGAACCCGGTCCCGGCGCTCCACGGGGCGCTGCTTGCGCAGGATCAACAGGCACGCGGGCACGCCTGCGCCGTAGAAGACGTTGAGCGGCAGCGAGATGACGGCGTCGATCAGCCGGGACTCGAGCAGCGCCCGGCGGATGAGATGCTCGTCGTCGGCCTTGCGCCGCCTCACCTTGGGCTTCCCCCTGGCGTCGAAGTCGCCTGTCTCTTCCTCGACTTCCGGCTGGCCGCGGAAGAGCACGCCCTGCGGGCAGACGATGCCGGCCCGCCCGTCGTCGGAGAGCGAAGCGAGGATGTGGAGTATGAACGCGTAGTCCCCGTAGCCGGCCGGCGGCGCCTGGAAGCCGGTGCCGCGGCCGAAACGACCGAACGGGTCCTTGTAGCCCTCATTGCCGAAAATCTCCTTCTTGAGCCGGGCCTTCCTGGTCTTGTCGTCGGTATGCTGCTCCGGCTTCAGCCACCAGTAGTCGTCCGAGAACGGAAAATTGGCGAGCACCAGAGAGAACCTGCGCACCTCGCCACCTTCGAGAAACAGCGGGTCGGTGATGGTGCTATTGCCGGCCCGGATGTCGGCTTCGAGGCCGTGGAGCACGGAGTTGATCTTGCCGATGGCGGCGTTGCCCCAGTTCATTTCCTGCGCAAAGTAGCGCGCATGGGTCGCGTGATGCCCGTGTTCGCGGAGGTAGTCGGCGGCGTGCACGAGCATCCCGCCGGAGCCCGCGGTCGGGTCGTAGATGCTATCGCCGGGACCCGGCTCCAGGATGCGCACCAGGGTGTCCACGACCTCTGGGGGCGTAAAGAACTCGCCCGCCTTCGCGCCGGCGTCGTCGGCAAACTTCTTGATGAGGTACTCGTAGGCCCGGCCCAGCACATCGGCCGGCACGCTACGGTTCGACAGATCGTGCTCATCAAAGTGCTGGACCAGCGCATGGACGACTTCATTGGCGATCAGCGGCTTGCCCGACCCGTCGGGTGCCGGCTGGTTCCAGTCAACCGTGAACACACCCCGCAGCTCGTTGTTGGCGTCGGCCACGGCCCGCATCGCGCGTGTCAGGGCCTCGCCGATGTTCACCGAGACTGCCTTGACATCTCCCCACCGCGAGCCGTCCGGGATGGCAAATCGATGCTCGCCGCGCTTGCGGAAGATCGCCTTCTGCGTCTCGGTGAATGGTCGGCCCTGCTGCCGTTCCTGCTCGGTGATGGCGTCGTCCGCCTCCCACTCCCACTGATCGCAGAGCCGCTTGTAGAACATCAGCGACAATATGTAGTTCTTGTAGTCCTGTCCCGCTGTCTTGCCGCGCAGGATGTTCGCGGCGCCCCACAGATGCGCTTCGAGCTGCTGGAGGAAGAGTTTCATTTGGTGACGCGCTCCTGTGCTGAGTTGACCTCGCCTATTCGAGCTGCTTGGCGGCTGACTTAAGGTGTATTCCGTCTGTTTCTCAGAGACCGTTTGAGAATGCGTTCAACGAGTGATTTTGGCGCGCTCGGACAGCCCAACGTGGCATCAATCGTTGCTTCGGGGGTGCCGCAGCGGGAAACTCACGCAACACACCGGACCAAGATCACATGCTCAAACAGAATCTCAGGCCGCCTACCTGATCAACCACATCAAGATGTTGCGGTACATCACCTCCTTGCCGCATTTGCAATCTCGTGTCGCGCCATGTATCCGCCCAGATATCAAGTCCTTGGTGTGGCTCAATTTTCCGGACTGTCGAGCGCCAGAGCCTAGGGCATCCGTCATCGAATCGAAATCGCTCTTGTTTAACCCCCTTGTATCCTTCCGTCCCCGTTTATCCCGGCTTCCTGGCCGGCCCCGGGATTGCGGCTGCGTCCCTTAGTGGGGTCAGCTGGCCCGAGCGTCTCCGGGCCAGCCCGCCCCCATCCCAGCTATTGCGCGATATGGAGCGACGGATCAAGGTCCTGCGCACCCAGACTGCAATGCGACCCGGCTGCGATATGACATCGAAGAAAACTCTCAACGCCAGGAACCTGAAGGCTCTCGGGGCAGAGCGCCTCGCCGACCTGCTGATCGAAGTCAGCAAGGGAAGACCCGCGGCTCGGCGGATGCTTCGACTCGAGCTTGCCGGTGCGCAGGGCACGGCCAAGCTCGCCAGAGAGGTGCGGCATCGGATGGCGACTATCCGCCGGTCTCGCGCGGTCATCGATTCGCGAAGGCGCCGGGTGTCGGTGGCGATGAAAAACCGCGCTTAGATGGTGATTTCAGCGACATCGGGCATCGTGGCGCTGTAGCTGCGTGGTTTGCAGGCGGGAGTTGGCTCGGCGCAGCGGTGGGTAAGTAGCCCGCCGCGGCGACCGCCAAGAGTCTGGCGGCGGCGGGCTGCTTATCCACCGCGGGCGGGCGTCTCGATTCCTGTTTTGGCTGGCTGGCGGCGGCGGTTCCGCGGACCTGACAAGGGGAGCCGCGGGAGTACACTCGGGCCGCTGAGAACGATGCGGCGCCGGCCCCGTTTGCTTGCTGGCAACGACCGGCACCGCACCCCCCGAGCCATGCAAGGCACGACCCATATGCGCAGTATCGTGCGGGTTTGGGCGTGGGTCCACCCCGTTCTCATCGGCTGCGCGATGAAGAACACCGCCCGCCTGTTCAACTGCGCCTCGTGCCATCAACAGGTGGTTCTCTGCCGGCACTGCGACCACGGCAACATCTACTGTTCACGGAGCTGCAGCGATCGGGTGCGCCGGCGATCGCAGCGCCATGCCGGGCAGCGCTACCAGAACAGCCGGCGGGGCCGTCACAAGCATGCTGAGCGCCAGCGGCGCTATCGCGAACGCCGGCGGCGCCGGACGCCGGTGAATCGGCGCCGCGGGCAGGAAGTGACGCATCACCCTTTGACCGCCGCGCGGCGGCGTCCTGTTGTGGTGCGGACGCCGGCAGGGCGTCCCGGAACACGGCCCTTCGGGCACGAGCGGCCCGCCAGGGTCTTCCGCTGCGATCGCTGCGGCCGGTTCTGCGGGCAGGCGGTCTATCCGGGGCTGCGCCCGACGGGAAAGGGGGTGAGATGACCATCGACAAGGAGACCCGCGCGGAGATCCTGCGCCTGTATCACGTCGAGAAGTGGACGGTCGGCACGATCACACGCCAGCTCGGCGTGCATCGCTACACCGTCGAGCGCCTCCTCACCGCGGCCGGCGAGCCCCGGGACGCGAGGTCGCCCAGGCCGTCGATGATCGATCCATACGTGCCGTTCATCGCCGAGACGCTGGCATCCTGGCCGACGCTGCCCGCCAGCCGGCTCTACCAGATGGTGCGCGAACGCGGCTATCCGGGCGGCGGCGACCACTTCCGTCATCTGCTCAGCCACTTCAGGCCCAGGCCCGTGGCCGAGGCCTATCTGCGCCTCAAGACCCTTCCCGGCGAGCAGGCCCAGGTCGACTGGGGACACTTCGGCAAGGTGACGATCGGCCGCGCGGAGCGCCGCCTGATGGGCTTCGTGATGGTTCTCAGCTACTCGCGGCGGATCTTCCTGCGCTTCTACCTCGACGCCGGGATGAGCAACTTCCTGCGCGGCCATGTCGAAGCCTTCGAGGCGTGGCAGGGCGTGCCCCGCGAGCTCTGGTACGACAACCTGAAGAGCGTCGTGCTGGAGCGCCGCGGCGCCGCCATCCGGTTCAATCCCCGGATCCTCGACCTCGCCGGCCACTACCACTTCCTGCCCAAGCCCGTCGCGGTCGCGCGCGGCAACGAGAAGGGGCGCGTGGAGCGGGCGATTCGCTATGTCCGGACCAGCTTCTTCGCCGCCCGCCGGTGGCGCGATATCGACGATCTCAACGCCCAGGCCCTGGCCTGGTGCCACGGCATCGCCGCCGACCGCCCCTGGCCCGAAGACCGCTCGATCACCGTGCGCGAGGCCTTCGAGCGGGAACGCGGCTCTCTCATCGCGCTGCCCGGCGATCCCTTCCCCGACCACGACCGGGTCGAGGTCGCCATCGGCAAGACCCCCTACGCCCGCTTCGATCTCAACGATTACAGCGTGCCGCACACCCATGTGCGGCGCACCCTCGTCGTGGTCGCGACGCTCGACGAGGTGCGCATCCTCGACGGTGTGGACGTCATCGCCAGCCATCCGCGCAGCTTCGACAAGGCGGCCCGCATCGAGAACCCCGAGCACATCGCCGAGCTGGTCAGGCGCAAGAGCCATGCCCGCCGCCTTCGCGGCCAGGACCGGCTGGTCCAGGCCGCGCCCAACAGCGAGCGCCTGCTCGCCGAGGCCGCCCAGCGCGGCGGCTATATAGGCGCCACCGTCGCCGCCCTGTTGCGCCTCCTCGACGCCTACGGCGCCGCCGAGCTCGAGGCGGCCATCGACGAGGCCCTGAAGCGGGACGTTCCCCATCCCAACGCCGTGCGCCTGAGCCTGACCCGGCGGCGCGAGCTGCGGCACCAACCCCCGCCCATCCCCGTCGAACTGCCCGGCGATCCGAGAGTGCGCGACATCACTGTCCGCGATCACGACCTCGTCGGATACGACGGGCTGGCCGGCGAACCCGAGGAGGACAGCGAGCAATGAACGATACCCTCATGGGCCGTGCCCGGGCGCTCGGCCTGCACGGCCTCGCCGCCCACTGGGGCGAGGTCGCCGGGCATGACTGGCCCGCTGCGCTGGTCGCCTGGGAAGAGGAGGAACGGCGAAGCCGCAGCCTCAAGCGCCGCCTCGGCGACGCCCGCCTCGGACAGTTCAAGCCGCTCGCCGACTTCGACTGGGCATGGCCGCGCCGCTGCGACCGCATGGCCGTCGAGGATCTCATGAGCCTCGAGTTCCTCAACGAGGCCGCCAACGTCGTCCTGGTCGGCCCAAACGGCGTCGGCAAGTCGACCATCGCCGCCAATATCGCCCACCGCGCCGTCCTCGAGGGCCACACCGTGCGCTTCGCCACCGCGGCCAGCATGCTCGGCGAGCTCGCCGCCCTCGACAGCGACACCCTGCTTCAGCGCAGGCTGCGCTTCTACGCCCGCCAGCACCTGCTGGTGATCGACGAGGTCGGATACCTGTCCTACAGCAACCGCCATGCCGATCTGCTGTTCAACATCGTCTCCAGCCGCAGCCAGCAGAACTCCACCATAATCACCACCAACCGGCCCTTCGCCGAGTGGGGTGAGGCCTTCCCCAACGCCGCCTGCCTCGTCGCCCTGGTCGACCGCCTCGTCCACAACGCCGAGATCATCGCCATCGACGCCGAGTCCTGGCGCCGCAAGGAGGCCGAGGAACGCCAGAAGCAGCGCAGCGCCGAGCGCCGCCGGCGGCGAGCCGGCAAGGCCGGCGCGCAGGACCGCGGGGAACCGCCGCCGGCGTAGCCATGGATGGTCCCCGCCTCTGGGACCGGCGGGTGCGGGCCGAGGCCCTGCGAGGCTATCCCCTCGAAGACGTCGTCCGCCGCCTCGGCTACCGCCGCGATCCCACCGATGCCGCGCGCTGGAGGCGTCCCGGATCCGTCGTCAGCATCAACGGCTTTATGTTCTACGAACATCTGCGCGGCGGGGGCGGAGCGATCGACCTGGTAATCCATGCCTGCCGGTGCACCGTGCCCGAGGCCCTCGGCTTCTTCTCGGAACTGCCGTGCCGTGACCGGTTCCCGGCCGATCGCCACCCGAAGCCGCCGTGCCCGGACCGCCACTGGCCCGCCATCCAGAGCTACCTCGTCGAGCAGCGCGGCCTCGCGGATGTGCTCGTCGCCCTGTGCCGCGACCTCGGCTTGCTCTACGCCGACCGCCACGGCAACGCCGTGTTCGTCCGCCGAAACGCGGCCGGCGAGGCTCTCGGCGCCGAGATCGTCCCTGCCGCGGCGCCACGCCGCCTCGCGCCGACCGGCGCCGCCGCGCGCGGCGGCTTCTGGATGTCGTGGGAACCCGACTGGCCGAACTCCGTCATCCTCGCCAAGAACGCAATCGACGCCCTGTCGGTCCGCTCCCTCCACCTCGTCCCGGCCGGGCGCAAGGGATGCGCCGTGGTCTCAACCGGCGGCGCCACCGCAAGCCTCCCCGAATGGATCGAGGCCTGGAACCCCGGCCGGATCTTCTGCGCCTACGACGCCACCCGCCAGGGCGATGACGCCGCGGCACGGCTCATCCGAAACGACAGCAGGGTCGTCCGCCTGCGCCCTGCCCTCGACGGCCTGGACTGGAACGACATGCTCATGCGCGACCGCGCCGGCGAACCGCTCCAGATCGATGACCGGCCCCTCGACTGAATAGCCACAGCGCGAAACAAAATCAGCCAAGCCCAAAAGCATCCCGTCAGCCAACCGCCACCGACCGCTCAAAAAGAGCACCATATAAGCGCACCCTGGAACCACCGCTAACACCGGGATCTCGTGGACGACCTGGAACTCTGCCGCAGGACCATCGTCGACCGGATCGCCATCGAGGATGCTGCCCAGGCGCTCGACCTGATGTGGCAGTACATGGGGCTGGCGAACCCGATCCAGAACCGCCTCCACTATACCGACGAAACAATCGCCGGCGCCTTCAGCGCCTCCGATCCGGGCGCCATTGCCTCCGCAGCCAGCCCCGATCCGCACAAGCTGGCGGAGCGGGCCTTCGAGGCGCTGACCCAGAACGCCCACAGCCAGTACGACGGTCTCGTCGCTGCGCTGACGCCGGCCCTGGGACAGGAAGGGTTGGAGCGTCTGAAGCAGCTGATGACCGAATATTCGAACACGCCGACCGTACAGCTGCCAGAAGCGCACCGGCGGAAAATACACTGGCGCCACCGGGGCACAGACGTCGAAGCCGAGACGGCGGAGCGCTTGCGGCCCCAGACCGCCCGCTCGGCCCTGCAGGATATTGCCGACGCCCAGGGCGATGTCGATGCCTTCATCGACCAGGTTGACGAAGGCGGCCGGAAGGAGCCCGCGGTCGCCGCCGCGATTGCCCGCAGGCTCCTGGCGGCGGGACGGGCCGAGGAGGCCCTGAAGGCTGTGGATGCGGCCGAACACGATGACGACGGATATTCGACCCGGCACCGATTCGCGTGCGAGGACGCCCGGATCGATGCACTGGAAGCGCTCGGGCAGTCCGATGAGGCCCAGGCGTTCCGGTGGAACTGTTTCGAGCGTTCCCTGTCGGCGCCCCATCTCCGGGCGTATCTGAGGAAACTTCCCGATTTCGACGACATGGAAGCCGAGGAAAAAGCCCTCGACTACGTCCAGCAGTCCCGGAGCCCGATCGGCGCCTTGTCCTTCCTGATAGATTGGCCGGCCCTGGACAGGGCCGCCGCGCTGGTAATCGAACAGGCGTCAAACCTCGAAGGCATCTTCGACCACATCCTGATCCCGGCCGCCGACGCCCTGGCGGCCAGACACCCGCTCGCCGCGACCCTGGCCCTGAGAGCCATGATCGACTTTGCGATCGGACAGAGACAGACGATCCACGACGAGCAGGTGGCCCGCCACCTGCAGGAATGTGCCAGCCTGTCCTCGGCCATCGAAGATTTCGGACGCTTCGAGACGCACGAAGCCTACGAGGCCAGGCTCACCCGGCAACACGACCGCAAGGTATTGTTCGGAAGCTCCATTGGCTGACAATCGGGTCCGTTGCCCGGCATCGATGATTCGCCCAACACACTGCAAACGGCGCCGAATCGGGATCGCCGCCGATGAAGCCTTCGGACACCGCCCCACACCGCCCACGATGGAACGCCCCGATGAAGAAGATGTGCCTGGTCTCGATTTTCTCCGCGGTCCTGGCCGTCCTTGCCGCCGGCGCCGCCGTGGCCGCGCCGGACGAAGTCTCGGGCATCCCGTCGATTACCGACGGGGACAGCATCCGGATCGGCAAGCTCCGTATCCGCATCCACGGGATCGATGCCCCCGAACGACGGCAGTTGTGCCGGTCCGCCCAAGGAGAGGACCGGCGCTGCGGGCAGGCCTCCACGCGTGCGCTTGCAGCGCTTGTCGGCCGCCGGCCGGTGCGGTGCCTCAAACGCGATGTCGACCGCTACGGCCGTCTGGTCGCCCGGTGTGTTGATCGGCGTGGAATATTGACCCCCTTGGTGGGGTAATCGGCGTCCAAAATTGACCCCCCTGGTTTTGTGATTTTTAACACACCTCGTTGTTTGGACAGACGAGGTGGGGGAGATGCTGGTAGTGGAAACGATCGCACGGATCCGTCGGGATCATCTGGTGAGGGGCGTTCCGATCAAGAAGATCGCCCGGGATTTGAGGGTTTCGAAGAACACGGTGCGCAAGGTGGTGCGGGGCGATGAGACCTCGTACAGCTACGCGCGCAAGATCCAGCCGATGCCGAAGCTTGGACCGTGGGTGGATGAGCTCGAGCGCCAGCTGGAGGCCAACGAGAAGAAGCCGCGCCGGGATCGGCTGTCTCTGCTGCGGATTCATGAAGACCTTGCGGCTCTGGGCTATGGCGGCGGCTACGACGCGGTGCGCCGCTACGCCAGGACCTGGCGTCGGCGGTGGCGGCTGTTGTCGCCGTCGCAGGGTTTTGTGCCGCTGAGCTTCGATCCCGGCGAGGCCTACCAGTTCGACTGGAGCCACGAGTACGCGCGCCTGTCGGGTGTGACGACCAAGGTGAAGGCGGCGCACATGCGGCTCTGCTACAGCCGCATGCAGCTGGTTCAGATCTTCCCGCGCGAGAGCCAGGAGATGGTGTTCGAGGCGCACGAACGGGCCTTCCACTTCTTCGGCGGGGTCTGCCGACGGGGCATCTACGACAACATGAAGACGGCGGTGAGCATGGTCTTCGTCGGCAAGGAGCGCGCCTACAACCGGCGCTTTCTGGAGCTGTGCTCCCACCATCTGGTGGAGCCGGTGGCGTGCACTCCGGGTGCGGGCTGGGAGAAGGGGCAGGTCGAGAGGCAGGTGGGTGACATCCGCGGCCGCCTGTTCGTGCCCATCCCGCGGGGCCGCTCCTACGTCGAGATCAACGAGTGGCTGATGGATCGGTGTATCGAGGACGCCAAGAAGCGGCCGCATCCGACGATCGAGAGCAAGACGGTGTGGCAGGTGTTCGAGGAGGAGCGGCCCTTCTTGATGGCCTATCGCGGCCCCTTCGACGGCTTCCACGCCACCGAGGTGGCGGTGTCCAAGACCTGTCTGGTGCGCTTCGACAACAACCACTACAGCGTCGCCGCCCGTGCCGTCGGGCGGCCGGTCGACGTGCGGGCCTACGCCGATCGGATCGTCATCCGCCAGGACGGCGAGACCGTCGCCGAGCATCCCCGGAGCTTCGGGCGCGGCGAGATCGCCTACGATCCGTGGCACTACGTGCCGATCCTGACGCGGAAGCCTGGTGCGCTGAGGAACGGCGCGCCCTTCAAGGGCTGGCAACTGCCCGGCGCGCTCGGCCGCATACGGGCCCGGCTGACGGGTTGCGACGACGGTGACAGGCAGTTCGTGAGGATCCTCGCGGCGGTTCAGGAGGACGGGCTGGAGGCGGTCGAGGCGGCCTGTGCCGAGGCGCTCGACTGCGGCGCCTGCAGCGCCGACGTCGTGCTCAACATCCTCGCCCGGCAGTGCCAGCCGGCACCGCCGGCGACCATCCCGACGCCCGAGGGCCTGCAGCTTCGCCACCGGCCGGTGGCCGACTGTCAGCGCTACGATCGCCTGAGGGAGGCCGGTCATGGAGCGTCATGAGGTGCTGGCGATGATGACGGCGTTGAAGCTCGCGGGCATGCGCGCCGCCTACGACGACATCCTTGCCGACGGGCTCAAGCGTCGTCATCCGGTGCAGCAGATCATCGGTACGCTGCTGCAGGTCGAGATCGCCGACAAGACGGCGCGCTCGATCAAGTACCAGATGGCGTCCGCCAGGTTGCCAACGGCCAAGGAGCTGGCCGACTTCGACTTCGCCGCCTCGCCAGTCAACGAGCCCCTGATCCAGGAGCTCGCCGGCGGCGGCTTCCTGGAGGGCAAGCGCAACATCGTGCTGGTCGGCGGCACCGGCACCGGCAAGACCCATCTCGCCGTCGCCATCGCGCGCTCCTGCATCCGCAAGGGCGCCCGGGGCCGCTGCTACAACGTCGTCGACCTGGTCAACCACCTCGAGGCCGAGCTCCGCGCCGGACGCCAGGGCCGCACCGCGGACCAGCTCGTACGCCGCGACTTCGTCATCCTCGACGAACTCGGCTACCTGCCCTTCGCCCAGGCCGGCGGGCAGCTGCTCTTCCACCTCATGAGCCGGCTCTACGAGCGCACCTCTATCGTCATCACCACCAAGCTCGCCTTCGGCGAATGGCCATCCGTCTTCGGCGACCCCAAGATGACCACCGCGCTGCTCGACCGTCTCACCCATCATTGCGAGATCATCGAGACCGGCAACGAGAGCTGGCGCTTCAAGAACCGCTCCTGAGCCGCCGCCGGCCGTGCCCGCGGCCCGGTTGCCCCGGTGGGTCAACAGGTACCCCCCGCGCGGCTTCGCTCCGCGTAGCGCAGGGCGCTACACGAAGCCGCGCGGGTCCCCCCTATTGACTACCGGGACAACCTCCGCCGTGCCGCTCAGGGGGGTCAATTTTGCACGCCGATCGGGGGTCAATATTGAAGGCTCAATTCGCGAATTGTATGCATTAGTGATAGAGTGCCTGGAACGTCAGGAGGTTGGGTTATGGACGGCAAGGGTTTCCAGGTGTGGCTTTCGGCGGCGCGCGGGCTGACGCGCGCGCAGCGGCGCGAGGCGCTCGCGGTGCTGTCGGGCCGGAGCGAGGGCGAGGCATCGAAGGCCGCGATCGAGCTTGGTGTGGACGAGGCCCGGCGCTGTCCGCACTGCGCGAGCGAAGGGGCGGTTTCGCGCGGTATGGCGCGGGGTCTGCGGCGCTACCAGTGCAAGGGCTGCGGCAGGACCTTCAACGCGCTGAGCGGTACGCCGCTGTCGGGCTTGCACCACAAGGAACGCTGGCTGTCGTTCGGGGCGTCGCTGGCGAAGGGGGAGACGGTGAAGGCCTCGGCGGCGCGCTGCGACGTGGCGGTGAGCACGGCGTTCCGCTGGCGTCACCGGTTTCTGGCGGCGGCGCGGAGCGATTCGGAGGTGCTCAAGGGGATCGTGGAAGCGGACGAGACCTACGTCCTGGAGAGCCGGAAGGGCGCGCGCGGGCTGGGGCGCAAGGCACGGCGGCGGGGCGGCAAGGCGAAGAAGCGCGGCCTCTCGCGCGAGCAGGTACCGGTTCTCATGGCGGCGGACCGGAGCGGAACGACGGTCAGCGCGGTGCTGCCCAGGGTCGATGCGGCGGCGCTCACGGCTGCCCTCGACCCGGTGGTCGCGAAGGACGCCCTGCTGGTCTCCGACGGCGGCGCGAGCTACCCACCGTGCGCCGCCGCGCTCGGGGTGAGCCACGAAGCACTCAACCGCTCGATGGGGGAACGGGTTCGGGGCGATCTGCATGTGCAGACGGTGAACAGCCGCCACAGCCGGTTGAAGGACTTCCTGCGTCCCCGCCGCGGCATCGCCACCCGCTATCTGGACAACTACCTGAGCTGGTTCCACCTCGTCGGCCTCGCCCCCGGCGCCAATGACCGAGCCTGCCTCGCCGCCGCCGTAACAAGGTGACGCATACAATTCACGAATTGAGCCATATTGAAAGCCGTTTGACACGCAAGCGGCCGCGCCGTGCCCTGCCCGGCATGATGCTGCATCAGGACGGCTCGATCCACGAGTGGGTCCCCGGTCGATGGTGGGACCTGATCGTCACCATGGACGATGCGACCAGCGATATCTACTCGGTCTTCTTCGTCGCCGAAGAGGGCACCACGTCGAGCTTCCAGGGGGTGTCCGAGGCGATCCGGGCCAAGGGCCTGTTCTGCTCGCTCTACGCCGACCGCGCCAGCCACTGCTGGAACACGCCCGAGGCCGGCGGCAAGGTGGGCAAGGACACCCCGACCCAGGTCGGCCGCGCCCTGGCGCAGCTCGGCATCAAGTTGATCCCGGCCTACTCGCCCGAGGCAAGGGGGCGCTCGGAATTGAGCAGTTGCTGAATGCCCAGATCGTGCTGCGCAACAACCGCCGTCTCCAGACCGCCATGCGCTCCTCGCGGCTACCCGACAAGACCGCCTGTCAGCTAGCCGCGTTCGCGCACCATCTGGTAGAGGCGGCTGGCGGGCAGCGTCGGCCAGGATGCCAGCGTCTCGGCGAGGCGAGACCCTTTGCGCCGGATGTTCGGGTGTGGACGAAGACGTTCGGAAGCTGCTCGTGGGTTTCGGTCTACGTCACGGGTACCGCGATGGCGTGCTTCTTCTTCCTCACCGATAACGACCGTAAGCTGGTCGAGGGGATCCGGGAACGATTCCCCGGTGAGCCATGCCTTCGGTTCCAGGGGACGTCGCTCATGGATCTGGTCGGGCACGACTGGCCGGCTGTCGAATGAAGTGGCACCGGATCGCGAACGCGGGAGAGGGGAGGAGACCGCGGCGCCGGTCCGCGGGTCACGTGCGGTGCCAGTTCATGGCCGGTGGCGGCGCTGTTTGGGCTGGCTGCGGTGGGCGCTCGCACGAGGTTGAAACAGGGTAGAGAAAGGAGCATATTGGACCTACTTTGACGAAAAAGCTGGAAAGTGGGCTTCAAATGCTTCGACAATTCCGGGTAAGAAACTTCCTCTCGTTCCGGGAATGGCAGACCCTCGATCTGACGGTCGCGGCCAACGCCCCGGACCTCCCCGGGCGCTTCGTGCACCCCGTCCCGGGGACGAAGGACCGCTTCCCGACCTTCGCTGTGATATTCGGCGCGAACGCATCGGGCAAGACGAACATCCTGCGCGCCATCGCGTTTCTCGCGAACTTCATGCGGTCCTCGCAGGCGGCGCCGGCGAACGCACGTCTGCCGATGGCACAGTTCTACGGAGAGGGCCAGGACGAGGAACCGACCGAGTTCGAAGTGGAGCTCGACGGGAAGTTCGGTAACTCCGGAAAGCGTGAAGTCTTTCGCCACAGGCTGGTCGTTTCCCACGACCAGGAACGCGTGCTGGAAGAGGAGCTGGTCTATTTTCCGCTGGGTCGTCCGAAGCGGCTGTTCTCGCGGCGTGGTCAGGAGTTCAGGTTCGGCGGCGATTATCACATTCGCGGAAACGATCCCACCATCCCGAAAATCAGGAAAAACAGCAGCGTCATCTCCACACTAGCGCAGTTCAACCATTCCGTCAGCGTCGAAATTTGCCGGAACCTGTCGTTCCTGTACACGAACGTGGAGGATGTTTTTGGCAATCGCGAAACGGCAGCGTCGAGCGCGGCCGATTCCTACTTTCATAGCGAGGAGTTGAGGAAGGGATTTCTGGAGTTTTCCCGGAGATTCGACATTGGAATCGAAAAGGTCGAGATCGCCATAACCAACAGGGGCATGGAGCCGCTCTTCTTTCATCGGGGCGTTCATAGACCGATCTCCCGTGCGGCTGAATCGCATGGAACGAACATGGTCTACAACCTGTTCCCGACGCTTTTCTACGCCATGCAAAGAGGCGGCGTTGCGGTCATTGACGAACTGGACAATGCAATTCACTCGCTGCTGGTTCCGGAAATCGTCGACCTGTTCGTCGATCCGGACCGCAATCCCCATCGGGCGCAGCTGATCGCGGTCTGCCACAACCCGAGTATTTTGCAGTACCTGGAAAAGGAGGAGATTTATTTCACGGAAAAGTCGTCGGAAGGGGCGACATCGATCTACGGCCTGAAGGATATCAGGGGGGTCAGGCGGGAGAGCAACATCTACGCGAACTATCTGGCCGGCGCGTTCGGCGGGGTGCCGAAGATTGCGTAGGCGGACGTACCGGCGGATCAAGCGGGCGGTCTTCGTTGCGTGCGAAGGCAAGAGCGAGCTGGGGTATGTGCGGTGGCTCAACCGCCTGGCCGATGCCGAGGGCGTTCCGGTTTCGATAACGGGACGGGACATGAAGGGCGGCGGTGCCGGGAAGATTGCGGACCGGGCGGCACGGGCGCTGCTGCGAAGCGCCGGCGGGCCGGCGATGTACGAGAAGCGATATCTGCTGATGGACCGCGGTCGTAGCGCCAGATACCGCCAGGAAATCGAGCGGGCTCGGCAGATCGCCGGGAAGCATTCGTTCTCGATCATCTGGCAGCCGATCTGCCACGAATGTTTTCTGCTCAAGCATTTTGCCGGGACAGAGGATCGCAATCCTCCTGACGCGAGCGCGTGCGAGGCGGCGTTGCTGGCCGTCTGGCCCGCATACCGAAAGGGGCTGGACGCGACGGAATACGAAAGGGAGATCTCGATCGAGCATCTGGTGCGGGCTCGCGCGAACCTGCCGGAACTGGAAGCGTTCCTGATCGACATCGGGTGGGGCTGAGCGTCCGGTGCCCGCTACCAGCGCTGCCGCTCTCGGGCGGTGCGAAGGCTCCGGACGAGGAGGAGGACCTGCGGAGCGCGCTCGACACGATTGCGCTGACGGAAGCGAAGCCCTCGGGGAGCACCCGGTCGCTGACGGGGCGCGAGTTCCTGCTCGGGAGCTCGTTCCAGCTCGCGGCCGGCAGCGAGGCGGGGGTGCCGGCGTGGACGGCGTGGGGCCGGTTCGCGACGGCCGGGTTCGAGGCCGACGTGGACGAGGTGCGCATGGACGGTGACGTCACCACCGGGTTCCTCGGGGCGGACGTTGCGCGGGCGCGCTGGCTTGGAGATGCCGCCGACCGCCGCGCTGCCTGTCCGCTCGCTGCCGTCGTCGCCGGCGCCCGCGCGCCCGCCGATCCAGTCGAGGACGGCCGTGGGCAGCAGGTCGCTCAGCTTGAAGGAGGCGTTCATCAGCCCGTAGGCGACGATGACGTAGAGGGCGAGCATGGCGAGGAAGCCCACCGGCCCGAGGCCGCCCGAGGCGCCGGCGTCGCGCATCTGCGGCAGCCAGATCTGGTTGAAGAGGCCGATCCCGGCGAGGAACACGAAGTAGCCGAGGATCAGGCCGAGCAGCATCAACGGCGGGCGCAGGATCAGGGCGGGAAGGAACAGCCAGCCCTGGCGAGTGACCTGGGTCGTGAGCCGGTTGCCGTCCTCGCGGGAGATGTGGGCGGCGGCGAACACGCTGAAGGGCCTTCAGATCGCCGATCTGCCTTCCTTTGCTGGCATCTGGCGTCAAGAAGCCTATGACTGCACCAAATTTGCGACAGACCCAAATTTCCGCGCCGAATAACATTCATGGAGGCCTGATTAACTCCCCGTTCGGGTCCCAACGCTTTGCGAAGGTCCCGAGACGGGCCACCGTCCGACTGTCGCCGTTCACCAAGAAGAACGTACGATTGCTCCAGCGTCGCCAGTAGTACGCATAGACCCTGCCGGGCAGTCGGCTCTGCCAGTCGGCGATCTCCGCTCGGTGCCCGCCCTTGCGTCTGGTGTTGTGATGGTAAACGACCATCGGTCGCCCCGCCGACAAGTCCCGTACTTCCTGCTCGGGAATGCTCTTGGCGCTCCTCTTGACGGTTGGCTGGAAGCGGCTGTCCGGTAGCAAGCCGTTGTCGGGATCCGCGAAGACCACATCGCAACCGTCGAGGCGCCGCCGGACCCCCTCGAACCAAATCCGCCTCCAGGACGAACGGCAGGAGACGGGGACTTTGGCGATGTCCAAGCGCTCGTCAGCGAAGACCACATCCGGCAACACCTTCGACGCCTCGACCGCGGTGACGGATCGGCGCGTCGACTCTACGATCTTCTTCAGCCCGTCGAACAAGTCCTCGTCGAGGCAGCGCCATTCGGCAGGGAGCGCTAGATAGTCTGTGTGTCGGCCGTCCGCCGACGCGCTTTCGTTAGGGTGCAGGTACCAAGCAACACCGAGCTTGGACTCGCCCGTGACGACCCTCAATAGGGCGTATTTCACGAAGTCTCCAATGTCCCCTACGTACCGATCCTGCATCCGTGGCCGCCTTCAGCTACCTGGAACCAGCGCTCGACTTTGTCGGGGAGATGCTGCGCGCGGCCGACGATGCCGGGCATGAACTGTCGCCCCACGTACACGACCTCTGTCACGGCGCCGACGGATCACCACGTAGCTCTGCTCCTCCCAGCCCGCCGGGCGATAGCGCACCAGCATCGTGTCCTCGCCCATTCCGATATCGTTCCATCCCTCTTCGGGCAGGCCTTCGATCACGTCCAGCACCGGCGGGCCGAAGCGGAAAACATTGCTCTGGCACCTACCGAGGCCGACGCAAAGGCGACCGGCGTCGCCTATTCGATGCGGAGCGCTCTCGACTACATCGTCTCGACGCCGCGCGATCCACTCAACAGGAAGGTTCTCGGTCTCTACTACGGCACGATGGCTCTTGCTCAGTCCGAGATGCTTGCCTCTCCGTCCGGACCGATCGATCTGGACAAGGTCGAAGCGATGACCCGGGACGGCCACGGACTATATACGCTGGCGGCGTCGCACGGCGGCTTTGCGGATATTCACGTCGGTGTCCTCGCAAGCGGCTTTTTTCCACAGTGGATGAAGTTCCTGCGGCAGGACACCTCCGGCTATCCGAAGAAGAGGCCTCGATCGCTGGCCGATCTCGAGAAGGTACCTTTCGGGATGGCCTGCTTGCTCCCGGACTTGTTCGCATCCATGCCCGAGATCGACGACCTCTACGCCGAGGTAGTCGGCGGTCCACCCAGATGGATCTCAGTCGCTTACGACCAAGTGGCCAACGCGCGGAGGCCTGCGCGGAAGGTGACCAGCACCTATGGGTTGTTACTCGATTCCTCCGGGAAGGTTTCCGTCGATAGTTTGCACAGTGCCGGGTGGCCAATCGCGGAAATCCGGCAAGAAACCGACGGCGAGGGCACGGGAAGCGTGTTTCGCGCCCGCGTGGATCACGCCGGCCATGACACTATGTGGCCGGTGCTCCCGACCCATTCGTCGCCGTTCGGGAACAACCCTGCACTCCTCTTCCCGACGATGGGCGGCCTTCGCGAGTACAGGACCATTGCCGCAGTGACGCTGTATGCGCTCTCGATCATGGCGCGCTACATGCCGGGCGCATGGCCGAGGCGGTATTCGTTGACGATGCACTGCTCGGGCCGCCGGCCGTCGAACAGGGGCCGGATGTCACGCGTCCTGCGCGAACCGCCTCCTCTCGCACCGCGCTCAGCCGTCCGCGCCGACGCCGGGCGGACTGCCGACGATCTCGCGAATGGCGCGGGAGGAAAGCCCGGCGGCGGCGAGCAGCGCGCCCGGGTCGGGACGCAGGGGTGTGAAGCCCGGGTGGGATCGGTCGGGGTCGTCAGGGGCGGGCTCGGAGAGGGTGTGGGGGTCGCTGGACGCGGGTGCGGGATAGAACATGGGCTGCCTCCGGTTCTCGGGTTCGGACGGCGCCCGGGCCGGAATCCCTCTCTCCGGCCCCCGGGCGCGTCGCCCTGTACCGGCTACTCTCCACTTGAAGGTGCGCAGGGGGAGGGGCCGCGCAGGGTGGGCACGGCATGCGTGCAGGGACGCACCCTCTTCAGGGCGGGTCGCGGGCGTGGGGCAAGCACGCAGCATCGGGAATTGCGGAAGACCGCGGCGGTAGGGGCTGTGGCAGACGGGCAACGGGCATTGCGGAACAGAGTCCGCGCGGGTTGCTATCCACGATGGCGCGGCCGTTAATTCGCGCCGCTTCCAACACAAGGCTGTGGGGATGAAAGAGTTCGTAGCACTCACGCTCGTGCGCTACCCGCCGCGGATCCTGTCGGGGCCGTCGAACGTGCATGGAATGCGCGTTGCGGCGGCGCGCGGCGCGGCCGCCGTGCTCGCCCTGGCCTGGTTTCCGGTTGTGCACCATGTGGCATCGGGCGCGGCATTGGGCGCGATGCAGTGGCCGGCGAATCTCGATGCGTGGGTGGTCCTTGCAGGGCTGGCACCGGCGGGGCTGCCACTGGCGCTGGCCTGCGGCGGCTTGTGGCGGCGCGGTCACGTCGTCGCGGCCTGGGCGGTGCTGGGGGTCATGGTGCCCGCGATCGCGGCAGGCTCGGTCGCGGTGGACCTGTTGGGTCCGGTGGCGGTCGCGGCCTGTGCGGTGGCGGCCAGCTTGCCGGCGTGGCTGCTCTTCGTTTATCTGCGGTTATTCCGCCAGGCGCCCCGGCGGGTCCAGCGCCGACGGGGCGCGTGAGGCTGCGACGGGCATCAAACACAATGCTTGAAGGATCGTCGGCTGTGCTGAGTTCGGCGAAGAACTCTGCGATGGAGAGGCAGCGCTGTTCCCCTTCGCTGACGACTTTCGGCGATTCAACTCCCGGCGCGCGTGTGAGGACAAGCTTGTGATAGAGAACACCTTCTGTGCCGCCGACTTCCTTTAATTCGACTTCGACATGCCGGAAAGCGAGCTTTGAAAGCTCGTCCTGAAAACTCTGTTTGAGTTTCCGGGTAACCGCAATGCGCGTGATGGCGGTGCTCTTCTGTGTGATCGCCCGCGTCTTGGTGTCGTCGATACAAAGGCCGTAGGCGGCATGCTTCCTTTTACGCTCGATCCCATCCAAGACAATCTTCTCGTGTTGTGCGAGAAGTTTGCGGGCGCGCAGCTCCTGGACCTCCGCTGTCATGTGATTCCGTGTTTCGTCCGTGGTGCTCGTCCGCAGGGTGTTAACGGCGGAGGAATAATGCACCACGCGGAGCGGCCGGGCGGTCCGGTCGCGGCGGCGCAAAAATGCGCCACCTATAGCCCCTTGTCGGTTGTGGTGAGGGGCAGGAGATGTACGGCGTGGAGCTCCATGCAGCGGTTCGTCTGGCGGTTGTCGATGAGGGGTTGAGCCATCACGAGGCGGGCCGACGATTCGGCATCGACCGCCGGACGGTGAAGAAGATGCTGAGCTACTCGGCGCCGCCGGGCTACCGGCGGACGAAGCCGGTCCGGCGGCCCAAGCTGGACGGGTTCACCGGCATCGTCGACGCGATCCTGGAGGCGGACAGTTACGGTAGGAATGCGCATTGCTGCGCACCCCCCGCGCAGATCCGGACGTGGTCGTTGAACCATCCGGCTCCTACCTCGGGTGCTTGACGGCAAACCGCTGGTCCGGCCATGGGTGGCGGATGGAGGCGCGTGGCCACAGGATTTCGGTCATGCGCTCCAGTCGCTTCCAACTAAATCGGGCTCGCTGGGACCGGCGGCGTAGCGCCCGCATCCACCGGCGTTGCAGCCTGCGGAGGAACGCACGGATGAACCGGCCTGACCCTGGGACGGCAAAGTAGTTGAGCCAGCCATTGCAGACTCGCCCCAGCCACCTACCAACTTCCCAGATGTCGTGGTGCCAGCGCTTGCGGAGCACCTCGTCGATGCGCGCCAGGGTCCTGTTGACCCGTTTGGCGACCGGTTTGCGACCAAGCCGAAAGCGTCCTCTCAGGGTCGTCGTGCAATAGTGCGTGAGGCCCAGAAAGTCGAAAGTCTCCGGCTTGCCCACCCCGCGCTGGCGCCGGTTCAAATCCGCGAACCGGCCAAACTCCACGAGGCGGGTCTTGTCCTGGTGGAGGCTGAGACCGAACCGGGCCAGCCTCTCCCGAACGTCGCGGAGGTACCGCTCCGCATCCCGCTTGTGTTGGAACCCGACAACGATATCGTCAGCGTAACGGACGATGATCGCTTCGCCATCCGGGACGTTCGGGCGCCATTTCTTGTGGAACCACAAGTCGAGCACGTAATGCAGGAACACGTTCGCCAAGACGGGGGAGACTATTGCCCCCTGCGGCGTGCCCATACCCGTATCTGCCCATGACCCACTCTCTATGACGCCGGCGTTCAGCCATTTCCAGATCAGACGGATGACCCGCCTGTCTCCGATGCGGTGCTCTAGGAACGTGATCAACCAATCCCGCGGGATCGTGTCGAAGTACGCCCGGAGGTCTGCATCGACTATCCAGCTGACCTTGCGCCGTTTTATCCCGAAGGCCAGGGCATCGAGCGCATCGTGCGCCCCCCGCCCCGGTCGGAACCCGTAGCTGAAGCCAAGAAACACCACCTCGTAGATCGGTGTCAGGATCCTCCACGCCGCGATCCCGACAACCGCCTTCTGGACGACCTTGTCCTCCAGCGCCGCGATCCCGAGCGGTCGTGTCCCCCCGTCCGGCTTGGGTATCTCTACCCGCCGAACCGGCGGCGCCCGGTACGCTCCCCCTCTGTGCAGGCGCCGGTGCAGGTCGAGCAGGCGCTCATCCAGACCCTCGCCGTACATGTCCCACGTAACGCCGTCGACACCGGCTGCTGCGTCCTTCTTCAATGCGAAGTAGGCCGCACCGAGCGCGTCCGGCGTAATGTGGTGGAAGAGCGCAGTGAGACGTTCCTTCGGGTTTCTCTCTGCAGCTTTCCGTATCCGGGCCGCCGCCTGTGGCACGCTTACCCGACACTGTGTTCGGCGCGTGCTTTGGCAATCCGGATTCCCCTTGGTTGAGGCCCTTTCCTCCGGCGACTCCGCAGAAGCTCGCGCTCCCTTGTTCGCCGCCCTCACAGGTCGTACGGCCTCATCCGACTTCTTCAAACCGTTCATCATAGGCTTCGGTTTTCTCCATTCCCTACGCGGCCCCTTTACGACAACCGGGGCAGTTTGAAGACCTCCCAGGGTCCCAACAGAAGGCGTGCGAACGTGCATGGGTTCTCTGACACCGCGGGGCTCGCCGACATCTCACCAAAACGACGCCTGCGATATTGCCTTCGACCGATCTGAAAGCCTCGGCACCCCGGACCATCGCTTTTACGGTGCTCAATAGCCCTGCCCATCCATGCCGCTACCGACGCTTCGCCTGCCCCCTCACGGGAGCCAACGCACGGCTCGCGGAGAAACGTGGTTCGGTTACTCCTTCGTTCCGGGGGACTTGCACCCCCTACCTTCTGCCAGTTCGCCTGGCGCACCAGATCCGGACGTGGTCGTTGAACCATCCGGCTCCTACCTCGGGTGCTTGACGGCAAACCGCTGGTCCGGCCATGGGTGGCGGATGGAGGCGCGTGGCCACAGGATTTCGGTCATGCGCTCCAGTCGCTTCCAACTAAATCGGGCTCGCTGGGACCGGCGGCGTAGCGCCCGCATCCACCGGCGTTGCAGCCTGCGGAGGAACGCACGGATGAACCGGCCTGACCCTGGGACGGCAAAGTAGTTGAGCCAGCCATTGCAGACTCGCCCCAGCCACCTACCAACTTCCCAGATGTCGTGGTGCCAGCGCTTGCGGAGCACCTCGTCGATGCGCGCCAGGGTCCTGTTGACCCGTTTGGCGACCGGTTTGCGACCAAGCCGAAAGCGTCCTCTCAGGGTCGTCGTGCAATAGTGCGTGAGGCCCAGAAAGTCGAAAGTCTCCGGCTTGCCCACCCCGCGCTGGCGCCGGTTCAAATCCGCGAACCGGCCAAACTCCACGAGGCGGGTCTTGTCCTGGTGGAGGCTGAGACCGAACCGGGCCAGCCTCTCCCGAACGTCGCGGAGGTACCGCTCCGCATCCCGCTTGTGTTGGAACCCGACAACGATATCGTCAGCGTAACGGACGATGATCGCTTCGCCATCCGGGACGTTCGGGCGCCATTTCTTGTGGAACCACAAGTCGAGCACGTAATGCAGGAACACGTTCGCCAAGACGGGGGAGACTATTGCCCCCTGCGGCGTGCCCATACCCGTATCTGCCCATGACCCACTCTCTATGACGCCGGCGTTCAGCCATTTCCAGATCAGACGGATGACCCGCCTGTCTCCGATGCGGTGCTCTAGGAACCTGATCAACCAATCCCGCGGGATCGTGTCGAAGTACGCCCGGAGGTCTGCATCGACTATCCAGCTGACCTTGCGCCGTTTTATCCCGAAGGCCAGGGCATCGAGCGCATCGTGCGCCCCCCGCCCCGGTCGGAACCCGTAGCTGAAGCCAAGAAACACCACCTCGTAGATCGGTGTCAGGATCACATCCACAACCGCCTTCTGGACGACCTTGTCCTCCAGCGCCGCGATCCCGAGCGGTCGTGTCCCCCCGTCCGGCTTGGGTATCTCTACCCGCCGAACCGGCGGCGCCCGGTACGCTCCCCCTCTGTGCAGGCGCCGGTGCAGGTCGAGCAGGCGCTCATCCAGACCCTCGCCGTACATGTCCCACGTAACGCCGTCGACACCGGCTGCTGCGTCCTTCTTCAATGCGAAGTAGGCCGCACCGAGCGCGTCCGGCGTAATGTGGTGGAAGAGCGCAGTGAGACGTTCCTTCGGGTTTCTCTCTGCAGCTTTCCGTATCCGGGCCGCCGCCTGTGGCACGCTTACCCGACACTGGGTTCGGCGCGTGCTTTGGCAATCCGGATTCCCCTTGGTTGAGGCCCTTTCCTCCGGCGACTCCGCAGAAGCTCGCGCTCCCTTGTTCGCCGCCCTCACAGGTCGTATGGCCTCATCCGACTTCTTCAAACCGTTCATCATAGGCTTCGGTTTTCTCCATTCCCTACGCGGCCCCTTTACGACAACCGGGGCAGTTTGAAGACCTCCCAGGGTCCCAACAGAAGGCGTGCGAACGTGCATGGGTTCTCTGACACCGCGGGGCTCGCCGACATCTCACCAAAACGACGCCTGCGATATTGCCTTCGACCGATCTGAAAGCCTCGGCACCCCGGACCATCGCTTTTACGGTGCTCAATAGCCCTGCCCATCCATGCCGCTACCGACGCTTCGCCTGCCCCCTCACGGGAGCCAACGCACGGCTCGCGGAGAAACGTGGTTCGGTTACTCCTTCGTTCCGGGGGACTTGCACCCCCTACCTTCTGCCAGTTCGCCTGGCGCACCAGATCCCGGCGTGCACTGCTAATGCACCGGGCTCCTGCCTCGGGTATTTGACGTAGAAGCGTTTCGACGGCCAGGGATGGAGGATCGTCACTGGCGGAAGCCAGCGCTCGACCAGCTTGGCAAAGACCTTCCAGGTCGTGCGGTCGTTCTGGCTGCGGCGCCGGAGCGCTTTCAGCCAGAACCGGGCGACCTGATAGCGGAAGGCATTCAGGGCCGGAGCGTTGGTCGGCACGGCGAAGTACGCGAAGTAGCCTCGCACCACCGATGCCAGCCAGCGGCCCTGCTCGGCGATTGGCTGATGCCGTCGCCGGAGGAGTTCGCGCTTGATCTCCCCGAGCTTCGCCCCCATGCGCTTACGCCGCGTCTTGCGTCGCAGTTGGAACCGTCCCTTCCGGTCCTTCGCGCAGATGTGCGTGAAGCCCAGGAAGTCGAACGTCTCCGGCTTGCCGTCGCCTCGGCCCTTCCGACTTTTCGCGGCGTGCCGCCCAAACTCGATGAGCCGGGTTTTCTCCGCGAACAGCGCGAGGCCGAAAGCCCGCAAGCGTTCCTCCAATGCCGCCCGGAAGGCAAGCGCGTCTTCCCGGTACTCGAAGCCCACGACGAAGTCGTCCGCGTAGCGGACGATGACCATGTCGCAGTGGGTATGGCGCCGACGCCATTGGTGCGCCCACAAGTCCAGGACATAGTGCAGGTAGACGTTGGAGAGCAGCGGTGAGAGCACCGCGCCCTGTGGCGTCCCCTGCTCCGGGACCGTGAGTTTGCCATCTTGCATAATGCCGGCTTCTCTATCGCGTCCTCGGTCAAGCCCTTTCTGGTTACGTCATGCCATATTCCTTCTTCACGTCGTTCCGCACTGGCGGATGTTGCCGCTTGTGTAGCGTGAGGTCTGGAAATTTGGCTTCGCCCCGCGCCGGGGTATACCCCGGCGCGGGGCGATCCGTCATTTTGGTTATCCATGAAAGCGTCCAAACAAACATGGAGAACCAGTATGCGGAAAGACCAGGATAGCGCTGTCGAGGCTTTGGTGGAACAATTGATCGAAGGCGGTAGCGAGAACATGGCGACGGTCTTCGCCGGCCTTTTCAATCTCGCCATGCGGATCGAGCGGGAGAGGTTCTTGGGCGCCGGCCACTATGAGCGCACGCCCGAGCGGCGGGGATACGCCAACGGCACCAGACCCAAGAAGATCGACACCCCGGCCGGTACGGTGAGGCTCGAGGTTCCCAAGACCGCCGGTCATGAGGCGCCTTTTTACCCCCAAGCCCTGGAGCGCGGACGGCGCTCCTGCCGCGCTGTCATGCTGGCCGTGGCGGAGATGTATATCAAAGGCGTCTCCACCCGTGACGCCGAGGCGGTGATGCGCGAGTTCGGCCTGGAGAGCCTGTCGTCGAGCCAGGTCAGCCGCGCCGCCAAGCTCTTGGATGGGGAGCTGGATGCCTGGCGCAACCGGCCGCTGGGCGAGATCCGCTACCTGCTCCTCGACGCGCGCTATGAGAAAGTCCGAGAGGGTGGCGTGGTGCGCGACGCCGCCGTGCTCTCGGTGATCGGCATCGGCCCCGACCAGCGCCGCCGGGTGCTCGGTGTTTCCTGTGCGCTCTCCGAGGCCGAAGTGCACTGGCGCGCCTTCCTGGAGACCCTGGTTGCCCGTGGCATGCGCGGTGTCGCCTATATCGTTTCCGATGATCATCCAGGCCTCGGCGCCGCGCGCAAGGCCGTCCTCGGCGGCGCCGTCTGGCAGCGCTGTCAGTACCATCTGGCTCAAAACGCCATCCATCACGCCCCCAACCTCGCCATCCGAAAGGCCATCGGCAAGGAGCTGCGCCGGGTCTGGAATGCCGCCGACGGCAAGGCCGCCGAGGCCGAGCTGGGCCACCTGGTGGCGGCCTACCGCGATAGCGCCCCCAAGCTCGCCGATTGGCTGGAGGCGGCGATCCCCGAGGGCCTCGCCGTCTTCGCCCTGCCCGAGCGCCACCAAAAGCGCATGCGAACCTCGAACCCCATGGAGCGATCCATCCAGCAGGAGATCAAGCGCCGCACCGTAAAGGTCAGGGTCTTTCCCAACGAGGCCTCGCTCGAACGCCTGGTCACCGCCATCCTCGTCGAAATCGACGAGAAATGGGAAACCACCGAAAAACCCTACATCACTTGGAAAGCAGAGGATGACTGATCAACGGCGTTCCGAATTTCCACACATCAGGTTGCTCAATCATGTTGCCGCACGGGGCTCTTGCTTCTCTTCGAGGTTGGCGCGTGGCCACCTCATGATGGGATCAGAGGATGAGGCGGTTCAATCTTTCGCGCGTCCTTGCCGCCGGTCAGCGGCAGGGTCTACCGACATTACGAACTCACCCCACCCGTCGTCCCCGTGAGGACATCTCTCTGCCTAAGCAGAACTCGTTGATCTCCTTGTCAGTACAGTCGAAGGTTCAAGCCGCCTTGACGGCGTCAGCAGGGCCGTTGCTCCAGCGGAACTCGGTGCCGTCGACCCACATGCGGTGCAGAACTACGGCCAGGCGCCTCGCGACGGTGTCAATCGGCGTTGAACATTGACCCCCTATCGGCGTGCAATGTTGACCCCTTTGGGGATGCACGGCGGAGGTCGTACAGGTAGTCCATAGGAGGGGCCCGCGCGCGGGCCGACGCGCCCACCACGCGGCTGGCGGCGGACCGCGCGTGGGAGGTTCCTGTGGGCCCACCTGGGCGACCGGGCGGCAGGTGGATCGGTTGCCTTTAGGACCGATTCTTGAAGCGCCAGGAGTCGTTTCCGGTCTCGATGATCTCGCAGTGGTGCGTCAGACGATCGAGGAGCGCGGTGGTCATCTTGGCGTCGCCGAAGACGGACGGCCATTCGCCGAAGGTCAGGTTGGTGGTGACGATGATCGAGGTGCGCTCGTAGAGCCGGCTGACGAGGTGGAACAGCAGCTGGCCTCCGGTTTGGGCGAAGGGCAGGTAGCCGAGCTCGTCGAGGATGACGAGGTCGCGCCGGGCCAGCTGATCGGCGAGCCGGCCCTGGCGGCCGGCGCGGGCTTCGGCCTCGAGCCGGTTGACCAGGTCGACGACGTTGAAGAAGCGGCCCCGGGCGCCATCGCGGATGCAGGCCCGCGCGATGGCGACGGCGAGATGGCTCTTGCCGGTGCCGGTGCCGCCGATCAGCACGGCGTTGCGCTGGTTGGCCAGGAAGCCGCCGACCGCCAACTCGCGGACCAGCGGCTCGTTGACCGGGGTGTCGGTGAAGTCGAAGTCGGCCAGCTCCTTGGCCAGCGGCAGCTTGGCGCCACTCATCTGGTACTTGATGGATCGCGCCTGCTTGTCGGCGATCTCGGCCTTCAACAGCTCGCCGATGATTCGCTGCATCGGATGCTGGCGCTTGAGGCCGTCGGCGAGCACCTCGTCGAACGCGTCGCGCATGCCGGCGAGCTTGAGTGCGGCCATCATCTCCAGGACCTCATGGCGCTCCATGGCCGACCCCCCTCAAGCGGTCGTAGCGGGTGCAATCGGCCACCGGCTCAAAGCGAAGACGCAGGTTCGCGGGCGTCGGGATCGGCGCCGTCTCGGACGGCTGGCGCCGACGATTGAGGATGTTGAGCACGACGTCGGCGCTGCACACGCCGCCAGCGAGCGCCTCGGCACAGGCGGCCTCCACCGCCGCCAGCCCATCCGCCAGCACGGCGGTGAGGATCTCGACCATCTGCCTGTCGCCGTCGTCGTGGCCGGCGAGCCGGACGCGCACGCGACCCAGGGCGCCGGGCAGCGCCCAGTCCTTGAACGGCGCGCCGTTACGAAGCGCACCGGGCTTCCTCGCCAGCACGGGCACGTAGTGCCACGGGTCATAGACGGTCTGGTCGCGGCCGAAGCGCCGGGCATGCTCGGCGACGATCTCGCCGTCCTGGCGGATGACGATGCGATCGGCGTAGGCATGGACCTCGACCGGACGGCCGACGGCGCGCGCCGCCACGCTGTACTTGTTGCTGTCGAAGCGCACCAGGCAGGTCTTCGACACCGACGCCGGGACCGCGTGGAAGCCGTCGAACGGCCCGCGATAGCCGACCAGGGACGGACGCTCGTCCTCGAACACCTGCCAGACAGTCCTGTCCTTGAACACCGGGTGGGGATGACGCCGGGCGTAGGCGACGCACTGGTCCAAGAGCCAGGCGTTGAGCTCGTCGTAGGTCTTGAAGCGCAGCCGCGGGGTGAAGAACCGACCGCGGATGATCCCGACCTGGTTCTCGACCTGCCCCTTCTCCCATCCCGCTCCCGGCGTGCATGCTGTCGGTTCGACCAGGTAGTGGCCACACATCTGCACGAAGCGCCGGTTGAACGCGCGCTCCTTGCCGATGAGGACGGTCTGCACCGCCGTCTTCATGTTGTCGTAGATGCCTCGCCGGCAGGCACCCTGGAACAGCCGGAATGCCCGGTCGTGGGCGTCGAACACCATCTCCTGGCTCTCGCGCGGATAAGCGCGGACGAAGAACATTCGGCTGTGGCACAGCCGGACGTGCGCGACCTTGACCTTGGTCGTCACCCCCGCCAGCACCACGTACTCGTGGCTCCAGTCGAACTGATAGGCCTCGCCCGGCGAGAACACCAACGGCACATAGGTCTGCGCCGTCGATGCCGAACGGCGCCACCGCCACGCCTTGGCGTAGCGCCGCACCGCGTCGTAGCCGCCGCCATAGCCCAGACCCTCGAGGGCTTCGGAGATCCGTAGCAGCGTCAGCCGCTCCCGCTTCGACTTGGTCTCGTTGGCCTCCAGCATCCGCTCCAGCTCGGCCATCCACGGCCCCAGCTTCGGCATCGGCTGGACCCGCCGGTCGTAGGTGAACGCCGTCGCCTGCGAACGGATCACCTTGCGCACCGTGTTGCCCGAGACCTTCACGTCCCGCACGATCTCCTTGATCGGCTTCCCCTTGACGAAATACTCCCGCCGGATCCGCGCTATCGTCTCCACGACCAACATCCCCCACCACCTCGTCCGCCCAAAAACGAGGTGACTTGGACTAGCCAGGCTCAGGGGGTCAAATTTGGACGCCGATCACCCCTCAACAGGGGTCAACTTTGCACGCCGTTCCACAGCGACGGCGACGATGGCACGGCGCATGCCACGTCGCTGGGCCACTCGCATGCCCCACGCCTTCAGCCAGGACCATTTCCGGCCGTGGGTGAGGAGGGACTGCGCGGCCTCGTACAGCATCGTGCGGAGCATGCTGTCGCCGCACTTGGACACGCGACCATCATAGTCGATCTCGCCGGACTGGAAGCGCTTCGGCGTCAGGCCGACATGCGCGCCGACCGCCCTGGAGTGAACGAAGCGCTGCGGCTGATCAATGGTAGCCCGGTAGGTCAGCGCGACGACCACGCCGACGCCGGGTGCCGTCATGAGCCGTCGGCAGACCGGGTCATGGCGGACCGTGTCGAGCACCATTTTGTGGAGGACCGCGAATTGCTGGCGCATCACTCGCCGGACGGTGAGCAGCGGTTCCACGATAGCGGCCAGCTTCGGAAAGTCTTCGACCAGCTCGCGGATCCGCGCCTCGTACCCGCGGGTGCTGACCATGCCCACCTTGAGACCGAAGTTGCGCAGCGTCCCGCGTAGATCGTTCTCGACGTCGAGCAGTTTTCTCTGGAGCAGCTTGCGGCTGGTCAGCAGCATCCGCTGCTCCTGGGCAACCAGGGTCTTCACATGCACCGGCTTGAACAGCCCGACCCGCATCATCTGGGCGATGCCGCGCGCATCGTTGCGGTCGCTCTTGTTGATCTGCTGCCCCTTGAGCAGTGCTTTCATGTGCCGAGTCTCGACGCAGACAACCGGCAGCCCGGCGGCGGCAAGACCGTTGACCAGCCATTGCGAGAGCGGACCGGCTTCGATCCCGATCCGGCCATAGGCCACGCCGATCGAGGTCAGCAGCGTGACGATGTCGTCCGGCTCGGTCGGCACTTTCCGCTCCAACACCACCTCGCCAACCTCGTCGACGACGCATACCGCCGTCTCCTTCACCGAAACATCCAGACCTACGAAATGTGCCATCGTCATCGCTCCTTCCTCGATGTTCGAGGTCAGGGCGACCCCGATTTATCGATCATGCGTGAAGGGGCTGCCATCATCCTGATATCATCAGCCACAGCCGCCGCGATATACCATCTTTCAGCCACTTGGCCGTAAGGCGGAGGAGACGCCGATCTCCGATCCGGTGCTCTAGGAACCCTCTCAGCCAGTTTTGGTCGGATGAGTCGAAGAAGCCGGATATATCGGCGTCCAGGATCCAGTTCACCTCGCGCTCGGTGATCGCCACCGCGAGCGCGTCCAGCGCGTCGTGCTGGTTGCGCCCCGGACGGAAGCCGTAGCTGAACCCGAGGAAATCTTCCTCGTAAATCTGGTTCAGCACCGTGCTCACGGCCATATGGGCGATCTTGTCCTCCAGGGCCGCGATCCCCAATGCCCGCGCCGAGCCGTCCGACTTCGCGATGAATTGTCGCCGGCTCGGCAGAG
The DNA here is from genome assembly GCA_965225945.1 of Alphaproteobacteria bacterium. GTDB lineage: Bacteria > Pseudomonadota > Alphaproteobacteria > JASLMY01. The sequence goes on along the minus strand of CBDDBZ010000037.1, from coordinate 368,578 downwards.
CCCGGTAGCCGCCCCGATGGAGCCGCCCATGCAGGTTCGGGAGACGCTGCTCCAGATCCTGGCCGTACTCTTGCCACGTCATGCCGTCCACTCCGGGCGCCGCGTCGCGCTTCAGCGCCAGGTAGGAGGCCCGAAGGAGTTCGACATCGACATGGTGCAGCAGCGCGGTGAACTTTAGTTTCCCATCTCGTCTCGCCGCTTCTCGTACGCGCTCCAGCCCCTGTGACAGGCTTTCCCGACTCCGCGTCCGGCGCCTGCGTTGCTGACCCACGTTCCCCTTGGCTCCGCCCCTTCCCTCCACCGGCTCCGCCGCCTCGCACAAGGCTTTGTTCGTCGGCTTCCCAGGTACTATGGGCAAATCTGACTTCTCTCGAGCGTGCGTCATCGGCTACGGCCCTTCGGGCCTTCCCGATGCGGACCGCGCAAACGCAAGGACGGCCACTCGAGAGATCTCCCGGTTTCCGCTCAGGCGATTTCCATGCGTGCGTGGGGTCTACGACCGCGCAAGGCCCTCCGAGCGCTCGCCAATGCGCGCTCGTCGGTGTGGCCTTCCCCATAGACCCACAGGGTCGGCGCCTCGAATGCGCATTTTTCGCGGCTCAATACCCAGCCCACATGTACCCCTGTCAACGCTTCGCCTCGCCCTCGCGGACCGCAGGCGCATGACTCGGGGCCGGTGTGGATGGCTAATCCTTCACCGTACGGCTCTCTCATCCGCTACTCCTCGCCGGCCTCCCGGCGCACGGGTCATTCTGCTTTTTCGGCCGTTCCGCCGAATAAAGTACAATGACCCCTTTTTCTGACCCCTTTTTCTCGGAGGGAGCGAGGAGAGCGAAACAACCTGCCGGCACATCGCCGGAGGAAAGGGAAGATGCGCGCTCTTGCTAACAGAGGCCTAATGGGTGACCCCAGGCCTGTGGACCCCTGCTTGTGACCCTAGGCCCTGTGAAAGGCCTCCTTGCTGTGAGAGACCTTGAATCACATCAAACCCATTTTGGGAATCCCTAATTGAGTACAGACCCTAGCCCATGAACGAGCCCCGCCACATCCTGGCGATCGACCAGGGAACGACCTCGTCTCGCGCCATCGTCTTCGATGCCGAAGGCAACCCCCTAGCCACCGCGCGCCGCGAGCTGGCGCAGATCTTCCCGAGGCCCGGCTGGGTCGAGCACGATGGCGAGGTGATCTGGCGCGACACCCTGGAGGTCAGCCGCGAGGCGGTTCGCCTGGCCGAGCTCGAGGCGCAAGACATCGCCTGCATCGCCATCACCAATCAGCGCGAGACCACCCTACTCTGGGACCGGGCGACGGGACGCCCCCTCGCCAACGCCATCGTCTGGCAAGACCGCCGCACCGCCGAGCATTGCCGCCGCCTGGCGGAGGACGGCCACGAAGCGCTCTTCCAAAGCCGTACCGGCCTCAGGCTCGACCCCTATTTCTCCGCCACCAAGCTCGCCTGGCTGCTCGACAATTTGGCCGGCGCCAGAGAACGCGCGGCGGCCGGCGAGCTCGCCTTCGGCACCATCGATTCCTGGCTGCTCTGGCGGCTCACCGGCGGGCGGCGCCACGCGACCGACGCGACCAACGCCAGCCGGACGCTGCTGTTCGACATCCATCGTCAATGCTGGGACGAGGAGCTGCTGGGCTTGCTCGATATCCCCTCGGCCCTGCTGCCCGAGGTGCGCGATTGCGCCGACGATTTCGGCCTCGCCGAAGCCTCGCACCTGGGCCGGGAGATCCCGATCACCGGGATTGCCGGCGACCAGCAGGCGGCGACGATCGGCGCGGCCTGTTTCGAGCCCGGCATGCTCAAGAGCACTTACGGCACCGGCTGTTTCGTCCTCGCCAATACGGCGGGCCGCGCGGTCGCCTCCCAGAATCGCCTGCTCACGACCGTCGCCTACCGCCTCGACGGCGTTGTGACATATGCGCTGGAGGGATCGATCTTCGCCGCCGGCGCGGCGGTGCAATGGCTCCGCGACGGCTTGGGCCTGATCGCAAGCGCGGGCGAGAGCGAGGCGCTCGCCGCCGGCATCGACGATACCGGTGGGGTCTACCTGGTGCCGGCCTTCACCGGGCTCGGCGCGCCCTATTGGGACGCCGAGGCGCGCGGCGCCCTGGTCGGCCTCACCCGGAATAGCGGGCGCGCCGAGATCGCGCGGGCAACGTTGGAGGCGGTCGGCTACCAGACGCGCGATCTGCTGCAGGCGATGGCGGCGGACATGGGCGAGCGGGCGACGGTGATTCGGGTCGACGGCGCCATGGTGGCGAACGACTGGCTGATGGGCTTTCTCGCCGACATCACCGATTGCGTGGTCGAGCGAGGGGTGGTGCACGAGACGACGGCGCTGGGCGCCGCGTGTCTCGCCGGCCTTGGGGCGGGGCTGCTGCCATCGCTCGAGGCCGTCGGCGGTATTTGGCGTAGCCAGGCGCGCTTCGAGCCCTCGATGCCCGAGGCGAGGCGCGAGGCACTCTACGCCGGCTGGCGGACCGCCGTCGGCCGCGTGCGAAGCGGTTGAGCGGCCCCGCGACAAATGGCGCCTTGCCTTCCGGCGCGCCATGGCGCAAATCTTGTCGGTGGCGGGGCCCGAAGGATTGCGAGGCAACGGTCGATGACTATTCGTGAACGTGGGGGCATGGTGGTGACCGCCGTGGCCCTGATCCTGCTGCTCGCGTTCCCGGCGAAGGCGCAGGACACGCTGACGCCCGAGCAAAAGACGGCGATCGAAAAGCTGATCCGAGAGTATCTGATCGCCAATCCGGAAGTTCTGGTCGAGGCCGCGCAGGCACTGGAGAAACGCCAGGCGGCCGAAGAGAAGATCGCGCAAAAGCAGCGGGTGGTCGCGAACAAGGCGGCGTTGTTCGCCTCCGCCGACGACTTCGTCCACAACCCCGACGGCCGCATCCCCATGGTCGAATTTTTCGATTATCAATGCGGCTACTGCAAGCGGGTATTGCCGGCGATCCAGCGCCTGCGCGCCGAGATCCCGGACGTCCGGATGATCTACAAGGAATATCCGATCCTCGGACCGGTCTCCGAATATGCCGCCCGCGCCGCGATCGCCTCGCGCCGGCAGGGCAAGTATCTCCGCTTCCATGACCTGCTCATGGGCTTTCGCGGCCGCCTGAGCGAACGGGCCGTGCTGGAAGTGGCGGCTCGCGCGGAGCTCGACGTGGCCGAGCTCGAGACCGACATGAAGGCGCCGGAGGTCAAGGCGGTGATCGAGGCAAATATCGCGCTCGGACTCACCATGCAGGTCCGCGGCACGCCCGCGATGTTCATCGGCGAGACCTACGTGCCGGGCGCCATCCCCTACGCCAAAATGGTGGCGATCGTCGCCGCCACCCGCGAGAACTGCACCGTTTGCTGATCGGGGCTCGGCAGCTGGGCGCGTTCTATTCCACCGGTTCCGGGATGCGTTCGGGTTTCTCGCCCGAGGGCGCGCCGCCCCGCCGCTTGCGGGCCGGTCGCTTGGCCTCGGTGATCTCGAAGGCCAGCTCGCCGCCCTTGGCATCGATGTGTACGACGCCGCCCTTGACCAGGCGACCGAACAACAACTCGTCGGCCAGCGGCTTCTTGATGCTGTCCTGGATGACCCGGGCCAGCGGGCGGGCACCGTAGAGGCGATCGTAGCCCTTCTCGGCCAGCCAGCGCGCCGCCGCCTCGCTCAACTCAAAGCGGACGTTGCGATCGGCGAGCTGCGCCTCCAACTCGTCGACGAACTTGACCACGACCCGGTGGACGGATTCCGGGCCGAGCGCCTGGAAGCCGACCACGGCGTCCAACCGGTTGCGGAACTCCGGCGTGAACATCCGCTTGATCGCCTCCGCGTCCTCGCCCTCGCGCACCTCGCGGCCGAAGCCCATGGCCGTCTTCGACATCTCGGTGGCGCCGGCGTTGGTCGTCATGATCAACATGACGTTGCGGAAGTCGACCTGCTTGCCGTTGTGATCGGTGAGCTTGCCGTAGTCCATGATCTGCAGCAGCACGTTGAAGAGGTCGGGATGGGCCTTCTCGATCTCGTCGAGCAGAAGGACGCTGTGCGGATTCTTGTCGATCGCGTCGGTCAACATGCCGCCCTGGTCGAACCCGACATAGCCCGGCGGCGCGCCGATCAGCCGGCTGATGGAGTGACGCTCCATGTATTCCGACATGTCGAAGCGGACCAACTCCAACCCCATGATCCGGGCCAACTGCCGCGCGACCTCGGTCTTGCCGACCCCGGTGGGCCCGGAGAACAGATAGCTGCCGATCGGCTTCTCCGGCTCGCGCAGGCCCGCGCGCGACATCTTCACCGCCATCGACAGCTCGTCGATCGCCTTTTCCTGGCCATAGACGACCTTGTTCAGCTCGTCACCCAGATGGCGCAGGCTCTCGGTGTCGTCCTTGGAAACGCTCTTCGGCGGGATCCGGGCGATCTTGGCGACGATATCCTCGACTTCCCTAACCCCGATGGTCTTGCGTCGGCGCGCCTCGGGCACCAGCATTTGCGCCGCGCCCACCTCGTCGATGACGTCGATCGCCTTGTCGGGAAGTTTGCGGTCGTGGATGTATTTCGAGGCAAGCTCGACCGCCGCCTTCACCGCCTCGTTGGTGTAGCGAATGTGGTGGAAGTCCTCGTAATAGGGCTTGAGGCCCTTCAGGATCTTCACCGCATCGGAGATCGAGGGCTCATGCACGTCGATCTTCTGGAAGCGCCGCAGCAGCGCTCGGTCCTTTTCGAAATAGTTCCGGAATTCCTTGTACGTGGTGGAGCCCATGCAGCGAATGGCGCCGTTCTGCAACGCCGGCTTCAACATGTTGGAGGCGTCCATCGCGCCGCCCGAGGTGGCGCCCGCGCCGATCACGGTGTGGATCTCGTCGATGAAGAGGATGGCGCCGGCATAGGCCTCCAATTCATCCATCACCGCCTTCAGCCGCTCCTCGAAATCGCCCCGGTAGCGGGTCCCGGCCAGCAACGAGCCCATGTCGAGCGCGAAGATGGTGGCATCGGCCAGCACGTCGGACACCTCGCCCAGGACGATGCGCCTGGCCAAGCCCTCCGCGATCGCCGTCTTGCCGACACCGGGATCGCCGACGTAGAGCGGATTGTTCTTCTGCCGTCGACAGAGGATCTGGATCGTCCGTTCGAGCTCCAACTCGCGCCCGATCAAGGGATCGATGCGGCCGCTCTTGGCCTTCTCGTTGAGGTTGACGCAGTAGGCGTCCAGCGCCTCTCCCGGCGCCGTCTTCTGGCCGCCGTCCTCGCCGCCTTCACCACCTTCCTCTTCGCCGACACCACGCACCGAGCGCCTTTCCGTCATCCCGGCCGCCTTAGCGATGCCGTGCGAGATATAGGAGACGGCATCGAGCCGGGTCATCTCCTGGCCCTGCAGGAAGTAGACCGCATGGCTCTCGCGCTCGGCGAAGATCGCCACCAACACGTTGGCGCCGGTCACCTCGTCGCGGCCCGAGGATTGCACGTGGTAGACCGCGCGCTGGATCACCCTTTGGAATCCAGTCGTCGGCTTCGCGTCCTCCTCCTCGTCGACCACGAGGCTGGTCAGCTCCTCCTCCAGGTAGCCGACCAGTTGATCGCGCAATTCGTCGACCTTGACGTTGCAGGCCCTCAGCACGGCCAGCGCGTCGGCATCGTCGACCAGTGCGAGCAGGAGATGCTCGAGCGTCGCGTATTCATGCTGTCGCTCGTTGGCGTAGCGCAGGGCGCGATGGAGACTTTGCTCCAGTTCCGAGGCGAAGGAAGGCATTAATCCTTCTCCATTGTACACTGCAGAGGGTGTTGGTGACGACGGGTGAAATCGATCACCTGCACCACCTTGGTCTCGGCCACGTCGTAAGTATAGACGCCACAGATCCCGACGCCGCGACGATGCACGTGTAGCATGATATGCGTCGCCTCCTCGCGGTCCTTGTGGAAGAAGCGCTCCAGCACGTGGACGACGAATTCCATCGGCGTGTAGTCGTCATTCAACAGCAACACCTTGTACATGGACGGCTTCTTCGTCCGTGTCTTGGTAGAGGTGACGACGCCGGTGCCGGTACCGGAATCCTGATCGTCTCGGTCGTCCTTCATGGCCTTCGCCCGGGGCCTCCACGGGTTCACCCCCCAAGCACCTAATATCGGCGATCCGTCGACGCTTTGAAAGGGGGAAGCGCTCTCGGGGGTCCGACGATCGGCGAGGCGGGGCGCGCGACCCGCCCGAGGTCGAGACGCGGCGGTGGGATAAGCGCTGGACAAGAACCCGTCTTCTTCCGTATGGTGTTAACGATTCGTTAAGAATTTCAGGGCCATAGAGACGGATGTTCGGATTCTGGTTGCCCGGCTCGCCGATTTTGCGCTCCGCCCGCACGCGCGCCGCCCTGATGACGCTCCTGGCTCTGCTCGCCTTCATGGGCTTCGCCGGCACGGTTTCGGCAGCGGCGAAATACGCCGCGATCGTCGTCGACGCCGAGAGCGGTAGGGTGCTGTATTCCCGCAACGCCGACCAACTTCGCTATCCGGCCTCGCTCACCAAGATCATGACGCTCTACATCACCTTCGCGGAGTTGCGCGCGGGCCGCCTCAAACTCGAGGATCGGGTTCGCTTTTCGAAGCGGGCAGCGAGCCAGCCGGCCTCCAAGCTGGGCCTCGCGGCGGGCAAATCGATCACGGTCGAGCAGGCAATTCTCGCCCTGGTGACGAAGTCGGCGAACGACGTGGCGACGGCGCTGGCGGAGCGGATCGCGCGGACCGAGGCGGCCTTCGCTCGGCGGATGACCCAGGCGGCGCGCCGCCTGGGGATGAATCGCACGTTCTTCCGCAACGCCTCGGGCCTTCCCGATACCCGCCAAAAGAGCACGGCGCGCGACATGTCCCGCCTGGCCCGCGCCATGCTGCGGCATTTCCCGGCAGACTATCGTTACTTCAGCCGCAAGAGCTTCCACTTCAAGGGCCAGCGCTACAAGAATCACAACAAGCTGTTGGTCAATTACCAAGGCACGGACGGGATCAAGACCGGCTATATTCGAGTCTCGGGGTTCAATCTGGTGGCCTCGGCCGAGCGTAAGGGGCGGCGGCTGATCGGCGTCGTCTATGGTGGCCGGACGGCGGCGCGGCGCGACCGCCGGATGCGGCGCTTGCTGGATAGCGGCTTCGAGCGCGCCGCCAGAATTCTGCCACCGCCGAGCAACAAACATCCGCCGAGGCCGGGGTCGAAGCCGGTTCCTCGCATCGCTTCGAAGAGCAAGCCACGCGCCCTCGCCGCCGCCCCGGTCAGGACCGGCGGATGGGTGGTTCAGGTCGGCGCCTATCGGGAATTCGCCCTGGCGCGCCGCCAGGCGTTGCTCGCCGGCGAAGCCGTCGGTGACGTGCTGCGGCGCTTCGGCTACGCCGTCTCGCCCGTCGTCGACGGGGCCAAACCACCTTACCGTGCGCGTCTGATCGGTCTGAAGCGCGAGCAGGCCGAGCGAGCCTGCCGGGTCCTCAAGCAACGGCGCATGGACTGCCTGGCATTACCGCCGTCCCGAATACGAACCTCGGCCCGCCGCTCCGTTTCCTAGCTCCGCGATCCGCTCAGCGCGCCGGCCAGACGCGCGCCGACGGCGGCATTGGCGATTGCCAGCGCGCGATTCACCGCCAGCGTCGCGCCACCAGAAATGCGGTTGAGCGCGGCCAAGAGAAACGGCGTCGAGGCCGGCCCGGAAACCGAGGCCGAGCGCGCCTCCGCCAGCGCCCGCGCCAGCCAGATCTCGAGCTCGCCCGACGCCACCGCCAAATCCTCGGGCGGCGGCTCGCAGACCAGCAGGCCGCCGCCGCCGAGTCGCCAATGGGCCTCGGCAAGTGCTGCAATCGCTGCGATCTCGTCACATCGGCTGGCCACGGCAAGGCCGCTGTCGACGGCGTGGAAAGCGGGAAAACGATTCGTGCCGTGGCCGATCACGGGAACGCCCAGCGTCTCCAGGGCCTCGAGCGTCGCCGGCAGGTCGAGGATCGACTTGGCGCCGCTGCAGACCACGCAGAGCGGACGGCGCGCCAACTCCGCCAGATCGGCGGAAACGTCGGGCGGCCCGACACCGCGATGCACGCCGCCGATACCGCCGGTGGCGAAGACTCGGATGCCGACCTCGGCGGCGATCCGCGTCGTCGCCGCGACCGTGGTCGCGCCGAGTTCACCGGAGAGCAGCGTGGCCGCCAGATCGCGCGTCGAACATTTCAGCACCTCTTCGTTCGCCAGGCGGAATAGCATCTCGTCGTCGAGACCGACCTGGACCCCGCCGTCGACCACGGCGATCATCGCCGGCACCGCGCCCGCGCCCCGCGCCGCCGCCGCCATCTCCCGGCCGACCGCCAGGTTGTCCGGCCTGGGAAAGCCCTGGGCGACGATGCTGGTCTCCAAGGCCAGCACGGGGCGTCCCGCCTCGAGGGCGTCGGCGACCTCGGCGTCGAGGCGGATCACGGCCAGTCCACGGCACGCGCCGGCGGCATCAAAGCGCGTCGCCTACGGCGAGACCGCAAGCCTCGAGTTCGCCTCGGACCTCGGCGCTGAGAGCCTGGAGCGCGGCCTCGTCGCCGGCCTCGCAGCGGAGCACCACCACCGGCTGGGTGTTCGAGGCGCGAAGCAGCCACCAACCTGCCTCGGTGGTCACGCGGACGCCGTCCAGATCGTTGACCCGGGCGCCCCGCGCGAGCAAGCGCTCGCGCACCTCCGCCACCAGATCGAACTTGCGCTCGTCGGGGCAATCGACGCGGATCTCGGGTGTGTTCACCACCGCCGGCAGGCTGTCGCGGAGCGCCGCCGCGGAGGTGCCCGAGCGGGCCACCAAATCGAGAAAGCGAAGGCCTACGTAGATCGCGTCGTCATGGCCGAAGAACTTGTCAGCGAAGAAGATATGGCCGCTCATCTCGCCCGCCAGCGGGGCGCCGAGGAGCGCCATCTCGGCCTTGATTATGGAGTGACCGGTGCGGCACATGACGGCGCGACCGCCGGCCTTCTCGACCTCGTCGAAGAGCGTCTGGCTCGACTTCACGTCGGCCAGAATCGGCGCGCCGGGAAACTCGCGAAGCACGTCTCGGGCCAGCAGCGTCAGCAATTGATCGCCCCAGATGATGCGGCCCTCGCCGTCGACCACGCCGATCCGGTCGCCGTCGCCATCGAAGCCGATGCCGAGGTCGAGACCCTCGCGGCGCACGCAGTCGATCAGGTCCCGGAGGTTCGCGGCCACGGTCGGGTCCGGATGATGGGCGGGAAAGTCGCCGTCGATCCGCTCGTACAGCGTCAGATGGCGCCCGGGCAGCCGCTCGACCAACGCCGCGACGATGTCGCCGGTAGCACCATGGCCACAGTCCCAGGCGACGGAAAGCGGCGCTCCGGCTTCATAGGTCGCGGCCAACAGGTCGAGATAGGCGGGCCCGACGTCGTGGCCGATCATCTCGCCCTCGCCCGTGGCCCAAGCGCCGGCGCCAGCTCGCCGCGCGAGCTCCTGGATCGACTCGCCGAAAAACGGCTTGCTCTGGAGGGTCAACTTGAAGCCGTTGTAATCCGGTGGATTGTGCGAGCCGGTGACCATGATCCCGGCGTCGGCCCCGAGCTCGTGCTCCGCGAAATAGAGCTGCGGCGTCGGCCCCAGGCCGACCCGGAGCGCCGTCAGGCCGGCATCGCGAATGCCCTCGGCCACCGCCTGCTCGAATCCGGGGGAGCTATGGCGGCCATCGTAGCCGGTGGCAACGGCGCGCCCCCCTACCTCCCCGGCGATGGTCGCCAGCGTGCGGCCGATCGCATAGGCATCACCCGGCCCGATGGTGGAATCGACGATGCCGCGAATGTCGTATTCGCGCAGCACGCTCGCGTCGAGTTCGTGCGTCATGGGCGATTTGTCCGCTCTAGTGGATTCTATCCACTGGGATCGCGTGCTCGGTTCAAACGGCAAGCAGGATATCCTTGGCCTGGTTGATCTTGGTCGCGAGGTAGGTGGAGCCGCCTTGATCGGGATGCAGCTTATGCATCAGTCGGCGATAGGACTCCTTGATCTCCTCCGCCGTCGCCTCGGGCCCGACGCCGAGGATCTCGCGCGCTTCCTCCGCCGTCATCTGCGGGCGCGGGCGGGCGCTATCGCCGCGCGGCCCCCAACCCCGCCCGCCCTGTTCCTCGGCGGTGGCGCCGCCGGCCCGGGCCGCCTCGCGCCAGTCGCCGCCCACCGCCCGGTCGAGATAGGTCTCCAGCAGTTGCGCCGAATCCGCATCCTCGCGGTGGCATTCGCCGAGCAGGGCCACCAGGCTATCCAAATCCAGCGCCGCCAGCTGCTTGCCGGCGAAGGGCCCCTTCAACACCTCGCCGCTCATCTCGCCACTGTCGTGCTCCAGGCGCATGCGAAGGTACATCGTCTCGACCTTGGAGCTGCGTCCACTCGACGGGCCGCCACCCATGGAGGGAAAGGATATTTTCGGGAACGACATCCCCCGCAAGAGGGCGAGCGCCGCCAGGGCGGCGGGTATTCCCCAACTGAAGCGGCCGGTGATCAGCAGAAACAGTCCCGTCGCGCCCAACAGGCCGACGCCGAGATAGCGCAGGCCCCGGGCGATCGCCATGGGATCGGCGTTCAGCAGCCAGTTACGCGCCAGCAACAGGGCCACCAGCAGGCAGACGCCGAGAAAGGCGAAACCGATGTGCATCGCCCGCCTATCGAACCTGGTGCGCGATCCGCAGGACGTCGCCGCCGCGCCGCTCGCCATGCGTCAGCAGGGCCTGGCGGCCGCCCGCGGCATAGACCGCGACCGCGCCCAACAGCGCCTTCAACTGCGCCGCCGAGCCGGCATCGAAGCGGCAATAGGCGCCCCGCGTCAGGGTCGCGATCTGGCGAAAGCCGCGCTCGGCGAATTCGATCCGGCCCTCCTGGAACATGAAGCAGCGCACGCCCAGCATGCCGAGTTCGCCCGCCTTGGCGCATACCGCGTCGATCTCCTCCTCGAGCGCGTCGCCGACGAAGACCATGGCATCGATCTTGTGCTCGCGGGTGAGGTGGATGGCGTAGTCGAGCATCCGCTCGAGCTGGGTCTGGCCGCCGAGGCAACGGACCCGGGTCATGTGGGGGATCAGATCGGCGGCGCTGGAGATCCAAGGCGTCGTCTTGAGCTGACGATAACCGCGATAGAACACGAGGCGCACGTCGAGCCCGCCGAGCGTCGCCGCCTGGGCGAACATGTCGCCCTGGATCTGGCAGGCCATGTCCCAGGTGGGCTCGCGGCTCGCCGTCGCGTCCATGGCGAAGAGCAAGCGGCCGCGTGCCGCTTTCTCCTTGACGCGCGGCATGGCGGCGACCTGGTCGAGGAACGCATTGACCTCGGACAAGGCGGACGGTACCGACGTGGGCGCCTTGCGCGCGACCGGTCGATCCTCGGACGTCATGACGACGTGCTCCCTCGCTCTTCCGCGTCACTCCCCGCGCGGCGACAGGTAGCGCCACCGCGTTCCCTAGATTGTACCCGAAACGATGCCTGTCCAGCGAGCCCCGAAGTCGCGCAGCCGAAAAAGTGATTTGAAATCGTACGGTACAGGCGTACAATGCCCCATGAGGATCCGTTCCGTCAGGCATCGAGGATTGAGGCGCCTTATCGAGAATAACGACGAGCGGGCGCTTCACGGTGACCTGGTCTGGCGCCTTGGCCGCGTCGTGACGGCACCGGTCCTCGCCGACGGCATGGAGACCATTGTGGCGCCGCCGGTCTGACGTATCCACCGGTTGACTGGCGAGCGGGCGGGGACGTGGAGCATCAGCGTGTCCGGCAACTGGCGCATTACCTTCGATGTCGAGGACGGAGACATTTTGCGTCTGAACTTGGAGAATTATCACTGATGAGCGAAGCGATAAAAAGAATCGGCATTAAGCCCGATCACCCTGGCGATTTTATCCGCGCGGAAATTCTCGACGAGCTGGGATTGTCGATCACCAGGGCCGCCGAGATCCTGGGCGTGCGCCGGGCGACACTGTCCGATTTCGTGAACGAGAAGGCGCGCCTCACGCCGGAAATGGCGATCCGGATTGAGAAGGCTTTCGGACTGGACATGAACACGATGCTTCGAATGCAGGCCTGGCACGATGCCACGCTCATGCGAGAGCGCGCCGACACCATCGACGTCGCGCGTTACGCGCCGGAGAATGTTTGAACGCCCCTGCCTTCCAACCTATTCCGCGACGATCGGGTGATCGGGATGGAAGGCATGGTAGGCGAAGGCGAAGTCGACGCGGTAGACCACGTCCTCCATCGTGTTCCCCTTCTTGCGCCGCACCAGCACGTTACCGACGTCGGCGCCCTCGGCAATGGCGCCGGAATCGAGGGCCGAGTTCTGGCCCGGCTCCCAGGTGATCACCAAACCGCCGTCGAGCTCCACCCGGCCCTTGTTGCGCAGATAGTCGAGGCTCCAGGCCCGGCTCTCCCCCTCGATCGCCACCACGCGGGAGAGGGGCGCCACATTCTTGGGCATCCGGCCGCGATAGAGGAAGGGCCGGGACGAGGAATCGTAGCCGCCGTAGGGATTGGCGCCGTAGCGCCGCATGCCGGGGACCGTCGGCACCTGGACCAGGCCGTCGGGCGCGCGCTTCACGAAGTTGGCGAAGGATTCGAGCCGCGCCGGCACGAACCTCAGCTTGGTGCCAAGCAGCTCGCCGACGATCGCCTCTCCGGTGAACTGCTGCCACCAGCTTTCGGTCTGGCGGTCGTACATCACCAAGTCGGAGTGGCGGAGCTTGCCGGTGGTGCCAAAATCGAGCACGCGATTCCCGACCCGGCGATCGAACACCACGGCCGCGTTGCAGAGCGGGCAGAAGGTGACCGAGACGGGCACGCCACCGACCTCGTCGTTGACGATTTCGTGCCACATCAGGATGCGCAAGGGATAGGCCCGGGTCTCGCCCCCCAGCGTCACCCCCACCACCGGCTCGGTGGGCGCGATATCGTCGATCTCGCTGGCCGGCTTGAATTGGGGATCGTCGATGGACGGGATACCGTCCTTCGGCGGGCCGCCCGACATGATCTCGTCGAAGCGAATCGAATGCTTGGTAAAATCGGTCTTCGGCCATTCGAACTTCCAGAATTCCGGCGAGGCCTGGACCGCCGAATAGCCGAACCAGACCAAGCCCAGCACGGCGAGAATTGCCAGCCATCGTTTCGTCATTCGATCTTCTCCCGAATTTCCCCAGGCAGTTTCCCAGAAATCTCGGACCCGGCACAAATCACACCTGCTTGACCAACCTCGCCGATGGCGCCAGAAATCCGGCCTCATGGAACAGGTCGAATGCATCGTGATCGGGGCCGGCGTGGTCGGGCTGGCGGTGGCTCGCCGCCTGGCGATGGCCGGGGTCGAGGTCGTGGTGGTGGAACGCGCCGATATGATCGGCACCGAAACCTCCTCGCGAAATAGCGAGGTGATCCACGCCGGCATCTATTACGCCAAGGACAGCCTGAAGGCCCAACTCTGCGTCGAGGGCAGGCACGGGCTCTACCAATATTGTCGCGAGCGCGGCGTGCCGCACCAGAATTGCGGCAAGTTGATCGTCGCCACCTCGGACGGGGAGGCCGAGACGCTGGAGGCCATCATCGCCCGGGGCCACGACAACGGGGTGGACGACCTCCACATGATCGGCGCCGACGCGGTGCGCGAGCTGGAGCCGGAGATCCGCGCGACGGGGGCAATCGTCTCGCCGTCCACCGGGATCATCGACAGCCATTCCCTGATGCTCGCCTATCAGGGCGAGGCGGAGGATCACGGCGCGATGATCGCCTTCCTCTCGCCGTTGCTCCGGGGCGAGGCGACGGGCCGGGGCTTCGAATTGGCGATCGGCGACGGGGGAACAGGCGAATACCGGCTGGCCGCGCGGATGCTGGTCAATGCGGCCGGCCTCCATGCCCCCGACGTCGCTCGCGCGCTCGCCGGGCTGGCGCCGGAGACGGTGCCGGATCAATTCTTCTGCAAGGGCAGCTATTTCTCGCTCCTCGGCCGCCAGCCGTTCGCCCGGCTGATCTATCCGGTGCCCGGGAGCACCAGCCTCGGCGTCCACGTCAGCGTCGACCTCGCCGGGCGCAACCGTTTCGGTCCCGATCAGGAATGGATCGAGGAGATCGATTACGACGTCGATCCCCGCCGCGCCGACGTGTTCTACGAGGCGGTGCGCCGCTATTGGCCGGGCTTGCCCGACGATGCGCTGCAGCCGGCCTATTCCGGAATTCGACCCAAGGTGGAGAAGCCCGGCGGCTACGACGAGGATTTCCGGATTCAGGGCGCGCAAGCGCACGGCATCGAGGGTCTGGTCAATCTTTACGGCATCGAGAGCCCGGGACTCACCGCCTCCCTCGCCATCGCCGATCGGGTCGCGGAGGCATTGGGATACCGACGGGCGCGAGCTGGATGAGGAAAGACGAGCGTGGAACCGATGGCGACCCTGGACGCGGCCGAGGTGCTGCGCCCCTCGCTAGTGGATAGAATCCACTAGCCGAGCCAAACCTTGCGGAAGTCGTGGTAGAAGGTCGGATGGACGGCGTAGTCGCGCACCCGCTCGTGGGTCGCGGAGAAGACCGAACGCCAGAGCGGCTGCACGATGACCGCGTCCTCCTGCAGGATCCTCTCCACCCGCTCCATCTTCCGGCGCCGCTCGCCGATATCGAGGGCGGCGCCCGCCTCGTCCAGCGCGCGGTCGAAGTCGGGGTTGGCGTAGTGGGTCTCGTTCCACGGCACGCCGCCCCGGTAGCCGAGGTCGAGCGCCATCACGCCCAAGGGCCGGTGGGTCCACGCGGTAAAGCCGAAAGCGGTCTTCTCCCAGACGTCCCAGTATCGCGTGCCCGCCATCACGTTGAGCTCGAGGGCGATACCGGCGGGGGCGAGTTGCGCCGCGAAGGCCCGCATCGCCGCGAGGTGCCAGGACTCCGCTTGGCCCAGATCCAGCTTCAAACGGATCCCGTCGGGGTAGCCCGCCTCGGCGAGTAGACGCTTCGCCTCGTCGACGTCGCGCCTGAGCGGCGCCAGCTTGAAGTATTCGGGATGGATCGGGGCAACGTGGTGATCCTCGCCGGGCGCGCCCCGGCCGCGGTAGGCCGCCTCCAGAATTTCGCGCCGGTCGGTCGCGGCCTGAATGGCGCGCCTGAGCAGCCGATTGTCGAACGGTGCCTGAGAGATCTGCATGCGCGCGACGGCGGTCTGCGCGGTCACGGTCTGGTTGACGCGGAGGCCCGCCACCTTCTCGATCACGTCGAACTGCTCGATGTCGATCTCGCTCACCATGTCGATCTCGCCGGCGATCAGGGCGTAGAGCCGGGTCGCCGGATCGTCTCCGTGATCGACATAGGTGATCCCGTCGAGGCGCACCGGCGGGCCCCAATAGGCTTGCGCGGCGCGACGGCGAAGCGAGAACCGCTCGCCCGGCCGATGCTCGGTGATCTCGAACGGGCCGGTGCCGATCGGATGCTTGGCGAAGTCTCCACCCATCTCGGAGAACCGACGGTGCAGGATCGCGGCCGGATAGTTGTAGAGGTTCTCCGGGATCGACAACGACGGGCGGGAGAGATGCAGCCGGACGGTATGGGGGTCGAGCTTTTCGACGGCGCCCGAGTTCATCCGTTTCTCGATCACCGGGTTGCCCTCGCCGTCGGTCTTGCCGGTATCGACGTCCTCGACCATCGCCGAGAACAGGGCGATGTTGGAAGAGCCGGTCGCCGGGTCCAGCCAGCGCTCGATGTTGAAGACCACGTCGTCGGCGCCGAAGTCGTCGCCGTTGCTCCACTTGACGCCCCGGCGGAGATGGAAGGTCCAGGTCTTCAGGTCCGCCGACACCGCCCAGCGCTCGGCGAGGTAGGGCCGGGTGATGTTGTCGGCACCCGTGACCGTCAGGTATTCGACCACGTGGCGGACCAGGTTTCCCGCCTCCGGCCAGTCGAATTTCGCCGGATCGGTGATTTCCTGCACACGGTGGGAACAGCGCAGCACGCCACCGGGGCCGGCGGCCCGCGCGGGTCCCGCCGAAAAGAGGCTCGGGCGCTGGCCGATCAAGGCATGCGCGGCGGCGGCGGAAACGCCGAGCAGGCTCGCCAGGCGCAGGAAATCGCGGCGAGCGACCTTGCCCTTGCGACACTTTTCCACGATCTCCGGGATATAGGGGTGGATCGCGCCCTTGCCGTCCATGGCCATCCCTTCCGCTCCCCCTCGGGCCATCGCCATCGCCTACATGTTCGGGGAGGCGCCGGGAGAGTGTCAATGCTCCCGCGTGGCGCCACACCGGTCAAATTCCCACGAGCTTGCATGCGCCGGAGAATCTTTATATTTCTAGAAGGCGAGACAAATTGGCACCTAGGTACCTAAATGGCATTGAGCATCAAAGACCCCGAGGCGGACCGCTTGGCGAGGGAAGTGGCGCGCGTGACGGGCGAGACACTCACACAGGCCGTCATCGGCGCGCTCAAGGAGCGCTTGGCCAAGGAAGAGCGTAAGCGGCGGCGAATAGAGAGCCTCGTCGAGGATGTCATGGAGATTGCGGCGCATTGCGCCGCCCTGCCGCTGCTCGACGCGCGCTCGGATGACGAAATCCTCGGCTACGACGAGGACGGGCTACCCCATTGATCGTCGACACCTCGGCCTTGATCGCGATCCTGAGACGAGAGCCGGAGACGGAGAGGATGACGCGGGCCATCTCGACCGCGCCCGAAGCGATGGTATCGGCCGCCAGCCTGCTCGAGGCAACGATCGTCATGCTGCGCAGACATGGAGAGGATGGGGTGCGCGACCTCGATCTGCTGGTCGCGAAGCTCGCCATCGAGGTCGTCCCCTTCACGGTTCCGCAGGCCGATATCGCACGCCGGGCATACCGCCGTTACGGGCGAGGGCGTCATCTGGCCAGACTGAATTTCGGCGACTGCTTCGCTTACGCCCTGGCCCAGGATCTCTCGGTCCCCCTGTTGTTCAAGGGCGATGATTTCTCCCGAACGGATGTGACCGTCGCGACATATTGAGTTCCCCGTGAAGCCGCCGGGAAGTGCGGACGGACGGAGCGCAAGTGCTCAACCGACCTGACGGGCCGCCAGGCACATGTTGGCAAGCTTCGCCATGGCTCGTTCGCGGCCGAGGAGGCCGAGCCCGCAGTCAGGCGCGACCCAGAGCCGTTCGGCCTCGATAGTGCCGAGCGCCTCGCGAAGCCGCTCGGCAATTTGCGCGATCGGCTCGATCTCGCTTGCGGCGATGGCGACGGAGCCAAGGATGACGATCGATTCTCGAAAGCGGCCCAACAGCCCCTCGAGATCGTTATGGCGATGCGCGTCCTCCAAGCTGACGGCGTCGATGCACGATTGATCGAGGGCCTCGGCCAAGGCGGGATAACTGGACATCGGCGCCTTCGGGTAGTCGGCAACGTCGAGCCCCTTCGGATAGCCGCAGCACATGTGCATCGTCTTGGTGACCGTGTCGTCGAGGCCCGCGAAGCAGCGCTCGAGATTGGCGATCCCGAAGCCGAGCGCTCTTTCCGGCTGGCGGGCGAAGAGCGGCTCGTCGATCTGAATGTGCTGGCAGCCGGCCTTGGCGAGGCTGAGGACCTCGGCATTCAGGGCGATGGCGAGATCGCGGTCCCGCGTCTCGCCATCACCGTAATAGGCATCGGCCACGGAGTTGGCGATCGTCATCGGGCCCGGCAGGGTCGCTTTCACCGGTCGTTCACAATTCCCTTGCGCCACCGTCCATTCCGCCGCGAGAAAGGGCGCACCCGCTCTGAGCGGACCCGTGATCGTCGGCACGCGGGCCATGTAGTGACCCCGCATTCTCCATTCCGTGATCACGTCGAAGTCGATTCCGTCCAGGTGGCGGCAGTGGTAGTGGATGTAGTTCTCCCGCCGGACCTCGCCGTCGGTCGGAATGTCGATGCCGACGGCCAGCTGATCCTCGATGACCTCGCGCGTCGCCCTGCGGAAAAGCGCCTCGGCGCCGTCGCCGGCCCCGGTCATCTCCGCCGCGTAAGCCTTGGTCGGATCGGCCGTGTCAGGACCATTGGGTGCGCTGAACCAATCACCGATCGGCACGTAGTCCGGTTTCGGATAGGCGCCGATCGTGGTCGTGAGCAGGGCCATGTGGAAAGTTCGTCAATCCGTCAACGGATAAGTCGGAGCCGACTTTCCCAGGTGAATGCGCTTCCGAGCACGAGCCTAGCCAAATCCGCCGGTGACGCCAATCTCCAGGTGCGCCGAGATCTCGCCCCGGCGGTTGCGCGCGCCGTCGCCATGCGAGATGCTTGGCACGGAGGCATGAGAAATATGGACGTCGCGAGGGTCGACAAACGCGCCGGCCGACCCAGGGAGAAGGCTTCGTCGGCGGCGAACCATGACGGGCGACGACGCGGCAACGGGCGGTTCGCCCACACCTATGCGGCGCTCGATCTCGGCACCAACAACTGTCGCTTGCTCGTGGCGCGGGCGACGCAGCGTGGCTTCCGCGTCATCGATGCCTTCTCACGCATCGTGCGCCTCGGCGAGGGCGTCGGCGCGAGCGGCAAAATCTCCGAGCCGGCGATGGATCGGACGATCCAGGCGCTCGCCATCTGTGCCCGCAAGATCCTCCGCCGCCGCGTGACCCGCGCCCGATTGGTCGCGACGGAGACCTGCCGCAAGGCCGAAAACCGTGTCGATTTCCTGGAACGGGTGAGCCGGGAGACCGGGCTCGATCTCGAAATCATCAGCACCGACGAGGAAGCCCGCCTCGCGATCTCCGGCTGCCTGCCCCTGATCTCGCGGCGCGCGAGCCAGGTGCTGGTGTTCGATATCGGCGGTGGCAGCACCGAAGTGATCCGCCTCGACCGTCGTACCCGGCCGAGCCGCCTCGCCACGATCTCAGCCCCCCTGGGCGTGGTGACGCTGGCCGAGCGGCACGGCGGCGGCTGGATCTCCAAGGACGTCTACGAACGGATGATCGAGGAGGTCGCGCGCGAGCTTGGCGCCTTCGAGGATCCCGCCGAGATCGAGGCGGCGATCGCGCGAGGCGAAGTGCAGATGCTGGGTACGTCGGGCACGGTGACGACGCTGGCGGGCATCCATCTCGGGCTCGAACGCTATGATCGAAGCCGGGTCGACGGCGTTTGGCTCAGTTTCGAGGAGGCCTTGGGGGTGGCGGCCCGGCTCCGGGCGATGAACTACGACCAGCGCGCGGCACATCTTTGCATCGGCCCCGATCGCGCCGACATGGTGGTGGCGGGCTGCGCCATATTGGAAGCGATTTGCCGGACTTGGCCGGTGGGCGACCTTCGGGTCGCCGATCGCGGCATTCGAGAGGGCTTGCTGCGAGAACTGATGCGCGGCGCCGACCACGAAGCCCGCCGCGCCCGCGCCGACTAGTCGGGGCGGTCGATGGCAAAATCATCTCAGCTGGGCGGCGGCGCGGGCCGGGCGCCCAAGATCAAGGTCAAGACCGCCAAGGGCCGGAGCGCCGGCTCGACCCGCTGGCTCGAACGGCAACTGAACGACCCTTACGTCAGGGCCGCCCGGGACGAGGGCTATCGCTCTCGCGCCGCCTACAAGCTGCTCGAGCTGAACCAGCGCTATTCGCTGCTGGCGCGGGGCGCTAAGGTGCTCGACCTCGGCGCCGCGCCCGGCGGCTGGAGCCAGGTGGCGGCGGCCGCGATCGGCGCCGGCGAGGCGGGCGGCGGACGCCTCCTCTCCCTCGACATCCAGGAGATGACGGCGGTGCCGGGGGCTGAGGTGTTGCTCGGAGATATCTTCGATCCCGCGACGACGAGGACAATCCTCGAGGCCATTGCGGGGCGCATCGATCTCGTGCTGAGCGACATGGCACCGAGCACGACCGGCCACCGGGCGACCGATCATCTGCGTATCGTCGCCCTGGTGGAGGCGGCGGCGGCACTGGCCGCCGACGTGCTGGCGGAGGGTGGCGGCTTCGTCGCCAAGGTCTGGCAGGGCGGCACCGAAGCCGAGCTGCTGGCCGATCTGAAGCGGAGCTTTCGCCAGGTCCGCCACGTCAAGCCGCCGGCGAGCCGCAAGGAGAGCGCCGAGATATACCTGTTGGCGACGGGTTTTCGCGGCGCCGCCGGGGGGCGCGGCGAAGCCCTTTCCAGCGTTGAGCGATGATGCTATCAGCCACGGAATCGTGGAGGAGACGATCATGCATCCAGCCGAGGCGAGCCGCGAGGATCCGGCCCTCGAACGCCATCTTCGAGCGAGCGAGTTCATCGACAGCGATCACCCCAAGGTCGTCGCCTTTGCGCGCGATCGCGCGGCCGGCGCGACGACGCCGAGGGAGAAGGCGATTCTGCTCTACTACGCCGTGCGCGACGAATTTCGCTACGACCCCTACCGCGTGGTGCTGCGGCCCGAGCACTTTCGCGCCAGCGCCTGCATCGATCGCGGCCATGGTTTCTGCATCACCAAGGCGGTCCTGCTGACGGCCTGCCTCAGGGCCGAGCGCGTGCCCGCCCGCCTCGGCTTCGGCGACGTGCGCAATCACCTGGCGACGGAACGGCTGCTGGAATACAACGGCGGCGACCTCTTCGTCTATCACGGCTATGCCGACGTGAAGTTGGGGACCCGCTGGGTCAAGGCGACGCCCGCCTTCAATCTTTCGCTCTGCGAGAAATTCGGCGTCGAATCGCTGGAGTTCGACGGCGTCGAGGATTCCCTCTTCCACCCCCACGACAAGGCGGGCCGACGCCACATGGAATACGTCCGCGATCGGGGCGTGCACGACGATCTGCCCTACGCCGATATCGAGGCGGCCTTCCGCCGGAGCCAGCCGAAAATCTTCGGTGCCGACGAGGCCGGCGTCCTCGGCGGCGACTTTCACGCCGAGGCGGCGGCGGGCGCGACTGATTGACGCCCTGAATCGTGCCATCCGGCCTACCCATTCGGGCGCCGTCGTGGCATAGTCGCGGTCCCCGATTCTCGGCCAGGAGGCGACGTTGGAGATAACCGAGGCCCTCACCTTCGACGATGTTCTCCTCCAACCCGGCGCCTCCGCCGTCCTGCCCAACGAGTGCGACACCGCGACCCGCGTGACGCGGAACCTGAAATTGGGCATCCCGCTGATCTCCGCCGCGATGGACACGGTGACGGAGCACGCCATGGCGATCGCCATGGCGCAGAACGGCGGCATCGGCGTGGTGCACAAGAACATGGCCCCCGAGCAGCAGGCCGAGGAGGTGCGCCGGGTCAAGCGTTACGAAAGCGGCATGGTGGTCAATCCGGTGACCATCGGGCCCAAGGCGACACTCGCCCAGGCGCTGGAGCTGATGCGCGGGCACGGCTTCTCCGGCATCCCCGTGGTCGACGACGGCGCCAATCGCCTGGTCGGCATCCTCACCAACCGCGACGTCCGCTTCGCCACCGACCCCGACGAGCCGGTGAGCGCGCTGATGACCAAGGACGGCCTGGTGACGGTGCGGGAGGGCGTCGGCAGCGAGGAGGCCCAGCACCTCCTCCACAAGCACCGGATCGAGAAGCTGCTGGTGGTCAACGACGGGTTCGAATGCGTCGGCCTGATCACCGTCAAGGATATCGAGAAGGCAGAGCTCTACCCGCTGGCGACCAAGGACGAGCAGGGCCGTCTCCGCGTCGCCGCCTCGACCGGCGTGGGCGACGATGGCATCCGGCGCGCCGAGGCGCTGATCGACGCCGGCGTCGACCTGATCGTGGTCGACACCGCGCACGGCCATTCGGCCCGGGTGCTGGAGGTGGTGGAGCGGATCAAGACGACCAGTAACTACACCCAGCTCCTGGCCGGCAACGTGGCGACGGCGGACGGTGCCCGGGCGCTGATCGACGCCGGCGCCGACGCCGTCAAGGTCGGCATCGGTCCCGGCTCGATCTGCACCACGCGGATCATCGCCGGCGTGGGCGTGCCGCAACTGACCGCGATCGACGACGCCGCCAACGTCTGCCGCGAGCAGGGCGTGCCGGTGATCGCCGACGGCGGCATAAAATATTCCGGCGACCTGGCCAAGGCGATCGCCGCCGGCGCCGAGTGCGCCATGGTCGGCTCGCTGCTCGCCGGCACCGACGAGGCGCCGGGCGAGGTCTTCCTCTACCAGGGCCGCTCCTACAAGAGCTACCGGGGCATGGGCTCGCTCGGCGCGATGGCGCGCGGCTCGGCCGATCGCTATTTCCAGGAGGAGGTGCGCGAGAGCCTGAAGCTGGTGCCGGAAGGGATCGAGGGCCGGGTGCCCTACAAGGGGCCGGTCGGGCAGATCCTGCACCAGTTGATCGGCGGCTTGCGCGCGGCGATGGGCTACACCGGCAACGCCAACCTGGACGCCATGCGTACCGGCTGCACCTTTCTCCGCGTCACCCATGCCGGGCAGCGCGAGAGCCATGTGCATGACGTCGCGATCACCCGCGAGGCGCCCAACTATCCCTTGAACGGATAGAGCGAGGAAGCGCGATGCGGCCGGCGGCGCGGGTCCAGGCCGCGATCGAAATCCTCGATCGGATCGCCGGCGGCGGCGCGCCGGCCGACGCCGAAATTCGCCATTATTTCCGCTCCCGCCGCTATGCCGGCGCCAAGGACCGACGCTGGACCGGCGACGCGGTCTACCGGGTATTACGGCGCTGGTTCGAGTTGTCCTGGCGGCTGGAGGGCTCGGGCGTCGTTGCGCGCCGCCTGATGTTGGCGCATCTGGCGACGGCGCGGGAGGGCGACTTGGCGCCCGAGGCGATCTTCGCCGGCGAAACCCACGGGCCCCCGCCGCTGGACGCGGAGGAAGCCGGGCTGGTGGCCCGCCTCGAGGCGACGGGGGCAGCTCCCCCGGCATGGGCGAGGGCCAACGCGCCGGCCTGGCTCTGGCCCGATTTCGAGGCGCGATTTGGCGGCGATAGCGGGCCCGAGCTCGCGGCCCTCAATACCCGGGCGCCGGTCGACCTCCGCGTCAATCGCCTCCGCGCCGAGCGCGACGGCGTGTTGCGCCGCCTGACCAAGGATGGCATCGCGGCGCAGGCCTCGCCGTTTTCGCCCGACGGCATCCGGCTGGAGGGGCGCCCAGCGCTGGAAAACCACGTGCTCACCCGCGAGGGCCGGATCGAGGTTCAGGACGAGGCCTCGCAGATCGTCTCCCGGCTGGTCGAGGCAAGCTCCGGCAGCCAGGTGGTCGACCTCTGCGCCGGCGCCGGCGGCAAGACCCTGGCGCTGGCGGCGGTTATGGCCAACAGCGGACAGATCCACGCCTTCGACATCGACAATTCCCGCCTGGCCGAACTGAAACGACGGGTGCAACGGGCCGGTGTGCGAAACGTGCAGGCCCGCGCACTGCCCGACGACGCGGCCTGGCGCGCCGATCTCGGGGAACGGGCGGATCGCGTGCTGGTCGACGCGCCGTGTTCCGGCATCGGCACCTGGCGGCGCCAGCCGGAGGGACGGCTCAGGCTCACGCCCGAACACCTGGCGCGTCACAGCCAGCGGCAGCGCGCGTTGCTCGCCAAGGGCGCCGGCTTCGTCAAGCCCGGTGGACGCCTGATATACGCCGTCTGCTCGCCGCTTCGGGCCGAGGGGGAAGACGTCATCGAGGCGTTTCTCGCCGCGCAGTCGGCGTTTCGACAGCTCGACATCGCGGATATCTGGCCCCGGGTGCTGGACGGCGCAGCGCCTCTCGAGGGCCCGAGCCTGGTGCTGACGCCAGCCCGCCACGGCACCGACGGATTTTTCGTCGCCGTGCTGGAGCGCGCGGCATAACGAATATGTTAAAGTTTTCGAACGCGAGTTCGATTTCGAGGAGCCAGCCCATGAAGCTCTTGTGGTTTCACCTGATGCCCTATACGGAGCTGCCCGACGATTTTCGCGAGAAGCACCATTCCGTCTGGGTCGACATCCCCTCCGAGCTGTTCGATCCCGAGCGCGCGCACGAGATGTACAACGAGTTCATGGACGAGCTCGAGTTCGCCTCCGAGATGGGCTTCGACGCGATCTGCGTCAACGAGCATCACAACAACGGCTACGGCCTGATGCCCTCGCCCAACCTGATCGCCGCCTCGCTGGCGCGCCGCACCCGCGACACCGCGCTCTGCGTCATGGGCAACAGCTTGGCGCTCTACAACCCGCCGGTCCGGGTGGCGGAAGAGTTCGCGATGATCGACTGCATCTCGGGCGGCCGGCTGATCGCCGGCTTCCCCGTCGGCTCTCCGATGGACACCTGCTACGCCTACGGCCAGAACCCGAGCCTGCTGCGGCCCCGCTATCACGAGGCGCACGACCTGGTGATGCGGGCATGGACGGAGGAAGAGCCCTTCGCCTTCAACGGCCGCTGGACCCAGCAGCGCTACGTCAACATCTGGCCGCGCCCGGTGCAGAAGCCGCATCCGCCGGTCTGGATCCCGGGCGGTGGCTCGATCGAGACCTGGCAGTGGTGCGCGGCGATGGACTACGTCTACTGCTACCTCTCCTATTTCGGCAACAAGGCCGGCCGTCGCACCATGGCCGGCTTCTGGGCCGAGATGGAGAAGCTGGGCAAGGATCGCAATCCGTTTCGCGCCGGCTTCCTGCAGTTCGTCGGCGTCGCCGAAAGCCGAGAGGAGGCGTTGAAACTCTACAAGGAGCCGGCGGAATATTTCTACGGGCGCTGCCTCCACGTCAGCCCCAAATTCGCGAGCCCGCCCGGCTACATGAGCGAGGCGACGATCCGCGCCAAGGTGGAAAGCCAGATCGCGCAGGCCGCCAGCAAGGCGATCCAGCGCTTCAACGTCGCCACCGAGTTCGACCACATCCTGGAGCAAGGCTACGTCATCGTCGGCACGCCCGACGAGGTGGCCGAGCAACTGCGCGCCATCGCCCACGAGTTCAACCTGGGCAACCTGATGATGCTTTTGCAGTTCGGCAACATGAGCAAGGATTTGGCGCAGTACAACACCGAGCTCTTCGCCAAACAGGTGATGCCGCAGCTCACCGACCTGTGGGAAGACGAATGGGAGCACTTGGCCTGGCCGAAGCCGATGGAGCAAGCGGGTCAGCCCGCGCGAAATCGGCGCGGCGCGGATGGCCGAGGCGGCGGAGTAGCGCGCCCGCTCGACGGCGAAATTGCACACACCTCTAATACCAATCGGCCTTGAGGGAGACTCACTTTGAGTGCGGCGGATGCCGCAGCTCACCGACCTGTGGGAAGACGAATGGGAGCACTTGGCCTGGCCGAAGCCGATGGAGCGGGCCAAGCGGGTCAGCCCGCGCGAAATCGGCGCGGCGCGGATGGCCGAGGCGGCGGAGTAGCGCGCCCGCTCGACGGCGAAATTGCACACACCTCTAAGGGGCCGCGGCAATCCAGCGGGCGTCGGGTCGTGCTCCCCCACTGCGACACCCAGGCCATGCAGCTGCATCTGGAGGAGATCTCCTCCCGGGTAGGCGCGCGCGCGCATGCCCTCCTGCTCCTCGATCAGGCGGGTTGGCACACCACGGACAAGCTGAAGATCCCCGCCAACGTTACCCTCCTGCCCCTGCCACCACGCTCGCCGGAGCTCAATCCGACCGAAAACATCTGGCAGTTCATGCGCGACAACTGGCTGTCCAACTTGGTCTTCCAATCCGACGAGCAGATCATCACCTCCTGCTGCGAAGCCTGGAACAAGCTCATCGATCAACCATGGAACATCACGTCCATCGGGCGGCGTAAATGGGCGCATGAGTTCTGATTAATGCCGATTGGTATAAGGGGCCGCGGCAATCCAGCGGGCGTCGGGTGGATAAGGGGACTCAATAATCAACTTTACGAGTTGAGTATCACGTCCCTTAAGCTCGAATGTCGTCTTCTCTATCGCGTCCTCGGTCAAGCCCTTTCTGGTTACGTCATGCCATATTCCTTCTTCACGTCGTTCCGCACTGGCGGATGTTGCCGCACGGGGCTCTTGCTTCTCTTCGAGGTTGGCGCGTGGCCACCTCATGATGGGATCAGAGGATGAGGCGGTTCAATCTTTCGCGCGTCCTTGCCGCCGGTCAGCGGCAGGGTCTACCGACATTACGAACTCACCCCACCCGTCGTCCCCGTGAGGACATCTCTCTGCCTAAGCAGAACTCGTTGATCTCCTTGTCAGTACAGTCGAAGGTTCAAGCCGCCTTGACGGCGTCAGCAGGGCCGTTGCTCCAGCGGAACTCGGTGCCGTCGACCCACATGCGGTGCAGAACTACGGCCAGGCGCCTCGCGACGGCGACGATGGCACGGCGCATGCCACGTCGCTGGGCCACTCGCATGCCCCACGCCTTCAGCCAGGACCATTCCCGGCCGTGGGTGAGGAGGGACTGCGCGGCCTCGTACAGCATCGTGCGGAGCATGCTGTCGCCGCACTTGGACACGCGACCATCATAGTCGATCTCGCCGGACTGGAAGCGCTTCGGCGTCAGGCCGACATGCGCGCCGACCGCCCTGGAGTGAACGAAGCGCTGCGGCTGATCAATGGTAGCCCGGTAGGTCAGCGCGACGACCACGCCGACGCCGGGTGCCGTCATGAGCCGTCGGCAGACCGGGTCATGGCGGACCGTGTCGAGCACCATTTTGTGGAGGACCGCGAATTGCTGGCGCATCACTCGCCGGACGGTGAGCAGCGGTTCCACGATAGCGGCCAGCTTCGGAAAGTCTTCGACCAGCTCGCGGATCCGCGCCTCGTACCCGCGGGTGCTGACCATGCCCACCTTGAGACCGAAGTTGCGCAGCGTCCCGCGTAGATCGTTCTCGACGTCGAGCAGTTTTCTCTGGAGCAGCTTGCGGCTGGTCAGCAGCATCCGCTGCTCCTGGGCAACCAGGGTCTTCACATGCACCGGCTTGAACAGCCCGACCCGCATCATCTGGGCGATGCCGCGCGCATCGTTGCGGTCGCTCTTGTTGATCTGCTGCCCCTTGAGCAGTGCTTTCATGTGCCGAGTCTCGACGCAGACAACCGGCAGCCCGGCGGCGGCAAGACCGTTGACCAGCCATTGCGAGAGCGGACCGGCTTCGATCCCGATCCGGCCATAGGCCACGCCGATCGAGGTCAGCAGCGTGACGATGTCGTCCGGCTCGGTCGGCACTTTCCGCTCCAACACCACCTCGCCAACCTCGTCGACGACGCATACCGCCGTCTCCTTCACCGAAACATCCAGACCTACGAAATGTGCCATCGTCATCGCTCCTTCCTCGATGTTCGAGGTCAGGGCGACCCCGATTTATCGATCATGCGTGAAGGGGCTGCCATCATCCTGATATCATCAGCCACAGCCGCCGCGATATACCATCTTTCGCTCAGGTCACGTCCGGAGCGCCTTCGATACCGGACGTAACATTAGGGGTGCTAATTCGTCGGCCGTTAAATTCCCGAATTTCGGCGGCATCGTTGGTGTATTCGTCGTGAGGCACGGTTCGAGTTTGCAAGAAATCGCCTGAGGCAAGGTGGATTTCTTGCAATTTCGTTTGATTTTATGTTCTATTTTTCGCTGATTCATGTTATAGTCAAGCTCGTGATTATGAGGGCTCCCATGCGACCGAAGCAGTCTCCCAAGGCCGATCACGACGACCTCTTCCGTTCGCGCCTCGACCACATCATCAACATGCGCCACCCGCTCGTCCTCTTGGCCGAGAGGATCGATTGGGCCTGGATCGAGGAACACCTGACGGACCGCTTCGCCGACAACGGCCGACCCGCCGAGCCGGTCCGCTTCATGATCGGCATGTTCGTGCTGAAGCACACCTACACGCTCTCCGACGAGCAGCTCTGGGAGCGTTGGGAGCACGATCCCTACTTCCAGTACTTCACCGGCGAGGAATTCTTCCAGCACGGGCTCCCCCACGAACGCTCGGGATTGAGCCATTGGAGGAAGCGCCTGGGTGATCGCCTGGATATCCTGCTGCAAGAGAGCCTGCGCGTTGCCCATGACACCGGCGCCCTGAAGAAGAGCGATCTCGCCCGGGTCACGGTCGACACCACGGTGCAGCCGAAGAACATCACCTTCCCGACCGACGCCAAACTGCTGAAGAGGGCGATCGACAAGCTCGGCGAGCTGGCCAAGCGCCATGGCGTGGAGCTCCGCCAGAGCTATGTTCGGGTGGCGCGGCGGGCGGCGATGATGGTGGGCCGATACGCCCACGCCAAACAGTTCAAGCGGATGAACCGGGAGCTGAAGTTCTTGCGGACCCGGCTCGGCCGGCTCATCCGTGATATCGAGCGCAAGATCGAGGGCGATCGGGCGCTGGAGGAAGTCTTCGCGACGGCGCTTCTCAGGGCCCGCCAGATCCGTGGCCAGAAGCAACGCCAGCGCGGCTGGAAGCTCTATTCATGGCATGCCCCCGAGGTCGAGTGCATCGGCAAAGGCAAAGCCGCGAAGCCCTACGAGTTCGGCGTCAAGGTCTCGCTCACCACCACCAACAAGCGTTGCAAAGGCGGACAGTTCATCCTCCACGCCAAGGCGCTCCCCGGCATTCCCTACGACCGCCACACCTTGAAGGAGGTGTCAATCGGCGTTGAACATTGACCCCCTATCGGCGTGCAATGTTGACCCCTTTGGGGATGCACGGCGGAGGTCGTACAGGTAGTCCATAGGAGGGGCCCGCGCGCGGGCCGACGCGCCCACCACGCGGCTGGCGGCGGACCGCGCGTGGGAGGTTCCTGTGGGCCCACCTGGGCGACCGGGCGGCAGGTGGATCGGTTGCCTTTAGGACCGATTCTTGAAGCGCCAGGAGTCGTTTCCGGTCTCGATGATCTCGCAGTGGTGCGTCAGACGATCGAGGAGCGCGGTGGTCATCTTGGCGTCGCCGAAGACGGACGGCCATTCGCCGAAGGTCAGGTTGGTGGTGACGATGATCGAGGTGCGCTCGTAGAGCCGGCTGACGAGGTGGAACAGCAGCTGGCCTCCGGTTTGGGCGAAGGGCAGGTAGCCGAGCTCGTCGAGGATGACGAGGTCGCGCCGGGCCAGCTGATCGGCGAGCCGGCCCTGGCGGCCGGCGCGGGCTTCGGCCTCGAGCCGGTTGACCAGGTCGACGACGTTGAAGAAGCGGCCCCGGGCGCCATCGCGGATGCAGGCCCGCGCGATGGCGACGGCGAGATGGCTCTTGCCGGTGCCGGTGCCGCCGATCAGCACGGCGTTGCGCTGGTTGGCCAGGAAGCCGCCGACCGCCAACTCGCGGACCAGCGGCTCGTTGACCGGGGTGTCGGTGAAGTCGAAGTCGGCCAGCTCCTTGGCCAGCGGCAGCTTGGCGCCACTCATCTGGTACTTGATGGATCGCGCCTGCTTGTCGGCGATCTCGGCCTTCAACAGCTCGCCGATGATTCGCTGCATCGGATGCTGGCGCTTGAGGCCGTCGGCGAGCACCTCGTCGAACGCGTCGCGCATGCCGGCGAGCTTGAGTGCGGCCATCATCTCCAGGACCTCATGGCGCTCCATGGCCGACCCCCCTCAAGCGGTCGTAGCGGGTGCAATCGGCCACCGGCTCAAAGCGAAGACGCAGGTTCGCGGGCGTCGGGATCGGCGCCGTCTCGGACGGCTGGCGCCGACGATTGAGGATGTTGAGCACGACGTCGGCGCTGCACACGCCGCCAGCGAGCGCCTCGGCACAGGCGGCCTCCACCGCCGCCAGCCCATCCGCCAGCACGGCGGTGAGGATCTCGACCATCTGCCTGTCGCCGTCGTCGTGGCCGGCGAGCCGGACGCGCACGCGACCCAGGGCGCCGGGCAGCGCCCAGTCCTTGAACGGCGCGCCGTTACGAAGCGCACCGGGCTTCCTCGCCAGCACGGGCACGTAGTGCCACGGGTCATAGACGGTCTGGTCGCGGCCGAAGCGCCGGGCATGCTCGGCGACGATCTCGCCGTCCTGGCGGATGACGATGCGATCGGCGTAGGCATGGACCTCGACCGGACGGCCGACGGCGCGCGCCGCCACGCTGTACTTGTTGCTGTCGAAGCGCACCAGGCAGGTCTTCGACACCGACGCCGGGACCGCGTGGAAGCCGTCGAACGGCCCGCGATAGCCGACCAGGGACGGACGCTCGTCCTCGAACACCTGCCAGACAGTCCTGTCCTTGAACACCGGGTGGGGATGACGCCGGGCGTAGGCGACGCACTGGTCCAAGAGCCAGGCGTTGAGCTCGTCGTAGGTCTTGAAGCGCAGCCGCGGGGTGAAGAACCGACCGCGGATGATCCCGACCTGGTTCTCGACCTGCCCCTTCTCCCATCCCGCTCCCGGCGTGCATGCTGTCGGTTCGACCAGGTAGTGGCCACACATCTGCACGAAGCGCCGGTTGAACGCGCGCTCCTTGCCGATGAGGACGGTCTGCACCGCCGTCTTCATGTTGTCGTAGATGCCTCGCCGGCAGGCACCCTGGAACAGCCGGAATGCCCGGTCGTGGGCGTCGAACACCATCTCCTGGCTCTCGCGCGGATAAGCGCGGACGAAGAACATTCGGCTGTGGCACAGCCGGACGTGCGCGACCTTGACCTTGGTCGTCACCCCCGCCAGCACCACGTACTCGTGGCTCCAGTCGAACTGATAGGCCTCGCCCGGCGAGAACACCAACGGCACATAGGTCTGCGCCGTCGATGCCGAACGGCGCCACCGCCACGCCTTGGCGTAGCGCCGCACCGCGTCGTAGCCGCCGCCATAGCCCAGACCCTCGAGGGCTTCGGAGATCCGTAGCAGCGTCAGCCGCTCCCGCTTCGACTTGGTCTCGTTGGCCTCCAGCATCCGCTCCAGCTCGGCCGTCCACGGCCCCAGCTTCGGCATCGGCTGGACCCGCCGGTCGTAGGTGAACGCCGTCGCCTGCGAACGGATCACCTTGCGCACCGTGTTGCCCGAGACCTTCACGTCCCGCACGATCTCCTTGATCGGCTTCCCCTTGACGAAATACTCCCGCCGGATCCGCGCTATCGTCTCCACGACCAACATCCCCCACCACCTCGTCCGCCCAAAAACGAGGTGACTTGGACTAGCCAGGCTCAGGGGGTCAAATTTGGACGCCGATCACCCCTCAACAGGGGTCAACTTTGCACGCCGTTCCACAAAGGAGGTGCTGGAGGAGACCGAGACCCTGACGGGGCGCGCGATCGAGCGGGTCTATGTCGACAAGGGCTACCGGGGCCACGATGCGCCGAAGCCGCTGCGGGTCTTCAAGTCGGGCCAGAAGCGCGGCGTCCACGGCCAGATCAAAAAGGAGCTCCGGCGACGAAGCGCCATCGAGGCCGTCATCGGCCATTGCAAGACCGACGGCCATCTCGACCGGAACTACCTGAAGGGACGGCTCGGCGACCGGATCAACGCCGTGATGAGCGCCGCCGGCTACAACTTCCGCCTCCTCCTCAGGTGGCTGAAGCTTTTTTTGCGTAAAATCATCGCCGCCGTATTGGCCGACTTGATCACAATGCCCGCATAGCGCCCCTGGCTACGACTTCCGCCTCCTCCTCCGGTGGCTGAAGCTTCTCTCGCGCAAAACCATCGCCGCCATATCGGCCGACTCGATCTCAATGCCGGCGGTCAGAACCGCTTCTTAACAGCCGACTAATTCGAGATTCGTGGTAACTACCCAGGTCTGATTGGCCCGAGCGTTTGTATGTGAGGGATCGTGGGGGTCCGGGCTGGTAGCGGTGCCGGTGTTCTCAGAGGCGCAGTTGGGGGATTAGTTGCATCGGATCGGGATGCACCAGGGTCTGGAGGACGTTCCAGCCTTGCTTTCGGGCGGTGGCGATGACGGCACGCATTCTGGCGAAGTTGTAGGCACCCCTCTCGGAGCGGAAGCCACCGGAGATCTTCTGGCGCAGCTTGGCCATTCGGAGGTCACGTTCGGCCTCATTGTTCGTAAACGGCGTGCGCGGGTCGGTGAGGAATCGCAGGCATCCCTCCTTGTGCTTGCGGAGGCGGAGCGCGAGGTTATGACCGATGCGGCGTTTCTTTCGTCCGCGCTTGCCGGTCCGGAGCGGCGGCTGCGCCTCGTGGAAGGCGATGGCGTGGTCGAGGATGCGGGCCCAGGCCCGCGAGATCCGGGCCACCAGGGAGGCGGGCACGTCGCGGCCGTTCTCACGGGAGAAGCGGGTAGCCCTGTGTGCGCGCTCAAGGAGGCGGTGCATGCTCTTTGCCCAGTCTTCCTTCTCGATGTCGATCAGGGCCTGGAGTTCGCGCAGGTGATGGGCGTTGCAGGCGCCGTGGCGCACGCCCTTGAGGGTGAAGTAGGCGGCGTAATCGTCATGGATGAGGATGCCTTCGAGGTCCTTTTCGACATCGCCGCGTCCCGCGCCGATGCGCAGGACGGTCAGGAATGGGGTGCACAGCACGTGGAGCCAGCGGGTACGGGCGGCGATCCGCAGGCCGGTTTCGTCGAGGTGCTTGACCGGGACCGCTGTGCGGATCACGTCTGCGACATGGGCGAGGAAGGGCTCGAAGCGCCTGGCGATTCGCCGGCCCATGGCGGTGATCGTGGCTGTGGAGATGGACACTGCGAAGAGGTCGCTCATGAGTTCGGCCAAGCGCTTCTCGGGAACGAACTGGGCGTACAGCAGGTAGCTCACCCAGGCGGTGATGCGTGGCCCGTACTGGACCGGGGCGGTCACGCCGTCCGGGAAGACGGCTCCTGTCACGGTGGCGCAGGCGCCGCAGAGGCAGCGATGGGCGCGGTGTTCGGTGACCTCCAGGGGGCGTGGCTCGGGCACATCGAAGACCTGTCGACAGACGGGCGCGCGGTGACGGTCGGCGTCCGACAGCGGTGCGCCGCAGCCCGAACAGGCGGAGGGGTCATGATCCACAACATGGTCCGGGCTCTCGGTCCGCGCCAGCGTCGTTCCCTTGTGGCCCGGCTGGCCGCCGCTTGGCCTGCCGGACTTGCCGCGCTGGCTTCGGGTGCGCCTCTGGGTTCCGCTCTTCTTGCGCAGGCCGTCGCTGGCGGGCGGCTTGCTGCTGGTGGTGCTGTCAAGCGCCGCGCTCCGCTCGAGCTCGGCGATGCGGTCCCGCAGGGTCGCGTTCTCCCGCTCGAGCGCGGCATTCTCCCGGACGAGCGCCGTGGCCAGGCGCAACAGCCCCTGGCCCCATTCCCGGAAGGCCTTGACGACTGTGATTGCGAAGGATGAGGGGTCAAGAAGATCTTGCAGGCACGCGAAGGCCTCGTCATGGGCGGCGAGGTCCTCGTGCCAGCGCGACAGCGTCACGGGTCCTCGGCATCGACGGCCATCATGGCGGCCAGCACCGCGAGGCGTTCGCCCGCCGGCAAGGCCTTGTAACGCCGGCCCCAGTTGGCCGCCTTACGCTTGATGCGCTGGCGGTCGGTGAAGTTCCGGCCTGCGTAGCTCGCCCAATGCACCCGGTCGGGCGCGAAGTTGAACCACACGACCTCGGTCCGCACCTGGGCCTGGGTCGTCACCTGCAGCGCCAGACTGCGCCAGCCCGCCAGCATCTCGTCATAGAGCGCCGAGGGATGGCCCGAGACCATCACCTGGCAGGGCAGATCCTTGAGCAGGTCCAGGAGCGCGACATGGTCGACCTCCTCGTAGTCGAAGCGATAGCGCCGTGCCGAACGGCGGGTCGCGTGCAGATAGGGGGGATCGCTGTAGACCAGCTCCGGGCCCAGAAACGGGAACGAGGCCAAAAAGGCATGGGCACAGCCATGCACCAACTCGACCGGGTAGTCACAGGCAAAGGCCTCGAGCGCCTGCGCATCGCGGTCGATGCCGATCGAGCGCACGCCCGTTGGCTTGCGCTTCATCAGCGCACCGCCCCCCAGGTGGCTCTCGATGTAAACGCTGTGCGGCGGCATCAGCGCAATCAGCGCCTGGCACAGACCGCTCGTCGCCTTCGACCCAAAATATTCCACGCGCCGCTCCCGTCACACGAGAGCGCAACCCATAGACGCCCGATTCTATGGAGTCAAGAGACGATCAACGACGCGGCGGCGGAAACCCGGCCCCGGCGACCACCTACATCATCCTCTCGCGGTCAGGAGCGGGGTACCTGGGTAGTTACGATTCGTGACCCCAAAACGGCCATCACGGTCTGCCCGCTTTGCGTAAACTACCGGGCAAATTTCCCAAATTCGGCCGATGATGTTTGCCTGGAGCGTTTCCTTGCCTTGGCAATGAATTCGCTGGCTCGAAGCCCGTGAATCGACAGCGATCGGCCGAGCCCAGGGCCCGAGCGATCACATCATCCTCAGCCCCAGCGCGGCTGCTCGGCGAGGTCGATGCCGAGTGCCGTCTTGGCCACGATTTCGTGGGTCAGATTCGAATTGGCCGGATGGAAGCGGCCGCAACGGGCATCGCGGAACAGGCGTTCCAGCTCGGTACCTCGGAACATGCCGGTGCCGCCGGAGGCGTCCATCGCCATGTCGACGACCTTCCAGCAGGTCTCGACCGCATGATACTTGGTGGCGACGATCTTGGACGGCCAGGCCTCGCCGTGGTCGACGCCGTCCGTCCAATCGGCGCAGGTTCGCTCGAGGTAGGGGGCCGATGCTCTCGTTGGCGAGCACCATCTGGGCCACCGCGTGCTGGACCTCCGGGTGGTAGGCCATCGAGCGGCCGAGGCCGAGCGAGCTCTTCGCATTGATACCCGGCAGCACCAAGTCGATGGCGCGCTGGGCAACGCCGCAATAAATGCTGGCGAAGCCCAGAAGCGCCCAGGCGAAGAGGGCGAGGACGAAGGGGTCACCTTGGCCGGCCGGCACGGTGCGAGCGATGTACTTATCCTCGACAAAGACGTCGTCGAGAATGGTGTCGTCCGAGCGTGTCGCCCGCATCCCGAGGACGTCCCAGGTCTCCTTTATGGTATGGCCCTCGGCCTCGCGTGGCATGAAGGCGTGGATGATCTGGGGTCCGTCGGCGTGATCCGCCTCCAGGGCGTGGATGCCGAAGCGGGTCCAGACGGGCGTCAGGCTGCCGAACATCTTGTGGCCCGAAAAGCGATAACCGCCGTCGGCCTTCCTCGCCGTTGCCGTGGAAAGGAAGATCGGCAAGTCGTTGCCGCGCTCGGAATGGCCGGCGGCGAAAACCTCGCCGGCGACGCTCTCGCTCAGCAGCCACTCCAGCGATTTATCCCCCCAACGCCAGAGGTCGGCGGCGACGCCGACCCAGTAGAGGTGCATGTTGATGGCCAGCGCGGTCGCCGGCGCATGGTAGGCGAGACGGGTCTGCTCGGCGCAGGACCGCGCCAGCGTCAGGCCGCCGCCGCCAAGCTCCTTCGGAATCGGTCCGTTCAGGTAGCCGGCGGCTTTCAGTTCCTCGAAATCCTCGATGAAGAAGCTGTTCTCGGTATCGTATCTCGGCGCCCGCTCGGCACAGTGCCGCAACAACTCGTCGCTGAGCACGGTTTCATGGTCACTGGACATGCTGCCCTCCCCTGGACATGGCGGGAGGCCACGCGACACACCGCCGTGTTCATATTGTGGAGACCTCCCTCTGGTTCCCTCGATGGTCGGAAGCGCCCGCGAACGAGCGTCGGCACTTCCACCTCACGAAATCATGGTAAGGCGAGTGCCGTGTATTTCAACTGTCAAATGTGAAGTACGGGCCCGGAGGCTCCGCCCGATCAATTTCGACGCGCTCGGCCAGGGTGTCGTCGCGTAGGACTTCCCTGACCGAGATTCGAAACGCCTTGAAGATCCCGGCCCTGCCCTGTTCCTGCATGCTCTGACGGACAAGTGCATTAGAGATGTCTAAGGGACCGTTTCTGGCTCTTATGTCCTCTCCCCTGTCAAGCACGAACGCGGCCTTTCACCCGGCTCGTCACCGGGTGCTGGGTATCTGACGCCCGCTTTGGAAGGCAGCGGCGGGACGGCTTTGATCGACGGTCCATCAAGCTCTTATCCGCGGATCGACTACCGCATGTCCCTATGTCCGATGGGGCTGTCCTGACTCTACAGACGGGCATCGGATGCAATCCTGCCCATAGCCAAGGAACGGGAGTTCCCCAAGTGGCCGCCACCGCCGCTGCCCACGCAAGCGGGCGTGTTGGTATTCGCCGCTCGGCGCGCGGCGATTTATGCCATCGGCGGGGGCACCATGCGGGCGATGGCCCAGACGTGCCCCGCCAGCTCCCGGGCCACCGCGGTCAGCACGGTGTTCTGGTGTTTGCCGCGCCCGCGCAGATCGCGCATGCGACGACACAATCGTATCTGCGCCTGCCAGGCCTTGTCGCGGATCGGCTCCGGCAGATGGGCTGAACGGGCGCGGATCGGGCTCGACTGGCGCGCCGGGTGACGATAGGTCCAGGCTGCCTCCACCAGGACACGGCGAACCATGGCGTTGCCCGACTTGGTGATCTTGCCCCGCTTGCGTCGATCACCGCTGGAATATTCCGACGGCACCAAGCCGACGTAGGCCATCAGATGGCCCGCCGTGGGGAAGCGCTGGAAGTCGCCGATCTCCGCCGCGACCATGGCGGCATTCTCCCAATCGAAGCCGCGTAACGCCTGAAGGGCGTCCATGACCGGATACAAGGCCCAGCCGCCAAGGTGTTCCCGCAACTCCAGGCGCGCTCGCGCCAGCATCTCTTCCGCCCGTTCGAGACGGCCAAGCAATTCCGAATAGGTCAGCGCCAGAGCGCCGTGCTCGAACTTCTGATCCACCAGCCAGTTCCGGTGGGTCTTCGTCCAATGCGTCGTACCCGCCCGATACACCCGATCATGCATCAGGCAGAAGCCCAGGATCTGCTGCTTGGCCCGGCGCACGTCGCCCGCCGCCAGGTGGCGCAGGCGCACCAGCGCGCGAACCGCCTCGTGGCTCGCGTCGGGCACCCAGACCGCGGTCAACTGTCCGGCACGCAACAACGAAGCCAGGCTCAGCGCGTCCCGCCGGTCCGTCTTGACCCGGTCACCGGGCCGCTTGGGGATCAGCGAGGGCGCCACCACATCGCAGGTGTGGCCCCAGTCCAAAAGCCGGCGATGCAGGGAATAGCCGAACGGGCCAGCCTCATAGCAGAAGTGAAGACGCGCGCCGTCCCGCGACAGCTTCTTGCAGAGCGAATAGAGCGCCGTCGGTCGGTACACGATGGTGCCGAAATAATGAACCGCCTCTCGCGGATCACCCGGCGCGATCCCGACCGAAATCGTCTCCTTCGAAACATCCAAGCCAACAAAGGTGATATCGTCCGTCATGTCCGTCTCCCATGTATGAGGATAGGCACGCAAACGCGTGCAACCCTCGAAACTACATGCTGAGGCGGACACCTGGTCCCGGCGTCGAAACCTCAACGGACATAGGGTCTACGACTCACCGCATCTGCCACCCCAACCCAATGGAGAGTCTACCCCCGACAATAGACGGCGACGGTCTAGCCGAGGATTTCGCCCGTCACCTCGCCTGGCCGCGCCCGTTGGAGCGGGCCAAGCGGATCTCGCCGCGCGAAATCGGTGCCCCCGCCTCGCCGAGGCGGCGGCGCAGCGCGGCAATCCAGCGGGCGTCGGGTGAAATGTCCGCCGTTACGGCGGCAAACCAGCTTTCGACAGAGCTTCACGATGGTGTTCACGATCCGTATCGTGCCCATAGTGAAGTGTTTCCAAGTAACCGCTCACGGTGAATGTCGCCTCTTCTCGTATCACGACTTCCGCATGATTTCTCGCTACCACAACATCATCCATCTGGGCAAAGCTGGCGGCAAGGAACGCATGGTGTGTGTAATCTAGTGTAGCAATGCGCTTGAATGCCTCGATCGCTTCATCATATCGGTGTGCCACGAAGTATGCCCGACCCAAATGGCTCCAGAATCGTTCCGGGTGATAAGGGTTGAGCCGCATCGCATTTTTATCCATTTAATTCCTTCCTCGGCTTGCCCAAGCCAAGTCAGAACTTCTCCTTGCTGCACGACAATCAGGTCATCATTCGGATTGAGGCT
This sequence comes from Alphaproteobacteria bacterium, assembly GCA_965225945.1. Taxonomy (GTDB): domain Bacteria; phylum Pseudomonadota; class Alphaproteobacteria; genus JASLMY01. The sequence continues at coordinate 330,831 of CBDDBZ010000037.1, read as the reverse complement.
CAACGCACGCTCCTGATGATACATCGCTTTATCAAGATCGCCTCGTGTCACATCGACGGCGGCTAGGATCCGGTGGACATCGCTATCGTTATCGTCGAGCGCAAGCGCGATCTGGAGTTCCGAGACAACTTCGTCCCACGTGACGTCTTTATCGACACACCACCCATACCCCCATGCTTATCCCAACGTGCAGGCCTTCCAAGCGTGTGCATGCGCGTATTTTGGATCTAGGCCTATGGCACGGTCGAGCAGGACTTGAGCTTTTTGATTATCTTCCTTGTTCGACTTGTGATGGAGCAACTTTCCAGCCAACACAGACTCATAGGCCACCATGTTCTCGGGAAGTTTTCGTTCCACCCGCTCTCGGGCGGCGGCCTCGATGCGTCCCGGAAGCGTGGAGACGATGGAGGAAGTAACTTCGTCTTGAACCGCGAATATATCCTCGAGGTCTCGGTCGTAACGCTCGGCCCAAACATGCCGATCGACACCAGCGTCAATCAACTGCACACTTATTCGGACACGATTTCCCGCCTTACGGACGCTCCCCTCGACGACGTACTGTACGTCGAGATCCTTGGCGACTTCTTGAACATTGATGGCCTTGCCCTTGTAAAAGAATGCCGAGTTGCGGGAAATCACGAGCAAGTCGCGAAATCGAGATAGCTCGGTAATAATGTCCTCGGTTATGCCATCGGCAAAGAACTCTTGCTCCGGATCGCCGCTCATGTTGTCGAAGGGCAGCACGGCGATGGAGGGCTTGTCGGGCAGCGCCAGCGCCTTGTCGGCGGGAGCGGCCACAACCGGAGCGGCGGTGAGCGACCAATGCCAGACCTGGACCGGCAGGGCGATGTTCTTCATTGCCTGAGCGCCGCCATCGGCGAATTCAACGCCGAGCTTTCCGAGCACCTCGGCATGCACCTTCTCCGAGATACAGACGCCACCGGGTTCGGCGATCTCCTGCAATCGAGCGGCTATATTCACGCCGTCGCCGTAGATATCGTCGCCATCCGCGATGACATCGCCAAGGTTCACGCCCATCCTGTACTCGATCCGTTGTTCATCGGGCTCCTCGGCGCTCAGCTCCGCCACCTCGGCCTGGACCTCGACGGCCCAATTCACGGCGTCGACGACGCTCGGAAATTCGGCCAACAGTCCGTCCCCCCATGAGCTTCACGACGCGACCGCCGTGCTCGGCGATCTTCGGCTCGACCTGTTCCGAAAAACGGGCCTTGAGGCGAGCGTGGGTGCCGACCTCGTCCGCGCCCATGAGACGCGAATAGCCGACCACATCGGCGGATACGATCGCCGCCAATCTGCGTTGTACCCGTTCCGACATGGCTCAAGTCTAGCGGAGCTCGCGAGCGGTAGGAACAGCCATCTCGGTTTCTCGAGAACAGCCGACGGTCTAGCCGAGGATTTCGCCCGCCACCTCGTCGATGACACAGGCAACGCGGGCCGCCAGATCGTCGATCTGGTCCTCGGTGATGATGAGCGGGGGCGCGAAGGCGAGGCGGTCGCCGACGTTGCGCAGGATCAGCCCGTTGCGGTAGGCCGCCTGCTCGATCCTGTCGGCGAGCCCGGCCTCCTTCGGGAACGGCGCCTTGCTCGCCTTGTCGACCACCAACTCCAGGCTCGCCAGCAGACCGACGCCCATCACGTCGTCGACATTGTCATGGCTGGCGAGGGCTCGAATCGCGGCCTGGAAGCGCGGCGCCACGGCGCGGACGTGGCCGATGATGTCGTCTTCCTGGTAGATCCTGAGCGTCTCCCGCGCCACGGCGGCGGCCACCGGGTGGCCGGCGAAGGTGAAGCCGTGGGCGAAGATGCCGACCTTGCGGCTCTCCTCCAGCATCGCCTGGTAGATCTTCTCGCCGATCAGGATCGCCGAGATCGGCTGGAAGGCGCCCGAGAGCGCCTTGGCGCAGGTGATGATGTCGGGCCTGAGGTCGAAGGTCTGGCTGCCCCACCAGTTGCCGGTCCGCCCGAAGCCACAGATCACCTCGTCGACGACGAACAGCACCTCATGGCGGGCGAGCACGGCCTGCACCTTGTCGAAATAAGTCCGGGGCGGCACCAGGCCGCCGCCGGCGCCCATCACCGGCTCGGCGAAGAAGGCGGCGACGGTCTCCGGCCCCTCCGCCACGATCAGCGCCTCCAGCTCGTCGGCCATGCGGGTCGCGAAAGCGTCCTCGCTCTCGCCCTCTTGGGCGTAGCGATAGTGGTGCGGCGGGTCGACATGGAGGAAACGAGGGCTCACCGGCAGGTCGAATTCGGCGTGCATGTCCGGCTTGCCGGAGAGGCTGACGGCGGCGATGGTGCTGCCGTGATAGCCCTTGTGGCGCCCGATCACCTTCTTCTTCTCCGGCTTGCCGACGGCGTTGTGGTAGTACCAGACCAGCTTGATCGCGGTGTCGTTCGCCTCCGAGCCGGAACACTGGAAGACGACCTTCGACATCTCGACCGGCGCCAGCGCCAGCAGCGCCTCGGCGAGATCGATGCTCGGCGGGTTCGCCTTGTTGCGGAACGAATGATAGAAGCCGAGGATACGCATCTGCTCGTAGGCGACGCGGGCCAAGCGCTCGTTGGCGAAACCGAGGGAGGCGCACCACAGACCCGACACCGTCTCGATATAGACATTGCCGTCGTCGTCGCGGACGTAAATCCCGTCGCCGGATTCGATGACCAGCGGGCCTTCTCGGCTGTGTTTGACCAGGTCGGTCTGGGGATGAACTTGGCTGGCGATGTCGCGCGCGCGGGCCGAATTCAGCGGAATGTTCATCGGTGTGGCTCCCTTGCTCGAAGGCGGCGATTATCGACATATTAAACGGCCCGCGCAACCGGGAGGATCGAGAGATGTCGGAAGGCGAACTGGGACTGCCGCTGGCCATCACGGGCGCGACCCGCCTCTATGCCGTGGTCGGCGACCCGATTGTCCAGGTGGGCTCCCCCGGCATCTTCAACGCGCTGTTCCGCGAGGCGGGCATCCCCGCCGTGCTGATCCCGATGCAGGTCGCCGATGGCGACTTCGCGCGCTGGTTCGAGGCCGTGCGGACGATCCGCAACCTCGACGGTTTCATCGCCACCATGCCGCACAAGATCGAGGCGGCGCGTAGAATCGACGAATTGTCGCCGATCGCGCGGCGGGTCGGCGCGGCGAACGTGATCCGGCGCGACGACGACGGGCGCTGGGTGGGCCATCACACCGACGGCATCGGCTGCGTCTCGGGCCTGAAGAGCCGGGGTGTCCGGCTGGAGGGCGCGCGCGCCGCGCAACTCGGCGCCGGCGGCGTCGGCCGCGCGATCGCCTTCGCGCTCGCCGACGCGGGCGTCGCCAGCCTCCGGCTCCACGATTGCGACGAGGGACGCCTGGCCGCGCTCGTCGACGATCTGGCGCGCGAGTTCCCAGGCCTGGCGCTCGACAAGGGGCCGAGCGGCGCCGGCGATTACGACGTGCTGGTGAACGCAACACCGCTGGGCATGGCTGCGGGCGATCCCCTGCCCTTCGATCTCACGGACCTTCGGGCTGAAACGGCGCTCGCCGACGTCATCCTCGCGCCCGAGGTCTCGCCGATGCTGGCGCAGGCACGGAGGCTCGGCTGCATCACCCAGAGCGGCCACGACATGGTCCGCGCCCAGGCCGGCTTGATCCTGTCCCACCTCGGCCTCGACGGCGCGGGTGCCGGTTGACACAGCCGGCCGACGTGCCGTTTGGTCAGTCTTCCACGCCGCCCGCCAGCGTCTCGGGATCGACGCCATAGGCGGCACGGGCGCCGGCCGGCGTCACGTAGCCGTCGCGGAGGTCGGCGCGGAGCGCGTCCCGATCCCGCATCCCCGGCGGGCCCCAGCCACCGGAGCCGGGCGCGCTATAGATCACCTTGGAGCCGGCGATGGCCTTGAACGGCCCCTTGCTGGCGAGCGCCGAGTGCCCTCCGTTGGGATCGACCAGAACGATCTCGGCCGGCGCCCCGTCGTGCCCGCCCTCGAGCCCGAAGGGCGCGGCGAGCGTGCGCTCGCAGCAGACGCTGGCGCTGGCATCCGAGCCCAGCACGCGGGTCACGCGCCGGGTGCCGAGGCCGCCCCGCCAACGACCCGCGCCCCCTGAATCCGGGATCAACTCATAGGCCTCCACCCGGACGGGAAAGCTCATCTCCAACACCTCGACGGGGGTGTTCATGGTATTGGCGATGCCGCTCGCCAGCCCATTGATGCCGTCCTTGGTGGGCCGCGCGCCGAAACCGCCCTTCAGCGTCTCGTAGCTGACGTAAGCTCGCCCGTTGCGATAATCGATGCCGCCCAAGGTCAGGATCGCCGAGGTCCCCTGGCTGCAGGCCATGACGCTCTGCGGCGCGATCTGGGCCATGGCGGCGAAGAACATGTCGGCAGCCCGGTGGCCGACCTCGTGGTTGGCATAAACCACCGGGGCCGGCAGCGTCGCGTGCATCACCGAGCCGGGCGGCGCCAGAACCGTGATCGGACGCCAGCAGCCGGAATTCGGCGGGATCACGTTGCCGGGATCGGCCAGCATCTTGACCGAGGTGAAGACGCCCGAGGCGGTGACCGCCAGCGGCGCGTTCATCGGCCCGGGGCTCTGGGGATCGGAGCCGGCGAAATCGACCAGCAGCTCGGGCCCGCGCTTCACCACCCGAATCTTGACCCGGATCGGCGCGTCGTTGCCGTCCTCGTCGTCGGCGACGCCGTCGCCGTCCATCAGCTCCTCGAAGGCGCCCTCGCCGTCGGCGAGCTCCGCAATCGCGCGGCGCATCATCACTTCGGAATAGTCCATGATGTCGGCCATGATCCGACGCAAGCTGGCGCTGCCGTGCTTTCGGGCCAGGACCGAGAGCCGCTCGGCGCCGCGCCGGTTGGCCGCGACCTGGGCGCGAAGGTCGCCGCGCCGCTCCTCGGGCGTGCGCACGTTGGCGAAGATCAGCGCATCGACGTCCGGGTTGATCTCGCCCGCGATGAAGAGGCGGACCGGTGGCAGGCGCAGCCCCTCGCCATATATGTCGGTGGCCGCGCCGTAGCTGCCGGGCGTGGCCCCTCCGATGTCGGGCCAATGGGCGCGAACGCAGGCGAAGCCCAGCAGTTCGCCCGCCTCGTCGAAAGCCGGCGTCACCACGTTCACGTCGGGCAGATGGCTGCCGCCGAAATAGGGATCGTTGTGAATGAATACGTCGCCCGGCCCGGGCTCCGGCCAGGCTTGGCGCACCGCCTTCACCGAATCCGGCATCGAGCCCAGGTGGATCGGCAGGTCCGGACCCTGCGCCACCATCTCGCCGGCGGCGTCGAAAATGCCGCAGGAATAGTCGCCCGCGACCTTCAGCAGCGGCGAATAGGCAGTCTTCGCCAGCACGATCTTCATCTCCTCCGCCGCCGAATAGAGGCTGTTCTTCACCACCTCGAAGGTGGCCGGATCGACGCTCGCCCGGAACGCGCTCCTCGCCGTCTCGTCGGTCATATTGTCCTCTCCATCACGACGAAGCCGCGTTCGTCGGCGCGCGCCCGCCAACCGGGAGGCACCAGCGTCGTGCAGTCGAGGGCCTGCAACACCGCCGGCCCCGCCACCTCCTCGCCCGGCGCCATCCGATCGCGCGCGACCACGCTCGCCGTCGTCTCGCAAGGGCCCGGAAAAACGACCTTGCGCACGCCCCTGGCCGCGCCGCCCTCGCCGGGCGCGCCGACCTCGATCGGGTCGATCTCGCCAAGTGCCGTGAGCCGGATGTTGACCATGTGCACCTCCTCGTGGGGGCTCTCGTGTCCGTAGGTCGCCTTGTGCTTGGCATGGAAGGCGGCCGCGAGCGCCGCCAGCACCTCGCGCGACAATTCGCCCGCCGCCACCGGCAGCGTCAGTTCGTAGGCCTGGCGGGGATAGCGGAGATCGGCGTGGCGCTCGATCCGCCAGCGCTTCCTGGGCACCGTGGTCGCGGCCAGCATGGCGCGGGCCGAGGCCTCTAATTCGGCGAAGCTCCGCTGGAGGGCGTCGAGGTCCGCCTCTCGAAGCGTGGTGTAGAAGGTCCGCGCGTAGTCGCGGCGGAGATCGGTCACGACCAGGCCGAGGGCGGAGAAGCCGCCGGCGATGGGCGGCACGATGACGCGGGGGATCTCCAGCTCGCCCGCCAAGGCGGCCGCGTGCACCGGGCCGGCGCCGCCGAAGGCGATCAGCGCAAATTCGCGCGCATCAAAGCCCCGGGCGACGGAAACGATGCGCAGCGCTTCCGCCATCGCGTTGTTGACGACGTCGACCACGCCCAGCGCGGCCTCCTCGACCGTCAGGCCGAGGGGCTCGGCCAGCTTCTCGGCGATCGCCGCCCGCGCCGCCCCGATGTCGAGGGCCAGGTCGCCGCCCAGGAGATGAGCGGGATCGAGGTAGCCCAACACCAGGTCGGCGTCGGTGACCGTCGGCTCTCTCCCGCCGGCACCGTAGCAGACCGGACCCGGCTCGGCCCCCGCACTCCTCGGCCCGACCTTGAGGGCGCCGCCGGGATCGATCCAGGCGATGGAGCCACCGCCGGCGCTGACCTCGGCGAGATCGATGACGGGCACGCGGATCGGATGGCCGGTGCCGTGCAGCCAGCGGTTGGCGCTGCCGTCGCCGCCGACCTCGTACTCCGAGGTGGTCTCGACGCTGCCGTTCTCGATCAGGCTCGCCTTCGCCGTCGTCCCCCCCATGTCGAAGGAGATCAGGTTGGGCTCGCCCATCTGGCGGGCGACCGCGGCCGCGGCGACGACGCCGGCGGCGGGGCCCGACTCGACCGCCATCGCCGGCATCCGCAGCACCTCCGCGACCTCCAACACGCCACCGCTCGACGCCATCACGCGCATCGGCGGCAGGCCCAATTCGGCGATCGCGTCGGCGATCCGCTCCAGGTAGGAAGCCAGGATCGGCCCGACATAGGCACAGACAGCGGTGGTGCTGGCCCGCTCGAACTCGCGGATCTCCGGCAAGACCTCGCTCGAGACGAAGACCGGGATCCCCGGCAGGCCGTGGCGCAGCCGTTCGGCCAGCCGCCGTTCGTGCGCGTCGTCGAGGAAGGAAAAGAGCAAGCAGACCGCGACCGCCTCGACCTTCGCGGCACGCAATTGCTCGATCACACCGTCGATCTCGCCTTCCTCGAGCGGGATCACCACCTCGCCCTGGGCGTCCAGGCGCTCGGTGACCTCCAACCTCAGGTGGCGCGGCACCAGGACGTCGGGCGGGTCCTGGAACAGATCGTAGAGATTGCTTCGGGCCGAGCGGCGCAACTCCAACAGATCGCGAAAGCCCCGGGTCGAGATCAGCGCGGTGCGGGCACCGCTCAATTCCAGCAGCGCGTTGGTCACCACCGTGGTCGCGTGGCTCAGGAAGCCGACGTCGTCGGCCGCGATTCCATTGCGTTCCAGCGCCGTCTCGAGCGCCCCCATCACGCCTTCGCTGAGATCGCGGGGCGTGGTCGGGACCTTGGCGATGGCAATGGCGCCGCCGGTCTCTTTCACCAGCGCGACATCGGTGAAGGTGCCGCCGATATCGACGCCGATGCGCCAGCTCACGCCGCGCCGCCCCCCGGCAGCGGAAACTTGTCGAGATGGGTCTGGTATTCCGGCTCCACCTCGATGTCGAGCGAGGCGAGGATCCGGACCAGGCCGCAATAGGTGCCGGTGATCACCACCAGGTCGATCATCCGTTCATGATCGAAATGGCCGGCGAGCGCCTCGAACGTGGCGGCCCGCATCTCGCCCTCCTCGGTCATCTCCGCGGCACCCTGGAGCACCAGCCTCTCGAGCTCGCCGAAGCCGTTCTCTCGGCCCTCGTTGTAGGCGGCAAGATCGCGGATATCGTCCTCGGTGACGCCGAAGTCGAGGCAGATCTTGAGGTGATGGCTGTATTCGTAGGGGCTGCGGGCGAGGTAGCCGACTTGCAGGATCGCCAGCTCGCGGAGCCGGGGATCGAGCCGGCTCTCGAAGCGGACCCACTGGGCGAAGCGGCTGAAGTGCTGGCAGCAATCCAGGCTGTGGGTCATGGCGCGCAGCAGGTTGACGTTGCGCCTCAAGAGATCGCGCCGGTCCTCCGGCAGGTCGTCGGGATCGTTGTAGGGAACGCGGGCCATGACGGGTTTCCTCTCTCGTGGGTACGATCTGTCACTAGTGCCGGTCGTGATCGCGGCGGGGGCCGACCAGGGTGGCGCCACCGTCGACCACCAGGGTCTGGCCGGTGATGTAGCGGGCCCGGGCCGAGGCCAGGAACAGCACGGCGTTGCCGATGTCCCAGCCGGTGCCCTCCAGCCCCAGGACGGAGGCGGCGCGACGGCGATCGCGGGTCTCCTCGCTCATGCCGTGGCCATACACCATGGGTGTGTAGACCGGACCGGGGGCGACGCAGTTGACCCGGATGCCGTCCGGCCCGTGATCCACCGCCATCGCCCGGGTGAGCGCGATCACCGCGCCCTTCGAGGTGGTATAGGCCGTCAGGCCGCGCGGCCTGAGCGCCGAGATCGAGGAGATGTTGATGATCGAGCCGCCCTCGCCGGACGCGATCATCGCCGGCACCGCGTGCTTGGCGGCGAGGAACATGGCCGTGACGTTGACGTCCATCAGGTGCTTCCAGCCCTCCTCGCTCTCCTCGACGACGGAGCCCTGGCTGGAAATCCCGATGTTGTTGTCGAGCACGTCGAGCCGGCCATGGCGTTCAAGCGCGGTGGCCACCATGCGCCGGCAGTCCTCGCTGGAGGTGGCATCGGCGGCAATTGCGCTCGCCTCACCGCCCTCGGCGGCGATCATCGCCACCGTGGCCTCGGCGTTTTCGATCTTGGCGTCGACCACCACCACCTTGGCGCCGGCGCGGGCCAGCAGGATCGCGGCGGCGCGCCCGTTGCCGATGCCCTCGGCACGGCTGCCGCCGCCCAGCACGATCGCCACCTTGCCCTCCAAGCCGAGTTCCGAATTGTCCTCCACGCCACCAGCCCTCCCCCGCCTTCGCCGAGATGCATTCGCCAGGGTAAGTATGTTCGCCGCGCTCCGGGGGCGTCAACGCGGGCAGAAATATCGCCGAGCACGTGACCGCCGTCACTACACCAACCGAGGATCGATCACACGTTGAATATGGCTCGCCGAATGGACCAAGAGACGATGTTCGGCGGAATACGATCTCGAAAGGATATCGCCATGTTCGCCGCCGCCCTGATCAAGCCCGTCGACCCGACACGTTTCTTCGTTCTCGTCGCGACCACCATGTCGCTCTCCACCGCCGTCCTCGCGATGGCCGGCGTGACGACGATGTTCTGAGCCCGATCGCGCCGACGCTCTATCCCTCCACCCGGGCCCGCATCTCGGTCTTGAACCAGTCCATCACCTCGAAGGATTCCTCGACCGTGGCGCGGACCGGGTCGAGGATCTCCATGAGGTCCTCCGGCGACCGCGTGCCGGTCGTACTCGGTGACGATCACCACGCCATCCGCGCCGAGCCGCTCGCGGGGGTTCGGGAACTGCGGCGCGCCTTCGACGTGCCGGTGATCGGCTCCTCGAAAATCTTCTCGGCGCCCGCATCGATCCGCGCCTCGAGGTGCCGATCGTCCGTGGAGACGCCAGCGAACCCGGAAGTCATGCCATCGGCGCGCCAAAAACCTTTCAAAGTATCGAGACTTTCGACAGGGGTTTTTGATGACCCGAAAACGGCAGTTTTCCACCACGGGCACCAAGCGTGGCAAAAACGACCGTTTGTGAGCGCCTACCTGAGCGCGAATATCTTCACACGACGCAACGAGAAGAGATTTCCGGAGTTGGTGAAAGCCGACGATGCATGGCCGCCGGCGTCGAGTCGGCTTGTAGCCAGAACACGACATTCCATCCGACTAATGTGTATGTCACAGCCGGGCTGGCGGCTGCATTTGAAGAGCCGCAGTCGGCAGCCCTATTCCCGATCATCGTCGCCGCGGCTAAACTCTCGATATGTCCGAGTTCACTCAGCGCAGACTGGTAGCAATCGTATCCGCCGATGTGGTCGGCTATTCGCGTCTCATGGGCGCGGACGAGGCTGGCACCCACGCTCGCCTCAAGGCCCGTTTTGCGGAACTGGTCGCGCCGAAGATCGCCGAGCACGGCGGACGGGTCGTGAAGCTCATGGGGGACGGACTGTTGGCCGAGTTTCCGAGCGTCATGGATGCCGTCAATTGGGCTATTGCGGTGCAGACAAAGGTCGCTGAATACGACACAAACGGGCGCGATGACCAGCGGATTGAATACCGGGTAGGCGTGAACCTTGGTGATGTAATCGTAGATGGCGACGATATCTACGGCGACGGCGTGAATGTAGCCGCTCGATTGCAGGAGATCGCTGAACCCGGTGGCGTCTGTATCTCGGAGAAGGTGCACGCCGAGGTGCTCGGAAAACTCGGCGTTGAATTCGCCGATGGCGGCGCTCAGGCAATGAAGAACATTGCCCGGCCGGTCCAGGTCTGGCATTGGTCGCCGGTCGTTTCGGCTGCCACAACTCCCACCTCCGGCGATGCGCCGTTGCCGTTGCCCGACAAGCCCTCGATCGCCGTGCTGCCGTTCGAGAACATGTCCGGCGATCCAGAGCAAGAATATTTCGCCGACGGCATCGCGGAGGATGTCATCACTGCGCTGTCGCGCTTCCGCTCCCTTTTCGTTATCGCTCGCAATTCCTCATTCACCGTAACTGCCCAGGTACATGGTGGCCTTTTAGGCGGCGTGGAGACGCTCGATCAGGGTTTCGGGATTTTCCATGAGCGCCTGGATGATGTTCCAGCCCTGTTTTCTGGCGGTCGAGATGAAGCCGCGGACGGTGGCAAAGTCTTCGGCGCCTTTCTGGCTGCGGAAGCCGCCGGAGATTTTCTGCTTGACCTTCATCATGCGCCCGTCCTGCTCGGCCTGATTGTTGGTGAACGGCACGGCGAAATTGATGAGGAAGCGCAGCGCGTCTTCCTTGTGTGTCTGAAGGCGCCGGAGAAGGTTGTGCCCGGTGCGGCGCGGCTTGCTTCCCCGGCGCTTGGCCTTGCTCGATCTGGGCGCAAGAGGAGGTTGTGCCTCGTGAAAGGCGATGCCCTCGGCCGTGATCGCGTCGTAACACCCTCGGAAGCGCTCGACGAGGCCTGGTTTCAGCGCCACGCCCCGCTCCCGGGCGAGATTTACCGCGTGGCAGGCGCGGCGCAATAGTCTCTGCATCTTGCGTGCCCAGCCCTCCTTCTCGATCTCGATCAGGGCTTGCAACTCGCGCAGGTGATGGGCGTTGCACAGCGCGTGCCGTACGCCCTCCATCGTAAAGTACGGCTTCCAGTGGTCATGGACGACGATGCCGCCGACTCCGCCGAGCAGGCTGCCGCGTCGCTCCGAGACCCGATAGAAGGTCAACCGCGCGGTCGAGGCGACGTGCAACCATTGGGTCCGCCCGGCGATCCGCAAGCCGGTCTCGTCCATGTGCTTGACCGGCGCCGATTTCACCAGTTCGCGGATCACATCGACGACGCCTTGGACGGACTCGGCGCTGTTCCCGCCCCTCCGCGCGAGGCTCGCCGGAGACAGTTCCGCCCCGAACAGATCCTTCATCAATTCAGCCAGGCGGTCCTCGGGCAGGAGTTGGTAGTGCGACAGGTAGACCACCATGGCTCCGATCCGAGCGCCGTATTGAACCGGGCCGGTGATGGCGACGGGAAAAGAAGCCCGAGTGTACGTGCCGCAATGCCCGCAACGGCAGCGATGCGCCCGATGCTCCGTGACCACCAGGGGCCGGGGCTCGGGTAGATCGAAAACCTGGCGGGCCCCATGGCCGGTAGCCATATCCGGCGTCAATCCCGAACCACACCACTGGCACGTCTCGGGATAATGGTCGACGGTGGCGTCGGGATCGGCGACTTGGCGCAGGGTCTCGCCCTTGTGGCCCTTTTGCCCGCCCGGCTTGCGGGCCGATTTCTTACGGAGGCTCCTGGTGCGCTTCTTTTTACCCGCCGGTGGCTTGTTCAATCCATCGCTCGACGGTGGCTTGCCGCTGTTCGTGCTGTTCAGGCCAAGCCGGCGCTCGAGTTCACCAAGCCGGAGTTCGAACTCGGCGAGCCGCGACCCTTGGGCCAGCACCACATCGATCAGCTCGTCTTTCGACAAAAAGGCAAGAACATCCCTATCCATCGAATCCTTAGAATCGACCAACCACCCTATGTCAAACGAAATCTAGGCCGTCAGCGCCCCAAACCCACAAAATCTGCCCCCAGAGACCCAATCCGCAGCCTCATCGAAATCAGCTACCTGGGCAGTTACCATTCACCTACAAAGGCCGTGCCGTCGATATCACTCAGGTAGCGCGCGAACTGGGTGTGCGCTATGTCGTCGAAGGCAGCGTCCGCAAGGCGGGTAACCGCGTGCGTATAAGTGCGCAGCTGATCGATGCGACCAGCGGTAACCACCTCTGGGCGGATCGCTTCGACGGCAGTCTGGATGACGTCTTCGATCTGCAGGACCAGATCACCGAACAGATCGTGGGCGCGGTCGAGCCGGAGATCGGGGCACGCGAGCGCGAAAGCGCCCGACGCAAGCCGCCGGAAAGTCTCGATGCCTGGGAGCTTGTGCAACGCGGCCAGTCGCATTTCGATCGCGTCAACAAGACCGATCACGCCGAGGCCATACGCCTATTCCGGGAGGCGACCGCCCTGGACCCGGGATTCGCGGCTGCCCATGCTTACCTCGCTTATGCTCTCTGGACCTCGGTGTTTTACGGCTACGCTGAGGATACGGCAAAAGCTGCGGCAGCTGCGCGAGCGGAGGCCGAACAGGCGGTATCTCTCGATCCGAACGAACCGGTGGCGCATTTCGTCTTAGGACGGGTGCATGTCTTCACCGGTGAAGTCGAAATGGCGATTGGCGAAATGCAGAACGCGCTTGCGATCAATCCCAATTTCGTCTGGGGCCATCATGGCCTCGGCTTTGCTGCCCACTATGGTGCCGGCCAAGCGGAGCAAGCCCTCCCACATTTCGATACCGCGTTTCGGCTCAGCCCGCGCGATCCTTTGCGCTGGGCGACACTCGTGCTCAAAGGATTGGCGCTACGCGCTCTCGGTCGCCACGATGAGGCCATCGCAATTTGTCGGCAAGCCTGTCAGTTCCCCGACTCCGGCTACTGGCCCTACATGCATCTCGCAGCGGCATTGGTGGAAGCTGGGCAAGCTAGTGAGGCAAAGAGGGCGATTGAAAAAGCCTTGCAGCTCCAACCGACTCTCTCGATCGGAGTCCTACGCGACCGCTTTGTCGGCATGCATGAAACGACTTTGAAGAGCTTGCTCGATAGCCTGCGCAAAGCAGGATTGCCGGAATAGCGATAGATCAATATCGCGCGCTTGGAGACGATCCAAAACGATTGTCGTTCCTCAAATCCTATTCTGCGGCGCGGCCGGATCCGAGACGAACGACCCGGGCGACAGTGTCGGTCGTTGGACCCGGCGGAAAGATTGCAACGGTCGCATCGGCCGATATGCACAAGCTGAATGTTGGCGCTGTGTTCTTTTTCTCAACGGTGTCGGCGCAGCGGAGACGGGCCGCTCGCTTCTAGCAGCACCTCCTGGGGCAAATGCCGTTGTCGGTCCTTATACCAATCGGCATTAATCAGAACTCATGCGCCCATTTACGCCGCCCGATGGACGTGATGTTCCATGGTTGATCGATGAGCTTGTTCCAGGCTTCGCAGCAGGAGGTGATGATCTGCTCGTCGGATTGGAAGACCAAGTTGGACAGCCAGTTGTCGCGCATGAACTGCCAGATGTTTTCGGTCGGATTGAGCTCCGGCGAGCGTGGTGGCAGGGGCAGGAGGGTAACGTTGGCGGGGATCTTCAGCTTGTCCGTGGTGTGCCAACCCGCCTGATCGAGGAGCAGGAGGGCATGCGCGCGCGCGCCTACCCGGGAGGAGATCTCCTCCAGATGCAGCTGCATGGCCTGGGTGTCGCAGTGGGGGAGCACGAGGGCGGCGCCGACGCCGCGTTCGGGACAGATGGCGCCGAAGATATAGGCTGATTTGGTGCGCTGGTCATGCGGTGCGCGGGGCCGGGTTCCGCGCCGCGCCCAGCGCCGAGTGATCTTGTTCTTCTGGCCGACACGGGCTTCGTCCTGCCACCAGATTTCTATCTCGGTGCCGTCGGGCAGGCGCCGGCGAGCTTGCGCCACCAGCTCGGGGAATTTTTTTTAAAATCCTCGATGACGCCCTCCTCCTGGGCATGGTGGCGCGGACGCGCCGTCATCTTCGTGAAGCCCATCGCCTTCAATTCCCGGCTCACCGTGGTCTCGTCGAGCGAGATCGCGAACATATCCCGGATCCAGCCCGCCAGATCCTTCAGCCGCCAGCGCACCACGCCGTCGACCGCCGGGTTCGACCCCGCATCGACGCGTGCCCCCAGCGCCTGGCGTTGTGCATCGTCGAGCTTCGCCACCGCACCGGGCGCCTTGCGATCGATCAAGCCGTCCGGGCCCTCGGCGTTGAAATGCAACACCCAATCTCGGATCACCTGAAGCCCCACGTGGCCGGTCCGTGCCGCATCCGTCCGCCGCCCACCGTCATAGATCACCGCGAGAGCCAAGAGCCGGCGGCTCTGGCCGGCATCCTTGGAAAGCTTCGCCAAGCGACGCAGCTCCGCCGCATCGAAATCCTCTCGTAACCCGATCGCCGCTCCCATGGTGAACCTCCTCAACTCCGAATCACCGGAATTGAGTCAGAAATCATCCACCATGGGAATCCTCAAAGTGAGTCTCCCTCAAGGCCGATTGGTATTAGGCCGCGAGGCGCTCGTACCGGTGATGAAGTCCTCCAACTCGAGGAAACGCAACCACCCTTCCGCCGTCGGCCGACTGGACGGACCGTCCGTCGGGCGTATCCTTCCCGAGCGCCAAGTGCGTGCGAGACCCGTGGTAGTAGGCGAGGTAGGAACAAAGAATCTGTCGGAGATGGCGCTCGTTGAGAACAATGACGTGGTCCAGACAATCTCGCCTGATCGAGCCGATTGCCCTTTCTGAGTCGGACCCGATTTCCTTGGACACAGAATTGGTTTAATCGAAGTGTCCAAGGAGGACCGGAACATGACCGACAATTTTGAGAACAAAGTTGCTGTTGATGGGCCTGTGGTAAACGAGGGCGAGCTTGGCTCGTCCACGTTTTCCCCGGGCCAGGTTTCGCCGGCAGGCCCGCTGGGACTTGGCCAGCGGTGGACGGTGACGCGCAAGCGTGAGGTTGCCCTGCGGCTTTTGCGTGGCGAGCCGGTGGAACTTTTGTCGCGGCAGTTGGGCGTGGAGATTTTCCGGCTCGAGCAGTGGCGTGAGAAGGCGATCGCCGGGATCGATGCCTCGCTCAAGGAACGCAAGGGCGATCCGGTAAAGGCGGAACTGGACATCGCCATGAAGCGGATCGGGGAGTTGATCATGCAGGTGGAACTGCTGGAGGCCAAGACGGAGACGTCCGGCCCTTTGGGGCGGCGGAGGTCGCGGCGATGAGTGCCGCCACCTCTCCCGGCACGGGTTTGGCCTACGGCCTCCAGCGGGTCTGTGCGGCCTGGGGTTTTGCCCGTTCCTCGTTCTACGCCATGAAATCCCGGCAGCAGGCCACCGCTGAGCGCCCACCAGCAAAGCGCCGGGGACCGAAGCCCTCGATCTCGGACGAGGCTCTGCTGGTGGCCATCGAGGCCGACCTGGAGGCATCCCCCTGGGAGGGCGAGGGACACCGCAAGGTCTGGGCTCGGCTTCGGGTCTGTCGTGGCATCCGTGTTTCCCGCAAGCGGGTGCTCCGGGTGATGCGCGAGAACAACCTGCTCTCGCCCCATCGCTGCCGCCGCCGTGGCGGAAATCCCCATGTCGGTGAGATCATCACCCATGCCCCCAACCTCATGTGGGGCACGGACGGCGTTCGGGTGTTCACGGTGGACGACGGCTGGGGCTGGATATTCACCGCCATCGAGCATTGGAACGCCGAGTGCGTCGGCTGGCATGTGTGCAAGCGAGGCGACCGCTTCGCCGCCCTTCAGCCGATCTCCATGGGGCTTGCGAGGCTGTATGCCTCGACCTCCGCCGGTGCGGCGCGGGGGCTGGCCTTGCGGATGGATCACGGCTCCCAGTATCTGTCGGACCACTTCACCAACCAGATCAAGTTCTGGGGCATCCAGCCGTCCTACGCCTTCGTCGAACAGCCCCAGACCAACGGCGTCGCCGAGAGGTTCAATCGCACGCTCAAGGAACAGATCATCCATGGCCGCATCTACCGCAACATCGCGGAGCTGCGGAACGCCGTCCGCGGGTTCGTCGAACAGTACAATGCCCAGTGGATCGTGGAGAAGAACGGCTACCTGAGCCCCGCTCAAGCTCGTCAGGCGTGGCACACCGCGATGTCACTCAGGCCCGCCGCATGAGACAAACTTGCGTCCCTATCTGGTTAAAGCAGGATGGGCTCCGAATGTTCTTGATATGTTCTCCATAGAGGTGTAGGCTGATCGCATCGGCTGGAGCTTTTGGAGGACTATTCGATGAGCGGGATATTGGAGTTCCTCGAACGCCATGGATCGGAGGCGGACTGCATCGAGGCGCTGGCTCGGCTGCGCTGGCCGCAAGGCTACGTCTGCGCGCGTTGCGGCGAGAGGCGGAACTACCAATTGAAGACGCGGCCGCGGGTCTTCGAATGCGCCGGTTGCGGCCATCAGGAATCGGTGACCGCGGGCACGGTCTTCCACCGCACCCGCACACCGTTGCGCAAATGGTTCCTGGCGGCGTGGTGGATGGGGCGCGACAAGCGCGGGGTCTCGGCGCTGTTTCTGTCGCGAGAGTTGAGCCTGCGCTACGACACCGCCTGGCTGATGGCCCACAAGCTGCGCCATGCCCTGACGGAGCGCCCGGAGTTCCCGCTGGAGGGCTTGGTCGAGGTCGACGAGAGCTATTACGGCGGGCGGGGCAAGCCGGAGAGCCGGGGGCGCGGGCTTTCCAACCCGAACAAGAGCCTGTTGGTGATGGCGGTCGAGAAGTGGCCGGTCGGGTCGGGCAAGGGCATCAAGGGGAGCGGCTTCGCCGCCGGCGCCGCGCGGCTCGCCATCCTGCCCGAGGCCACCGCCCGTGAGTTGGGCGACTTCGTGCGCGCCTCGGTGAAGCCGGGAAGCCGCCTCGACAGCGACGCTTTCAAGAGTTACGCCAAGCTTGGCGATACTTATCGCCACCAGCCCGTCGTTCAAGGCCAAGGCAAGAACGCCGAGCAGCTCATGCCGGTCGTCCATGTCCTGTTTTCCAACGTGAAGACGTGGCTCAACGGAACCTACCACGGGGTGAGCGCCAAGCATTTGCCGCGCTACGTCCGGGAATGGAACTACCGCTTCAACCGGCGCAAACGCATCTTCGACCTTGCCGATTTCGTGTTGCACCGCGCCATGACCCGACCGACCATCACCTACAGGGAACTGGTCGACGGTATACAATCGCAGGGAGCGCTGCCTGCCTTAACCGGATAGGGACGCAAACTTGTGTCCAAGGAACCGGGTGCGATACACCGATTGCCCTTTCGACGAACGGATTTTGCCATGGGCTTCGCGGCGCCGTCACAACCTCCTCGATGCCCATCGCCTTCAACCGCTCCCGAAACTTCTGACCGTACGCCCCGTCCCGATCACGCATGATATACCGTGGTGCCGTGTCCCACGGAAAGACCTCGCGGATCTGCTGCGCCACCCACGCCGTGGTCGGGTGTGCTGTAACACCGACGTGCTCGATGCGCCGCCGTTCGTGGCGCAGCACGATGAAGACGAACAGAACGGCGAACGTGGCCGTCGGCACCACAGAGAAATCGGCCGAGACGAGGCAGCCGACGTGGTTGTCGAGGAACGTCCGCCACGTCTGCGACGGTGGCTTTCGATGCCGCGCCATGTACCTCGATACCGTCGCCCCCGATGCCTCGATTCCCAGCTTCATGAGTTCGCCGTGGATGCGAGGAGCGCCCCACAAGGGGTTCTCCCGACACATTCGACGGATGAGTTCGCGGACATCCTTGGGCACCGGAGGCCGTCCTGGTTTGCCGCGCCTGGATTTCCAGGTCCAGAATGCACGAAATCCCCTCCGGTGCCAGCCGATGACGGTTTCCGGCCTTACGATCACCAGCACCTCGCGCCAGCGCGGCCAAAGGCGGGAAAGGATGACCCAGAACAAGCGGTCGAGCGTCTGGAGCCGCGGCCGTCGCCTTTCCCGCTTCAGGATTGCCACCTGCTGGCGGAGGGCGAGGTTTTGCAGGTGTAGCGACGCGCGGCTGAGGAAGGTCTCGCGCAGCGTGGTGGAGAGAATCATGATGGTCGCTTGCATGCCGACGACGGTAGTCGGCAGTGGCCGGAAACGCTATGATTTCTGCGGCAGATGGGGTTCTGACGAGCCACAGGCTATTCCTGCACCTCACCGGCTTCGCTAGACTTCAACCATGTCCGAGGTCACACAGCGCAGATGTGACCACGACCTCAATCGGTCGCTCGTATGGGCGCGTTTGCGGCCGCTGGACCGATCCGCCAGTCCTTCGGGTCGCTTGATGTCAACATGCGTTGGCGAACCTCCAACCACCAGCCCATGTTGGGTGGCCAAGCATCGAAGGTCAGCTCCTCGCTGAGCACGTGGGCCGCATGCAGGGCCCAGTGCGGATTGAAGAGCGCCTCGCGAGCGATGGCGATGAGATCCGCCTTTCCGTCCCGCAAGATCTTTTCAGCATGGTGCGGGTCCACAATCATACCGATCGCCATGGTCGGCATTTCGGTGCCTTGCCTGACCGCATAGGCCAGCGGAACCTGGAAACCCGGCGAGGGCGGCCCCTTGGCGGCAAGGCTGAAGAGCGAATTCGGGCCCTTGATGCCGCCCGACGAGCAGTCGATGGCATCGATGCCGCGCGACTGCAGTTCTCGGGCCAACGCCACCGTATCTTCGATCTCTAGCCCGCCTTCCACCCGATCGATACAGGAGAGACGGAACAGGATCGGCTTGTCCTCCGGCCAGTTACGGCGCAGCGCTTCGGCGATCTCGAGCGCGAACCGGTTGCGCCCAGCGCGGTCCTCGCCATAGGCATCGGTGCGCCTGTTGCCGATCGGCGAAAGAAAGGAATGGATGAGATAGCCGTGCGCCGCGTGCACGTCGAGCACATCGAAACCGGCCTCGTCGCAGCGTCGCGCGGCCTCGCCGAAGGCCGCCACAAGCGCTTCGATTTCGGGAATGGTCAGAGCATGTGGAGTCTGATAGCCCGGCGCCGAGGCCTCGGCGGTGGCGCTTACCGCTTGCCACGGCGGCTCACCACGCGCGTTATCCGTGGGGCCAAGCGGCTGCAACCCCTCGAAGGGGCGCTGGCGCGACGCCTTGGGCCCGCAATGCCCGATCTGTGCGGCGGGCACCGAGCCCTGTGCCCGGATGAAGTCGGCGACGCGCTTCAAGGGCAGGATATGATCGTCGGACCAGATGCCAGCGTCGGAATAGGTGCTGCGGCCGCGCGGCTCCACGCATAACACCTCCGTGAAGACGGTGCCAAAACGTGCGATGGCGTACTTCCCCAGATGGACCATGTGCCAGTCGGTGTAACGTCCGTCCGGTCCGGTCATGTACATCTGCATCGGCGAGACGACCATCCGGTTGGGCAAGGTGACCCCGCGAAGAACGAAGGGCGAGAGGAGCTTGGCAGACATCTGCTTTTCCTTGGGCAAGTATTGGGAAAGTCTGCCATCCCTGTGCCCAACCTGCCAGCAGGCCATCTCCTCCGCCAGTTCGTCGACAGGCCAGCTGGCTCCGAGAAGGGCGTGTTCGGCCGGCAAGCTGAATTGGCGACCGCCTCGATGACGGCGACGGGATGGAGGACGGTGCCGAAGTAACCTCCGGTCGGAATCGCACTCTCAACGAGCCGGCCGCTTTGGCGCCCATAATCCAAATGATGCTCGATGACGGCCTCTGAACCAGAGCCTTAAGCGGTTGCGGACGGTGAAAATGGGTCATAACACGACAAACCAGGTGTCGACCACCCGCGACCGGAGTCATCCGGAAATCCGAGCTTCGGACACTCGGTTCAGTAATAGGGGCAGAACCCCGGGCACTCAGGCTGAGGCGGCGCGCTGCCTGATCAGATCGGGGAGGTAGGCGATAGGCGGGGCATCGGGGACCCCGAGGCGGTCGCCGAGGTAGTCCCGGTCTGTCAATCGGCGTTGAACATTGACCCCCTATCGGCGTGCAATGTTGACCCCTTTGGGGATGCACGGCGGAGGTCGTACAGGTAGTCCATAGGAGGGGCCCGCGCGCGGGCCGACGCGCCCACCACGCGGCTGGCGGCGGACCGCGCGTGGGAGGTTCCTGTGGGCCCACCTGGGCGACCGGGCGGCAGGTGGATCGGTTGCCTTTAGGACCGATTCTTGAAGCGCCAGGAGTCGTTTCCGGTCTCGATGATCTCGCAGTGGTGCGTCAGACGATCGAGGAGCGCGGTGGTCATCTTGGCGTCGCCGAAGACGGACGGCCATTCGCCGAAGGTCAGGTTGGTGGTGACGATGATCGAGGTGCGCTCGTAGAGCCGGCTGACGAGGTGGAACAGCAGCTGGCCTCCGGTTTGGGCGAAGGGCAGGTAGCCGAGCTCGTCGAGGATGACGAGGTCGCGCCGGGCCAGCTGATCGGCGAGCCGGCCCTGGCGGCCGGCGCGGGCTTCGGCCTCGAGCCGGTTGACCAGGTCGACGACGTTGAAGAAGCGGCCCCGGGCGCCATCGCGGATGCAGGCCCGCGCGATGGCGACGGCGAGATGGCTCTTGCCGGTGCCGGTGCCGCCGATCAGCACGGCGTTGCGCTGGTTGGCCAGGAAGCCGCCGACCGCCAACTCGCGGACCAGCGGCTCGTTGACCGGGGTGTCGGTGAAGTCGAAGTCGGCCAGCTCCTTGGCCAGCGGCAGCTTGGCGCCACTCATCTGGTACTTGATGGATCGCGCCTGCTTGTCGGCGATCTCGGCCTTCAACAGCTCGCCGATGATTCGCTGCATCGGATGCTGGCGCTTGAGGCCGTCGGCGAGCACCTCGTCGAACGCGTCGCGCATGCCGGCGAGCTTGAGTGCGGCCATCATCTCCAGGACCTCATGGCGCTCCATGGCCGACCCCCCTCAAGCGGTCGTAGCGGGTGCAATCGGCCACCGGCTCAAAGCGAAGACGCAGGTTCGCGGGCGTCGGGATCGGCGCCGTCTCGGACGGCTGGCGCCGACGATTGAGGATGTTGAGCACGACGTCGGCGCTGCACACGCCGCCAGCGAGCGCCTCGGCACAGGCGGCCTCCACCGCCGCCAGCCCATCCGCCAGCACGGCGGTGAGGATCTCGACCATCTGCCTGTCGCCGTCGTCGTGGCCGGCGAGCCGGACGCGCACGCGACCCAGGGCGCCGGGCAGCGCCCAGTCCTTGAACGGCGCGCCGTTACGAAGCGCACCGGGCTTCCTCGCCAGCACGGGCACGTAGTGCCACGGGTCATAGACGGTCTGGTCGCGGCCGAAGCGCCGGGCATGCTCGGCGACGATCTCGCCGTCCTGGCGGATGACGATGCGATCGGCGTAGGCATGGACCTCGACCGGACGGCCGACGGCGCGCGCCGCCACGCTGTACTTGTTGCTGTCGAAGCGCACCAGGCAGGTCTTCGACACCGACGCCGGGACCGCGTGGAAGCCGTCGAACGGCCCGCGATAGCCGACCAGGGACGGACGCTCGTCCTCGAACACCTGCCAGACAGTCCTGTCCTTGAACACCGGGTGGGGATGACGCCGGGCGTAGGCGACGCACTGGTCCAAGAGCCAGGCGTTGAGCTCGTCGTAGGTCTTGAAGCGCAGCCGCGGGGTGAAGAACCGACCGCGGATGATCCCGACCTGGTTCTCGACCTGCCCCTTCTCCCATCCCGCTCCCGGCGTGCATGCTGTCGGTTCGACCAGGTAGTGGCCACACATCTGCACGAAGCGCCGGTTGAACGCGCGCTCCCTGCATCGCCGGCTTTTGGACTGGGGCCACACCTGCGATGTGGTGGCGCCCTCGCTGATCCCCAAGCGGCCCGGTGACCGGGTCAAGACGGACCGGCGGGACGCGCTGAGCCTGGCTTCGTTGTTGCGTGCCGGACAGTTGACCGCGGTCTGGGTGCCCGACGCGAGCCACGAGGCGGTTCGCGCGCTGGTGCGCCTGCGCCACCTGGCGGCGGGCGACGTGCGCCGGGCCAAGCAGCAGATCCTGGGCTTCTGCCTGATGCATGATCGGGTGTATCGGGCGGGTACGACGCATTGGACGAAGACCCACCGGAACTGGCTGGTGGATCAGAAGTTCGAGCACGGCGCTCTGGCGCTGACCTATTCGGAATTGCTTGGCCGTCTCGAACGGGCGGAAGAGATGCTGGCGCGAGCGCGCCTGGAGTTGCGGGAACACCTTGGCGGCTGGGCCTTGTATCCGGTCATGGACGCCCTTCAGGCGTTACGCGGCTTCGATTGGGAGAATGCCGCCATGGTCGCGGCGGAGATCGGCGACTTCCAGCGCTTCCCCACGGCGGGCCATCTGATGGCCTACGTCGGCTTGGTGCCGTCGGAATATTCCAGCGGTGATCGACGCAAGCGGGGCAAGATCACCAAGTCGGGCAACGCCATGGTTCGCCGTGTCCTGGTGGAGGCAGCCTGGACCTATCGTCACCCGGCGCGCCAGTCGAGCCCGATCCGCGCCCGTTCAGCCCATCTGCCGGAGCCGATCCGCGACAAGGCCTGGCAGGCGCAGATACGATTGTGTCGTCGCATGCGCGATCTGCGCGGGCGCGGCAAACACCAGAACACCGTGCTGACCGCGGTGGCCCGGGAGCTGGCGGGGCACGTCTGGGCCATCGCCCGCATGGTGCCCCCGCCGATGGCATAAATCGCCGCGCGCCGAGCGGCGAATACCAACACGCCCGCTTGCGTGGGCAGCGGCGGTGGCGGCCACTTGGGGAACTCCCGTTCCTTGGCTATGGGCAGGATTGCATCCGATGCCCGTCTGTAGAGTCAGGACAGCCCCATCGGACATAGGGACATGCGGTAGTCGATCCGCGGATAAGAGCTTGATGGACCGTCGATCAAAGCCGTCCCGCCGCTGCCTTCCAAAGCGGGCGTCAGATACCCAGCACCCGGTGACGAGCCGGGTGAAAGGCCGCGTTCGTGCTTGACAGGGGAGAGGACATAAGAGCCAAGAGTTGCCGTTTAGCTGTCCCTAATGCATTCACGCGTCTCGAAGAACTGAGATTGCTGTTCCTACTGCTCGCGAGTTCCGGTAGACTTGAACCATGTCGTCACGTCCACGACGAAGATTGGCGGCGATCGTATCCGCCGACATGGTCAGATATTCGCGTTTCATGGGGGAGGGCGAAACCGGCACACTCGCGGCCATGAAGATGCTTCGTCGCGAACTATGGACTCCAACGATAGAAGAGCTATGGACTCCAACGATAGAACGGTTGGGCGGTCGAGTGGTCGGTGGCGCAGGCGATAGTATTCTGGTGGAGTTCGCGAGCGCCGTCGCGGCAGTGGAAGCCAGTGTCGCCGTTCAGTCCGGCATGGTCGATCGAGACACCGCTCTACCCCTGCTTCGTCGTAACGCCACTCTACCCGATGATCGCCGGATGCTGCTTCGCGTCGGAATCAACATCGGCGAGGTCATCGTCGATGGCGACGACATTTACGGCGACGGCGTGAACGTCGCTGCGGGGATGCAGGAAATCGCGGAGCCGGGCGGCATTGCCATCTCCGATATCGTGCGCGGCCAAGTTCATGACAAACTGGATGTCTCATTTGCTGACGACGGCGCCCACGAATTGAAGAACATCGTCACTCCGCTCCGGGTCTGGCGTTGGTTACCGACCAGCGCTGCGCGCGAAAGAAGCAAAAGTATTATTGAGGTCGTCAATCCCAAGCCGGTCCCGACGGCGCAGCTACCCGGCTCCGAGTCCGGACAGCCTGCCGGCTCTACCCCTTGGGTGATCGCCCTTCTTATCGCGGCCGGGATCTTGGTCAAGATTCTTGATGGGATTTTTGACGTAGAGTGACGATGTTCCCGTCCCGGTAGGCGCGCAAAAACGGTGGTTTTCGTGACTTCACAAAACCCCTTTAAAACATAAGCTCGTCGGGGAAAAATCCTAACGGGGTATACTTCCTTGGCGAGTGGTAACACGCAGCCAGATCGAGGATCGCTCGCAGCCCCGATCGTTCTGGTCGAAGCTGGAATGAGTGAGAGCACCAGCCGTGTCACCATCAGCAACTTCATCGTTTATATCGTGCTGGCTCTCGTGGCGCCGTTGGCAGCCCTCTTCCTTGGCCACCTATACGGTGAGCTTAAGCCGGTCGTTCGGGGCGGTCGCCGTGCAAGCAGTCGATAAAGCGGTGGGCGATCGTGAGCTGTTTGAGAAACTCGTGAATATTGCCTTCACAGTCGTAGACCGAGCGATTGATCGAGCCCGGCTCGAACAGGTCGCCGGGGACCGGGACGGCGAGCAGGAACACGCCGTCGACAACGGCGGCGCCGAGTGTGCCGTAGGCGTCGGCGAGAGTTAACATGTTGTCGCAGAACCCTGGACTGACCAAGCGCCGCGCCTCGTCGGCATCGCTCGCGTAGACGGCGTAGCGGTCCTCGAAGTCGGGGTGATCGAACTGGACGCGCGTCCACTTGCTGAAGAATAAGCCCTTTAGCACCTTGTCGATCTTTTCCTTGTCGCCGATGAGCACGCGCCCCGAGACCTCTGCGGGGATGTCGATCTCGATCAGCCGCCCGTCGAAAACGGTGTGTGTGTGCTTATCGTCAACCTGCGTGACCTCGGCGTCGACCATCCTGAACGCGGTGTCGCGATGGCGGCCGATGAACATGTCCTTGAGCGGCACCTCAGAGCCCCCGGGAACGACACCGAGTTTGAAGAACCGCTTGTGATCAAAGCGCGCGCCCGGAACGCGCGTGTACTTGAGGCCGTCGAAGAACCGGCAGACGGCGGCAACGATGACCTCTCTTAGCGATTCCTGATGTGCCGCGACCCCGGCGCCGACCCAGAAGCTGAGGAGGCCGTACAGCGCGAGGACGGAAAGCAATGGGATCACGACCAGGACGAGAAGCACGTAAACGACCCCCGGCTCGTCTTCGGTCCAGTCGATGTTGTTCCAGTACGCGTAGAACATCCAGTCGTAGCTGTTCCAGTACGTGTAGAACAGCCGAGCCAAGGCTTGTGTAGCGTGAGGTCTGGAAATTTGGCTTCGCCCCGCGCCGGGGTATACCCCGGCGCGGGGCGATCCGTCATTTTGGTTATCCATGAAAGCGTCCAAACAAACATGGAGAACCAGTATGCGGAAAGACCAGGATAGCGCTGTCGAGGCTTTGGTGGAACAATTGATCGAAGGCGGTAGCGAGAACATGGCGACGGTCTTCGCCGGCCTTTTCAATCTCGCCATGCGGATCGAGCGGGAGAGGTTCTTGGGCGCCGGCCACTATGAGCGCACGCCCGAGCGGCGGGGATACGCCAACGGCACCAGACCCAAGAAGATCGACACCCCGGCCGGTACGGTGAGGCTCGAGGTTCCCAAGACCGCCGGTCATGAGGCGCCTTTTTACCCCCAAGCCCTGGAGCGCGGACGGCGCTCCTGCCGCGCTGTCATGCTGGCCGTGGCGGAGATGTATATCAAAGGCGTCTCCACCCGTGACGCCGAGGCGGTGATGCGCGAGTTCGGCCTGGAGAGCCTGTCGTCGAGCCAGGTCAGCCGCGCCGCCAAGCTCTTGGATGGGGAGCTGGATGCCTGGCGCAACCGGCCGCTGGGCGAGATCCGCTACCTGCTCCTCGACGCGCGCTATGAGAAAGTCCGAGAGGGTGGCGTGGTGCGCGACGCCGCCGTGCTCTCGGTGATCGGCATCGGCCCCGACCAGCGCCGCCGGGTGCTCGGTGTTTCCTGTGCGCTCTCCGAGGCCGAAGTGCACTGGCGCGCCTTCCTGGAGACCCTGGTTGCCCGTGGCATGCGCGGTGTCGCCTATATCGTTTCCGATGATCATCCAGGCCTCGGCGCCGCGCGCAAGGCCGTCCTCGGCGGCGCCGTCTGGCAGCGCTGTCAGTACCATCTGGCTCAAAACGCCATCCATCACGCCCCCAACCTCGCCATCCGAAAGGCCATCGGCAAGGAGCTGCGCCGGGTCTGGAACGCCGCCGACGGCAAGGCCGCCGAGGCCGAGCTGGGCCATCTGGTGGCGGCCTACCGCGACAGCGCCCCCAAGCTCGCCGATTGGCTGGAGACGGCGATCCCCGAGGGCCTCGCCGTCTTCGCCCTGCCCGAGCGCCACCAAAAGCGCATGCGAACCTCGAACCCCATGGAGCGATCCATCCAGCAGGAGATCAAGCGCCGCACCGTAAAGGTCAGGGTCTTTCCCAACGAGGCCTCGGAAGCCGATCAAGGAGATCGTGCGGGACGTGAAGGTCTCGGGCAACACGGTGCGCAAGGTGATCCGTTCGCAGGCGACGGCGTTCACCTACGACCGGCGGGTCCAGCCGATGCCGAAGCTGGGGCCGTGGATGGCCGAGCTGGAGCGGATGCTGGAGGCCAACGAGACCAAGTCGAAGCGGGAGCGGCTGACGCTGCTACGGATCTCCGAAGCCCTCGAGGGTCTGGGCTATGGCGGCGGCTACGACGCGGTGCGGCGCTACGCCAAGGCGTGGCGGTGGCGCCGTTCGGCATCGACGGCGCAGACCTATGTGCCGTTGGTGTTCTCGCCGGGCGAGGCCTATCAGTTCGACTGGAGCCACGAGTACGTGGTGCTGGCGGGGGTGACGACCAAGGTCAAGGTCGCGCACGTCCGGCTGTGCCACAGCCGAATGTTCTTCGTCCGCGCTTATCCGCGCGAGAGCCAGGAGATGGTGTTCGACGCCCACGACCGGGCATTCCGGCTGTTCCAGGGTGCCTGCCGGCGAGGCATCTACGACAACATGAAGACGGCGGTGCAGACCGTCCTCATCGGCAAGGAGCGCGCGTTCAACCGGCGCTTCGTGCAGATGTGTGGCCACTACCTGGTCGAACCGACAGCATGCACGCCGGGAGCGGGATGGGAGAAGGGGCAGGTCGAGAACCAGGTCGGGATCATCCGCGGTCGGTTCTTCACCCCGCGGCTGCGCTTCAAGACCTACGACGAGCTCAACGCCTGGCTCTTGGACCAGTGCGTCGCCTACGCCCGGCGTCATCCCCACCCGGTGTTCAAGGACAGGACTGTCTGGCAGGTGTTCGAGGACGAGCGTCCGTCCCTGGTCGGCTATCGCGGGCCGTTCGACGGCTTCCACGCGGTCCCGGCGTCGGTGTCGAAGACCTGCCTGGTGCGCTTCGACAGCAACAAGTACAGCGTGGCGGCGCGCGCCGTCGGCCGTCCGGTCGAGGTCCATGCCTACGCCGATCGCATCGTCATCCGCCAGGACGGCGAGATCGTCGCCGAGCATGCCCGGCGCTTCGGCCGCGACCAGACCGTCTATGACCCGTGGCACTACGTGCCCGTGCTGGCGAGGAAGCCCGGTGCGCTTCGTAACGGCGCGCCGTTCAAGGACTGGGCGCTGCCCGGCGCCCTGGGTCGCGTGCGCGTCCGGCTCGCCGGCCACGACGACGGCGACAGGCAGATGGTCGAGATCCTCACCGCCGTGCTGGCGGATGGGCTGGCGGCGGTGGAGGCCGCCTGTGCCGAGGCGCTCGCTGGCGGCGTGTGCAGCGCCGACGTCGTGCTCAACATCCTCAATCGTCGGCGCCAGCCGTCCGAGACGGCGCCGATCCCGACGCCCGCGAACCTGCGTCTTCGCTTTGAGCCGGTGGCCGATTGCACCCGCTACGACCGCTTGAGGGGGGTCGGCCATGGAGCGCCATGAGGTCCTGGAGATGATGGCCGCACTCAAGCTCGCCGGCATGCGCGACGCGTTCGACGAGGTGCTCGCCGACGGCCTCAAGCGCCAGCATCCGATGCAGCGAATCATCGGCGAGCTGTTGAAGGCCGAGATCGCCGACAAGCAGGCGCGATCCATCAAGTACCAGATGAGTGGCGCCAAGCTGCCGCTGGCCAAGGAGCTGGCCGACTTCGACTTCACCGACACCCCGGTCAACGAGCCGCTGGTCCGCGAGTTGGCGGTCGGCGGCTTCCTGGCCAACCAGCGCAACGCCGTGCTGATCGGCGGCACCGGCACCGGCAAGAGCCATCTCGCCGTCGCCATCGCGCGGGCCTGCATCCGCGATGGCGCCCGGGGCCGCTTCTTCAACGTCGTCGACCTGGTCAACCGGCTCGAGGCCGAAGCCCGCGCCGGCCGCCAGGGCCGGCTCGCCGATCAGCTGGCCCGGCGCGACCTCGTCATCCTCGACGAGCTCGGCTACCTGCCCTTCGCCCAAACCGGAGGCCAGCTGCTGTTCCACCTCGTCAGCCGGCTCTACGAGCGCACCTCGATCATCGTCACCACCAACCTGACCTTCGGCGAATGGCCGTCCGTCTTCGGCGACGCCAAGATGACCACCGCGCTCCTCGATCGTCTGACGCACCACTGCGAGATCATCGAGACCGGAAACGACTCCTGGCGCTTCAAGAATCGGTCCTAAAGGCAACCGATCCACCTGCCGCCCGGTCGCCCAGGTGGGCCCACAGGAACCTCCCACGCGCGGTCCGCCGCCAGCCGCGTGGTGGGCGCGTCGGCCCGCGCGCGGGCCCCTCCTATGGACTACCTGTACGACCTCCGCCGTGCATCCCCAAAGGGGTCAACATTGCACGCCGATAGGGGGTCAATGTTCAACGCCGATTGACAATTGGCTCGACCTTCTTCACCAATCCCATCAGACGCGCGTCCTCCCGACGGTTCCGCAGTCTTGTGTCGCCTCTCCTGGAGCGCCTTATGGGGCACAAAGACCCACAGATTGCCCACAGCGTGTCAACGGCGGAGTCAAAATGCGCCACTTGGGCGTCGTAAAAATCCACCACGGACGGCTGGGGAGCTTGTCCACGTAGTCCACGGGAGGGCCCCGCGCGCGGGGCGACGGTTCGGTCAAGCCGAGTTGAGATGACGTCGAGAACCCCCGCCGCCGGAGCCTGCTGGACCGACGGCGGGAGCCGCGCGATGTGGGGTCTGGCGCCCCCTCTCGTCGCGCATCGCCAGTGTAGGCACTTCACGGCGCCCGCTAAAGCCGGACACGCCGTGAGCGTGGCGGGGGCGACGGGGGGGGCCTACCCGAACGGGGGGGCCCTACCCGAACGCCCGGTATCGCCGTCCAGCGGCCTCCCTGGCGCGGGAAACGGCCATCCCGGAACCGTCTGGCCAGACAATATCCCGACCGGCGTCTTGACCTGCGGACTGTTTGCGACATATCGTAGTTACCCGTAGCCAACCGGAGGGAAACGGATATGTCGAGCATACGCAAACGCACCTGGACCACCAGCGGCGGCGAGACGAAAACGGCATGGGTCGCGGATTATCGCGACGGCAAGGGCGATCGCCATATCAAGACCTTCGGGCTCAAGAACGAGGCGAGGGGCTGGCTTCGGGACGCCGAGTCCGAGGTGAAGGCGGGGACGCACACACCCGACAGCGAAACCGTCACCGTCGGAGAAGCCGCCGAGGTCTGGTACGAGGCTTGCCGTCTGGGCCGTGACGGTCGCCCGCCGGTCGAGCCGCATACGCTTCGTAGCTACCGGAGCCACATCGACCATCACATCGTTCCGCGTGTCGGCAGCGTGAAGCTCAACAAGCTGACCGCGCCCGCCGTCGGCACGTTCCGCGACGAGCTTCTCGGAAAACTGTCCCGGCCGATGGCGCGCAAGGTGCTGTCCAGCTTCAAGAGCATCCTCAACGAGGCGCAAGCGCGCGGGCTTGTGGCGCAGAACGTGGGGAAGGCCGTCAAGATCGGCGCCGACAAGCGAGCACAACAGAAGGTCGAGATCCCGGCGCCGGCCGATATGCAGGCCGTCTTCGCCAAGCTCGACGAGCTATCAGCGACATCCGTCCAGCACCAAGCGAAGCGCTGGCGTCGGTATCGGGCGTTCATTGCCACGGCCGCGCTCACCGGCATGAGGGCGAGCGAGCTTCGCGGGCTCTATTGGTCGCGCGTCGATCTCGACGGCCAGCGCATTGAGGTCGACCAGCGGGCCGACGAGAACGGCATCATTGGCGACCCAAAGTCGGAATCCGCTCACCGCACCATCGCAATTCCGGCGCAGTTGGTTTCGATGCTGCGGGCCTGGAAGCTCGAATGTCCGAAGGGCGATCTCGTATTCCCGAACCGGAGCGGCAACGTCGAGAACATGGCGAACATCCATAGTCGGGCCTGGAAGCCGATCCTGCGGGCCTGCGGCCTGCCGCCGATGAAGTTCCACGCGCTGCGCCACTTCCACGCCTCGATGCTGATCGCCCAGGACGCGAATCCGAAGGAAGTCATGGCCGAGATGGGCCACGCCAACATCGCGATGACCTACGACCTCTACGGCCACCTGTTCAAGGACGAAGACCAGCAGACGCGGGAGACGACGCGGGCCAGCAACATCGCCGGCAAGCTCTTTGCGACATAGAGGGCCTAATTTGCGACATGACACGTTGTAATTCGCAGAAAACTGCGGTTTAGAAGGAGATTGTCGCAGCGTCGTAATCCGCGTGTCGGGGGTTCAAGTCCCTCCCCCGCTACCATTTAAATCAAGGCTCAATTCGTGAATTGTATGCATTAGTGATAGAGTGCCTGGAACGTCAGGAGGTTGGGTTATGGACGGCAAGGGTTTCCAGGTGTGGCTTTCGGCGGCGCGCGGGCTGACGCGCGCGCAGCGGCGCGAGGCGCTCGCGGTGCTGTCGGGCCGGAGCGAGGGCGAGGCATCGAAGGCCGCGATCGAGCTTGGTGTGGACGAGGCCCGGCGCTGTCCGCACTGCGCGAGCGAAGGGGCGGTTTCGCGCGGTATGGCGCGGGGTCTGCGGCGCTACCAGTGCAAGGGCTGCGGCAGGACCTTCAACGCGCTGAGCGGTACGCCGCTGTCGGGCTTGCACCACAAGGAACGCTGGCTGTCGTTCGGGGCGTCGCTGGCGAAGGGGGAGACGGTGAAGGCCTCGGCGGCGCGCTGCGACGTGGCGGTGAGCACGGCGTTCCGCTGGCGTCACCGGTTTCTGGCGGCGGCGCGGAGCGATTCGGAGGTGCTCAAGGGGATCGTGGAAGCGGACGAGACCTACGTCCTGGAGAGCCGGAAGGGCGCGCGCGGGCTGGGGCGCAAGGCACGGCGGCGGGGCGGCAAGGCGAAGAAGCGCGGCCTCTCGCGCGAGCAGGTCCCGGTTCTCATGGCGGCGGACCGGAGCGGAACGACGGTCAGCGCGGTGCTGCCCAGGGTCGATGCGGCGGCGCTCACGGCTGCCCTCGACCCGGTGGTCGCGAAGGACGCCCTGCTGGTCTCCGACGGCGGCGCGAGCTACCCACCGTGCGCCGCCGCGCTCGGGGTGAGCCACGAAGCACTCAACCGCTCGATGGGGGAACGGGTTCGGGGCGATCTGCATGTGCAGACGGTGAACCCGCCACAGCCGGTTGAAGGACTTCCTGCGTCCCCGCCGCGGCATCGCCACCCGCTATCTGGACAACTACCTGAGCTGGTTCCACCTCGTCGGCCTCGCCCCCGGCGCCAATGACCGAGCCTGCCTCGCCGCCGCCGTAACAAGGTGACGCATACAATTCACGAATTGAGCCTAAATCAATGGGTTAGATGATCCGAGGCGACTTGCATGGTGTCGTAATAAGCGTTTAGTAAGCAACGTGTCGACCCCTGGGGTCTCCCAAGACATGATACCTGCAGCTTCGAGAATTCGAACCGGCAGGACCGCGATCTCGGTCCTTGGCCAGGCAGGCGACCGCCTTGTCATACTCAGGCCGTAGATTGAGCAACCTGATGTGTGGAAATTCGGAACGCCGTTGATCAGTCATCCTCTGCTTTCCAAGTGATGTAGGGTTTTTCGGTGGTTTCCCATTTCTCGTCGATTTCGACGAGGATGACGGTGACCAGGCGTTCGAGCGAGGCCTCGTTGGGAAAGACCCTGACCTTTACGGTGCGGCGCTTGATCTCCTGCTGGATGGATCGCTCCATGGGGTTCGAGGTTCGCATGCGCTTTTGGTGGCGCTCGGGCAGGGCGAAGACGGCGAGGC
Organism: Alphaproteobacteria bacterium; assembly: GCA_965225945.1. GTDB lineage: Bacteria > Pseudomonadota > Alphaproteobacteria > JASLMY01. Next base: position 298,729 of record CBDDBZ010000037.1, on the reverse strand, counting down.
CCTCGGGGATCGCCGCCTCCAGCCAATCGGCGAGCTTGGGGGCGCTATCGCGGTAGGCCGCCACCAGGTGGCCCAGCTCGGCCTCGGCGGCCTTGCCGTCGGCGGCATTCCAGACCCGGCGCAGCTCCTTGCCGATGGCCTTTCGGATGGCGAGGTTGGGGGCGTGATGGATGGCGTTTTGAGCCAGATGGTACTGACAGCGCTGCCAGACGGCGCCGCCGAGGACGGCCTTGCGCGCGGCGCCGAGGCCTGGATGATCATCGGAAACGATATAGGCGACACCGCGCATGCCACGGGCAACCAGGGTCTCCAGGAAGGCGCGCCAGTGCACTTCGGCCTCGGAGAGCGCACAGGAAACACCGAGCACCCGGCGGCGCTGGTCGGGGCCGATGCCGATCACCGAGAGCACGGCGGCGTCGCGCACCACGCCACCCTCTCGGACTTTCTCATAGCGCGCGTCGAGGAGCAGGTAGCGGATCTCGCCCAGCGGCCGGTTGCGCCAGCCATCCAGCTCCCCATCCAAGAGCTTGGCGGCGCGGCTGACCTGGCTCGACGACAGGCTCTCCAGGCCGAACTCGCGCATCACCGCCTCGGCGTCACGGGTGGAGACGCCTTTGATATACATCTCCGCCACGGCCAGCATGACAGCGCGGCAGGAGCGCCGTCCGCGCTCCAGGGCTTGGGGGTAAAAAGGCGCCTCATGACCGGCGGTCTTGGGAACCTCGAGCCTCACCGTACCGGCCGGGGTGTCGATCTTCTTGGGTCTGGTGCCGTTGGCGTATCCCCGCCGCTCGGGCGTGCGCTCATAGTGGCCGGCGCCCAAGAACCTCTCCCGCTCGATCCGCATGGCGAGATTGAAAAGGCCGGCGAAGACCGTCGCCATGTTCTCGCTACCGCCTTCGATCAATTGTTCCACCAAAGCCTCGACAGCGCTATCCTGGTCTTTCCGCATACTGGTTCTCCATGTTTGTTTGGACGCTTTCATGGATAACCAAAATGACGGATCGCCCCGCGCCGGGGTATACCCCGGCGCGGGGCGAAGCCAAATTTCCAGACCTCACGCTACACAAGCCAGGCCGTAGGCCTGGATGAAGAAGTCGAAGGCCGCGTCTGCATCACCCCGTCGCCAAGATTCGGCTATAGCTCGACCCGGCGTGTACCATGCTATTGGCGATCATGGTCGATCAGCCGACCAGGGCGAACGGCGCCTCCAATGCCATGGCCGCGATGCGCGTGTGGCGATCGAATCGGTCCTCCGCCTCGCTATCGAGGACGTCGAGTGCGGATGGCGCCTCGATCCGGCTTGCATCGTTGGCCGAGATAGGCGGCTTCTTCCAGCGGCACCGCGCGCGCAGCAACCAGGCTCGGATGCGGGTGCGCGCGTATTGAAGACTGAAGGGCCGCGTGAGCCAGTCCGTGGCCCCGGCCGCCTCGCCGGCCTTGGCGATGGAGCCGCGTGTTCCCCAGAACCGTACCAGCATGGCATCCGTGGCGCCTCTCGGCGCCCCATCTTCCAAAGCCAATAGGAGAGTGGCGTCAGCTCGGGTCACGTCGGGGTCGCGCCGAAATGTCCAGGCTCGGATTCCTCGTGAAGAAACCAAATGGTCTCAGCGTTACGGTCCGCCAGACTGTCGAGAGGACCGGCCAATCCTCGGGCCTCGTTACATGGTGGAAACCCATCGTGTACCAGGCCACCAGATCGGTCTCCTCGATGGACTCCCCATTCGCATAGGACGGCAAACCTTCGCCACCCAGCGATTGGTTCGGGTAAGGACCGGCCGCATGAAGTTCACCCTCCCGACGCGCGGTGATCCAGAGATTGCTGGCGGAAAAGGCGGCGCGCCTCTGCGGCCAGTCGCTTGGCGCCAGTAGCGAGGTCGGACCCTGCCCCTGGATCTGATAGCTCGGGTGGTGACCGAGTTTCGTCGTGACGGACGGATTCTCGATGCGCCAAACCTGTGGCCCACGCCCATTGGGAACGGCCCCCTCGATCCGCATGGGGTCGTCCTGGAGGCGCCAAATGCTGCGCCGAGGGTTATCGCGGGGCAGCGTCACTCGCGCCAGCCGTTGCCGCGCGAAGCGATTGACTGGGCCGTCGATGTCGAAATCGAGGCGGATCGAGAAATAGTGATCGTGGCTGATGGCGAGGAGACCCGGCGCGACCAGCGATCCGTGCATGGCATTTTCCGCCGCGCCGGGTTCCGACATGCTTGCCACGGTGGCCGCCTTCACGGCGTCGATGCCGGTCGCGCCGATCCGTATCTCGATCGTACCGCTTTGCTGGAACACCCAGTCGATGACGTAGTCGTAATGGGCGATTGCCGGGATCGAGCGGACGATCAACTCCCTCGCCGGACGCCCCGCGTAGGCCTTGTTGAAGGCCTCCGAATGACGCCAGAGCGGTTCGTCGCGGTTCCGCTCGAAGATGCAGATCACGGAATGGCGCCGCCGCGCGCGCCCGCTCGGCGTCGCGAGCGTCGCGTCCCAATAGACCGCGTTCCTCGGGCAGTCGATGCCGGGCCTCAAGCTCGACGACAAGGTCCCGAGCCCGTACTCGCCCGCGTCCATGTAAGTCCGAAAGGACCAGGCCGGGGACGGTTCCATGTAGGGCACGAATATTTCCGAGACGTGGGCCTGATAGAGAACGGAACGCGCCTCGCCGCCCTGGTGATGTCTGACCAGCGAAAGCATCGGGCCGAAGCGCTGGTCGAAGCCCAGGTGAAACGACCAGTCCCGCCAGGAGACGATGCGCCCGTCGAGCCTCAGGGCCCAATCGTCGGGTGGCGGGCTCACCACGTGGTCGGGCGATGGGGAAAGCCCTCGGGCGGCCTGGTCGCCGAACTCGTGCAGCCTCTCGCCGACCGGCACCACGCCTTCGTCCTCGACGCGCACGACGCTCCCCGCGTCGAGATCGACCGTCGTGATGACGCCTTCGATCGGTCGGGCATAGATGTTGGTACGGGCGCCCGAGACGTCGTAGCAGGGCATCTTGAGCAGACGCCGGCCCTGCTCTTCGGCCGAGCCGAAGTACCCGGCCGACAGGGAATCGCAAAACAGATCGTCGAAATTTTGATAGCCCCGCGCCCGCATGGCGTCGCGCCAACGCGCATCCTGCTTGACCAGAGCTTGGGCCCGCGCCCATTCGCTGCTCAGGATCGGCGGCTGCGCGTTTTCGATCACGGACCAGCTTTCGAGTGTCTTGGTCGCCAGATCGACGACGGTCTCGATGGTCTTTCCCTTGACGCGGAGAACGGCGAAAGCCTTGCGCGACACTCGCTCTCCTTCTCGCCAACGGAGCACGTCCGCCTTGTTCGGCTGCTTCAGCGTGATGATCGCGGCTCGAGTGGTGCGATCGACGTCGCCGGTCGCCGCAATGACGCCGACGGTCTCAGATATCTCTCGGCTCGACAGCGGGTCGAGCGGATGCGGTCCGGCGATCGACATCGACGTCCATGACCCCGATGAGAGCACAATGGCGAGGACGGAAATCGCGCCGGTCGGGAACCCACGCCGCTTGGCGTCATGACGCTTCGTCGACATCGAAACCTCCTGCTCAATTCGTGCCAGGGACTCGAAGCACGAAGCCTCGAGCCTTCAAACGCCGGTTGCGATGCATGCCACCGGGCGCGCGCCGAACTTCGGCGAAATTCGAATGCGATCAGACCATCCGTTCGACGAACCAAAACGACGCGACGACGGCGATCATGATCGAGGCCGGCATCGTGATCGCGCGGCGATACCAGTGGCGTTGTCGAAACCATAGGCCGACGGCCAGGAAGCAGGTTGCGAGCACGGCGATCTGGCCCAATTCGACGCCGAGATTGAAGGCGAGGAGCGAGGCCAGAAACTGATCGCGCGGCAGCCCGATCTCCGCCAAGACCCCGGCGAAACCCAGTCCGTGCAGCAGGCCGAAGGCGAAGACGACGGCCGGACGCCAACGCCGGAGCCGATCGGTGAAGAGTTTCTCGACCGCGATGAAGGCGATCGATGCCGCGATCAGGGGCTCGACGATCGCCGAGGGAATAGCGATCAGACCGTAGACGCCGAACGCCAAACTCACCGTGTGCGCCAGGGTGAAGCTCGTCACCTGCCAAAGCAGCGGCCGCGGACGCGAACTGAGGAGAAACAGACCGACGACGAACAAGATGTGGTCGAGGCCCTTCGGCACGATGTGCTCGAAGCCGATCGAGAGGTACTGGAAGAAGTCGGTCCCCTTGGCTTCAGCCACGGCGCCGTCGAGCGGGATCGCCTCGCTGGTTTCGCCGGGGCGCAGGAAAGCCGAGAAGGACGGCTCGGCCGAGCCGTCCTTCTCGGCGCGTATGACGTTGGCGCCGAAGCGGGCATCGGCCGCCCAGCGCATCGTCGTGGCACCCGAGGGCGCGCGCGCCCGCAGCGTCAAAAGAGACGTGCGTACCATCGAGGGATCACCGATCGCCGGGATGTCGATCCGCTCGATCGCGAGCTCGACCCGCTCGTCGTCGAACGACAGGTTCAGGCCCGCGATCAGGCCCGGCGCCAGGGGCAGGAATGCCTCGCGGAGTGCCTCCGGGGTGGTGGCGCGCAATCGATCATAAATGGGGGCCCTGTCCGAGTCCCGGGTGTTGGAATGCTCCGAACCGATGCCGGCGATTTGCGCCTCCAGATTGATCGAGGCGCGCAGCCGGACGTTTCCCGCCTCCTCGATGGTCACGGAAAAGATCGCCGGGCGCAGCTCATGTGCCTCGGCGCCGCCGACGGGAACCAAGGGGACGACCAACGACAGAATCGCCGCGACCAACGACAGTCGCGCGCCTCGATCGATGATCGCGATGAAATGAGCCACGCTTGCCTCCCGTCCCTTCGTTCTCATTGACGCTACGTCGCGGTCGGATGATCGGATGCAGTACCCCGCGTGCCGGCGCGGAACGAGACGCGCGGTGGGACCGTGGCGTCGATGCATGCTTGGGGCCGTGGACGAGAAATGGAAACCAGTTGTCGGGCTGCAACTCTTCGAAGCCGCAATGCGTAGACAATTACATGACCAACCAACCGAAAATTCTTCTGCTCCGACGATGCCTGGTACATGGAGCCTAGGGATGAACTCCAGGTGTGAAACCCGACTCTTTGACTGCTTGCACCGCATCCCGTTCGGGCGCGCGTCGGGGCGTGCCACACCCGATCTCGGTCCCCTCGTGCCCCTGCTCGAAGGCCTACCGCGCGCCATGCCGCCGGTGGGATTGCTTGCCGGGATCGAGGCTTCTATCGATCAGATCGAACAGGCCAGACGCGCCGAGGGAACGGCGCATGGCCGAGCTGGGGCGGGTTGGCGAATGGTGCTTGGCGGACTTCTCGGAGCCGCGATAGCCGCGTCCGTCTTCTTGATGACGATGGCGCTTCCGATCACCCCGGAGAGCGGCGAGATGGCGGCGATGGCGATCCTGGCCGGAACCGATGAGACCCGTCTGCTCCACGTGCGGAAATCGGAGGGCGGGCGATATCTCAGGCTGCAATATGGTGGCCCCACGGCGAGAGCGGATCGAGATCTCGAGTTGTGGCTGCTGGCCGAAGACGAGGCCGTCCCGAGATCGCTGGGGCTACTGAGCGCAAAGGGTGGGACGACCATCCTGCCGCTCGCGCAAGCCCTGCGGGCGGGTGACGAGTTGATGCTCAGCGAGGAGCCCCGGGGCGGCTCGATCTTGAAGGTTCCCTCCGGCCCCGTAGTCTTGCGAGGGACCGTGGGCGGCGACGGCTCATGATCGATCGATACGGCCCTAACCGGACCGTGTCGTGGCCGACGTCGGGGCACGATGATTATTTTCCGAAGCTTGCATCCGTTTCCCGCCGCGTGCCGTAATTGCTGGTGAATGGGCGAAATCGATTTAGCCGGGGCAAACATCCGTGACTGTCGTGAACCATCTGGCGCCGAGTGCGGAACGTGACGGAGGCGATGACATCCGGACGGGAGAACCGGAACAGCGGCGGCGTTCCGCGGAACTGATCGAGGCCTCCGCGAATGGCGACCGGACGGCGTTTCGCCGGCTCTACGACCTGAGCGCGCGCTTCGTGTTCGGCGTCGTCATGGCGATTCTGCGGGACCGGGAGATGGCGGAGGAAGTGGCGCAGGAGGTCTATATCTCGATTTGGAAGAACGCGAATGCCTTCGATTCCGAGAAAGGCAACCCGCTCGCCTGGATGGCGGCGATCGCGCGCAATCGCGCCATCGATCGCCTCAGGGTCGAGCGGGCGCGCGGTTTCATCACCTTCACCGATGAGGTTCCCGATATCGCCGACGAGTCGAACGTGGCCGATGCCCTTCCCGAGGCGATTGCGGTGCGCCGCGTGCTCGCCGAGCTCAGACCCGATTTCAGGCGCGCCCTCATGTTGACTTATTTTCACGGCTACACCCATTCGGAGCTCGCCTGTGTTTTGGACATACCCGTCGGAACCGCCAAGAGTTGGGTGCGACGTGGTCTGGCCGCCTTGAAGGAGGCGCTGGAATGACCGACGCCCGCCCCACCACCCGATCCAATCTGGAACGACTGTTCCGCCGCGAAGAAGCGCCGGCGCCCAATGTGCCGGGTACGCGACCCGATCTCGCCGACGGCGCGCCAAGCGATGACGAAGTGCTGTCGGCGCTCGCAACTCTTCTGCCGCCGGTCGACCCGCCGGAAAGCTTGCTCGATTCCATCGAGGCGCGGATCGGCGAACTGCCGTGCGAGCCCATCGACACGCTTCGCGCGGAAGAGGGCGAGTGGGTTAAATTGGCCGACAATGTCGTCAAGAAGGTGCTGTTTGGCGGCAAGGTTTGGATGAAAATCCTGTACGGCGACGACCGGACGGGCGAAAGCGTCTATCTGCTGCGGTGCGAGCCGGGCGCCGTGATCCCTGCCCACAAACATGCGCGAGACGAGCATGCGTTCGTCATCGAGGGCGAATATGTGGTGGGCAACACGGTGGTAAAGGCCGGCGATTACCAGTTTTCGCCAGCTGGCAGCAGGCACGGGAAGATCACCAGCCCGACCGGGTGCCTGGCTCTGATCCATGCCTGAATGACGCAATCGCGGCCCCGCCGCGCGCACCATGTCCTGGAAGGCCCGGCCATGAAGCTCTTCGTGTTCATCGCGGTGTTCTCGACGACCCTATTCGGCGCCGGCGCGTGGAGCGGCAACGAGTTCGCGTGGGTCGTGGCCGCGGTCGAGGACGCGCTCGAGTCGAAGCCGGTCGAGCTCTACCGAACCGCGACGGTCACGACCGGGTGGATCCGACAGACCATCACCGCCACGGGGTCGCTCCGCGCCGTCGTCACCGTCGAGGTGAGCTCGCAGCTCTCCGGACAGGTCGCCCGGCTGCACGCGGACTTCAACGACGTCGTCGCCAGCGGCCAGGCCCTGGCGGAACTCGACCAGAGAGGTTTTCGCGCGCGCCTCGTTCAGGCCGAGGCCGAGGTGGCGATGGCGCGTGAAAACGTGGCGCTCTTGGAGGCCAAGCTCGATAGGGCCCGGGGCGTCGCGCAGGAATCCCTCGTGCGGCGGCGAATTTTCGCCGCCCGACTGGATCGAGCCCGCGTTCGCTCGCAAGCCGCCAGCAACAAGCACGCGAGGATCGACGAGCTCTCGAAGCGCGGTACGACCTCGAAGTCCACGCTCGAGGAGACACGTGCCGACCGCGACGCGGCGGGTGCCGAGGTGCGGGAGGCCAAGGCCACCGCCGAGGCCCATGAGCACGTCATCGCCGCCACTCGGGCCGGTCGGCGCGAGGCGGAGGCCGAATTGGCGAACGCCGAGGCCGCCCTGCCGCTGCGCCGGGCGGCCGTGACGCTTGCCCGTCTCGACGTTGAGCGAAGCACGATCCGCGCGCCGATCGACGGGGTCGTGGTCGGCCGAAACGTCGAGCAGGGCCAGACGGTCGCCGCGAGCCTCGATGCGCCCGTGCTGTTCACCATTGCCGGGGATCTATCGAAATTGGTGATCCACGCCAGCGTCGACGAGACGGACATCGCGAAGATCGCGACCGGGCAGAGCGCGGCGTTTTCCGTGGACGCCTTCGCCGGCCGCGCTTTTGCCGCTCGCGTCGGCGACATTCGCAAGGCGGCCGTGACCGTTCCGGGTGTCGTCGCCTATACGGTCGTGCTGGAGGCGTCGAACCCGAAGGGTCTGCTTCTCCCCGGCATGACCGCGACGGTCCGCATCGCGATCCAGGAGAGCGATGCCGCGCCGATCATTCCCCTCGCGGCTCTCGGCTTCACTCCTTCGGCCCGCACGACGATCGAGGACCGCAAGCCATCCATCGCCGATGGCGAGGCCGAGCATACCGTCTGGGTTCTCGGTGACGGCCGGCCGGAGCCGCGCCGTGTGCGTCTCGGGCCGGACAACGGGCGCGACGTGGCGGTGCTCGACGAGCAACTGGCGGAAGGCGAAAAGGTGATTACCGGCGAGCTCCCGGCCGCGAGGGGGTCGCGTCTGTTTGGAATTCGCTTCTGATGGCCCGCCTTTCCCACGCGCCGATCGAGGCGATCGGCATAACCAAGCGCTATGGCGAGGGCAAGGGCGCCGTCACCGCGCTTCGCGAAACCTCTCTCACGATCTCCGGCGGCGAGTTCGTCGCCGTCATGGGGCCTTCGGGGTCGGGCAAGACCAGCCTGATGAATCTGATCGGACTGCTCGATCGCCCGAGCAGCGGTAGCCTTTACTTCCGGGGTAGAGACACATCGTCCCTTTCCGCCGATTCCCAGGCGAGATTGCGCAACCATCACATCGGTTTCGTCTTCCAGGCCTATCATCTCATGGCGCGCCGGAGCGGGCTCGGGAACGTGGAGTTGCCGCTGATTTATCGCGGCGTCCGGCGCAAGGAACGCCGTTGTCGGGCCGAGGCCGCCCTCGCCGCCGTGGGGCTGTCGTCGCGGGCCGAGGCATACCCGAACGAATTGTCCGGCGGCGAGCAGCAACGCGTGGCCATCGCGAGGGCCCTGATCGGAGATCCCCAGCTGATCGTCGCCGACGAGCCGACGGGTGCGTTGGACACCGCGACGAGCGGCCAGATACTGGGTCTGCTGAGGGGGGAATGCGCCAAGGGCCGTACCGTCCTAGTGGTAACGCATGATCCGAGCGTTGCCGCTTGGGCCGACCGCGTGATCCGACTCAGCGACGGCACCATCACCTCCGACGGTCGGTTGGAGGCGGTGGCGTGAGGACTTGGCAGAACCTGCACGATGCCGTCCGCTCGATTCGCGCGAACCGGCTCAGAAGTCTCCTGGCCGTGCTGAGCATCGTCATCGGCGTCGGCGCGCTGATCACGATGCTCTCGGTCGGCGCCGGCGCCCAGGCACGAATCGCGGAACAGATCCGATCGCTCGGCGCCAACGTCTTGATGATCCTGCCCGGCGCGGAACGCGGTGCGCTCGGGCCAGGGGGCGAACGCGCGCGGCCGGTGACCCTGACGGTCGCGGACGCCGAGGTCGTGGCCGCGACCCTCCCCGCGGTGATCGCGGCCGCGCCCTCGCTCCAACTGCGCGCCCGCGTGATCCACGGCAACCGGAACTGGCCCAGCCGCATCAACGGAACGACGGCGGGCTATTTCTTCATCCGGGACTGGCCGCTCGCCTCGGGTCGTGGCTTTTCCCGGCGCGACGAGACCGGTGCCCGCAAGGTCGCGTTGATCGGCGCGACGGTCGCCGAACGCCTGTTCGCCGGTGCCGATCCCATCGGTCGCGAGGTGCGTATTCTCAACACGCCGGTGAAGGTGATCGGTCTCCTTTCACCCAAGGGACAGTCGGGATCCGGCAGGGACCAGGACGATATCGTGTTCGTGCCCTATAGAACGGCAAAACGTCGCCTCGGTGCTTCGAGCCGAGGTCAAGTCCGGATTCTGCTGGGAATTTTCTCCGGGGTTGCCTCCGTCGAGGCCTGTTCTGGTAGTTCCAGCTGGGCTTGGTATTCCTGATCGAGTTCCTTCCTGACGGCGTCCATCTGGCGCCGCTCGAAGACGGTGACCTTGACTGCTTTCCATCGCTCGGCGGCGCGGCTCATGGCACCGAACATGAGCTTCAGTACCGCCTTTTCGCCGAAGGCGTTGGGGATGATCTTCAAGCGCCGGCGCTCCTCCCCGAACAATGACGGTGGGCGGCGGACGGATGCGGCACGGACCGGCCATTCAGGTGATCCGAGATTGGGTGTTGCTCGATCGCAAGGCGGGTGCGGTGGCGAAGCTCGACGATGCACCGCCAGGCGCTGGGGGCACGCGTCGATGCGGGGCCGAACCCGGCGGTCGACGGCGTGGTGCGCTGGCGGCTGAAGGATCTGGCGGGCTGGATCCGGGATATGTTCCTCTCGCTCGACGAGACCACGGTCCGGGAATTGAAGGCGATGGGCTTCACGGATGACGGCGCGTCCGCGCCACCATGCCCAGGAGGAGGGCCATCGAGGATTTTAAAAAAAATTCCCCGCCGGGCCGGCGCCTGCCCGCCGGCACCGAGATAGAAATCTGGTGGCAGGACGAAGCCCGTGTCGGCCAGAAGAACAAGATCACTCGGCGCTGGGCGCGGCGCGGAACCCGGCCCCGCGCACCGCATGACCAGCGCACCAAATCAGCCTATATCTTCGGCGCCATCTGTCCCGAACGCGGCGTCGGCGCCGCCCTCGTGCTCCCCCACTGCGATGCAGCGCATCTGGAGGAGATCTCCTCCCGGGTAGGCGCGCGCGCGCATGCCCTCCTGCTCCTCGATCAGGCGGGTTGGCACATCACGGACAAGCTGAAGATCCCCGCCAACGTTACCCTCCTGCCCCTGCCACCACGCTCGCCGGAGCTCAATCCGACCGAAAACATCTGGCAGTTCATGCTGGCTGTCCATCTTGGTCTCCAATCCGACGAGCAGATCATCACCTCCTGCTGCGAAGCCTGGAACAAGCTCATCGATCAACCATGGAGCTTCACGTACATCGGGCGGCTTTTCGCCGAAGGCGTTGGGGATGATCTTCAAGCGCCGGCGCTCCTCCCCGAACAATCTCTCCAGCAGGTTGGTGGTGCGGATCGCCCGGCGGTGATTGACCGGCATGCGCAGGTGCGCGATGCAGGCCTCGAAATCATCCAGGAAACAGGCCACCGCCGAGGGCAGCTCGCGCTCCCAGTCACGCACCACGCCCTCGGCCAGATCGCGGGCGATGGCGCGCGAGGGGGCCTGGTAGGCCGCTTGGGCGCGGGCCTTGAACTCCGGCCAGAGATCCTCGGGCACCTTCGCCGCCAAGTTCCTCATCCGGTGCGCGAGGCAGCGTTGGCGCGCGCTCCTGGGAAAACAAATCTCGATCGCCTTGATAATGCCAGGCGCGCCGTCGGAGGCGATCAGGAGAGGATCGCCCAGGCCTCGGCTGCGCATGTCCTGGAAGAACGCGGAGACGGTCTCGTTGTCCTCCTTCGAGCCCGCCATCAGATGCAGGAGAACCTTCTTGCCCTCGAGCGTGAAGCCCCAGGCCGCCAGCACCGGCTCTCGCCTCTGCCCGGCCCGCAGCCGCTCGGCGATGCCGTCGACGAAGAGGTAGGCGATCTCGAACTCGCTAAGGTCGCGCTTGGCGAAGCCGAGGTAGTCCGCCCAGAGCCGCTCCCCCATCTCCGAGACCGCCGTGCGCGACAGCAGCAAGCGCCCACTTTCTTCCCTGAAGGCATCTTCGATGTCGCGCACCGAGAGACCGCGCGCCAGCATCTCCACGGCTAAATCCTCCAGGCCCTCGGAATGACCCTTCAGCTGCGCTCGCAGATCCGAACGGAACGGTTCGTCCGTCCCGGCGACCTGCGGCGCCGCATACCTGATCCGCCCCTCGGCCGTCTTCAGATGACCTTCGCGCGAACCGTTCCGGTAACCTCGGCCAGGCTCGGAACCGTGCTCGTAATAGTCCCGGCCCAGGGCGTCGCGCACCTCGGCCTCCAAGCCTTCCTCGATGATCAACCGCGTCGCCAACCGCACCAATTCACTCTTCGCGTCGACCACGCGGGCGCGCCCTTCGATCAGGTCGTTCAAGGCTTCACGCGTGCGCTCGCTTCCGGGTAGTCTCTTCGTCATGGAGGTGCCTCCTGTGCTGGGCTGGCGCGCAGCCATGCCCGGGTGGGAATCGACACCTCGAAGGATGCACCTCCTACCAAATTCCCAGCAAGTCTAGGACTTCACCCGAGCCGAGGCATCACACCCGATTCCGTGTCCTACATTCTCGCCAAGGCCGGATCGGGCGATCTCGTCACTCATGCGAGAGACCGCGTGGAGAGCCTGCTTCGCGCGCGTCATCACGTTCCCGCCGGAGCGCCCGCGGGCTTTCGGGTGAGCGATCCGGCGGCGGCGATGGCCGCCCAGCGACGCTCCAGCCGCACGATCGGCTGGCTTCTGGCCGCCATCGCCTCGATTTCCTTGGTGGTCGGCGGCATCAGCATCATGAACATCATGCTGGTGTCCGTCGCTGAGCAAACCCGTGAGATCGGCCTCCGGCTGGCTCTGGGCGCGACGCGCGGGCATATCAGTCGGCTGTTCTTGACCGAGGCGCTGCTGATCTGTGTCGTGGGCGGGCTGATCGGCGTCGCGGCGGGAGGCGGCGCCTCCTGGCTGATCTCCGGGATCACCGACTGGCCGGTCCTGATCGACCCCTCGACGGTCGCCGCCGCGCTGGCCTTTTCCACCGTGATCGGGCTCGTTTTCGGCTTTTACCCGGCGCGAAGAGCGGCCGGATTACTTCCCGCGACGGCGCTTCGAAGCGACTAGCAGGAAGCGTTCGTAGGATCCGCATGACCCCATGAGTCACGACGTCACCGCAAGCGCCGATGTTGCTCTCGTCTGCCCGGATCGTTACGCTACCGGAAGGTTTGTCGTTCGGCCGCCATGAGCTGCGGGCGGGAGACTACCATGTCGGCCTGCCCCGTTCCGATCATCCGACCGCGTCGAGTCGAGACGGCTGCCTGTTGTTGATAAGCGCCGCCGCCTAGATCGAGATGATTTCAGCAATCCTGGTTTTATGACGTTTGTCGATAATAAGAAAGCTCAAACGTCGATGCACCAGCTCTATTGCCACGATTGAGGTGTCGAGTCTGGGATGATCGCTCATAGGATCGGCAAACACGCAGCGAAAGGCCGGACGCGCTCGGCGCCCGGCCTTTCTCGTCTGTGAGGTGGCCGCCGGAATGACGTCGCCGGCGGAGCGAACCCGATTAGTCGGGCTCGTTGGCGCCATTCCCCACGACCGGCTCGACGGCGTTGTCGCCACCGGCCGCCGACTTGGCGTCGCTGAACGTCCCGTCGTTCACGACCGACGACACGCCCTGCCCTCCGATGGCCTGAATTTCCCCGGACGTGCTCGTGGGGAAAGTGCCGTCGGCGACGCCCTGGTCGTGCGCCTTGGCGAAGGCCGTCGAGGAGGCGCCGAGGGCCAGAACGATGGTCACGGCCGCGACGGGCAACTTGATGTCGAAACGCATGATGGTCTCCTTCTCCGTTAGGGTTGATCGATATACCGCAGATGGAGCGTTGGCTTGGTGAAACAAACGAGCCGGCCGACGACTGCTCCCAACGGAAACGCTCGTGTATAGAACGAAGCGCTATTCGAGATCGGCGTGCTGAATTGATTCGGATAAACCAGGATCCACCTCATTGTGCGTCATACAACCAGAACAACGCAGGCCATCCAACTCTGGTTTCATATTCGAAAAAAGGATCGGTCACATTATTTTGATATCGCCGGTTATTTCAAATGCATCCGAAACGGCGCTCGGTTTCGTATCCATGAAGGAGTCGATCAAACTCGGAGAAATTGCCGTGGCACCGTCTCGCATGATAATGGCAAATATCGTCGTACTCGTGGCCGCCTTCGCGGTCGGCTCGCCGGCCCTCGCCCATGAATTCTGGATGAGTCTGGAGCGGGGCAGGGTCGGCCCGGGCGAAGAGATCAGGGCGGACCTCAAGGTCGGTCGCATGCTCGAGGGGGTGTCCCATCCCTATCTCTCGAAGCGGTTCCGAAAATTCACCATCGGCCTCCATGGCAAGGAACAACGGGTGGTGGGGAACGAGGGCGATCTTCCCGCCCTGGCGCAAGCGCCGATCGGGTCTGGATTGCACGTCATCAGCCATCACACGATCGCGTTCCGCGTCGTTTATGACGACTGGTCGCTCTTCCGGAGGTACCTTTCCGAAGAGGGGCTCGATCATTTGGCCGCGCGTCATCGCGAACGCGGCCTGCCGGAAACGGGGTTCGCGGAACGCTATACGAGATATGCCAAGGCGCTGGTACAGGTCGGCGACATTCGGGAGGACGACCGCGATGCGGTGGTCGGCATGCGGCTGGAACTCGTGGCCGACGCGAACCCCTACGACCCGAACATCGAAGCCTTACCGGTCAGGCTGATCTGGCGAGGCGCTCCGATGGCCGGGCGACAAATCAATATCTTTCGCGACGATGGCGGCGTGACGCGGACCAGCGTGAAAACCGACGCAGATGGCAGAGCCGTCATAGCCATATTGGGTGACGGCGACTATCTCCTGAACGCGGTTCTCCTGTTGCCCGTCGAAAACCAACCCGTGGTCTGGTCGAGCCACTGGGCGTCCTTGACCTTCAATCTATCTGGAAGGCAAGTGACCAACATCGAGCAAGCTAGAAATCACTAAAGCGAGCCGATCCGTTTCAACAGCGCCCGGGGGAAATCGAAGCTGAGCAGACGGCGCATCACGTCGTTGTCGTGGGCCGGCGGCACGGCCTCGCGCCCGATCAGCCAGGCGTAGATCTCCACCTCGTCGGCTTCCAGGATCGCCTCGTAGAGCTCCAGTTCGCGCCCGCTCATGAGCTCGAGCTGGCGCTCCGCGAAGACGCCGAGCAGCAGATCCAGCTCTTTGGTGCCGCGATGCTTGCTGCGGTACGCGAGCCGCCTGCGCCTGAGCTCCAAATCCTCGCCCATCCTTCCCTCCGCCGGGTGAACGGGGTATAGCCTTTGGTCGGCGGGCTGTCAGCCGTCGGGCCGACACGCCGCCGAAATCGTCGCCTCGAACTGGGCAGCCGCACTGGGCAGCCGATGCGCCCCGACATCCTGTTTCCCCTGTTCCGGCCGGTGATCTCGCTGAAGGGCGTGGGCCAGCGGACGGCCAAACTGATCGAAACCGCCGCCGGCGGGCGCTTGGTCGACCTCTGCTGGCAGCTCCCGAAAGGCATCGTCGATCGACGCTACCGCCCGACGGTCGCCGAGGCGCGCGAAGGCGTCATCGCCACGCTCACCCTCGAGGTGGTGGAACACCGCCCCTCTCGGAACGCCCGGCTGCCCCATCGCGTGCTCTGTCGCGACCAAAGCGGCGTCATCACCCTCGTCTTCTTCCACGCCAAGGGCGATTACCTGGCCCGTACCCTACCGGAGGGCCAAACCCGCGTCGTCAGCGGCACGGTGCAGATGTTCCAGGGGACGCCACAGATGGCCCATCCCGACCACATCGTCCGACCAGAGGAAGCGGCGGACCTGCCGCTGGTCGAGCCGGTCTATGCCTCGACCACGGGCCTGACTCCGCGGCCCCTGGCACGCGCGGTGCAAGGCGCGCTGGCGGAGCTACCGGAACTGCCGGAATGGCTCGACTCCGAGTTCAAGACGCGGCGCGGCTGGGTCGGCTGGAAGCAAGCGCTGCTCGCCGCCCACGCGCCCGACGAGCTCGCCCAGTTGGCGCCCGAGGCGCCGGTTCGCCAGCGCCTGGCCTATGACGAGCTACTCGCCAACCAGCTGGCCCTGATGCTGGTCCGCGCGGCGGCGCGGCGGCGCAAGGGCCGGGTTTTGGCCGGCGACGGCGCCCTCCTCGCCCGCCTGCGCGAGACCCTGCCCTACGTCATGACCGGGGCGCAGGAACGTGCGATCGCCGAGATTCTGGCCGATATGCGGGGGCCGGACCGGATGCTGCGCCTGCTGCAGGGCGACGTCGGCAGCGGCAAGACCGTGGTCGCGCTCGCCGCGATGCTGACCGCGGTGGAGGCCGGCGCCCAGGCCGCGATCATGGCGCCGACGGAGATCCTGGCGCGCCAGCACCACGGCGTCATCGCGCCTCTCCTCGCCGGCCTGGACCTCCGGGCCGAGCTGCTGACCGGCCGCGACAAGGGCAAGGCGCGAAGCGGGACCCTGGGCCGGCTCGCGAGCGGCGCCGGGCAAATCGCCATCGGCACCCACGCGCTGTTCCAAGATGATGTCGCCTTCCGCGACCTCGGCTTCGTCGTGATCGACGAGCAGCATCGTTTCGGCGTCCATCAACGGCTTCTGCTGGGCGAAAAGGGTGCCAATGCCGACGTCCTGGTAATGACCGCGACGCCGATTCCCAGAACCCTCACCATGACCGCCTACGGCGACATGGACGTCTCGCGTCTGGACGAGAAGCCGCCGGGCCGCGCGGCGATCGACACCCGCGCGCTCCCCCTCTCGCGCCTCGAGGAGGTCGTCGCCGGCCTCACCCGGGCCCGGGCCCGGGGTGATCGGGTCTATTGGGTGTGCCCGCTGGTGGCGGAATCGGAGGCTCTCGACGTGGCCGCGGCCGAAGAGCGCCACGCCGCCCTCGTGGCCACGCTCGGCGAGGGGGTCGGCCTGGTCCACGGTCGCATGCGCGGGCCCGAGAGGGACCGGGTGATGGAAGCCTTCCGCGCCGGCGAGATCGACGTGCTGGTGGCGACGACGGTCATCGAGGTCGGCGTCGACGTCAGGGATGCGACGATCATGGTGCTGGAGCACGCCGAGCGTTTCGGCCTGGCGCAGATGCACCAGCTTCGAGGCCGGGTCGGGCGGGGCGAGCGGCCCGGGACCTGCCTCCTGCTCTACGCCGAGCCGCTGGGGGAGACGGCGCGGGCGCGCATCGCGATTCTGCGCGAGAGCGACGACGGCTTCCGCATCTCGGAGGAAGATCTGAGGCTGCGTGGCGCGGGCGAACTGCTCGGCACGCGGCAGAGCGGCCTTCCCGCCTTTCGCCTGGCCGACATCGCCTTTCATCAGGACCTGATGGCGATCGCCCGGGACGACGCGCGCCTGGTGATGGAGACCGACCCGACGCTGGCCTCGACTCGAGGGCGCGCGCTTCGCGTCCTGCTCTATCTCTTCGAGCGCGACGCCGCGATCGCCTATCTGGGCTCGGGTTGAAGGCTAGAGCATGAGCGGATCATGCGCTATTCGGCACCGTCGCACCGTTGCTCCGAGTCCGCCGAGACCTCGGGCCGCCGCTCGGAGAAAAGGAGAAAAGGGTCATTGTACTTTATTCGGCGGAACGGACCAAAAAGCAGAATGACCCCTTTTTCCGAATCCGCCGAGACCTCGGGCTGGCGCTCGGCGAAGTGCGAGGAGAGCTGAAAAGAAAAAGGGGTCATTGTACTTTATTCGGCAGAACGGACTAAAAAGTAGAATGACCCCTTTTCCTTTTCTCCGAATCGCATGAGCGGATCATGCGCTATTCGGCACCGTCGCGCCGTTGCTCCGAGTCCGCCGAGACCTCGGGCTGGCGCTCGGCGAAGTGCGAGGAGAGCTGGATCGGCGCCACCATGGGCGCCGCGCCCCGATCGGGCGGAATGACCACGCCGGCCGAGATGATCATCTTCGCCGCCTCCTCGACCGTCATCTCCAGCATGATCAGATCCTCGCGCGGCACCAGGAGCAGAAAGCCGGACGTGGGGTTGGGCGTCGTCGGCAGGAAGACGCTGATCAAATCCCGCTCCGCTCGGCGCCGGACCTCGCCCTTCGCCTCGCTGGTGAGGAAGGCGAGCGCCCACACGCCCTTTCTCGGATATTCGACCAGCACGACCTGGCGGAAGGCGTTCGACGACTGCCGCGCCACGGTTTCGGCGATCTGTTTCAGCGCGTTGTAGACGCTGCGCACCACCGGCATGCGATCGATGATGCGCTCGCCCGTGCGGATCAGGTAGCGGCCGAAGAAGTTCGCCGCGACGAAGCCGATGAATATCAATACGATCAGCACCACCAGGATGCCGAGGCCGGGAATGGAGAAAGGCAGGTAGGTCTCGGGATTGTAGATCGGCGGGATCAGCGGCACGATCTGGGCGTCGACGAACTGCACGATGATCACGGTCAGATAGACCGTGATCGCGATCGGCGCGGTCACGATGATGCCGGCGATGAGATAGGTCCGCAGTCGCGACAGCAGGCTGGCCTTGCTCGCCGGCGCGATCACTTGCGTGGGGATCAGGCTCGGAGGGAGGTCGTCGTCCGCTGGCTCGGTTTCGTTCTCATCCATCTCCGTGAGGCTCTTTCTCTCGCGGGTCGGTACCGCCCACGCCACCTATGTGATGATTGGCACGCGCATTGCCACCCCCCGGCCGGCCCCGAAGTTCACGGGCGGTGACACGACTCTCGGGAACGTACCTTGCGCCGAGGGCGGGCCCGTGTCGATTTCGAGACGAGCCGGCGAGGGTTCCGGCCATCGAAGCCCCATGGATCACGGGAGACCGGGTGATGTCAATGTTGCCCCGCATCGCGGCGATCGCCACCGCGACGCCTCGGCACATCTTGCGCCAGTCCGAGGTCGCGCGCTCGGCGGGGGAGCTCTTCGGCGGCGATTTTTCCGACTTCGCGAGATTGGCGCCGGTCTACGCCAACGCCGAAATCGAGACCCGGTATTCCTGCGTTCCGCTCGAGTGGTATCTGCGCCCGCACGGCTTCGAGGAACGCAACCGCCTCTATGTCGAGAACGCCGTCGAGCTGTTGGAACAGGCGGCGGGTCGCGCCATCGCGAGTGCGGGCCTGAGGGCGGGGGAGATCGACGCCATCGTCACGATCTCCTCGTCCGGGATCGCCACGCCGACGCTCGACGTGCGGCTGATGGAGCGGATGGCGTTCCGCCGCGACGTGACGCGGCTCCCCGTCTTCGGCCTCGGTTGCGCGGGCGGCACCCTCGGCCTCGGCCGCGCCGCGAGCCTGGCGCGGGCCGAGCCGGGAACGAGGGTCCTGCTGCTGGTGGTCGAGCTTTGCGGCCTCACCTTCCGCTGGAACGATCGCTCGAAGAGCAATGTCATCGCCACCGCGCTCTTTGGCGACGGCGCCGCCGCCGCGGTGATCGGCACCGGGCTCGACGGTCCCGCGCTCACCCACTGGGGCGAGCATACCTGGCCCGCGACGCTCGACGTCATGGGCTGGAAGGTCCGCGAGGACGGTCTCGCCGTGGTCTTCTCGCGCGATATCCCGAACATCGTTCGCGCTTCCATGGGCACGGCGATCGACGAATTTCTCGCCCGCCATGGACTTTGCCGCGCCGACATCGACGACTTCCTGGTCCATCCGGGCGGCGCCAAGGTGGTGGAGGCCTTGGAGGCGGTGCTCGAGCTCGAGCCGGGCGCGCTCGCTTATTCCCGCGACATCCTGCGCCGCTTCGGCAACATGAGCGCCGCGACGGTGCTGTTCGTCGCCCAGCGCGCGCTCGATGTGGCCGACGCCAGGGCCAAGCGCTACCTCGTGAGCAGCCTCGGGCCCGGCTTCACGGTGGCCTTCGCGATCCTGGAGGCGGCGCCGGGGACATGTCGACACTCCATTTGATCCTGGCGGCCGTGGTGGCGCTACGCGTGGCCGAGCTCGCGCTGTCGGCCCGCAACGTCCGCCGCCTGTTGGCGCGGGGTGGTCGCGAGGTCGGCGCCGGACACTACCCGCTGCTCCTCGCCCTGCACGCGGCATGGCTGGTGGCACTGGCACTTCGGGGCGCGGGGGAGCCGAACGCGGCGTACCTACTGGGCGTCTTCGGCCTCCTCCAGGGGCTGCGCGTGTGGGTCATCGCCAGCCTCGGCGCCTATTGGACGACGCGGATCGTCACGCTCCCCGACGCGCCGCTGGTGCGCCATGGACCCTATCGCTGGCTTCGCCACCCCAACTACCTGGTGGTCGCGGCGGAAATCGCCGTCCTGCCGCTCGCCTTCGGGGCCTGGGGCGTGGCGCTGGTGTTCAGCGTGATGAACGCGGCGCTGCTGGCCCATCGCATCGCTATCGAGGATCAGGCCTTGGCCGCGCGCCGCGCCGACGATGGCGCCGATTCATAGCCACCTTCCGACACCCTCACAGCATCTGGACGGTCACGAGTCTTCAGCCACAATATAGGGTCGATCGTCCTTATCTGTCCAGATCGGACAGAGATTCTACAGTCCAGGCAAAAAATTTCCGATCATCGCTTGACTGTGTTTATTTTCGCCTGGACGTTTATTTCCAAGCGCTTTCGCCGCCGGCAGGGAACGTGTCCACCCAGCATACCCTTGCTTTTGTTTTATTCTGTTAAAACAATAGGATAAAAGAAAATCCACGCTCGAATCAGCGAATGACTTTGATCTCTCCTGCGGGACTGTTGCAAAATTAATCAAAATGGACAGACCAAATGATCGAAGGTTAAAATTTCATTTGCACAGTCCAACATCCTCAGATACGTTGTTGTCCATTGTTATGGGTGAACCGATGCGTAGCAGTCTGTCAACCCTCCGCCCGGATGGGTCAAGTCCGGATTCTGCTGGGAATTTTCTCCGGGGTTGCCTCCGTCGAGGCCTGTTCTGGTAGTTCCAGCTGGGCTTGGTATTCCTGATCGAGTTCCTTCCTGACGGCGTCCATCTGGCGCCGCTCGAAGACGGTGACCTTGACTGCTTTCCATCGCTCGGCGGCGCGGCTCATGGCACCGAACATGAGCTTCAGTACCGCCTTTTCGCCGAAGGCGTTGGGGATGATCTTCAAGCGCCGGCGCTCCTCCCCGAACAATCTCTCCAGCAGGTTGGTGGTGCGGATCGCCCGGCGGTGATTGACCGGCATGCGCAGGTGCGCGATGCAGGCCTCGAAATCATCCAGGAAACAGGCCACCGCCGAGGGCAGCTCGCGCTCCCAGTCACGCACCACGCCCTCGGCCAGATCGCGGGCGATGGCGCGCGAGGGGGCCTGGTAGGCCGCTTGGGCGCGGGCCTTGAACTCCGGCCAGAGATCCTCGGGCACCTTCGCCGCCAAGTTCCTCATCCGGTGCGCGAGGCAGCGTTGGCGCGCGCTCCTGGGAAAACAAATCTCGATCGCCTTGATAATGCCAGGCGCGCCGTCGGAGGCGATCAGGAGAGGATCGCCCAGGCCTCGGCTGCGCATGTCCTGGAAGAACGCGGAGACGGTCTCGTTGTCCTCCTTCGAGCCCGCCATCAGATGCAGGAGAACCTTCTTGCCCTCGAGCGTGAAGCCCCAGGCCGCCAGCACCGGCTCTCGCCTCTGCCCGGCCCGCAGCCGCTCGGCGATGCCGTCGACGAAGAGGTAGGCGATCTCGAACTCGCTAAGGTCGCGCTTGGCGAAGCCGAGGTAGTCCGCCCAGAGCCGCTCCCCCATCTCCGAGACCGCCGTGCGCGACAGCAGCAAGCGCCCACTTTCTTCCCTGAAGGCATCTTCGATGTCGCGCACCGAGAGACCGCGCGCCAGCATCTCCACGGCTAAATCCTCCAGGCCCTCGGAATGACCCTTCAGCTGCGCTCGCAGATCCGAACGGAACGGTTCGTCCGTCCCGGCGACCTGCGGCGCCGCATACCTGATCCGCCCCTCGGCCGTCTTCAGATGACCTTCGCGCGAACCGTTCCGGTAACCTCGGCCAGGCTCGGAACCGTGCTCGTAATAGTCCCGGCCCAGGGCGTCGCGCACCTCGGCCTCCAAGCCTTCCTCGATGATCAACCGCGTCGCCAACCGCACCAATTCACTCTTCGCGTCGACCACGCGGGCGCGCCCTTCGATCAGGTCGTTCAAGGCTTCACGCGTGCGCTCGCTTCCGGGTAGTCTCTTCGTCATGGAGGTGCCTCCTGTGCTGGGCTGGCGCGCAGCCATGCCCGGGTGGGAATCGACACCTCGAAGGATGCACCTCCTACCAAATTCCCAGCAAGTCTAGGACTTCACCGCCCGGATGGGGCGCGGTCCCTCCTCCCTGACCTCGCCGCTTGCATCCAAGGACCGGGGATTTTCTCCCTCTCCTCCCTCCTCCCCGGTCCCGGCGGAGGGGCGACGGATGGTTCACCCATTTTTTTCTCCCTTTCGGCACCAGCGCTGTGTTGACCAGCCACGAGGTCATGGAGCGCACCGGCATTTCCCGCGCCACGCTCAACAACTACATCGCGCTGGGCATCCTGGGGCGCCCGATCGTCGGCCTCGCCGGACCGAGCAGCGGCGGCGCGCGCCGCATCGGCTATTTCGACGACAACGCGATCGAGCGGATCGAGCAGGTCCAGGTCTACAAGAAACAGGGCCTTTCGATGGCGGAGATCGCCGAACGGTTCGCCGTGGACGAGGACGGCGAGGCGCGCGCGGTTCCGCTCGCGCGCGAAGCCACCAACGACGTGGACGACACAGCGGCGGTCGCGGCGGTGATCCGGCGCTCGCCCGGCCCCCCGCGCGTGGTGCAGCCGGGCCGCCCGCTACGGCTCTCCATCGACGACCTGCCGCATCCGGCCTACATGGTGAACAACTATTTCGAGCTCGAATGGTGGAATCACCAGGCGGCGCAGGAGATCTTCCACCGCCGCCAGGGGCTCGAGGCCGAGATCGAGGCGCGCAACGTCTTTCGCCTGCTGCTGGAAGCCCATGAGCCGCCGAGCGAGCGGGATTGGCTGGAAGCGCTCAGGCTCCACGTCGGCGTGGCGCGAAACCGGGTGCCCGCGGAGGCGCTGGCCGCCCTCGCGCCCCACATCGGCACCGAGGGCGCCGAGCTCCTGGTCCGCCTGCATCGCGAGACGCCTTCCGTCGGCATGCGCCACATCGTCCGTGTCGCGGCGGAGCTGTCCGACGAACTCGGTGTATCCGTCGCCTACGATCTGCACGCGACCTTCTTCCGCGAGGGCGTGCTGTTCGCCTATGTGCCGGCCGAGGACGAGATCGAATCCCTGCTCGAGCTGCTGGCCAGGCGCGAGCAGGTCGTGCGCGACCTGCTGAAGCAGCGCCTGCCGTCGCTGACCCACTTGGCGGTGCTGGTCGCCGACTTGGAGAATTCCGACGCGCTTCGCGCCATGCTGGCGCCCGAGGACTATTTCGCCCTGGTGAACGACGTCTGGCATGCCATGGAGGCGGTGTTCCGCCGCTATTACGGCACCCACGGCAAGCACCTGAGCGATGGCCTGGTGTACTATTTCTTCCCCCAGCCCGACTGCAATTACGTCATGAACGCGCTTCTGTGCGCGACCGAGCTGCGCGAAACCATGCGCCGGATCAGCCGGGAATGGAGCGGGCGGCACGGCGGCGTGGACGAGTTGGTGCTCACCATGGGTCTCGCCGAGGGGCAGGAGTGGTTCGGTTGCCTGCATTCGCCAACCAATCTCGAATTCTCGGTGCTGGGCGACACGCTCGCCCGCGCCCGGGCGCTGTCGGATCTGGCGCCGGGCGGCGCGATCTGGGCGACGAAGGACATGATCGCTGGGCTCTCCGAGGCCGAGCGGGCGCGGGTTCGCCACGGCATTCGCCACGCCCATGCCGGTGGCGGCCGGGCGCTGGTGCCCTCGCTCTACGCGCCGGTCAGCCACCTGATCGACGAGGCGGCGCGGAACGCGGACACGCGGTCGCGCTACCCGGACATGATCGTTACCGAAATCGCCGATGTCCGCGACGGCGCGAGCACGGCGACGGCCTGATGAGGCGCCGGGCCGACGACAATCGAGCGGCGCGGGCTCGGCGAGGGGGAAAATCGTCATGACGCCAACGATCGAGGCCAAGGTCACCTACCTGCACGCCGAGCGGGCGGCGGCGAGGCAGAGGCCCGGGCGGCGGCAGAGGCCCGGGCGGCGGCAGAGGCCCGGGCGCCGGCGAACCCGCCGGCACCCGAGACACTCGCCACCTGCATGGCCGAGATCGCCGACGCACCGACGCTCGAGGCGTCCTGGCAACGGCTGTTGGAGGGCGCCATGCGCCAAGCAGACGCCGAGGCCGGCCTGATCCACCTGATCGAGGACAGCAGCGCCCGCCCGCACCTCCTGCGCCTCGCCCGCGCCGGCATCGCCTATGGCGGCGACGCCGCGCCGAGCCCCTTCCCCGCCCGACCCCTCAGGTGTGCGGAGAGCGGCGAGGCCGATGTGGCCGACCTCGCCTGTCACGCGGCGCTCGAAGGCCGGAGCATCCACCTCGACGGGCCGGACGCGCTCGCGCCCTTCGATCGCACCACGGGCTTCCTCGCCGCTCTCGGCTCGCGGGTGAGCGCGGCCCTCGCAATTCCGATTCCCGACGAGGACGGCGAGACGATCGCCGTGCTCTCGCTCTACCGCGAGACCGGCGAGGTCGAAATCCGGCGCTTCGACGACAGGGCGCGCGAGCGCGTGGCGGCCCTGGCGGCGAGCGCGCGCAGCGCGCAGCGCACGCATCGCCGGAAGGCGGAAAGCCGAGCGTTCTTCCGCGCCCTGGTTCGGATGATGACCGCCGCGATCGACGCAATGTCGCCCTATACCGGCGCCCATTGCCGGCGCGTGCCGGTGATCTACGAGCTCCTGGCACGGGCCGCCTGCGCCAGCGACCGAGGCCCCTTCGAAGATTTCGAGCTGGACGAGGACGGGCTCGAGGAACTGTCGCTCGCCGCCTGGCTACACGACTGCGGCAAGCTCGCGACGCCGGAGCACGTGGTCGACAAGGCGACGCGGCTGGAGACCGTGCACGACCGGATTCACGAGATTTCCGCGCGCTTCGAGATCACCAAGCGCGAGGTCGAGATCGATTGCCTGAAGCACATCCTTCGCCACCCCGAGCAGGGCGAGCAACGCCGCGCCCAAATGTACGCCGAGATCGGCCGGCTGGACGACGACCTCGCCTTCCTCGTCCACGCCAACCACGGCGAGACCTTCATGACCGACGAGATGCTGGCGCGGGTCGAGGCCATCGCCGCCCGCGCGTGGCGCGACCACGAAGGCTTCACGCGCCCGCTGCTGAGCGAGGACGAGATCGCCAACCTGTCGATCCGGATCGGCACGCTGAACCCGGCGGAGCGCCAGATCATCAACCGCCACGTCGAGGTCTCCATCGAGATGCTGCGCGAACTGCCCTTCCCCGCCGAGCTCGCCCGGGTGACGGAGATCGCCGGCGCGCATCACGAGAAGATCAACGGCACCGGCTATCCCAAAGGCCTCACGGGCGAGGAGCTCTCGATCCCGTCCAGGATGCTGGTAATCGCCGACATCTTCGAGGCGCTGACCGCGGGCGACCGGCCCTACAAGCGCGGCAAGACCTTGAGCGAGGCGCTCTCCATCATGGCCAGGATGCGCGATGCGGTGGAGATCGACGCCGATATCTTCGCTCTCTTCCTCGATTCCCGGGTCTGGCGGGAATACGCCGAGACCCATATGCCGGCGGAATTGCGAGACGCGGTCGACATCGACCTGTTGTTGAGCCGGCGCGGCGGCGGGCGCGAGAAAACGCCAAATCGAGCGGAGGCCGGCTGAGCACTTCCTCCCACGCTTTGCCCTCCCTTCGGTGTGGTCGTGGTCCCGTACGGCGTCATTCTCCCTCCCGGCGCCACCGGCCACGACATTCCGGGGGCGGTGGCAGACCCAAAATAGGTCGCGACTGCCCCCGATTTTTTCTCCCCGGAGGGGCCGAGGGGCGCCGCGGCGGTGACAAGGCGTCCTCATCGGGTATTCAAACGTGCTCCGGAAATGAATGCTTTCGCTTCTCTCGGGGCAAAAATGACGTCCTAGGCGATGGCTTTCCCGCAGTGCCGGGAGGGTCGGTCTCGAGCCTCTTCGGCGGCGGGAAAGTGATTCCTTCCGCGCCGACCGTGGTCCGCCCTGCATCAAATGGTGGCCCCTTTGCCCGGGTCGAGGCGGGGTGAAAACGGGGTTTTGTTGTCTAATCGAGTTGCTGTCTAATTGACTTTGCTCTCTCTCGCTGGATTTCCGCCGTGCGGTTTCTTTGCTTGTCCACGGGCTCGCCGGCGGTGCCTCGGGGGCTCGTCGTGCCGGCGCCTCAGGGTGGGGGTCGGCGGGGGGAGGGGGGCCAGGTGAAGACGACAGGAGGGGTGGGTCTGAATGGTGGGAAATCTGAGCGAATGCCTTTCAAACGAGGGCCGATCTCCAAAATCAGACCATCAGATGGCTACGGCAGGGATGCAGTTCCTTTGGCGTGGGACGGTGGTACGAATTCCACGAATTTGGATGGCATCTGGGGAATGTCGGTTGAGGTCTAGTGTCCTGATCGATAAATTGATATGATTATGTCTCTATTTGTTTTCAGGAGGCGCGATTGATGGCGAGAGTGGCGGTGACGATCTCTTTGAGCGATGACGAGCGCGCCGAATTGGAGGCGCTGTCTCGTCGTCGCAAGACGTCGCAGGGGCTTGCGCGGCGGGCTCGGATCGTCTTGGCGGCGGCGGAAGGGTTGGAGAACAAGGAGATCGCCGTTCGTCTCGAGGCGAGCGCGGACACCGTGGGCAAGTGGCGTCGCCGCTATGCGGCGGAGGGCCTCGACGGTCTGTACGACGAACCCCGCCCCGGCGCGCCGCGTCAAATCGGCGATGACGCCATCGCGGAAGCGGTCCGGCTGACGCTGGAAGAGACGCCGCCGGACGCGACCCATTGGAGCCTTCGCTCGATGGCGCGGGCGAGCGGCCACGCGCCCTCGACCATTCATCGCATCTGGCGGGCCTTCGGCTTGCAGCCGCATCGCTCGGAGACCTTCAAGCTGTCGAGCGATCCCTTCTTCGTGGAGAAGGTCCGCGACATCGTCGGTCTGTATTTGGCGCCGCCGGATCGTGCCCTGGTTCTCTGTGTCGACGAAAAGAGCCAGATCCAGGCCTTGGACCGTTCCCAGCCCCTCTTGCCGATGCGCCCCGGGCAGGCGGAGCGGCGCAGCCACGACTACAAGCGCCACGGCACGACCTCTCTCTTCGCGGCCCTCGACATCGCCACGGGAGAGATCATCGGCAAATGTTTCCCGCGCCATCGGGCCCGAGAGTTCCGCAAATTCCTCGACCTCGTCGAGGCGAACGTCCCTGGTGATCTCGACATCCACATCGTCATGGACAACTACGGGACCCACAAGACCAAGGCGATCCGCGACTGGTTCGCCAAACGGCCGCGCTGGCAGGCCCATTTCACACCCACCAGCGCCTCCTGGCTCAACCAGGTCGAGCGCTGGTTCGGGCTGCTGACCGACAAGCAGATCAGGCGCGGCGTCCATCGCTCCACCAAGGAGTTGGAGCGCACCATCCTCGACTACATCGACACGACAAACCAGAACCCCAAACCCTTCAAATGGACCAAATCCGCCGATGACATCCTCGGCGCCATCCAGCGCTTCTGCCTCCGAACAATCGAAATAGCTGAACAGCAGGCGAAAATCATGCGAACTTCGGAATCGGGACACTAGCGAGACAATCTTCTACCATCGGTGCGGTCGCCTCAAGCCCTGCGCGCTCGAACTCATACGACCTCGTCGTCAATTCAGGGAGCGGAGCCGTGAGAAGTCGACCCGCGGCGTGGCGTCACGCGGCAAGACGGCCGGCGAGTATGTCGCGCGCCGAGGGCGTTGTCGCAAAGATCGCGATCGGACCGATCAGTTGCCAAAAGCCGGTGTTGTCAAGCAGAAGGCACGGCAATACCTTGCTGGGGGCGCACCAATCGGCGGGCGCGTTCGATAGGCGGGGATCGCGGTATGGAGCGGCAGATAAAGTATTACTACGCGCTTGCCTCGCCCTGGTCGTATCTGGGGAACGATCGGCTGCGGGAGATCGCCGCACGCCACGACGTAACGATCGATCCGATCATCATCGATTACGACCGCATGTTCGACGCCGCCGGCACCGTGCCGCTACCGAAACGGCCGCCGCTGCGTAAAGCCTATCGGTTGATCGAGCTCAAGCGCTGGAGCGAGGTGCGTGGCGTCCCGCTCAACCCGGAACCGCGCTTTTATCGCGGCGAGGTCGAGGAGCCCGATGAGCGCCAGGCTGCCCTGATGGTGACCGCGGCGAAACGCGCCGGCCTCGACTCGCTGCGGCTCGCCCATGCGATCTCGCGGGTGCTCTGGACCGAGGAACGCTTTCCGTTTGGCCCCGAGGAGCTGTTCGGGATCGCCGCGGCCGAGGGCTTCGATGGCTCAACGCTGCTCGCCGCAGCAGCGCTGCCCGAGATCGAGCGCCTCTACACGGAACAGACGGACCGCGCGATCACCCAAGGCGTGTTCGGCATGCCGTTCTACATCTTCGCGGACGAGCCCTTCTGGGGCCAGGATCGGCTCGACCTGCTCGAGCGCGCCCTGGCGCGAGCCAGAGGATAGCCCTCGCTCAGCCGATGTGGCGCTCGACCCAACGCGCAATCGCCAGCAGGCGGTCGTCGTCGTGGCGTCGCGCGACGAGCTGGGCGCCGATCGGCAAGCCGTTCGGGCCGGTGAACAGCGGCAGCGTGATGGCCGGCATATGCAGCACCGTCCATAGAAAATTGAAAGTGATGGGGCCAGTGTCGCCAAGCCCGAGCGGCGCCTCGCCCACGGCGCTCGGCGTCAGGATCGCGTCGAATCCGTCGAGCGCGGCGTGAATCTCGCCACGCAGCGACTCCAGCGTCCTCAGATTCTCGATATAGCGCTCATAGGGGACCGCGCGCCCCGCCTCGACGGCGTCACGGACCGCGCTGGAAATGGTGTCGGCATGCTCTGCGTAGTCGTAGGCGAAGCAACGGGCGCATTCGAAATGCGTAACCTGCCAGGTGAGATCCAGGATGCCGTCGAACGACGGTGGTAGCTCGAAGTCCGCGACCTCGGCGCCGCTGCCGGCGAGGCGCCCGGCCGCGTCCTCGATGAGCTCGCGCGTGGCGTCCTGCGCCTCCTGCCAGAACGGGGTGCGACAGAAGGCGATGCGGGGCGGCGTTTCCATCCCCGCGCCGATCGGCCGCGGCGGGATTGCCATGAGCACGCCGCGGAACAGCGCGATGTCGTCGAGCGTGCGCGCCATGCAGCCGAGATTATCGAATGCCTCGGCGAGATGGCGCACGCCGGCGAAGCTCAGCAGGTTGTAGGTCGCCTTGTAGCCGTAAACGCCGCAATAGGCGGCGGGACGAATGACGGAGCCGCCGGTCTGCGTCCCCACCGCGAGCGGCACCATGCGGTCGGCGACGGCGGCGGCCGAGCCGCTGGACGAGCCGCCCGGTGAATACAGGCGGTTGTGCGGGTTGGCGGTCCTGCCGGGATAGCGGAACGCGAACTCGGTGCTGACCGTCTTGCCCATCACGATGCCGCCGGCGGCGCGCGTATTGGCAACGCAAACCGCGTCGGTCGTGGGCCGACAGTCGCGGTAGATCGGCGAGCCGTAGGCGGTGGGCATGTCGGCGGTGTCGACGATGTCCTTGAAGCCGACCGGGATGCCATGCAGGGGCCCGGTGGCGGCCTCGCTGTCACGCCGCCGCGCCTGCGCGAGGGCGTGACTTGGATCGAGATAGATCCATGCCGCGACGTCCGGCTCGCGCGCTTCGATTCGTTCCAGACAGGCGCGCACCAGCGCCTCCGACGAAATGTCGCCGTCCGCGATCCGGGCGGCGGCCTCGGTGGCGCTGAGTTCGTTGAGACTGTTCGACATCTCCGATCCTCCCCTCGAAAGCCGCCGTGGGTTTCGGGAGCGCACGGCTTTCCGGTACCAGCGGCATGCCGTCGTCGGCCTTCGATCCCCATGACGGGCCATGGCGGCCCTCGTCACGCCCGTCGCCCGCTCATGCCTTTCACAATTAGCCGGAAATAGCCATCGGGACAATGCGACGAGCGTAAACCGGAGGGCCGCCGCGAAAAGCGTCGGCGGTATGTTCCGGAGGCCTCGCGACAGCTTGTCGGCGGGTGCTTGGTGACGATTTGACGACATGTGTCCAGCGTGAATTCAAGCCGGACGCATGTCGTATTGTCAGGCCCGCTCGGATCGTGCGAGGATTAGTGGCGGTGAAATGCGGCTGGCGGCGCGTCGTGCGAGAACTCGAGGCTCCGTCCATCACGCCCACCCCGCAGATTGGGAGGAGAATCACACATGTTGCAACGATTTACCACCGTTTCGACGGCGGCGATCGTCGCCGTCGCTATCGTCGCCTTCGGCGGCAACGCGGCGCTGGCCGAAGTGAAATTGCGGATCGGCCACGTCACCACGATAAAGGCGATCGCCGGGAAGGGTTCGACGAAATTCAAACAAGTGGTGGAAGAGTTGTCGAACGGCGAGATCAAGATCACGATCTTTCCGAACGGACAGCTCGGCGGTGAACTCGAGATGGTCGCGCAGGTGCGTTTGGGCACCCTCGACATTGCCATGGTCGGCTCGGGGCTGGCGGCGAACATAGAGCCGACTTTCAGCATCACCGAGCTGCCGTTTATCTGGAAGAGCCGGGAGTCGGCCTGGAAGGTGCTCTCCGGTCCAATCGGCCGGAAGATCCTCGCGCTGATGGAGCCCAAGGGGATCAAGGGTCTCGGCTGGGGTGTCTGGGGCTTCCGCGGCTTTCTTACCAACGGCTTCCCGATCAAGTCGCCCGACAGCATGAAGGGTCGCAAGATGCGGATCGTCGAGAATCCGCTGTACGTCCAGACGATCAAAGCCTTCGGCGGCAACCCGGTGCCGATGGCGTGGCCCGAGGTCTATTCCGGCTTGCAGCAGAAGGCGATCGACGGTGTCGAGACCAACTATCACGGCATGGGTGATGCCAAGTTATACGAGGTTGCCACCGACCTCGCGCTGACCAACCACATCTTCACCGCGACCGTCTACCTGATGAACATGGACAAGTTCGGCTCGCTGTCGAAGAAACATCAGGAAATCATCCTGCAGGCGGCCAAGGCGGCAGGCGAGACGATGCGCGACGGCGCCCAGAAAGCGAACGAGGATGCCATCGCGACAATGAAGCGGAACGGCATCAACGTGATCGAACCGGACCGCGCGGCATTCGCCGCCAAGGCCCAGAAAGTTCACGATCGCTTCTCCGTCCTGGTGGGTCCCCAGCTGCTGAAGGAAGTCAAGGCGGCTCAGCAATAGTCGTACTCTTTCGAGGAGCGGGCGGCCGGTGGCCGCCCGCGCTCTCCCCGTCTGTCCACCGACGTGATCCAGGGGAAGACCGCCATGGCGTTAGCGATCGTAAACGGTGTCGAGCTCTATTACGAAGAGACGGGCAGCGGCTTCCCGCTCGTCTTCGTGCACGAGTTCGCGGGAGACATGCGGGCCTGGGAGCCGCAGGTCCGATACTTCGCTCGCCGATATCGCGTGATCACTTACAACCAGCGCGGCTATCCGCCCTCGCAGGTGCCCGCCGACGCGGCGTCTTACGGCCATGACGACCTGATCGAGGATTTGCACCAGCTCCTGCGGTTCCTCGATATCGAGCGGGCATATATCGCCGGCCTGGCGACCGGCGGCAACGTGGCCCTGAATTTCGGCATTCGACATCCGGGTCTGGCCCGGGCACTGGTCGTCGCCGGAGCCGGTGCCGGCACCGTGGACCGCGACAATTGGCTGGCCGCGGCCAAGACCTTCGCCGATGACATCGAACGCGACGGCACCGCCGGGATCGTCGCCAACGTCGAGAACGCGCCGCAGCGGATCGTATTCCGCGTCAAGGATCCGCGCGGATGGCAGGAATTCATCGCCGGTATGGACGATTTCTCACCGCTCGGCTGTGCCCATATGATGCGAAATGCGCTCATGAACCGAAAGCCGATCTTCGACCTCGAGGCGGAGCTCGGAGCGATGAACGTGCCGACGCTGGTGATGGTCGGCGACCAGGACGAACCGGCCTTCGCCGCATGTCGTTTCATCTGCCAACACGCGCCGCACGCCGGCATGGTGGTCCTGGCGATGTGTGGCCACACCCTCAATTCAGAGGAGCCGGATTTTTTCAATCTGCATGTCGGGACCTTCCTCGCGGCCGTGGGCGCCGGCCGGTGGGGCTCGTGGCAGGGCTGACGCCTCCCGCATCGCCCAACGGAACTTCGGAGAGAGCGACATGAACATGCCAATCCCCCGGGAGCTGATCGGACTTTTCGTACTGATGGTCCTGGGGGCACTGGTGATAACGCGAGTCCTTCGCCGCGATTGGTGGCCCGAGGGCGGACGGCTCGACTATTGGAAGCTATTCGAGGACACCGTCTCGTATTGCCTGTTGCTCGGAATGCTGATCTCCTTGACCCTGCAGATCGGCATCCGCTATGCACTGTCGGACTACGTGACGGCTCCCTGGACCGAGGAATTCGCGCGCTTGGTCATGGTATGGTTGGCGTTGCTCGGTGCGGCGTCGATTCAGCGCAGCGACGACCACATCTCCATGACCATCCTGTTCGACATGATCGGCGATCGTTGGCAGCGCTGGATCCGGTTGTTCGGCGACGTCGTCACCATTCTCGTGCTGATTCCGGTGGTGTGGTACGGCTGGAAGACGGCGGTCTCGCTCGACGTCATGTACACGATTGCGCTCGGTGTTCCGCTCTCGGTGTTCGCCTATCCGATCCCGGTCGCGGGAACGCTGATGATCGTGCACAGCGTGATGTTGATGTATCGACGCTTACGCAACGAGCCGATACGGTCGAGTCTCGAGCTGGGGGTCTGAAACATGGCCCCGTTGTGGGTCGTTCTGGCCGTTTTCATCGTCCTATTCGTATTGCGGATCCCGATCGGCATCGTCCTGCTGGCCTCCACGATCGTCGGGCTGGTGTTGGCGCCGGATCCGATACCCTTGTCGACGCTGCCGACGGCCATGTGGCAGGGCATCAATCATTTCGTGCTGATGGCGATCCCGTTCTTCATACTGATGGGCGATCTCGCGCTCGCCAGCGGCGTGACGCAACGGCTCGTCACGCTGGCCAAGGCTTTCGTCGGGCACATCTCCGGCGGCCTCGCCCATGTCAGCGTCCTGGTCAATATCATCATGGCGGGCATGTCCGGGTCCGATCTCGCCGACGCCGCGGCGACCGGTAAGCTGCTGATCCCGGCGATGCAGCGGGTCGGATATCCGCTGGGCTACGCCGCCTCGATCATCGGCGGATCGGCGACAATTGGGCCACTGATCCCGCCGAGCATCGCCTTCATTATTTTCGCGGCCGCGACCGAGTCCTCGGTCGGCAGGTTGTTCCTGGGCGGGGCGGTTCCGGGCCTAATGCTCGGCATCTTGTTGATGGTGCAGGCCTATGTGGTGGCGCGCCGGCACGGCTACCCGCGCGAGGTCAAGGCGACCTACCGCGAGCGCGCCACGGCAACCTTCGTCGGGTTTCCGGTTCTGCTGCTGCCGGTGCTGGTGCTCGGCAGCATTCTGAGCGGCATCGCCACGCCGACCGAGGCGGCCGTGCTCGGTGTGCTCGCGGTGATCCTGCTCGGCGGCCTGATCTACCGCGATTTGACACTGGCGATCTTCGGCCGGCAGGTGGTCGCCTCGGTCAAGACGGTGGGTTCGGTGTTCTTCATCATCGCCGCCGCCGCCGCGTTCGGCCGGATCCTCACGCTCTATGGCGCCGCCGACGCGTTGGAACAATGGCTCACCGGCATCACCGACAATCCGGTGGTGTTCCTGATCGCGGTCAACGTCGTCTACCTGCTGCTCGGCAGCATGATCGACACCGTGCCGCTCTTGCTCGTTTTCGTGCCGCTGCTGATGCCGACGGTCGAGGCCTTGGGGATCGACACGGTGCATTTCGGCGTAATCACCGTGTTCAACCTGCTTCTCGGTCTGGTGACGCCGCCCTACGGTCTGACGATGTATCTGCTCTGCCGCATCGCCGGGGTGCAGCTGCACGAATTCTGGCGATATATGTGGCCGATCTTCCTCGCCATGCTCTGCATGCTGCTGCTGGTCACGCTGTACCCACCCCTGACGACCTGGCTGCCCAATCTCGTGATGCCGGTGAAATGAACAGGCCCGACCCGCCGCGGATCCGGCCTGTCCGATCGACGATCGATCGCGCCGTTCGCGTCGCGGGAGCCGCCGCGCAATCGAGTTGGTGAGCGAACCCTTACGACCACGGGGCCAAGCGACCTGCCGGCATGCGCCCGACGAAACAGGCCACCGCCCGCCGGTCGCACTCGGAGGCGCCGATGGCGCTCACCTCGCGCGGGTTGCGAGTATTGAAGATCCAGGCCTCGCCGGTCTCCGGCTGGTAGCGAAAGGTCCGCTCATCCTCCACCAGTTCGCGCGAGAACGGGGTTGGGATTGAACTGATCGTGCGCCTGAATGACCCACCGAATGGTTTCCACACACCCAAGACCCACAGCGGAAGTCCCGTGTCACCGACGCTATTCCGGCACGCCCGCCTTCCGTAGGCTATCGAGCAAGCTCTTCAAAACCTGGGATAGCGCACCATCATCTATGTGTCGCACCGAGATTCTGTCAGCGCGATGGCAACATGGTAACGGTTTGCCGGGGATCTCGATGAATTCAGACACAAACTTTCTTGGCGCGGAAAGCCATCGCCCCAAGCATCAATAGCGTTGCCTTTACGGATGGCCGGAGTGTGCGGGAAGAGGTAGGCATGGCCTCGAAGTCAGTCGAGCGGCGTCGGTGGCCGCCGCGGCCGGTCGCCGAGCAGAATCTGCGCTAAGAACTCGACCTTGACAATCTAATCCTTCGGGATCGCTCTGCCCCCACTGTTTTTGCGCGCCCGTCTGAGCAACTAATACCAACCGACATTGATCAAAACCCATGGGCCCATTGACGCTTGCCGATGGATTTGATTTTGCCCGGTTTATTGATGAGTTTGTTCCAGGCTTCGCAGCAGCAGTCGACGATCTCTTCCTCGGATTGGAATAC
This sequence comes from Alphaproteobacteria bacterium, assembly GCA_965225945.1. Lineage (GTDB taxonomy): Bacteria > Pseudomonadota > Alphaproteobacteria > JASLMY01. Next base: position 264,077 of record CBDDBZ010000037.1, on the reverse strand, counting down.
GATGTTGGAGAGCCAGTTGTCTCGCATGTATTGCCAGATGTTTTCGACCGGATTGAGTTCCGGTGAGCGTGGCGGTATCGGGACGAGGGTGATGTTGTCTGGAATGGTCAGATCGTCGGTGATGTGCCACCCGGCCTGATCGAGAAGCAGGAGGGCATGAGCGCTGGTGTGGACCTGGGAGGAGATTTCCTCCAGATGGCGCTGCATGGCCTCGGTGTTGCAGCGCGGGAGCACGAGGGCTGCGCCGGTTCCACGTTCGGGACAGATGGCGCCGAAGATGTAGGCCGACTTGGTGCGCTGGTCATGCGGCGCGCGGGGACGGCTGCCGCGTCGGGCCCAGCGCCGGGTGATCTTGTTCTTCTGGCCGACGCGGGCCTCGTCCTGCCACCAGATTTCTATGTCCGCGCCGTCGGGCAGGCTTTCGCGGACTTGCGAGACCAGCTCGGGGAATTTTTTTTGAAGTCGTCGATGACGCCCGCCTCCTGGGCATGGTGGCGCGGGCGCGCCGTCAGCTTGGTGGAGCCCATCGTCTTCAATTCCCGGCTCACCGTCCTCTCACCGAGCGAGATCTGGAACTCGTCCTGGATCCAGCGCGCCAGATCCTTCAGACGCCAGCGCACCACGCCGTCCGTTCTCGGATCCGGTCCGGCATCGACGCGCGCCGCCAGTGCCTTGCGTCGTGCATCGTCGAGTTTCGACGTCGGCCCGGGGGCCTTGCGATCGATCAGGCCATCCGGGCCCGCCGCATTGAAGCGCAACACCCAGTCCCGGATCACCTGAAGGCCGACGCCGCCGGTCCGCGCCGCATCCCGCCGACGACCGCCCTCATGGATCACCGCCAGCGACAACAGACGACGGCTCTGATCCGCGTCTTTCGAAAGCCGCGCAAGTCGACGAAGTTCGTCCGCGTCATAGTCCTCCCGAAGCTTGATCGCCGCGCCCATCGTCAATCTCCTCCTCAATCCCGAATCACCAGAATTGAGTCAGAAATCAACCGTCAGGGAAATCCCAAATGTGAGTCTCCGTCAGCGTCAGTTGGTATAATTCGGCGATCGAGTTCTGGCCGCGCGACATGCAATCGATGGGAAAGCCGCGGAATGCCTCGGCTTCGAACGCTCGATAGGGTTGAAGGGTGCGTTTAGGTTGCGCTCAATCGCCGCAGGAGCCCCGTCAGCGGGCGATAGGCTGGCAGGCGGCAGAGGGCGGATCGCTACCTGCCGGCGCAACGCGTGGTGATCCGACATTGCTCGGCGTTTGCAGTTCGGCGATGCCGGGCCCGCGTGGGTGGACTCAGATGCCGTGGGCCTTCTTGCGCCGGGCGCGCATGATTTCGTGGCTTTCCGGCGTGCCGTCGTGCCAGCTGCCGAACCACTTGTCGAGTGGCACCGTGCCGTCACCGCCGTAGTTACACTCGAAATAACGGTGATGCAGATAGTGGAAATAGCGCTGACCGATCGAGTACTCGTTCTCGCCCTTCGTCAGCAGCCTGTGGAAGCCCAAGTGGCCCAGCGCCGGCGCCAGGCCGGCCTGCTGTACGTGGAAGATCGCATGCAGCGGATGGGACAGCAGGATCCAGTGCGGTAGCACACCGCCAAAGTAGAGGACGTGCTCGACCGGGTGCATCGACATGCCCGACCAGGGACCGATGTCGACGTTCTTGTGGTGCAGCGCGTGCACCGACTTGTAGAGGAAGCGGTAGTGCAGCAGGCGATGCACGAAATAAGAGTAGGCGTCGCGGATTATTGGAATGGCGCAGAACAGCAGCACGAAGTAAATCGGATGCGCCTCCCAGCTCAGCATCGGGATATAGCCGTTGGCGAAAGCCCAGAGCGTCACGACCTCGTAGGCGGTCCAGACGCCGACGCCGCTCACCGCGGTCCAAAAGACGTTCTCGCGGACCTGGTTGCCAAACAGGAAGCGGCGATGCGCGGCCGTCGGCTCCCGCCGGTTCAGCATGTAGCGGGTACCTTGCGATTTCAGCATGTAGAAACGAAGGTGCAGGCCGCCGAAGACCAGGAAAGTTAGGCCGAGGTTCCGGCCGTAGACGATGGCGATCCAGTCCCACTGGAACGTCGTCATGCGCGAGAGCTCGGGCGTGAGGGCGAACCAGGTCAGGACGGCGAGGCCCATGTAGATGATGTTGAAGGGCAGGAAGTAGCCCGGTATGGCGAACAGGAACTTGAACATTGCGACCGGTCGGGGCGGCCAGACGAAGACTGGCGGCTCGACGATCGGTGTCGCGGGGGGTGCGTCGCCTCGGCTCAGATCGACGCCGACCGTGGTCTCGACCATGCCCTCGCCTCCGCAGTTTCCGGCCATCAGAGTAGCCATTCGGGCTCTCGATGGCAATCCGGAGCCTGATGCGAAACGGTAGCTCTCTCAAACCGTCGAGGATGATCGCTGCCAGTTTGCGCTGCGTGCTCTCAGACATGCACGAAGTCTGGCGAAGCCGACGGAGTGCCGGAGTAGCCAGTCAGCGGCTCTGAACCTCTCATATATTAGAAAGCTCTTACCGACGATTCTTGGCTCTTATGTCCTCTCCCCTGTCAAGCACGAACGCGGCCTTTCACCCGGCTCGTCACCGGGTGCTGGGTATCTGACGCCCGCTTTGGAAGGCAGCGGCGGGACGGCTTTGATCGACGGTCCATCAAGCTCTTATCCGCGGATCGACTACCGCATGTCCCTATGTCCGATGGGGCTGTCCTGACTCTACAGACGGGCATCGGATGCAATCCTGCCCATAGCCAAGGAACGGGAGTTCCCCAAGTGGCCGCCACCGCCGCTGCCCACGCAAGCGGGCGTGTTGGTATTCGCCGCTCGGCGCGCGGCGATTTATGCCATCGGCGGGGGCACCATGCGGGCGATGGCCCAGACGTGCCCCGCCAGCTCCCGGGCCACCGCGGTCAGCACGGTGTTCTGGTGTTTGCCGCGCCCGCGCAGATCGCGCATGCGACGACACAATCGTATCTGCGCCTGCCAGGCCTTGTCGCGGATCGGCTCCGGCAGATGGGCTGAACGGGCGCGGATCGGGCTCGACTGGCGCGCCGGGTGACGATAGGTCCAGGCTGCCTCCACCAGGACACGGCGAACCATGGCGTTGCCCGACTTGGTGATCTTGCCCCGCTTGCGTCGATCACCGCTGGAATATTCCGACGGCACCAAGCCGACGTAGGCCATCAGATGGCCCGCCGTGGGGAAGCGCTGGAAGTCGCCGATCTCCGCCGCGACCATGGCGGCATTCTCCCAATCGAAGCCGCGTAACGCCTGAAGGGCGTCCATGACCGGATACAAGGCCCAGCCGCCAAGGTGTTCCCGCAACTCCAGGCGCGCTCGCGCCAGCATCTCTTCCGCCCGTTCGAGACGGCCAAGCAATTCCGAATAGGTCAGCGCCAGAGCGCCGTGCTCGAACTTCTGATCCACCAGCCAGTTCCGGTGGGTCTTCGTCCAATGCGTCGTACCCGCCCGATACACCCGATCATGCATCAGGCAGAAGCCCAGGATCTGCTGCTTGGCCCGGCGCACGTCGCCCGCCGCCAGGTGGCGCAGGCGCACCAGCGCGCGAACCGCCTCGTGGCTCGCGTCGGGCACCCAGACCGCGGTCAACGGTGAAGTCCTAGACTTGCTGGGAATTTGGTAGGAGGTGCATCCTTCGAGGTGTCGATTCCCACCCGGGCATGGCTGCGCGCCAGCCCAGCACAGGAGGCACCTCCATGACGAAGAGACTACCCGGAAGCGAGCGCACGCGTGAAGCCTTGAACGACCTGATCGAAGGGCGCGCCCGCGTGGTCGACGCGAAGAGTGAATTGGTGCGGTTGGCGACGCGGTTAATCATCGAGGAAGGCTTGGAGGCCGAGGTGCGCGACGCCCTGGGCCGGGACTATTACGAGCACGGTTCCGAGCCTGGCCGAGGTTACCGGAACGGTTCGCGCGAAGGTCATCTGAAGACGGCCGAGGGGCGGATCAGGTATGCGGCGCCGCAGGTCGCCGGGACGGACGAACCGTTCCGTTCGGATCTGCGAGCGCAGCTGAAGGGTCATTCCGAGGGCCTGGAGGATTTAGCCGTGGAGATGCTGGCGCGCGGTCTCTCGGTGCGCGACATCGAAGATGCCTTCAGGGAAGAAAGTGGGCGCTTGCTGCTGTCGCGCACGGCGGTCTCGGAGATGGGGGAGCGGCTCTGGGCGGACTACCTCGGCTTCGCCAAGCGCGACCTTAGCGAGTTCGAGATCGCCTACCTCTTCGTCGACGGCATCGCCGAGCGGCTGCGGGCCGGGCAGAGGCGAGAGCCGGTGCTGGCGGCCTGGGGCTTCACGCTCGAGGGCAAGAAGGTTCTCCTGCATCTGATGGCGGGCTCGAAGGAGGACAACGAGACCGTCTCCGCGTTCTTCCAGGACATGCGCAGCCGAGGCCTGGGCGATCCTCTCCTGATCGCCTCCGACGGCGCGCCTGGCATTATCAAGGCGATCGAGATTTGTTTTCCCAGGAGCGCGCGCCAACGCTGCCTCGCGCACCGGATGAGGAACTTGGCGGCGAAGGTGCCCGAGGATCTCTGGCCGGAGTTCAAGGCCCGCGCCCAAGCGGCCTACCAGGCCCCCTCGCGCGCCATCGCCCGCGATCTGGCCGAGGGCGTGGTGCGTGACTGGGAGCGCGAGCTGCCCTCGGCGGTGGCCTGTTTCCTGGATGATTTCGAGGCCTGCATCGCGCACCTGCGCATGCCGGTCAATCACCGCCGGGCGATCCGCACCACCAACCTGCTGGAGAGATTGTTCGGGGAGGAGCGCCGGCGCTTGAAGATCATCCCCAACGCCTTCGGCGAAAAGGCGGTACTGAAGCTCATGTTCGGTGCCATGAGCCGCGCCGCCGAGCGATGGAAAGCAGTCAAGGTCACCGTCTTCGAGCGGCGCCAGATGGACGCCGTCAGGAAGGAACTCGATCAGGAATACCAAGCCCAGCTGGAACTACCAGAACAGGCCTCGACGGAGGCAACCCCGGAGAAAATTCCCAGCAGAATCCGGACTTGACCGCGGTCAACTGTCCGGCACGCAACAACGAAGCCAGGCTCAGCGCGTCCCGCCGGTCCGTCTTGACCCGGTCACCGGGCCGCTTGGGGATCAGCGAGGGCGCCACCACATCGCAGGTGTGGCCCCAGTCCAAAAGCCGGCGATGCAGGGAATAGCCGAACGGGCCAGCCTCATAGCAGAAGTGAAGACGCGCGCCGTCCCGCGACAGCTTCTTGCAGAGCGAATAGAGCGCCGTCGGTCGGTACACGATGGTGCCGAAATAATGAACCGCCTCTCGCGGATCACCCGGCGCGATCCCGACCGAAATCGTCTCCTTCGAAACATCCAAGCCAACAAAGGTGATATCGTCCGTCATGTCCGTCTCCCATGTATGAGGATAGGCACGCAAACGCGTGCAACCCTCGAAACTACATGCTGAGGCGGACACCTGGTCCCGGCGTCGAAACCTCAACGGACATAGGGTCTACAAGTCCCCTAACCAACCGATTCGCCAGCACGGGGATTATACCCCAGATGCTATGAGGCCGAGGGATGCGGCTTCAAGCTCCTTCGATTGGTTCAACCGCTATCAGAAGGAGCGAGATGCTATGATGACGCCCCCTACGACCACGTGCGGCGAACAAACTCTCCATGCTGCCCTTGAGCTGGGCAAGAACAGTTGGCTTTTGGCGCTCCAGTCTCCGGGCCGGGACAATCCGAGCTTGCATCCAATCAGGGGCGGCGACGCCGACGGCCTGATCGCCAAGCTCGATGCGGTGCGGGACCGCCTGGCCAACGTCTCGGGTCAGGTGCCAAAGGTGGTCCTCTGCGACGAGGCAGGCTACGACGGCTTCTGGCTGGTGCGGTTGCTCGAACAACGCGGCATCGAATGTCTGGTCATGGAGCCGGCCAACGGCCCCCGCCGGACAGAAAGCTGGTCGCCCGTGAGTCGGTCGGGCTGGCCGCCGCCGCGCGGCGCGATCAGGTGCACCTCCACGGACAGGCCCTCGGCCACGCTCCGGAGCCCGGAGAGCCACCTTCCGGCCCTCCGGTGGGGGAGGGTCCCGGCCCAGTAGCCCTCGGGCTCGGCGACCACGAGAGCCGGCCGGCCAGGCGACCGTGCTGCTCCGCCGCCTCGGCGGCGATGCCGGCAACCTTCAGCTCGACGACGCACGACAGCGTGCCACCGAACAGGTCGACTTTGCCCCGCCGAAGCTCATTCGTCGTCATATCATCCCGTATCTTGAGCGCAGCCATCTCAACCCCACCACATAATTGTGTAAGGTGACAAAATCCACAGTACACGACTCGTTCATGCTGGCTTTGGCCTGGGCACCTGGACTGGTGGTTTTCCGGGGACGAGGAAACGAATCAGCTCAATGGCTTGACGCCTGTCGATAGGATTGACGAGCTGTCGCCTTATCCACTCGAAACCGTATCGGAAGATGGATTTTGCCATCCTTTTGTGGGTTTTGAGACGGATCGGCTCGGCCTCGTGGAGCCAATCGCCGACTTTGTGCGCCCAGCAGAAGGTGATGGAAAGGACGGCGGTGAGCTTGGAGATGCGCTCCGGGTCGGTCATGTGGGTGTCTTCGAGGTTGAAGCCACGGGTTTTCAAGGCGGCGAAGAGGGTCTCGATTTGCCAGCGCTGGGCGTAGATGGCCAAGGCCTCCTCGGGCGCGTCGTTGGTCACGACGATCAACAGTTCGCCGGTCTTGAGATGGAGCGCGGCGACGAAGACGGGCCTGGCCTTGGGTTTTCTGGCCTCCGAGAGGCGCCTGGCGTTGGAGAGGATGCGGCTTTCCCCGGGTTTGAGGTCGCGAAACAGCTCCCTCGCCTTGACCATGCGACCACGCGTGTTGGCGATCTTGATGTTGGATCGGATGCGGATGTGAAAGGGGATGGCCTTTTCCTGCAACCATGCCAGCCAGGCGTCGCCGATGAATTCCCGGTCGGCCAGGAGGCTGGCGATCTTGTCGACCCCGAAGAGCCGGAGGACGTGTTCGAGGATCGCGATCCGCTCCTTGGTATTGGAATTGCCCGCCTTGTCGAGCACCCGCCAGCACACGGGAATGGCGATGGCGCGGTTGACGATGCCGATCATCAAGATGTTGACGTCGCGGCGACCCAGCCGCCAGTTGGTCCGGTCCATGGTCAGCCGCCACGGCCCCGCCTGGAGCCCCATCATCGCGACCAGGAACTCGGCGAGGCGATCGTAATCGAAATCGACTTGCTCGAAAAACCGTTGCAGGCGCCGATAGTTGGAGCTGGATCGCGCGCGCCCCGGAAAGTGGCAGGCCAAGTGAGAGAGGTTCACCGTCCGGGCGACGAACACGCCGAAGACCAAGACGCAAAGGCTCTCCAGACGGCTCTTGCGAAAGGCGAAGCCGCATCGTAGCGTCTCACGCAGGGCGTTGATCGGGTTGTCTCGCATGATTTCCCTCTTGACTCGTCGTGGAGTGAATCGGGAATCCTACAACCTTTTCAACGTCCTACGTAAATGCCGTCGTGTACCATGGACAAAATCACAAAATCCGCCTCGAGGATTCCCCCAGAGTCATATCATGGGGTCACCGGTATTAAATGGTCGCCACGGACGACCTGGGAGACAACGTGATCGACCCGCGCGAGAGACGACCGCTGGGACGAACCGGCTTCCATCCGACCGCGCTCGGCTTCGGCGGCTCCCGGGTCGGCATGCTTTATGCCAAGGTGCCCGAGGCGACGGCCATCGCCGCGCTCCGCCGGGGATATGATCTGGGCATCCGATATTTCGACACCGCGCCCCTCTATGGCGACGGGCTCGGAGAGCGGCGTCTCGCCCACGCTCTCGCGGGCCGGGACCGAGACGATGTCGTGCTGTCGACAAAGGTCGGACAGCGACTCGCGTCCGACGACAGCGGCGAAGCGCGGCCTGGATATCGCTCGGCGCGCGACTACCGTCGGGACTCCGTGCTTCGCTCGATCGACGAAAGCCTGGAGAGGTTGGGCGTCGAGCGCTTGGACGTCGTCCTGATCCACGACCTGCCACGACCCGGAGCGAGGTCGGCGAGTGACGCGTCGAGCTTCGAGATTGCGATGAGGGATGCGCTGCCGACGCTCCGAGAACTACGGGACACCAGCGTCGTCGGCGCCGTCGGCGTCGGCGTGAACGATTGCCGGGTGGTGGCCGCCTGTTTGGCCCAGGCGGACCTCGATGTCGTCCTGCTCGCCGGCGGCTACACCCTGCTAGATCACGCGGCGCTGGGGACGATATTTCCCGAATGTTCGCGGCGGGGAATTGGCGTGATCGTGGGCGCGCCGTTCAACTCCGGTATCCTAGCCCGAGGCGCCGATTCCGGCGCGACCTATTTTGATTCTCCGCCACCCACCGACATTCTCGACAAGACCCGCCGGATCGAGCGGATCTGCACCCGACACGGCGTCCCGCTGGCGGCGGCGGCCTTGCGCTTTCCGCTCGCGCATCCGGCCGTCGCCTCGGTTTTGCCCGGCATCGGCTCGGCGGCCCGGGCGCAGGAGATCTTCCGATTGTTCGACCATCCCATCCCTCCTACCCTCTGGTCCGAGCTGAAGCGGGCGGGACTGCTCCCCGATGCGGCGCCGACGCCCGCCTGACGCGCCCGGAGGAGATCCGCGCATGGAAACGATCGAGGTCACCCGCCCTCTGCCGGGCACCTTGCTGATCCGCCTCGATCGCGCCGAGGTCCTGAACGCCTTGAACAAAACCCTGCTCTCGGAACTTGCCGCGACCTTGGACGAGGCGGCGGGGTCGGGCGAGGTCCGCTGCGTCGTGCTGACGGGAAGCGAGCGCGCGTTTTCCGCCGGCGCCGACATCAAGGAGATGCCCGAGGGCGGCATTCCCATGTTCGCCGAGGCCGGCCGGCTCCGTGCCTGGAAGACGATCGAGAGCTTCGCCAAGCCGCTGATTGCCGCCGTCAACGGCTATGCGCTGGGCGGCGGCTGCGAGCTGGTGTTGCTCTGCGACATCGTCGTCGCCGGCGAGAACGCGCGCTTCGGCACGCCGGAAGTCAGAATTGCCGCCTTTCCGGGCGACGGCGGCACTCAGCGGCTGCCGCGCCTCGTCGGCAAGACCCGGGCGATGATGATGGTCCTGACCGGCGAGTTCATCGACGCCCGGACCGCGCTGCTGTGGGGCTTGGCGGTGGAGGTGACGCCGGTCGAGCGTACCGTGGAGCGTGCGCTGGAGATCGCCGCGCTGATCGCCGAGCATTCCCCGATCGCCGTCCAGATGGCGAAGGCGGAGGTGCTGATGGCCTTTCAGAAGCCCTTGGACGAGAGCCTCAGCCTGGAGCGCAAGATGCTGCTCTGGCAGACCCGCGATCACGACGAGGGGGTCGCCGCCTTCCTCGAGAAGCGCAAGCCGCGCTACACGGGCCGCTGAGAGAGGGCATGCGGGAGCGTGTCATCGACGCCGAGGCGGCGGCCGGGCTGATCGGCGACGGCCAAGTGGTCATCGTCGGCGGCTCCGGCGGAATGGGCGTCGCCGAGGCCGTGCTGGTGGCGCTGGAGGCGCGTTTCCTGGCCAAGGGCCGCCCCCGCGATCTCACCCTGCTGCACACCACCGGGATCGGCGCGGTGACCAGCCAGGGGCTCAACCGCCTCGCGCACGAGGGCCTGGTCCGCCGCGTGATCGGCGGCAACTACGGCCTACAGCTCGACTTCATGAAGACGCTGATCGGCGCGAACCGGATCGAGGCCTACAACTTCCCCCAGGGCGTTATGTGCCAGATGTACCGCGCCATGGCCGCTCGGCTACCGGGCGTGATCAGCCATGTCGGCCTCCACACCTACGTCGATCCGCGCCAGGAAGGCGGGCGGATGAACCGGGCGACCACGGAGGAGCTGATCGAGGTGATCGAGCTCGACGGTCGCGAAGTCCTGTTCTACCGCGCGCCCGTGCCCGACGTGGCGTTGATCCGCGCCACCTCGGCCGACGCGGAGGGTCACGTCGGCCTGGAACACGAGGCGGCCACGCTCGACGCACTTTCGATGGCGCAAGCGGCGCACAACGCCGGCGGAACGGTGATCTGTCAGGTCGAGCGCCTGGTGCCAGGGCGTGCGCTGGATCCGCGGATGGCGCAGATCCCGGGCTTCCTGATCGACCATTACGTCGTCCAGCCGGAGCAGATGCAGAACTACGCCGTCCGCTTCGATCCGAGCCTCTGCGGCGCGGAGCAGCGCCCGCTCGAATCGATCCCGCCCGATTCGCCGAGCCCCCGGCGGCTGATCGCGCGTCGCGCCGCCTTCGAACTCACCCCCGGCGCGGTGATCAACCTCGGCGTCGGGGTCTCGGCGGCGATCCCCAACGTCGTCGCGGAGGAAGGGATCGACGACCTGGTAATTCCGACGATCGAGGCGGGCGTGGTCGGCGGCATTCCCGGCCAAGGGCTCCACTTCGGCTCCGCCGTCAATCCCCGGATCATCCTCGACCAAGGCTACATGTTCGACTTCTACGACGGCGGCGGGCTCGACATCGCCTTCGTCTCCTTCGCCGAGGTGGACCCGGAGGGCAACGTCAACGTCACCCGCTTCGGCGACCGCAACGACGGCGCCGGCGGCTTCATCAACATCACCCAGAACGCCAAGCGGATCGTCTTCGGCGGCACGCTGAGGGGCGGCGGCCTAGAGGTGGCGATCGGGGGCGGGAAAATCGCCATCGAGCGGGAGGGCGGATTCGCCAAGTTCGTGACCAAGGTCGGGCAGATCAGCTACAACGGCGCCCTCGGGCGTGAGCGCGGGCAGGAGGTCATGTTCGTGACCGAGCGGGCCGTCCTGCGGATGAGGGATAACGGGCTGGTCGTGACCGAAATCGCGCCCGGCATTCGTCTCCAAGCTGATGTCCTGGATCAAATCGGCTTCGAGGTCGCCGTCGCCCCGGAGATGCGCGAGATGGACCGGCGCCTGTTCCTGGATGGTCCCATGGGGCTTCGCGAGACGATCCTGGCGGCGGCGGGCGATGGGAGGGCGAGATGACCAGCTTCAGGGGCACCTACACCGTCATGGTGACGCCGTTCACCGAGGACGGCCGACGCCTCGACGAGACGGCGCTCGCTCGCTTCGTCGATTGGCAGATCGGCCAAGCCATCCACGGCCTGATTCCGCTCGGCAGCACCGGCGAATTTCTCTCGCTTTCGGACCAGGAGCGCCACCGGGTCGCGGAGCTGGTGATCCGGCACGCCGCCGGTCGGGTGCCGGTGCTGATCGGCTCCGCCGCCGAAAGCACCTGGGACGCGATCCGCTATAGCCGCGAGGCCGAAGCGCTGGGCGCCGACGGAGTGATGATCGTGCCGCCCTTCTACAGCACGCCGAGCGAGGACGAATTGTTCCAGCACTACCGAGAAATCGCCGAGGCGATCTCGATCCCGATCATGCTTTACAACAACCCCGCGACCGCCAACGTCGACATGACGCCGCCGCTGGTGGCACGCCTGTCGGAGATCGAGAATGTCGCCTACATCAAGGAATCGACCCTGGACGTCACCAGGGTGCGCGATATCGTCCGCCTGTGTGGCGAGCGGATGGGGGTGTTCGGCGGGATCATGGGCTACGAATCCTTCCACAATGGCGCGATCGGTTGGGTCGCCGTCGGCGCCAACCTGATGCCGGGCGCCTTCGCCGAGATGTACCGGCGCTGCGTCGAGGAGGTCGATCTGGAGGCCGCGCGCGCGCTCTATTCCCGAATTCTGCCGGTGATCGAGCTCGTGGGCGCCCATCGTTACGTCGCCGCGACCAAGGCGGCCTTGGCGCTGATGGGCCTCGCCGTCGGCCCGCCCCGACCGCCTCGCCTGCCGCCCACCGGCGACGAGCAGGCCTGGATCGAGCGGACCGTGGCCGCGCTCGATCTCGCCATTGCCTCGGAACCGACGAGAGTGCGCGCCGGCGAATAGGCCTCGAGACAACAAAAGGTCTCGAATTGTTAAGCGTTGTCGGACACCTGCCGAGGCGCAGGGGTTGCATCCGGCGGACTGGATCGGCAGGTGTCGGACAACGCTTAAGGGAGGAAACCGCGGGCAGGACTAGGCTCGGCGGTGCGGCACGCTCGGTCTATGGGGATTTGCGAGCGGCGGGCCAGCTTTCTCGGGTGGCCGGCGCTGCTGGATGGCTCGGATCTGATTGGCGACGACACCGGCAGGGTGGTTTGATGGCGACTTCGGGTCGATGCCGGCGGGTCTCGCAGGTGGTTCCCTGCGCGCTCGATGGTGTTGCGGCGAGCGGGATCGTGGCCGCGGGTGAGCGGCGGCAATAGCGTTATTCGAAGCGGTGTCGGTCATGCTGCCGTGGCCCTGGCCAGGGGCCGTGCACGGGGCGGGGCGCGTGGTTGGGCGCCGGCCTCGAAGCGCTCGATGACGATCATACGGCCGCCGCACTGCGGGCAGGGCTCTGAGAGGGACGGCGGTTCGGTATCATCGTCACTCGCGGCATCGTCGGCCTCACTCTCCGGTGCCGGCATGGCAAGCAGTTCGCGGGCAAGGGAGATGTTGCGGGTGCGACCGCCGTTGGCGAAGAGGCCGTAATGGCGGATGCGGTGAAAGCCCGAGGGCAGGACATGGAGGAGGAAGCGGCGGATGAACTCGGGCACGGCCAGGGGCAAGGTCTTGTAGCGCTCGCGTCCTTTGCGCCGGTAGTCCTTGTACTTGAAGATGACGCCTTGGCTGTCGCAGCTGACCAGGCGGCTGTTCGAGATGGCGACACGGTGGGTGTAGCGGGAGAGATAGGCGAGCACGGCCTCTGGTCCGCCGAAGGGCGGCTTGGCGTAGACGACCCATTCTTGTTCCTGATTACGCACTTTACTCAGCCGGATTGATGTGGTACAAATCGTGAATATTTGTAACTACCCAGGTCTGATTGGCCCGAGCGTTTGTATGTGAGGGATCGTGGGGGTCCGGGCTGGTAGCGGTGCCGGTGTTCTCAGAGGCGCAGTTGGGGGATTAGTTGCATCGGATCGGGATGCACCAGGGTCTGGAGGACGTTCCAGCCTTGCTTTCGGGCGGTGGCGATGACGGCACGCATTCTGGCGAAGTTGTAGGCACCCCTCTCGGAGCGGAAGCCACCGGAGATCTTCTGGCGCAGCTTGGCCATTCGGAGGTCACGTTCGGCCTCATTGTTCGTAAACGGCGTGCGCGGGTCGGTGAGGAATCGCAGGCATCCCTCCTTGTGCTTGCGGAGGCGGAGCGCGAGGTTATGACCGATGCGGCGTTTCTTTCGTCCGCGCTTGCCGGTCCGGAGCGGCGGCTGCGCCTCGTGGAAGGCGATGGCGTGGTCGAGGATGCGGGCCCAGGCCCGCGAGATCCGGGCCACCAGGGAGGCGGGCACGTCGCGGCCGTTCTCACGGGAGAAGCGGGTAGCCCTGTGTGCGCGCTCAAGGAGGCGGTGCATGCTCTTTGCCCAGTCTTCCTTCTCGATGTCGATCAGGGCCTGGAGTTCGCGCAGGTGATGGGCGTTGCAGGCGCCGTGGCGCACGCCCTTGAGGGTGAAGTAGGCGGCGTAATCGTCATGGATGAGGATGCCTTCGAGGTCCTTTTCGACATCGCCGCGTCCCGCGCCGATGCGCAGGACGGTCAGGAATGGGGTGCACAGCACGTGGAGCCAGCGGGTACGGGCGGCGATCCGCAGGCCGGTTTCGTCGAGGTGCTTGACCGGGACCGCTGTGCGGATCACGTCTGCGACATGGGCGAGGAAGGGCTCGAAGCGCCTGGCGATTCGCCGGCCCATGGCGGTGATCGTGGCTGTGGAGATGGACACTGCGAAGAGGTCGCTCATGAGTTCGGCCAAGCGCTTCTCGGGAACGAACTGGGCGTACAGCAGGTAGCTCACCCAGGCGGTGATGCGTGGCCCGTACTGGACCGGGGCGGTCACGCCGTCCGGGAAGACGGCTCCTGTCACGGTGGCGCAGGCGCCGCAGAGGCAGCGATGGGCGCGGTGTTCGGTGACCTCCAGGGGGCGTGGCTCGGGCACATCGAAGACCTGTCGACAGACGGGCGCGCGGTGACGGTCGGCGTCCGACAGCGGTGCGCCGCAGCCCGAACAGGCGGAGGGGTCATGATCCACAACATGGTCCGGGCTCTCGGTCCGCGCCAGCGTCGTTCCCTTGTGGCCCGGCTGGCCGCCGCTTGGCCTGCCGGACTTGCCGCGCTGGCTTCGGGTGCGCCTCTGGGTTCCGCTCTTCTTGCGCAGGCCGTCGCTGGCGGGCGGCTTGCTGCTGGTGGTGCTGTCAAGCGCCGCGCTCCGCTCGAGCTCGGCGATGCGGTCCCGCAGGGTCGCGTTCTCCCGCTCGAGCGCGGCATTCTCCCGGACGAGCGCCGTGGCCAGGCGCAACAGCCCCTGGCCCCATTCCCGGAAGGCCTTGACGACTGTGATTGCGAAGGATGAGGGGTCAAGAAGATCTTGCAGGCACGCGAAGGCCTCGTCATGGGCGGCGAGGTCCTCGTGCCAGCGCGACAGCGTCACGGGTCCTCGGCATCGACGGCCATCATGGCGGCCAGCACCGCGAGGCGTTCGCCCGCCGGCAAGGCCTTGTAACGCCGGCCCCAGTTGGCCGCCTTACGCTTGATGCGCTGGCGGTCGGTGAAGTTCCGGCCTGCGTAGCTCGCCCAATGCACCCGGTCGGGCGCGAAGTTGAACCACACGACCTCGGTCCGCACCTGGGCCTGGGTCGTCACCTGCAGCGCCAGACTGCGCCAGCCCGCCAGCATCTCGTCATAGAGCGCCGAGGGATGGCCCGAGACCATCACCTGGCAGGGCAGATCCTTGAGCAGGTCCAGGAGCGCGACATGGTCGACCTCCTCGTAGTCGAAGCGATAGCGCCGTGCCGAACGGCGGGTCGCGTGCAGATAGGGGGGATCGCTGTAGACCAGCTCCGGGCCCAGAAACGGGAACGAGGCCAAAAAGGCATGGGCACAGCCATGCACCAACTCGACCGGGTAGTCACAGGCAAAGGCCTCGAGCGCCTGCGCATCGCGGTCGATGCCGATCGAGCGCACGCCCGTTGGCTTGCGCTTCATCAGCGCACCGCCCCCCAGGTGGCTCTCGATGTAAACGCTGTGCGGCGGCATCAGCGCAATCAGCGCCTGGCACAGACCGCTCGTCGCCTTCGACCCAAAATATTCCACGCGCCGCTCCCGTCACACGAGAGCGCAACCCATAGACGCCCGATTCTATGGAGTCAAGAGACGATCAACGACGCGGCGGCGGAAACCCGGCCCCGGCGACCACCTACATCATCCTCTCGCGGTCAAGAGCGGGGTACCTGGGTAGTTACGAATATTTGGTGGTTTTTCAGGGAGTTCACGATGTCACGCAACAAGGTTCAGTTCCAGTAGGGGCTCAGCGAGCCGCGTTTCCGTGAAATGTACGGCACCGAGGAGCAGTGTCGCGAGGCCCTGTTCCGCTGGCGTTGGCCGGAGGGCTTCTCCTGCCCCCGATGCGGTGCCACGCGCCATTGCGAGATCGCCGGGCGAAAACTCTACCAATGCGCCGCCTGCCGTCATCAAGTCTCGCTGACCGCCGGCACGCTCTTCCACGCGACCAAGCTGGCGCTGACCCTGTGGTTTTCGGCGATCTATCACATGACCCAATCGAAGAAGGGGATCTCCTCCATCGAACTCGGCCGCCGGCTCGGCGTCACCCAGACCACGGCCTGGAAGATCAAGCAGAAACTGATGCAATCCATGCTCGAGCGCGACGCCAAATTGCCGCTCACCGGACGGGTGGAGATGGACGACGCCTACCTCGGCGGCCGCCGTTCCGGGGCCAAGCGCGGCCGGGGCGCGCCGGGCAAGACGCCGTTCGTCGCCGCCGTCCAGACCACGGCGGAGGGCCAGCCCGTGCGCATCAAGCTGCGCCGCGTCAAGGGCTTCCGCAAGGCCGAAATCGCCAAGATGGCCAAGCGCGACCTGAGCCCCGGGACGAGCGTCTTCAGCGACGGGCTCAACTGCTTCACCGCGGTCACCGCGCAAGGCTGCGCCCACCATCCGATACCCACCGGCTCCGGACCAGGGGCCGTCGCCGTGCCGGCCTTCAAATGGGTCAACACCACCCTCGGCAATCTCAAGAACACCCTGCGTGGCACCTACCATGCGATCCGGCCCAAACACGTTCCGCGCTACCTGGCGGCGTTCCAATACCGATATAACCGCCGCTACCGGCTCGCCGACATGATCGAGGCCCTCGGACGCGACGCCCTGCGCACGCCCCCCATGCCATATCGGCTCCTCAAATTGGCTGAGGTTGATGCGTAATCAGGTTCTTGTTTGCGCATCGGTGCGAGGAAGACACGGAAGGCCGCCGGCTCGGCGAGGCTGGTGTGGTCGGTGAAGAACTTCAGGCGCCCTGCCTCGTGGGCGGCGAGGAGCTTCTCGATGAAGAGGCGGCGGAAGAGGCGCGAGAGCACGCGGACGGGCAGGAAGAAGCCGGGCCGGCAAGAGATCCAACTGCTACCGTCAGGTGAGATTCCGCCACCCGGCACGATCATGTGGATGTGGGGATGGTGGGTCATGGCCGAGCCCCAGGTGTGGAGCACGGCGGTGATGCCGATCTTGGCGCCGAGATGCTTGGGATCGGCGGCGATGGTGAGCATGGTCTCGGCGCTCGCCTTGAACAGGATATCGTAGATCACCGACTTGTTCTGATAGGCGATGTCGGCGATCGCCGCTGGCAGGGTGAAGACGAGATGGTAGTAGGGGACGGAGAGCAGTTCGGCCTCTCGCGCCGCCAGCCATTCGCGCGCGACCTGGCCTTGGCATTTGGGACAATGGCGGTTGCGACAGGAATTGTAGGCGATGTGGTTCTGCCCGCAGTCCTCGCAGGCCGCGACATGACCGCCGAGCGCGGCGGTGCGGCAACACTCGATCGCCGACATGACCTTCAGTTGGCCGAGGCTCAGACGACCGGCCCGGGCCCGACGGAAGCCGGGCCCGTGGTCGCGGAAGATGTCCGGGACCTCGAGCGCGGGACGCGGCACCGAGGCCGCCGGCTCACTTCGGCGGCTTGGTCTTGGGCGTCGGCGGCTCGAGCAGGTCCAGTGGGCTCTTGGCGCGCCGCAAGGTGGTGCTGGCGACCTGGGTGTAGTGAGCCGTGGTCTCCAGCTTCTTGTGCCCCAGTAGAACCTGGATCACGCGGATGTCGACGCCCTGTTCGAGGAGATGGGTGGCGAAGCAGTGGCGCAGCAGTGGCGCAGCGTGTGAAGCGAGATCCGCTTCTCGATCCCCGCCCCCGCCTTGGCGCCATCGAGGGCGCGACGGAGCTGGCGGGTGGTCAACGGGTTGACCGGGTTCTGGCCTGGAAACAGCCAACCGCCGGGCAGCATCACGCCGCGGGCGCGGCCAAGCAACCACCAGACCCTGAGCTGCTCGACGGCGCGATCCGAGAGCATGGCGTAGCGATCTCGGCGGCCCTTACCTTGCTCGATGCGAAGCGTCTTGCGGTTGCTGTCGATGTCCGGGACCTTGAGATGGACCACCTCCGAAGCGCGCAGGCCGGCGCCATAGGCCAGCGAAAAGGCCGCCTTGTATTTGGGACCGGGGGCGGCATCGAGAAGCCGCGCCATTTCCTCGACGCTCAGGATCACCGGCAGCTTGCGCGGCATTGCCACCGTCGTCATGCCGATCTCGGCGTCGCCTCGGCCGAGCGTGACGCCGAAGAAGAACCGCAATGCCGAGACCGCCGCGTTCATCGTCGTCGCCGATGCGCCTGCTTTGCGCATATGCACTTGATAGCGCCTGAGATCCTCCGCCTCCGCCCGATCCGGAGAGCGTGCGAGAAAGTCGGAAAAGCCGGCCACCGCACTGATGTAGCCGCGCTGCGTGTTGGCACTGAAGCCGCGAAGCACCATGTCGTCGATCATGCGCTGGCGCAGCGGGCTGATGGTCTTGTCACTATCGGTCATGGGTCTGCTCCCGTGTTGCGTGAGCTTCGGAACTCCAAACCTCAACACAGGATCGACCCATCCGTTACGCCACCGACCTCACCGCCCGGCACCACGAACTACCGCTGAAAGCGGTTTCGTTCTTTGGCTAGGAATCACCAAATCGGCCACTCCGGCCCGACGGAGACTGTACCCCTGATAGCCGACATTGGTGGCCTGGCGGCGCGGAGGATGCCGCCCGGGGCGAGTTCGGCGACGATGTCGGCCGACATGATGGCGGATTCCCGGCCGAGGGGTGAAATAACGGCGCCATCTCGACCCATCGCCGCCGGCCAAGCACGCGAAATTGCGGTCCGCGGGCCGGCGCGGGCTATAGTTTGCCGGGAAACCAGCAACGGAGGGGCGGCGATGGCGATCGTCAAGGTGGCGGAACTGGCTTACGGACGGCTTCGGGCGCCGGACCTGGACCTGATGGAGGAATTCCTGGTCCATTTCGGCATGATGCGGGCGGCGCGGACGGCCGACGCCCTCTACATGCGCGGGAAGGACGCGCGCCACCACATCCACGTCACCGAGTTGGGCCAAGCCGCTTTCGTCGGCTTCGCCTACTCGGCCCAGAGCAGGGACGACCTGGAACGCCTGGCGGCGCGCGCGCCCGGGGCCTCGGCGGTGGAGGCGATCGAGGAGCCCGGCGGCGGCCACCGGGTGCGGCTCACCGAACCGAACGGTTACGCAATCGAGGTGGTGCACGGCATCGAGACGCCGGCGGCGATCCCGGTGGCGCGCCAGGCGCTCAACAGTGGGGCCGAACCCCTGAGGCGCGCCGGCGAGGTGCTGCGACTGCCGGCCTCGCCCTCGCCGGTGAAGCGGATCGGCCACGGCGTGCTGGCGACGCCCGAGGTGGTGGGGACGGCGAGCTGGTTCCGCGACACCCTCGGCTTCCTCCGTTCCGACGACGTCTATGTGGCTGAGGAGGCGAACATCGTCGGCTCGTTCAACCGCTGCGACCGGGGCGAGGCCTTTACCGACCACCACGTGCTGTTCTGCGTCCGCAACGTTCGCGCCGGCCTCAACCATCTGTCGTTCGAGCTGCCGGACGCCGACGCGGTCTTCAAGGATCACGAATACATCGCCGGCCTCGGCAAATACGAGCACATGTGGGGGATCGGCCGGCACATCCTGGGCAGCCAGATCTTCGACTATTGGTGCGATCCCTGGGGTCGGGTCCACGAGCGCTGGGCCGACACCGACCGGCTGAACGCGGCGAGCGGCGGCAACCTGACGCCGGCCGAGATCGGCTTTGGCAGCCAATGGGGCCCCGACGCGCCGGAGAAGTTCATCACCCACTCCAGCCCATGACCCAGAAGCCGTCATTCATTGCCCCGCCAACCCCCCTTCACCGACCCCGACAAAGAGGGCCCAGAACATGGGGTGGGCGAAGTGGGGACGGTCCTTGTCGTCGATCAAGGCCCCCATGGCACGGCGATGCGCCTCCGCCCGTCCGACGTTGGGCTTCCGCGCCTCGGCCAGCATCCGCGTAGTGATCGCCACCACGGCCTCCGAGACGACCGGCGAGCGCGTCCCACGGGCCCGGCGCCTTGATCCCGCCGGCCACGAAACGACGATCGGCGCGGACCGCCGCGTCGCCATCGGCGCCGAAGCGCGCCAGGATCCAATTCGCCGGGTTCGAACCGACGCGCGCCCGCGCCACCATCCTCGCCCAGACCGGGTTCCGCCCGTCATCCCCAGGTCGCCCCCACAACCCACGGGATGAAGGGCGCCTCGTGGCTCTCGGTGCGTTTGGCGTGGCCTCGATGCCCGGCGTCGAGGTGGGGTGAAAACGGTCCGCCGAAATCTGATCATGGTCGGAACCGGCGATCGTCTGGGGAATGTCTCGGCCAGGTGGTAGCCTCGGCGCCGAGGGTCGAACCCGGATCGGAGCAACCCGTAAGGGAGCATGTGATGCGCGAGATCGAACGGCTGGGCTTCATCGGCCTGGGGGTCATGGGCGGGCGGATGTGCCGCAATCTGGCGCGAAAGTCGGCCAGGCGGGTGATCGGCTATGACATCGACGGCGCCAAGGCGGTCGCGCTCTCGAATGAGGGCGTCGCGGCCGCCGGCAGCATCGCCGAAGTGGTCGAGGGCGCCGAGATGATCTTCATCTGCGTGCCCGGCGAGCCCGAGGTGCGCGCGCTGGCGTTCGGCGAGGGGGGGCTGGTGGCGGCGGCGCGGGCCGGCCAGACCATAATCGACATGACCACGGCGACGGTCGAGATCAACCGCGAGGTCGCCTCGGCGCTGGCCGCCAAGGGCGTCGACTTCGCCGATGCGCCGGTGGCCCGGGGCGTCCCGGCGGCCGAGAACGGCACGCTCGCCATCATGGTCGGCGCCGCCGAGAATGTGCTGGCGCGGATCACGCCGTTGCTCGAATGCATGGGCAGCGAGATCTCGCATTGCGGCGACGTCGGCACCGGCCAAGTCATGAAGCTGATGAACAACATGGTGGTCTTCGAGAACGTCTCGGCGATCGCCGAGGCGATGGCGATCGCGACGCGCGCCGGGGTCGCGCGCGCCAAGGTCTTCGAGATCCTCTCGCTGGGCTCGGCCGACAGCTTCGTCATGCGCAAGCACGGCAGCCACATGACCACGGGCGAATTTCCCGACGACCAGTTCCCGACGACCTATTCGCTGAAGGACATCGGCTATGCCATCGATCTGGCCGAGAAGCTCGGCGTCGAGGCCGAAGGCGCCAAGCTGGCGCAAAGCCGCCTGCGCCAAGCCGCCGAGCGCGGCCTCGGCCGCTATTACGCCCCGGTGATCTACAAGCTGTTCGAGGACTGAGGCCAGGCAGCGGCCAGGGTGCCGGCCTCGCACCCCCCCGAAAAAGGGGTCATTGTACTTTATTGGTCCGTTCGGCCGAATAAAGTACAATGACCCCTTTTTACCCTTTCGCACGCCGGGTTGGCGCTTGGCGGCGGGCAAAAAATTAGGCTCAATTCGTGAATTGTATGCGTCACCTTGTTACGGCGGCGGCGAGGCAGGCTCGGTCATTGGCGCCGGGGGCGAGGCCGACGAGGTGGAACCAGCTCAGGTAGTTGTCCAGATAGCGGGTGGCGATGCCGCGGCGGGGACGCAGGAAGTCCTTCAACCGGCTGTGGCGGCTGTTCACCGTCTGCACATGCAGATCGCCCCGAACCCGTTCCCCCATCGAGCGGTTGAGTGCTTCGTGGCTCACCCCGAGCGCGGCGGCGCACGGTGGGTAGCTCGCGCCGCCGTCGGAGACCAGCAGGGCGTCCTTCGCGACCACCGGGTCGAGGGCAGCCGTGAGCGCCGCCGCATCGACCCTGGGCAGCACCGCGCTGACCGTCGTTCCGCTCCGGTCCGCCGCCATGAGAACCGGTACCTGCTCGCGCGAGAGGCCGCGCTTCTTCGCCTTGCCGCCCCGCCGCCGTGCCTTGCGCCCCAGCCCGCGCGCGCCCTTCCGGCTCTCCAGGACGTAGGTCTCGTCCGCTTCCACGATCCCCTTGAGCACCTCCGAATCGCTCCGCGCCGCCGCCAGAAACCGGTGACGCCAGCGGAACGCCGTGCTCACCGCCACGTCGCAGCGCGCCGCCGACGCCTTCACCGTCTCCCCCTTCGCCAGCGACGCCCCGAACGACAGCCAGCGTTCCTTGTGGTGCAAGCCCGACAGCGGCGTACCGCTCAGCGCGTTGAAGGTCCTGCCGCAGCCCTTGCACTGGTAGCGCCGCAGACCCCGCGCCATACCGCGCGAAACCGCCCCTTCGCTCGCGCAGTGCGGACAGCGCCGGGCCTCGTCCACACCAAGCTCGATCGCGGCCTTCGATGCCTCGCCCTCGCTCCGGCCCGACAGCACCGCGAGCGCCTCGCGCCGCTGCGCGCGCGTCAGCCCGCGCGCCGCCGAAAGCCACACCTGGAAACCCTTGCCGTCCATAACCCAACCTCCTGACGTTCCAGGCACTCTATCACTAATGCATACAATTCACGAATTGAGCCAAAAATTATGTGCGCGCCCAGCAGGACTCGAACCTGCAACCTTCGGATTCGAAGTCCGAGCGGTTGAGTGCTTCGTGGCTCACCCCGAGCGCCGGCGCACTCGGTCCGCACCAAGCCGTCGGGGACGCAGGCGTCCTTCGAGGCCGGGTCGCAATGCCGTCGCGCGCCGCATCGACCCTGACAGCACCGCGCTGAGCGTTCCGTTCCGGTCCGCCGCCATGAGAGACGGTACCTGCCCGCGCGAGAGGCCGCGCTTCTTCGCCTTGCCGCGCCGCCGTGCCTATGCGGCTCAGCCCGCATCGCGCCCTTCCGGCTCTCCAGGACGTAGGTCCGGCCGCTTCCACGATCCATATGGAAGCACCTCCGAATCGCTCCTGAGAAACGAGTGACCCAGCGGACCGCCGTGCTCACCGCCACGTCGCAGCGCGCCGCCGAGGCCTTCACCGTATCCCCCTTCGAGCGACGCCCCGAACGCCAGCCATTCGTTGAAGGTGCGCCCGAGCCGGTACCGCTCGAAGGCTATCTGCCGCAGTTCTTGACACTGGTAGCGCCGAACCCCGCGCCATACCACCGCCCCTGCTCTATCCAATTGAGCCATGGGCGCGCGGTCTCTCCCGACAGGTTAGCGGAATTAGAGCACGATCCGAGCGCGCGGTCGCATCGTGGCGGCCATGGCGCGCCATGGCGTCGTCGTCGCGGGGAAGGCGGTCCGCTCGGTCGTGACCGTGGTCCGCCCTTCATCCCCAAGTGGCTCCCTCAACCCACGGGATCAAGGGCGCCTTCTGGCTCTCGGTGCGTTTGGCGTGGCCTCGATGCCCGGCGTCGAGGAAACGGTCAACTGGCCCCCCGAAATCTGGTGATCTCGCTCGATCGGTCGGGTTACGACGCCAGCGCTTTTGGCGCGAGATCGCCGATGGAGGCCGCGAGCGGATCGCCGCCTCTCGACGACTCGGCCGCGGGCGACGGCGGGACCGGCGTATCGAAGGCGTGGTCCGGGTCATCCCGCTGCCTTGCCGAGGTCTCCCGCATTTCGCGCCAGGCACCGATCAGGGTCCTCGGCTTCGGCATATCGTCCCGGACGGCGTCGTACAGCTTCTGGAGGTTGTAGCAGGGCACGCCCGCGTACATGTGGTGCTCCAGATGCCAGTTCATGTGCCAGTAGAGGAATTGCGAAAGGGGATCGAGGGTGATGGTACGCACCGACTTCCGGAAGTCGGGGACGTTGCTCCTGAGGCCGCAATGCATCGGCGCGCCGACGAAGTACCTCAGCCAGTTGGCGATGAAGACGTGCCCGGAAAGGAGAACGGCCACTATCGGCTCACCCATCGCGATCGAGCCGGCGATCACGACCATATGGAAGAGCAGCACTGAGCGAGCCCAGCGGACCGCCTTCATCCGCTCGTCCGTCTGGCCTTCGTAGAGCTCCTCGCCCCATTCGTTGAAGGGCGTGTCGAGCCGGTTCGAGGCTATCTTGATGAAGTTCTTGACCGTGGGAACGACACCCCGCGATTCGAAACCGCCGGTCAAATTGACGCTAAACAGCTGCAGCAAATAGAGCAAATCCAGCGAAGGCGTTTTCGGCAGCACGACCTCGCGGTCTCCTTGCAGGTAGAGCGTGAAACGGTGGTGGTAGCTGTGGCTGAATTTGTAGACGTGGAAATTGTACCAGCCGAGCAGGGAGTAGATCCGCAGGAAGAAGCCGTTGAGCCACTTCGTCTGGAACACCGTTCCGTGGCAAAGCTCGTGATGGGGCGCGGAAAAGAAGGTGGCGACGGTGCCGTGCAGGAACAGCGCCACAAAGAAGCCCCACCACATCTGCTGTGTGAAGAAGCCATAGGCGGCCACGCCCGTCGCGGCCCAAAGCGCCAGATGGCCGATCGCCTGGAACCCTCCCCGCAGGTCGCTGCGCCTGGAGAGCTCCCGGAGCTTTTCCGGCGCGATGGGGCATCGGTACCAGCCGACCCGCAGGTTCTTGCGGACTTCGGACAACGGTGGGAATTCGGTTTGGCTCACGCTTTCCATCCTGGTCGCCGGCAACCCGGCATTTCCACGACGCGGGGGCGGGCCGCAGGGAACCGACATTGCCCAGACGACCGTCGGTTTGGGCCATCAGGCTAGCCCATTGCGCCATCGACGGCAACGTCGAGGATGATGGACGTGGGCAGACCGTGAAGGCGGTCTCGTGGACCGGCGCCGGGAAATCCGATCGCGGTAGGGACACGGGTTACCCCCCGCACGGATCCTGCGCGGTTCGGGCGACAGTCCCCGGGTTTTGAGGGCATGGCGCGCCACGGCGGCGTCGTCGCAGGGACGGCGGTCTGCTCGGTCGTGACCGTGTTCCGCCCTTCATCTCATGGGTTGTGGGGTCGCCCGGATCGAGGGGGCTGTCAACGACGCGCGAAGGGCGCGGTTCGGATTTCTTGTTGAAATATGATAATTAGCGGTGCTTTTCGCCCGGATAGCCACCGTTCTTGCGGTAACGTTCGATCTCAAATTTCAAATCGTCAAACTCGGGACATTCGACGAAACAGGTCTTGTCTAAAACCTCAAGGCGGCCTTCCGCGGCGGCAAGGTTACCCATCTTGAGGTACAGCTCGCCGAGGTATTCGTTGGCGCCGGCATGGTCTGGTACCGATGCCAATGCCTGGCAATAATAATCGAGCGCTACTTCGTATTGGCCGGTGCGGGAGTGGGCGTAGCCGAGATAGTTCAATGCATCGGCGTGTGTCGGTTGCTTGGCGACGACTTGCTTCAAAAGCGGCACCGCCTGGGCATAGTCCTTGGCGGCGATGGCCTCTTTCGCTACGCGCCATTCGCGGCTCCCGGAATTTTCCCCTCCAACGGTTCTATCGCCGCTATCGCCGCTATCCCGCCACCGCCGCCACCGCCGTCGCCACCGTCCGCGTTGGCATTCGGCGTCAAGACAGCAAATGCAAAGACAAGGGCAAGCACCGCACCAAGATTAGCCAGACGATGCATCGTATTCATCTTGCCTTACCTATCCGCCGCCCCTCGATTTAAAGTCCTCTGTCTCGTAAAGATTCTGGAAAGAACGGCTGGGAGGATAAATAATGGAGTAAGTCCCTTTGCGCGGCAATTCACAATTCTGTGAGACGCCCCGGTGCACCTTCGTGGTTGCAAGCGTGTCCACTTCGGCGGCCTCCGACATCTGGGATATCTGGGGAAAAATGGGGGATAGTTTCCCATTTTCGGCTTTCTCCGACTGTCCGAGCCAAAGTTCCGCCGACGGCACCTCGAGCCGGGTCCGGCCGGCCAATCCCAGGGCGCCCCCGGCGCTCGATCGCTTCAGCCTCTCACCATGGCGGCCTACTCCGCCGCCCGTGCCGGCGCAGTATCCGGCGCCATCAGCCCATCCTCCAGGTCCCGCGCATGGTCGGCCTCGCCGCGCTCGGCCACCGGGCCGTAGCCGGCGCCGCCGCCCGTCAACAGCACCAACAAGTCACCGCGCTCCAACTTGAAGCTCTGCTTGGAGGCGAGCTCGATCCGTTTGCCGTCGCGCATCACATAGCTCCGCGCGCACTCGCCCGGAGCGCCGCCGTACAGACCCTCGGGCGCGATCCGAAAACGGTCGGAATAGGTCGCGAAATTCACCTCGTCCGCCAGCACCCGGTACTTCCGGCAAAACCCCAGCCCGCCGCGCCGTCGCCCCACGCCGCCCGAACCTTCGCGGAGGCTGTATTCCTCCACCCGGAAGAACGGATACTCCATGTCCAACGCCTCGATCGGCACGTTGGAGCAGTTGGAGAGCGGGCTGTCGACCGCGTCGCAGCCGTCGCGCCCGGCGCTGGCGCCGTAGCCGCCGCCGAGGATCTCGAGATAGATCCGATAGCCGTCGGCCCCCAATCGAGAGAGGCAGGCGACCTCGGTCGTGTCGAAGCCGGCCGCGATGACGCGCTCCGGCACCGCCCGGGCCAACGCCTTCATCACCGCGTTGAAGGCCCGGTAGCCCGACAGCATCCGCGCCCTGACCGGGGCGGGCGGGCGGGGATTGAGCAGGCTGCCATAGGGCGCCTTCACCGTGATCGGCCGTTTGGAGCCCTCGTTGAAGGGAATGTCGGGGCTGGTCAGCACCGATTTCACGCAACTGAGCGCCGCCGCGATGGTCGAGGCGAAGGGGCAGTTGATGTTGGTGCGGACTTGCGCGCAGGTGCCGGCGAAGTCGACCTCGACCGCCTCGCCCCGAATCGTCACCGTGGCGCGAACGATGAGCGGCTCCTCGGAGAGGCCGTCGTCGTCGAGCGCGTCCTCGCCTTGGTAGACGCCGTCCGGCGCTTCGCGGATCGCCTGGCGCATGCGGCGCTCGGAATAGTCCAGAAGTGCGGCCATCGCCGCCATCACCGTCTCGGGCCCGAAGCGGCGGCAGAGCTCTCGCACCCGCTTGGCGCCCATGGCGTTGGCGGCGAATTGGGCGTTGAAGTCGCCGATGGTCTGCTCCGGCACGCGGATGTTGGCGCGCACCAGCCGCTCGAAGGGGCCGCCGTTCCAGTCGCGCGCCAGGTTGTAGCGGCTCGGCGGGAAGATGATCCCCTCCTGATGCACGTCCGTCGCCTCCGGGTTGAGGCCGGGCGCGCCGCCGCCGAGATCGAGGTGGTGCGATACGGTGGCGCCGAAAGCGACCAGCCCGCCCTCGTGGAAGACGGGTGAGAACAGGAAGACGTCCGGCACGTGCTGGCCGCCGTTATAAGGATCGTTGTTGATGTAGAAGTCGCCCTCTTGCAAATCCTCCGGCGGATAGAGCTCGGCGCAAGGGCGGAAGGTGGTGCCGATCGGCCCCAACTGCATCGGGATCAGCTCGGCCTGGGCGACGACGTTGCCCTGGGTGTCGAGCAGGGCCGCGGAACAGTCGTTCGCCTCGCGCACCACGGGCGAATAGGCGGAGCGGACGAGCTTCACCCCCATCTCGCGGGCCGCCGCCACCAGGGCCTGCGAGATCACCGCTTGGTCGACCGCCTCAACGCGCATGGCGAAGCTCCCTATGCCCGGGTCATCAAGCCCGTGTCATCACCAGGTTATCACAATCGTCGACCCGGGCCCGCCAGCCGTCGGGAACGTGGATCGTGCTGGTCACATCCTCGATCAGCAGCGGCCCGGGAAGCGTGGTTCGCCGCGGCAGTGCGGCCCGCGACCAGAGCGCGGCGGCGCGCCACGCGCCGGCTTCGAAGATCTCTACCTCGCCGGCGGCGCCCGCCTCCCCCGGCTCGCGCAAGGCCGGCAAGGTTTCGGGCGCCACCGCCGAGCCCAGCCGGAAAGAAACGATCTCGGCGCGGGCCAAGCCAGCGGCGCCGCCGAACTCGAACACCCGGTGGTGCGCGGCGTCGAAATGCGCCATCAGCGCGTCGAAATCGAGTTCGTTCAGCTCCGCCGCCGTCAACGGCACGGGCACTTCGAAAGCCTGGCCGACGTAGCGCATCTCCAGCGAATAGGCGTGGCGGACCTCGCCCTCGACGCCGAGCGCGCCGAAGCGCTCGAGCGAGGCCCGGGCTAGATCGTCGAAGGCCCGGCGGACCGAGTCACCGACGGCATCGTCGACCTCGGTCCGCCGCGTCCGCGATTCAAAAGTGACATAGTCGGCGGCCAGCAGCCCATAGGCCGACAGCACGCCGGCCTTGGGCGGCACGACGACGGTCGCGATGTCGAGCTCCGCCGCCACGGCGGCGGCATGGAGCGGCCCGGCGCCGCCGAACGGCACCAGGGCATAATCGCGCGGATCGCGCCCGCGCTCCGTCGAGACGAGCTGGATGGCGCGCACGATATTGGCGTCGGCCACCCGGATCGCGTCCGCCGCGAAGGCCTCGACGCTAAGCTCGAAGCTTCGCGCGAGCGGTGCGAGGGCTGCCGTCGCGGCCGCCGCCACCAACTTCAGATGACCGCCGAGACGGGCCTCGGCTCGGATCGTGCCCCGGGCGAGATGGGCATCGGTGACGGTCGCTTCAGCACCTCCCTTGCCGTAGCAGGCCGGACCCGGCTCGGCGCCCGCCGAATTCGGCCCCGCCCGGAGCATGCCGCCGTCGTCGACCCAGATGATCGAGCCGCCGCCGGCGCCCACGGTGGTGATATCGAGCACGGGCGTTCGGATCGCCAGACCGTCGACCTCGGTCTCGCCGGAGATCGCGGGCGTGGCGTCGGCGACCAGGCACACATCGGTGCTGGTGCCGCCCATGTCGAGGGTGATGAGGTCGCGGTAGCCCGAGAGGCCGGCCTGGCGCACCGCGCCGACGACACCGGCCGCCGGGCCGGAATAGAGCGAGGTGATCGCGTTCCGCCCCATCGCGGCGGCCGGCAGCCGGCCGCCGTTCGACTGCATGACGCTGAAGCGCCCGGCGAAATCGCGCGCCCCCAGGCTCGCCTCGAAGCGGGAGAGATAGCCCTCGATCACCGGCTGCACATAGGCCGCGAGCGCGGTGGTCGAGGCCCGCTCGTATTCGCGAAACTCACCGCTCACGTCGTGGCTGCAGGTGACGGCGAGCTCGGGCGCGAGCTTGGCGAGCAACCGGGCGACCGCTCGCTCGTGGACCGGGTTGGCGTAGGCATTCAGAAAGCAAACGGCGACGGCCCGATACTCGCCGGCGGCCAGGATCTCGGTGAGCCGCCGCTCCGTCTCCACGGGGTCCAGCGCGACCACGACCTCGCCGTCCGGCCCGATCCGCTCCTCGATCTCGAAGGCGTCGCGCCGGCGCACCACGGGTTCCGGTTTGGCGTAGGCCAGATCGTAGATGTTGCGCCGGGCGTGGCGCTGCAGAAGCAGAATGTCGCGAAAGCCCCGGGTGGTGATGAAGGCGGTGGCGGCGCCCTTGCGCTCCAGGATCGCGTTGGTGGCGACGGTGGAGCCGTGCACCAGGTCGTCGACCTCGCCCAGCTTGATCCCGGCCGCCTCCAAGGCGTGAAGCGCGCCCTCGTCGGGCCGCGCGGGCGTGCTCGCGACCTTGGCGACCGTCACGGACTCGCCACGAATCGCGACCAGGTCGGTGAAGGTGCCGCCCACTTCCACGCCGACACGCATCGCTGTGTCCCCCCGGGCTCTGGTGATTTCGCCGTCGGCGAATATAGTCGAGGCGGACTTGGCAAACCAATTCGGAGAGGCCGGCATGACGGGCGACGGACCCAAGGGCCTCGAGGGCGGCCTCACCGACTATGGCGACTCCGACTTCTCGGCCTATCTGCGCCGTTCCTTCGCCAGCTCCATGGGCTATAGCCGCGAAATGCTGTCCCGCCCGGTGATCGCCATCACCGATACGGCCAGCGGCTTCAACAACTGCCACCGCCAAGTGCCTGAGTTGATCGAGGCGGTGAAGCGCGGCGTGCTGGCGGCGGGCGGCCTGCCGCTGGTCTTTCCCACCATCTCGCTGGGCGAGACCTTCCTGAACCCGACCAGCCTGATGTTCCGCAACCTGATGTCGATGGACACGGAGGAGATGATCCGGGCCCAGCCGATGGACGCGGTGGTGCTGATCGGCGGCTGTGACAAGACGGTGCCGGCGCAACTGATGGGCGCCGCCTCGGCCGACCTGCCGGCGATCCAGCTGCTGGTCGGGCCGATGCTGACGCACCGCCACGAGGGCCAGCGTCTCGGCGCCTGCACCGACTGCCGGCGGTTCTGGGCGGCCTATCGCGGCGGTCGCATCGACGGGGACGAGATCCGCCGGATCGAGGGCGGGCTGGCGACCACCGCCGGGACCTGCGCGGTCATGGGGACGGCCAGCACCATGGCCTGCATAGCCGAGACGCTGGGCATGGCGCTGCCGGGGACGGCGGCGATACCCGCGGTCCACGCGAACCGTCTGCGCGCGGCGGAGGCGACGGGGAAGCGGGCGATGGTGCTGGCGAACGGCGGGCCCAGGCCCTCGGAACTGATCACGAGCGCCTCGCTCGAGAACGCGCTCAGGGTCCTGCTGGCGCTCGGCGGCTCGAGCAACGCCATCGTCCATCTGGCGGCGATCGCCGGGCGCTTGGGACTCGAGATTTCGCTTCGGCGGATGAACCGGCTCTCCGACGAGACCCCGGTCCTGGTCGACCTCAAACCGTCCGGCAGCCACTATATGGAGGACTTCTTCGCCGCCGGCGGGCTCGGCGCGGTGCTGCGCGAGTTGCAACCGATGCTGCATCTCGACTGCCCCACGGTCGCGGGCGAGACGCTGGGCGAACGGCTGGCGCGCGATGCCGGCGGCTGGGTCGACCGCGAGGTGATCCGCGCCCTCGAGGAACCGTTCGAGCCGGTGGGCGGCCTGGTCGCGCTCTTCGGCAACCTGGCGCCCGGCGGCGCGATCCTGAAACGCTCCGCGGCCGACCCCGCCCTCTTCGAGCGCGAGGGCCGCGCCGTGGTCTTCAATTCGCTCGAGGACCTCGCGGCCCGGATCGACGATCCCGCGCTGGAGGTGCGCGCGGAGGATTTCCTGGTGCTGCAGAACGCCGGGCCGCGCAGTCCCGCCGCGATGCCGGAAGCGGGCTACTTGCCGATCCCCAAGAAACTGGCCCAGGCCGGCATCAAGGACATGGTGCGGATATCGGACGCGCGGATGAGCGGCACCGCCTTCGGCACCATCGTCCTGCACGTGACGCCGGACGCCGCCTCGGGCGGCCCGTTGGCGCTGGTGCGCGACGGCGATCCGATTCGACTCAGCGTGGCCGAGCGCCGGCTCGACCTGCTGCTCGACGAGGCCGAGCTCGCCCGGCGCCGAGCCGAGGCGCCGCCGCCCTCGCGCGGCCCGGCGCGGGGCTACGCGCGGCTCTATCACGAGCAGGTGCTGCAGGCCGACCGAGGCTGCGACTTCGCCTTCCTCGCGCCGCCATCCTCAGCCGAGCCCGACGCCGGATGAGGCCCGCGGCCGTGGCTTTCGCGAGAGGGCGCCGGGGCCGCCCGGGCCGCTCTGGCCCGGTTGACCCGGCCCGGGCGCGGCGCCTATGGTCCGGCCCGCCGCGCCCGTAGCTCAGGTGGTAGAGCAACTGACTTTTAATCAGTGGGTCACAGGTTCGAGTCCTGTCGGGCGCACCAATCAATTCAAAGGATTAGATCGAAACCGTTTAGCCCTTCACTTCGAATGTCACCAACAGAGAGGGCAATGGCGGCCCGTCACGTTGCTTGGCGCCCCCACCGCGCCGGCACCCGGCGAAGATGCGTGTGCCGCTGGCGCCGTCGACCATCAATGATGCCGTCGAATAACAGCCCGCGCCTCGGCGATGGCCATCGAATAGCGTCATCGTTCACCAATGATGCGAGACTTTAACTCAACGATTATCGGGGATATCTCTCGGTAATATAGCTTGGTATCGATGTATATCCGAGGAACTACTCGCTCGATCGAGAACGATTTCGGGCGAATAACTCGGCCGACCGCGCGCCCTACCCCCCATCCCCCATGGTGGGGGGGACCTTCCGTCACATTTGAGGTCGAACGAAACTGGCAGAATTTCGTGAAGTGTCAATCGGCGTTGAACATTGACCCCCTATCGGCGTGCAATGTTGACCCCTTTGGGGATGCACGGCGGAGGTCGTACAGGTAGTCCATAGGAGGGGCCCGCGCGCGGGCCGACGCGCCCACCACGCGGCTGGCGGCGGACCGCGCGTGGGAGGTTCCTGTGGGCCCACCTGGGCGACCGGGCGGCAGGTGGATCGGTTGCCTTTAGGACCGATTCTTGAAGCGCCAGGAGTCGTTTCCGGTCTCGATGATCTCGCAGTGGTGCGTCAGACGATCGAGGAGCGCGGTGGTCATCTTGGCGTCGCCGAAGACGGACGGCCATTCGCCGAAGGTCAGGTTGGTGGTGACGATGATCGAGGTGCGCTCGTAGAGCCGGCTGACGAGGTGGAACAGCAGCTGGCCTCCGGTTTGGGCGAAGGACAGGTAGCCGAGCTCGTCGAGGATGACGAGGTCGCGCCGGGCCAGCTGATCGGCGAGCCGGCCCTGGCGGCCGGCGCGGGCTTCGGCCTCGAGCCGGTTGACCAGGTCGACGACGTTGAAGAAGCGGCCCCGGGCGCCATCGCGGATGCAGGCCCGCGCGATGGCGACGGCGAGATGGCTCTTGCCGGTGCCGGTGCCGCCGATCAGCACGGCGTTGCGCTGGTTGGCCAGGAAGCCGCCGACCGCCAACTCGCGGACCAGCGGCTCGTTGACCGGGGTGTCGGTGAAGTCGAAGTCGGCCAGCTCCTTGGCCAGCGGCAGCTTGGCGCCACTCATCTGGTACTTGATGGATCGCGCCTGCTTGTCGGCGATCTCGGCCTTCAACAGCTCGCCGATGATTCGCTGCATCGGATGCTGGCGCTTGAGGCCGTCGGCGAGCACCTCGTCGAACGCGTCGCGCATGCCGGCGAGCTTGAGTGCGGCCATCATCTCCAGGACCTCATGGCGCTCCATGGCCGACCCCCCTCAAGCGGTCGTAGCGGGTGCAATCGGCCACCGGCTCAAAGCGAAGACGCAGGTTCGCGGGCGTCGGGATCGGCGCCGTCTCGGACGGCTGGCGCCGACGATTGAGGATGTTGAGCACGACGTCGGCGCTGCACACGCCGCCAGCGAGCGCCTCGGCACAGGCGGCCTCCACCGCCGCCAGCCCATCCGCCAGCACGGCGGTGAGGATCTCGACCATCTGCCTGTCGCCGTCGTCGTGGCCGGCGAGCCGGACGCGCACGCGACCCAGGGCGCCGGGCAGCGCCCAGTCCTTGAACGGCGCGCTGTTACGAAGCGCACCGGGCTTCCTCGCCAGCACGGGCACGTAGTGCCACGGGTCATAGACGGTCTGGTCGCGGCCGAAGCGCCGGGCATGCTCGGCGACGATCTCGCCGTCCTGGCGGATGACGATGCGATCGGCGTAGGCATGGACCTCGACCGGACGGCCGACGGCGCGCGCCGCCACGCTGTACTTGTTGCTGTCGAAGCGCACCAGGCAGGTCTTCGACACCGACGCCGGGACCGCGTGGAAGCCGTCGAACGGCCCGCGATAGCCGACCAGGGACGGACGCTCGTCCTCGAACACCTGCCAGACAGTCCTGTCCTTGAACACCGGGTGGGGATGACGCCGGGCGTAGGCGACGCACTGGTCCAAGAGCCAGGCGTTGAGCTCGTCGTAGGTCTTGAAGCGCAGCCGCGGGGTGAAGAACCGACCGCGGATGATCCCGACCTGGTTCTCGACCTGCCCCTTCTCCCATCCCGCTCCCGGCGTGCATGCTGTCGGTTCGACCAGGTAGTGGCCACACATCTGCACGAAGCGCCGGTTGAACGCGCGCTCCTTGCCGATGAGGACGGTCTGCACCGCCGTCTTCATGTTGTCGTAGATGCCTCGCCGGCAGGCACCCTGGAACAGCCGGAATGCCCGGTCGTGGGCGTCGAACACCATCTCCTGGCTCTCGCGCGGATAAGCGCGGACGAAGAACATTCGGCTGTGGCACAGCCGGACGTGCGCGACCTTGACCTTGGTCGTCACCCCCGCCAGCACCACGTACTCGTGGCTCCAGTCGAACTGATAGGCCTCGCCCGGCGAGAACACCAACGGCACATAGGTCTGCGCCGTCGATGCCGAACGGCGCCACCGCCACGCCTTGGCGTAGCGCCGCACCGCGTCGTAGCCGCCGCCATAGCCCAGACCCTCGAGGGCTTCGGAGATCCGTAGCAGCGTCAGCCGCTCCCGCTTCGACTTGGTCTCGTTGGCCTCCAGCATCCGCTCCAGCTCGGCCGTCCACGGCCCCAGCTTCGGCATCGGCTGGACCCGCCGGTCGTAGGTGAACGCCGTCGCCTGCGAACAGATCACCTTGCGCACCGTGTTGCCCGAGACCTTCACGTCCCGCACGATCTCCTTGATCGGCTTCCCCTTGACGAAATACTCCCGCCGGATCCGCGCTATCGTCTCCACGACCAACATCCCCCACCACCTCGTCCGCCCAAAAACGAGGTGACTTGGACTAGCCAGGCTCAGGGGGTCAAATTTGGACGCCGATCACCCCTCAACAGGGGTCAACTTTGCACGCCGTTCCACAGGTAAGGTTACGCGCGGTGCCAAAGACCCCGCCGTGGATGGCACCGACGCTCGGCGATCGGTTGTTGCCGACCGCCAACCCGAAATCCCAGGGCCGCGCCCGTTCCACCTCCAGCTCGAGTTCTCTTTGACCCGGTCTGACGCCCGGACCGAGGCGGGCATTCAGGCGTTCTATGAGTGGGTCTTGCAGCAGGATCTGCAAGCGGCCTTGAAGCTCGTTGACGTTGAGCGGCGGACCGGCGCCAAGCTCGACGCGTCCCAAGACATACTCATCACGTAGACGGCCCAAGCCACTGACGACGATGTTGGTGAGTTCGCCTTCGACGATCTCCAGGCGAACGACCCCATCCTTGACCTCTTGGTCGGGAATGATCGCGCCTGAATTGACGTAACCCTTATCCACGTAATGCCGTGTCAAAGCACGGCGCAACGCTTCCAGCTCACTCGAATCGATCTTTCGGCCCTCATAGGGAGCTGCAATCGCCGCCAGCTCTTCATCCCTAACAGCCGTATTGCCCGAAATTGCAATGCGCTCGACGAACAGGATAATGCCTGTCGGTGTATCGCACCCGGTTCCTTGGACACAAGTTTGTCTCATGCGGCGGGCCTGAGTGACATCGCGGTGTGCCACGCCTGACGAGCTTGAGCGGGGCTCAGGTAGCCGTTCTTCTCCACGATCCACTGGGCATTGTACTGTTCGACGAACCCGCGGACGGCGTTCCGCAGCTCCGCGATGTTGCGGTAGATGCGGCCATGGATGATCTGTTCCTTGAGCGTGCGATTGAACCTCTCGGCGACGCCGTTGGTCTGGGGCTGTTCGACGAAGGCGTAGGACGGCTGGATGCCCCAGAACTTGATCTGGTTGGTGAAGTGGTCCGACAGATACTGGGAGCCGTGATCCATCCGCAAGGCCAGCCCCCGCGCCGCACCGGCGGAGGTCGAGGCATACAGCCTCGCAAGCCCCATGGAGATCGGCTGAAGGGCGGCGAAGCGGTCGCCTCGCTTGCACACATGCCAGCCGACGCACTCGGCGTTCCAATGCTCGATGGCGGTGAATATCCAGCCCCAGCCGTCGTCCACCGTGAACACCCGAACGCCGTCCGTGCCCCACATGAGGTTGGGGGCATGGGTGATGATCTCACCGACATGGGGATTTCCGCCACGGCGGCGGCAGCGATGGGGCGAGAGCAGGTTGTTCTCGCGCATCACCCGGAGCACCCGCTTGCGGGAAACACGGATGCCACGACAGACCCGAAGCCGAGCCCAGACCTTGCGGTGTCCCTCGCCCTCCCAGGGGGATGCCTCCAGGTCGGCCTCGATGGCCACCAGCAGAGCCTCGTCCGAGATCGAGGGCTTCGGTCCCCGGCGCTTTGCTGGTGGGCGCTCAGCGGTGGCCTGCTGCCGGGATTTCATGGCGTAGAACGAGGAACGGGCAAAACCCCAGGCCGCACAGACCCGCTGGAGGCCGTAGGCCAAACCCGTGCCGGGAGAGGTGGCGGCACTCATCGCCGCGACCTCCGCCGCCCCAAAGGGCCGGACGTCTCCGTCTTGGCCTCCAGCAGTTCCACCTGCATGATCAACTCCCCGATCCGCTTCATGGCGATGTCCAGTTCCGCCTTTACCGGATCGCCCTTGCGTTCCTTGAGCGAGGCATCGATCCCGGCGATCGCCTTCTCACGCCACTGCTCGAGCCGGAAAATCTCCACGCCCAACTGCCGCGACAAAAGTTCCACCGGCTCGCCACGCAAAAGCCGCAGGGCAACCTCACGCTTGCGCGTCACCGTCCACCGCTGGCCAAGTCCCAGCGGGCCTGCCGGCGAAACCTGGCCCGGGGAAAACGTGGACGAGCCAAGCTCGCCCTCGTTTACCACAGGCCCATCAACAGCAACTTTGTTCTCAAAATTGTCGGTCATGTTCCGGTCCTCCTTGGACACTTCGATTAAGCCAATTCTGTGTCCAAGGAAATCGGGTCCGACTCAATAATGCCTGTCGACGATAGGGGTTGGGGCTTGGCCGGCGCCGGTATCGGCGGCAAGCGAAATTCCGGAGCGGCATCCGGGAGTTCCGGTTTGTTGGGGCTTGGCCGGCGCCGGTATCGGCGGCAAGCGAAATTCCGGAGCGGCATCCGGGAGTTCCGGTTTCGGTATTTGGTCCCGACGAAGATCGCCTGGCCGCTCGATCTGATCGCGCGTCGAGGACGGCACCTGGGCGACGGCGGATTCGCTCCAGGCCGCCGCCAAGCCGAAGGTGATGTATGACAACGCAATAATCGACGCGTACGATTTAGGTAAAGCTACAATTACGCGACCCTCCCCCCGAGGCGCCCCAATCTAAGCCGAGCACCGAAGTCGCAGCGTCGCCGGGATCATTCGTACACCTCCCGCGGACGCCTGCGCGGACCTACCAACACCGCCGTCATTATCGTTCGCGGCTGTCGTCGCGCCCTTGGCTATGACGTAACCCGCCGTTCGCGCCCCCTCGGGGCCGAGCGGCATGCCGCCCCGCCCGGCGGTCGAAAGACTGCCCGAGACCCGGCCGCCGCGCGCCGCACAGCGCTCGGCGAGCCGATTGGCGGCGTCCAGGAAAGCGGCCGTCAAGGTGGTCAAGCCGGCACTGATGTCACTCTCCGGCGCGCTGACCAGGACGTTTCCGGTGACACCGAGCTGTGACGACGCCTGAATGATACTATCCGCGCTCCGGATCAATTGGCCGGCCGTGATCGAGATGTTGCCGCCCGGGCCGCCGAAGGCGTTGGCCTCTATTCTACTGTTGTCCAAAATCACGAAGTTCGGATCGATGGTGATGTTGCCACTGCCGCCAAGTCCGCCGCTCACGCTGGTGGTGATCGAGCTGTCGATGAGATGGATCAATAGCACGGCCGCCAGCGTGATATTGCCGCCGTCCGACTGCGTCGTGCTGGTGGTGATTGAACCGCCTTCGCTGAAATAGGTATCGCCGCTATCGATGGTGATCTCTCCGCCGGCACCTGAACCGGAACTCGTCGCCGCTATCTCGGTGCCTTGGCCGAGAGTCAGGCCGGCGGCGGTAATGGATATGGAGCCGCCGGCGCCCGCCGCCGTCGTTGAAGCCGTGATGGTGCTGCCGGAACGCAAGCTGGTCGTACCGCTGCTCGTCGTGGTGATGTTGCCGGCATCCCCGGAGCCGGTGGTGGAGGCCGAGATCGCACCGCCGTTCAGCTCCAATGTCCCGGTGCTCAGGACCAACCCGCCCGCGTTGCCGTCGGCCTCGGCCGTCGTCAGAATTTCCGACTGATCGAAGATCCGGATACTCTCGGAAGCGGTAATGGCGACGCTGCCGCCGGCGCCAGCGCCGCCGGTCTCGCTCGAGATTTCGGAATCACCGGAAAGGCTGATCCGATCCGCCGTTATGGTCACGGAGCCACCCTGTCCGGCGGCGCCTTCATCCACGTCGCTGGCGATCTCGGCATCGCCGAACAGGCTCAAGGTGCCGACGCGGATTACAACCGAGCCCCCGGCACCGCCGGCATTGGCGTCGCTGAGGATCTCGGCGTCCTCGACGAGGGTCAGCGTGCCGCCGGAAATCACGACGTTGCCGCCCCTACCGCCGCCGGCCGTCGAGGCGCTGATCAGACTTTCGCCCGACATGGCGATGGTGGGCGCGCTCACGGCCACCGATCCGCCGGCACCGGTGCCGGCGGTCGTGGAATTGATCGAGCTGTTGGTAAGGGTCAAGACACCGGCCGCCGAAACCGTAACGCTCCCAGCATTGCCGCTGCCGCCGGTCGATGAATTGATGGTGGTCGAGCCGGTCAACGTGATCGGTCCGCTCACGTTTACGATCACGGTGCCCGCGTCGCCGGCGACGCCGGTATTGGTGCGGATGGCGCTGTCCGTCAGGATCAGCTCATCCGCTTCGACGGTGACAGTGCCGCCCGTGCCGGTGCCGTCGGCATTCGAGCGGATCCCGGCACGGGTGAGATCGATGAGAGGCGACATCACGAAGACGGTGCCGGCATTGCCGTTCGCCCCCGCGCCATCGACGTTCGAGCGAAATCCGACCAACGTGCCGGTGATCCGCTCGCTCGCGATCACCACCACCGAGCCGGCGTCGCCACCGCCGTCCGCGTTGCTCCGGATGGCGAATTCGACCATGTCGATGATCGGCGAAACGACGGTGACCGAGCCGGCGTTGCCCGTCGCCGACGTGCCGTCGGCGCTCGATCGAATACTGCCGACTTGGCCCGTCAGACTTTCGCTCGCGGTAATCGATACCGAACCTCCGTCGCCGCCGGCGGTAGTATTGCTGCGAATTGTCGCGTTGATCACGGTGATTCGGTCTGCTTCGACGACGACCGATCCCGCATCGCCGGCCCCATCGGTGCTCGATCGGACGGTGGATTCGGGGCCGACCCTCAGGTCCGAGGTCCGCAACGTCACCGTACCCGCGGTGCCCGTCGAACCGGTGGTGGCCCGCGCCTGAATTATCGAGCCGTTGCGCACGAAGATGGACTCGGTTGCATCGACGGTGACGCTGCCGGCCGCGCCGGACCTGGTTGTCTGACTGGCGACACGCGAATTGTCGTCGACATCGAGGCGTTCGGTCGAAATCACGACATCCCCGCCAATGCCCGCGGATCCTGTTCCCGCCGAGATATTGCCGCTTGCCTGCAGCTTGATATCCGGCGCCACGATGGTCACCTGGCCCCCGGTCGCCGGTCCGTCAACAAAGGTATTGGCCTGAATACCGGCCCCATTTCGCACGATGACGGACCTGCTCGCGGTGACCGTAATCGCGCCCGCGCTGCCGGCGCCGAAGGAATCCGATGTGATCCGGCTGGTCGGATCGACCGAGTCGGCACCATTGACCAGGACGTTGGCGGCTGTGACCGTGATCGACCCGGCGTTGCCGGAAGAATTCGTCCCCGAGTCGATGCGCGATCCCGTGAGGATGGAAAGGTCGCCAGTGACATCGACCGTAACCGAGCCAGCGTCACCGCTCCCGGGCTGGAATGAGGCCACGTTCACAATGGAGCCACCGGACAGGGTGATAAAGTCCGTGGCGGTCAGGGCGATATTGCCACCGGCACCGCTGCCGCTGGTAACGGCGCTGATCGATCCGCCGTTAACCATCACAATTCGCGCCGCATCCACATCGATGGTGCCGCCGGCACCACCACCGAGGGTCGACGACACGATGGAACCGCCGTCAAGGCTCAACAGATCCGCGACCATGACCGAGACGGCGCCCGCGTCGCCGCTTGCCAATGAAATCGCCTGGACCGTACCGTCGTTCGCCGAAAAGTCATCGGCGGCGATGGCGACCGAGCCGCCCGCACCCGACCCACTGGTGTTCGCGGTTACTCTGGCACCTTCCTCAAGATCGATATCGGGGTGAAGTCCTAGACTTGCTGGGAATTTGGTAGGAGGTGCATCCTTCGAGGTGTCGATTCCCACCCGGGCATGGCTGCGCGCCAGCCCAGCACAGGAGGCACCTCCATGACGAAGAGACTACCCGGAAGCGAGCGCACGCGTGAAGCCTTGAACGACCTGATCGAAGGGCGCGCCCGCGTGGTCGACGCGAAGAGTGAATTGGTGCGGTTGGCGACGCGGTTGATCAT
This sequence comes from Alphaproteobacteria bacterium, assembly GCA_965225945.1. Classification (GTDB taxonomy): domain Bacteria; phylum Pseudomonadota; class Alphaproteobacteria; genus JASLMY01. Next base: position 224,605 of record CBDDBZ010000037.1, on the reverse strand, counting down.
CGAGGAAGGCTTGGAGGCCGAGGTGCGCGACGCCCTGGGCCGGGACTATTACGAGCACGGTTCCGAGCCTGGCCGAGGTTACCGGAACGGTTCGCGCGAAGGTCATCTGAAGACGGCCGAGGGGCGGATCAGGTATGCGGCGCCGCAGGTCGCCGGGACGGACGAACCGTTCCGTTCGGATCTGCGAGCGCAGCTGAAGGGTCATTCCGAGGGCCTGGAGGATTTAGCCGTGGAGATGCTGGCGCGCGGTCTCTCGGTGCGCGACATCGAAGATGCCTTCAGGGAAGAAAGTGGGCGCTTGCTGCTGTCGCGCACGGCGGTCTCGGAGATGGGGGAGCGGCTCTGGGCGGACTACCTCGGCTTCGCCAAGCGCGACCTTAGCGAGTTCGAGATCGCCTACCTCTTCGTCGACGGCATCGCCGAGCGGCTGCGGGCCGGGCAGAGGCGAGAGCCGGTGCTGGCGGCCTGGGGCTTCACGCTCGAGGGCAAGAAGGTTCTCCTGCATCTGATGGCGGGCTCGAAGGAGGACAACGAGACCGTCTCCGCGTTCTTCCAGGACATGCGCAGCCGAGGCCTGGGCGATCCTCTCCTGATCGCCTCCGACGGCGCGCCTGGCATTATCAAGGCGATCGAGATTTGTTTTCCCAGGAGCGCGCGCCAACGCTGCCTCGCGCACCGGATGAGGAACTTGGCGGCGAAGGTGCCCGAGGATCTCTGGCCGGAGTTCAAGGCCCGCGCCCAAGCGGCCTACCAGGCCCCCTCGCGCGCCATCGCCCGCGATCTGGCCGAGGGCGTGGTGCGTGACTGGGAGCGCGAGCTGCCCTCGGCGGTGGCCTGTTTCCTGGATGATTTCGAGGCCTGCATCGCGCACCTGCGCATGCCGGTCAATCACCGCCGGGCGATCCGCACCACCAACCTGCTGGAGAGATTGTTCGGGGAGGAGCGCCGGCGCTTGAAGATCATCCCCAACGCCTTCGGCGAAAAGGCGGTACTGAAGCTCATGTTCGGTGCCATGAGCCGCGCCGCCGAGCGATGGAAAGCAGTCAAGGTCACCGTCTTCGAGCGGCGCCAGATGGACGCCGTCAGGAAGGAACTCGATCAGGAATACCAAGCCCAGCTGGAACTACCAGAACAGGCCTCGACGGAGGCAACCCCGGAGAAAATTCCCAGCAGAATCCGGACTTGACCCGATATCGGGGGCGACGATGCTAATCGTTCCGCCCCGACCACTTGAGCCTTCGTCCGTCCCTGTCACGATCGCGCCATTGGACACCAATAGCCAATCTCCCGTAACGGACACGTCACCAGCGAATCCGCTCCCGCTCGTGTTCGCGCTTACGTCGCTCGTTTCGACGATTTCTATCACGGGGGCCGCCAGGACAATGCTGCCACCATTTCCAATCGGTGCACCGAACGTCGATGCGGAAATACCCCCCCCGTTTTCAAGGCGGATCAGGTTAATTGCCGTCACCGCAATATTGCCGGCGTCGCCACCACTAGTCTGGGATTGCAGGCTACCGTCCGAGCTAAAGTATTCGTTGACGTTGATGCTGAGATCACCTGCACGCCCGGCGGCGGAAGTGTTGGCGCTGATAGCCGATTGATTGAGGACTTCCAGCCGGCTCGCAGCAATCGTGATGGTGCCACCTGCCGCCTCTGTCAAGGTGCCGGCCGATATCCCGGCGCCCGTATCCAAGGTGACAAGCCCGGATGCGTTGACCTCGATATCGCCTGCGCGCCCGGCTCCTCGCGTTTCGGTCTCGATGAAGGCTTGGTCGAGCTGAAGATCAGCGGTATCGATGGTGATGGCGCCGCCTTCCCCCGCGCCGCTCGTATTGGCAGAAACGAAGGTTTGGCCAGCGATGCTGACCGAATTGGTTGCGCCGATGAAAATATCTCCGGCCGGACCGGCGCCAGTAGTCGCCGCCTCTACCCTGGATCCATTGTCAGCCACGAAGTCAGACACATTCAGTGTGATCGGCCCGCCCGTGCCGCTCCCGGAATGGGAGCTCGAGAGCAGACTCCCATCCATCGAGAGCAAAGGCGTTGTGATGGTGATCGCGCCGCCATCGGCAATGACCTGAGGCCCCTGCACGGCAATAGTCTCGATGGTTGCAGTGGTCATGACCATCGATTCAGTTGCGGCAATGGTGACATCGCCTGCCTGCGCCCCTAGCACCGGCGCTGCTGCCGCTATTACTCGTGCTGGTCATGACCACGCGATCGGCGGTGATCGATATGGTTCCGGCGGAGGCGTCGCCTTCCGAGCTCGATCTGAAGACGCCTCCATTCTGAAAGGTCACGTCCGCCGCGGTGATCGAGATACTGCCGGCGTCGCCGCCGTCGATCGCGTTCGGATCCGGGTTTCCGTTGCTGCTGATGAAACTGTCATCCACGAGCAGGCTATCGCCGGAAATCGTGATCGCTCCTGCGTTTCCCGTAGCATTGGCGTCGGAGAATAGGCCGGCGCTATTTTGCAGCGTAACGGCACCGCTCACATTGACGGAGATATTTCCGGCGTCTAGAGAGCCGCCTGTAGAGTTATTCAATTCGGAGGCATCGAGCAAAAGAGACGTTCCGGTGATGTTGCTCTCGCCGGTTCCGCCGATCGTGGCCGCATTCTCGAGCGTTATGGTGCCTCCATTCACGGTCACGGTTCCGGAGGCAGGCCCGCTGCCATCATTTATGCTCGCGATCCCGCTTTTGTTCATGGCGAGAGCCGGTGTCGTGATCGTCACGTCGCCCGTCGACTGGGTGCCTGAGGTTCGCGTCGATATATCGCCAAACGTCATGTCGATTGCCGCCGCGGTCACCACTATGTTGCCGTTGCTGTTCCCAATGCTTGAGATGCCCGGAACGTTCTGACTGTTCCCGGTTAACGTAAGAGTGCCGCCGACATCTACCGTGATATCTCCTCCGGACCCCGAGTCTGGACCACCGGCGATAATTCGCGAGCGCGTTAAGCTTAGGTCCCCGGTGATCGCGACGTCGACGTTGGCGCCTGTCGCATTGGCGACACCCCCTGATGTAATTGATGAATCGATCGCCACCAGCTGACCGCCCCTTATGGCGATAGTGCTGCCAGTGCTGCCGTTGGAGACAAGATTTACGTTGGTGAGGTCGATATTGCCCAATTGGGCGAACCCCGTCGTGGTCAGGGTTGCACCGGCCAAACCCACCTCGCCCGTCGAACCGACGCTCGCAATATTGATGTTGTCGACGATAAAATCCTCGCTCGCGGCGAAACTGATGGCGACATCGCCGCCGACGACTGATAGGGCGCCACCACCCAGTTGATTGATCGTCAATCCTTGCACCGTGATTGCGGCGGGGTTCGCGCTCAGGAAGCCGAAGGCTTCGGGCGACGCCACGCTGAGCACTTCGCCGGGCACCGGCGCGGCGGCGTAGATCTCGTTGCCCGGAAAGCGGATCTCGTCGGCGGTGGTGACGTGGAAAGAGCCCGGCACATCCAGCTGGGCGTTGGGGCCGAACATCACGCCCGCCGGGTTCGTGAACCAGAAATCGGCGCTGCCGATGGTCGAGCGCAGGATGCCGTCGATATTGGAGGCCGCGCCGCCGGTGACCCGGCTGATCACGTTGGTGATGTCATTGGCGCCGGTGAAGGTCGCGCTCTCGCCCGTGTTGACGTTGAAGTTGGAGAAGGAATGGAAGAGGTTGGTGCCGGCCCGGCTGCCAAGCACCTCGCCGATGGTGAAGTCGGGGCCGGTCAGCGCCTGGACCGCTCCGACCGTGCCGTCGGTCGCGATCTGGGCGAGCGATCCGCTCGCCAACATGAGCCAGCATCCCGTCAGCCCCGCCGTTGCCACCAAACGCCGATGAAACAAACCCCGGGACGCGGCCCGTTGACTCCAACTCCGCGTCAAATCGAACACCCCCCGATTTGTCGATCGAATCCAGTATGGCAAGCCAATCGGGCTTGGTCATCATCTTATCGGATGATTGTCGCTAACACGAGATATGACCGGTCTATGTAACAGATGATCTGTCCGGTTTTAGAATGCCTCCAAAGATGGAGGAATCGGATGCGCCGGACGGAGCAGTTGCAGGGACTGAGACTGATGAAGTTCGAGGATGTCTACGGTCGCTGCCATCGGGGTGATTTGAGCCAGGCCGAGGCCTCGGAGATCCTGGGCGTGTCGGAGCGGACGTTCCGGCGCACGCCTTGAGGGTCACCCACGGATGTTCGACGAGCCAGCGGAGCACCCCCTCATGGCGACGTCTCCAGCAAGGGTACTTTGGTCGATGTTTCATGTTTCCGTCGCTGATGGAGTTGGTGTCATGGCTGTAATGCGGTCAGGAGTGGTCACTGATCGAGGATTAATGCCTTGGTGCATTTTTAATCACTCGGTCACAGGTTCGAGTCCTGTCGGGCGCACCAAATTTCAACCGCAATATCAAATTTTTACGAGTGGGCTTGTCTAACCGGAGGCAGCGCGTTGGTGGGGCAGATCACCATGCCCATCGCCGCCGCTTGGCCTCGTTCAACATGGCCATCAGGCGCCTCGCCGCCAGCTCGGCGAGGCCATGAGCCAGAGCAGGCTCGCGGCGAAGATCGCGGCGAGAATCAGATGGAGGCTCTCGGGCGTCACCTGCCCGAGAACGAAGCCCGTGGTCAGCGGCCCGGCCGCCGCGCCGAGGTCGCGCCAGGTCTGGTTGCGCGCCAGCGGCCGCAACACGGCGCCCGGCGAGATGCGCGCGACCGCGGCGGGAATCAAGGTTCCCAAGGCGCCCCGGGCGAGCAGGATGGCGAGCGCGCCCGCGGCGAGCCAGCCGAAGCCGACCAAGCCCAAGCCGGCTACGAGCAGGAGCGAGGCTACGAGCAGCGGCCGGCGGGTGCCGAAGCGGTCGGCAAGCGCGCCGGAAAGCGGGGCCGCGACGATCTCGGCGACGCGTCGCCCGGCGAACAGCAGCCCCGCGGACAGCATCGCGGCCTCTAGCCCGAGATGGGCCGCCAGCATGATCGTCACCGTCATGGTGAAGACACCGTCGACGCCGAAGCCCACCCAGAAGATCAAGATATCGAGACGGTCCGGCCGGGGCAGCGCGCTCGGCCGGCGCGCGGCCGGCGCCGGCGGGCGGGCGGGCGCGGCCGGCAGCATGAGGGCGAACGGCACCGCCGTCGCCGTCAACAGGGCGAGGTAGAGAAAGACCTCTCTGGGTCCGACGATTCCCGCGAGCCAGGCGCCGGCGGTCAAGGCCAGCAGCGGGCCGACCTGCTCGACGGCCCGGCTGACGCCGACCCGAACCCCCGTGCGCGCCGGGTCCGACGTCGCATGGCCGAGCGCCACCAACAGAAGGGCGCCATACGACAAGCCCCACACGAGTCGCGCCGCCAGCAGCGCCGCCCAGCCCTGGAACAGGCCGTACATCGCCGTCGAGAGGACGGCGGTGATCGAGGCGGCGATGCAGAGCCGTTTGATCCCCACGCGCTCGCCCAATACGGCGATCCAGCCGTAGGCGAAGGTCCGCACGACGCGGTTCGCGGCCAGCAGCACGCCGACCCAGGCGAGGCCGACACCGAAACGCTCGGCGTTGACGGGAAGCACGACATAGAGCAACGCGTCGCCGACGATCGCGAGGGAAAGCGCGCCCGAGGACAGCCAGAGACCGCGCCACGACCCATCGTGACGACCCGCATCGTTGCTGGAGGACGTGGCCATGCGCCAGCATCGAGCAAAGCTGCCAGCATGGCCACACATTGGCACTCTACCCGACATCCCGCCGGGTCGCCTCGCCGTGCCTGATATGCTAGCGATCCGGACTGGCCGAGGAAGCGCGGAAAGCAGGCATGGATTTCTCCTGGAGCGCGGAGCAGAGGCAGATCAGAGAGAGCGTGCTCGAACTTTGCGCTCGCTTCGGCGACGAATACTGGCTCGCGCGCGATAGCGACGGACGTTTTCCGGAGGATTTCTGCCAGGCCATGGCGGACGCCGGCTGGCTCGGCATCGCCATGCCGGAGGCCCATGGCGGTCGCGGCCTCGGCATTACCGAGGCGGCGATCATGATGCAGGCCATTTCGGAATCGGGCGCGGCCAACGGTGGCGTCTCCTCGGTCGCCCTCGCCATCTTCGGTCTCAACCCGGTGGTGGTCCATGGCACGGAAGAGCAGAAACGGCGCTGGCTGGCGCCGATCATCCGGCGCGAGGATCGGGCCTGCATCTGCGTCACCGAGCCGAACACCGGCCTCGACACCACGCGGTTGAAGACCCGCGCGGTGCGCGACGGCGAGCACTACATCGTTCACGGCCACAAGATCTGGACCTCCGCTGCGCAGGTCGCCAACAAGATGCTGCTCATCGTGCGCACGATTCCGGAGGCGGAAACAGAAAAGCCGATCGACGGCCTGACGCTGTTCTATACCGACCTCGACCGGGACTATGTCGAGATCCGCGAGATCGAGAAGATGGGTCGCAAATGCGTCGATTCGAACCAGCTCTTCATCGACGGCCTGCCGATCCCGCTGGGCGACAGGATCGGCGAGGAAGGCATGGGCTTCCGCTATCTCTTGGCCGGCCTCAACCCCGAGCGAATCCTGATCGCCGCCGGCATGGTGGGGCTGGGACGGGTGGCGCTGAAGCGCGCCGCCGACCATGCGCGGAACCGCATCGTCTTCGACCGCCCGATCGCCATGAACCAGGCCATCCAACATCCCCTGGCCGAATGCTGGGCCGAACTCGAGGCGGCAAACCTGATGGCCTTCAAGGCGGCGGCGCTCTATGACGCCGGCCGGCCCTCGGGCGCGGAAGCGAACGCGGCCAAGTATTTGGCCGGCGAGGTGGCCTTCAAGGCCTGCTCGACGGCGATCCTGACGCATGGCGCGATGGGCTACGCCAAGGCCTATCACGTCGAGCGCTATTTCCGCGAAGTCCTGATCCATCGCCTGGCGCCGATCAGCCCGCAGTTGATCCTCTGCTATCTGGCGGAACGCGTGCTGGGGCTTCCGAAGTCCTACTGATCCTCGGTCGAGAGCGCGCAAAAAGGGGTCATTCTGCTTTATGGCGCGTTCCGCCGAATAAAGTACAATGACCCCTTTTTTGATCCTCGGTCCAGAGCGCGCGAGGCCGGACGGCGAGGGAGAGGGCGCATGAGGCTGCTGGTCACGGGCGCCACGGGCCACGTCGGAGCCCGGATCGTCGAGGCGGCCGCGCGTCGTGGCCTGGATGTCGTCGCGGTCTATCGCGGCGAGCGCAGAGCGCTCGCGCCCGAGAGGGAGGCTTCGAAGGTCGAGTGGGCGCCATGTGATCTGGACGATGCGGCCCAGGTCGACCGCCTGGTCGGAAGTCGCCATATCGATGCCTGCATTCACGCCGCCGCCGTTTCGAACGAGGCGATGGCCCGCCCGGCGCCGTTGCGGGCGGTCGCCACCAACGTCGGCGCAACCGCCAACCTGCTGGACGCGGCGCGGCGCCGAGGCTGGCGCCGCTTCGTCCTGGTCGGTACCGGATCGGTGTTTCAGAAGCGCGCCGACACCACCTCGCCGATACCCGAGGATGGCTTGCCCGAGCCCGAGGATATTTACAGCACCACCAAGACAAGCGCGGAGATGCTGTGCCGCATGTACCGAGCGGTGTTCGGGCTGTCGGCGAGTACGGTGCGGATCTCCTGGGTCTATGGGCCGCCGGTGATCGCGCTGGGGCCGACGCGGGGGCCGATCCCTTCCTACCTGACGCGCGCGCTACGAGGAGAAACCGTTCGAGAGCCCGGCGGGGATTTCGCGGCCAGTTTCACCTTTGTCGAAGACGTTGCCGGCGGCCTGTTGGCGGCGGCTGAGGCAACCGAGTTGCGCTTCGACGTCTACCACCTGGGACCCGGCGTCAACTTCAGCGCCCGCGAGGTGGCGGCCGCGGTCCGCGCGGCCGTGCCGGCGGCCGAGCTCGAACTCGGGCCCGGTACGGAACCCTGGACTCGATTTACCGCCATGCGAGGGCCGCTTGCCGGGCACAGACTGCGCGACGACACCGGGTTCGAGCCTGGGTTTACGCTCGAGGCCGGAATCGCGGCCTACGCCGAGTGGATGCGCGCGCACCCGGAAGCGTGGCGAGACGACGACGGTCGCGCTTGAGCCGATGGCGGCCTCCTCCCCCCACTTCATCTCCCCCTGCCCCCGTCGCCGAGCGCAATCCCGTAGGTGTGCGCCAGAATGGCCAGGGCCATCCGGATACGCTCCATGCCGGCGACTTCGGCGTATTTGCCGCGGCGCCCGGCCAGGTGGCCGATGTCGCGGGCGGTGTGTTCGAGGACCAGGTGGCCAATCAGCACCGACCCCGCGAGTTTGCCGACGCCGGCCAGCGCCGCCCGCACCGCTTGGCGTGCCTGGGCCTGGCGTTCGGTGACGGGAATCTGCCAGGCGGGATCGGCGCCGTCGATGCGGATGCCGTCGTAGCCGCTCACCATGTTGCGTTCCAGGCCGGAAACGTGCCACTGGCGGCGGAAGCGATCGCCGGCCTCCCAGGCGCCACGCTCGATCCGGCCGCGCTTCAGATAGCGGTCCAAGGGCTCGGCGGTCAGGTTGCGCTTGGCCACCGCGCAGACCGGCGCGCCGCGGGCGTCCTGGGTCAGGGTCTCGACGTCGCCATAGCTATCGCGCGCCAACTGCTCGGGCGTCGGTCGGGTGTCGTCGCGGTCCACCCGGCCGCGCGCCCGGGGGTTGCGCCCGGCGGCGCGAAGTGCGCGCGTGCGCCGTTGCACCTCGCGCGCCGCCGCCTCGATCGCCGCCGCGGCCAGGGCGTCGGGATCGGCGGGCACGACGCCCGCTTGCCGCGCGCGCTCGAGGGCGCGGGCCGCCGCCAGCGCCCGCGCCTTCTGGGTGATCCGCCGGCTCACCCGGTCACCACCCCTGTCCTCGACACCGGAATTCGGCGAGGTCGCGACGGCGTCGCCCGCTCCGGCCAGAATGGAGGCTTCTCGTCGCTGCGTGATATGTCGGTCATGCCCCCCTCGAAGCGAGCTCGCGGAACCACGTCGCGAGCCGTCGAAAGGGCGCCATGGGGTGCCAGCGGCGGCGGCCCGGACTTCTTTCGGCTGGTCGACGATGTTTCGGCCGCCTCGCGTGAACAGACGATACAATATGCATCTCATCGAAGTCAATACAAAATGTATCTGACAAGTGACAAAATGTCCGTTACACTCCGTAATCGAATCTGCGGGTGGCCGGGGCGGCGCGGGACCGTCCACCAGGGCGCGGGAAACAAGAGGGCTCGCTCCCGCGGGGGCGAAAGGAACCAGATGGTCGACAAGCCGACACGACTGCATTGGGCCCGCGCGCTCGAATATGATTCGGCGGCCGAGTTCGCCCGCGCCCTGGACGTTCCGGAGGTGACCTACCGGGCGCACGAGGCGGGCTCGCGTAATTTCGGCGAGCGATCGGCGCGGCGCTACGCGGCGCACCTGGGGGTGAGTTGGGTCTGGCTCTATACCGGCGAGGGCCAGCCGGGCCTGGAGGATCCGCCCCTGCCGCCCGGCCATTTCGGCGAGACGGGCGACGCGGAGTTCGAGGCCGCCGCGCCGGCCCCGCCGGTTCGCGGTGCCGAGACGCCCTCGGGCCGAGACCCGATCGCCGATCCGCAGCGCCCGACGCCGGTGCGCCGTGACATCGCGCCGGCCCGGATGCCGCGCGACGTCGAGGTCCTAGGCACCGCCGTCGGCGGCGGCGACAGGGAGTTCGCCTTCAACGGCGAGGTCATCGACCGGGTGCGCCGACCGCCGGGCGTGGCGGCGGCGAGTGGCATCTTCGCGGTTTACGTCGCCGGCGACTCGATGGCGCCCAGGTTCGATCCCGGCGATCTGGTCTACGTCAACCCGCACCTGCCCGCCCGCCCCGGCGCCGACGTCATCGTCGAACTCCACGGCGCCGACGAGGTCCCCGGCGCCTGCTACGTCAAGCGCTATGTCCGCCGGGGCGGTGGCCTTGTCGTGCTGGCCCAATTCAACCCGCCGCGCGACGATATCGAGATCCCCGAGGACCGGGTGAAAAAGATCTATCGCATTCTCACGACGGCGGAGTTGCTGGGGATCTGACGGCCGGCGCGGGCCCCGGCGAGCGAAGCGTGCCTTCCCTCGCCAATATTGCCTGCGAAGGGTCGCGTCTGCTAGGCTCGCCCGTGACCGGATCGAGCCACCGGCCTCGAATCGAGGGGAAGGGCAGACCATGGCCGAGACCACCATCGGCGACTATACGCGCCGAGACGATACGCCACCCGACACGCCGATCGTCGAGGCTCCGGTCTTCGTCTGGCCACCCCGGCCCGTGGCCATGTTCAAGTTCTTCTTCTCCCTTCCGGGCTACTTCCTGCCCCTCAACATCCTTTACATGGGGCTTGCCGTCCTGACCTGGTTCGCATTCACGCCCGAGCTCGCACGCATGACGACGTTCCAGTGGGATTGGATCGCCATCGTCTATGGCCGAAACCTCGGCCTGACTTTCCTGGTCTTCGGCGGCTTGCATCTGCGCTTCTATATCCTGAAGTCGCAGGGCACCCGCTACATGTTGAACCGGCGGGAGCCGACGGCCACGCAGCGCCGCTTCCTCTTCGGCAACCAGGTTCGCGAGAACGTCTTCTGGACCGCGGGCAGCGGTGTCGCCGTCTGGACCGCCTACGAGGTCGTGACGCTGTGGGCCTTCGCCAACGGCTATATCCCGATGCTGAGCTGGGAGGCGCATCCGGTTTATTTCGTGCTGCTGTTCTGCGCCATTCCGATGATCCGCGACGTCCACTTCTATTTCGTCCATCGCCTGCTGCACCACCGCTTCCTCTACAAGCCGTTCCACGCGCTGCACCACAAGAACGTCGATATCGGCCCCTGGTCGGGCATGTCGATGCATCCGGTCGAGCACATCGTCTACTTCTCCGGCGTGCTGCTGCACTGGATCCTGCTCTCCCATCCGCTGCACGCGATCTTTCACCTGCAGCAGACCGGCCTGGCGCCCGCCCTCGGTCACGTGGGCTTCCACAAGCTGCTGACGAAGGGCGAGAACGAATACGGAATCGGGCAGCGTTATTTCCACCACCTGCATCACCGCTATTTCGAGTGCAACTATGGCGGCGACGGGACGGTGCCGCTCGACAAGTGGTTCGGCTCCTGGCACGACGGCACGGCGGAAAGCCACGAGGTCATGCGCGCCCGGCGCGAACAGGCCCACGGCATCTGAGGGAGCGCCGGGCGCGGCCGTCGCTTACGGCTCGGACCGATCGATCACGCGGACTTACCGAGCGACCCCTCGCTACTCCCGAACACCCGCTCGAAAATATCGTCGACATGCCGCAGATGCGGCGCCAGATCGAACAAGCCCTCCAGCCTCGCCGCATCCAGCAGCGTCGCCACCTCCGCATCCGCCTTCAGGCGTTCGAGGAAACTCCCGCCCTCGCGCGAGACCGCCGTGGCGTTCTTCTGCACCAGGGCGTAGGCCGCTTCGCGGCTCATGCCGGCTTGCGTCAGCGCCAGCAGCACCGCCTGGCTGTGGATCAGGCCGCCCAACCTGTCCATGTTCCGTGCCATGTTCTCGGGATAGACCACCAGGCGCTCGATCACCCCGGCCAGGCGCGAAAGCGCGAAATCCAGCGTCACCGTAGCGTCGGGGCCGATCATCCGCTCGACGCTGGAGTGCGAGATGTCCCGCTCGTGCCACAGCGCCACGTTCTCCAAGGCCGGCAGCGCATAGGCCCGGACCATGCGGGCGAGCCCGGTCAGGTTCTCGCTCAGCACCGGATTGCGCTTGTGCGGCATGGCGCTGGAGCCTTTCTGGCCCTCCGCGAAGAACTCCTCGGCCTCCCCCACCTCGGTCCGCTGCAGGTGGCGGAGCTCCACCGCCAGCCGCTCGATCGAGGAGGCCACCACGGCCAGCGTGGCGAAATACATCGCATGGCGGTCGCGCGGGATCACTTGGCTCGAGATCGGCTCCGCCCGGAGGCCGAGCTTCCCGGCCACATGCGCCTCCACCCGGGGGTCGATCCCGGCAAAGGTGCCGACGGCGCCGGAGAGCGCGCAGGTCGCCACCTCTTCGCGCGCCGCCTCCAGCCGCACGCGGTTGCGGGCGAATTCCGCGTAGGCCTGCGCCAGCTTCAGGCCGAAGGTGGTGGGCTCGGCGTGGATGGCGTGGCTGCGGCCGATGCAGGGCGTGGTCTTGTGCTCCCGCGCGCGCCTCTCCAAGGCCTGGAGCAGCGCATCGAGGTCGGCCAGTAGAATGTCGGCGGCGCGGACCAGTTGCAGGTTGAAGCAGGTGTCCAGCACGTCGGACGAGGTCATGCCCTGATGCACGAAGCGGGCCTCGGGGCCGACGTGCTCGGCGAGGTTGGTGAGGAAGGCGATGACGTCGTGCTTCACCTCCGCCTCGATCGCGTCGATCCGCGCGACCTCGAACGCGCCGCGTTGCCAGACCGCCTCGGCCGCCTCGCGTGGGATCACGCCCAATTCGGCTTGCGCGTCGCAGGCATGGGCCTCGATCTCGAACCAGATTCGAAACCTGGCCTCGGGCGCCCAGAGCGCCGTCATCTCGGGCCGCGAATAGCGGGGGATCATGGTGGGATCATGCTCTAACACCGGCCGGCGGCCGGCATGACCGTGGCGAAGGCCGCTGGAAGCGCGACTGTTCTGTTCATGGCCCCTCTCCCCCTCGCGCCGCCTTTCGCCGACCTTTCCGCGATCGCTTATAGCATTGTCCAATCCGAGGGCACCATCGGCGGCTCCGCGCGGCGTCGCGGAGGAGCGAAAATTCCCGGAAAACTCCGCCAAATCGGATGCATTTCGATGCCCTCGGTGCGTTGTTCCGGGGGCTGAAAGATGCTAGCTTCATGGCAGCGTTCACGCGCTAGATGAAGTGGGCATCCGCCCCACGGTTCCACAACATCTAGTACACCCCAGAACGTCATTCGAGACACCAAACTCGAGACATCAGCCTCGAGACAGCGGAATCGAGACACCGGCCGTGACCGACGAGACCACGACGCCGCCGCCGAGCGAGCCCAACGTCATCCCTCTCGCCCTCGAGGACGAGATGCGGCGTTCCTATCTCGACTATGCGATGAGCGTCATCGTCTCCCGGGCGCTGCCGGACGCCAGGGACGGGCTGAAGCCGGTGCACCGGCGCATCCTCTACGCGATGCATGAAAGTGGCTATGGCTCCGACAAGCCCTATCGCAAGTCGGCCCGCATCGTCGGCGACGTCATGGGCAAGTACCACCCGCACGGCGACAGCGCGATCTACGACGCCATGGTCCGCATGGCGCAGCCCTTCTCGATGCGGCTCGAGCTGATCGATGGGCAAGGCAACTTCGGCTCGATGGACGGCGATCCCGCCGCCGCCATGCGCTACACCGAGGTCCGTCTCGCCAAGCCGGCCGAGGCCCTGTTGAGCGACATCGACAAGGACACCGTCGACTTCCAGACCAACTACGACGATTCCGCCCGCGAGCCGGTGGTCCTGCCGGCCGAGTTTCCGAACCTGCTGGTGAACGGCGCCGGCGGGATCGCGGTCGGCATGGCGACCAACATTCCGCCGCACAATTTGGGCGAGGTGGTCGACGCCTGCCTCGACTATCTGGCCAACCCCGGGGTCTCGGTCGAGGACCTGATGGCCCGAGTGCAGGGGCCGGACTTCCCGACCGGCGCCATGATTCTCGGGCGGGCCGGCATTCGCAGCGCCTTTCACACCGGCCGCGGCTCGGTGATCATGCGCGCGCGCACCCATGTCGAGACCATCCGCAAGGACCGCGAGGCGATCATCGTCACCGAGGTACCCTTCCAGGTGAACAAGTCGACCATGGTCGAGAAGATAGCCGAGGCGCATCGCTCGAAGCGGATCGAGGGCATCTCCGACCTGCGCGACGAGAGCGACCGGCACGGCGTGCGCGTGGTGATCGAGCTCAAGCGCGAGGCCATGGCCGAGGTGGTGCTGAACCAGCTCTTCCGCTTCACCCCGCTGCAGACCAGCTTCGGCGTCAACATGCTGGCGCTGACCGGCGGCAGGCCGGAGCTGCTGGACCTGCGGCGCCTGATCGTCGCGTTCGTCGACTTCCGCACGGAGGTGGTGACCCGGCGGATCAAGCACCTGCTGACCAGGGCCAGGGAGCGGGCCCATGTGCTGGCCGGCCTGGCGATCGCCGTCGACAACATCGACCAGGTGATCGCGCTGATCCGCGCGGCGCCCGACCCGGGAACCGCGCGGGCCGAGCTGATGGCCAGGGACTGGTCGGCGGCCGAGGTCGCCGAGATGATCGGTCTGATCGACGATCCCTCGCACAAGGTGGTGGACGGCCGCTATCGCCTGTCGGAAACGCAGGCGCGCGCCATCCTCGAATTGCGCCTGCAGCGGTTGACGGCGCTGGGCCAGGAGGAGATCGGCGAGGAGCTTTCCAGCCTCGGCGAGCAGATCGGCGACTATCTGGAGATCCTGGCGAGCCGGGAGCGGTTGACCGCGATCATCCGCGACGAGCTGACGACGGTTCGCGAAGCCTTCGCGACGCCGCGCCGTACCGAAATCCTGGAGCAGGAGTTCGAGAGCGACGACGAGGACCTGATCCGCCGCGAGGAGATGGTGGTGACGGTCAGCCACAACGGTTACATCAAGCGCGTGGCGCTCGACACCTACCGGCCGCAGCGGCGCGGCGGCAAGGGTCGCGCCGGCATGTCGACGCGGGACGAGGATTTCGTCTCCAAGGTCTTCGTCACCTCGACGCACACGCCGGTGCTGTTCTTCTCTTCCCTCGGCCTGGTCTATCGGCTCAAGGTCTACCGCCTGCCGCAGGCGACGCCGCAGGCCCGCGGCAAGGCCATGGTCAACCTGCTGCCGCTGGCCCCGGGCGAGACCATCCACACCATCCTACCGCTGCCCGAGGACGAGGCGGAGTGGCGCAACCTCTACGTCATGTTCGCCACCGCGTCGGGCTACGTGCGCCGCAACGAGATGGCCGACTTCGCCAACGTGCCGTCCAACGGCAAGATCGCGATGAAGCTCAACGAGGGCGACAAAATCGTCAACGTCCGCCTCTGCACCGAGCGCGACGACATGTTGCTCTCGGCCCAGGGCGGCAAGTGCATCCGCTTCCCCGTGATCGACGTCCGGGTCTTCCGGGGCCGCGATTCGGTCGGCGTGCGGGGCATACGGCTCGGCCGGAGCGACCGGGTGATCTCGATGGCGGTGCTGCGCCACCGCGAGATCGACACCGGCGCGCGTGACGCCTATCTCCGCTGGGCCAACGCCAAGCGCAGGGCGGAAGCGGGCGAGAACGGCAACGGCGAGTTGCCGGCGATGCCGGTCGACGCGGAGGAACTGGCGGCGGCCGAACAGTTCGTCCTGGCGATCACCGAGAACGGCTACGGCAAGCGGACCTCGGCCTACGAGTACCGGATCACCAATCGGGGCGGACAGGGGATCATCAACATCGAGACCTCGGACCGCAACGGCCCGGTGGTCGCCACCTTCGCGATCGAGGCCCACGACCAGATCATGCTGGTGACCGACGGGGGCAAGATCATCCGCTGCCCGGTCGACGACATCCGCATCGCCGGCCGTAACACTCAGGGCGTCACGCTGTTCGATACCGCCGAGGACGAACACGTGGTCTCCGTCGCCCGGCGGAGCGAGCCGGCCGGGGACGCGGCGGGCGACGGCGAGGCCGGCGACTTGGGCGAGGATGGGGGCGAGGATGGCGGCGAGGATGGCGGCGAGGATGGCGGCGACTCGCCGCGCGACGAGACGACCTGAGTTGCCCTACTCGCCCCTGCCAATGGACATGAACCTCGAGCGCGCCGGATGGGCGTGATCAATCGCCAGCGATGAAGCGCGCGCCCTCGGCGTCGTAATCCGCATAGCCCAAGGTCGCGCGCAGTTCCGCCGAGGGCAGCGCGCTCGCCGCCTCGGCTTCCCCGGCGTTCAGCGCGGCCAGTCCGGCCTTCATGCCCGCGATCGCCGGCGAGAGCATGTTCGTCGGATAGGTGCCGAGATTGAAGCCCAGCGCGGCCGCCTCGGCTTGCGACGGTGTCGCCCTGGGCGCCCCCGGGGAAAGCACGACGAAGGACGGCCGTCCCTGGGCGGCGGCGACGGCGCGGCGGATTTCGTCCTCGTCGCCCGGCGAGTCCAGGAACAAGATGTCGGCCCCCTCCTCCACATACATCTCGATCCGCGCCACCGCTTCGTCGATGCCCTGGGTCGGCCGGCAATCGGTGCGCGCCAGGATCAGGATGCCCGAGTCCTTCGCCGCTTCGACGCCTGCGCGGATTTTCATCCGCGCTTCCTCGCGCGCCACGCAGGGCTTGCCGGCGGCCGTCAGGGCGCGCGGCGTGATCTTGTCCTCGATCAGCACGCCGGCGGCGCCCGCGCGGCCATAAGCCCGCACCGTGCGCTGTACGTTCATGGCGTTGCCGTGACCATGATCGCCGTCGGCCAGCACCAACATCTCCGGTGCCGCGCCGCGCACCATGGTGAAGGAGTCGAACATCTCGCCGAACGAGATCAGGTCGAGGTCCGGTCCCCCGATCCGGCTCGCCGCGACGCAGGACCCCGAGAGGAAGGCGGTCTCGAAGCCGGCGCCGGCCGCGAGCTTGGCGCTCAAGCCATCCCACACGGCGGGCATCACGACGAAATCGGGCGCGGACAACAAGGCACGCAGACGATCGGGTGGGTTCATGGTGGCCATTTGGCGTATCGGGGTCTCGTATTGGAGATAATCGCTCAACAACAACGACCGGTTCGCTGGCGGAGGGTGTGGGATTCGAACCCACGAGGCGTTATTCACACCCACGCGATTAGCAGTCGCGCGCCTTAAGCCACTCGGCCAACCCTCCTTGGCGTCGGAAGCCCGAACATCTAGGGGGCCGGCCGATCCGCTGTCAAGTTCGCGTTCGCGCCAGGCCCAGCAGCAGCACCGCCAGGCCGATCGCGAGCCAGAGACCGCCGGCACCCGCGATCACCAGGCCGATCGCGCGGGCCGGGTCCTCGGCGCCGCGCAGCTCGAAGCGCATCTTCTGGCCTTCCGCCACCCGCTCGGCGCCGATGATCACCCGGTCGACGATCTCGTCCGGCAACACGCGGAGCTCGAGGCCGGAAACGGTAACCGAGTTGTCGTCGAACAGCGCGATCTCGTCCAGCAAGGCGATCTCCATCTCCGGCACCCGGAAGAGAATGCCGTTGCCGATCGGCGTGTCGACCTTGCTCGCCGTACGATGGGAATCGCCCGTGGAAAGCCGGAGCTCGAGCAGGTAGTCCGGCGCGTCGGGTAGGCCGACGATCTGGATATCGATTCCCGGCAGGCGCTGGATGAAGATCTCGGAGACGGTGCCGGGCGAGGCCGACAGGTAGACGGCGAGACCGATCGCGACCAGCACCACCGGCGCCAGAACCAGCACCACCACGCGGGCGAGAACGCCGCGACCCGCCGCGTCGTCCTCCGCCGTCGGTTGGTCTGTCACGTCGCGCCCTCCGCCGGTCACCACGAGCAGGTTGGCAAGCGTGGTGAGCGCGATCGCCAGGACGAAGAGATAGAGCCCACCCGCGACCCGCGCCTCGATCATGCCGCCGAGCTTGAAGACCAGGATCAGCAAGGCGACGACGAAGACATCCAACATGGAATACTTGCCGAGCGTCAAGGCGAGCCCGGCGAGACGGCGCCGGCCGGCTGAGTGCTCGGGCCCGAGGCTCGCGAACAGGATCGCCGCGAGCTTGGCCAGCGGAAATATCACGCTGAACACCAGGATCACCAGCGCGACGCCCAGGTTGCCGCCGCGCCACAACGCGACGATCCCGTCGAGGATCGAATACTCGGTGATGCCGCCGAAGCGGCTGACCTCCAGCACCGGCAGAAAAAGCCCCGGCAGCAGGCTCAGGATGGCGAAATAGGCGAGCAGCGCCGCCGCCTGACGCCGGGTCATGGGCGAGGGCACGGCACCCGGCCCGATCCGCCGGCGCGCCGCTATTCGAACGCCACCCGGTTCATGCCCAGGCCCAGGCCGCATTCGACGATCTCGTTCCAAGTGCCCTCGTCGATCTCGACGCCGTCCCTGAGTCGGGCTTCGGTGCTGATCCGCTCCGGATCGCCCGGCACCAGCACCGCCTCCACGCCCGGGCGCGCGCGGGACGACTTCACCCATTTCTGTAGCTGGTCGATCTCGGCGTGGAAGGCGATGTCGTCGCGAAAGCCCGAGGGGTCGAGGATGATGGTCAGCATGTGGTTGCGGATGGTGTCGCCGCCATGTTGCTCCGGCCGGGCGGTGCCGCCGCCGGTCAGCGCGCCGGCCAACACCTCGCAGATCAGCGCCAGGCCGTAGCCCTTGTGCTCGCCGAAGGACAGCATGGCGCCCGGCGGCTCGGCGAACATGACGCCCGGATCGCGAGTCGGCCGGCCCTCGGCGTCGAGCGCGGTGCCTTCGGGCAATTCGGTGCCCTTGTAATAGGCGACGCGGACCTTGCCCTGGGCGATCCGGCTGGTCGCCATGTCGAGCACGATCATCGGATTGTCCGGCGTTTCCGGCAGCGCCGTGCAATAGGGGTTGGTCGAATAGCGCGCGTCGTAGCCGCCATGGGGGGCGACCATCGGCTCGTGGCCGTCGGCGTTGACGTAGTGTATCGAGATGAAGCCGGCCCGAGCGCAGATCTCCCCCCAGGCGCCGATCCGGCCGAGATGATGCACGTTGCGAAGGCCGACCACGGCGACGCCGTGTTCGCGCGCCTTGGCGAGGCCCAGTTCCATCGCCTCGGCGCCGACGGTTTGGCCATAGCCCATGTTGCCGTCGAGCAGCAGGAAGGCGCCGTTGTCGCTCACCACGCTGGCCCGCCCGCCGACGCTGAGCCGGCCGTCGAGGGCATGGCGGATATAGCGCGCGACTATGCCGACGCCGTGGCTGTCGTGGCCCATGAGGTTCGCCTCGACCAGGTTCCCGGCGACCGCGCTCGCCTCTTCGGCCGTGCTGCCGGCGGCCTCGCACATGGTCCCGATCAGGTCCCGCAGCTTGTCACTCTGGATCAACATGTCCCGCTCGTCCGTGCTCCCGGCGCCGGCGCCGGGCGAAGTGGCCGGAACCTAGGCCGAATTCACCGCGCCGCAAAGGGGTAAGGCGGCGGCGAAAGCGCCGGCCCGCCTGTGGATGCTTGCCCTCGCCCCGCCGAGAGGCGAGATTGGGTGGCCATGGTTGCAAACGACGAGGATCGAGAGCTGGACCGGCTGTGGGCCGAGATCACCGCCTGCCGCATCTGCGCCGAGGCCCTGCCGCTCGGCCCCCGCCCGGTGCTGCGCCCCTCGACCAAGGCGCCGATCCGGATCGTCGGCCAGGCGCCCGGCACCAAGGTGCACGAGAGCGGCGTTCCCTGGAGCGACGCCAGCGGCGATCGTCTGCGGCAATGGCTGGCGGTCGATTCCGACAGCTTCCACGATACCCGCAACTTCGCCATCGTGCCGATGGGCTTCTGCTACCCGGGGCGGGACGCGCGCGGCGGCGATCTGGCACCCCGGCCCGAGTGCGCGCCGGCCTGGCAGGCGAAGCTCGCCGAATTGATGTCGCAAGTCCGGCTGACCCTCCTGGTCGGGCAATACGCCCAGGCCTGGCATCTCGGCAAGCGGCGCCGGCGCAACCTGACGGAAACGGTCCGCGGCTTCGCCCAATACGGGCCCGAGCTTCTGCCGTTGCCGCATCCCTCCTGGCGGACCACCGGTTGGGCCAAGCGCAATCCCTGGTTCGAGGCGGAGGTACTGCCGTACCTGCGTGCCAGGGTCGCGGAGCTGATCGGGGCGGGCGAATGAGACCGGCGCTCGCCCTCGCCTTCTCGGCCTTGCTCGGCGCCTGCGCCACGCCCGAGGTGCAGCCCTTCGGGCCCGAGGTGGCGCCAGCCCGGATCGAATCCCGGGCGATCCGGACCGGCGACGGCTATCGCCTGCCGCTCGAGGTCTGGGAGGCGGAGAAGCCCGAGGCAATTCTGATCGCGCTGCACGGCTTCAACGACTATCGTCGCGCCATCCGGCCGGCGGCCCGCTGGTGGGCGGCGCGCGGCATCACCACCTATGCCTTCGACCAGCGCGGCTTCGGCGAGACCGCGAAACCCGGAATCTGGGGCGGGCGGGCGGCGCTCGCGGCTGATGCCGGGACGGCGGTGGCGCTGGTCCGGGCGCGCCATCCGGGACTGCCGGTGCACCTGCTCGGCATCTCCATGGGCGGCGCCGTGGCGCTGCTGGCGGCGGCCGACGGGGCGGCGGCGGACGGCCTGATCCTGGCGGCGCCGGCGACCTGGGGCGGGCGGGCGATGAACCCGCTCTACCGCGCCCTGCTCTGGCTCTGGACGCGGCTGACGCCGGCCGGGGCGGTGAGCGGGCGGGGCCTCGGCCGCCTCGCCTCCGACAACATCGAGATGCTGCGCGGGCTCGGCCGCGATCCCCTGGTGATCAAGCAGACCCGGGTCGATGCGCTCTACGGCCTGACCCGGACCATGGGGGAGGCGCTGGTAGTGGCGGGACGTGTCGAGACGCCGATCTTGCTGCTCTATGGCGCCCACGACGAGATCATCCCGCCGGGACCGATCGACGCCTTGCGCTCGGCGCTCAAAGCGCCGACCCGCCTCGCCGTCTATCCCGACGGCTGGCACATGCTGTTACGCGATTGTGGCGCCGAGACCGTCTGGCGCGACGTCGCCGCCTGGGCCGTGGCACCCGAGGCGGCGCTGCCGTCGGGCGCCGAGGTGGACCCGGCCGCCGCTCTGCCCTGGGCCGGCATCGGCGAGCGTTCCGAGGTCGGTCCCACCTGCCCCGACGCCGAAGCGGGCGAGAAGGCCGCCGAGCCGTCTTGAACGCCGCGCCCAGCCGCCGGTCTATGTCGCCGCCAGGAAATAGACGGGCAGCATGCAAGCGACCAAGTACAGGATCAGATACAGCGCCGCCCTGGCCTGGTCGACATCGAGCGCGCAGCGAATAGCGCGGAACAGCACCAGGAGAACCCAGTAGGCGAGGAGGAGGAAAATCACGGCCAACGCCATCCAGGCGACCGCGACCACCAGGTTCGGCGGCTCGGCGATATCGCCCATCCCCGATACGCTCCACGCCATCGCCAGCTCGAGGCAGAACGAGGCCAGAAATATCGGCGGGCTGATCGCCCCCGTCACCACCATGAGCGCGGCGAAGGCCTCGCCTTCGCGCTCCAGCAGCGCGACAACGAGACAGGCCAGCGCGAAACCGCCCATATAGGCGAGCGTCGCCACGACATCGGGCGTCGTCGTGGTGTTCGCCATGAGGCTCAGGACCGCGTCGTAGGCGACGGCCGCCAGGAAGACGACCAGAAACCAGATTATCGCCTGCGCGATCGTGAGCTCGAAATCCTCGCGGTCGAGTTTGCGCAGCAGCGCCAGCCCCACGCCGCTGGTGAAGTTCAGCCGAAATGCCTCCATGCCACGCCGCCTTTCTGAAGGCTCAATTCGTGAATTGTATGCATTAGTGATAGAGTGCCTGGAACGTCAGGAGGTTGGGTTATGGACGGCAAGGGTTTCCAGGTGTGGCTTTCGGCGGCGCGCGGGCTGACGCGCGCGCAGCGGCGCGAGGCGCTCGCGGTGCTGTCGGGCCGGAGCGAGGGCGAGGCATCGAAGGCCGCGATCGAGCTTGGTGTGGACGAGGCCCGGCGCTGTCCGCACTGCGCGAGCGAAGGGGCGGTTTCGCGCGGTATGGCGCGGGGTCTGCGGCGCTACCAGTGCAAGGGCTGCGGCAGGACCTTCAACGCGCTGAGCGGTACGCCGCTGTCGGGCTTGCACCACAAGGAACGCTGGCTGTCGTTCGGGGCGTCGCTGGCGAAGGGGGAGACGGTGAAGGCCTCGGCGGCGCGCTGCGACGTGGCGGTGAGCACGGCGTTCCGCTGGCGTCACCGGTTTCTGGCGGCGGCGCGGAGCGATTCGGAGGTGCTCAAGGGGATCGTGGAAGCGGACGAGACCTACGTCCTGGAGAGCCGGAAGGGCGCGCGCGGGCTGGGGCGCAAGGCACGGCGGCGGGGCGGCAAGGCGAAGAAGCGCGGCCTCTCGCGCGAGCAGGTACCGGTTCTCATGGCGGCGGACCGGAGCGGAACGACGGTCAGCGCGGTGCTGCCCAGGGTCGATGCGGCGGCGCTCACGGCTGCCCTCGACCCGGTGGTCGCGAAGGACGCCCTGCTGGTCTCCGACGGCGGCGCGAGCTACCCACCGTGCGCCGCCGCGCTCGGGGTGAGCCACGAAGCACTCAACCGCTCGATGGGGGAACGGGTTCGGGGCGATCTGCATGTGCAGACGGTGAACAGCCGCCACAGCCGGTTGAAGGACTTCCTGCGTCCCCGCCGCGGCATCGCCACCCGCTATCTGGACAACTACCTGAGCTGGTTCCACCTCGTCGGCCTCGCCCCCGGCGCCAATGACCGAGCCTGCCTCGCCGCCGCCGTAACAAGGTGACGCATACAATTCACGAATTGAGCCTTTCGGAATGCCGACCGGCCGTTTCCGACCGGCGGTAGAATATTTCCCTCCGATATCATAGCAATCGCCTCGGCGGGCGATTCCCGTGCCATTGCGACACACGACGGCCCGGGTTTTGCGATGAATAGCAAAAGCGGTTCTGTTACTGTCGGTGGCGATGAAAAACCGCGCTTAGATGGTGATTTCAGCGACATCGGGCATCGTGGCGCTGTAGCTGCGTGGTTTGCAGGCGGGAGTTGGCTCGGCGCAGCGGTGGGTAAGTAGCCCGCCGCGGCGACCGCCAAGAGTCTGGCGGCGGCGGGCTGCTTATCCACCGCGGGCGGGCGTCTCGATTCCTGTTTTGGCTGGCTGGCGGCGGCGGTTCCGCGGACCTGACAAGGGGAGCCGCGGGAGTACACTCGGGCCGCTGAGAACGATGCGGCGCCGGCCCCGTTTGCTTGCTGGCAACGACCGGCACCGCACCCCCCGAGCCATGCAAGGCACGACCCATATGCGCAGTATCGTGCGGGTTTGGGCGTGGGTCCACCCCGTTCTCATCGGCTGCGCGATGAAGAACACCGCCCGCCTGTTCAACTGCGCCTCGTGCCATCAACAGGTGGTTCTCTGCCGGCACTGCGACCACGGCAACATCTACTGTTCACGGAGCTGCAGCGATCGGGTGCGCCGGCGATCGCAGCGCCATGCCGGGCAGCGCTACCAGAACAGCCGGCGGGGCCGTCACAAGCATGCTGAGCGCCAGCGGCGCTATCGCGAACGCCGGCGGCGCCGGACGCCGGTGAATCGGCGCCGCGGGCAGGAAGTGACGCATCACCCTTTGACCGCCGCGCGGCGGCGTCCTGTTGTGGTGCGGACGCCGGCAGGGCGTCCCGGAACACGGCCCTTCGGGCACGAGCGGCCCGCCAGGGTCTTCCGCTGCGATCGCTGCGGCCGGTTCTGCGGGCAGGCGGTCTATCCGGGGCTGCGCCCGACGGGAAAGGGGGTGAGATGACCATCGACAAGGAGACCCGCGCGGAGATCCTGCGCCTGTATCACGTCGAGAAGTGGACGGTCGGCACGATCACACGCCAGCTCGGCGTGCATCGCTACACCGTCGAGCGCCTCCTCACCGCGGCCGGCGAGCCCCGGGACGCGAGGTCGCCCAGGCCGTCGATGATCGATCCATACGTGCCGTTCATCGCCGAGACGCTGGCATCCTGGCCGACGCTGCCCGCCAGCCGGCTCTACCAGATGGTGCGCGAACGCGGCTATCCGGGCGGCGGCGACCACTTCCGTCATCTGCTCAGCCACTTCAGGCCCAGGCCCGTGGCCGAGGCCTATCTGCGCCTCAAGACCCTTCCCGGCGAGCAGGCCCAGGTCGACTGGGGACACTTCGGCAAGGTGACGATCGGCCGCGCGGAGCGCCGCCTGATGGGCTTCGTGATGGTTCTCAGCTACTCGCGGCGGATCTTCCTGCGCTTCTACCTCGACGCCGGGATGAGCAACTTCCTGCGCGGCCATGTCGAAGCCTTCGAGGCGTGGCAGGGCGTGCCCCGCGAGCTCTGGTACGACAACCTGAAGAGCGTCGTGCTGGAGCGCCGCGGCGCCGCCATCCGGTTCAATCCCCGGATCCTCGACCTCGCCGGCCACTACCACTTCCTGCCCAAGCCCGTCGCGGTCGCGCGCGGCAACGAGAAGGGGCGCGTGGAGCGGGCGATTCGCTATGTCCGGACCAGCTTCTTCGCCGCCCGCCGGTGGCGCGATATCGACGATCTCAACGCCCAGGCCCTGGCCTGGTGCCACGGCATCGCCGCCGACCGCCCCTGGCCCGAAGACCGCTCGATCACCGTGCGCGAGGCCTTCGAGCGGGAACGCGGCTCTCTCATCGCGCTGCCCGGCGATCCCTTCCCCGACCACGACCGGGTCGAGGTCGCCATCGGCAAGACCCCCTACGCCCGCTTCGATCTCAACGATTACAGCGTGCCGCACACCCATGTGCGGCGCACCCTCGTCGTGGTCGCGACGCTCGACGAGGTGCGCATCCTCGACGGTGTGGACGTCATCGCCAGCCATCCGCGCAGCTTCGACAAGGCGGCCCGCATCGAGAACCCCGAGCACATCGCCGAGCTGGTCAGGCGCAAGAGCCATGCCCGCCGCCTTCGCGGCCAGGACCGGCTGGTCCAGGCCGCGCCCAACAGCGAGCGCCTGCTCGCCGAGGCCGCCCAGCGCGGCGGCTATATAGGCGCCACCGTCGCCGCCCTGTTGCGCCTCCTCGACGCCTACGGCGCCGCCGAGCTCGAGGCGGCCATCGACGAGGCCCTGAAGCGGGACGTTCCCCATCCCAACGCCGTGCGCCTGAGCCTGACCCGGCGGCGCGAGCTGCGGCACCAACCCCCGCCCATCCCCGTCGAACTGCCCGGCGATCCGAGAGTGCGCGACATCACTGTCCGCGATCACGACCTCGTCGGATACGACGGGCTGGCCGGCGAACCCGAGGAGGACAGCGAGCAATGAACGATACCCTCATGGGCCGTGCCCGGGCGCTCGGCCTGCACGGCCTCGCCGCCCACTGGGGCGAGGTCGCCGGGCATGACTGGCCCGCTGCGCTGGTCGCCTGGGAAGAGGAGGAACGGCGAAGCCGCAGCCTCAAGCGCCGCCTCGGCGACGCCCGCCTCGGACAGTTCAAGCCGCTCGCCGACTTCGACTGGGCATGGCCGCGCCGCTGCGACCGCATGGCCGTCGAGGATCTCATGAGCCTCGAGTTCCTCAACGAGGCCGCCAACGTCGTCCTGGTCGGCCCAAACGGCGTCGGCAAGTCGACCATCGCCGCCAATATCGCCCACCGCGCCGTCCTCGAGGGCCACACCGTGCGCTTCGCCACCGCGGCCAGCATGCTCGGCGAGCTCGCCGCCCTCGACAGCGACACCCTGCTTCAGCGCAGGCTGCGCTTCTACGCCCGCCAGCACCTGCTGGTGATCGACGAGGTCGGATACCTGTCCTACAGCAACCGCCATGCCGATCTGCTGTTCAACATCGTCTCCAGCCGCAGCCAGCAGAACTCCACCATAATCACCACCAACCGGCCCTTCGCCGAGTGGGGTGAGGCCTTCCCCAACGCCGCCTGCCTCGTCGCCCTGGTCGACCGCCTCGTCCACAACGCCGAGATCATCGCCATCGACGCCGAGTCCTGGCGCCGCAAGGAGGCCGAGGAACGCCAGAAGCAGCGCAGCGCCGAGCGCCGCCGGCGGCGAGCCGGCAAGGCCGGCGCGCAGGACCGCGGGGAACCGCCGCCGGCGTAGCCATGGATGGTCCCCGCCTCTGGGACCGGCGGGTGCGGGCCGAGGCCCTGCGAGGCTATCCCCTCGAAGACGTCGTCCGCCGCCTCGGCTACCGCCGCGATCCCACCGATGCCGCGCGCTGGAGGCGTCCCGGATCCGTCGTCAGCATCAACGGCTTTATGTTCTACGAACATCTGCGCGGCGAGGGCGGGGGCGGAGCGATCGACCTGGTAATCCATGCCTGCCGGTGCACCGTGCCCGAGGCCCTCGGCTTCTTCTCGGAACTGCCGTGCCGTGACCGGTTCCCGGCCGATCGCCACCCGAAGCCGCCGTGCCCGGACCGCCACTGGCCCGCCATCCAGAGCTACCTCGTCGAGCAGCGCGGCCTCGCGGATGTGCTCGTCGCCCTGTGCCGCGACCTCGGCTTGCTCTACGCCGACCGCCACGGCAACGCCGTGTTCGTCCGCCGAAACGCGGCCGGCGAGGCTCTCGGCGCCGAGATCGTCCCTGCCGCGGCGCCACGCCGCCTCGCGCCGACCGGCGCCGCCGCGCGCGGCGGCTTCTGGATGTCGTGGGAACCCGACTGGCCGAACTCCGTCATCCTCGCCAAGAACGCAATCGACGCCCTGTCGGTCCTCTCCCTCCACCTCGTCCCGGCCGGGCGCAAGGGATGCGCCGTGGTCTCAACCGGCGGCGCCACCGCAAGCCTCCCCGAATGGATCGAGGCCTGGAACCCCGGCCGGATCTTCTGCGCCTACGACGCCACCCGCCAGGGCGATGACGCCGCGGCACGGCTCATCCGAAACGACAGCAGGGTCGTCCGCCTGCGCCCTGCCCTCGACGGCCTGGACTGGAACGACATGCTCATGCGCGACCGCGCCGGCGAACCGCTCCAGATCGATGACCGGCCCCTCGACTGAATAGCCACAGCGCGAAACAAAATCAGCCAAGCCCAAAAGCATCCCGTCAGCCAACCGCCACCGACCGCTCAAAAAGAGCACCATATAAGCGCACCCTGGAACCACCGCTAACACTGTTACACTCCCCGCGACGCGGCCATGGGCAGCGGGGAGCACACGTCATGCCGAGCGAAACGCGTACCATCGTCTTCGACAACGCCGACATCAAGGACGCGATTGCCGTCCACCACCCGGGAGCGCGGGAAGCCGGCGATCCGGACGAGATGGGCCGTCTCTCGATCAGCAATGAATCCGGCATCTCCATCCAGGTGCTGGCCAAGGACGGCGACGGCATCGCCCTCTCGCTGAGCGAGGACGAGGTCATCGCGGCGCTGATCGCGCATTGCCGCGCCTACAACATCCCGGTTCCGCAAAAGGCCGAGAAGTCCATGATCATCTACGCGGGATCGATCGGCCTGCAGTTGGAAATTCCATGACCGCGCAGCGGCACGGGATGGCGCCCGTCGGGGCTGCTGGCATGACGCGAGCGATCGGGAGCCGGGAAGCATGAGCACGACCATCACCTTGCCGAAGAACACGCCGATCGTGACCTTTTGCGGCGTGGCCAGCCGTTTCATGCACTCCATCAAGCTCACCTTCGTCGACGACGGCAAAATCGTGAAGGTCCGCAAATGGTACGGCAACGACCGGCGCGGCAAGATCATCGGCGCGGACGACCTGTTCTTCGAGGGCGACGATCCCAGTGAGATCGTCGCCCGGGTCAAGATCCTGGTGACCAAGGACCGTGGCAAGAACTGGGACGAATACCCCTACGAGGAAAGCGGCGACTATACCGAGCTTCACCTGATCAAACGGATCTGCGTGCGCGAGCGGGGCAACGACCACAGTGACGCCTCGGTCTCCTTCAACTATTACCGGAACGTCTGAGCATGATCCGGCCATGACAGCGCGCCCGCCGGTCCGGCTACTTTCCCTGCTTACATCGCTCTGGCTCGCGGCCTGCGTCACCGGCAACGAGGGCGCGCGGAGAACCTCCTCCGATGCCGAACCGGCCCAAGCGGCGGCGAGGCAACCGGTCGATCCCGCCGAACAGGCCTATCGCGAGGGGCTTCGCTACAAGAACGGCGACGGAGTGCCGCGCGACGACGTCCGGGCGACGGCGCACTTTCGCCGCGCGGCCGAGGCCGGTCACGTCGAGGCACGGTTTCTCGTCGGTCTCGCCCACAAGGTCGGCGCCGGCGCGCCACGCGACGACGTCGCCGCCGGCCGCTGGTTCCGCCGCGCCGCCGAAGCGGGACATTTGGAGGCGCAATTCTTCCTGGGCCTGATGCATCTGAACGGCGTCGGCATGGAGAAGAGCGCGGTCCGCGCCGCCGCCTGGTTCGAGCGCGCGGCGGAGCAGGGTCACGCCGGCGCGCAATACCGGCTCGGCCGGGCGCGGATGCGCGGGCACGGCACGCTCCGCGACGAGGCGGAGGGGCTCGAATGGCTCGCCGCCGCCGCCGGACAGAACCATGTCGAGGCGATGCACGATCTGGGTCTGGCCCATTCGCGCGGCCTCGGCACGGCCAAGGACCGCGCCTGGGCGGCCCGCTGGTACGCCAAGGGGGCGCGGGCTGGCTATGCCCCGGCGCAATTCATGATGGGCGTTGCATGGGGCGGCGGGCTCGGCCTACCTAGGGATGAGGAACAAGCCTTCTTCTGGCTGGAGAGCGCCGCGCGCGGCGGCCATGCGGGCGCCAAGAAACTCCGCGACGCGATCGCCGGCAAGCTGACGGCGGCGGCACTCGAGCGGGCGCGACGCGCCGCCGACGCGCGTAAGAACGAGACCGCCTCGGGCATGGCGACAAGCGACGTGCCGACACTGCGTTTCGTGCAATTCGCGCTTCGCCGGCTGGGCCATGATCCGGGCCCGATCGACGGCCTGATGGGACCGCGTACCCGCAAGGCGATCGTGACGTACAAGCGGGACCGGGGCCTGGCGGTGAACGCCGGCATCGACACGCGATTCCTGTCGCGCCTCAGGCGGGATCGACTGGACCGGCTGAGCGGCAAAACCTCGTAACGATCCCGCCTCGGGCGAGCGCCGGGACGGCGCCTGCGCTCAGCCGCCGACCTCGCGGCGGTGCGCCTCGACCATCTCGGCCATCGAGGCGAAGCGGAAATCGTGGCGCGGGACGCCACCGGGGTCCGCCGTCGCGCCGAAGCCGTCCTGCTCGTGGCGGCGATGGATCCAGCAGGAGGCGAGCGCGAAGCGATTGGCCGGCACATGATCGTGATAGAGGCTCTCGGCCGTGTGCAGGATGTCGGACTTGTCGATGCCGAGGCCGTGGAGCTTTTCCAACATGTAGGTGAAGTTGCGGTCCGAGGGCTTGTAGGCGCCCACGTCCTCGGCGGTGTAGATCGCATCGAATTCGACACCGAGCCGGGCGTTGCTGGCGGCGAAGCTCCGGTTGTCGACGTTGGAAAGAACCACCAGCTTATAGTGCCGTTTCAAGTAGGCGAGCGCATCGGCGGTATCGCCGAAGGCCGGCCAATCGGCGACGGAGCGGCCGTAGGCCGCACTCTCCTCCCAGCGCGCGGCCACGCCCCACTCCTCGGCCAGGCGCTTGTGCACGATGGCCAGCAGATCGCGGTAGCGCATCCCCGGCGTCTGGCCCTGCTGGGCCGCTTCGTGGCGCGAATGCGCCTCCAGGATCTGGTTCCGCGTCAGGCTCCGGGCCGAGCGCTCGACCAGGGGGGCGAGCGCCGCCGCCATGCCGCTTTCCCAATCGATCAGGGTGCCGTAGCAATCGAAGGTCAGGACCTTGAAATCACTCAAGCCCATGCCATTCCCCTCCCCTCTCGCATCGGCTGCATGCTACATGCTCGGTGGCCGGCCGAAGCCCCGACGGAACGCCTACTCGGCCGCCTGGGCGATCCCGAGCTCCTCCAGGATCCGGGCCCGGTCGCGATCGAGATCCGGCGCGCTTTGCCGCGTCGCCGGATCCTCGTAACCGGAAAGCTTTATCGGATTGCCCGCGACACGGAGCGTACCCGTGGTCTCGTCCGGAACCTCGACCAGCATGTTACGGGGCTCGACCTGCGGATGGGCGGCGACCCGCGCCATGTCGTTGATCGCGCTCGCCGGCACGCCGGCGGCGTCGAGAAGGGCGAGCCAATGATCGGTGTCGCGCCGTTCCAGCACCGCGTTCAGCTCGCCGATCAACACGTCATGGTGCTCGTTGCGAAGCGGGTTGGTCTGGTAGCGCGCATCCTCGGCCAGGTCCGGCCGCAGAATCGCCTCGCAGAGCCGCCGGTACATGACGTCGTTGCCGGCGGCGATGATGACGTGGCCGTCGGCGGTGGGAAACACTTCGAAGGGCGTGATCGAGGGATGTCGGGCGCCGAGCGGTCCCGGTACCTCGCCGGTGGCGCTGTAGCGCACCATCGCGTTCTCGCAGAGAGAGAGCTGGCAATCCAGCATGGCGACGTCGATCTTCCGCGCCTCGCCCGTCATCTGGCGATCATAGAGCGCGGCGTTGACCCCGATCGCCGTGAAGAGGCCGGCGGCGATGTCGCCGATCGACATGCCGACGCGGGTCGGGGGCGCGCCGGGCTGACCGGTGATGCTCATGATCCCGCCCATCGCCTGCACCACCATGTCGTAGGCGGGGCGTCGGCTGTGCGGGCCGGTGTGGCCGAAGCCGGAGCAGGCGGCGTAGATCAGCCGGGGATGGCGTCGGTGCAGGTCCTCCCAACCGTAGCCCAGTTTCTCCATCGTGCCGGGACGGTAGTTCTCGACGACCACGTCGGCCTTGGCCAGCAGCTTCTCGAAGATCTCCCGATCGCCTTCGTCCTTGAGGTCGAGAGCGATCGATTCCTTGCCCCGATTCACCGAGACGAAATAGACCGACTTGCCGTTGATGAAGGGGCCGTAAGCGCGGGCGTCGTCGCCGCTGCCCGGCGTCTCCACCTTGATCACCCGGGCGCCGAGTTCGGCCAGCATCAGGGTGCAGAAGGGACCCGCGAGCACGCGGGTCATGTCGATCACGGTGATGCCCGCGAGGGCCCCGGACTGGCTCATGGCGCCTCTCCCCTGGTCTGGTGCGTGCCTCCGGCGCGGCGGCGCGGCGTCTAGTGGATTCTATCCACTAATTCTCCGGCAGGTCGACCAGAATGGCCCCATCCTCCAGCTTGACCGGATAGGTGGCGATGTCGACCTCGACCGGGGCGCCCATGGCCTTGCCGGTGGCGATCTCGAACATGCCCATGTGTAGCGGGCATTCGATGCAACCGTCCTCGACATAGCCGTCGGAGAGCTTGGCATGCTCGTGTGTGCAAATGTCGTTGGTCGCGAAATATTCGCCGTCGAGCTTATAAACCGCGACCGGAATTCCCGCCGCCTCGACGCCGAGCACCTCGTCGTCGTCCAACTGATCGATCCGCGCGACCTCGTGCCAAGCCATGTCACCCTCTCCCCGATATCGGCCGCGTCCCGAGGAGGGCCAAGCCGATCCGCCGCCGGCCATGCTCTATCCTCTCACGCCCTGGGGCGCAAGGCCGCCGCCCGCGCCGCTGTCGTAGACCGGGTGGTGGATGGCGGCCGCCGCTCGGCGTCCTAATTGAAAGTCCCCGAAGCCGGCGCCACCCGACCAACGGGTTCTTTGTCGCCACGCCTTCGGCGCGGCATGGCCCGGCCTGCCCGCTCCCCCGCCCATCCACCCGAGCGGGCCGGCCGGGCCAGGCGGCGCGTCGGGCCTCCTGCTCCTGGGTGGTTGGGCGGGGGAGCGGGAGGCCCGGCGCGCCGCGCGAGCGGCGATCAAAAAAATGGCGAGTTTATCGGTCAGCCACTCAGACCGTGAGGTCGTACCCCAAGGTCCGGGCGTAGGCGGCGTATTCGGCCGGCGGCAGCGGCATGTTGAAGAGGGCGCCCTGGCCTTCCTCGCAGTCGAGCTCGACCAGAAAGCGGAGCTGCTCTTCGTTCTCGATGCCTTCGGCCACCACGGAGAGATTGAGGCTCTTGCCGAGCATGACCACGGCGCGGGCGATGGCCGCGGCCGCCTCGAAGCGATCGACCTCGACGGTGAAGGAGCGATCGATCTTGATCTTGTTGACCGGCAACTGCCGCAGATAGCTGAGCGAGGAATAGCCGGTGCCGAAGTCGTCGATCGAGAGATTGACGCCGATCGCGTGCAGGTCGACCAGCACGTCGACCGCACCGCGCATGTCGTTCATCACCGCGGTCTCGGTGATCTCCAACTCCAGGCAGCTGGGAAAGAGCTTGGTTTCGGCCAGCACCTCGCGCACCGTGGCGGGAATGTCGCGCTCCCTGAACTGCACCGGCGAGAGGTTGACGGCGACGACCAGCGGTGCCTTGCCCTCGATCTGCCACTGCTTGAACTGCTTGCAGGATTGGTAGAGCATCCATTCGCCGATTGCGCTGATCGTGCCGGTCCGCTCGGCGACCGGAATGAATTCGGCCGGCGAGACCATGCCCTTCTCGGGATGCTTCCAGCGGATCAGCGCCTCCGCGCCGGCCAGCGTCCGCTCCTTGAGCTTCACCTTGGGCTGGTAGTAGACCAGGAACTGGTCGTCGGTGAGAGCGGTTCGCAACTCCTGCTCCAGGAACAACCGGCGCTGCACGGCGGCGTTCAGTTCCGCATCGAAGAAGCGGAAGGTATTTCGCTGCTCCTCCTTCGCCTGATACATCGCGAGATCGGCGTTGCGCTGCAATTGCTCGGCGGTGTCGGCGTCGCCCGGCGCCACGGTGATGCCGATGGAGGTGCTGCTGAAGAGCTTGTGAGTGCCGATCTCGAACGGATCGACGAGCGCTTCGAGGATCCGTTGGGCCTGGAGATAGGCGTCGGCGGGATAGTTGAGGCCGACCTGAATGATGGCGAATTCGTCGCCGCCGAGGCGCGCCACGGTATCCTGGCCGCGCACGCACTCGGCGAGCCGGCGGGCGACCGCCTTCAGCAGGTCGTCGCCGACGGCATGCCCCAGGCTATCGTTGACGCTCTTGAAATGATCCAGGTCGAGAATCATCAGCGCCACCGGCATCGCGGTTCGCCGCGAGCTCGCCAGCACTTGTTCCAGCCGATTGTTGAAGAGATTGCGGTTCGGCAGCCCGGTGAGCGAGTCGTGGTTGGCGACATGCTCCAGATCGGCCAGCGCCTCCAACCGTTGTTCCATTTCCTGCTGGAGGGCACGATTGGCGGTGCGCGCCGCTTCCGCCGCGCGTTCCGCCTCGTCCTTCGCCGACATCAGTGCCGCCTCCCGGTGGCGTCTTTCGACCAGATCGCCGAGCTGGCTCGTGTAGCGCTCCAGCATCGAGCCGCCGGCACGGGGTTTACCGAACGAATCGTACATGTTCCGTCGCTTTCCTGATCCCTGGCCGGGATACATCGCGGCGCGGTCGCGCCGATCCCACCGAGTTCTAGCAGAAAATCCGGGCTGGCATGAACCGATCATGCGCAATCCCCCAGGCTCGCAATTGGCTCGAACGCCTCGCGGCTCGGCCGCGAGGGGCCGAGCCGCCGGGCGATGATGGTCTGGCTTCACCGGGCAAGGGCGTCCCGGCGAGGCCCATCGCCCAAACTCTCCGCGGCCGGCCCCCTACTGCGTTCCGCCGGCGGGGGCTGGCTCAGTCCCGCCGACGGGGGCTGGCTGTTGCGATTCGAAACTGCAGGTCATCCGGCCGCCGATCATCGTCGGCACGCCGCCCACGGAGAGACAATTGGCCCGGGTGATGGCGACGGGCGGCGGCGCGTCGTCGCGAAACTGATCTTCCAGCAGGCTGAGCATGGCGACGACGGCGATGGAAAGCACGCCGACCAAGGTGCAAAGCCGCATGAAGAAGCCGGACGTATCGCCGCCCAGGTTGGTCTCGTATTTGCTCGGATCCTCGCCGCCGGTACCGAACGAGGCGCCGATCACGTCGACCACGAACCAAGGTATGAAGCTTGCCTATCCGGTTATCACCCACACCCACTATATGTAGTGTGCACCCATTTTCCTGAGTAAAGCTCGGTGCAGGTCGAAGCGGAGATATCTCCGGCGATGCCGAGCAGGGACTCGGACGGCATTGTAGCGCCTTTTAGGCGACACTTTAGCGTGGTGGAAATCCTAATCATTGAGTCGGATTTGGCAAAACGCCACGTTGCATAAAGGACCGTCACTTCATTGAAATTTATCTGAAATCGGAGGTGAACGACACCGATGGAATATTCCAGGAAATCAGAGCTTCATTGAATTGTAGGATTCGAGTGCCGGATTATTCACAAATAGCTCTGTGAACTGGTTTTCAAGTTCGCTCAATACGTCATATGAAGTAAACGGATTGAGGATCACGTTCTTGCGTGTCGCTTCGTCTTCGCTGCGACTCAAAACGCGCAGGAGACTAACAGGCGCGGACGGGTTCTTCGCAACGATTCGTGCCAGCGCGTCGCTTTCTTCGACTAGTGCCGTCAATCGCTCAGACGATGTCGTTTCATCAGCAGCTTCCCGTCTGGCCGTGGGTTTCTTCGTTTTTCCCTTGGTCGCCACCGTTCCGTCCCCCGATGTTAAGTACGTGACGTGAATTAAACTCCGGTTCGGTTTTCAGAACAATCAAGAATTAGCCGGATCGCCTCCTCAATGCGCCTGCGCCGGCCCTTGCCTGCAGTCCAAGGAGACACACTACATATAGTGGGTGTGGGTGATAACCGGATAGGCAAGGGATGAAGAAATAGATCAGGTGTGCGCCGCCACTGATGAAGAAGAGAATCGCACTGAACGGATCGTGGGGCGAGAATTCGGGCCAGATGATAAAGTAGAAAAGGGCCGAATTCGCGGCGGCGATCCCGATCAGTACGAGGATGGCCACCATACGGCCCACGCCTCGGGCGCGGCGATCGCGGCTCGTCTCGTTCCTGGCCATGATCCGCGTCTCCCGGTGACCCTTCAGCCGGTCTCGCGACCCGATGTCGCATCCTTCCTCGGCAACGATTATGTCGTCATTCTCAGCCTTATTTTCAATTTTATCCTTTAAATTTCGATTAGCAAACCATTGATATTTAGGTGGTTTTTCAACTTGTTTCGTCGAACCTTTGAGCCAAATACCGCTAAAATCCGTTTCGAATTTTAGGCAATTTCGCGCCACCCCTCCAGGCTTCGAATTCCACCCGGTATTTCACCGCGATGGGGCGCGCGCCACCGATCGGACCGAGCGCATCGTAAAGCCCCCGGCCACCCGGCGATGCCGGTCCGGCTCAGCCGAGGCGGCCGAAATCGCCGTCGTGAAGCTGGGCGAGACGGGCCAAGGTCTCGGGCGCCAGCGCGGCCATGTCGACCGCGCGGGCCGCCTCGTCGAGGTGATCGGGCACGCTCGGGCCGATCAACACGGCACTGATGCCCGCATGACCGAGCGCGAAGCGGATCGCCGCCTGGGCCCGGTTGCCCGGCTCGCCGACGAGCGCGGCGCGCACCGCGCCTGCCCGCCCCTCCTCGGAGGCGACGTCGCCACTCGGATACATCGCCATCTCGCGCCCGGTCCGTTCGTCGGTGGCGAGAATGCCGGCGGCCATCACGCGGATCACCAGGACACCGACGTCATGGGCCTGGCAGGTGGCGATGACGTCGCCGAAATCCTCGCTCGACCAGCCGGCGGATACAGTGCGCCCGGCGCTCGGGTTCAAGAGGTTGTAATAGACCTGCGCGGTATCGAAACGATGGCTCGCGACCATCCGGCGCAGCGTCGCCGCGTCGCCGAGCGCGGTGAAGCCCAGATGGCGGGTGATGGCGCGCCGGCGCAGATCGTCCATGACGTCCGCCACGCCGCCCGCCTCCAGCACCCGGTCGATCCCGAGGTGGCGCTCGTCGGTCTCGGCGCCCAGGGGATTGTGCAGTTGCAGCATGTCGACGGAATCGACCCCCAAGCGGGCCAGGCTGGCCTCGACGCTGGTCTCGATCTGCGTCGCGATCGGCGCCGGCCCGCCCGGTTCGAGGCGGAACTTGGTCGACAGCCGGGGTTGCCAGCCGATCGCCGGCAGCAATTTGCCCAGCGCGCTTTCCGACTTGCCGTCGCCGTAGGACGGCGCGGTGTCGATCCAGTCGATGCCCAGCGCGCGGGCGCGTTCCAGCGCCTCGCGGCCCATCGCCTCGCCTTGGTGGATCAGCACGCCGCCGACGAAGCCCGCGCCGAAGACGATCTCCGAGATTTCCAGGCCGGTTCGCCCCAGTCGCCGGTACTTCAATTGCCCTCCCTTCTCGGTTTCAGCGATAGCTGACGAGCGTGCCCGCCATCATGTCGTGCAGCACCCGCTTGCGATCGGTGAATGCCGCCATGATGAAGCCGATCAACAGGATGATGGCCGAGATGTATTTCGCCAGCGCCCGGCCCAGGGCGCGGCCGATGCCGATTCTCGCTCCGGCGGCGTCGCTCACCCGCACGCCGACCACCAGCTTACCCGGCGTCGCCTGCAGCTTGGAGGATTCGAAAGCGGCCAAATAGATACACCAGAAGACCATCATGCCCACTTGAAACCCGACGAAGGCGCCGCTGACCGCTTCCGGGTCCGACATGTCCATTGCCATGCCGATGCCGAAAACGGCGGCGATCAGCCAACCGACGATCGTGAGCAGGATGGCGTCGATGATGTAGGCGGCGAATCGAATCCAGAATCCAGCCGGCTTGGCACCCTGCGAACCGTCGTCGACCTCAATCTGCTCGCTCATGTGTGGCTCCCCTTTCCACGTCGCCGGGCGGCGAAGAGATATTAGATATCGTCCCTATCTGGTTAACGTCCCTATCTGGTTAAAGCAGGATGGGCTCCGAATGTTCTTGATATGTTCTCCATAGAGGTGTAGGCTGATCGCATCGGCTGGAGCTTTTGGAGGACTATTCGATGAGCGGGATATTGGAGTTCCTCGAACGCCATGGATCGGAGGCGGACTGCATCGAGGCGCTGGCTCGGCTGCGCTGGCCGCAAGGCTACGTCTGCGCGCGTTGCGGCGAGAGGCGGAACTACCAATTGAAGACGCGGCCGCGGGTCTTCGAATGCGCCGGTTGCGGCCATCAGGAATCGGTGACCGCGGGCACGGTCTTCCACCGCACCCGCACACCGTTGCGCAAATGGTTCCTGGCGGCGTGGTGGATGGGGCGCGACAAGCGCGGGGTCTCGGCGCTGTTTCTGTCGCGAGAGTTGAGCCTGCGCTACGACACCGCCTGGCTGATGGCCCACAAGCTGCGCCATGCCCTGACGGAGCGCCCGGAGTTCCCGCTGGAGGGCTTGGTCGAGGTCGACGAGAGCTATTACGGCGGGCGGGGCAAGCCGGAGAGCCGGGGGCGCGGGCTTTCCAACCCGAACAAGAGCCTGTTGGTGATGGCGGTCGAGAAGTGGCCGGTCGGGTCGGGCAAGGGCATCAAGGGGAGCGGCTTCGCCGCCGGCGCCGCGCGGCTCGCCATCCTGCCCGAGGCCACCGCCCGTGAGTTGGGCGACTTCGTGCGCGCCTCGGTGAAGCCGGGAAGCCGCCTCGACAGCGACGCTTTCAAGAGTTACGCCAAGCTTGGCGATACTTATCGCCACCAGCCCGTCGTTCAAGGCCAAGGCAAGAACGCCGAGCAGCTCATGCCGGTCGTCCATGTCCTGTTTTCCAACGTGAAGACGTGGCTCAACGGAACCTACCACGGGGTGAGCGCCAAGCATTTGCCGCGCTACGTCCGGGAATGGAACTACCGCTTCAACCGGCGCAAACGCATCTTCGACCTTGCCGATTTCGTGTTGCACCGCGCCATGACCCGACCGACCATCACCTACAGGGAACTGGTCGACGGTATACAATCGCAGGGAGCGCTGCCTGCCTTAACCGGATAGGGACGTTATACATAATTCGAGGCGACGCGGGCGGATGCTTTGCCGGCGACGCTGGCGCGTGTAGGTTGCCGGCGCCCATCGTCGGGGGAGAGCGAGCATGCAGGCGAGCACCAAGGCGGCCGCCGAGCCGATCGTTTTCACCGGACCCGAGGCCTGGAGCGGGGGCGGGATCGTGGTGCCGGGCCCGCGGCCGGTGGTGCCGCCGGAAGCGGTCTGAACCGCCCCAGGACGCGCGGCGATGTACAGAATCGGTTTCGACGTCGGCGGCACCTTCACCGACTTCACCCTCGCGGATCCCGCTCGGGCTCGGCTGCGCCACGTCAAGGTGCCGTCCACGCCGGACGATCCCGCCCGCGCCATTCGCGCTGGGCTCACGCGATTGCTGGCGGAACACGAGGCCGATCCGGGCGACGTCGTCTTCCTCGGCCACGGCACCACCGTCGCCACCAACATGATTATCGAGCGTCGCGGCGCGCCGACCGGCCTCATCACCACCCGGGGCTTTCGCGACGTCCTGGAGATCGGCCGCCAGACCCGCCCGCATCTCTACGACTACGGCCAGCGCAAGCCGCCGCCGCTGGTCCCCCGCCGCCGGCGCCTGGAGCTCGACGAGCGGGTCGCCGCCGATGGCGAAATCCTCCGCCCCCTCGACGAGGCCGAGGCGATGGCGGCGATCGAGAGCCTGTTGGAGCAAGGGATCGAGGCGCTCGCGATCGCGCTGCTGCACAGCTATCGCCGCCCGGAGCACGAGGCCCGGATCGCCGCCCTCGTCAGGACACGCGCGCCCGATCTCTATGTCAGCTTCTCCGCCGAGGTGACGCCGGAGTTCCGCGAATTCGAGCGGACCTCGACGACGGTGCTGAACGCCTATATCGGGCCCCGGATGAGCCGCTATCTCGCCCGCTTCGCCGAGGCGATGGGGGAGCTCGGGATCCGCGCGGCGCCCTACACCCTTCATTCCAACGGCGGCCTGATGTCGCTTGCGACGGCGAGCGGGCATCCGGTCAGAACTTGCCTGTCCGGCCCCGCCGCCGGCGTCGTCGGCGCCGCGCGGATCGCCGGCGAGGCGGGCTTCCGGGATCTCGTCACCTTCGACGTCGGCGGCACCTCCACCGACGTCTCGCTGGTCCACGACGGAGCGCCGCTCGCGACCTCGGAGCGGGAGATCGCCGGCTATCCGGCGCGCAACCCGATGATCGACGTGCACGTGATCGGCGCCGGCGGCGGCTCGATCGCCCGGATCGA
Organism: Alphaproteobacteria bacterium; assembly: GCA_965225945.1. Taxonomy (GTDB): domain Bacteria; phylum Pseudomonadota; class Alphaproteobacteria; genus JASLMY01. Next base: position 185,928 of record CBDDBZ010000037.1, on the reverse strand, counting down.
CGAGGCCGGCGGGCTCAAGGTCGGACCTGAGAGCGCGGGCGCCGTGCCCGGTCCGGTCGCCTACGGCCAAGGCGGCGAGGCGGTGACGCTGACCGACGCCAACCTGGTGCTCGGCCGCCTCGGGCCGGGCGGTCTGGTCGGCGGCCGCATCGCGCTCGACCTCGAAGCCGCGACGGCGGCGGTGACGCGTGGCATCGCGGAACCCTTGGGCCTGGCGCCGGAACGCGCGGCACGCGGCGTGATCCGGGTGGCGCTGGCCAACATGGCGCGCGCGGTCCGCGCCGTTTCGAGCGAGCGGGGCCACGATCTCGCCGGCTTCAGCCTCGTCGCCTATGGCGGCGCGGGCCCGCTGCATGCGGCCGAGATCGCGCGCGAGCTGCGGCTCGCGCGGGTCCTGGTGCCGAGGGAGCCCGGCACGCTGTGCGCCCGGGGCATCCTGGTCTCCGACATCGCGCTCGACTTCGTCCAGACCGAGATCGCGCCGGCCGACGCGGCGGCCTGGCCCCGCGTGATGGCGCGGCTCGCGGGTATGCGGGACCAGGGCGAGGCCTGGCTGGACTCCGAGGCGGTTCCGGCGCCCAGGCGCGAGCATGAAATGGCCCTCGATGCCCGCTATCTCGGGCAGAACCACGAGGTCCGGGTCGCCTGGTCGCCCGAGACGGGGGATCTCGCCGGCTTTCTCTGGCGCTTCCACGAGACCCATCGCCGCGTCCACGGCCACACGCTGGAGGGCCGGATGGTGGAGATCGTCAACTGCCGCTCGCGTGCGATCGGGCGTATCGAGCGCGCCGGCGACGAGCGACCGCCCGCCGGCGAGGCGACGCCGGGGCTCGAGAGCCGGCGACGCGTCTATATCGACGAGGCCACCGGCTGGCGCGAGACGCCGGTCCATGCCCGCGATGGTTTGGCCGTCGGCGTTCGCCTATCCGGCCCGGCGATCGTCGAGGAGATGAGCGCCACCACCCTGGTGCTGCCCGGCCAGAGCGCGCGGATCGACGGCCACGGCAACATCCTGATCGAGGAGGAGGCGGGCCCATGAGCGCCACCTTCGACGACCCGGCCCACGACCCGATTCTGATGGAGGTGTTCTCCAACCGATTGCTCTCGATCACCGAGGAGATGGGACACACCCTCGTGCGCTCCTCCTTCTCGACCAACATCAAGGAGCGCAAGGACTGTTCCGTCGCCCTGTTCGACGCGGGCGGGCGACTGGCGGCACAGGCGGCGCACGTGCCGCTGCATCTGGGCTCCCTCATGGGCGGCGTCGAGGCCGCGCTCGCCCTGACCGCAATCGCGGATATGGTCGTGGGCGACGCTTTCGTCTGCAACGACCCCTATGTCGCCGGCGGCACCCATACCCCCGACATCTCGGTGGTGACGCCGATCTTCCACGACGGCCGGGTCTGCTTCTTCGCCGCCAACATCGGCCACCATGCCGACGTCGGCGGCAGCGTGCCGGGCTCGATCTCCGGCCAGTCGAGGACGATCTACGAAGAGGGTCTGCGCATTCCCGCCGTCCGGATCGCCCGGGCCGGTGCCCTGAACCACGACGTGATCGATCTGATCGCGCTCAACTCCCGCGACGCGGTGGAACGCCGGCTCGACCTCCAGGTCCAGGTGGCGACCAACGAGCGGGGCCGCAAACTGGTCACCGAGCTGATCGCGGAGTTGGGGCTGGAAGCGGTCGCCCGCTCGCTGGACGACCTCCTCGCCTATACCCACCGCCGCCTCGCCGCGCGGGTCCTGGCGCTCCCCGACGGCCGGCATCGCGGGGAAAGCCATCTCGACGACGACGGCTTTCCCGGTGGCGCCGTGCCAATCGTCGTCGAGGTCGCCGTCGAGGGCCCGCGGTTGACGATCGATTTCACCGGCACGGGCACGGAGGCGCGCGGCGCGATGAACGTCCCGCCCAGCGCCGCGCGCGCCACGGTCTACTATGCCGTCAAGGCGCTGCTCGATCCCGAGCTGATGGCGAACAGCGGCATGTTCCGGGGAATCGAAATCGTCTTGCCGGAAGCGAGCCTGGTCAACCCGCGCCCGCCCGCCGCGTGCGGCGCCCGCTCCATCACCTGCAACAAGATCGCCCGCGCGCTATTCCGCGCCTTCGCCCCCCTGCTGCCGGCGGCACGCGCGATGTCCGCCGGGCACGACATCGTGCCGGCGATCGTCTTCTCCGGCCCCCGGCCCGGCGACGGCGAGCCCTTCGTCTATCTGGAGACGGTGGGCGGCGGCGGCGGCGCCAGCCTCGAGGCCGACGGCATGGAGGCGATCCAGATGCACATGACCAACACCTCGAACCTGCCGGTCGAGGCCTTGGAGCACGAATACTGCCTGCGCGTGGTGGAATACGCCCTGGTCGAGGATTCGGGCGGCGCCGGGACCCGGCGCGGCGGCCTCGGCATCGCCCGGGAAATCGCGGCGACGCGGGACGGCGTGGTGTTCTCGGCCCGCTCCGACGGGCACGAGTCGGGGGCGCCCGGACTCGATGGCGGGGCCGCGGGCGCCAGGGCCCGAATACTCCACCGCGTGAGCGGGGCGGAGACGCGGGAGCTCTCCTCCAAGCCGTCGCGGATCGTGCTTCGCGCCGGGGAATCGATTCGGCTGGAGACGCCGGGCGGCGGCGGCCTGGGGGAGCCGGGGAAACGCGCCGTCGAGGCCCTGGCGGAAGACCTCGCCGACGGCAAGGTCGGCCTCGATGCAGCCCGACGCGCGCATGGCGAGAGGCTGGTCAGCGGTGCGCGCGAGCTGATAGACAAGGGCGCCGCCCAGGCGCCGGACGAGGACGGATCAGCCCATGGACATTGACTTCGACCCCGAGGACGAGGCCTTCCGCGACGAGGTGCGCGCCTTCATCGCCGAGCACTACCGGCCCGAGATGCGGGCGCGCTCGGCGAAGTCGACCACCGGCTATCTGGAAAAGGACGACCACGTCCGCTGGCAGAAGGCGCTTTACGAGAAGGGCTGGATCGCGCCCAACTGGCCGGTGGAATACGGCGGCGCCGGCTGGCCGCAGGCCAAGAAATACATCTTCGAGACCGAGGTCATGCGGGCCGGCGCGCCGCGCGTCGTCTCCTTCGGCCTCAAGATGGTGGCCCCGGTGATCATGCACTACGGCACCGAGGCGCAGAAACGGCGCTTCCTGCCCGACATCCTGGCCTCCAACGTTTGGTGGTGCCAGGGCTATTCGGAGCCGGGCGCGGGCTCGGACCTGGCCTCGCTCTCGACCCGCGCGGTGCGCGACGGCGACGACTACGTGATCAACGGCGCCAAGATCTGGACCACCCGGGCCCAGGACGCCGACTGGATCTTCTGCCTGGTGCGCACCTCGAGCGAGGGCAAGCGCCAGGCGGGCATCAGCTTCCTGTTGATCGACATGACCACGCCGGGCATCGAGGTCCGCCCGCTGATCACCCTCGACCGCACCATGGCGGGGCTGCAGGAAGTCAACGAGGTCCGCTTCACCGACGTCCGGGTGCCTCGGGCGAACCGCGTCGGCGAGGAGAACCAGGGCTGGACCGTCGCCAAATACCTGCTGGAGTTCGAGCGCGGCAACGCCTCGGCCGGCGGGCTCCATGGCGCGCTGGCGCGGGTCCGCCAGATGGCGGAACACGAACCGGACGGCGAGGCGCCGTTGCTCGAGAACGAGAGCTTCCGCCGCCGGCTCGACGCGCTGGAGATCGAGACCCGGGCGGTCGAGGTGACCGAGCTTCGGATCCTGAGCGCGCTCGCGAGCGGCGAGCGGCCGGGGCCTGAATCCTCGATCCTGAAAACCCGTGGCACGGAGGTGAGCCAGGCGATCAGCGAGCTGGCGGTGGAGGCCATCGCCTATTATGGGGTTCCCTTCGATCGCGACGTGCTGGCCTTCGGCGCCAACACGGCCCCGATCGGGCCCGACTACTCGACCAACACGGCGGGCCGCTACTTCAACCTGCGTAAGGCCTCAATCTACGGCGGCTCCAACGAGATCCAGCGCAACATCATGGCCAAGCTGATCCTCGGCCTCTGAGGGCGCGGGGCAAGGGGGACGGGGTGGCGGAGCCGGCCGAGGCACGGCATCGTGATCTCCGAAGGGAAAAGGGGTCATTCTGCTTTTTGATCCGTTCCGCCGAATAAAGTACAATGACCCCTTTTTCAGCGTCGAGGCGATCACGCGGGCGGCCCTCGACGCCTGAGGCCTTTCGGCTAATATCGAAGGCTCTCGGTCCGCGGCTCGGGGAGGGAGAGCATGAAGACCTATCGGGGCGACCGCACCATCGACGGCATCGAGGTGCTGGTCGACGGCCGGCCCCTCGAAGCGAGGACGGATCTGAAGCGGATCACCGATCTCGGCTTCGAATGGACCTACGAGGGGGCTTCGCCCGCCCAACTGGCGCTGGCGATGCTGGCCGACCATCTGGGCGACGACCAGCGGGCGCTGGCGCTGCACGAGGCCTTCATGGCCGAGGTGATCGCCTATCTCGACAACACCTGGTCGCTGACCGGCGGCGATATCGACGCCGCGCTGGTAGCTCTCGCGGACAAGGGGTGAGGGCATGAAAATCGCGGTGCTGGGGAGCGGCGGCGTCGGTGGCTATTTCGGCGCCAAGCTGGCGGCGGCCGGGCTCGACGTCGGCTTCCTCGCCCGGGGCGCGCACTTAGCGGCGATCCGCGAGAGGGGCCTGGAGATCAGGAGCGCCAGCACCGGCGACGTCCATGTCCGGCCGGCCCGGGCCAGCGACCAAGCGGGCGAGATCGGCCCCGTCGACATCGTGCTCTTCGCCACCAAGCTCTGGGACGTCGAGAGCGCGGGCGAAGCCTGCCGGGCGCTGATCGGACCGGAGACGGCGGTGATCTCGCTGTTGAACGGCATCGACTCCGAACACCGCTTGACCCCGATCCTGGGCGCCGATCACGTCGTCGGCGGCGTCGCCTACATCTCCGGCGGCATCGTCGCGCCCGGCGTCGTCCAGCATTTCGCCATTGCCCCGGCGATCGCCTTCGGCGAGCTCGACGGCGAGAGGAGCCCGCGGCTGCGCGCCTTCGACGAGGCGGCGCGCGAGGCCAGCATCGATGCTAGGCTCTCGGGCGACATCTGTGACCTGATCTGGCGCAAGTTCGTCTTCCTCGCCACCATGGCCGGCGTCACCGCGCTCACCCGCCAGACCATCGGGCCGATCCGGGAGGATCCGGTGATGCGCCAACTCTTCGCCGACGCGGCCGAGGAGGTGGTGCGCGTCGCGGCGGCGGAGGGCCATGATCTGGGCGACGAGGTGGCCAACATCGTCGCCGTCGCCGACAACATGGCGCCCGGGACCCGCGCCTCCATGGCGATGGACCTGGAGCAGGGCAAACGGCTGGAAGTCGAGTGGCTCTCGGGCGCGGTCTGGCGGTTGGCCGAAAAGCACGGGCTGGCGGCGCCGCTGCACCGGGTGATGTATGCGGCGCTCAAACCCTGGGCCGAGGGGCGCGCGGGCGAGCGATGATGGGTCGGGACGTCGCTTTCTCCTTGCGCGTCCCGCCCCGGATTTGAAACCATACGGTCAGGGATCGGCCGGGCTCCGGCCGATCGATGGAAAACCGTCCGGGAGGGGCGGATAGCACGACAATAATCCAGGGAAAGGCCAACACCATGAGCACTTCGAAGCCCACCGGACCGAGGAGCGTCGCCATCCTGGGTCCCTATCTCAGCGGTAAGACGACGCTCCTCGAAAGCATTCTATTCGCCACCGGGGCGATCGGACGAAAAGGTACGCAGAGCGCCGGCAACACCGTCGGCGACAGCGCGCCGGAATCCCGCGAGCGCGGCATGGGGACCGAGGTCAACGTCGCCGTCACGAGCTTCCTCGACGATAGCCTCGCCTTCCTCGACTGCCCCGGCTCCGTCGAGCTGCTGCAAGAGAGCCGCAATGCCATCGTCGGCGTCGATGGCGCCATCGTCGTGGTCGAGCCGGACCCGGGCAAGGCCCTGGCCGCCGTGCCGTTGCTGAAGATCCTGGCGGATCACGACATTCCCCGGCTCCTCTTCGTCAACAAGGTCGACAGGGAAAACGGCGATATTCCGGGCCTGTTGGACGCGCTCGGGCCGATGTCGGACGCCCCCCTGGTGCTCCGTCACATGCCACTCGCGAACGGCGAGGCCGTCGGCGGCTATGTCGATCTGGCGAGCCGACGGGTCTTCTCCTACAAGGCCAACGCGGCCTCCGAGCCGATCGAGCTGCCGGCGGACTCGAGCGACGATTTCGAGACCGCGCGTTACGCGATGCTGGAGACGCTCGCCGATTTCGACGACGAGTTGATGGAGAAGGTGCTGGAGGACATAACGCTGGAGGACGGCGAGATTTACGCCAACCTCACCAACGCCTTCCAGGACGGCCAAATCGTGCCGGTGCTACTCGGCTCCGCCGAACTCGACCACGGCGTCCGCCGCCTGCTGAAGTTCCTGCGCCACGAGGTGCCGGGGGCTGAGGTGGCGGCGGCGCGCCAGGGCGAATTTGGCGATGGTGTCGTCGCCCAGGTGCTCAAGACCATCCACACCCCCCATGCCGGCAAGCTTTCGATCTCGCGGGTTTGGTGCGGCGTGGTGAAGGACGGCATGAGCTTGAACGGGGAGCGCGTCGCCGGCCTCTTCCGCATGCTCGGCCACGGCACGGAAAAGATCGCCGAGGCGGGACCGGGCGCGGTGGTGGGTCTCGCCCGCCTCGATTCCGCCGTCACCGGCCAGGTCCTGAGCGACGGCAAGGAGGCGCCGGAGCTCGCCGCCGAGGATACCCTGACGCCGGTGTTCTCGCTCGCCATCTCGGCCGACAAACGGGACGACGAGGTCAAGCTTTCGGGCGCGCTCTCCAAGCTCTCGGACGAGGATCCCTCCTTGATCTACGAGCAGATGGAGGCGACGCGCGAACTCGTCCTGCGCGGCCAAGGGGACATCCACCTCCGCGTCGCGGTCGATCGCTTGCGGCACAAATACGGCTTGGCCGTCTCGACCCGGCGCCCGCGCGTCCCTTACATGGAGGCGATCCGCAAGTCGGTGGATCAGCACGGCCGGCACAAGAAGCAGTCGGGCGGCCACGGCCAGTTCGGCGACGTCCACTTGACCATAAAGCCGCAGCCACGCGGGACCGGCTTCGAGTTCAAGAATTCGATCGTCGGCGGCGTGGTGCCCCGGCAGTACATCCCGGCGGTCGAAAACGGGGTCAAGGACTACCTCGCCAAAGGCCCGCTCGGCTTTCCCGTGGTCGACCTCCAGGTCGAGCTCTACGACGGCCAGTTCCATGCGGTGGACAGCTCGGAAATTGCCTTCAGGACGGCGGCGCGGATCGCCATGTCCGAGGGCATGCCGAAGTGCGATCCGGTGCTGCTGGAGCCGATCATGCGGATCGACGTCATGGTGCCATCGGAGTTCACGCCCCGGATCAACCAGGTGCTGAGCGGGCGGCGCGGCCAGGTGCTGGGCTTCGATGTGCGGCCGGGCTGGAGCGGCTGGGACGTGGTCAGCGGTACCATCCCGGAATTGGAGATGCACGACATCATCGTCGAGTTGCGCTCGCTGACCCAGGGCGTCGCGTCTTATGTGGCGCATTTCGATCGCCTGCAGGAGTTGACCGGCCGCCTCGCCGAGCAGGTGATTTCCCAGCGCGAGGAGGAAAAGGCCGCCTGAGGACGCCGCCGGGCGGGGGAGTCGCCGTTTTGTCGAGTGCTATTGCCCGGCCGCTTCGCCCTCGGCGATCGGCGGGTGATGGCGGCCGGTGATCGAGAAGGCCGCTTTCACCTCCCGAATACGCGACATATAATCGGCCATCGCGCCTCAGATGGAAGCGAGAGCATAATGGCCTGGCACATCCCGCGGTTGGAAGAGATCTCGGCCTCAGGCGTCGAGAGCTTCGAGCGCGAAGGCTTTCTGGTCGTCCCGAAGGTCTTGAGCGACGAGCGGGTCCAGCGGCTCAGAGATTGCTTTCCGCGCCTGTTCGCGGGTGATTTCGACACCGGCGTCTATCCCGACGAATGGCATTGGCGCGAAGGTATCTCTCTGCCGGACGTGACCCGGCACATGTGCAATGCCTGGAAGTCCGACTTGACGATCGCTCGTCTCGCGCTGTCACCCGATATCGGGCGGGCGGCCGGCGTCCTCGGCCAGTGGCCGGGGGTCAAGCTCGGCCAGGACACGATCTGGTGGAAGCCGCCCGGAGCGAAAGCCGTGACGCTCCACCAAGACACCTCGTTTCTGGATTTTCTGCGCCCCCAGCAAACGCTCACGTGCTGGTTCACGCTCGACGACACATGGGCCGAAGCCGGGACGATCGAATATGTTCCGGGCTCCCATCACTGGCCGCTGACAGCCATACCAGCGGATTTTCTTGCCCCCGACGACTACCGCGCGGCGATGCACCATGCGGCGAGCGCGGCCGGCATCACGGCGCCCGAACCCCTCGCCATCGAGGTGCCCGCCGGCTCTTGCGTGTTTCATGCCGGCGAAATCTGGCATGGCTCCGGCCCCAACGCGTCGGCCGAGCGGATCCGGCGCTCCGTCGGCGTTCACATGATACCGAGCCACGCGGAGTTCTCCGACAAGCCGGGCGGCTACATCTACCGGCGCTATCAGCGCACCGGCGATCCTAGCCTCGACGAGAGCTTCTTTCCGCTGCTCTGGTCCGATGGTGAAAATCGGACCGCGTGGATCGAGGAATATTGCCGAACGGGACGGCGCGTGGCTTGCGCCTGACCGCCGGCAATGGCTCGCGAGGTCGGTCCGGACCCCGCCGATATTGCTCCCTGGACGCCCGACCATTGTCATTGCTATGGTGCAGGGCAGAGGGAACATCTTGGCGGCAACAGAGGGAGTGGCGACATGTCCGAGGGTGGAAGCACAGCGAATAACGGCGTCAACGTCGAGCATCTGATCGGCGCGCGCACGGCGCTGACCGATGCGCCCGAAGCGGCCCAGTTCATGTGGCGCGCGTCCTGCGAATGGAAGAACGGCACCTACAGCCATTCGACCGTCGAAGGCTTCTTCGGCCTCGGCGAAGAGCACATGCACAAGAAGACCTGTAACTGCCCAGGTACATGGTGGCCTTTTAGGCGGCGTGGAGACGCTCGATCAGGGTTTCGGGATTTTCCATGAGCGCCTGGATGATGTTCCAGCCCTGTTTTCTGGCGGTCGAGATGAAGCCGCGGACGGTGGCAAAGTCTTCGGCGCCTTTCTGGCTGCGGAAGCCGCCGGAGATTTTCTGCTTGACCTTCATCATGCGCCCGTCCTGCTCGGCCTGATTGTTGGTGAACGGCACGGCGAAATTGATGAGGAAGCGCAGCGCGTCTTCCTTGTGTGTCTGAAGGCGCCGGAGAAGGTTGTGCCCGGTGCGGCGCGGCTTGCTTCCCCGGCGCTTGGCCTTGCTCGATCTGGGCGCAAGAGGAGGTTGTGCCTCGTGAAAGGCGATGCCCTCGGCCGTGATCGCGTCGTAACACCCTCGGAAGCGCTCGACGAGGCCTGGTTTCAGCGCCACGCCCCGCTCCCGGGCGAGATTTACCGCGTGGCAGGCGCGGCGCAATAGTCTCTGCATCTTGCGTGCCCAGCCCTCCTTCTCGATCTCGATCAGGGCTTGCAACTCGCGCAGGTGATGGGCGTTGCACAGCGCGTGCCGTACGCCCTCCATCGTAAAGTACGGCTTCCAGTGGTCATGGACGACGATGCCGCCGACTCCGCCGAGCAGGCTGCCGCGTCGCTCCGAGACCCGATAGAAGGTCAACCGCGCGGTCGAGGCGACGTGCAACCATTGGGTCCGCCCGGCGATCCGCAAGCCGGTCTCGTCCATGTGCTTGACCGGCGCCGATTTCACCAGTTCGCGGATCACATCGACGACGCCTTGGACGGACTCGGCGCTGTTCCCGCCCATCCGCGCGAGGCTCGCCGGAGACAGTTCCGCCCCGAACAGATCCTTCATCAATTCAGCCAGGCGGTCCTCGGGCAGGAGTTGGTAGCTTGCCTATCCGGTTATCACCCACACCCACTATATGTAGTGTGCACCCATTTTCCTGAGTAAAGCTCGGTGCAGGTCGAAGCGGAGATATCTCCGGCGATGCCGAGCAGGGACTCGGACGGCATTGTAGCGCCTTTTAGGCGACACTTTAGCGTGGTGGAAATCCTAATCATTGAGTCGGATTTGGCAAAACGCCACGTTGCATAAAGGACCGTCACTTCATTGAAATTTATCTGAAATCGGAGGTGAACGACACCGATGGAATATTCCAGGAAATCAGAGCTTCATTGAATTGTAGGATTCGAGTGCCGGATTATTCACAAATAGCTCTGTGAACTGGTTTTCAAGTTCGCTCAATACGTCATATGAAGTAAACGGATTGAGGATCACGTTCTTGCGTGTCGCTTCGTCTTCGCTGCGACTCAAAACGCGCAGGAGACTAACAGGCGCGGACGGGTTCTTCGCAACGATTCGTGCCAGCGCGTCGCTTTGCAGTCCTGGGGAGACACACTACATATAGTGGGTTCGACTAGTGCCGTCAATCGCTCAGACGATGTCGTTTCATCAGCAGCTTCCCGTCTGGCCGTGGGTTTCTTCGTTTTTCCCTTGGTCGCCACCGTTCCGTCCCCCGATGTTAAGTACGTGACGTGAATTAAACTCCGGTTCGGTTTTCAGAACAATCAAGAATTAGCCGGATCGCCTCCTCAATGCGCCTGCGCCGGCCCTTGCCTGCAGTCCAAGGAGACACACTACATATAGTGGGTGTGGGTGATAACCGGATAGGCAAGGTTGGTAGTGCGACAGGTAGACCACCATGGCTCCGATCCGAGCGCCGTATTGAACCGGGCCGGTGATGGCGACGGGAAAAGAAGCCCGAGTGTACGTGCCGCAATGCCCGCAACGGCAGCGATGCGCCCGATGCTCCGTGACCACCAGGGGCCGGGGCTCGGGTAGATCGAAAACCTGGCGGGCCCCATGGCCGGTAGCCATATCCGGCGTCAATCCCGAACCACACCACTGGCACGTCTCGGGATAATGGTCGACGGTGGCGTCGGGATCGGCGACTTGGCGCAGGGTCTCGCCCTTGTGGCCCTTTTGCCCGCCCGGCTTGCGGGCCGATTTCTTACGGAGGCTCCTGGTGCGCTTCTTTTTACCCGCCGGTGGCTTGTTCAATCCATCGCTCGACGGTGGCTTGCCGCTGTTCGTGCTGTTCAGGCCAAGCCGGCGCTCGAGTTCACCAAGCCGGAGTTCGAACTCGGCGAGCCGCGACCCTTGGGCCAGCACCACATCGATCAGCTCGTCTTTCGACAAAAAGGCAAGAACATCCCTATCCATCGAATCCTTAGAATCGACCAACCACCCTCTGTCAAACGAAATCTAGGCCGTCAGCGCCCCAAACCCACAAAATCTGCCCCCAGAGACCCAATCCGCAGCCTCATCGAAATCAGCTACCTGGGCAGTTACGAAGACCTTTACCTTCGATGCCGATCACCCGGAGGTTTTTGCCTCGGAGGACCTGGGTGCCACGCCGGTCGAATACGTCCTGGTGGGGCTGGCCAGTTGTCTGACGGCGGGCATCGCCGCGGTCGCCCAGTTTCGCAACATCCAACTGAACTCGGTCACCGCGACGATCGAGGGCGACATGGACCTGCAAGGCATCCTCGGCATCGACGACGAGGTCCGCAACGGCTTCGGCGGCATCAATATCACTTACGACATCGACGCCGACGCCAGCCGCGAGGACATCGAGGCGATCATCGCCCAGTCGCAGAAGCGTTCGGCGGTTTACGACGTCGTCGCCAATCCGACGAATGTGACCGTCGTGTTGAAATGAGCGACGGGTTCGAAGCCTGAGGAACCGGAACCGTTCGTAAGACCACGACCGTCGTGGTCGGGGCCGGCCACGCCGGGCTCGCCATGAGTCGGTGCCTCTCGAAGCGCGCGATCGACCACGTCGTGCTGGAACGCGGCGAGGTCGCCAACTCGTGGCGGACCGAGCGTTGGGACTCGCTCCGGCTGTTGACGCCGAACTGGCAGAGCCGGCTGCCGGGATTCGGCTATGGGGGCGACGATCCCGACGGCTACCGGACGATGCCGGAAACCATCGCCTTCCTCGACCGCTACGCCGAGGTCATCTCGGCGCCGCTCGAGACCCACACCACGGTGAGCTCGGTGGCCCGAGCCGACGGCGGGTATCTGGTGGCGACCGACCGGGGCGAGTGGCGCTGCCGCTCGGTCGTGCTGGCGAGCGGCGCCTGCAACATTCCAACCCTTCCCAAGGTGGCCGAGGCGATACCATCGTCGATCGCCACGTTCACGCCGATGGACTATCGCAACCCCGATCAACTCCCCGATGGCGGCGTGCTGGTGGTCGGCGCATCGGCGAGCGGAACGCAGCTCGCGGACGAGATCCATCGCTCGGGCCGTCCGGTGACCATCGCCGTCGGCGAGCACATCCGCGCGCCGCGCCTCTATCGGGGCAAGGACCTCGAATGGTGGATGGACGTCGCCGGCGTCCACGACGAGCGCTACGACGAGATGGACGACATCAATCGGGCGCGCCGAGTGCCGTCATTGCAACTCACCGGCTCGGACACCCGCCTCACCCTGGACCTCAACGCGCTCACGGCAATCGGCGTCAAACTGATCGGTCGTCTCGCCGCCATGAGCGAGAGCAAGGCGCAATTCTCCGGCTCGTTGCGCAACCAGTGCGCCTTGTCCGATCTGAAGATGAACCGGCTTCTGGGTACCATCGACGCGTGGGCCAGCGAGAATGGCCTCGACGACCAGGTCGAGCCGCCGCACCGCCTGCCGCCGACCGAGGTCGAGGCCGCGCCGCCGCTGGGTATGGATCTCGAGGCCGCCGGAATTCGCACGATCATCTGGGCGACCGGCTATCGCCCCGACCTCTCGTGGCTGCATATCCCGGTGCTCGATCGCAAGGGGCGAATCCGCCACGACGGCGGCGTGGTCGAAGCGCCGGGCCTCTATTTGATGGGCATGCAGTTCCTGCGCCGTCGCAAGTCCGCGCTGATCGACGGCGCCGGCGACGACGCACGCGACCTGAGCGATCATCTGGCCGCCTATCTGAATCGCGGGATTGCGGGCCGCGATTGATCGTCGCGCGATCGTCGGCTCACGCGTCCGCCTCCTCGAAGATGTAGCCGAAGGCGTCGAGCATCTGGCGGATATGGTGGCCGACGAGGCCATGGCGGACATGCAGGCCCTCGCGATATTCCGCGATGTAGCCGAGCCGGCGCAAGGTCACGATCTGCTGCGAGACGACACCGTAGGTCAGCCCCGTCGCCGCCGCGATCTCCTGGACCCGCCAGGTGCCCCTCGCCAGGCAGCGGATGATCCGCACCCGCGAGTCGTTGGAGAATGCCTTGGCCAGGCGAGCGATTTCCACCGCATGGTCGTTGAGGATGACTGCTTCGGACATCGGCTTTACCTCGGATCCATCGTTGACGTCTGGCGCCCGACCCGCCGGGTCCGGCGCACGAATCGATTGGATTCTATCGCATGCGGGCGATCTGGCGCGCGCCGGCCCGCTTGCCCGTCAGGGCGTCGTCAGGCGGCGGCAGGCGGCCCGAAATTTGGTGAGCAGCGCGGGCTCCAGCGGGCGATCGTTGTAGCGAATTTCGCCGCTCGCCAACTCGAAGGTGAGCCGCCCGAGGTTCACTTCCGCCCGGGCCAACAGATCCCGGCGGCGAAACCGGCGGACGCGCCACGGCCGCCGGAATCGGGCGCGGCGCGGGCGGCGCGCATCGAACGCCTCCAGCGGCACCAGCAGGGCGATCTCAACCTCCGCCGGCACCGGGACCTCGAACTCGGGCGCCAGGTCCGCCGGCGCGACGGCGCGGCCCCGGGCGTCGACGCCCCCTCGATAAGCGACGTCGTCGTCTGCCAGATGTCGAACCAGGCGGGCGCAAGTTCGCCGATCGACGACGAGATACGCCGCCTCGTCGCCCGCCGCCGCCGGGCCGACGTGCAGCGAAACCGCGAGGCAGATCGCCAAGTTGAATGATCGCCACATACGGCCAACATGGCGCGAATTGATGAATTTTCGGTAGCCGCGCAGGCGCGAATTCGACACCAAAAGGGGCCGCCCGAATCTCGCGCGGCCCAAGTTTTGGGAGGAAACGCCTTTAAGCGTACATTGGAGGCCAACACCCTCCAACGACATTGGAATTATGTGATTGCGCCACGCGTTTGGCAAGGCACGAGGTCTTGCATGACTTCTCGATGGCCATATTTTCGTCATTAATTCAATTAGTTAACACAAACGCACGTAATAGGGGCAGAACCCCGGGCACTCAGGCTGAGGCGGCGCGCTGCCTGATCAGATCGGGGAGGTAGGCGATAGGCGGGGCATCGGGGACCCCGAGGCGGTCGCCGAGGTAGTCCCAGAAGGAGATGCCCTGTTTGGCGCAGGTCTTCATGAGGCCGAGGAAGGCGTCGCGGGCCTCGCGGCCGGCCTCGGATCGGGTGCCGCCGGAGATCTTGCGGCGGGTCACCTGGCAGCGGATGTCGTTCTCCGAGCCGTTGGTGTTGAGCGGCACCTCGGGGCGCTCGAGCACCAGCAGCAACTCTTCCTTGTTGCCATGGAGCCGGGCGAGCAGGCGATCGAGGGTGGCGAAGCCGGTGCGCCTGGTGAAGATATCGTCGAAGCGCCGGCGAAGCTCGCGTCTTCGTCGCCGGCGCGGGTCTTCGCGGTAGGCCTTGAGGTCCGCGTAGAGCCACCAGATCCGGGTCCGGATCCGTTCTTTCGCTTGCGCCTGCGCCTGAGTGAAACAATCCAGCTTATGGACCAAGCGCTCGGCGTGGACCCAGCAGAGCGCGTGATGGCCGACGTTGAACTGGCCGGCGTCGTCGCTGAGGATGACGCTGTCTTTGAGCAGGCCGTGGTCAGTAAGGGAGCCCCAGAGCGCGCCCTCGGTGGCGATCTTGACCGGATCGGGCTGGACCTCGAGGTCCGTGATCCCCAAGGCCTTCAGGTGGCTCATCCAGATCCTCTCGTCGGCAAAGCGGCGCACCCGGGCCGTTTCCAAACGGGCGACGAGGGGGCCGGCGAGACGGCGTTCGCGCATGTAGGCCAAGGCCGCGTCATTGACCAGGTAGTCTTCGTGACCGGCCCGCAGCAGTTCCAGGAAGTTCCGCCGGCTCTTGGAAAAGCCGGTGGCGAACCAGGCGAAATGGTCGTTGCCGATCTGCGTGCACACGCCGTTGCGCGCCCGATGGCGGGCGCCGGTGTCGTCCACGCTGACCCAGGCCGCGGTCTCCAGGCCGGCGCGCAGAACCGCGCCCGCCTCGCCGGTGAAGCACGCCTGGTCCTCGTTCAGGAGCCGCATCACCTGGCGCTTGGAGATCGCCACCCCGATATCGCTGAGCAAGGCCACCAGACGCGCCACCGTGGTCTGGCCCTGGTGGTAGAGGTCCACCACGAAGCGGCGCAACTCCGACCCGAAGTGGCCCTTCACCCCCGCTGGCAAGGCCGCTATCACCGTCTCTCCCGACGGCGTCACCCAGCGTTGCCGGTGGTAGCGCAGGGTATATGGGCGCACCAAGAGATCTTGGACCACGTAGGGCTCGGTGCCCTTGAAGCGCGAGCCCGGCGGAACCTCGGCCACAAGGATGCGCTCCTCGTCGATACGCAGCCGCGCGTTCTTCTTGCCCCGGCGGGCCTGTTGGCGCCGTTCCTTGGTCTTGCGTCGTTCGGCCGCCTTCTTCTCCATGCCGCTCGGCTTGATCTTGGGCCGCCCCTTGAGCCCTTTCAGCCGCGCGATCTCCTCGCGCAAGGCCGCGTTCTCCACTCGCAGACGCGCGACCTCCTCCAATTGCCGGAGCACCAACCGCTTGAGGTCGTCCAGGCTCAGGGCCTCAATATCCGGGAGCGATTCGGCCATCGCCCCATTGATTCATACTTCGAGTCCGCTGAGAATCCCCCCAGCTCAAAAAATGCCCGGGGTTTTGCCCCTCTTACAAACGCACCGTGCCTTGCATCGGCCGATCGAAACACCTTGGCGCGCATTGAATTGTGCATTCGGCGGCGAATCGCGCGAATCAATGAGCTGGATTCGGCGATCGCACCCCTCGGTTATTGCCCCAAGTAGTCGCGAAAGCCGACCAGATCGTATTTTCGAATGAAATAAAACCCGAGCCAGAGCAGCGCCGCAACGAGGGTCGTGGCGCCGGCTTTCAGCCAAACCCGGGGGCGGACCGGCGCGCTTTCCGCCATGCCCGGTTCCAAGCTTTCGCCGGCTTCCTCCGCCGTACTGACGCCGATCGGCAGCGCCATGAAGAAGACGACGCCCCAGATCAAGGCGTAGACCAGCAGGTCGCTGGCGATGCTCATGACCCCGCTCCCGACGCCTCAGACCTGTTCCAATTCCACCAATGTGCCACAGAAATCCTTCGGATGGAGGAAGAGAACCGGCTTGCCGTGGGCGCCGGTCCGAGGTTCCCCGTCGCCGAGCACCCGGGCGCCTTGGGCTCGCAGGTGGTCGCGCGCGGCGATGATGTCGTGGACCTCGTAGCAGACGTGGTGCATGCCGCCGGCCGGATTGCGGGCGAGAAACCCGGCGATCGGAGAGTCCTCGCCGAGCGGCTCCAACAGCTCGATCTTGGTGTTGTCGAGCGCGACGAAGACCGTCGTCACGCCGTGTTCCGGCAGGTGTGCGGGCGCGGTGACCTCGGCGCCGAGAGTGTCGCGATAAACCGCGCTCGCGGCACCCAAGTCGGGGACCACGATGGCCACGTGATTCAATCGCCCGATCATCCTCTTCCCTCTCCCGTCATGGGGCCCTGTTCGAGGCGCAGGACCCGCACCTCCACCACGGGCCGCTTGCCGCAAAGGCTCTTGATCGCGCGGCGCGCGGCGAGACGCGCGGCCTCCTCGATTCGGCCGTCGAGCCGTCGCCCCGCCCGCCCGAGCCGTCCGACGGCAGCGACGACGGCGCGCTCGACGGCCTGGGCCAGCGAGTCCTCGCCGTCAATTCCGGGCAATCCTTGCAGGACGATCGCCGGCGGCGTCGCCAATTCGCCCCGGCCATCGAGCACCAGGGTCGCCACGACGTTGCCGTTGAACATCATTCTCCGGCGCTCGCGGATCGCCGCATCGGCCTCGGCCACCAGGCGGTCGCCGTCGACCAGCAGGCGGCCCGAGCGGACCTCGCCGACGATTTCCGGCGCCGCCGCGTCGAGCTTCAGAATTTGCCCGTTGCCGGCGATGACGGCATGCGGCACTTGCAGCGAGCGGGCCAAGTCCGCGTGGCTGCGCATGTGGCGCATCTCGCCGTGGACCGGCACGGCGATCCGGGGGCGGACCCAGCGATACATCGCCGCCAGTTCCTCGCGGCAGGGATGGCCGGATACGTGGACGTCGGCGTCGCGCTCGGAGATCACCTCGACCCCCGCCTCGGCGAGCTGGTTGTGCATGCGGGCGATCGCCCGCTCGTTGCCGGGTATGATGCGCGACGAGAAGATCACCGTGTCGCCCGCCTCCAACACCACCTCGCGATGCCCGCCCGAGGCGATCCGCGCCATGGCACCCCGAGGCTCCCCCTGGCAGCCGGTGCAGAGATAGAGCACGCGTTCCGGCGCCAGGTTGCCCCCTTCCCTGTCGTCCAGCAGCGGGCCCAGATCGTCCATGTAGCCGGTCTCGCGCGCCGCCTCGATCATCCGCCAGAGCGAGCGTCCGACCACGACCAGATGGCGGTCGTCGGCGCGCGCGACCTCGGCGACCGTCTTGAGGCGGGCGACGTTGGAGGCGAAGATGGTGATCGCGACGCGGCCCGGCCGGCCCACCACGAGGTCGAGCAGGTGGCGGCGCACCTCCGCCTCCGAGCCCGAGGTGCCCTCGACGAGCGCGTTGGTGGAATCGCAGACCATCGCCAGCACGCCTTCCTCGCCCAAGGCGCGGAAAGCCGCCTCGTCGGTCGGCGCCATCACCAGGGGATCGGGGTCGAGCTTCCAATCGCCCGTGTGCAGTATCATGCCCGCGGCTGTGCGGATGGCGAGCGCGTTGGGCTCCAGGATCGAGTGGGTGATGGCGAGGAAGGAGACCTCGAAGGGCGGCAGCGACACACTCCCGCCGAGCGGCACCACGTGGAGCGGCACCTCATTCTCCAGCCCGTGCTCCCGGAGCTTGCGGCGCAGCACCGTGGCGGCGAAGGGCGTGGCATATACGGGACATCGAAGCCTGGGCCAGAGGTGCGGCACCGCGCCCAAATGATCCTCGTGCGCATGGGTCAGGATCAATCCCAACAGATCCTCGCGCCGCTCCTCGATGAAGCTCGGGTCCGGGATCACCAGGTCGATTCCCGGCATCGTCTCGTCGGCGAAGGTGATCCCCAGATCGACCATCAGCCATTTCCCGGCGTGGCCGTAGAGGTTGAGGTTCATGCCGATCTCGCCGGCCCCGCCGAGGGGGAGGAACACCAGGTCGCCGGGCGACCAGGCGTCGCTGATTGCCGGCTCAGCCACCGGTGGTCCGCCGATGGATCTCGACCAGGCCGCGCATGGTGATGTCGGGCACCAGTTGCTCGAACACCTCGGTCACGCCTTCGAACATCGGCGCCAGACCGCCGGTCGAAAGTACCCCCATGGGAGCCCCAAATTCGTCCCGGATACGCCCGACGATGCCCTCGATCAAACCGACGTAGCCCCAAAATATGCCGGAATGCATGCAGGCGACCGTATCGGTGCCGATGACCTTCTCGGGCCGCGCCACCACGACCCTGGGCAGCAGCGCCGTCGCGTTGTGCAGCGCCTCCAAGGAGAGGTTGATGCCGGGCGCGATGGCGCCGCCGCAATAGTCGCCGGCCGCGTTCACCACGTCGAAGGTCGTGGCGGTGCCGAAATCGACGATGATCATCGGCTGACCCGGAAACAGCACCCCGGCGCCCACGGTATTGGCGATGCGATCGGCGCCGACCGGTGGCGTCGCGCGGACCTCGATGCCGAGTTCGCAGCCCGCCTCGCCGACCACCAGCGGCTCGCAGTCGAGATAGCGGGTGCAGAGGCGGCGTAGATTGAACAGCGCCTCCGGCACCGTCGTCGCGATGATCGCGGAATCGATCGCGCTCGGATCGATCTTCTCCATCGCCAGCAGTTGGTACAGCCAGACCGCGTGCTCGTCGCCGGTGCGGTGCGCGGAGGTTCGTTGGCGCCATTCGCCCACCGCGCGGTTCCCGTCGTAGAGGGAGAACTTGGTGTTGGTGTTGTTGGCGTTGATAGCGAGCAGCATGTCGCCTCACGCATTCTCGAAGTGGATCTCGCCGGCGGTGATCCGCCGACGCGCGCCCTCGGGCGTGACGAGCACCAGGGCGCCGGACTCGTCCAGGTCGGCGAAGACGCCCCGGATCACCTTCCCGCCGACCCGGGCCGATATCGTCTCGCCCCGTCGCATGGCCCGGGCGAGCCATGCGTGGCGGACCGGCGCGAAGCCCTCCAGACGCCAGCGTTCATACCAAAACAGCAGGCCGGCCGCCACGTCGGCGAGCACCACCTCCGGGGACGCCGCCTCGACGCCGAGCGCCCGAAGCGCGGTGGTCGGCCGATCGGCGAGATCGGGGTGATGGCGGATGTTGACGCCGATGCCGACGACGACGGCGTCGGCGGCGCCGTCGCCCAGGCCTGAGGCCTCCAACAATATGCCGGAGATCTTGGCGCCGTCGATGTGGACGTCGTTGGGCCAGGCGAGCTGGATGCGCGCCGGTTCGAGCCATCGCTCCAAGGCCACCGCCACCGCCACCGCGGCGACGAAGGAGAGCATTGCGGCCTCCCCCGGCGGGCCGCCCGGGCGAAACACGAACGAGGCGTAAAGATTTCCCACGGGCGAATGCCAGACCCGGCCGCGTCGGCCGCGACCGCCACTCTGGCGCCGCGCGACGACGAGCGTTCCTTCCTCGGCCCCGGCGTCGGCGAGACGCCGCGCCTCGTCGTTGGTGCTGACCAGCTCTTCATGGAAGATCGGCCGAAAGAACGCCGGCGGCGCCGGAGTGTCTCGGCCCCCGGCGGGCGAGGTCGGCGTCACGGCATCACGGCGGCGGCGGCGGCCTGGGCGCTTTCCAGCAAGGGCGCCGGATAGACGGCGAAAAAGACCACGAAGCTCGCCGTCACCGTCAGGATCACCTTCATCTCCGGGCCGATCGGCTTGATGAACGGCTCGGCGGGGTCGTCGAAATACATGATCTTGACGATCCTGAGGTAATAGAAGGCGGCCACCACGCTGGAGACGACGCCGACGACCGCCAGCAGGTAGAGCTCGGCGTGGACGGCGGCCATGAAGACGTAGAACTTGCCGAAGAAACCCGCCGCCGGCGGCACGCCGGCCATGGAGAACATGAAGACCATCAGTGCCAACGCCACCGGCCGGTCGTTGCGGTCGAGGCCGGCGAGATCGCTGATCCCCTCCACGAGCCCATCGCGCCGGCGCATGCAGAGGATGCAGGCGAAGGTACCGAGGTTCATGACCAGATAGATCGTCATATAGACCAACGTCGCGCGCACGCCCTCCGACGTGCCGGCCGCCAGGCCCATGAGCGCGAAGCCGATATGGCCGATCGAACTGTAGGCCATCAGCCGCTTGATGTTGGTCTGCCAGATCGCCGCGAAGGCGCCCAGCACCATCGACAGCATGGAGATGAAGACGACGATCTGCTGCCAGTCCTGGGTCGCCTCGGCGAAAGGCACCACCATGGCGCGGATGAAGAGCACGATCGCCGCGATCTTCGGCGCCGCCGCCAGGAAGGCGGTCACCGGCGTCGGCGCGCCTTCGTAGACGTCCGGCGTCCACATATGGAAGGGCACGGCGGAGACCTTGAAGGCGAGGCCCGCCATCAGGAAGGCGATGCCGACGACCAGGCCGACCGAAGCGCCCTTGGCCTCGCCGACATGGGCCGCGATCGTCTCGAAATTGGTGCTGCCGGTGAAGCCGTAGATCATCGAGCAGCCGTAGAGCAGCATGCCGGAGGAAAGCGCGCCGAGGACGAAATACTTGAGGCCGGCCTCGCTGGAGCGGTGGGAATCCCGCTTGATGGCGGTGACGACGTAGAGTGAGAGACTCTGGATCTCCAGCCCCATGTAGAGCGAGATCAGATCGTTGGCCGACACCATCATCATCATGCCGAGCGTCGCCAGCAGGATGAGAACCGGAAACTCGAAACGTTCCATCCCCTCGTTGCGGATATAGGAAAGCGACATGATCAGCCCAACGGCGGCGCCGAGCAGGATCAGGAACTTGGCGAAGTTGCCGAAGTCGTCGATGACGAAGCCGCCGGCGAAGGTCACCACGCGGATGCCCGACATGTTCGAGACCAGCGCGAAGGCGATCGCCATCGCCGCGACGGCGAGCCAGGCGACCAGGCGTGTCGAGCCGTCGCCGCGGAATACCCCAAGCATCAACAGCGCCATGGCCGAGACGGCGATGAATATCTCCGGTAACGCGGCGGCGTAGAGGTGGGTCTCGATGGCCATCGCTCCCCCTATCTCGCCGCCAACCGCGTCGCGCCCTCGCCCGCCGCCTGGGCCGCCTGCACGGCGCCATGATACTGCTCCAGCAGGTTGGCGACGGAGGCGTGCATGACGTCTAGGACCGGCGTCGGGTAGATTCCCATGAGAATCGCGATCGCCACCAGCGGCGCAAAGATCAAAATTTCGCGCGGGCTCATATCGACGATCGATTTCAGGTTGTCCTTCTCCAGCACGCCGAAAATCACCCGGCGATAGAGCCAGAGCATGTAGGCGGCGCCCAAGATCATGCCGGTCGAGGTCAGCGCCGCGACCCAGGTGCTGACCTGAAAGGCGCCGACCAGTATCAGGAATTCGCCGACGAAGCCGCTGGTCCCCGGCAGGCCGACCGAGGCCAGCATGAAGACGGCGAAGACGAAGGCATATTTGGGCATCCGGTTCACCAGGCCGCCGTAGTCGTCGATCATGCGGCTGTGGACGCGGTCATAGATCACCCCGACGCAGAGGAAGAGCGCGGCGGAGACGATGCCGTGGCTCAGCATCTGGACGATCCCGCCTTCCACTCCCTGGGTCGTGAAGCTGAAGATTCCGACGGTGACGAAGCCCATGTGCGCCACCGAGGAATAGGCGATCAGCTTCTTCATGTCCTCCTGCATCAGGGCGACGAAGGAGGTGTAGATCACCGCGACGATCGACAGCGCGAAGACGAAGGGAATGAAATACTCGCTGGCCAGCGGCAGCATCGGGATCGAGAATCTGAGGAAGCCGTAACCGCCCATCTTCAACAGCACGGCGGCCAGTACGACGGAGCCCGCCGTCGGCGCCTCCACGTGGGCATCGGGAAGCCAGGTATGGAACGGCCACATGGGCAGTTTGACCGCGAAGGAGGCGAAGAAGGCGAGCCAGAGCCAAGTCTGCGCGCCGGCCGCGAAGTCATGGCCGATCAGTGTCGGGATGTCGGTGGTGCCGACGGTCACATACATGTAGGCGAGCGCCAGCAGCAACAGGACCGAGCCCAAGAGCGTGAAGAGGAAGAACTTGAAGGTCGAGTAAATCCGCCTCGGCCCGCCCCAGATCCCGATGATCAGGAACATCGGGATCAGGCCACCCTCGAAGAAGAGATAGAACAGCACGAAGTCGAGGGCCGAGAAGACGCCGATCATCATCGTCTCGAGCACGAGGAAGGCGATCATGTACTCGGGCACGCGGTTCTCGATGGTCTCCCAGCTCGCCAGGATGCAGATCGGCGTCAGCAGCGCGGTCAGAACGATGAACAGCATCGAGATGCCGTCGACGCCCATCCGGTAGGCGATCCCCGGGGCCAGCCATTCGTGGCGCTCCTCGAACTGGAAAGCGGCGGTGCCGTTCTCGAAGTTCGCCCATATCAGCAGCGAGATGACGAAGGTCGCGGCGGACGTCCAGAGCGCGGCGCTCCTGGCGTTGCGCTTGGTGATCTCCGGGTCCTTCGAGGTCATGCCGCCGATCAGAATGAAGGCGACGCCCGCCAGCGGCAGGAAGACGACGAGGGAGAGCAGCGGCCAATCGGTCATCGGCTCACCCTCCCCAACCCGCCAGGAAGTACCAGGTGACGAAAATCGCGATGCCGAGCAGCATGGCGAAGGCATAGTGGTAGAGGTAGCCCGACTGCAGCGCCGACGCCCGCTGGGCGAGCCGGATCACCGTCGTCGAGACGCCGTCGGGACCTAGCCCATCGATGATCCGTCCGTCGCCGACCTTCCAGAGCTTCAGGCCCAGCCACTTGGAGGGGCGAACCAGCAGCAGCTCGTAGGCCTCGTCGAAGTACCACTTGTTGAGCAGGAACAGATACGCCTCCCGATGCGCGCCGACGATGCGCTCGGGAATGCCTTGGCGCCAGAGGTAGAAGATCGCCGCGCCGAGAATGCCGGACCCCGCCGCGACCAGCGGCAGCGCCTTGACCCAGAACGGCACATGGTGCGCCGCCTCGATCACGTCCGTCTCGCCCAGCGTCAGAATCGCCTTGCCCCAGAAATCGGCCCGGCCGTCGCCGACGAAGAAGTGGTAGAAGGCGAAGCCGGAGCCGGCCGCGCCCACCGCCAGGATCACCAGCGGGATCAGGATCACCGGTGGGCTTTCGTGCGCCCGATGCATTGCTTCCTCCCCCGCCCGGGGCTCGCCGTGGAAGGTCATGAACATCAGGCGGCAGGAATAGAAAGCGGTCATCACCGCGGCGACGACGCCCAGGTAATAGGCGAAATGGCCCGCCCCGGTGGCCTTGGCGAAGGCGCTTTCCAGGATCATGTCCTTGGAGTAAAAGCCGGCGAAGATCGGAATGCCGGCGAGCGCGAGAGTCCCCACCCACATGGTCCCATAGGTCCACGGCATGAGCTTGCGCATGCCCCCCATCTTGCGCATGTCCTGCTCGTCCGAGAGCGCGTGGATCACCGAACCGGAGCCCAGGAACAGCAGCGCCTTGAAGAAGGCATGGGTGAAGAGGTGGAAGATCGCGGCGGCATAGGCGCCGACGCCGCAGGCGAAGAACATGTAGCCGAGCTGGCTGCACGTGCTGTAGGCGACGACCCGCTTGATGTCGTTCTGCACCAGGCCGACGGTCGCGGCGAAGAAGGCGGTGAAGGCGCCGACCACGGTCACCACCACCAGCGCGGTGGCCGAGAGCTCAAACAGCGGCGAGCAGCGCGCGACCATGAAGACGCCCGCGGTCACCATGGTCGCGGCGTGGATCAAGGCGCTCACCGGGGTCGGACCTTCCATCGCGTCGGGCAGCCAGGTGTGGAGCGGGACCTGCGCCGACTTGCCCATCGCGCCGATGAACAGCAGGACGCAGATCGTCGTCATCAGATCGAGCTCGAGGCCGAGGAAGTCGAACGTCTTGCCCTGTTGCTCGGGCGCGGCGGTGAAGACGGTGTCGAAATCGACCGAGCCGAAGGCCAGGAAGATCGCCATGATGGCGAGGGCGAAGCCGAAATCGCCGATCCGGTTGACCAGGAAGGCCTTGATCGCGGCGGCATTGGCCGCGGGCCTGAGGTACCAGAAGCCGATCAGCAGATAGGAGACGAGGCCCACGCCCTCCCAGCCGAAGAAGAGCTGTATGAAGTTGTCCGCCGTCACCAGCATCAACATGAAGAAGGTGAAGAGCGAAAGGTAGGACATGAACCGCGGGATATGCGGATCGTGGCTCATGTAGCCGACGGAATAGACGTGGATCAAAGCCGAGATCACGTTCACCACCACCAGCATGACGGCGGTGAGGGAATCGACGCGGATCGACCAGACGACCTCGAAGGCACCGGAATCGATCCAGGTGAAGACCGCCGCCTTGGCGAGGTTGCCCTGGATCGCCACGTCGTAGAAGGCGAAGAGCGACAGCAGCCCGGCGAGCCCGACCGCGCCGCAAGTGACCCACTGAGCACCCCGGTCGCCGATCCAACGCCCGCCGAAGCCGGCGATGATGCAGGCCACCAGCGGCAGGAAGACGATGACGTGATAAATGCTCATCCCTCGACGCCCGTCAGCCCTTCATCAGATCGATGTCCTCGACCTCGATCGAGCCGCGATTGCGGAAGTAGACCACCAGGATCGCCAGGCCGATCGCCGCCTCGCCCGCCGCCACCGTCAGCACGAACATGGCGAAGATCTGGCCCACGAGATCGCCCTGATGGGTCGAGAAGGCAACGAGGTTGATATTCACCGCGAGCAGCATCAGCTCGATCGACATCAAGATGATGATGACGTTCTTGCGGTTGAGGAAGATCCCGAAGATCCCGAGGGTGAAGAGGATCGCGGCCACCGTCAGGTAATGGCCGAGGCCGATCTCGAAGAAGCTGGCGATCGCCATCTCAGACCCCCTGCCCCGGCTCGACCTTCTTGAGCTCGACCGAGGCCTCGCGAGGCCGGCCGATCTGCGCCGCGATCGACTGCCTGCGCACCCCCACCCGTCGCCGCAGCGTCAGCACGATGGCGCCGATCATCGCCACCAGCAGCAGCATGCCCGCCGCCTGGAACAGATAGACGTATTTGGTATAGAGCACCTGGCCGATGGCCTTGGTGTTGGTGACTTGATCGACCGGCAGGATCGGCACCCCGGCGCCGCCGACGGCCGGCTCCGGCCCGCCGACGGCGGTGCCCACGATCAAGATCAATTCGACCAGCATGACCAGGCCGATCACGCCGCCGGTGGGAAGATACTGGAGAAAGCCCTCGCGAAGCTGCACGAAATCAACGTCCAGCATCATCACCACGAAGAGGAACAGCACCGCCACGGCGCCGACGTAGACGACGATCAGGATCATCGCCAGGAACTCCGCCCCCATCAGCACGAAGAGACCGGCGGCGGTGAAGAAGGCGAGGATGAGGAACAGCACCGAATGCACCGGGTTCCGGGCCGAGATCACCATGAGGCCGGCGAACACGGCGACGGCCGCCAGAACATAGAAGGCGATGCCGGCGATGATCATGACCGCCCCGCCTCGCGGTCCGGCGCGGCCCCATTCCTGGCCATCGGCTTCATCTCAGGCTCCCCCTCGCCTCGCCTGCA
Organism: Alphaproteobacteria bacterium; assembly: GCA_965225945.1. Taxonomy (GTDB): domain Bacteria; phylum Pseudomonadota; class Alphaproteobacteria; genus JASLMY01. Next base: position 159,972 of record CBDDBZ010000037.1, on the reverse strand, counting down.
TCACCGGTAGGGTGCATCCAGCGCGAGGTTCTGGGCGATTTCGTTCTCCCACCGGTCGCCGTTCATGAGCAGCCGCTGCTTGTCGTAGTACAGCTCCTCGCGGGTCTCGGTCGAATACTCGAAGTTCGGCCCCTCGACGATCGCGTCCACCGGACAGGCCTCCTCGCAGAAGCCGCAGTAGATGCACTTCGTCATGTCGATGTCGTAGCGGGTGGTCCGCCGGCTGCCGTCCTCGCGCGGCTCGGACTCGATGGTGATCGCCTGAGCCGGGCAGATCGCCTCGCAGAGCTTGCAGGCGATACAGCGCTCCTCGCCGTTGGGATAGCGCCGAAGTGCGTGCTCGCCCCGGAATCGAGGACTGAGCGGCCCCTTTTCGTAAGGATAATTCACCGTCGCCCGCTTGCGGAACATATAGCGGAAGGTGAGTCCCATCCCCTTCACGATCTCGCCCAGCAACAGCGCCTTGGCGCCCTGGTTGATCATGCCCATGCCCGTTCCTCTCCCATCCCGGCGAAAGCGCATCCGCCCTCGGAGCCCTTCCTCATGCCTCCGGCACCCAGCCGAAAGCCATCAACGCGGCCGCCGTCAGCGCCACCCAGAGCAGCGAGAAGGGCAGAAATACCTTCCAGCCGAGCCGCATCAGTTGGTCGTAGCGATAGCGCGGCAAGGTGGCGCGGACCCAGACGAAGACGAACAGCAGCACCGCGATCTTGCCGAAGAACCAGATCGGTCCGGGGATCCAATTGAACGGCGCAATATCGATCGGCGGCAGCCAACCCCCCAGGAACAGCAACGCCGTCAACCCGCTCATCAGAATCATGTTCGCGTATTCGCCCAGGAAGAACAAAGCGAAAGTCATCGAGGAATATTCGACCTGATAGCCGGCCACCAGCTCGGTCTCCGCCTCCGGCAAATCGAAGGGATGGCGGTTGGTCTCGGCCAGCGCCGAGACGAAGAAGATCACGAACATCGGCAGGAGCGGCAGCCAATACCAGCCGCCGACGATCCCGCCGCGCTGCGCTTCCACGATGTCGGAAAGGTTGAGCGAGCCGACGCAGAGCAGCACGGTGATCATGACGAAGCCGATCGAGACCTCGTAGCTGACCATCTGCGCGGCCGAGCGCAGCGCCCCCAGGAAGGCATACTTCGAGTTCGACGCCCAGCCGGCCATGATGATGCCGTAGACGCCGAGCGAGGAGATCGCGAAGAGATAGAGGATGCCGACGTTGATGTCGGCGAGCACGAGACCCCCGCCGAACGGGATCACCGCCCAGGCGACCATGCCGAGGATGAAGGTCAGCATCGGCGCCATCACGAAGACGATCTTGTTGGCCCCGGTGGGGAACACCGTCTCCTTGAACATCAGCTTGATGCCGTCGGCCATCGGCTGCAGCAGGCCGAAGGGCCCGACCACGTTCGGCCCCATCCGAAGCTGCATCGCCGCCATGATCTTGCGCTCGAAATAGGTCATGAACGCGACCGCGACCAGCAGCGGCACCACGATCGCCAGGATCTGCAACAGGATGATGATCGCCGGCAGCAGGTAGCCGGCCCAGACCTCAACCATCGGTGCCCGTCGCCTCCGCTCCGGCCACGAACAGGCGGCTGCACTCGGCCATCACCGTGGAGGCGCGACAGATCGCGTTGGTGAGATAGAAGTCGCGGACCGGGCTCTGGAAGGGCGCGCCGCTCATCTCGCCCGCTTCGCCGAATTCGCCCCATTCGCCGGGCATCGCCACGTCGGTCTCGGCCAACCTCGGGGCCAGCTCGACCATGCGGGCACGAACCTGGGCCAGGTCGTCATAGGGCAGCGTCTTGCCCACCACATCGGAGAGCGCGCGGATGATCGCCCAATCGTCCCGCGCCTCGCCCGGCGGGAAGGCCGCGCGCTGGCCGCGCTGCACGCGGCCCTCGGTGTTGACCCAGGTCGCGTCCTTCTCGGTATAGGCGGCACCCGCCAGCACCACGTCGGCGACGTGCGCGCCCACATCGCCGTGGTGGCCCTGGTAGATCACGGTGGCCTTGGCGAGGCGGCTGGTGTCGATCTCGTCGGCGCCCAAGAGCCAGACGAGATCGATCTCGCCGGCCTCGACGCCGTCCAGGATGGCGGCGACGTCGCGCCCGCCGTCACCCGGCAGCAGGCCGAGCTCGAGGCCCGCGACCCGGCTCGCGGCGCCCTGCAGCACGTTGAAGCCGTTCCAGTCGTCGCGGACCATGTCGCAAGCTTCGGCCAGCGCGCGGACACGGGCCAGGATCCGGGCCCCGTCGGGCCGCGCGAGCGCGCCCATGCCGACGATCACCATCGCGCGATCCGCCCGCTTCAGGACCTCGGCGAAGGGATGGGTCCCGGCGACGACCTCGGCCAGCGTGTCCGGCGTCGTGCCCAAGTGATCATAATGGTAGGTGAGGTCGACCGCCTCGCCGATCAGGCCGACCTTGAAGCCGCCCTGGAGCCAGCGCTTGCGAATTCGGGCGTTGACGAGGGAGGCCTCCCAACGCGGATTGGCACCCACGATCAGCAACGCGTCGGCTTCTTCGATGCCGGCGATCGTCGTGTTGAACAGCCAGCCCGCCCGCGCGCCGCCGCCGATCTTGGCCCCGTCCTGCCGGCAATCGAGGTTCGCGCATTCGAAGGCGTCCATCAGGTCCTTGAGCGCCACCATCGCCTCGGCATCGACCATGTCGCCGACGATCGCCGCCATCCGCTCGCCCGGGCAGCCGGCGAGCTTGCGGCCGGCGACGCGGAAGGCCTCGTCCCAGCTCGCTGCCTTCAGCCGGCCGCCGAAGCGTATGTAGGGCTGGTCGATCCGTTGCCGGGCGATCCCGTCCACGGCGTGGCGCGTCTTGTCGGAGATCCACTCCTCGTTGATGTCCTCGTGCAGCCGGGGCAATATCCGCATCACCTCGCGGCCCCGGCAGTCGACCCGGATGTTGCAGCCGACGGCGTCGTGCACGTCGATCGATTCCGTCTTGCGCAATTCCCACGGCCGGGCGGCGAAGGCATAGGGCTTGGAGGTGAGCGCGCCGACCGGACAGAGGTCGACGATGTTGCCGGAGAGCTCGCTGCTCAACGCCGCCTCGACATAGGTGCCGATCTCCATGTCCTCGCCGCGGCCGGTGGCGCCCAATTCCTCGATCCCGGCGATCTCGGTGATGAAGCGGATACAACGGGTGCAGTGGATGCAGCGGGTCATGATCGTCTTGATCAACGGGCCCAGATACTTGTCCTCGACCGCGCGCTTGTTCTCCTCGTAGCGGCTGCGGTCGTGGCCATAGACCATCGCCTGGTCCTGCAGATCGCATTCGCCGCCCTGATCGCAGATCGGACAGTCGAGCGGATGGTTGATCAGCAGGAACTCCATCACCCCTTGCCGCGCCTTACGGACCAGGGCCGTGTTGGTGTGGACCACCATGTTGTCGCCTGCCGGCATCGCGCAGGAGGCGATCGGCTTCGGCGAGCGCTCCACCTCGACCAGACACATCCGGCAGTTGCCGGCGATCGACAGGCGGTCGTGATAGCAGAACCGCGGCACCTCGATGCCCGCCGCCTCGCAGGCCTGGAGGATGTTGCTGCCGGGATCGACCGTGATCTCCTGGCCGTCGATGGTGAGCGTAGGCATGGGCGAAACCTCAGTCGGCGGCGGCGGCGGCCTGCTTGCGCTCGAGAATGCGGCCCTCGAGCTCCGGCCGGAAATGACGGATGAGACCCTGGATCGGCCACGCGGCGGCGTCACCGAGCGCACAGATGGTGTGGCCCTCGACCTGGTAGGTGACCTCGAGCAACATGTCGACCTCGGCCACCTCGGCCTCGCCCCTGACCAGACGCTCCATGACCCGCCACATCCAGCCCGTGCCCTCGCGGCACGGCGTGCACTGACCGCAGGATTCGTGCATGTAGAACTTCGAGAGCCGGGCGATCGCGCGGACCACGTCGGTCGACTTGTCCATGACGATGACCGCCGCCGTGCCGAGGCCCGACTTGACCTCGGCCAGGGAATCGAAATCCATCAGCACGGTGTCGCAAATGCTCTTCGGCAGCAGCGGCACCGAGGCGCCGCCCGGGATCACCGCCTGCAGATTGTCCCAGCCGCCGCGCACCCCGCCGGCGTGCTTCTCGATCAGCTCCCGCATGGGAATCGCCATCTCCTCCTCGACGTTGCACGGCTGTTCGACATGGCCGGAGATGCAGAAGATCTTGGTGCCGGTGTTGTTCTCCCGCCCGAGAGCGGCGAACCAGGCGGAACCCCGCCGCAGGATCGTCGGGATGACGGCGATGCTCTCGACGTTGCTGACCGTCGTCGGGCAGCCCCACACGCCGACGCCGGCGGGAAACGGCGGCTTCAGGCGGGGTTGGCCCTTCTTGCCTTCCAGGCTCTCGATCAGCGCGGTCTCCTCGCCGCAGATGTAGGCCCCGGCGCCACGATGGAGATAGATGTCGAAGTCGTAGCCCGAGCCGCAGGCGTCTTTGCCGATCAGCCCGGCCTCGTAGGCTTGCCGGATGGCGGCTTCGAGATTGTTGCCTTCGGCATGGAATTCGCCGCGAATATAGATGTAGGTGGCGACCGCGCGCATGGCGTAGCCGGCCAGCAGACAGCCCTCGACCAGCTTGTGGGGGTCGTGGCGCATGATGTCGCGGTCCTTGCAGGTTCCGGGCTCGCCCTCGTCGGCGTTGACCACGAGATAGGACGGCCGGCCGTCGGATTGCTTCGGCATGAAGGACATCTTCAATCCCGTCGGGAAGCCCGCGCCACCCCGCCCCCGCAAGCCGGAGGCCTTCACTTCGTCGACGATCGCGTCGTGACCCGTCTCCATCAGTGCCTTGGTGCCGTCCCAATCGCCGCGCGCCTGGGCCCCCTTAAGGCCCCAGTCCTGGAAGCCGTAGAGATTGGTGAAGATGCGGTTGGAATCGCTCAGCATTGGGGCCTGCCCACGAACGCCTCGAGCGTCGTCGCCCCGCCGAGGGGCTCGGAGCTGTGCCGGCCGTTCTGCGGGCCGGTCTTCGGCGTCTCGCCCTTGGCCAGCGATTCCAGGATTGCCTCGGTGCTGGCGGCATCGAGATCCTCGTAGTAATCGTCGCCGATCTGGATCATCGGCGCATTGACGCAGGCGCCGAGGCATTCGGCCTCCCGCAGCGTAAACATGCCGTCCTCGGTGGTCTCGCCGAAGCCGACGCCGAGCTTGCCCCGACAGGCCGCCACGACCTCGTCGGAGCCTCTGAGCCAGCACGGCGTGGTGGTGCAGACCAGCACCAGATGGCGGCCGACCGGCGCCAGGTTGTACATCGTGTAGAAGGTGGCGACCTCGTAGACCCGGATCCTGGGCATCTCCAGCAGGTCCGCGACGTGATCCATCGCCGCGCGCGGAAGCCAACCGCCGTGCTGGCGCTGGGCGAGGTCGAGGAGCGGTAGGACCGCGCTCGCCTGCCGGCCCGCCGGATAGCGCGCGATGACCGTCTTGGCCCGCGCCAGATAATCTTCCCCGAAGGCGAACTCGCTCGGCTGCTCCACGCCGCCACTCACCGCCGCCGTCATCGGTCGATCTCACCGAAAACGATGTCGAGACTGCCGATCACGGCCACGGCATCGGCCAACAGATGACCGCGCGAGAGAAAATCGAGCGCTTGGAGATGCGAATAGCCCGGCGCCCGGATCTTGCAGCGGTACGGCATGTTGCCGCCGTCGGAGACGAGGTAGACGCCGAACTCGCCCTTCGGCGCCTCCACCGCCGTATAGGTCTCCCCCGCCGGCACGTGATAGCCCTCGGTATAGAGCTTGAAGTGGTGGATCAGCGCCTCCATCGAGCGCTTCATCTCAGCCCTCGACGGCGGCACGATCTTTTGGTCGTCGGTGGCTATGGGACCGTCGGGCATCGTGTCGATCGCTTGGCTGATGATCCGGCAGGACTGCCGCATCTCCTCCATCCGGCAGAGGTAGCGATCGAAGCAATCGCCGTTCTTGCCCACGGGGATGTCGAAGTCGTAACTCTCGTAGCCATCATAGGGCTGGGATTTTCGCAGGTCCCACGGCACGCCGCAGCCGCGCAGCATCACCCCGGAGAAGCCCCAATCCATCGCGTCCTCGGCCGAGACCGCGCCGATGTCGACGTTGCGCTGGCGGAAGATCCGGTTCTCCGTCAACAATCCCTCGACGTCGGTGAGGAAGTTCTCGAAGCTCTCGCTATAGCGATAAATGTCCTCGGCGAGGCCGGCGGGCAAGTCCTGGTGCACGCCGCCCGGGCGGAAGTAGGCCGCGTGCAGGCGAGCGCCGGAGACCCGCTCGTAGAACTCCATCAGCAGCTCGCGCTCCTCGAAGCCCCACAGCGTCGGTGTTATCGCGCCGACGTCCATCGCCTGCGTGGTGATGTTGAGGATATGGCTGAGCAGCCGCGAGATCTCCGAGAACAGCACCCGGATCGCCTGGCCCCGGGGCGGCACCTCGATCCCCAGCAGCTTCTCGACCGCGAGGGCGAAGGCGTGCTCCTGATTCATCGGCGCGACATAGTCGAGGCGGTCGAAATAGGGTACGGCCTGCAGGTAGGTCTTGTATTCGATCAGCTTCTCGGTGCCGCGGTGCAGCAAGCCGATATGCGGGTCCGCGCGTTCCACCACCTCCCCGTCGAGCTCCAGCACCAAGCGCAAAACACCATGCGCGGCAGGGTGTTGCGGCCCGAAGTTCATCGTCAGGTTCTTGATTTCGACTTCGGCCATCAGGATGGCTCCTCGGCCTTCTCGTCGCCGGGAAGGATTTGGCTCGCGCCCTCCCAGGGGCTCATGAAGTCGAAGCTGCGAAATTCCTGCGTCAGCTTCACCGGCTCGTAAACCACCCGCTTCTGCTCGTCGTCATAGCGCATCTCGACATAGCCGGTGAGGGGGAAGTCCTTGCGCAGCGGATGGCCCTCGAAGCCGTAGTCGGTGAGCAGCCGCCTGAGGTCGGGATGATCGGCGAAGAGGATGCCGTAGAGGTCCCAGGCCTCGCGCTCGAACCAGTTGGCGGCGTTGAAGACTCCGGTGGCGCTCGGCACCACGCCCTCCTCGTCGACCTTCACCTTGACCCGGATGCGCTGATTGTGACGCAGACTCAACAGGTTGTAGACGACCTCGAAACGCTCCTCGCGCTCGGGATAATCGACGCCGCAGATATCGATCAGGACCTTGAATTGGCAAAGCGCGTCGTCGCGCAGGAAGGTCAGAACCTTCACCACCTGTTCGCCATGGACCATGACCATCAGCTCGGCCAGTCGGATCTCGGTCGAGATCACCTCGTTCTCGAGCGCGCGGGCGACATGCGCGCCGAGATCCTCCAGGGCCTGTTCGTCCACCACCATGGGGAAACGCCGCTCTTCCGCTCTCTACCGGAGGAAGGTGCCGGTGCGGCGGATCTTTTTCTGCAATTGCAGAATGCCGTAGACCAGCGCCTCGGCCGTCGGCGGACAGCCCGGCACGTAGATGTCCACGGGCACGATCCGGTCGCAGCCCCGCACGACGGAGTAAGAATAGTGGTAGTAGCCACCTCCGTTGGCGCAGCTCCCCATCGAAATGACGTAGCGCGGCTCCGCCATCTGGTCGTAGACCTTGCGCAGGGCCGGCGCCATCTTGTTGGTCAGCGTGCCGGCGACGATCATCACGTCCGATTGCCGCGGGCTCGCCCGCGGCACCACGCCGAAACGGTCGAGGTCGTAGCGCGGCATGTAGGCGTGGATCATTTCCACCGCGCAGCAGGCCAGGCCGAACGTCATCGGCCAGAGCGAGCCGGTGCGCGCCCAGTTGACCAGCTTGTCCACATTGGCGACGACGAAGCCCTTGTCGTGCAACTCGTCGGGCAGGCCGCGGAACAAGGCATCTTGATCGGCCGCGCCGGCGGGGACGTCGAGCGGGTTGTCGGTTACTCCCATTCGAGCGCTCCCTTGCGCCATTCGTAGACGAAGCCGATGGTGAGGATGGCGAGGAAAATCATCATCGACCAGAACCCGAACCAGCCCAGGCCACCAAACGCGACCGCCCAGGGGAAGAGAAAGGCGACCTCGAGGTCGAAGATGATGAAGAGGATGGCGACCAGATAGAAGCGGACGTCGAACTGGCGGCGCGCATCGCCGAAAGGCTCGAAACCGCATTCGTAAGGCGAGAGTTTTTCGGCGTCCGGGTGCTGGCGCGCCACGATCAGGGAGGCGACCACCATGCCGATGGCCATGGCCACGGCCACGCCGAAGAACATCAAGATCGGCAGGTATTCCCTCAGCGGTTCGGCCATGCCTTTCCTTCCCCTCCGGCGCCGCGAGCGGGCGCGACGACGGTCCGTTCGGCCCGCCTATGTGCCCTCGGGCAAACGCGTTCCTCCTATAGCCGGTAATGCTTCGGCCCGCAAGGATCGGCCCCAGGATCGGCCCTGGTTGCCGGCCGTCCGGTGGGCGCCTTCGCCGCGCGGGAACACGCCCGGGAACACCGACGCGATCTAGGGCTTCAGGTCGCGCCCTCGGCCAGCGTCTCGCGGCACGGCGTCGAATTGATGGGAGGCGAATTGGCGGGAGTGACGGGACTCGAACCCGCGACCTCTGGCGTGACAGGCCAGCGCTCTAACCGGTCTGAGCTACACCCCCGAAACGTCGCTGGGATGTACTGATCCCCCCAGGCCAAGTCAAGGGGGGCGCCAGGTTTATTCCCCGCCGTCCCGCTCGAACTGGCCCGCCGGCCGGAAACCGGTAAAGTACGCGACCGGAACCGACCGCAAGCCTGAGGATCGGACGTGGCGACAGCGAGCGACGGCGAGAGGGAGACGGGTTCCGGCGCGACCATCGCGCTCGTCATGGCGGCGGGACGCGGGACCCGGCTCGGCGGGGCGGCGGCGAAGCCGTACCAAGCCATTGCCGGCGTGGCGATGCTGAGGCGTTCGGTCATGGCCTTCCTCGCGCATCCCGAGGTCCACGCGACCCGGGTGGTGATCCACCCCGACGACCGCGCCCTGCACGACACGACGCTCGACGGCCTCGACCTCCTGGACCCGGTGGCCGGCGGCGCCACGCGACAGGACTCCGTCCGCCTCGGCCTCGAGAGCCTGGTCGAGACGGCGCCCGGCAAGGTGCTGATCCACGACGCGGCGCGGCCCTTCGTCGCCGCCCAGACCATCTCGGCCGTCATCGCCGCGCTTCGCGACCACGCCGGCGCGGTGCCGGCGCACCCGCTCGCCGACAGCCTCAAGCGGGTCGCCGACGCCATGGTGGCCGAGACGATTCCGCGCCACGGACTCTGGCGGACGCAGACGCCGCAAGGGTTCCGCTTTGGCGACATCCTCGCCGCCCACCGCGCGCGGGCCGGCAGCGAGCTCACCGACGACGCGGCGGTGGCGGAGGCCGAGGGCCTGGCCGTCGCCGTGGTGCCGGCGCCGGAGAGCAACTTCAAGGTCACCACCACGGAGGACATGATGCGCGCCCGAGCCTCGGCGGCACCGAGCCTCGGCGATATCCGGGTCGGCAACGGTTTCGACGTGCACCGCTTCACCGCCGGCGAGGCGGTCATGCTGTGCGGCGTCGCCGTGCCGCACGACCAGGGCCTGCTGGGCCATTCCGACGCCGACGTCGGGCTGCACGCGCTGACCGACGCGATCCTGGGCGCGATCGGCGCCGGCGATATCGGCCAGCATTTCTCGCCGAGCGACGCGCGATGGCGCGACGCGCCGTCCGACCGCTTTCTCGCTCACGCCCGGGCTCTGGTGGCCGAGCGGGGCGGCGAGATCGCGCATGTCGACCTGACCCTGATCCTGGAACGCCCGAAGGTCGGCCCCCACCGCGAAGCGATGCGCGCCCGCGTCGCCGAGATCCTGGGGATCGAGCCGGGTCGCGTCAGCGTCAAGGCGACGACGACGGAGAAGCTCGGCTTTCTCGGTCGAGGCGAGGGGATCGCCGCCCAGGCCACCGCCACCATACGCTTGCCCGGCTGAGATGGCCTTTCGGACCCCCCCGCTTCCCTTTCGCCATCCGGCCTGCCTGATCGCCACCTGGTTCGGTGCCGGCCTGATGCCGACGGCGCCCGGCACCTGGGGCTCCTTCGCCGCACTCCCCTTGGCCTGGGCGATCACCTGGGCCGGGGGGACGTGGGCGCTGGCGGGCGCCACCCTCGTCGTCTCGTTGGCCGGCTGGTGGGCGGGCAACGTCTACATCGCCGCGCTCGGCCGGGAGGATCCGGGCGATATCGTGGTCGACGAGGTGGCGGGCATGTGGCTGACGCTGATCCCGGCGGGCCTCGATCTAGGCCTCTTCGCGGCCGGCTTCGTGCTGTTTCGCCTGGCCGATATCTTCAAACCCTGGCCGGCGCGCTGGGCCGACGAACACATCAAGGGCGGCCTCGGCACCATGGTCGACGACCTCTTCGCCGCCGTCTATTCGGGGCTCGGCGTGTTGTTGTTGCGCTTGGCTCTGGAGGAATGAGGCGATGAGCGGTGCGGAGATCGAAGCGCTGGCGAGCCGCGTGCTCGATGCCGCGCGGGCAAGGGGCCTCGCGATCGCGACGGCGGAATCCTGCACCGGCGGCCTGATCGCCGGCGCGCTGAGTGCGATCGCCGGCGCGTCGGACGTGCTCGATCGCGGCTTCGTCACCTATTCCAACGCGGCCAAGCAAGAGGTCCTCGGGGTCCGCGAAAAGACCCTGATCACCGTCGGCGCGGTCAGCGAGGCGGCGGCGCGGCAGATGGCGGCCGGCGCGATCAGGGCCTCGCGAGCCGACCTGGCGGTCGCGGTGACGGGGATCGCGGGCCCTGGCGGCGGCACGGCCGAGAAACCGGTCGGCCTGGTGCATCTGGCGCTCGCGCGTAAGGACGGCGGCGAGGCGCATCGGTGCGAGAGCTATGGCGACCTCGGCCGCCGGGGCATCAGGGAAGCGACGGTGGTGAGCGCACTGGAAATGCTGCTTGCCGCCATGAACGACGGCTGAGGCGGCGGCGCGCATGTTCCAGGTTCCCGGCCGGAATCTCGCCATTCTCTTCGCCGGCGGCGTGGTCGTGCAGATGGGCGGCGGGGTCGTCGTCTACCTGGTCGCGCGCGCGGCCGGCATCGACAAATCGGACGGTGGCCTGTTCATCCTGATCGCGCTGCTGCCGCCGATGCTCCTGCTGCTGATCTGGACTTACCTCTACATGCGTCGCTTCGAGGTCCGGGGCGATCATCTATTCGGGCTCGCCCGGCTCAGTCGGGTGGAAATTCTCGTCGCCCTGGCGACGGCACTGGTCGGCGTGGCCTTGTCGATCGCCCTGACGCTGATCTTCCACTCGGTATTGGGCCCTCCGCAAAACCCGCTGGTCGAGCTGTTTCGCGCCGGCGCCGAGGGCGACGTGGTGATGATCGCCGCCTTCATCCTGTTCGGCGTCGCCGTGGCGCCCTTGTGGGAGGAGCTCCTGTTCCGCGGCGCACTCTACGGCTGGCTTCGGACACGCCTCGGGATCCTGGCGAGCGCCGCCATCGCCGGCGGGCTTCATGCGACGATCCACCTGGACCCAGCCGCGATTCCGGCGCTCTTCGTGCTCTTCACGTTCTTCGCCATCGTTTACGAGCACATGGAGAATCTCTGGGTCCCGATCCTCGCCCACGCCACCAACAACCTGTTGTCGCTGCTGGCCGTGCTGGCGGAATTGGATTTGTAGCCGAGGCTCGGGCGTCGACGAGGAAGTCGCCGGCACCGGACTCGAGCTCGATCACGAAGGCGGCGCGGCTCACGCCGCCGCGTTCCGTTTCCCCAGGCCCTCGGCCAGCAAGGCCGTGGCCAAGGCGTTCAAGCTCACGCCCTCGCGCTTGGCCTGAGCGGCGAGGCGCATGTGAAGCGACTTGGGGACACGTTGAAGCCATTTTCCGCTGTAGCCTTCGGCGGCACCGGGCTCGGGAATGGGCCGGCCCATCTCCTTGGCCGTGGCGATCCATTCCTCCGCGGCGTCTCGGACGTTGGCGATCGCCTCCTCATAGGTCTCGCCGTCCGAAATGCAGCCGGGCAGATCCGGGAGCTCGGCCAGGAAGCCGCCGCCTTCCTCGCGCGGAAGCGGTCGGATGATCGTGAGATAGTCCATGTTTCTGTCCCCTTTCTCGGACGGGACGTATCTGAATTGGGCGCCAGCCTCATGCCGCGCTCGTTCTAAGTGATACTATCCACCATACCAACGAACCGCCGGATATACACGGGCTTCAACGGCCGAGTCGCGGGGATCGTCAAGATTTCCTCGACATCGGGATGGGAGACCTTGTAGTGCGAGCCTCGCGTTGGCGCCTGAACCCGCAGGCCCTTGTCTTCGAATCGGCGAGCGACGGCCTGTATATCCTGGATCGTCCAGTCGCCGCGCGGGTTGGCCCGCATCCGCTCAAGAAGACGTAGCCGCCGGTTCATCGACTCGTCTCCTTTATATTAGTATTTAGTTATGATCTGCCTACTGCAAGGAAAAAAATAAACTCGTAATGAGTGCGATGTCATGGAAAACACGGCCCGGTATCGTCGACAGCGCGGCGGACGCTCTCAATCGCCCGCCGGCACCGGTGTCGCGTCGAGCGCCGGGGCTTCGCCGTAGACGTCGCGCGCCCGCAGCTCGAAGGCCCGGACCATGCGCTTGACCGCCTCCGTAAAGGCGACCCGTGCCACGAGCTGGAGGGCGCGGGAGCGGAACTCGAAATCGACGTAGAAGTCGATCGTCGTGGCCCGCCCCTCGTCGGCCGGGATGAAGACCCAGTGATTGTCGAGATAGTGGAAAGGCCCGTCGATATAGGCGACGTGGATGCGGTCCGGCCGTTCCAGCGTCACTTTCGAGGTAAAGGTCTCGCGAAACAGCTTGAAGCCGACCACCACGTCGCCCCAGATCACGTCGCCGTCACGCAAGGTGACGCGGCAGCCGACGCACCAGGGCAGGAACTCGGGATATTTCTCGATATCGGCGACGAGATCGAACAGTTGATCCGGCCGGTAGGGCAGCGTCCTGATTTCCGCGTGCGTCGGCATGGCGCGCTAGCTGGCCCTCGAGCTCGCCGCGCGCCGGCGACGCAGCTCGGCGAAGTCGGAATCGGCATGATAGGAGGAGCGCGTCAGCGGCGAGGCGGAAACCATGTGGAAGCCCTTGCCGCGCGCCATACGGGCGAAGTCCTCGAACGCCTCGGGCTCGACGAAACGGTCGATCGCGTGGTGCTTCGGCGTCGGCTGCAGGTATTGGCCGATGGTCAGGAAATCGACCTCGGCCGAACGTAGGTCGTCCATCACCTGGTGCACCTCGAGGCGCCCCTCGCCGAGGCCGACCATCAGGCCGGATTTGGTAAAGAGCGAGGGCTCGAGCGTCTTCGCCTCGGCCAGGAGTTGCAGCGAGGCGAAGTAGCGGGCGCCGGGGCGCACCGTCGGATAGAGCCTCGGCACGGTTTCGAGGTTGTGGTTGAAGACGTCGGGCGCCGCCTCGACGACGATTTCCAGCGCGCCGGGCTTGCCGAGGAAGTCGGGCGTCAAGACCTCGATCGTGGTGCGCGGCGCGGCGGCGCGGATCGCTTCGATCACCGCCGCGAAGTGGCCGGCGCCGCCATCCGCCAGATCGTCGCGATCGACCGAGGTGACGACGACATGGGCGAGGCCGAGCTTGGCCACCGCATCGCCGACGCGCCCCGGCTCGGCGCCATCCAGGCGGCCGGGCTTGCCGGTCTTGACGTTGCAGAAGGTGCAGGCCCGGGTACAGACGTCGCCCATGATCAGCATGGTGACGTGACGCTTGGCCCAGCACTCGCCGATATTGGGGCAGGCCGCCTCCTCGCAGACGGTATGCAGGCCATGCTCGCGCACGATCCGCCGGGTCTCGCCATAGACCGGCGAGGTCGGCGCCTTGACCCGGATCCAGCGCGGCTTGCGCGGGCTCGGGTTATCAGGCCGATGGCGCTTTTCCGGGTGGCGCGCCGCCACGCCGTCCTCGAAGGTGGCTGTCATGCTTTCGTCGCTGCTCGGCGGTTCCGGGGCCGTGTTCGGGCTAGGCATAGCAAGATGGGTCGAGCGTACTAGAAATGGATCGCCCGGCCGTAGGCGTCAAGCACGGATTCGTGCATCATCTCGGAAAGCGTCGGGTGCGGGAAGATGGCGTGCATCAATTCCGCCTCCGTCGCTTCCAGCGTTCGGGCCACGCCGTAGCCCTGAATCAGCTCCGTCACCTCGGCCCCCACCATGTGCGCGCCCAGCAGCTCGCCGCTGTTGGCGTCGAACACGGTCTTGACCAGGCCTTCCGCCTCGCCCAGCGCGATCGCCTTGCCGTTGCCAAGGAAGGGGAAGCGGCCGACCTTGACCTCATAGCCGGCGGCCTTGGCCGCCGCCTCGCTCATGCCGATGCTCGCCACCTGCGGTTGGCAATAGGTGCAGCCCGCGATGTTGGCGGTGTCGAGCGGATGGAGGCCCGCCACGCCGGCGATCCGCTCGACGCAGATCACGCCCTCGTGGCTGGCCTTGTGGGCCAGCCAGGGTGGCCCCGCGACGTCGCCGATGGCATGGACCCCGGGCTCGCCCGTAGCCGACCATTCGTCGGTGACGATATGGTCCTGCTCGACCTCCACCTTGGTGTTTTCCAGGCCCAGAGCCTCGACGTTGCCGACGATGCCGACGGCGAGGATCACCCGCTCGACGGTGAGCTTCTCGGATTTGCCGCCGCCGAGATCGAGGCTCGCGGTCACCTTGCCACGCGCCTTGGCGAGCTCCGTCACCCGGGTCGCCACGTGGATCTTCATGCCCTGCTTCTCGAAGGCCTGGCGGGCGAAGGTGGAGATCTCCTCGTCCTCCACCGGCAGGATGCGCTCCAGCACCTCGACCACGGTCACCTCGGCGCCGAGCGTGCGATAGAAGCTCGCGAACTCGATACCGATGGCGCCGGAACCCACGACCAGAAGCGAAGTGGGCATCACCTTCGGCACCATCGCCTCCTTGTAGGTCCAAACCAGCTTGCCGTCGGCCTCCAGCCCCGGCAGCTCGCGCGCCCGGGCGCCGGTGGCGAGGACGATATGCTCGGCCTGGATCTCGGCCACGGCCTCGCCGTCCTTCTCGACCGCCAGGCGGCCCTGGCCGGCGAGGCGGGCGTGGCCGTCGATCACCACCACCTTGTTCTTGGCCAGCAGATGCTTGACCCCGGCGTTGAGCTGGCTCGCGATCTTGCGGCTCCGCGCGATGATCTTGGCGAGGTCGAAGCCGAGGTTTTCGACCGTGAGCCCGAACTCGTCGGCGCGGCTCATCAGGTGATAGATCTCGGCGCTCCGGAGCAGCGCCTTGGTCGGGATGCAGCCCCAGTTGAGGCAAATGCCGCCCAGATGTTCGCGCTCGACGACGGCGGCCTTCAGGCCCAGTTGCGCCGCGCGGATGGCGGCGACGTAGCCGCCCGGGCCGCCGCCGACCACGGCGACGTCGAAGGAATCGTTGGCCATGGACGGGACCTCTTCTACAGGAGCATCGTCACCGGATCCTCGATCAGGCGCTTGAAGGCGGCGAGATATTCGGCGCCGATAGCGCCGTCGACGGCGCGGTGATCGACGGAGAGCGTGCAGCTCATCACCGTCGCCACGGCGAGCGCGCCGTCCTTCACCACCGCGCGCTGTTCGCCGGCGCCGACCGCCAGGATGCAGGCCTGCGGCGGGTTGATCACCGCCTCGAACTGCTTGATGCCGTACATGCCGAGGTTGGAGATCGAGAAGCTGCCGCCAAGATAGTCCTCCGGCAGCAACTTACCGTGGTGCGCCTTCTGGGCCAGCGCCTTCATCTCGCCCGATATGGTCTCGAGCCCCTTCTCGCCGGCATTGCGCACCACCGGCGTGATCAGTCCCCGCTCCGTCGCCACGGCGACCGAGATGTCGGCCGAGGCGTAAAGTTTCAGGCCGTCCTCGGTGAAGGAGGCGTTGGCCGCCGGCACCCGCTTCAGGGCCACCGCCGCCGCCTTGATCACCACGTCGTTGAGCGAGAGGCGGTAGGCTCCGTCGGCCTTGTCGTTGAGCGCTGTGCGGAGCGCCAGGAGAGCGTCGAGCTCGCAGTCCACGGTCAGGTAGAAGTGCGGCACGGTCTGCTTCGATTCGCTCAAGCGCCGGGCGATGGTCTTGCGCATCCGGCTCAAGGGCTCGAGCGTGAAGGCCGGCTCGAACGGTTGCGCCGCCGCCGGGGCGAGCGGCGTGGGAGCCGGCGCGGCGGCCGCCCGGGGCCTCGCCAGCGCCGCCTCGATGTCCGCCTTGACGATGCGGCCGCCGGGACCCGAGCCGGCCAGCGCCGTCAGCTCCAGGCCCGCCTGCGCCGCCATCCGCCGCGCGAGCGGGCTCGCCTTGATGCGTTCGCCCGAGGCCGAGAGCGGCGCGGGCGGCGCCTTGCCGTTGCCGGCCGAAGGCGCCTGGGACGGCGCGGCGGCGGCCGGAGCCGGCGCGGGGGCCTCGGCGGGAGCCGGCGCGGGGGCCTCGGCGGACGCGGTCGCGGGGGCCTCGGCGGGCGCGGGCGTCGCGGCGACGGCGGCCGCGTCCTCCCCTTCCTCCAGCACGATCGCGATCGGCGTGTTGACGGCGACCCCCTCGGTCCCCTCCGGCACCAGGATCCGGGCCACGGTCCCCTCGTCGACCGCCTCGATCTCCATGGTCGCCTTGTCGGTCTCGATCTCGGCGATGATGTCGCCCGAGGCGACGCTGTCACCCTCGGCGACCATCCACTTGGCGAGCGTGCCCTCGGTCATGGTCGGCGAGAGCGCCGGCATGGTGATGGTGATCGGCATGGCGGCTTCCCTCTCAAGGCGACGCGCGTCAACGCGCGTCGACGCTAGCGATAACAGACCCGACGCGCGGCCGCCGCGACCTTCTCCGGGTCCGGCAGGGCCAGGCGCTCCAGGTTGGCGGCGTACGGCAGCGGCACGTCCTCGGAGGTGACCCGCGCGAGGGGCGCGTCGAGATCGTCGAAGGCATGTTCCATGACCTGCGCGGCGATCTCCGAGCCGATGCCGCAGGCGGGCCAGCCCTCCTCCACGCTGACGCAGCGATTGGTCTTGGCGATCGAGGCGGCCACGGTCTCGACGTCGAGCGGGCGCAGCGAGCGGAGATCGATCACCTCCGCGTCGATGCCGTCGCCCGCCAGCAGTTCCGCCGCCTCGAGCGCATGGGCGACGCAGAGCGAAAAGGCGACGATGGTGACGTCGCTACCGGGCCGCGCGACCCGGGCGCGGCCGATCGGCACCACGTGATCGGCCAGCACCGGGACCTCGAAGGTGTGGCCATAGAGGATTTCGTTCTCCAGCACGATGACCGGATTGGGATCGCGGATCGCCGCCTTCAGGAGGCCCTTGGCGTCGCCGGCCGAGAAGGGCGCGATCACCTTCAGGCCGGGACAATGGGCATACCAGGAGGCATAGCACTGCGAATGCTGCGCGGCGACGCGGGCGGCGGCGCCGTTGGGGCCGCGAAAGACGATCGAGGCGCCCATCTGGCCACCCGACATATAGCGCGTCTTGGCGGCGGAATTGATGATCTGGTCCATCGCCTGCATGGCGAAATTGAAGGTCATAAATTCGACGATCGGCTTCAGGCCGCTGAAGGCGGCACCGACGCCGAGGCCGGCGAAGCCGTGCTCGGTGATCGGGGTGTCGATTACCCGGGCGTTGCCGAACTCCTCCAGCAGGCCCTGGCTCACCTTGTAGGCGCCTTGATATTCCGCCACCTCCTCGCCCATCAGGAAGACCGCCGGGTCCAGGCGCATCTCTTCCGCCATGGCGTCGCGCAAGGCTTCCCTGACCGTCATCGTGCGCATTTCGGTGCCGGCCGGAAGCTCGGGCTCGAGCGGCGCCGGCGCGGTGGGCGCGAGCGGCGCGACGCTGGCGGCCGGGCGGGCGGGCGCTGCCGCGACGGGCGCCGCGGCCTCGGGCGGGGGCGCCGGCACCACGATCTGCCCCGCGTCCTCGCCGTCCCGGAGCAGGATCAGGATCGGCGTGTTGACCGAGACGCCCTCGCTCCCCTCCGCCACCAGCAGCTTGGCGACGATGCCGTCTTCGATCGCCTCGACCTCCATGGTCGCCTTGTCGGTCTCGATCTCGGCCAGGATGTCGCCGCTGGTGACCGCATCGCCTTCGCCGACGAGCCATCTGGCGAGCGTGCCCTCGGTCATGGTGGGCGACAGCGCCGGCATGGTGATGGTGATCGGCATGAGTTCGACTCGGATTTGGCTCTAGTGGATAGAATCCACTAAGCGCTCACCAATACGTCGGTGTAGAGCTCTTCGACCAGCGGCTCCGGGCTGCTCTGGGCAAATTCCGCCGCCGCCGTCACGGTTTTCTTGATCTCGCGATCGATCTCCTTCAGCGCCGCCTCCCCGGCGTGATCGCCGGCGATCAGAAATTCGCGCATGCGGTCGATCGGATCGCGCTCGCTGCGGATCCGCTGGACCTCCTCCCGGCTCCGATACTTGGCCGGATCGGACATCGAGTGGCCGCGATAGCGGTAGGTCTTCATTTCCAGGATGATCGGCCCCCGGCCGGCGCGGGCCCAGGCCACGGCCGCTTCGCCCGCGGCCTTGACCGCCAGCACGTCCATGCCGTCGACCTGCTCGCCCGGAATGGCGAAGCTCTCGCCGCGGCGATAGAGATCGGGCTGCGCCGAGGAGCGCTGCACCGAGGTGCCCATGGCGTACTGGTTGTTTTCGATGACGTAGACGACGGGGAGCTTCCAGAGCTCCGCCATGTTGAAGGATTCGAAGACTTGGCCCTGGTTGGCCGAGCCGTCGCCGAAATAGCACAGGCAGACCCGGTCGGTCTCGCGGTACTTCAGGCCGAAGGCGATGCCGGTGCCGATCGGCACCTGGGCGCCGACGATGCCGTGCCCGCCGAAGAAGCTCTTCTCCCGGCTGAACATGTGCATCGAGCCGCCCTTGCCCTTGGAATAGCCGCCGGCGCGCCCGGTGAGCTCGGCCATCACGCCCTTCGGCTCCATGCCGCTGGCCAGCATATGGCCATGATCGCGGTAGCTGGTGATGACGGCGTCGCCCTCGCCGATCGCCGCTTGCATGCCGACGACGACGGCTTCCTGGCCGATGTAGAGATGGCAAAAGCCGCCGATCAGGCCCATGCCGTAAAGCTGCCCCGCCTTCTCCTCGAAGCGGCGGATGAGCAGCATGGCATGGTAGTATTCGAGCAGTTTCTCGGTCTCGGGAACCGGCCCCGGTTCCTCGAGCTTGCGTTTTCGCCGGGTTTTGGCCATCACTCCCCCGAATTAGGCGCTTCCAAGAAGCCGCTCCGATCGATGCCCATGCAAGACTCGCTCCGGCACGCTCTCCGGCGCCTGCCCCGGCGGCACGTGCGGGGAAACCAGCGCGCCAGACCCCTATCCTCCCCCCAACGCGGCAACGAATCAAGGGAGGAAAATATCGTAATTTCAATGGATTATTTTGATTAACTCGAATTTGGTTAAATAAGCCCGGCCAGGGGTCGCATTGGCATCGCGATTCCCGATGCCAGGGTAAGCACTTACGGCGTTTCCCCTGGCCCCATGGTCGAAGCCGTCAAATCCCTATCGCGGAATCGTGAAGCCAGCCGGTCCCGCTCAATCGAGGTAGATCACCACCTCGTCGGGGTGCGCCAGGCCCAGAATCCGCCGGGTCTGCTCGTCCAGCATGTCCGGTTCGATGTGATCGGGATGCAGCAGCGCCACCCGCGCCTCGATGGCGCGCTTATCCGCGGCCACCGTCCTGAGCTCGGCCTCGGCCCGCTCGACCTCGAGCGACAGCCGGGCATAGGCGATGAGGCCCCGCTGCCCTTGCACCGTGTGATAGGCGAAGTAGGCGGTAAGCAATAGCAGCACGGCCGGGGCGATCGAGGCCCGTCCCCGGCGACGTATGGCGAGCCACAACTCCATGATTCCCCAGGGAATCACGGCGAGACCTCGGGATCAAGAACAAAATGTTCCCGCTTGGTTTCGCCTCGATCGGGAACAGTCCCATGGCTTCGCCGCGCTATTCGTTTTCCGGATCGAGGCGGATCAGCCGTCGGCGACGAGCTCCAGGACGCGGTCGATGTCGTCGTCCGTGTTGTAGAGATGGAGCGCCATGCGGAGCGTGCCGCGCCGGATGGTGAGCTTAACGCCGGCGGCGCTCAGCCGCTCGTAAAGCCGCGTCACCAGGGGATCGTCGCTGCTGTCGTGGCCGCCGCCGGGCGTGCCGAGGCTGACGATGGAGGCGAGGTGCGGGCCCGGTGGGCCGCCGACCACCGGCAGTCCGAGCTGCAGCAGGCCCGAGGCCAGGCGATGCGCGAGCCGGCCGACGTGGGCCTCGATTCGCTCGGTGCCGACGCCGAGCAGCAGCTTCAGCGAGACGCCGGCGACGATCGCGCCCGCGTAGTTGTAGTTGCCGACGTCGAAGCGCCGCGCGCCGGGCATCAAGCGCCAGGCCTCGGCCTCCGTGGTCGCCTCGTGGGCAGCCCCGAGATCGACGCCGAAGCGGGCCAGCGATTGCGGTCGCAAGCTCTCCGCCCATTCTCGGCGGCAGTAAAGAAAGCCGAAGCCGTAGAGCCCGAGCAGCCCCTTCTGGGTGGAGACGGCCATGGCGTCGATGCCTAGCGAATCGACGTCGGTGTCGAGAATGCCGACCGACTGCACGCCGTCGGCGAGGATTGGTACGCCCCGGGCCCGACAGACTTCGCCGAGGGGCGCGAGGTCGGTGCGGAAGCCGGGCGAAAAGGTGACGGTGGAGACGGTGGCGAGCCGTGTCCTATCGTCGATTCCGTCGGCCAGCGCTTCCGCGTCGATATGGCCGTCGCGCTGGGCCACCGCGCGGACCTCGATACCGACGCGTTTCGCCAGGTTCAGCCAGGGGTAAACGTTGTTGGGGTGCTCCAGGTCGAGGCAGACGACGAGGTTGTCGCCGGCCTTCCAGGGGAGCGCGCCGGCGATCATCGAGAGCCCGTCGGAAACGTTCTTGGTGATCGCGATCTCGTCCGCCGTGGCGCCGATCAGGCCTGCGAAATCGGCCCTGGCGCCTTCGAGGGCGTCGAACAGGGCTGCCTTCTCGGCGTTCCCCGCGACCCGCCGGTCGAGATGCGCGACGACGGCCTCGCGGGCCGAGCGCGGCAGCAGTCCCCGCGAGCAGGTATCGAGATAGACCGTGCCGGATTCCTGCGCGAACTCGGCCAAGACCTCGTCCGGTATCCCGGCCGGCGCCGTCCCCAGGGTCGTCCGTTCGTCGATTGTGCCGGTCGTCATCGCGCCGTCCCTCCCTCGCCGCCGCCTACCGATCGACATGAAACAGCACCTGACCGTCGACGGCAAATCCGCGGATCGCCCCCCGACCCTCGTCAGACAGCAGCCAGTCGATAAAGGCCTGGCCACGTTCCGCCTCGACATGGGGGTGGCGGGCCGGATCGACCAGGATCACGCCGTATTCGTTGCGCAAGCTCGGGTCGCCCTCGTGGAGCACCATGAGATCGCGGCGGGCGCGCAATCCGAGCCAGGTACCCCGATCGACCAGCGTATAGGCACCCATGGCGGCGGCGGTGCGCAAGGTCGCGCCCATGCCGGCGCTGGTATCGCGGTACCAGCCGCCGCTATCGGGCTCCGGCTCGATGGCGGCCTCGCGCCAGAGCTCCCGTTCGCGGCGGTGCGTGGCGCCGTCGTCGCCGCGCGAGATGAAGGGGCCGCGTGCCTGGGCGATCCGGCGAAGCGCCTCGAGGGCATCACGCGCGCCGGCGATTTCGGCCGGATCGCCGCTCGGCCCGACCAGCAGATAGTCGTTGTGCATCAGGTAGTGACGGCAGATACCGTCGCCGGCGGCGACCAAGGCTTGCTCCGAGGCCGGGTGATGGCCGATCACCAGGTCGGCCTCGCCGTCACGCGCCAGTCGAAGCGCCGCGCCGGTGCCGACCGCGACGACCCGGACCTCGATTCCCCTCGCCGCCTGGAGTTGCGGCAAGAGATGCGGCAGAAGCCCCGAATCCTGGACCGATGTGGCCGCGGCCAGGACGAGCCGTCGCGTTCCCGTGGCGGGGCGGAGCCTCCGCGATACTTCGGCGAGGAGCGCGATCAGGGCGACGCCGGCCGCCATCCTCGCTCGCCTCGCTCGACCAGACCGCCGGTCAAGCCAGCCGTTCGCGGATGAAGGCGCCGGCGCGCACAATCGCCTCGCGCCCCTCGGTCAGCATCGGCGCGAAGAGGTGCCAGACGTGGATCATGTCGGGCGCGACCTCGAGTGTCGTCTCGACGCCGGCCGCCTCCGCCCGCGCGGCGAGCCGGGTTGCGTCCGAGAGCAGGGTTTCCGCCGTGCCGACCTGGATCAGCAACGGCGGCAGGCCGGAGAGATCGGCGTAGAGCGGGGCCGCCAGCGGGCTTCGGGGATCCGCGCCGCCCAGGTAATGGTCGGCCATTTCCAGCAGACGCCGACGCTCGACCAGCGGGTCGGCGTCGGCCTTGCCGGTCATCGACTCGCCCTCCGCCTCCAGGTCGATCCAGGGCGAGATCGCCACGCCGGCCGCCGGCATCGCCAAGCCGCGCTCCCGGATCGCGACCAGGGCCGCGACCACCAGGCCGCCGCCCGCGGAATCCCCCACCAGCGCGATTTTTCCCGGCTCGCTCCCCCGCCCGAGCAAGAATTCATAGCCCGCGACCGCGTCGTCGACGGCGGCGGGAAAGCGGTGCTCCGGCGCCAGGCGGTAATCCAATACCAGCGTGGCCGCGCCCGAGGCCCGCGAAAGGCCATAAGCGAAATTGCGGTGCGTGGCGAGCGAGCCGAGGACGTAGCCGCCGCCGTGGAGCAGGAGGATCACGCCGTCCTCGGCCCCGGGCGCCGAGACGAACTCGGCCGCGACGCCGCCCGCGATCACCGGCTCGACAGCTGCCTCGTCGGGCGCCGGCAGCAGCGCGCCCAGCTTCTCGAAGCGCTCCCGCATTAATTCCACGCTCGGATTCTCCGGCATCGGCCGGCGGGTCAGCAATTCGATCAACTCCTGCAGCTCTCGCGCGCTCATTCCCCCGCTCCCCTTCCCCCGATTCCTCGGCGGTGCGCATATTGGGTCGAGGCCGATGGCGATGCAAACCGGTTTCGCCGGAGCGCTAGCCGTCGATCATGGGGAACCGCCGGCACGTCGCCGTCGTCGCGAGGCGCCGAGCGCGTCACGACCGTCATCGAGAGCGAAGCGTGGCGATCCAGGGCCGCGCCCCACGCGTCGACCAAGGATAAAGGGACGCTATATCTATCTTCGTGAGGTTAAGTATTGCGTCCCCTTATCTTCCCGAGGGCGGCGTCCGTTGCGTCGACGAAATTGCGAGGCATCGGCGCCCGCTGGATCGCCACGCTCGTTTCCCTCACTCGCGATGACGCGCGCCGGCGCGACGGGCGAGGAAGGCTCGGCGATTCCGTGGGCGCGGACGACGCTGTAGGATGGGCGCGGGTATCGAGAAGGAGGGAGAACCATGCGTTTGAAGGACAAGGTGGCGTTGATCACCGGCGCGGCGGCGGCGATCGAGGGCGAGTTGATGGGCTTCGGCGGCCAGGCGGCGCATATTTTCCTGCGCGAGGGCGCCAAGGTGGTGCTGAGCGACATTCGCGACGAATTGGGCGCGCGCGCGGTCCAGATCATGCGCGACGCCGGCAAGGAGGCCCGCTACCTCCATCTCGACGTCACCGTCGAGGCCGACTGGGTTCGCGCGGTCGGCTATACGGTGGAAACCTTCGGCGGGCTCGACATTTTGATCAACAACGCCGGCGCCGCCTATCCGATGATGGTCGAGGAGATGGCGGAGGAGATCTGGGACCGCGAGATGGCGGTCCATGCCAAGGGCGTCTTCCTCGGCACCAAGCACGCGATTGCGGCGATGCGCGCGCGCGGCGGCGGCTCCATCGTCAACACCTCCTCGGTGATGGGCATCGTCGGCAGTCCCACCACGCCGGCCTATTCCGCCGCCAAGGGGGCGATCCGCCTGTTCACCAAGTCGGCGGCGCTGCAATATGCCAAGGAGGGGATCCGGATCAATTCGGTGCATCCGGGCTACGCCGACACGCCGTTGACGGAGACCCGCTTCGCCGATCCCGAGCTCCGCGAAGAGCTTTTGCGCAAGACGCCGATGGGCCGGCTCGGCGTCGCCGAGGACATCGCCAACGGCATGCTCTACCTGGCGAGCGACGAGGCCTCGTTCGTCACCGGCGCCGAGCTGGTGATCGACGGCGGCATGACCGCGATTTAGCGCGCTGTCGGAGCCGCGCGGGCGGGGTTGTCCAGGCGAGAGGCGGATACGGGAACAGACAGCTTGATTTCACGAAGTCGAGGTCCGCCATTTACGAGGACTCTTGAGGCCGTACCTCGGTGAGGCGCCGGGGCCGGCGTGGCGCGCATCACCCGCGCCACCGAACCACGCGAGAGGGGTTGACATATTATGAGTAAATACTCATTATATGGATAGGGAACAGTCGTTGAAAGATTTAGTTTGGTTACGTAGTAGCAACAAGGATTTGAAGGCGTTTCCGTCGGACGTGAGGGATGTCATGGGCTACGCTCTGTTTCTCGCTCAGACAGGTAGCAAGCATGGCGCCGCCAAATCGTTCAAAGGGGTTGGTTCTGGCGTGTTGCAAGTGGCGGACAACTACAGCGGTGACACCTACCGGACAATATACACGGTACGCTTCGCAGAAGTGGTATATATGCTTCACGCCTTCCAGAAGAAGGCAAGGAAGGGGATAGCTACCCCGAAAAAGGAAGTGGATTTGATTAAGCAACGTTTGAAAGACGCCGAGAAAGACTACGAACGACGAAAGAAGAAGGGCTAAGGTCATGTCCGCAACAAAAACACAAACGGCACGTAAAGGCACTGGAAACGTCTTTCAGGACTTGGGCCTATCTGGAGCGAAAGAGCATTTTATCAAAGCACAAATCGTGGCTGAAATCAACCGCATTATGAAAGACCGTAAACTGATCCAAACGAAGGCTGGCACCTTAATGGGTATCACTCAGCCGGAAGTTTCGCGGATGCTCCGGGGGCACTTCCGCGAGTACTCCGTTGCACGTCTTATAGGTTTCCTGACGGCTTTTGACCGTGATGTGGATATTGTTATTCGCCGCCGAGAGAAAAGCGGACGCGGCACGGTGAACGTGGTGGCGACATAAACCCACGAAATTCGGGGACAAGCAATTCGGGGATAGCATTTAGGGAACCTCATGAGGCCGTACCGTGGTGAGGTGTCGGAGCCGCTTTGCCGCGGATTGCCCAAGTCCCCGAGGCGCACCGGGGCACGGGAGGGGCTACCGTTCGAACGGCACGAGCGGTACCACTGGAGAGGATGGAAATGGTATACTGGCCCCGTTTTCGCGCCAGAGCGCCGCTCCGGCACCGTCCACCAGACAAATGTGGGTCTGCTTGTCGGAAACATCCAAACCGGCATAGACTTCGCGCATGGGTCATCCTCCTTCTTGAAACCACCCGACGGACTTCAGGCCGGGGCGGACTTCGTGGTTAGTCGGAGGGTGACCCTAACTCAATTACGCCATGTCCCCGGTTTCGACAGAACCGTATCCAAGAATTACGTTCAGTTTCGGATACTTGGACAAATCGTCCAATTTGAAGAAAAATTTAGGTGAGGTAACAACTAATGAAGGCGAGCTATCTAGCAATCTCGCTTCGATTAAATAGGCGATAGAAATTAGACGGTTAGTTCGCCACGAATTGCGCAAGATTGCAGATCTCTCTGAAGCCTTCTTGCCGGCTATACGTCGTTGTTACGTCGGCCTTCACCGCAAGTTACATCAAGAAAGCCGCCCCGAAGCTTCTGCCGAGCCGGCGCGTTTGGAGCGGTTGAGACCGCTTCGAAATATTAACCATGGAGCGTTTCTCACGAGACAGCAATTTGAAAGGTTGTTTTCCGAATCTTCTGGAGTAGCACCGGAAGAATTGTCTACGCTCCCATTCCTTTTGACGATGGGCCTCATCGCTAGCCCAAGGCGGTTTCTTGAATTTACCCCTTATACCAATTGGCCTTGAGGGAGACTCACTTTGAGGATTCCCATGGTGGATGATTTCTGACTCAATTCCGGTGATTCGGAGTTGAGGAGGTTCACCATGGGAGCGGCGATCGGGTTACGAGAGGATTTCGATGCGGCGGAGCTGCGTCGCTTGGCGAAGCTTTCCAAGGATGCCGGCCAGAGCCGCCGGCTCTTGGCTCTCGCGGTGATCTATGACGGTGGGCGGCGGACGGATGCGGCACGGACCGGCCACGTGGGGCTTCAGGTGATCCGAGATTGGGTGTTGCATTTCAACGCCGAGGGCCCGGACGGCTTGATCGATCGCAAGGCGCCCGGTGCGGTGGCGAAGCTCGACGATGCACAACGCCAGGCGCTGGGGGCACGCGTCGATGCGGGGCCGAACCCGGCGGTCGACGGCGTGGTGCGCTGGCGGCTGAAGGATCTGGCGGGCTGGATCCGGGATATGTTCGCGATCTCGCTCGACGAGACCACGGTGAGCCGGGAATTGAAGGCGATGGGCTTCACGAAGATGACGGCGCGTCCGCGCCACCATGCCCAGGAGGAGGGCGTCATCGAGGATTTTAAAAAAAATTCCCCGAGCTGGTGGCACAAGCCCGCCGGCGCCTGCCCGCCGGCACCGAGATAGAAATCTGGTGGCAGGACGAAGCCCGTGTCGGCCAGAAGAACAAGATCACTCGGCGCTGGGCGCGGCGCGGAACCCGGCCCCGCGCACCGCATGACCAGCGCACCAAATCAGCCTATATCTTCGGCGCCATCTGTCCCGAACGCGGCGTCGGCGCCGCCCTCGTGCTCCCCCACTGCGACACCCAGGCCATGCAGCTGCATCTGGAGGAGATCTCCTCCCGGGTAGGCGCGCGCGCGCATGCCCTCCTGCTCCTCGATCAGGCGGGTTGGCACACCACGGACAAGCTGAAGATCCCCGCCAACGTTACCCTCCTGCCCCTGCCACCACGCTCGCCGGAGCTCAATCCGACCGAAAACATCTGGCAGTTCATGCGCGACAACTGGCTGTCCAACTTGGTCTTCCAATCCGACGAGCAGATCATCACCTCCTGCTGCGAAGCCTGGAACAAGCTCATCGATCAACCATGGAACATCACGTCCATCGGGCGGCGTAAATGGGCGCATAAGTTCTGATTAATGCCGATTGGTATAAGCTAATAGGAAAACCGTGGATATGGAGTAATTGAGTTAGGGGCCGAAAAAAGGGGTCATTGTACTTTATTCGCCGGAGCGGAACAAAAGCAGAATGACCCCTTTTCTTGCAAGCTCCGACTGGGTCTCCTCCATGAGATCGACGGCGGGGACCGGCGATGTGTGCAAGGCAGAATTCTTGTACTCCGGTTTCAGACCCCTCGACCGCGCTCGGAACCGATCCCATGACCCGGATGGAGTCTACGCCGCGCGCAGCGCCTTCAGCTTGACCAGCATGGAGAGCGTGCGCTCGAACCTGCGGTCGAGCGTGGCGTCATGGCGCTGCAGCCGTTCCAGCGCCACCTCGTCGAGGGCGCTGGCGAAGAGGTGGTCGCGGATCAGATCGCCATGCACCAGCACGGCGCGGCGGGCCTCGAGCGCCGGCAGGAGCGTCTCGTTCAGCCACGCGAAGAGCGACGGCTCGGCCCGAGGGCCGCACGAGGTCTCCGCCGCCGCCCGATACCAGGCCCCGCGCGAGGCCCGATCGAGACGCCGCTCGAGGGAAAAGGAGTCATTGTACTTCCTGATTACGCACTAACCTCAGCCAACTTCAGGAGCCGATATGGCATGGGCGGCGTGCGCAGGGCATCGCGGCCGAGGGCTTCGATCATGTCGGCGAGCCGGTAGCGGCGGTTGTATCGGTACTGGAACGCCGCCAGATAGCGCGGCACATGCTTGGGTCGGATCGCATGGTAGGTACCGCGCAGGGTGTTTTTGAGGTTGCCGAGGGTGGTGTTGACCCATTTGAAGGCGGGCACGGCGACGGCCCCGGGTCCGGAGCCGGTGGGTATCGGATGGTGCGCACAGCCTTACGCGGTGACCGCGGTGAAGCAGCCGAGCCCATCGCTGACAACCGTCGCCAGCGGGCTCAGGTCGCGCTTGGCCATCTTGGCGATCTCGCTCTTGCGGAAGCCCTTGACGCGGCGCAGCTTGATGCGCACGGGCTGGCCCTCCGCCGTGGTCTGGACGGCGGCGACGAACGGTGTCTTGCCCGGCGCGCCTCGGCCGCGCTTGGCCCCGGAACGCCGGCCGCCGAGGTAGGCATCGTCCATCTCCACCCGCCCGGTGAGCGGCAATTTGGCATCGCGCTCGAGCATGGACTGCATCAGTTTCTGCTTGATCTTCCAGGCCGTGGTCTGGGTGACGCCGAGCCGCCGGCCGAGTTCGAGGGAGGAGATCCCTTTCTTCGATTGGGTCATGTGATAGATCGCCGAGAACCACAGGGTCAGCGCCAGCTTGGTCGCGTGGAAGAGCGTGCCGGCGGTCAGCGAAACTTGATGACGGCAGGCGGCGCATTGGTAGAGTTTTCGCCCGGCGATCTCGCAATGGCGCGTGGCGCCACATCGGGGGCAGGCGAACCCCTCCGGCCAGCGCCAGCGGAACAGGGCCTCGCGACACTGCTCCTCGGTACCGTACAACTCACGAAAACGCGGCTCGCTGAGCCCCTTCTGGAACTGAACCTTGTTGCGTGGCATTGTAAACCTCCAGAAAAACCGCCATTTGTTCATGATTTGTACCACATCAACCCGGCTGAGTAAAGTGCGTAATCAGGTTGTACTTTATTCGCTGGAGCGGAACAAAAAGCAGAATGACCCCTTTTCTTCCTTTTCTTGGGCATCCAAGACTGGGGTCCCAGGTCTCGAACGTCGAATCGCAGGCGCCGACCCGCTCGAGCGCGCTCGGAACCGATTCCCTGACCCCGGACGACACGCTACGCCTCGCGCAGCGCCTTCAGCTTGACCAGCATGGAGAGCGTGCGCTCGAACCTGCGGTCGAGCGTGGCGTCATGGCGCTGCAGCCGTTCCAGCGCCACCTCGTCGAGGGCGCTGGCGAAGAGGTGGTCGCGGATCAGATCCGCGTACACCAGCACGGCGCGGCGGGCGTCGAGCGCCGGCAGGAGCGTCTCGTTCAGCCACGCGAAGAGCGACGGCTCGGCCCCAGCGTCGTGCGGGGTCTCCGCCGCCGCCCGATACCAGGCCTCGCGCGAGGCCCGATCGAGACGCCGCTCGATGCCGCCGTCGGTGGCCCGCGCGCCGTCGGCGTAGCGCCCGGCCGCGCGCGCCGCCTCGAGCCGGGCGTCGAGCGCGCCCAGCGCGTCGCGCCGCCCCGCCTGGTCCAGGCGCAGGACGTCGCGCACGGCGCCCGGCGCGACGCGGGAGGTGTCCGAGACCAGGAGCAGCGGCGTCGCCAGCCAGGCCGACTCGCCGGAGCTGACGTGGGAGGCCCCGTCCGAAGTCATCCGCCGCAGGCGGTCGTGGTGCGCCGCGTGCTCCGCGCGGCGCAGCCGGCGGCGGCGCCAGAGGATGTCCGCCAGCTCCTCGACCAGATGGCTTTCCGTCGCTCCGGCGGGGGCGTGCTCGCCACGAAGCTGCTCCAGGAGCCGGGCGCTCTGCTCCGCGTTCTCCCAGGGCAGCACCGGCGCGGCGCCGGCGAGACCGTGGCGCGTCGCGTTCAGCCGCCGGGGCACGGGTGGGCTCGGCTCGCAGCGCGATGGCTCGGACAAGGGCTGGACTCGTCGATAAGAAATTTCGATCGCGGCAATAATCCCCCAGGTAGGAAATCTAGTGTCAAAATACAACCGTAGCAGCGGAAAACATTGTTTCTATATATGCGGTATTAAGGGTTTTCAGGCCCGAGAGGCGTTTTTTGCAGAACGACATTCGGCCGGGCCGCGGCGAAGCGGGAACGGCGTTGAATTTCAATATCTTGATGGTATTTGGAATATTCGGATCGCATTATAAACGCGCTCGAAAACGTCGTCATCCGCGATGTCGCGCGGCAATTCGGCGCATTTAGAGCATTTTCCGATCAGGTTGAATCGTTTGAGGGGCCAAATCGGCCCCCGACGGCGCGACGCACGAGCGCGACGGCTTCGCCGGCATGCTCCCCTAGCGTGCGATGATGTCGCCGTGGCGGGCGAGGAAGCGGGCCCAGGCCTCTTGCGCCGCGCTCTCGGCGCCGTCGAGCAATTCGCCCGCGTCGGCGTTCACCAGGCGGCCGTCCTCGACCACGATTTCGCCGTCGACCAGCACGGTGTCCACATCGCTCGCATGGCCGTGGTAGACGAGGTTCGCCACCGGATCGAGCATCGGCCTCAAACCAAACCGGCGAAAGTCGATCACCATCAGATCGGCCCGCTTGCCGATCTCGAGGGAGCCGATCTCGTCCTCCAGGCCGAGGCAACGCGCGCCCTCGATGGTGGCGAGGCGCAATGCGTCCGGCGCCGGCAGGCAGAGCGGATCGCCGGTCTTCACCCGCGCCATCAGCACCGCCGTGCGCAGCACCTCGAAATAATCGGCGAACAGGCAGTCGATGGCGAGGCCGACGGTGATACCGCGCCGGCGAAACTCTTGAATGGGCGCGATCTGCCCCCGGGCCGCGTTGATCATCGGGCAATGGGCGACGCAGGCCCCGGAGTGCGCCAACAGGTCGGTCGCGGCCTGGTCCATCACATAGCAATGGGCGAGAAGGGTGTCCGCCGCCATGAGGCCGTTATTACGGAGATATTCGGCGGGGCCGACGCCATGCAGCCGGCGGATGATCTCCACCTCCGCCGCGCCCCAGCCGAGGTGGATCGAGAGCCCGAGCCCCAGGCGATCCGCCTCCCGCCGGCATGCCCTCAGCAGTTCGGGCGAGGCGAAGATGGTCATGGAGGGCGTCATCATCACGCTGATCCGCCCGTCCGCGCGACCGTGCCAGGTCTCGGCGAACTCGACCGCCTGGGCGAGCTGCGCCTCGCGGAGCGCGGGGTCGTAGCGAAAGTCGCCGGCCCGCGCCGCGTCGGCCTCGACGTCCTGGATCATCACGCCGATGGCGCTCCGGCAGCCGAGGCGTTCGACGAGATCGGCGAAGACGTCGGCGTCCTCCTCCATCTCGACGACGGTGGTGACGCCGCCGCGCAGCATCTCGCCATAGCTCAAGGCGCCGATCGCCAGCCGCTCCGCCCGCGTGGCGATGGAGCCCATCGGCAGATACATGCCGAGCACGCAGTCGAGGCTCGCGTCCTCCGCCCGGCCCCGGAACATGGTGTAGCCGACATGGTTGTGGGTACTGACGAAGCCGGGGGCGACCACCTTGCCGCGCCCCTCGACCACGCGATCCGGGCTCGGCCGGCGCGCCGCCACCTCGTCGCTGCTCCCGACATCGGCGATCCGCCCGTCCTCGACGTAGACCGCGCCGCCGTCGAGGATTCGAAAGTCGCCATCGACGGTCAGCACCGTCGCGTCTCGGATCAGAATGCTCAATCTCGCCTCCCCTGGCGACCGGGACTCATGCCTCTCGGTATGGGATCATCGGCCCAGGCGCGTCCCGCGCCGAGTCTATTCGAGGAGACAGGCATGTCCGAGGCCTTTCCCCATCTCTTCAGCCCGCTCAAGGTCGGGCGGTACACCCTCAAGAACCGGGTGATGAACACCGGCCACGCGGCGCATTTCCAATCTGGCGACGGCCTGCCGACGGAACGCTACGTCGACTATGTGCGTGAGAGGGCCAAGGGCGGCGCCGCCATCATCGTCACCGGCCACACCGTGCCGCACTACGACGGCGACGCCTCGCTCTCGCTGGCCAACTTCGACGAGCGGATCACCGAGGTCTATCACCGCTTCGCCGAGGCGACGCACGCTTACGACGTGCCGATCCTGGCGCAGATGGGCCACCGGGGGCGCCGCGTCTCGGACGCCACCGCCTGGCTGCAACGGCCGAGCCTCGCGCCCTCCGCCGTCCCCTCGCCGGACCCATCCGTGGCGATGGTGATGCCGCACGCCATGAGCACGGGCGAGGTCGAGGAGATCGTCGCCGCCTTCGCGGCTGCGGCGGAACGCGCCTTTCGCGGCGAGATGGACGGGATCGAACTCTCGGTCGGCATGGATTACCTCTTCACCAACTTTTTGAACCCCCAGTCGAACCTGCGCGACGACAAATACGGCGGGGCCAGGCTGGAAGAACGGATGACCTTCCTGAACGAGGTCATCGACGTCGCGCACGCGGCGCTCGGGCCGGAGCGCCTGCTCGGCATCCGCTTCTATGACGATTTGGTGGATTTCAGCCTGGGGCTGGAAGATTACAAGCAGGTGGCGAAGCTGGTGGAGGCGGGCGGCAAGGTCGACTATTTCAACATGTGGCAGGGCCTGGTGCCGAGCCCGAGGAGCGGGCGCGACCATTGGCCGGCCCACTACCGCGAGCCCGGCGCCTTCGCCCATCTGCCGGCGGGTCTGAAGGAGGTGGTCTCGCTGCCGGTCGTCGGCACCGGTCGGATCGATTCACCAGGCCTCGCCGAAGACTTCGTGGCCTCGGGCAAGGCGGACATCATCGGCCTCGCCCGTGCCCTGATCGCCGATCCGCACTGGCCCAACAAGGCGCGGGAGGGGCGGAGCGAGGATATCCGCACCTGCATCGCCTGCACCCAGAGCTGCGTCGGCCATATCTACGTCGGCATGGGCGTCGGCTGCATCTATAACCCCGTCACCGGGCGGGAAGGCGAGTGGGCGGAGCTGCCGGCGGCGCCGACGCGCCGACGCGTCGTCGTGGTCGGCGGCGGCCCGGCGGGGATGGAGGCGGGCCGAATCGCCGCGACACGCGGTCACGACGTCGTGCTGTTCGAGGCGGCGCGGCGCCTCGGCGGTCAGATCGGGCTGATCACGCGGACGCCGGGGCGGGAGAATTTCGAGGAGATCATCCTCTATTTCGAGCGCCAGTTGGCCAAGCTCGGGGTCGAGCTCAAGCTCGGCGCCGAGGTCGGGGTGGACGAGGTGCTGGGCGAGGCGCCCGACGCCGTCGTCGTCGCCACCGGCTCCACCCCTTTCCGGCCGGAGATCCTGGGCGTCGAGCAACGCCACGTGCTGAGCGCGCGCGAGGTCCTGCAAGGCAACGCCGAGATCGGCGCCCGCGTCGTCGTGATCGACACCCTCGGGCGGGCGGAGGCGCCGAGCGTCGCCGAATTTCTCGCCGACGAGGGCAAGGCGGTGGAGATCGTCACCGGCCTCGAATTCGTCGGCCGCGACATGCCGGCGCCCGCCTGGCATTACCAATTCGAACGGCTTTTGAAGAAGGGCGTGCGGATGACCCCCTTCACCGGCGTCTGGGAGGTGAACGAAACCTCGCTCGACGTCTATAACGTGGTCAGTTGGGAGCCCGGCAGCATCGAGGACGTCGACACCGTGGTGCTCGCCGCCGGCGGCCAAGCCGAGGACGGGCTTCACCGGGCGCTCCAGGGCCAGGTGGCGGAACTGCACGCGATCGGGGATTGTTTCCAACCCCGCGACATCGAGATGGCCGTGATCGACGGACACCGGGTGGCGCGGGAGATTTAGCGCGATCACGCGAGGGAGGGATCAATGGCGGACATCACCCGAGGTGCTGTGGAAACGGAGCTGATGGAGCGGGCCCGGAAGGTGCTGCCGGCGGGCGGTTTCGGCAACTTCTCCAACGACGTCGTCATCGCCGAAGGCAAGGGCGGCCGGGTCTGGGACGTCAGCGGCAACGAATACGTCGATTTCCTGCTCGGCTCCGGCCCCATGTTCGTCGGCCACGCTCACCCCAGGGTCCTGGCAGCGATTCAGGCGCAGGTGCCGCGCGGCACCACCTTCTTCGCCAACAACGCCGCGGGCATCGAGCTGGCGGAGGCGATTTGCGAGGCCGTGCCCTGTGCCAAACAGGTGCGTTTCGTCTCCACCGGCTCGGAAGCCGACATGTACGCCATGCGCCTCGCTCGCGCGCATCGGGGACGCGAGAAGATCCTGAAGTTCGAGGGCGGCTTCCACGGCATGAGCGACCAAGCGCTGATGAGCACCTTTCCCAAGCAGCTCACCAACTTCCCCCAGGCGGCACCGGATTCGGCCGGCCTGCCCCAGCGCGTCCGCGACGAGGTCTTGGTCGCCCCCTTCAACGACACCGAGGCGGCCAAGCGGATGATCGCCGAAAATGCCGACGAGTTGGCGGGCGTCATCGCCGAGCCGTTCCAACGCCTGCTGCCGCCGGTGCCGGGGTTCCTGGAGACGCTGCGCGAGGAAACGCTGCGCCACGGCATTCCGCTGATCTTCGACGAGGTGGTGACCGGTTTCCGCTTCGCCTATGGCGGGGCGCAAGAGCTCTATGGCGTGACGCCGGACATCTGCAGCCTCGGCAAGATCATCGGCGGCGGCATTCCCCTGGCGGCGATCGCCGGCACGGCCGAGATCATGGCCCATTTCGACCGCGAGGCGGTGGGCGAGGAAGGCTTCACCTTTCAGATGGGAACGCTCAGCGGCAATCCGGTGGCCTCGGTCGCGGGGCTCGCCACGCTCGAGGTCCTCAGCGAACCGGGGGTCTACCAGAAGGTCCAGGAGACCGGCCGGACCCTCATGGTGGCGCTGGAGGAAAACCTGGCCCGGGTCGGCATCCCGGCCGTGGTGGTCGGGCATCCGACCCTGTTCGACGTGGTCTTCACCGAGGAGAGGGAGATCAAAGACTACCGCGGCGTGGCCCGGGGCGACGGCGCGCGCGCGAAGCGCTTCAACCAACTGCTGCGCGCGCGCGGGATCTTGAAGATCCAGAGCAAGTTCTACGTCTCCACCGCCCACGACGCGGACGATATCGCCCAGACGGTCGAGGCGATCGCCGAATCCGCCGATATCCTGAAGGCCGAGGGCTGAGCGCCAGGGGGATGGCCAGGGGAAAAGAACTACCATGAACGCCAGCATCTTCGCCGCCGACGTCAAGTTCACGCCCTGGTGGTGGGAGTGGGCGCCGAGGCGGGAATTGAGCGAGCCGACGCTGCCCCCGGCCGCCGAGATCGCCATCGTCGGCTCGGGCTTCACCGGGCTTTCCGCCGCGCTGACGCTGGCGCGGGCCGGCCGCGAGGTGGTGGTGGTGGAGGCCGAGGCGCCCGGATACGGCGCCAGTAGCCGCAACGGCGGCCAGGTCGGCAGCGGCAATCAGCGCCACGCCACGAGCGATCTGGTGCGGAGGTACGGCGAGGCCCATGCGCGCGACCTCTTGCGCGAAGGCAAGGCGGCGCTCGACTACATCGACGGCCTGATCGAGCGGGAGCGAATCGAGTGTCATTTCCGCCGCTCGGGCCGCTTTCGCGCCGCGCGCCGCGCCGCGCACTACGATCCGATGGTGCGCGAGCACGAGGAGCTGGCGCGGCTGATCGACCTCGACTTCACGGCCGTGCCGAAGGACAGGCAGCACGACGAGGTGGGCACCGAGCTCTATCACGGCGGCGTGGTGCTGCCGGAGGACGCCAGGGTGCATCCGGCGCTCTATCACCAAGGGCTGCTGGAACGGGTGGAGGCGGCGGGCGTTCGGATCGTGCCGTTCACACCGGTCCAAGGCCTGGCGAAGGAGCGCCAGCGGATCTCCATCAGCACCAGCCGCGGCGAAATATCGGCCGGCCACGCCATCTGCGCCACCAACGGCTACACCACCCGGGCGACGCCCGAGCTCAAGGCCCGCGTGGTCCCGATTCCCTCGGCCATCATCGCTACCGAGGAACTGGCGCCCGAGGTGATGGACCGCCTGCTGCCGACGCGCCGCGTGGTGGGGGAAACCGGGCGGATCTACCACTATTACCAGGCCAGCCCCGACGGGAAGCGGCTCCTCTTCGGCGGTCGCGGCAAACGGCCGTCGGACAGCCCCCGGACCGAGGACTTCGTCCATCTCTATCGCGGCCTGATCCGCCTCTTCCCCGAGCTGGACGGAGTCCGGATCAGCCATTGCTGGTCCGGCTACATCGCCTATACCCGGGACATCTTTCCGCACGCGGGCGTGCGTGAGGGCGTGCATTACGCCATGGGCTACTGCGGCAGCGGGGTCGCGCGGGCAACCCACCTCGGCCACAAGATCGCGCTCAAGGTCATGGGCGATCCCGAGGGCGCCACCGCCTGGGACCGGCTGGCCTTCAAGCCCTACCTCTCGTCCGAGGTCGCCCAGGCCATGGTGCCGGCGGTCTCCAACTGGTACCGCCTGCTCGACGCGATGGAGCGCTGAGGCGCCGCCTTCACGCCTCGCCCGGCCCCGCGATCGGCGGCGGATCGGCGATGACGGCGGCCTCGGCGTGGCGGTTGTCGACGCAGACCTCGAAGGGGACGTCGCGGCCGATCAGCCCGCCCGAGAGGCAGGAACGCTTCAGCCGCTCGAAGCCAACCGCGGGCAGGACCGGCGTCTCGTTCCACACGCCCAGCGCCTGATAGCGGGCGATGCAGGCGGCGACGAGATCGGGCGCGAGGCCAGGGAAATAGCCGGCGATCACGCCAGCCACCGCCTCCGGCGCCGCCGACTTCAACCACTTCTGGGTCCGGTAGAGCCCGCGCGTCATCGCCGCCATGGTCTCGGGCTCGGCCTCGAAGCGGGCCCGCGTCGCATAGAAAGAGGTATAGGCGGTGGGGCCCCGGCTCGCCGCCGCGTACCAGACATGGCAGCCCTGCCGGATCAACTGCTCGGCGAAGGGCTGGAACAGTTGCGCCGCGTCGATCTCTCCCGCCAGCAGGGCCGCCTGGTTTTCCGCCATGGTGGCGTCGGGGCGGCGCTCGACGGCGCCCGGATCGAGGCCGAGGCGGCGCAGATCCTCCTGCAGGCAGAGCCAGGGCGTCGGGACCTCGGAGACGCTGGCGAGACGGAGATCAATGAGATCGCCGAGGGCGAAGCCAGGCCGGGCCTCGCGGCCGATCAGGAAGAAGGGATCGCGCCCCACCGCCTCGGCGAACAGCACCAGATCGCATGTCGGGTGTCGATCGTAGGTCAACAGCACCCGCATCGGGCCGCCCCAGGAGACGTCGGCGGTACCGTCCAGCAGGCTCGTCGCCGTCGCCGCCGGACTGGGCGAGGTGGTGATATTCACCTCGATCCCCTCCTCCCGGTAGGCGCCGAGCGCGTGCGCCGCGTAAAACGGGGCGTAGAAGACCGCGCGCAAGTTCTCAAATAGGGTGATCGCCATCGGGGCCTCGAGCGTTTGGCATCGGTTCGCCATTTCACCCCGCGCGCCGGACGCCCGCAAGTGGCGTGGCCAAGCTAGCAAGTCGATCGACAAAATGTCCCTCGGCTTCGCCTCGGTATGCACGATGGCCGGCCGTCTCGGGGTATGATACTACCTCATCTCTAAATGCTTGAAATCCCGTGTGAAAAACCGTTTCTAGTGACGATAAAGACGTTGACCTTGCGGATATTCCTGACATACTCCGCGCCCAGCTCGACCCGGGGAAGGGGCGCGCGGCGCCGACCGCCCGGCCGTCGCCGAGGACATGAACGCGACCAGGACATGAACGCGACCAGGACATGAACGCGATGAGAACCTATTCCGCCCGCCCGGGCGACGTCACCCGAGCTTGGTGGCTGATCGATGCCGAGGACGTCGTCCTCGGCCGCCTCGCCGTCATCGTCGCCGATCGTCTGCGCGGCAAGCACAAGCCCCTGTTCACGCCGCATATCGACTGCGGCGACCATGTCGTCATCGTCAACGCCGGCAAGGTGAAACTCACCGGCAACAAGCGCAAGGACAAGATCTACTATTGGCACACCGGCTATCCCGGCGGCATCAAGAGCCGGACCGCCGGCAAGATCCTCGACGGCAAGCACCCCGAGCGGGTGGTGGAGAAGGCGATCAAGCGGATGATCCCGTCCGGACCGCTCGGCCGGGCGCAGATCCGCAAGCTCAAGGTCTACGCCGGCGCCGAGCATCCCCACGAGGCGCAACAGCCGACGACGCTGGATCTCGCCCTGCTCAATCCCAAGAACAAGAGGAGCCTCTGATCATGTCCGAGACGACCATCGGCTCGCTCGAGGATCTGGCGACCCTCGTCACCCCGAGCGAGGAGGCGCCGCCGCCGCCGGAGCCTCGGATCGACGTCCAGGGCCGGGCCTATGCCACCGGCAAGCGGAAGAACGCCATCGCCCGGGTCTGGATCAAGCCGGGCCTCGGCCGGATCACCGTGAATGGGCGGGACAGTATCGACTATTTCGCTCGCCCCGTGCTGAGGATGATCATCAACCAGCCCTTCGAGGTGGCCGAACGAGTCGAGCAGTACGACGTCTGGTGCACGGCGAAGGGCGGCGGCCTCTCGGGCCAGGCCGGCGCCGTGCGCCACGGCATCTCCAAGGCGCTGGTCGAATTCGAGCCGGGCTTGCGGCCGGTTCTGAAGCGCGGCGGCTTCCTCACCCGCGACGCCCGCGTCGTGGAGCGCAAGAAGTACGGCAAGCGCAAGGCGCGCCGAAGCTTCCAGTTCTCCAAACGCTGACCGCCCCCCCCGCTTCGGCAACGCAAAAGGGCGGTGGCGACACCGCCCTTTTTCGCTGCCGCGGCGGGATTCGACGAAAGGCGGGATTTCCCCCTCGATTTCACTATATTTCTCTTCAAGGAGTTCGGGCCATGACCAGCAATCGTTTACGGATCGCCATTCTGGGCGCCAGCGGTTACACCGGGGCGGAGTTGGTGCGCCTGCTGGTGAACCATCCGAACGCCGAGATCGTGTTGCTGACCGCCGACCGCCACGCGGGCGAGTCCTACGAGCGCGTCTTTCCGCACTTGGGCGGCCTCGGCCTGCCGGACCTGATCGGAATCGATCAGGTCGAGTGGGCCGGTCTCGATGTCGACGTCGTCTTCTGCGGCCTACCGCACGGCACCACGCAGGAGGTCATCGCCGGCATCTTGCACGAGACCGGCCACCCCATGGTCGACGAATTGCTCAACGAGACCACGGGCGATCTCGCCGCCGCGACGCCGGGCCAGCCCCGGGTTATCGACCTCTCCGCCGATTTCCGCCTCGACGACGAGGCGCTCTACGCCGAGTGGTACGGCCACCCCCATCTCGCCCCCGGGCTCCAAGGCGAGGCGGTCTACGGCCTGACCGAACTGGCCCGCGAGTCCCTGAAGGGCGCGCGCCTGGTCGCCTGTCCGGGCTGCTATCCGACCGCCGCCGTCCTGCCGCTCGCCCCGCTGCTGGCGGCGGGCGAGATCGAGCGTGACGACATCATCATCGATGCCAAATCCGGCGTCACCGGGGCTGGGCGCGGCGAAAAGCTCGACAACCTCCATGCCGAGGTGGCGGAAGGCGTGCATGCCTATTCGATCGCCCACCATCGCCACGCGCCGGAGATCGAGCAGGAGCTGAGCCGCGCCGCCGGCGGCCAAATCGCGGTCAACTTCACGCCGCACCTGATGCCGATGAACCGAGGCATCCTCTCCACCATCTACGTCCGCCTGGCCCCTGACACCACGGCCGACGATCTGCGCGAGACCCTGGCGGCAGCTTACGAGGACGAGCCCTTCGTGCGCGTGTTGCCGGCGGGCGAGGCGCCGGCGACGCGCCATGTCCGGGGCTCCAACTTCTGCCTGATCGGCGTCTTCGCCGATCGCCTGGCGGGCCGCGCGATCCTGCTCTCGGCGATCGACAATTTGGTGAAGGGCGGCTCCGGCCAGGCAGTGCAGAACATGAACGTGATGTACGGCATTGCCGAGACGGCGGGCCTCGAGCAGCACCCCCTGTTTCCGTGAGCCGAGGCAATGCGCGCTCCGGTCCCCGACGCCCGCTTTCAGGCCGCCGGATCGGGCGACCGAGGCGCGCGGGCGGCGCTCGCGGCGTGCACCTCCGGCGGTGCCGAGGCCGGCAATCGACCAGGATCGAAGGCCGCGAGATCGACCTGGCTCGACCTGCCCTCAGCCAATAGCTCGGCCATGGCCTCGCCGGTCGCGGGCGCGTTCAGGATGCCCCAGACGTTGTGGCCGGTGGCGACATAGGCCCCCTCGATGCCACCGACTTGCCCGATCAGCGGCAGGCCGTCGCGCGTGATCGGCCGGTAGCAGGCCTGGAAAGCCAGCGCTCGCGCCCGCGCCAGCTCCGGCGCGAAGGTCGCGACCATGGCCCGCAGCGCCGCCTCCGCCTTGGGCTCGGTGCCGACGTCTCCCGGATCCACCGGCAGGTCGCCCTCCCCCGGCAGGCCACAGACGTAGGTCGTGCCGTCTGGGCGGGGAAAGACCTCGGGCGCGTGCACTTCGCCCGCCGCCACCTCGCATTCGACGAAGAGGGCGCTGGGCCGCTCGGGCGTATATTCGAAAACTAGGCTGTGGCCCTTGAGGCCACCGACGGCGGGAAGCGGCAGCCAGGCGCAGGCCAGCACCGACCAGGGCCCCATCGCCACCACCACGGCATCGGCCGGAACCGTCTCGCCGTCGACGATGGCACCGGTGACGGCCGAGCCGTCGGCCGTGCTGGCGAGACCGGTGACGACGCCGGCGCGGAGCTCGGCACCCCGGCGGCGCGCCGCCGCCATCAAGCCTTGAGTGAACTTGGCGGGATGGACCTGCGCCGTGCTCTCAGGCTCGCCGAGCCGGCCGTGCACGGCCGCCCCCTCGGCCAACCAGCCGGGTGACTCGCTCTGGCGATGGCGCGATAGGTCGCGCCGCGCGCTGGCCACGACGCCGAGCGTTTCGAGGCGGCGATAGTCCCACGCCCCCTCCCCCGCCGCGGCCAACTCGCCGTGCAGCTGGAAGCTCCTGCGCGCCAGCGGACCGAGGGCCGAGCCATCGCACCAGTCGAGCGCCAGGAAGCCGCCCGACTTGCCGGAAGCGGCGCAGGCGACGCCGGTCCGCTCGACCACGATCGCCTCGATACCGCGCTGGCTCGCGTAATAGGCGATGGCCGCGCCGATGGCCCCGCCGCCGCAGATCACCACCCGCATGTCCACTTCTCCGCTTGGGATGTGCGGAAGAAGTCTAGCAGTCCCCCTCCTCCAGCGTCGCCTCTGGATCGGCAATCGCCTCGGCGATGGAGCGCTCGGTGTCACCCTGGTAGGAGCCGATCTCGGACCGGGACCAGGCCGGGCGCGCGGTGAGGCGGGCCCACCACTCGGCGGCGCGCGGCGGCAGCCGGCCCGGCCGCTCCTCCTCGAAGCGAACGACATAGGGCGCGGCGGCGATGTCGGCCAGCGTCAGGCGATCACCCAGCAGCCAGGGGCCGCCGCGCGCCTTCAAATGGGCCTCGATTTGACCGCACATGTCTTCGAGGATGTCGAGCGCGGCGTCGATCTCCTCAGCGCTGAAGGGATCGCGCGCCATGCGGTACCAAAGCCGCCGGCGCCCCTCGATCGGGATCGCCGCCAGGCGGCGTTCCAGCTCCTCGTCGGACCACCTCGCGGCGATCGGCCGCATGGTGCGGGACCAGTTCGGCTTCTGCACCGCCGGCAGGCAATGGTCGTCGATGTATTTCGACCAGCGCCGAACCTCGTGGCGATCCGCCGGGCCCGCGGGCATCAGCGGTGGCTCGGGCACGGCCTCGTCGAGGTATTCGTTGATCAGGTTGCTTTCCACCAGGGCCACGCCGTCGGCCAGCAGGCAGGGCACGATGCCGCTCGGGTTCAAGGCCTTGTACCACGGCTGGTGGTGCGGGAAGCGGCGCAGGTCGAGCACCCGGCCGTCGTAGTCCAAGCCCTTCTCGGCCAGGCAGAGCCGCACCTTGCGCGAGGCGCTGGACGACCAGGAGTGGTAGAGCACGAGCGGGCTCATGGGGCACCTCAGCGCGCGTCGCGGAAGCCGTTGGTGATGGGATAGCGCCGATCGCGGCCGAAGGCCCGCTCGGTGATCTTGACGCCGGGCGGGGCCTGGCGGCGCTTGTATTCGGCGACGTAGAGCAATTGCTCTATTCGGCTGACGAGTTCCGCCGAATGGCCCCGCTCGGTGATCTCCTCGAAGGCGAGTTCGCGCTCCACCAGGCACTCCAATATATCGTCCAGCACCTCGTAGGGCGGCAGCGAATCCTCGTCCCTTTGGTCGGGGCGCAGTTCGGCCGAGGGGGGCTTCACCAGGATGTTCTCCGGCACCACGCGGCCCTCGGGGCCCAGCACGCCCGACGGGCGCCGCTGATTGCGCCAGGCCGAGAGCTCGAACACCGTGGTCTTGTAAACGTCCTTCAGCACCGAATAGCCGCCCGCCATGTCGCCATAGATGGTGGCGTAGCCGACGCTCATCTCCGACTTGTTGCCGGTAGTCAGCACCATGTGGCCGAACTTGTTGGAAAGCGCCATAAGCGTGATCGCCCGGGCGCGGGACTGCAAATTCTCTTCCGTCGTGTCACGCGCCCTGCCCTCGAATACCGGCGCCAGGGTCTCTTCGAAGGCGCTCACCGCCGGCGCGATCCCGACCTCGTCGAGGCGAACGCCCAACAGCTTCGCGCACGCGGCCGCGTCGTCCAGGCTCTCGGCCCCGGTGAAGATCGAGGGCATCATCACGCACCAGACCCGATCCGGCCCCAGCGCGTCGACCGCGACAGCCGCGCTCAACGCGGAATCGATCCCACCCGAGAGGCCGATGATCACGCCCGGAAATCGGTTCTTGTCGACATAGTCGCGCAGGCCCAAGGTCATCGCCCGATAGATCGCGCTCACGCCCTCCTCCGGCGGCTCGCGCCGGGCCAATTCGCAAGCCCAGCCCTCGGGCCCCCGGGTCCAGATCGTGAGTTCGCTCGCCACTTCGAACATCGGCAGGCGGGCCGCCAGCTCACCGCCGGGGTTGAGCACGAAGGAGCCGCCGTCGAACACCAGCTCGTCCTGTCCGCCGACCTGGTTCAGGTAGGCCATCGGCAGGCCGGAGGTGGCGACGCGGGCCACCACCAAGTTCAACCGGACGTCGGCCTTCATCCGATCGAAGGGCGAACCGTTGGGCACCAGGACGATCTCGGCCCCGGTCTCCACCAGGCATTCCAGGACCTCCCCGGTCCACACGTCCTCGCAGATCGGCACGCCGATCCGCACGCCCCGGAAGTTGATCGGCCCCGGCAGCTCGCCGGCGGCGAACACCCGCTTCTCGTCGAAGACGTTGTAGTTGGGCAGCTCGCACTTGGCGCGCACCGCTCTTATCTCGCCGCCGTCGAGCAGCAGCACCGCGTTATGCAGCCGGCCGTCGACCCGCCACGGCGTCCCCAGCAGCAGCGCCGGGCCGCCGTCCGCCGTTTCCGCGGCCAGCGCGCGCGCCGCCGCTTCCAGCTCGTCCTGGAAGGCCGGCTTCAGCACCAGATCCTCCGGCGGATAGCCGGAGAGCAGCAATTCCGAAAAGACCACCAAATCAGCCCGGCCGGCGAACTCGGCACGCTGCGCGCGCACGATCTCGGCATTGCCGGCGACGTCGCCGACGGTCGGATTGCACTGTGCCAGCGCGATGGCGAGACGATCGATCATGCGCGTTTCTTAGAACATCGTCCGGTCTTATGGAACTACCGGCACATCGACGTCATCACGAGGCGCGGAGCATCTCAAAACGTCATCGCGAGCGGAGCGTGGCGATCCAGGGCCGTACCCCATGCGTCGACCATCGCGCGGGACATCGAGGCCGCCTGGATTGCCACGCTCGCTTCGCTCGCTCGCAATGACGGAATTCCGGACACGGTTATTTCAGCAGCTCGAGACAGGCCGCCTCGATGCCGCCGGCGCTCATCCCGTAACGCTCCCGCACCTTGTCGGTCGGGCCGACGATGGCGAATTCGTCCGGCATGCCGACGAAGCGCATGGCCGTCGGCCGCGTCTCGGCCAGAAGCTCCGCCACCGCGCCGCCGAGCCCGCCGCTCAGATGGTGTTCCTCGGCGGTGACGATACCGCGCGTCTCGGCCGCCGCCAGGATCGCCTCGCGGTCGAGCGGCTTGATGGTATGCAGGTTCACCACCCTGGCCGAGATCCCCTGGCCCGCCAGCGACTCCGCCGCCTCGAGCGCCGGTGCCACCAGCGCGCCACAGGCGAGGACGGCGACGTCGCCGCCCTCGCGCAAGACTT
This sequence comes from Alphaproteobacteria bacterium, assembly GCA_965225945.1. Taxonomy (GTDB): domain Bacteria; phylum Pseudomonadota; class Alphaproteobacteria; genus JASLMY01. The sequence goes on along the minus strand of CBDDBZ010000037.1, from coordinate 116,116 downwards.
CGGCCTTGCCGGGGGTGAACGGTCCCTCGGGCGGCGTCACCGGCGCCTCGGCCAGCCGGCCCCCCAGGCGGATATAGACCGGCCCGTCGATTCGCTCCGTCGCCAGCGTCGCGTGCCAGGCCTGGTTGGCGTCGGCCGGCACGATCACCGTCATGCCGGGAAGACTCCGGAGCATGGCCAGGTCCTCCAGCGCATGGTGCGTGCCGCCGGAAACGCCGAGGGCGACGCCGCTCGCCGCCGCGCCGATCACCACGCGCTGGGCGGCGTAGGCGACGTCGTTGCGCAACTGTTCCATCGAGCGGGCGGTAATGAAGGGGGCGTAGCCGCAGACGAAGGGCCGCAGCCCCGTGGTGGCGAGGCCCGAGGCGACGCCCATCGCGTTCTGCTCGGCGATGCCGACGTCGACCACGCGGCTGGGATGATGCTCGATGATGCCGCGTAGTCCGATCAGGTCGAGCGTGTCGGCGGAGATCGCCACCACCCGCGCATCGCGCATCGCGAGCTCGGTGACCGCCAGGCCAAAGGCGAGCCGGGACTGGTTCTGGTGGGCCTCGGGCGCGGCGCTCACGACACTTCGCCCAGCTCGGCCAGGGCCTCGGCGTAGACCTCGTCGGTGACCATGTTGTTGTGCCAGAGGTAGGTATCCTCGGCGAAACCGACGCCCTTGCCCTTGATCGTATGGGCGATCAGCAGCGAGGGCTTCTCGGCGGTAAAGGGGAGCGCGTCGAGCGCGTCCACGATCTCCTCCATCGCGTGACCGTCGCACTCCCGCACCTCCCAGCCGAAGGCGCGCCATTTGTCGGCGAGCGGCTCCAGACCCACCAGCTCGCCGACATGGCCGCTCTGCTGCACCTTGTTGTAGTCGACGATTGCCGTCAGCTCGCAAAGCCTCAGGTGGGCGGCGAGCATCGCCGCCTCCCAGTTGGAGCCTTCCTGCAATTCGCCGTCGCCCAGCATGACGATGGTGCGGAAGTCGCGGCGGCCGAGCCGGGCGCCGAGCGCCATGCCGAGGCCGACGGAGAGCCCGTGGCCGAGCGCGCCGGTGCACATCTCGACGCCGGGGCACTTGATGTCGGGATGCATGCCGAGCAGGGAATCGAGACCGTAGAATTCGTCGAGCATGTCCTCGGCGAAGAAGCCGGCACGGGCCAGCACGGCGGCGAGCGCGCCGTTGGCGTGGCCCTTGGAGAGCACGAAGCGGTCGCGCTCCGGCCACTCGGGCTCGCCCGGGCGAAGCCTCAGGTGGTGGAAATAGAGCGCCGCCAGCAGATCCGCCGCCGAGGCCGAGCCGCCGATATGGCCGGAGCCGGCGGCATGGAACGCCCGCCAGAGCCCGCGTCGGATCATCAGCGCCTCTTCGCGAAGCCCTTGCAGTTTCGCTTCCCGGTTACTGCTCACGCGTTTCCCCTCCCCGCCATCGGCGACATTTCGCCGCATCACCGGCCCTCGAGCACTTTCGAGTCAGCCTCTCAGGTGCGGTGCTCGGTCCACTCGGTGCCTTGATAATAGATGGCGCGCTGCTGTTCCTCCGCTTTCCTGTGGAAGGCGACGGCGGCGGGGTCGAGGTCTCGAGCCGGCACCGGCTCGTGCTCGAAATGGCCGAAGCGGTCCTCGCCGCGAACCAGGGCGGCGCTGTCCCATTCGACCAGCGTCTGCTTCGTCTCCGGCGGGATATAACGGAGCACGATGGCGATCCGGCGATCGTCGGTCCGATTGGGCGGCGAGGAATGCAACAGGCGATAGGCGAAGAGCGCGCCGCTGCCGGTCGCGACCTCCAGGTCGATGGCCCCAGCCTCGTCCAGGCCCCGGATCGCCTGCCCCCGGGTCAGCATGTTATTCTCGGCGAAGGTCTCGACATGCTCCTGGTCCGGCCATTCCTGGCTGCCGGGCATGATCCGCATGCAGCCGCTTTCGACCGTCGCCGGCGAGAGCGCGATCCAGACGCTGACCAGCCGGCGGGTGTCCAATCCCCAATAACCGCTGTCCTGATGCCAGGAGACGTACTGCTCCGAGCTGGCCTCCTTGATGAACCAGTTGCTCGACCAGAGCATGATGTCGGGGCCGATCAGATCCTCGACCACGTCCAGCACCCGGGGCGCGCGCGCCAGATCGGCGAGCCATTTGAACAGCAAGTGGCTCTTGAAGCGATTGGCGCCCTTGAGTGGTCCGCCGTTCGCGGCCTCGAAGGCCTCGAGCGAGGCGCGGGCGGCCCCCACCTCGGCCTCGGTCATGATCTCGATCGGGGTGTAGAAACCGTCGCGCCAGTACTGCTCGATGGCCTCGGCGCTCAATACCCTCGCCATCCCGTTCCCCTCCTTCGCGTGATCTCAGCGCATGGTAACCGACGAGCCGAGCCCAGGCCACCGGTTGGCGAGGCCGCCAGAGCAATATCCGAACGGATGGAACCGGCGCGGTTCCATCCGTTCGGATATTGCTCTGTTCTTCAAGATGTAGAGCAGCTTTATCCGCCAATTGGATCGCTGAAAGCGATTCCAATTGGACGGATGCTGCTCTAGCCTCGTCTAGGGTGACCGCCGCCGGGGGAGGTGCGAGCGAGGGAGGAGCGAGCCATGTTGGAGATTCGCCTGGAGGGCATCGGCGCCTGCGTCTTCGACGCCTACGGCACCCTCTTCGACGTCACGGCGGCGGCGGGACATTGCCAGGGCGAGCTCGGCGAGGAGTGGCAACCGCTGGCCGACCTCCGGCGGCAGAAGCAGTTGCAGTACACCTGGCTCAGGAGCCTGATGGGCGCCTATGTCGATTTCTGGCAAATCACCCAGGACGGCCTCGACTTCGCGATGGCGAGCCTCGGGATCGAGGACGCGGGCTTGCGCGGCCGCCTGCTCGAGCTCTACATGCGGCTCGACTGCTACGCCGAGGTGCCGGAGGTTCTGAGCAGGCTGAAGGCGGCCGGGATGAAGACCGCGATCCTTTCCAACGGCTCGCCAGACATGCTGGCGGCGGCGGCCGAGGGCTCGGACATCGCCGAATTGCTGGATGCGGTGATCTCGGTCGACGAGTTCCGCGTCTACAAGCCGACTCCGGCAGTCTATGCCCAGGTCGGCCGCCACCTCGGCGTCGACGGCGACGCGGTCGCCTTCCAATCCTCCAACGCCTGGGACGCCCACGGTGCCGCCGCATACGGTTTCCAGGTGGTCTGGGTCAATCGCTTCGGCCAGGCGCGCGAGCGGCTGCCGGGGGCGCCCCGGGCCGAGATCGATTCGCTACGGCCACTGCCGGGCATCGTCGGGGCCGATTGATGGCGCTAGCGGACTACCGGGCCCGCGAGTTCAGCGCGCAGGACGGGCTGCGTCTCTACTTTCGCGACTATGGCGAGGCCTGGTCCACGCCCACTCCGGTGCTCTGCCTCGCCGGGCTCACCCGCAACAGCGCCGATTTCCACGACCTGGCGAGGATGCTCGCGCCCGAGCGGCGGGTCCTGGCGCTCGATCTTCGCGGCCGCGGCCGCTCAGCCCGCGATTCGGACCCCACCAACTATCAGTTCGAGACCTACCTGAACGACATCGCGCACCTGCTGACGCTCGCCAACTGTCACCGGGTGGTGGTCGTCGGCACCTCGCTGGGCGGCATTCTGGCCATGGGGCTCGGCGCGGCGCGGCCGACGGCGCTCGCGGGCGTGGTGCTGAACGACGTCGGCCCGGTGATCGACGGCGGTGCCCTCGCGAACCTTGGCGCCCGTCTGGGACGCCTCGCCAACCCCAGGGACCTGGACGATGCCGCGCGGCTGCTGCGGGAGAGCGAGGGCGCGGCCTTTCCCGACTTCGACGACGAGGACTGGCGGCGGGAAGCGGAGCAGCGCTACCGCCCCGGCCCCGAAGGTCGGATGCAAGCCGACTATGATCCGACGATCCTCGACGCCATGGCGAGCTTCGGCCCGGGCCGGCCGCTCGAATTTTGGGACCAGTTCATGACCCTCGAGGAGGTGCCGACCTTGGCGATCCGGGGCGGGCTGTCCGAGATCGTGAGCCGGGCGATGTTCGAGGAAATGGCGCGGCGAAAACCGGATCTTCGCAGGCTGACCGTGGCGCGCCGAGGCCATGCCCCGCGTCTCGACGAACCGGAGGTCGTCTCGGCCCTGACCGACTTCCTCGCGACGATCGATCGCGCGACATGACCGACCCCAGCCGCGATCCCAGCCGCGATCCCCCGGGCCTCGCCGACATCGAGGCGGCAGCGAGGCGCCTTCAAGGCCGCGCGGTCGTGACCCCGCTGCTCGAATCTCCACGCCTCGACGAGCGGCTGGGCGGCCGTCTGCTGGTGAAGGCCGAAATGTTGCAGGTGACCGGCTCCTTCAAGTTTCGCGGCGCCTACAACCTTATCGCCGGCCTGGAGCCCGAGTGCCGCGCGAAAGGCGTCGTCGCCTTCTCCTCCGGCAACCACGCCCAAGGCGTGGCGGCGGCGGCCCGGTTCCTGGGCGCGCCGGCGATCATCGTGATGCCCGACGACGCGCCCGCCATGAAACGGCGCGGCACCGAGGGCTGGGGCGCCGAGGTCAGGACCTACGATCACCGCGATCACGATTCCCGCGAGGGAATCGCGGCCGAGATCGTCGAAAGCCGGGGCGGCACCCTGGTACGCCCGTTCGACGACGCCCGCATCATCGCCGGCCAGGGCACGGTCGGCCTGGAGCTGATGGCCCAGGCCCGGGCGCTGGGCGCCGCGCCGGACCTGGTGCTGGTGCCGTGCGGCGGCGGGGGACTGACCGCGGGGGTGGCGACGGCGGTGCGCGCGCTCGCGCCGGAGACCGAGGTCGTGACGGTGGAACCCCGAGGCTTCGACGACACCCGCCGCTCGCTGGCGGCGGGCGCGCGGATGGCGAACGAGGTGGGCGTCACCAGCCTCTGCGATGCGCTGCTGGCGCCCCGGCCGGGTGCCCTCACCTTCGAGATCAACCGCCGTCTGGTGGCACGCGGCATGGCGGCCAGCGACGACGAAGCGCTCCAGGCCATGGCCACCGCCTTCGCCGAGCTCAAGCTGGTGGTGGAACCAGGCGGTGCGGTGGCGCTGGCGGCGGCGCTCGGCAGCGAGATCGAACTCGGCGGGCGCACCGTGGCCGTGGTCTGCTCCGGCGGCAACGTCGACGCGGCGATCTTCCGCCGCGCGCTCGAAGGTTCGGACTAACCGTTCTTTTTTCGCCACCAGCCGCGACGCTTGGGCCGGTCGTCGTCTGGCGCCTCGTCGGCGGCGGGCTCGTCGCGATCCTCCGGTTCCTCGATCGCGACCACCGACGCCTCGCCCTCGGGCTCGCCCATCGGCGGCGCGTCATCGTCGCTCGCGGCGAGTGGGGCGGGCTCGGGCTGGGCTTCCTCGGCTTCCTCGGCTTCCTCGGTTTCCTCTGCGTCCGCGACGCCCGCGACGTCCGCGACGTCCGGCACAGCCTCGGCCACCTCGACGGCGGCGTTTTCCTCGGTTTCCTCCGACGCTTGGCCGAGGGGAGCCTCGACGACCGGTTTGGCGGCGGCCGCCACGATCGCGGCCGCGTCGACCGGGGCCGCTTCCTCTTCGGCCTCGACCGCGACGTCGCGCGGCAACGCCACCGCATCCTGGGCGGGAACGTCGTCCGCCTCCGGCGCGGCCTCGTCCGCCGTCTTCGCCGTCTCGACCGCCGCATCCTCGCCCTGGCCGTCGCGCCGGCGCTTGCCGCCACGGCGGCCACGACGACGGCGACGACGCGTGCCACCGTCCTCGCCATCCTCGGCGGCGGCCTCCGTTTTCTCGGCGCTCTCGACCCCGGCCATGCTTTCCTTCGCCTCGGCCCCCTCACCCTCGGCCCGGCGGGGACGGCGGCGGCGGCGCTTGCGGCCATCGCCTTCGCTCTCGGCTTGCTTCTCGGCCTCCGCCGGTGCTTCGGCGCGCGACGACTCCCGGGTCACCTCGGTCTCGTCCTCCTCGCTGGGGCGGCGGCGGCGCTTGCGGCCATCGGCCTCGGCCTCGACCTCGACCTCTTTCTCGGGCTCGCGCGGCGCCGTTACGGCGCCGTCCGCTTCGGCCCCGCCGTCGCCTCGAGCGACGTCGATCACCAGCTCGAAGTTCGGCGGCACCAGGTCATCGTCGCCGACGACCGCGACCCGTATGACGTAGCGCTGCTCGATCTCCGCGAGCGCGTCGCGCTTCTGGTTCAAGACATAGAGCGCCACCGCCGTGGGCACGGTCAGCGTGATCGAATTGGCCCGGCCGCGAACGCCCTCGTCCTCGATCGCCCTGAGCAGTTGAAAGGCGGTCGATTCGGTGGAACGAACGAAGCCGGTGCCGGCACAGATCTTGCACTTGACGGTGCTGGCCTCGAACAGGCTGGTGCGCAGCCGCTGGCGTGACATTTCCAACAGGCCGAAGCCGGAGATCCGACCGACCTGGAGGCGCGCCCGGTCGACCTTCAGACCGTCCTTCAGTCGCCGCTCGACCGCCCGATTGTTGCGGTTCTCGCTCATGTCGATGTAGTCGATGACGATGAGCCCGGCGAGATCGCGCAGACGCAACTGACGGGCGACCTCGTCCGAGGCCTCCAGGTTGGTCTTGAGCGCGGTTTCCTCGATGTGGTGCTCGCGGGTCGAGCGACCGGAATTGACGTCGATGGCCACCAGCGCCTCGGTCGGGTTGATCACGAGGTAGCCGCCCGACTTCAATTGCACGACGTTGGAATGCATCTGGTCGAGCTGCTGCTCCACCTTATAGCGGTGCAGCAGCGGGATGCGGTCCTTGTAGTGCTGTACGCGCTTGGCGTGGCTCGGCTGCATCGTCCGCATGAAGTCCTTGGCGGTCCGGTAACCCATTTCGCCTTCGACCAGGATCTCCTCCACCTCCTTGGTGTAGAGATCGCGGATCGTGCGGGTGATGAGGTTGGCCTCTTCATAGACCAGCGCGGGCGCGGTCGATTCCAGCGTCACTTCCCGGACTTGGTCCCAAACTCTCAGCATGTACTCGAAATCGCGCCGAATCTCCGCCTTGGTGCGGCTCATGCCGGCGGTACGCACGATCACGCCCATGCCCTCGGCGAGCTCGAAATCGGCGACGATATTCTTGAGCTTCTTGCGCGCCACCTGATTGGTGATCTTGCGGCTGATCCCGCCGCCGCGCGCGGTGTTCGGCATCAACACGCAATAGCGTCCGGCGAGCGAGAGATAGGTGGTGAGCGCGGCACCCTTGTTGCCCCGCTCTTCCTTCACCACCTGAACCAGCAGGACCTGGCGGCGCTTGACCACCTCTTGGATCTTGTAGCGCCGTTGCGGGCGGCGACGCGGCACCTCGTCCAGGGCGTCGCCATCACCACCGTCGTCGCCACCGTCACCGTCATCACTATCACTATCGCCATCGCCACCGTCGTCGCCGGAAGCGGTCGCCGGCGCTTCGTCGCTGCCGGTCTCGGTCTCGTCCGAGGCCTGGCCGGCGCCCTCGGCAATGACCTCGGCCTCTTCCGCCGCCGCTTCCTCGCTGGCGTTCTGCGCCTCCTCTTCGAGCAGCGCCTCACGGTCCTCCACTGGGATCTGGTAGTAGTCCGGATGGATTTCGTTGAAAGCCAGGAAGCCGTGGCGGTTGCCACCGTATTCGACGAACGCGGCCTGCAGCGACGGCTCGACCCGCATTACCTTGGCCAGATAGATGTTGCCCTTGAGCTGTCGCCTGGAGGCGGACTCGAAATCGAAGGCCTCGAGGCGATTACCCCGAACGACGACGACGCGAGTTTCCTCGGCATGCGTCGCGTCGATGAGCATGCGTACTGTCATGTTCCCTAGCCCCGCCGCCACGTCCGCCCGGTAGGTGAACGCCCGCGGGGTCCCATGTTTGGTCGAAGCCGTCGACGGCCCACTCGACCCGGGACGCGGAATGGACGATGTCGCCATCGCGCACAAACCCCGCCCGGGGAGAACCGAGCCGTGCCTCGCCCCAGATCGTCGGGGAAAGCGACTTCGGAGTTTCAAGATCAATCCGTCTCGTCCGAAGTGCCGCGACCGGAACGGTTCCGGGGCACGCGAGCATGCGCACCTCGGGCCGGTACCGCCGCACCGACGCCGAACGCCAATTCATCATGTCATTCGGGGAAATCAGACTACGAAGCATTGCCCGGCCATAATAGGGACCTTCCGCGTCGGCGCCAATCGCTAATTCACCTCGAGCGCCCAGCGCCGTTACAGGGAGCGTCGACACCGAATCTCGGAACATGTGGTGGCTATACTCGCCTCACTCCAGAGCCCGAAAATCCTTGTGCGAGATGATTCGGAAATTGTCGGTGATGGTGTCGCGCCACGTCGTCCACTCTCGTGGCAGTCGTCGGCGGAAGAAATCGTCGATGGCTTCGGTGAAGAGGGCGAAGCTGGCGTAGAAGCTGTTGTGGGTCACCTCGCGATGCATGACGCCCCATAATCGCTCGATGGCGTTGAGGTGGGGAGCGTAGGACGGTTGGAAGAAGAGCTTGATGCGGCAACCCGGTCTCTCCAGCCATTGTCGGACCAGGCGGGCGTGGTGATAGCGGGCATTGTCGGCGAAGACATAGATCCGCGACTTGCCGGGATTGGTGGCCTCCAGCATCTCGAACAGCGCGATCGTCGAGGCGGCGTTGATCCTCTCGGCCTGGACCAAGGGGCAGTGGAAGTTTTCCAGGTTGAGCGCGCCGTGGAGATTGATGCGCTGGCGCCCCGAGGTCCGGCGTAACGCCACTTTGTCGCCCTTCTTGACCCAGCCATGGACTGGGCGGGACTGGAATTCCGGGTGCACCGCATCGGCGAAGTAGACCACCTCGTCGGCGGCCAAGCCGTTGAGCAACTTATCATAGGCCTCGATAAAGGCGGCCTGCTCGGCCTCATCGGCCTGAGCCGGCAGGCTTTTCGGGCGCTTGTATTCGAAGCCCAGGCGATGCATCACCTTGATGCAGCCCGAATGGCTGTAGATCACTCCGTAGGTCGCCTTGATATGGGCCGCCACCTCGCCGGTATCGCGGTAAAGCCGTTGGCTCAGATGGGCCGAAAGCTCCGCCTCTTGCTCCCGGCTCAGATGGCCCGACCGGCCATGCCAGTCGAACAGCGTCATTTCATCCAGGCCGCCCGCACGGTAGCGCTTCAGCCACGTCCGCACCGTGTCGTCGTCGAGGTAGAGCACCTTCGCCACCTCGACGCAGCTCAAGCCGTCATCCAAGAGCAGAACGGCGTTCGCGCGGCGCGCCACCCCGTGGGTCTCGCTCGGATGCCCCATCACCGCCTCCAGGGCCGCGCGTTCCTCGATGCTCAGAAATCCACCGCGAATCATGACCGCGAGAAGAATCGATCCGCAGCCGGATTGCCAGAACTTTTTCGGGTCTGCGGGGAGTCGGGGTATATTAGAGTGTGCTATACTAAATCTGTGAAAAAGCTGAGCTCCGCATTCGAAATCGTGGCCGTTTTTGCCCTTGTGGCGACAAGCCTCGGCGCTGCCGCTGAGCCGAGGCTCACCGATATTCGCGTCGGTGCCCATCCGGAAAAGACGCGGATCGTTCTCGATCTTTCGGACACCGTGAAGTTCCGGGTTTTTACCTTGGCGGCGCCCTATCGCGTGGTGGTCGATCTGCCAGAATTGACGGTGGCGGCACCGGTCGAGGCGTTCCGGCGGCGAATCGGTTCGATCAAGGGCTATCGCTTCGGCCTTTTCAAGCCCGGCAACTCCCGCCTCGTGGTCGATACGGACGGCCCGACGCGGGTGAGCCAAGCCTTCGTGCTGACGCCCCGGGACGGGGCCGGATATCGCTTCGTCATGGACCTCGTGCCGACCGACGCGGCGCGCTTCGCGGCGGCCCTGAAACCCGCCGTCCGCTCGGTTCGACGACCCGTCGCGCCGCCGAGGCCGATGGCGAAGCCGCAAGGCCGAAGCGCCGGCCCCCGGATCATCGTGCTCGACCCGGGGCATGGCGGGGTCGATCCCGGCACGGTCGGCCACGACGGCAATTTCGAAAAGCACTTGGTCCTGAAATACGCCCGCGCCATCGAACAGGAACTGGTGAAGCGAAAGACCTACAAAATCGTCCTGACGCGCAAGCGCGACGTCTTTGTTCGGCTTCGCCGGCGGGTTCAGATCGCCCAGGACGCCGGCGCCGATCTCTTCATCTCGCTTCACGCGGATGCGATCGCCGACGAGAGCGTGCGGGGCGGCGCCATCTATACGCTCTCCGAAAAAGGCTCGGACCTCGAGGCGGAGGCATTGGCGGCCAAGGAAAACAGGTCCGACCTCATCGCCGGCATCACCCTGGACGAGCACGACGACGAAGTGGTCTCGATCCTGATCGACCTGGCGCAGCGCGAGACCATGAACTACGCGGCGCGCTTCGCGACGACGGTCGTACCCGAGTTCCGGCGCGCCAAGATCCGGATGCGGGGCAAACCCCATCGCTTCGCCGCATTTCGTGTTTTGAAGGCGCCTGACGTCGCTTCGGTGCTGTTGGAACTCGGCTATCTCTCCAACAAGGCCGACGCCACCTACCTCCAGCGCGACAGCTCCCGCATCGCGATCGTCCGTTCGGTCGCGGCAGCGGTGGACAGCTATTTCAAGTCGCTGGAAAATTAATTCCGGACCGGGCGCGCGACTTCATCAATTCGACACAATTTGGACTATAGTCTCTAGAATTACCGGACGAAACGGCGACGGGGTCCGAAGCAGTGGCGGACGTCCTGAAATCCTTCGGCAAGCTGGTCGTGGTGCTGCTGTTGCTGGCGATCCTCGGTAGCGCCGGGACGTTCTACGTCTTCTGGCGCTATTCGCCGGGGCTGCCCGATCACCGCCAGCTCGTCGACTACAAGCCGGCGGTAATGTCGCGGGTGTACGCCGGAGACGGTCGCCTCATCGAGGAATACGCCCGCGAGCGGCGTCTGTTCGTGCCTGTCGAAGCGATGCCGAAGCTGCTGATCAAGGCCTTTCTCTCGGCCGAGGACAAAACCTTCTACCGCCATTTCGGGATCGATCCGCTGGGGGTGGCGAGCGCCGCCTTCGCCAACGTCAAGAACAAGCTCGCCGGTGCCAACCGCCGGCCCCGCGGCGCCTCGACGATCACGCAGCAGGTGGCTAAGAACTTCTTCCTGAGCGCCGAGGTCTCTTACGAGCGCAAGATCCGCGAGGCGATCCTGGCGTTTCGGCTCGAGAACACCTACACCAAGGACCGGATTCTCGAACTCTATTTGAACGAGATCTTCCTCGGTCTCAGAGCTTACGGCGTCGCGGCGGCGGCCCTCAATTATTTCGACAAATCCCTCGACGAGTTGACCTTGACGGAGGTCGCCTATCTCGCCGCGTTGCCCAAGGCGCCGAACAGACTCCACCCCGAGCGCCGCGCCGAGGCGGCACTCGTGCGGCGCAACTGGGTGCTGTCGCGCATGCTCGCGGATGGCGTGATCGGCGCTCCGGAGGCCGAGGCGGCGCGAAAAATGCCGCTCGGCGTCAATCGGCCGAAGTCGTCCGGGATCGTCAGCGGTGCCTATTTCGCCGAGGAGGTCCGGCGCGAGGTCGTCGAGCGGTACGGCGAAGTCGCGCTCTACGAGGGTGGCCTCTCGATTCGCGGGACGCTCGACAGCACGCTGCAGGCGCTGGCCGAAAAGGTCTTGCGGCGCGGTCTCCGCCGCTATGATCGCCGCCACGGCTGGCGCGGGCCGCTCGCCCGATTGGAGAGCATGGAGGATTGGCGCGACCAACTGAGGGCCTTGGAGTTGCCGCGCGCGATCGACGCCTGGAAGCTCGCCGTGGTGTTGAAGCTGGACGCGAAAACCGTGGAAATCGGCTTTGCCGACGGTACCCAGGGCGTCATCCCGCTCTCCCGCTTGCGCTGGGCCCGGCGCTGGATCAAGGGACAGAGGCTTGGGGGCCGCATAGTCAAACCCGCCGACGTACTGGCCCCGGGCGATGTCGTCGCGGCATCGCCCATACCGCCCGAGGACAAGGATTGGGTCGAAGGCGGCCACGGGCTGGAACAGGTGCCCGACATCAGCGGCGCCATCGTCGCGATGGATCCCCACACCGGGCGCGTGCTGGCCTTGGTCAGTGGCTACGAGTTCCGCGACAGCCCGTTCAACCGGGCGACCCAGGCGCTGCGCCAACCGGGCTCCGCCTTCAAGCCGTTCGTCTATGCCGCCGCGCTCGACCACGGCTTCACCCCCGCCAGCATCATCCTCGACGCCCCGGTCGTCGTCGACCAGGGGCCCGGCAAGGCGAAGTGGAAGCCCACCAACCATTCGAGCAAGTTCTATGGCTTCGACACGTTGCGTCGCGGGCTGGAGAAGTCGCGAAATCTGACGACGGTGCGCCTGGCGCAAGAGATCGGAATGGATGTCGTGGCCGATTATGCCAGCCGCTTCGGCATCATCGAGGACATGCCGCAATATCTCCCCATGGCGCTCGGCGCCGGCGAGACCACGCTGTTGCGGCTGACCGCCGCTTATTCGATATTTGTGAACGGCGGCAAGCGGGTCGATCCCACGGTGATCGATCGGGTCCAGGATCGCCGGGGCCGCACCATCTTCCGGCACGACCGGCGGGCGTGCCGGGGCTGCACCGCCGCGACCTGGTCGGACCAGCCGGAGCCCCGGATCCCCGACACGCGCGAGCGCGTCCTCGACGCCGCCACGGCCTATCAGGTCGTCTCCCTGCTCAGGGGCGTGGTGCTGCGCGGCACCGGGCGCAGGATCGCCTCGCTCGGCAAGCCATTGGCCGGCAAGACGGGGACGACCAACGGACCCAATGACACCTGGTTCATGGGCTTCTCTCCGGACCTGGCGCTGGGCGTCTTCGTCGGCTTCGACGAGCCCAAGCCGCTCGGTCGCGGCGAGCAGGGCGCGTCCGTCGCGGCGCCGATCTTCAAGGACTTCATGGCCGAGGCGCTGACCACCCGCGCCACGGTGCCCTTCCGCATCCCGCCGGGAATCAAGCTGGTACGGATCGAGCCGACCACGGGATTGCCGAGCCGGCCGGGCGACGAGCGGGTAATCCTGGAAGCCTTCAAGCCCGGTACCGAGCCCAAGGCGGGAAGTCGGCTGATCGGCGCCGCGGGCGGGACAGCCGGCGGTGGCGCGACTCCCGGTACCGGGACGGGCGGACTATATTAGGGCGAATCGCGACGCGGGCCGGCCCACGCGTCGCCGAGGGACCGACGACGACGTCACAGGACGCAAGGAGGTGGCATGCGCGCGGAGACGCAAGCCATGGTGGACGAGATCCACCAGAGCCTAGCCCTCCTGAGGAGGCATCTTTGACCTGGATGCCGCCCGGGACCGACTGGCGGAACTGAACAAGACGATCGCGTCGCCGGATCTGTGGAACGATCGGGAGCGCGCGCAGGCCCTGATGCGCGAGCGCACGCATCTCGACGGCGCGATCCAACAGTATGTTTCGCTCCAGGCCGAACTCGAGGATGGGGTGGGGTTGATCGAGCTCGGCGAGGAGGAGGGCGACGACGAGGTCGTGGCGGACGCCGAGGCGCAACTGCGCGCGCTTCACGAGCTCGCGGCCAAGCGGCAACTGGAGACCCTGCTGGGCGACGAGGCGGACGGCAACGACTGCTATCTGGAAATCCACGCCGGCGCCGGCGGAACGGAGTCGCAGGATTGGGCCCGGATGCTGATCCGGATGTACAATCGCTGGGCCGACCGCAACGATTTCAAGACCGTGCTGGTCGAGGAGAGCCCGGGCGAGGAAGCGGGCCTGAAGTCGGCGACCCTTCATGTCACCGGCACCAACGCCTACGGCTGGCTGAAGACCGAATGCGGCGTCCACCGCCTGGTCCGGATCTCGCCGTTCGACGCCAGTGCCCGGCGCCACACCAGCTTCGCCAGCGTCTGGGTCTATCCCGAAGTCGACGACGACATCGAGATCGAGATTGCCGATTCGGACATTCGGGTCGACACCTACCGTGCCTCGGGCGCCGGTGGTCAGCACGTCAACCGCACCGACAGCGCCGTCCGTATCACCCACGAGCCGACCGGTATCGTCGTGCAATGCCAGCAGGAACGCTCGCAACACAAGAATCGGGCGACCGCGATGAAGATGCTGAAAGCCCGGCTGTACGAGGCGGAGCTGCGCAAGCGGGAAGAGGAAAAGCAGGCTCAGGAGGCAACTAAGACCGATATCGGCTGGGGCCATCAGATCCGCTCCTACGTCTTGCAGCCCTATCAGATGGTGAAGGACCTCCGGACCAGCGTCGAGAGGGGCGACGCCAGCCGCGTTCTCGACGGTGACATCGACGTTTTCCTGAAGGCGGCGCTGGCTCAGCGGGTCGGAGGCGGCGCCGATTCCGAGGCGGAGGCGGCGGAGTAGGCCCCGATAGCTTCGCCGGGCGCCGGCGCGCCGAGGGCCTCGAGGCGGGCGAGGCGACCCAGGCCGGCGTCACTTCGGCGGGTGGCGGGCGACGGCGGCTTCGTCGATCTCGGCGCCCCAGCCGGGGCCCGTCGGCAGCAGCAGGTGACCATCCTCGATCCGGGGCGGCTCGCTCACCAGCTCGTCCTTCCACGGCACGTCGTCGATGTCGATTTCCATGATCCGGAAGTTGGTGAGGGCGGAACAGAAGTGCGCGCTCATCAGGGTCGAGAGGTGGCCGTAAAAGTTGTGCGGTGCGCAGTTGACCTCGAAGGCCTCGGCCATGCGGGCGATCTTCAGCGCTTCCAGGATTCCGTTCCACGGCACGTCGACGATGGCGACGTCGATCGAATAGTTCTCCAGGAAGGGACGGAACGCGCGCCGGCCGTAAAGCGACTCGCAACTGGCCACCGGCGTGGTGATCGACTGGCGGATCAGCGCCAGGGCGCGGGCATCGTAAATGTCCAGCTCGACCCACATCAGGCCGTGCTTCTCCAACGATCGGGCGACGCGGAGGTAGCCCTCGGTCTTGAAGTTGAAGTTGAGGTCGAGCAGAAATTCGACCTCCGGGCCCGTGCCCTGGCGGAAAGCGCTGAGCTGCGCGTCCATCGCGCGGATCAGCTTGGGGCTCCAGTTGAGCTCCGGCCAGCCGGCCGAGCGGGTGAAGCCCGGCTGGTACATGAAGGGCTGGCCCTCGTCGAAGAGGAAGATGTTGGTCTTGAGGGCGGTGAAGCCGCTGTCGCGGACCTGGGCGCCCAGCGCGGCCACGTCGTCGAGGTTGCCGAGCGGCGCCACGCCCATGGTCGCCGCGTGATCGACCCGGTAGGAGCCACAGTGCGACCAGTAGAGCCGCAGCCGGTCGCGGACCGGCCCGCCCAACAGCTCGTAGACCGGAATGCCCAGGGCGCGGGCCTTGACGTCGACAAGTGCGTTCTCGATCGCCGCGATCGCCTGCTGGTTGAGGCCGCCGGGCGCGGCGCGGGTCTTGGCGTAGAGCCGGGCGATCAGTCGCTCGACGGGACGCGGATCCTCGCCGAGCAGGCCCTCGGCGAGGGAGTGGATGACCGCCGTCAGCCCCTTGGCGCCATAGCTCTCGTTGTATTCCGACCAGCCGACCAGTCCCTCGTCGGTCTCGATCTTCAGAAACGACAGGTTGCGCCACCCCGCGTCACAATGCAGATCTCGAATTCCGCTGATCTTCATCGCCTCGCCTCCTCCCCTTCGCCGATCCGGGTCGAGGGTAGTGGCGCGCCGCGCGCCTTGGCAACGTCCCACGGGCCGTCGGGCGGCGGCGGCGCGCGCCTCGACAGCATGTTGCCCGTGATCTCCCGCACCAACTTGGCCAGCATGGCGTCGCCGTAGTCATCGTAGCTCAGGGCCTCGACCACGAAAGAGGCGTCGCCCGCCAGCACGGAGCGGCGGAAATAGTAGCCCAGCGTCGGCACGGCGTTCAGGATCACCAGGCCGTTGACCGTGATGCCGGCGGCCAGCGCCGCGTCGCGGGCGGCGCGGACGTCGCGGCCGTTGTTGTTGCGCCCGTCGGCCGAGATGTCGATCACCCGCCTGGCCGCCCGAAGCGCGGGATCGGCGAGCAGCCCGCGGGAGAAGTCGATCGCGGCCGAGATCGAGGTCCCGCCCTCGAGGGTGCGCCGTTTCATGGCGACGAGCCGCTCGGCGACGCCCGCCGCGTCGGCCAGGCCGGCGACGCGGGTCCAAGGCAGCGCCTGGACTTGGGACGCGCTGTTCGACCACTGCACCACGGTGACCAGGATCGCGCCGGCGGCGCCGGTGCTGATCGCCGCCACCACCCGGGGATCGAGGAAGGCGGCGGCGAGCCCGAACCGCTGCTGGTCGAATTCGCTATCGTCGATGCTGTAGGAACAGTCGATCGCCAGTACCAGCGCCAGATCGGCCTCGCGCGCCCGTCCCGCGCCCGGCGCGCCCAGCGCCACCATGAGAGCGAGCGCGAAAACATGGAGTACGCGCACTCAGCCCTCCAGTCGCGCGCCGTCGTCGTTTAGCATGGCCCGGATCGCGGGCCCGTCGATGGCCCGGTAGGCGACGTCGTCGCGGAGCGAGGCCAACGTCGCGAGCCCCGCCGCCTGGCCATAGGAGAAACACTGCGCCGTCACCCGGCAGGAGGCGAGGGCCTCGTGCTCGGCCGAGAGGCAACGCCCGGCGGTGATCAGATGCTCCCCCACCTCCGGCACCAGGGCGCCATAGGGCACCTCGTAGAAATCGTCGTGCAGCCATTCGAGCTTCGGCCGGTCGCCGACATGGAGTTCGATCGGCCAGGGGGAGCGGGCGATGCCGTCCGCCCGCTTGCGCCGGGCGGTGACGTCCTCGTTGGTGAGCCGCTGGGTGCCCAGGATCGAGCGACTCTGCCGGATGCCGGCTTGCACGCCGGTATCGTTGACGAAACTCGCCTCCAGCCCCGGCACGTGATCGCGGAGAAAGCGGGCGTATTCCCTGACCTGACGGCGGCCGACGAATTCCGCCTCCGTCAGGTCCCAGGGGTTGGTGGTGTCCAGCATCCGCCCCTGCCCCCCGATCAGGCGGGTTGCGTTGCACAGGATCTCGCCGGGTCTCGGCGTCGCGAACAGCCAGATCTTGTCCCTGGGCAGGTCGTAGCGGCCGGCCTCGTGCTCGCGCTTCAGCATCGCCTGGACTTCGGGTCCGGAGATCGTGTCGGGGCCCCAGAACGCCAGAAAGCGCGGGACGTCGACGCCGGCCAGGCGGAAGATCATGGTCGGATTCTGCACCGTGCCGTCCTGGCCCATGGTGAAGCCGAGGCCGGCGCGGAAGACCACGTCACCGTCGCCGCTGGCATCGATCACTCGTTTCGCCCGAACCACGCCGCGCCCCGCCTTGCTATCGACCACCAGGCCCCGAACCGTCTCCCCCTCCATGACCACCCCCGTCACCATGGTGTGGTAGAGCACGCGGACGCCAGCCTCGACCAGGAAGCCCTCTCCCACCTCGCGCCAGACCAGGGGATCATGGGTCACCGTCCATGTGGCGCCGTAACGTTGCGGCGCCGTCAGCCCGCCTGCCCGTTCCATCGCGGCGCGGAACCGCTCGGCGAAGCCGAAGACCGCCTGCTCCGGTCGGTTGGCGCCCCGCTCGGTCGAGAGGTAGAGGCCGCAGATCGTGCCGGAGAGGCCGGCGACCGCGTTGCCGCCGCAAAATCCGTAGCGCTCGATCAACAAGACCGAAAGACCATGGCGCGCCGCCGTCTCCGCCGCCGCGACGCCGGCCGCCCCGCCGCCAACGACCGCGACGTCGAACGCCGCCACCTCCGGCAGGCCGTGATCCAGGCCCAGAACCGCCCGTCCTTCCCAGGCCATGAAACCTACACCCCTCGTCTTCACGTCGATCGAGGATAATTCAGCTTCGCGGCGGCGACGATGGAATTTCGCGCGGCCGAAAATGCTAGAGATGGAGGGAGACGAGCGGTGGAGAAACCAGACCATGGCGGAGACCGGCGAACGCAAGGTGGCGTTGGTGATCGGCGCGGGCGACGCGACGGGCGGCGCCATCGCGCACCGCTTCGCGCGGGAAGGCTATGAGGCCGTGATCACCCGGCGTGCTCGCAATCTCAGCCAGCTCGAAAAGCTGGCGGAAGGCATCCGGGCCGAGGGCGGGATCGCGCACGCACACGGCATCGATGCCCGAGCCGAGGAGGAGATGGTCCCCTTCATCGAGCGGATCGAGCGCGAGATCGGCCCGATCGAGGTCGCGGTCTTCAACGTCGGCGGCAACGTCCGCTTCTCAATCTTGGAGATGACCGCGAGGGTCTTTTACAAGACTTGGGAGATGGCCTGTTTCAGCGGCTTCCTGATGGGCCGCGAAGTCGCCAAGCGGATGGTGGCGCGCGAACGGGGCACCATCCTCTTCACCGGGGCGACGGCGAGCCTCAGGGGTGGTGACGGTTACGCCGCCTTCTCGGGCGGCAAGGCGGGCTTGCGAATGCTGGCGCAATCGATGGCGCGCGAACTCGGCCCCAAGGGAATCCACGTCGCCCACGTGGTGATCGACGGCGCCATCGACACCAAGTGGATCGCGCAAAATTTCCCCGAGCGTTACGCGCTGAAGGACCGGGACGGCATTCTCGATCCCGCGGCAATCGCCGAGAACTACTGGCGGCTCCACACGCAACCGCGCAACGCCTGGACCTTCGAGCTCGACCTCCGCCCCTGGCTGGAACCCTGGTAGCAGGTGGCTGGATGACGTCTCGATGATGCGTCGATCGGGAAAAATTCCGTCGCTTCGCCTCGGTTTCACGGGGAACTCGTTTAGCGGACGCCACTAGCTTGCAACCATGGCGAAGTGTCGGCGTTTTCGTGCGGTCGAACGGCGCTAATCCGCCGGCTCGACGGTGGCGCTGTCCCAAGCGCGTCCGAAGATATAGGGCGAGATCTCTTCGACCAGATCGTCGAGCACGCCCTGGCTGCGCGCGACATGGTCGGAGCCCGCCATCGCCCGCCGCGCGACACGGCCCGGATCACCCAGCATGGCGGTCAGCGCCTCGCACAGCGCGGCCGGGTTCTCGACCTGGACCGCCGCGTCGGCCTGCACCAGCTCGCGGACCACGTCGGCGTGGTTGTCCATGTGCGGGCCACAGAGCAGCGCGCACTCGAGACAAGCCGCCTCCAACGGATTGCGTCCGCCCCGATCGACCAGCGAGCCGCCGACGAAGACGATCGGCGCGAGGCGGTAGAAGATCCCCATCTCGCCCAGGCTATCGGCGACATAGACCTCGGTCTCGGACCGGACCGGCTCCAGCCCCGAACGTCGGGCGACCGTCAGTCGCTGTCGGCGCAGATATTCCGAGACGGCCTCGCCGCGCCCGCCTTCGTGCGGGGCGAGAATGGTCAGCAGATCGGGGAAATCCTCGCGCGCGTGTGTGTGTGCCTTGACGATGGCGCCCTCCTCGCCCGGATCGATACCGGCGGCGAGCCAGACGGGGCGCCGGCCGATACTGCGGCCGAGCCGTTCGAGCATCCGCTCGTCGGCCGGCAGCGGCGGCGCGGCCGCCTTCAGGTTGCCGACGCAGGCGGCGTTCCCGGCCCCGAGCGTCGCCAGGCGCCCCACGTCGGGCAAGCTCTGCGCCACGCAGAGGTCGAAACAGCCCAGCATGCTCCGGATCAGTTTGGGCGCCCGGCGCCAGCCGCGAAACGAATTCTCCGAGATCCTCGCGTTGATCAACAGCATCGGAACCCCGAGCGCGCGCGTCGCCCTCACCAAGTTGGGCCAGAACCCGGCTTCCACCCAGATCGCGGCGTCGGGATGCCAATGGTCGAGGAAGTTGTCGATGGCGGACGCCTGATCGTAAGGCAGATATTGATGCACCACGCGTTTGGAGATGCGTTGCCCGATCAACCGCGACGCGGCCGCGGTCTCGCTGGTCAGCAAGACGGAGACCGCCTCGTCGGCACGGCGAATACCTTCGATCAGAGTGAGCGCGGACACGGCTTCGCTCTCGCCCGCCGCATGAATCCAGATCAAATGGCCCGGAGGTCGCGGCCGCGAGGGGTAGCCTTGACGCTCGCCGAAACGGACGGGATCCTCGTCTTCCGGCTCGATGCGCTTGCGCATCCGCAGGTTCACCAGAGGCGCCAGCAACCGACTGCTCCAGCCCTGTCCCGTGGCCGCCATGGCCGCTCCCCGCTCCGCCGCTATCGGCACCACCCGGCGATCGGCCGGGCAAATCCGAGAATAACGCCAATTCGGCGCCAGCGCATCCGTATTGCCGACACCATTCCCGGGGTGGTTGGCGTCGGGGCGGCACGGGGCTCGCCGGCCGGGGGGGGGGATCAGGCCGCGACGCGCAGCAAGGTGTCGCGTTCGAGCGCATACCAAGTCACCAGCTCTTCGGCCGCGAGCGGCTTGACGATCAAGAAGCCTTGCACTTGGTCACAGCCGCTGCGGTCCAGATACTCGAACTCCTCCATCGTCTCGACCCCTTCGACGACGACGCTCATGCCGAGGCTGTGGGCAAGCGTGATGGTGGTATTCACCGCCGCCGCGTCGGACGACCGTTCCAGCATGCCGGATACGAACGACTTGTCGATCTTCAATTGATCGGCCGGCAGGGTGGTCGCCAGCGCCAAGGACGAATAGCCGGTGCCGAAGTCGTCGATGGCGATCTCGACGCCCATGTCGCGTAGCGCGGTCAGCCGGTCGATTCCCCCCTCGAGATCCTCGAGTGCCGTGGTCTCGGTGATTTCGAGGGCGAAATCCCGCGGCAAGACGCCGTAGCGACGCATCAGCCGCTGGATGGTGTTGACGATGTCGCCACTCTTCAACTGCACCGCGGAGACGTTGAGGGCGATCGGCACGGTCTCCAGGACCGTCCCGCGCCAGCTCCCGATGGTCTTGAACGCGGTCTCCAGGGCCCAGTCGGAGAGATCGAGGATCTGACCGGTCATCTCGGCGATCGGGATGAATTCGGCCGGCGAGATCGGACCCAGCTCCGGATGGGTCCAGCGGGTCAACGCCTCGACCCCCTTGATAGTCTTCGTGGCGATGTCGATCTTCGGCTGGAACACGAGGTGGATCTGATCGCTGCCGATCGCGGCCGCCAATTCCTTCTTCAGCAGGTTACCGCGCCGTACCGCCCGGTTCAGGTCCTCGTCGAAGAATTGGTATTGCTGGTGCCCCGCCTCCTTGGCCCGGTAGAGCGCGAAATCGGCGCGCTGCAACAGCTCGTCGGGGGTGACCGGTTCGCGACCATCGAAGATGACGATTCCGACGCTGGCGGCGCTGTTGATATGGTGGCTGTCGATGATGAAGGGCTCGGCCACCGAATCGATGATCTTCTCGGCGGTCACCGAGGCGGCGGCGTCGCGATCGAGGTTGGTGGTGATGATCGCGAACTCGTCGCCCCCCAGCCGCGCGAGCGTGTCGGTCCTGCGCAGAAAACGCGACAGCCTGGTCGCGAACTGCACCAGCAAACCGTCGCCGATCCTTTGGCCATGGCTGTCGTTGACTAACTTGAAGCGATCCAGACCGATCATGTAGAGCGCCATGAGTCGGACCCGATTTCCTTGGACACAGAATTGGTTTAATCGAAGTGTCCAAGGAGGACCGGAACATGACCGACAATTTTGAAAACAAAGTTGCTGTTGATGGGCCTGTGGTAAACGAGGGCGAGCTTGGCTCGTCCACGTTTTCCCCGGGCCAGGTTTCGCCGGCAGGCCCGCTGGGACTTGGCCAGCGGTGGACGGTGACGCGCAAGCGTGAGGTTGCCCTGCGGCTTTTGCGTGGCGAGCCGGTGGAACTTTTGTCGCGGCAGTTGGGCGTGGAGATTTTCCGGCTCGAGCAGTGGCGTGAGAAGGCGATCGCCGGGATCGATGCCTCGCTCAAGGAACGCAAGGGCGATCCGGTAAAGGCGGAACTGGACATCGCCATGAAGCGGATCGGGGAGTTGATCATGCAGGTGGAACTGCTGGAGGCCAAGACGGAGACGTCCGGCCCTTTGGGGCGGCGGAGGTCGCGGCGATGAGTGCCGCCACCTCTCCCGGCACGGGTTTGGCCTACGGCCTCCAGCGGGTCTGTGCGGCCTGGGGTTTTGCCCGTTCCTCGTTCTACGCCATGAAATCCCGGCAGCAGGCCACCGCTGAGCGCCCACCAGCAAAGCGCCGGGGACCGAAGCCCTCGATCTCGGACGAGGCTCTGCTGGTGGCCATCGAGGCCGACCTGGAGGCATCCCCCTGGGAGGGCGAGGGACACCGCAAGGTCTGGGCTCGGCTTCGGGTCTGTCGTGGCATCCGTGTTTCCCGCAAGCGGGTGCTCCGGGTGATGCGCGAGAACAACCTGCTCTCGCCCCATCGCTGCCGCCGCCGTGGCGGAAATCCCCATGTCGGTGAGATCATCACCCATGCCCCCAACCTCATGTGGGGCACGGACGGCGTTCGGGTGTTCACGGTGGACGACGGCTGGGGCTGGATATTCACCGCCATCGAGCATTGGAACGCCGAGTGCGTCGGCTGGCATGTGTGCAAGCGAGGCGACCGCTTCGCCGCCCTTCAGCCGATCTCCATGGGGCTTGCGAGGCTGTATGCCTCGACCTCCGCCGGTGCGGCGCGGGGGCTGGCCTTGCGGATGGATCACGGCTCCCAGTATGGGGATTATAAAGACTACTTGACATTAGCTGACTGACTCCCTATATTCCAAGGTGTTGGAAGGGAGACACGGACATGACGCAGAAAGCCCCAGGCAAAGCCCATCGCGAAGGCGTTACGCTGGTCCAGCTCATGGACATGTTCCCGGATGAGGCTGCCGCGACGGCATGGTTCGAGTCCGTTATCTGGCGTGACGGCGAGCGGCATTGCGGCAAGTGCGGGAGCGTTCGGACGCGCGAAGTCCCGAACGCCAAACCGATGCCCTATTGGTGCTCTGACTGCCGGTCGTATTTCAGCGTCCGCACCGGAACGCCGATTGCCCGCTCCAACGTCCCGCTTCGCAAGTGGGCCATCGCCATCTACTTGTGCCTTACCAGCCTTAAAAGCGTCGCCAGCATGAAACTGTCCCGCGATATCGGCGTATCCCAGCCTACAGCTTGGTTCATGTTGCACCGTATCCGTGAAGCGTGGGCGGGCGAGAACGGCGAACCTTTCGACGGCCCGGTCGAGGTAGACGAAACTTACTTTGGCGGCAAGCGCAAGAACATGAGCAAGGCCAAGCGCAAAGAGTTGGCGGGCACCGGACGTGGTGCAGTTGGCAAGACCGCCGTTGTTGGTATGAAAGACCGCGACAGCAACAAAGTGACGGCCCGTGTCGTTGACGACTGTCAATCGGCGTTGAACATTGACCCCCTATCGGCGTGCAATGTTGACCCCTTTGGGGATGCACGGCGGAGGTCGTACAGGTAGTCCATAGGAGGGGCCCGCGCGCGGGCCGACGCGCCCACCACGCGGCTGGCGGCGGACCGCGCGTGGGAGGTTCCTGTGGGCCCACCTGGGCGACCGGGCGGCAGGTGGATCGGTTGCCTTTAGGACCGATTCTTGAAGCGCCAGGAGTCGTTTCCGGTCTCGATGATCTCGCAGTGGTGCGTCAGACGATCGAGGAGCGCGGTGGTCATCTTGGCGTCGCCGAAGACGGACGGCCATTCGCCGAAGGTCAGGTTGGTGGTGACGATGATCGAGGTGCGCTCGTAGAGCCGGCTGACGAGGTGGAACAGCAGCTGGCCTCCGGTTTGGGCGAAGGGCAGGTAGCCGAGCTCGTCGAGGATGACGAGGTCGCGCCGGGCCAGCTGATCGGCGAGCCGGCCCTGGCGGCCGGCGCGGGCTTCGGCCTCGAGCCGGTTGACCAGGTCGACGACGTTGAAGAAGCGGCCCCGGGCGCCATCGCGGATGCAGGCCCGCGCGATGGCGACGGCGAGATGGCTCTTGCCGGTGCCGGTGCCGCCGATCAGCACGGCGTTGCGCTGGTTGGCCAGGAAGCCGCCGACCGCCAACTCGCGGACCAGCGGCTCGTTGACCGGGGTGTCGGTGAAGTCGAAGTCGGCCAGCTCCTTGGCCAGCGGCAGCTTGGCGCCACTCATCTGGTACTTGATGGATCGCGCCTGCTTGTCGGCGATCTCGGCCTTCAACAGCTCGCCGATGATTCGCTGCATCGGATGCTGGCGCTTGAGGCCGTCGGCGAGCACCTCGTCGAACGCGTCGCGCATGCCGGCGAGCTTGAGTGCGGCCATCATCTCCAGGACCTCATGGCGCTCCATGGCCGACCCCCCTCAAGCGGTCGTAGCGGGTGCAATCGGCCACCGGCTCAAAGCGAAGACGCAGGTTCGCGGGCGTCGGGATCGGCGCCGTCTCGGACGGCTGGCGCCGACGATTGAGGATGTTGAGCACGACGTCGGCGCTGCACACGCCGCCAGCGAGCGCCTCGGCACAGGCGGCCTCCACCGCCGCCAGCCCATCCGCCAGCACGGCGGTGAGGATCTCGACCATCTGCCTGTCGCCGTCGTCGTGGCCGGCGAGCCGGACGCGCACGCGACCCAGGGCGCCGGGCAGCGCCCAGTCCTTGAACGGCGCGCCGTTACGAAGCGCACCGGGCTTCCTCGCCAGCACGGGCACGTAGTGCCACGGGTCATAGACGGTCTGGTCGCGGCCGAAGCGCCGGGCATGCTCGGCGACGATCTCGCCGTCCTGGCGGATGACGATGCGATCGGCGTAGGCATGGACCTCGACCGGACGGCCGACGGCGCGCGCCGCCACGCTGTACTTGTTGCTGTCGAAGCGCACCAGGCAGGTCTTCGACACCGACGCCGGGACCGCGTGGAAGCCGTCGAACGGCCCGCGATAGCCGACCAGGGACGGACGCTCGTCCTCGAACACCTGCCAGACAGTCCTGTCCTTGAACACCGGGTGGGGATGACGCCGGGCGTAGGCGACGCACTGGTCCAAGAGCCAGGCGTTGAGCTCGTCGTAGGTCTTGAAGCGCAGCCGCGGGGTGAAGAACCGACCGCGGATGATCCCGACCTGGTTCTCGACCTGCCCCTTCTCCCATCCCGCTCCCGGCGTGCATGCTGTCGGTTCGACCAGGTAGTGGCCACACATCTGCACGAAGCGCCGGTTGAACGCGCGCTCCTTGCCGATGAGGACGGTCTGCACCGCCGTCTTCATGTTGTCGTAGATGCCTCGCCGGCAGGCACCCTGGAACAGCCGGAATGCCCGGTCGTGGGCGTCGAACACCATCTCCTGGCTCTCGCGCGGATAAGCGCGGACGAAGAACATTCGGCTGTGGCACAGCCGGACGCTCACCACCCATCAATTTCTCCAGACTTCCCAGAGGGGCGGGAGGGGGATGAGTCGCTGGAGGCAGGTCTGGATGCGGCGGATGCCACGTTTGAACAGCGATGTCAGGCTGCGTAGCAGGTTGCGGGGTCGCTTTTCCGGCGGTTTTTTTCGCCCGGGGTGGCCTTGTTGACCACGTCCCACATGCCGACGGACACGGCCCAGAACAGCGCCAGCGCCATGACCAGGATAAGGCGACCCAAGCGGTCGGTGCGTTGGATGTGGCTGTCCTCAATACCGAAGCCTCGGGTTTTGAAGTCGGAGAACATGGGTTCAATGCCCCACCGGAGCCCGTAATCGAAGGCCCGATGTTTGGTGGGGGCTTCGGACAGCGCGATGATCCAGGGCTCCGGGTGGCCCGCCTCGTGCACCATGGCGACGTTGGTGGCGACCCGCTTCTCGGTGAGGTCGATGCCGGTGAGCATGTGCTCGCCCCGGGCGAAACACTCGGCCAGGGTGGTCTCCCCACCGTCCTCGAACACCAACAGGTGCTGCTTGAGCCGCAAGCGCCAGTCCCAGCCCTGGTCCCGGCACCAGGCGATCAAGGCGGGCGAACCGTAGAAACGGTCGCCCATCAGCACAGGCTTGGCGCTGGCGGGCAGCAACGCCACGACCGCCTCCAATGCCTCGCGCTGCTCGCCAAAGCCGATCGCCCCTCGGGTCTCCTTGATCCGCCATGACAGCGGCAACGCCCGCCCGGCGATCCGCACCGCCACCATCACCGCCTGATGGCGGGCCGTCAACTGGGTCTGGTCCATGATCAGGACAATTTGTTGCCCGCCTGCCCCGACCCGCGCCAGAACGTCGCGTCCGTAAGGCGCCATCACCGCGTCGACCTCGATCAAGTCGTTGCCCAAAAGCCGGCTGATCCACTGATAGCGCATGTCCAGCCGTTCTGCCGCGCGCGGCAGGGACGCCGCCAAGTCCATCAGGTTCGCGCTCCGAACGTCCAGCATCGTCGCCACCAAAAGCGACAGTCTGCCCGGCAAGACGCCCCAGCATGTCCTCACCGATCGTCCCCGACAGCATCTCGATACCAACCATCCGTCGAACTCCGCCTGTGAAAAGGGCGGATTCCTTGAATCACATCAAGATTCTACAAGGCAAGCAAAATCTGATGGGTGGTAAGCAGCCGGACGTGCGCGACCTTGACCTTGGTCGTCACCCCCGCCAGCACCACGTACTCGTGGCTCCAGTCGAACTGATAGGCCTCGCCCGGCGAGAACACCAACGGCACATAGGTCTGCGCCGTCGATGCCGAGCGGCGCCACCGCCACGCCTTGGCGTAGCGCCGCACCGCGTCGTAGCCGCCGCCATAGCCCAGACCCTCGAGGGCTTCGGAGATCCGTAGCAGCGTCAGCCGCTCCCGCTTCGACTTGGTCTCGTTGGCCTCCAGCATCCGCTCCAGCTCGGCCGTCCACGGCCCCAGCTTCGGCATCGGCTGGACCCGCCGGTCGTAGGTGAACGCCGTCGCCTGCGAACGGATCACCTTGCGCACCGTGTTGCCCGAGACCTTCACGTCCCGCACGATCTCCTTGATCGGCTTCCCCTTGACGAAATACTCCCGCCGGATCCGCGCTATCGTCTCCACGACCAACATCCCCCACCACCTCGTCCGCCCAAAAACGAGGTGACTTGGACTAGCCAGGCTCAGGGGGTCAAATTTGGACGCCGATCACCCCTCAACAGGGGTCAACTTTGCACGCCGTTCCACAGATAAGGCGACAGCTCGTCAATCCTATCGACAGGCGTCAAGCCATTGAGCTGATTCGTTTCCTCGTCCCCGGAAAACCACCAGTCCAGGTGCCCAGGCCAAAGCCAGCATGAACGAGTCGTGTACTGTGGCCGCTTATTAACGTCAAAGTCTTCAAGGACGAACTCAGCGCCGATCAATCCAAGGAGTAACTGCCCAGGTACATGGTGGCCTTTTAGGCGGCGTGGAGACGCTCGATCAGGGTTTCGGGATTTTCCATGAGCGCCTGGATGATGTTCCAGCCCTGTTTTCTGGCGGTCGAGATGAAGCCGCGGACGGTGGCAAAGTCTTCGGCGCCTTTCTGGCTGCGGAAGCCGCCGGAGATTTTCTGCTTGACCTTCATCATGCGCCCGTCCTGCTCGGCCTGATTGTTGGTGAACGGCACGGCGAAATTGATGAGGAAGCGCAGCGCGTCTTCCTTGTGTGTCTGAAGGCGCCGGAGAAGGTTGTGCCCGGTGCGGCGCGGCTTGCTTCCCCGGCGCTTGGCCTTGCTTGATCTGGGCGCAAGAGGAGGTTGTGCCTCGTGAAAGGCGATGCCCTCGGCCGTGATCGCGTCGTAACACCCTCGGAAGCGCTCGACGAGGCCTGGTTTCAGCGCCACGCCCCGCTCCCGGGCGAGATTTACCGCGTGGCAGGCGCGGCGCAATAGTCTCTGCATCTTGCGTGCCCAGCCCTCCTTCTCGATCTCGATCAGGGCTTGCAACTCGCGCAGGTGATGGGCGTTGCACAGCGCGTGCCGTACGCCCTCCATCGTAAAGTACGGCTTCCAGTGGTCATGGACGACGATGCCGCCGACTCCGCCGAGCAGGCTGCCGCGTCGCTCCGAGACCCGATAGAAGGTCAACCGCGCGGTCGAGGCGACGTGCAACCATTGGGTCCGCCCGGCGATCCGCAAGCCGGTCTCGTCCATGTGCTTGACCGGCGCCGATTTCACCAGTTCGCGGATCACATCGACGACGCCTTGGACGGACTCGGCGCTGTTCCCGCCCATCCGCGCGAGGCTCGCCGGAGACAGTTCCGCCCCGAACAGATCCTTCATCAATTCAGCCAGGCGGTCCTCGGGCAGGAGTTGGTAGTGCGACAGGTAGACCACCATGGCTCCGATCCGAGCGCCGTATTGAACCGGGCCGGTGATGGCGACGGGAAAAGAAGCCCGAGTGTACGTGCCGCAATGCCCGCAACGGCAGCGATGCGCCCGATGCTCCGTGACCACCAGGGGCCGGGGCTCGGGTAGATCGAAAACCTGGCGGGCCCCATGGCCGGTAGCCATATCCGGCGTCAATCCCGAACCACACCACTGGCACGTCTCGGGATAATGGTCGACGGTGGCGTCGGGATCGGCGACTTGGCGCAGGGTCTCGCCCTTGTGGCCCTTTTGCCCGCCCGGCTTGCGGGCCGATTTCTTACGGAGGCTCCTGGTGCGCTTCTTTTTACCCGCCGGTGGCTTGTTCAATCCATCGCTCGACGGTGGCTTGCCGCTGTTCGTGCTGTTCAGGCCAAGCCGGCGCTCGAGTTCACCAAGCCGGAGTTCGAACTCGGCGAGCCGCGACCCTTGGGCCAGCACCACATCGATCAGCTCGTCTTTCGACAAAAAGGCAAGAACATCCCTATCCATCGAATCCTTAGAATCGACCAACCACCCTCTGTCAAACGAAATCTAGGCCGTCAGCGCCCCAAACCCACAAAATCTGCCCCCAGAGACCCAATCCGCAGCCTCATCGAAATCAGCTACCTGGGCAGTTACTCCAAGGATTTGATCGGCAAGATCACGGACGCCGTCACTGAAGTGACCAACGAAAAATTACGCGACGTGACCTGGGTGATCATCGAAGAAGTCAAGGACGGCCAGTGGGGTGTGGCCGGTAACGCGCTCGGCCTCGACGACGTGAAGAAAATCATGGCAGGAGTCTGATTCCTGACGACGTTCCCCCTGCTCGATGAAAGGACCGCTCCGAATGCACTGGACGGCGAAGGCGCCTATCCCTACTGGCGCGACCTCAAGAACCTGGAGTTTCACCTGCTGGATACGGGCCATTTTGCCCTGGAGGAAGATGGCGCGCAGTTCGCGGAGCTGATCGGCGAGGCGCAACTCATCCGCTAGAGCAGCATCCGTCCAAAAGAGAAAAGGGGTCAAGAAAAGGAAGAAAAGGGGTTAGGCACCTTTACGCAGGCACCTTTACGCACCATCGCTTGCCAGGATCCGGGGCGTCGAAAACTCAAGAGTAAGGGCGCCCGACCCCATTACCCGAGATCCGTCGCACCCCGCCGTCGAGCCCATGGGGGAGGCTTCGCCCGGGCCGAGGCGGCGGAGACCGGCAAGGCGTCGAAGAAAGAAGGCCGCACGGCTTGCCGCGTGATTCGCTTGAGGTTCCCGCGATCGAGAGGTCGGGCGGCCTCGTTGCGAGGTTCAGGAGCCGGCCGCGGCGTCGGGCCGCGTTTGGCGGCCGGGGCACGGGCGACGTCGATCCGGGAGCGATGTCTCGGACCAGGGGCGCACACGGCGACGGGGTTGTGGATGGCCAATATAGTACTGTATATATGGTATTATGTATCTTTTTATAAAAAACGCCAATTTTGCAGAACGAGACCGCCCCCCGCCGGGGCGATGTCGGAACGGCAATGATTTTCAATGATTTGGTGGACTCCTGCATATTCAAAGCCAAGAATATATCGCCCGATAAACGTCGTCGTCGCGGGCAAAGTCGCGGGCCCCGAAGACCCCGCGCGCGCCTCTCGGCCCGCGAAAGCGTCCGGGCGCCGGCCTCGATGCGGGCGCCGCCGACGCCTCGGCCCGTGAGCCGCTCGCGGCGGAGGCGGATGCGGCGGCCTCGCGGTCGGGTCCGCCCTCGGTCTTCCGTTGCAGGGTGTCTTCCGCCGTGCCGACGGAACCCCATCAACCGCCCGCTTGGCGTAGGTCACCATCTGCGGCTCGAAGACGCCTGGATCGTCGAGGCTGGACGCGCGGACGACGACCATCCCGGGCATGCCGGAATTGGTCGAATGAACGGGCAGCCACAGGTTGGGAAGAACCCCCGGCTCACCATGTTGCCGCTGTCGGCGGGCATGTCGAAGATCCTGACCTCGCCGGTGAGCCGCAACGAGTCCTCCGGCACCACCATGTGAGAACAATGGCCCGTGCCGCTGGACTTCCTGCAGTCTATACAGTGGCAGTGCCCGCCTCCCTTCTACACACCGCTTGAGCCTCTGGATAAGCTGCCGACTAGGCCAAGGCGAACCCGGGCCAGAGCGCGACCAGAAAACATTGGATACGCGGCCGACGGACCATGACAGCCTCCTGCATAAATTCAGGAAATCGCAGTCCGACCTCTATTCTTCGTCAAAGCAGCTGGAATCCCTTACCCGCTAAGAAAACGCCAAGGACGAAGGCGCCCGCGCCGCCGCCGACGTGCCATGCCGGAGTGTTGAACCAGCGAGCAAACCGCGCCAGCACCTCGAAGGGCAGGAGCAGATAGGCGATCGCCTCCAGGAAAATCAGCCAGGCGAGAATCGTAAGGACGACGGGCCAGCCGGCGACCCAAACGTTGTGGCTCACGACGGCCAGGAGGCCGACGACGAAGGCGAAGACGCTCAAGATGTAGACGAGCGGCCGGTTGTCGAAGAGCTGCTCAATCGCCGGAATCAACTCTTTGCGTCGGAGTGGTACGGCAACACCCGTCACGATGAGGTAGACGCCGAAAACCTTGGCGAGAAAGAGAGATATGTCCATGCCGAACCCCGTTTTCCTTAGTTGCCGAACCGGTCGGGTCCCCCATCATGTCCTATCGGTGCTTGGCCAGACCACCGGAAAGGTCTCGTAGTCCATGGGGTCGCCGGGCTGCAGCTCGACGCCCAAGACCAAGCGGGTGAGCGCCTGGAAGCTGCCGGAGCGGCTCGAAATCCGCGACGAGTTTCCGTTGACCCCGAGCGGGAAGATCCAGAAATTCCTGCTGCGCCGCGAGATCGCGGAGCTGATCGGCGAGGCGCAACTCATCCGCTAAAGCTGCTTCATCCGCCGGTTGGATCGCCGGAAGCGATCGCAATTGGACGGAAGCCGTTCTGGCCGAGGTCGAAGCGGGCCTGGGAGACGCCGCCGCGCACCGTGGCGATCCAGAGCCGGACTTCGCGATGACGCCGATCGCCGGTTCGTGGTAAAATCACCCAGCGTCGGCGAGGGAGACGAAAATGCGACTGAGCGAGGCCGAGAAGCGGCAATTCGACGAAGAGGGCTACCTCTTCTTCCCCGAGCTCTTCAGCCGCCGGGAAGCGGGCGTCATGCTGGAGGAGGCGGGCCGGCTCTACGGCCTCGAGCGCGACGAGATCGTCCGCGAGAAGGACGGCCGCACCGTGCGCACGGTGTTCGCCGCGCACCGCTTCTCCGAACTCTATCGAAAGCTCGCCCGCCACCCCCGCCTGGTCGGGCCGGCGATGGAGCTGCTGGGCGGCGCGGTCTACATCCATCAATTCAAGCTCAACGCCAAGGCCGCCTTCGACGGCGACGTCTGGCAATGGCACCAAGATTACGGCGTCTGGTCGCGCGACGACGAGATGCCCGAGCCCCGGGCGATGAACCTGGCGATCTTCCTGGACGAGGTGAACGAGTTCAACGGCCCGCTCTACTTCATTCCCGGCAGCCACCGGGGCGGCGTGATCGAGGCCGGGCACGACACGGCCACCACCAGCTATCCGCTCTGGACCATCGACAACGACACCATGGGGCGGCTGGTCGACGCGCATGGCATCGTCGCGCCCAAGGGGCCACCGGGCGGCGCCGTCCTGTTCCACTGCAACCTGGTGCACGGCTCGCCCCCCAACATGACGCCCTGGGGCCGCACCATCGTCTATATCAGCGCCAACCGGGTCGACAACGCGATCCAGCGCTACCAGCGGGCGGAATGGATCGCCCATCGCGACTTCACGCCGATCACGCCGCTGGCCGACGATTGCCTGCTGGCCGACGCGGCCTGACGCGCGCTCGCGGGCGCAAAGGAAAGAGCCATGAACCTCCACGCTCTCTTGGCGGCCCGCGCCGAGGCCGGCCGGCCGGTGCGCGTCGGGCTGATCGGCGCCGGCAAGTTCGGCGCCATGGTTTTGTCCCAGGCGCGGCGCACCACGGGGATCCACGTGCTGGGCATCGCCGACCTGGACGTCGAACGGGCGCGCACCGCCTGCCGCGTCACCGGCTGGGACGAGGCGGCCTACGCCGCGCCGTCCTTGGCCGCGGCGTTGAGCGGTGGCGCCACCCACCTGAGCGAGGACGCGGCGGCGCTGATCGAGGCCGACGGCCTCGATATCGTGATCGAGGCGACGGGCGATCCCCGGGTCGGTATCCGCCATGCGCTGATGGCGATCGCGGCCGGCCGTCACATCGTCATGGTCAACGTCGAGGCCGACGTCGTCGCCGGCCCCCTGCTGGCCCGCAAGGCGGGCGAGGCGGGCGTCGTCTACAGCCTCGCCTACGGCGACCAGCCGGCGCTGATCTGCGAGCATGTCGATTGGGCGCGAACCTGCGGTTTCGAGATCGTCTCCGCCGGCAAGGGCACGCGCTATCACCCGAGCTTCCATCAATCGACGCCGGAGACGGTCTGGGAGCATTTCTACATCTCGGCCGAACAGGCGGCGGCCGACGGGCTCAATGCGAAGATGTTCAACAGCTTCCACGACGGCAGCAAATCCGGCATCGAGATGACCGCGGTCTGTAACGCCACCGGGCTCACCCCGCAGCCGGACGGGCTCGCCTTCCCCACCGCCTCGTGCTACGAGCTGGCCTCGATCTGTAAGCCCCTCGGCGCCGGCGGCCGGCTCAGCCACAAGGGCACGACCGAGGTGGTCTCCTCGCTCGACGGCGGGATGAACGAGATCGCCCATCACCTCCGAATGGGTACATTTGTCGTCATCGAGGCGGATCATGCCTACGTCCGTGAATGCAATCGACAGTATGGCTTCCTGCCGGACGAGACCTATGAACACTTCGCGCTCTACCGGCCGACCCACATGATCGGGCTGGAATTGGGCGTCACGCTGGCCAGCGTCGCGCTCAGGGGCGAGGCGACGGGGGCGCCGACGGGATGGCGTTCCGATGTCGTCGCCACCGCCAAGCGCGATCTTGTGGCCGGTGAAGTGCTCGACGGCGAGGGCGGCTACACGGTCTGGGGCAAGCAGCTCCCCGCCGCCCGCTCGCTCGAGATCGGCGGGCTGCCCCTCGGCCTGGCGAGCGAGGCAGCCCTCACCCGCGACGTCGCGGCCGGCGAACTCTTGGTCTGGGGCGACGTCGCGCTCGACGAGACCGATCCGGCACTGCATGCGCGGCGCGAAATGGAGGCGGCCTTCGCCGCGCCGAATGTCTGACGCCCTCTGCTATAAAGGCACGCCCATCGCGACGACGAGGGCGCGGAGGAGGCGAGCATGAGCGAGGATGCGGGAATCGGTCTCGAGGCCTGGCGCCGGCTGGCGGCCAAGGAGCTGAAGCGGGAGTGCCTCGACCTCGAGCTCGAGTGGGAGACGGCGGAAGGCATCGCCGTCAAGCCGCTCTACACGGCGGCCGACCTGGAGGGGCTGGAGGGCTGCGACACGCTGCCCGGCCTGGCGCCGTTCACCCGGGGCATCCGCGCGACGATGTACGCCAACCGGCCGTGGACGATCCGCCAATACGCCGGTTTCTCGACGGCGGAAGATTCCAACGCCTTCTATCGTCGCGCCATCGCGGGCGGGCAGACCGGGCTTTCCGTCGCCTTCGACCTGGCGACCCACCGGGGCTACGATTCCGATCACGAGCGCGTGGTGGGCGACGTCGGCAAGGCCGGCGTGGCGATCGACTCGGTCGAGGACATGAAGCGCCTCTTCGAGGGGATCGCGCTTCAGGGCATGAGCGTCTCGATGACCATGAACGGCGCCGTGCTGCCGACCCTGGCGGCCTTCATCGTCGCCGGCGAGGAGCAGGGGACGCCCAGGGCAAAGCTTTCCGGGACCATCCAGAACGACATCCTCAAGGAATTCATGGTCCGCAACACCTATATCTATCCCCCGGCGCCCTCGATGCGGATCGTCGCCGACGTGATCGAATACACGGCCGCCGAGATGCCGCGCTTCAACTCGATCTCGATCTCCGGCTACCACATGGGGGAGGCCGGTGCCACGGCGGTGCAGGAACTCGCCTTCACGCTGGCCGACGGCCTGGAATACGTACGCGCGGCGACGGATCGCGGCCTGGCGATCGACGCCTTCGCCGGCCGCCTCTCCTTCTTCTTCGGCA
Source organism: Alphaproteobacteria bacterium (assembly GCA_965225945.1). GTDB lineage: Bacteria > Pseudomonadota > Alphaproteobacteria > JASLMY01. Next base: position 81,999 of record CBDDBZ010000037.1, on the reverse strand, counting down.
TCGGCATGAATTTCTTCATGGAGATCGCCAAGCTGCGCGCGGCCCGGCTGCTGTGGGCCCGCATCGTCGCGGGTTTCGAGCCAACCTCGCCCCGCTCCTTGATGCTGCGGACCCATTGCCAAACCAGCGGCGTCAGCCTGACCGAGCAATCGCCCCACAACAACATCGTGCGCACCGCCTACGAGGCGCTGGCCGCGGTCCTGGGCGGCACGCAGAGCTTGCATACCAACTCCTTCGACGAGGCGATCGCGCTGCCCTCCGACTTCGCCGCCACCGTGGCCCGCAACACCCAATTGATCCTCTCCGAGGAGACCGGCGTGGCCCGCGTCGTCGATCCCCTGGGCGGCAGCTATTATATCGAGGCGCTGACCGACGCGCTGGCGCGCCACGCCTGGTCGCTGATCGAGGAGGTCGAGGCCATGGGCGGCATGACGCGCGCCGTCGAGGCCGGCATGCCGAAGCTCGAAATCGAGGCGGCGGCGGCGCGGCGCCAGGCTGGAATCGAGCGCGGCGAGGAGGTCGTCGTCGGCGTCAACAAATACCTCGGCGAGACAGGCGAGGAGGTCGAGGTCCGCGAGATCGACAATACCGAGGTGCGCGAGCGCCAGATCGCGCGGCTCGCCCAGCTCCGTGAGGGCCGCGACGAGGCGGCGGTGGTGGCGGCGCTCAATTCGCTGCGCAACGGTGCCCAGGGCGAGGCCAATCTGCTGGCGCTCTCCGTCGAGGCGGCCCGCGCACGGGCCACCCTCGGCGAGATGAGCCTGGCCATGGAGGACGTCTTCGGCCGTTACCGGGCCGAGATCCGCTCGATCTCCGGGGTCTACGGCCAGGCTTTCGAGGGCGACGGCGAATTCGAGGCGGTGAGGGCCGAGATCGAGGCCTTCGCCGCCAGCGAGGGCCGCCGGCCCCGCCTGCTGGTCGCCAAGCTGGGCCAGGACGGCCACGACCGCGGCGCCAAGGTGATCGCCACCGCCTTCGCCGACATCGGCTTCGACGTCGATATCGGCGCCCTGTTCCAGACCCCGGGCGAGGTCGCGGCCGAGGCGATCGAGAACGACGTGCACGTGGTCGGCGTCTCGACCCAGGCGGCGGGCCACAAGACCTTGGTGCCGGAGCTGATCGAGGCGCTCCGGGCCGAGGGCGGGGCCGGGATTCTGGTGGTCTGCGGCGGCGTCATCCCGACCCGCGACCATGGCTTTTTGCATGAGGCCGGCGTCGCCGCCGTCTACGGCCCCGGCACCCTCATCCCCACCGCCGCCCGCGAGATCCTCGCCCTGCTCGCCGGCGAGCGAAAGGCGGCGTAGGGGACGGCGATTCGACCCGTGGGTCGGCTCGACGGAGCGCCGATTTGGCCTCGTGGCGCCAAGCTCTCCGGTATGGGACCACGAAGCTCGCGACCCGCCCCCGTATTTTGCTTTATGAGTGTGTCGAGGGGCCCTCCGGCGGCCAAAATCGCATTCATGAGGCATTCATTTTGGCTCAATTCGTGAATTGTATGCGTCACCTTGTTACGGCGGCGGCGAGGCAGGCTCGGTCATTGGCGCCGGGGGCGAGGCCGACGAGGTGGAACCAGCTCAGGTAGTTGTCCAGATAGCGGGTGGCGATGCCGCGGCGGGGACGCAGGAAGTCCTTCAACCGGCTGTGGCGGCTGTTCACCGTCTGCACATGCAGATCGCCCCGAACCCGTTCCCCCATCGAGCGGTTGAGTGCTTCGTGGCTCACCCCGAGCGCGGCGGCGCACGGTGGGTAGCTCGCGCCGCCGTCGGAGACCAGCAGGGCGTCCTTCGCGACCACCGGGTCGAGGGCAGCCGTGAGCGCCGCCGCATCGACCCTGGGCAGCACCGCGCTGACCGTCGTTCCGCTCCGGTCCGCCGCCATGAGAACCGGTACCTGCTCGCGCGAGAGGCCGCGCTTCTTCGCCTTGCCGCCCCGCCGCCGTGCCTTGCGCCCCAGCCCGCGCGCGCCCTTCCGGCTCTCCAGGACGTAGGTCTCGTCCGCTTCCACGATCCCCTTGAGCACCTCCGAATCGCTCCGCGCCGCCGCCAGAAACCGGTGACGCCAGCGGAACGCCGTGCTCACCGCCACGTCGCAGCGCGCCGCCGAGGCCTTCACCGTCTCCCCCTTCGCCAGCGACGCCCCGAACGACAGCCAGCGTTCCTTGTGGTGCAAGCCCGACAGCGGCGTACCGCTCAGCGCGTTGAAGGTCCTGCCGCAGCCCTTGCACTGGTAGCGCCGCAGACCCCGCGCCATACCGCGCGAAACCGCCCCTTCGCTCGCGCAGTGCGGACAGCGCCGGGCCTCGTCCACACCAAGCTCGATCGCGGCCTTCGATGCCTCGCCCTCGCTCCGGCCCGACAGCACCGCGAGCGCCTCGCGCCGCTGCGCGCGCGTCAGCCCGCGCGCCGCCGAAAGCCACACCTGGAAACCCTTGCCGTCCATAACCCAACCTCCTGACGTTTGTCGGTGGCGATGAAAAACCGCGCTTAGATGGTGATTTCAGCGACATCGGGCATCGTGGCGCTGTAGCTGCGTGGTTTGCAGGCGGGAGTTGGCTCGGCGCAGCGGTGGGTAAGTAGCCCGCCGCAGCGACCGCCAAGAGTCTGGCGGCGGCGGGCTGCTTATCCACCGCGGGCGGGCGTCTCGATTCCTGTTTTGGCTGGCTGGCGGCGGCGGTTCCGCGGACCTGACAAGGGGAGCCGCGGGAGTACACTCGGGCCGCTGAGAACGATGCGGCGCCGGCCCCGTTTGCTTGCTGGCAACGACCGGCACCGCACCCCCCGAGCCATGCAAGGCACGACCCATATGCGCAGTATCGTGCGGGTTTGGGCGTGGGTCCACCCCGTTCTCATCGGCTGCGCGATGAAGAACACCGCCCGCCTGTTCAACTGCGCCTCGTGCCATCAACAGGTGGTTCTCTGCCGGCACTGCGACCACGGCAACATCTACTGTTCACGGAGCTGCAGCGATCGGGTGCGCCGGCGATCGCAGCGCCATGCCGGGCAGCGCTACCAGAACAGCCGGCGGGGCCGTCACAAGCATGCTGAGCGCCAGCGGCGCTATCGCGAACGCCGGCGGCGCCGGACGCCGGTGAATCGGCGCCGCGGGCAGGAAGTGACGCATCACCCTTTGACCGCCGCGCGGCGGCGTCCTGTTGTGGCGCGGACGCCGGCAGGGCGTCCCGGAACACGGCCCTTCGGGCACGAGCGGCCCGCCAGGGTCTTCCGCTGCGATCGCTGCGGCCGGTTCTGCGGGCAGGCGGTCTATCCGGGGCTGCGCCCGACGGGAAAGGGGGTGAGATGACCATCGACAAGGAGACCCGCGCGGAGATCCTGCGCCTGTATCACGTCGAGAAGTGGACGGTCGGCACGATCACACGCCAGCTCGGCGTGCATCGCTACACCGTCGAGCGCCTCCTCACCGCGGCCGGCGAGCCCCGGGACGCGAGGTCGCCCAGGCCGTCGATGATCGATCCATACGTGCCGTTCATCGCCGAGACGCTGGCATCCTGGCCGACGCTGCCCGCCAGCCGGCTCTACCAGATGGTGCGCGAACGCGGCTATCCGGGCGGCGGCGACCACTTCCGTCATCTGCTCAGCCACTTCAGGCCCAGGCCCGTGGCCGAGGCCTATCTGCGCCTCAAGACCCTTCCCGGCGAGCAGGCCCAGGTCGACTGGGGACACTTCGGCAAGGTGACGATCGGCCGCGCGGAGCGCCGCCTGATGGGCTTCGTGATGGTTCTCAGCTACTCGCGGCGGATCTTCCTGCGCTTCTACCTCGACGCCGGGATGAGCAACTTCCTGCGCGGCCATGTCGAAGCCTTCGAGGCGTGGCAGGGCGTGCCCCGCGAGCTCTGGTACGACAACCTGAAGAGCGTCGTGCTGGAGCGCCGCGGCGCCGCCATCCGGTTCAATCCCCGGATCCTCGACCTCGCCGGCCACTACCACTTCCTGCCCAAGCCCGTCGCGGTCGCGCGCGGCAACGAGAAGGGGCGCGTGGAGCGGGCGATTCGCTATGTCCGGACCAGCTTCTTCGCCGCCCGCCGGTGGCGCGATATCGACGATCTCAACGCCCAGGCCCTGGCCTGGTGCCACGGCATCGCCGCCGACCGCCCCTGGCCCGAAGACCGCTCGATCACCGTGCGCGAGGCCTTCGAGCGGGAACGCGGCTCTCTCATCGCGCTGCCCGGCGATCCCTTCCCCGACCACGACCGGGTCGAGGTCGCCATCGGCAAGACCCCCTACGCCCGCTTCGATCTCAACGATTACAGCGTGCCGCACACCCATGTGCGGCGCACCCTCGTCGTGGTCGCGACGCTCGACGAGGTGCGCATCCTCGACGGTGTGGACGTCATCGCCAGCCATCCGCGCAGCTTCGACAAGGCGGCCCGCATCGAGAACCCCGAGCACATCGCCGAGCTGGTCAGGCGCAAGAGCCATGCCCGCCGCCTTCGCGGCCAGGACCGGCTGGTCCAGGCCGCGCCCAACAGCGAGCGCCTGCTCGCCGAGGCCGCCCAGCGCGGCGGCTATATAGGCGCCACCGTCGCCGCCCTGTTGCGCCTCCTCGACGCCTACGGCGCCGCCGAGCTCGAGGCGGCCATCGACGAGGCCCTGAAGCGGGACGTTCCCCATCCCAACGCCGTGCGCCTGAGCCTGACCCGGCGGCGCGAGCTGCGGCACCAACCCCCGCCCATCCCCGTCGAACTGCCCGGCGATCCGAGAGTGCGCGACATCACTGTCCGCGATCACGACCTCGTCGGATACGACGGGCTGGCCGGCGAACCCGAGGAGGACAGCGAGCAATGAACGATACCCTCATGGGCCGTGCCCGGGCGCTCGGCCTGCACGGCCTCGCCGCCCACTGGGGCGAGGTCGCCGGGCATGACTGGCCCGCTGCGCTGGTCGCCTGGGAAGAGGAGGAACGGCGAAGCCGCAGCCTCAAGCGCCGCCTCGGCGACGCCCGCCTCGGACAGTTCAAGCCGCTCGCCGACTTCGACTGGGCATGGCCGCGCCGCTGCGACCGCATGGCCGTCGAGGATCTCATGAGCCTCGAGTTCCTCAACGAGGCCGCCAACGTCGTCCTGGTCGGCCCAAACGGCGTCGGCAAGTCGACCATCGCCGCCAATATCGCCCACCGCGCCGTCCTCGAGGGCCACACCGTGCGCTTCGCCACCGCGGCCAGCATGCTCGGCGAGCTCGCCGCCCTCGACAGCGACACCCTGCTTCAGCGCAGGCTGCGCTTCTACGCCCGCCAGCACCTGCTGGTGATCGACGAGGTCGGATACCTGTCCTACAGCAACCGCCATGCCGATCTGCTGTTCAACATCGTCTCCAGCCGCAGCCAGCAGAACTCCACCATAATCACCACCAACCGGCCCTTCGCCGAGTGGGGTGAGGCCTTCCCCAACGCCGCCTGCCTCGTCGCCCTGGTCGACCGCCTCGTCCACAACGCCGAGATCATCGCCATCGACGCCGAGTCCTGGCGCCGCAAGGAGGCCGAGGAACGCCAGAAGCAGCGCAGCGCCGAGCGCCGCCGGCGGCGAGCCGGCAAGGCCGGCGCGCAGGACCGCGGGGAACCGCCGCCGGCGTAGCCATGGATGGTCCCCGCCTCTGGGACCGGCGGGTGCGGGCCGAGGCCCTGCGAGGCTATCCCCTCGAAGACGTCGTCCGCCGCCTCGGCTACCGCCGCGATCCCACCGATGCCGCGCGCTGGAGGCGTCCCGGATCCGTCGTCAGCATCAACGGCTTTATGTTCTACGAACATCTGCGCGGCGAGGGCGGGGGCGGAGCGATCGACCTGGTAATCCATGCCTGCCGGTGCACCGTGCCCGAGGCCCTCGGCTTCTTCTCGGAACTGCCGTGCCGTGACCGGTTCCCGGCCGATCGCCACCCGAAGCCGCCGTGCCCGGACCGCCACTGGCCCGCCATCCAGAGCTACCTCGTCGAGCAGCGCGGCCTCGCGGATGTGCTCGTCGCCCTGTGCCGCGACCTCGGCTTGCTCTACGCCGACCGCCACGGCAACGCCGTGTTCGTCCGCCGAAACGCGGCCGGCGAGGCTCTCGGCGCCGAGATCGTCCCTGCCGCGGCGCCACGCCGCCTCGCGCCGACCGGCGCCGCCGCGCGCGGCGGCTTCTGGATGTCGTGGGAACCCGACTGGCCGAACTCCGTCATCCTCGCCAAGAACGCAATCGACGCCCTGTCGGTCCTCTCCCTCCACCTCGTCCCGGCCGGGCGCAAGGGATGCGCCGTGGTCTCAACCGGCGGCGCCACCGCAAGCCTCCCCGAATGGATCGAGGCCTGGAACCCCGGCCGGATCTTCTGCGCCTACGACGCCACCCGCCAGGGCGATGACGCCGCGGCACGGCTCATCCGAAACGACAGCAGGGTCGTCCGCCTGCGCCCTGCCCTCGACGGCCTGGACTGGAACGACATGCTCATGCGCGACCGCGCCGGCGAACCGCTCCAGATCGATGACCGGCCCCTCGACTGAATAGCCACAGCGCGAAACAAAATCAGCCAAGCCCAAAAGCATCCCGTCAGCCAACCGCCACCGACCGCTCAAAAAGAGCACCATATAAGCGCACCCTGGAACCACCGCTAACATGACGTTCCAGGCACTCTATCACTAATGCATACAATTCACGAATTGAGCCTTCATTTTCGCCCGAAACTGAATGCTTTTCCGCCTAACTGAATGCTTTTGCTTGGGCTCGGGGCATCGATGACGTCCCGCGCGGTGGGTTTCTCGCGGCGCCGCCACCGCCGCGAGCGCGATGCCGTCTTCGAGGCGGTGGCGGGCGAGATCGAGGGCTTCGCCGCCAGCGAGGGCCGCCGCCTGCCGGTCGCCAAGCTGGGCCAGGACGGGCACGAGCGGGGGCCCGAGGGGATCGCCTTCGCCGACATCGGCTTCGACGTCGACATCGGCGCCTTGTTGCAGACCCCGGCCACGTGCACGTCGGCCTCGATCGCCTCGGCCGCGACCTCGCCCGGGGAGCGCACGCGGCACGATCAGGCCCTCGGGGGCGCGCGGAGTCGACCACGTTTGGGGGGCCGGCAAGCTTCGAATTCATCATGGGCGTTATAAATCGCGATTGTCCCCGAGTGCACGCAATTCGCGATTGTGGGGCCGATCTCTCTCGGAAGCTCCGTCAGCCAAACAGCATGGCCCCATTCGCAACGACGCTCTCCATTGATCTGTCGATATACCCCGACTCCCCGCAGACCCGAAAAAGTTCTGGCAATCCGGCTGCGGATCGATTCTTCTCGCAGTCATGATTCGCGGTGGATTTCTGAGCATCGAGGAACGCGCGGCCCTGGAGGCGGTGATGGGGCATCCGAGCGAGACCCACGGGGTGGCGCGCCGCGCGAACGCCGTTCTGCTCTTGGATGACGGCTTGAGCTGCGTCGAGGTGGCGAAGGTGCTCTACCTCGACGACGACACGGTGCGGACGTGGCTGAAGCGCTACCGTGCGGGCGGCCTGGATGAAATGACGCTGTTCGACTGGCATGGCCGGTCGGGCCATCTGAGCCGGGAGCAAGAGGCGGAGCTTTCGGCCCATCTGAGCCAACGGCTTTACCGCGATACCGGCGAGGTGGCGGCCCATATCAAGGCGACCTACGGAGTGATCTACAGCCATTCGGGCTGCATCAAGGTGATGCATCGCCTGGGCTTCGAATACAAGCGCCCGAAAAGCCTGCCGGCTCAGGCCGATGAGGCCGAGCAGGCCGCCTTTATCGAGGCCTATGATAAGTTGCTCAACGGCTTGGCCGCCGACGAGGTGGTCTACTTCGCCGATGCGGTGCACCCGGAATTCCAGTCCCGCCCAGTCCATGGCTGGGTCAAGAAGGGCGACAGAGTGGCGTTACGCCGGACCTCGGGGCGCCAGCGCATCAATCTCCACGGCGCGCTCAACCTGGAAAACTTCCACTGCCCCTTGGTCCAGGCCGAGAGGATCAACGCCGCCTCGACGATCGCGCTGTTCGAGATGCTGGAGGCCACCAATCCCGGCAAGTCGCGGATCTATGTCTTCGCCGACAATGCCCGCTATCACTACGCCCGCCTGGTCCGACAATGGCTGGAGAGACCGGGTTGCCGCATCAAGCTCATCTTCCAACCGTCCTACGCTCCCCACCTCAACGCCATCGAGCGATTATGGGGCGTCATGCATCGCGAGGTGACCCACAACAGCTTCTACGCCAGCTTCGCCCTCTTCACCGAAGCCATCGACGATTTCTTCCGCCGACGACTGCCACGAGAGTGGACGACGTGGCGCGACACCATCACCGACAATTTCCGAATCATCTCGCACAAGGATTTTCGGGTTCTGGGGTGAGGCGAGTATAACAAACTGAGTTGACCGCTTTATGTACCATATGAATTGACCGCTTCTGTTGTGGTTGTTGGGTCTGTGGGGGAGTGGTCAGGTCGGCTGCTTTGCCGAGCTGTCCACTTATCCACAGGCCCGGGCTCGGTCGCGTCGAAGCGGGTCACGCGGCCTGGAGCCTGTCGTCGTCGATGGTTTCGCCGTCGGCGCGGTAGCGCGCCAGACACCTGGGTCCGTGGAAGACGGCCAGGTGGCCGTCGGGATATTCGTGCACCCGGACCTGCGCCTTGACGTAGTGGTGGCGGTGGCGATCGGCCGCGATCTGCAGCGTGCGGTTCTTGTAGCGCACGGTGTTGTCGCCCGCGACGACGCGGTCCTCCTGGACGCAGAGGATGTCCTCGAGCGTGCCGGCAAAAGCCACGAAGGCCGAGCCGGTGTCCGCGGCCGGGTGGGCGAAGCGGGCGTTGTGCGCCGGCCAGAAGAGCTCCTTCAGAAAGCGATTGGCCTCGGCCATGGTGGCGATCCCGGCCAGCCGCAGCTCTTGGGGCAGGCGCTTCTGCAAGGTCCCGAACATACGCTCCGAGCGGCCCCGGGCCTGCGGCGAATAGGCCGCGATCAACTCGATGCCGAGCTGTGCCAGGGCGCGGCCGACCTGGGTCGGATTGTCCTTATCCACACCGCCGCCGGCCACGGGCGTGTGCCAGTAGTGCGCGCCCCGATCGGCGTAGAGCGAGCAGAACAGCCCGTGCTCGGCGATCACCTCGCCAAGCCCCAGGAACGTGCTAATCGTGCCCTCCTCGGCAACGAAGAAGCCCGAATAGACCTCCGATGTCGCATCGTCCATGGTCACGATCAGGTCCCACCACTGGCCGGGAACCCACTCGTGGCTCGAGCCGTCCTGGTGCAGCATCATCCCCACCACCGGGCGGCGCGGCCGCTTCCGGCGGTGCGCCCCGCGCCTGGGCGCCGGCTTGATCTTGCCGTGCGCCTGCAAGCTCAGGCTGAAGCCAGTTGTAGCTCAGCTCAAAGCCATGCTCGGAGACCAGCTTCTCGTGGAAGTGCTTGGCCGTGAAGTCTGGGTAGCGCGTCTCGAACAGCTCCAGCACCCGCATCACCTCGTCCACCGGCGCGCGGCGCGCCGAGACCCGACCAAGGCGCCGGTCGTACAAGCCCTCGGCACCCTCGGCCTCATAGCGGTCCCGCCAGCGCCGGAACGTCCGCTCCGACATGCCCAGGATCTCCGAGGCCTCGGCCTGGCTCAAATCACCCCGATAACACCAACCGACATAAATCATGACATATATGCCCAGGTTCTTCCGGTGATCGAGGCGAGTTGTTGGGGCCTGGCGAGGAGGTCGTTCCAGGCTTTGCAGCAGGCCTCGACGATGTCGTCGTAGTAGTCATGGACGCGGAGCGCGAGTTTGTTTTTGCGCAGGTATTCCCAGACGTTCTCGATCGGGTTCAGCTCGGGAGCATAGGACGGCAGGCGGATCAAGGTGATGTTGGATGGCAGCTTCAGTTTGGGGGTGGTGTGCCAGCCCGCGCCGTCGAGCACCAAGGCGCAATGCGCGCCGGCGGTGACGGCACGGCTGATCTCCTTGAGGTGCAGCGTCATCGCCTCGGTGTCGGCGTAGGGCATTACCAGGGCGATAGCGGTGGCGCGCTCGGGGCAGACGGCGCCGAAGATGTAGGCCCATTCGTAGCGCGTGTCGCGGGGACCTCGTGGGCGCGAGCCGATGCGCGCCCAGATCCGCGTCAGCGTACCTTTTTGGCCCACTCTCGCTTCATCCTGGAACCAGATTTCCAGCGGCTTGCCGCAGGCCCCGGCCGGCAGCGCTTCGGTCACGATCGCGGCGAAGTTTTTTTAAAAGCCAGCTGCGCCGCCTCGTCGGCTTTCGGGTGGCGGGGGCGCACCGTGAGCCGAGTGAACTCGAGCCGCTTCAAGAGCCGACCCACGTGGCGCTCGGAGACCTCGACACCGAAGCGGGCCTTGATCTCCTCGCGAAGGTCGAGGCAGCGCCAGCGCACCACTCCGTGCACCGCCAGGTCCGGGCCGGCCTCGACCAGGCCCGCCAGTTCCGCCAGTTGCGCCTCCGAGAGCCTGGGTCGCCGACCCGAGCGCGGCCGATCGCAAAGCCCCTCGACACCCTCGGCGTTGTAGCGGTGCACCCAGTCGCTGAGCGTTTGGCGCTGCACGCCGCAGGCGCGTGACGCCTCTTCGCGGCCGTGCCCATCGAGCACTTGGGCCAGCGCCAGAAGGCGGCGCGCCTGCGAGCTGTGCTTGACCCGACGCGCCACCACGCGCATCTCGTCCGCCGACAGGTCATCTCGCGTAATCGCCAACGTCATATCAATTCTCCCCCGCGGATCAGTCGCTTAAGAGAATCACACCCGGCCCTGGGTGGTGTCGCAAGGTTGGTGGAAAATTGGAGAACTGGCGTAAACTCCTGATTGTAAAACATTCAGAAAGGCGGTGTGCAGCCGCCGAAAGGAGCTTACGCCATGAAACATCTTACGGCATCGACGTCGCCCAGTCCATTTTCCGGTGAGAATTGGTTCGATCCCCTGGAGGATGCGATCCGCTTTCGCGTCCGCGCCTTCATCGAGGCTGTGGTGGCGGAGGAAGCGCAAGCGGCGCTGGGCGGCCGTGCGCGCTATCAACGCAGCGGCGCGCCCAAGGGTTATCGCAACGGCCACCGGCATCGGCAGCTTGTCGGCACCTTCGGAGCGCTGACGGTTTCGCTCCCCCGCGTCCGCCTGCTCGATGGGGATGGCGGTGAGAAGGAATGGCGGAGCCAGACCATCCAGGCCTACAAGCGGCTGACCAAACGGGCCGAGGCGATTATCGCCAATACGTACCTTGCCGGCACCAACACGCGCCGTGTCCGCCGAGCGCTGGCCGGCCTGTTCGGGGGCAAGGTCGGCAAGGACGCGGTGAGCCGCGCCTGGCGCAAGGTAAAGACCGACTGGGAGAGCTGGCAGGCTCGGGACTTGTCGGGCGAGGACATTGTCCGGCTGATCCTGGATGGCACCGGCGTCAAGGCGCGCCTTGATGGGCGAGTGCTGTCAATCCCGCTGCTGGTCGTGCTTGGGGTGCGGCGGGACGGCCAGAAGGTTCTGCTCGCGGTCAAGAACATGGGCGGGGAGACCGAGGCGGCCTGGCGCCATGTCCTGGAGGACCTTCTCGGCCGTGGCCTGAAGGCGCCGGAGCTTCTGATCGTAGACGGCGGCAAGGGCCTGGAGGCGGCGCTGGCCAGCCTGTGGAGCGATATTCCGGTGCAGCGCTGCACGGTGCACAAGGAGCGCAACCTCCTCGCCCATGCGCCGAAGGCGTTGCACGACGAGGTCAAGGCCGACTACACCGACATGATGTACGCCGAAAACGCCGAGCAAGTGCGCAAGAAGCGCAAGGCCTTCCTGGCCAAGTGGCGGCTCCGCTGCCGGGGCGTGGCGGACAGCCTGGAAGAGGCGGGGGAGCGGCTGTTCACCTTCCTGCGCTATCCGCCGCAGCAATGGAAGTCCTTGCGGACCACCAACGCCATCGAACGCCTGCACGGGGAATTCAAGCGCCGGGTGAAGACCCAATGCGCACTACCCAACGCGGAAACGGCGGCCATGCTGTTCTGGGCCTTGATGGCCTCGGGGCAGATCACCATGCGCCGCGTCGGTGGCTGGCAAACACTCGACCAAGCGCCGGTCAAGAAGCCGATTGACCTCGCCGCCTGATTGAGCAACCATCGTGATCGGGAGCTACGCCAAAAACCAATTTCCACCAACTATCGGACACGACCCGGCCCTGCCTTGCCAATCCTCAAACGAGTCTCGAATTCGGTCGGTTGGTATGACCGGCCCGATCACTGACATGAGGGAGGAAACCAGTGAAATCTCGAATCATGCTCGCGGCTGCGAGCCTCATGAGTTTTGCCCTGGCCACGGGCGGTAGCGCGCTCGCGGCGGAATGCAGCGACAAGAACTGGAAGGCCTGCGCCGGCCAGCCCTGGGTCGACGGCAGTGCGATGGCGACGCCGCTCGGCTCCAAATGGTGGCCGAACACGCTCTGGGGCGCGGGCGACGAGGCCGGCTCGACCAACTGGTACACGAAGCCGGCGGTGGTGCTGCGCGCCATGTCGGTGGTCAAGCAGGGCAAGTCCATGAAAATCGGTCACGACTATACCGATGACATGCCGCTCTTCGGCAAGCGCAAGTTCAGCCTGCGAATTCCGGGGACGCCCACGGGCGGTCCGTTCGGCGCCTCCAAGCTGATGTACAACGACGAGTTCCTGGCGACCGAGATCGGCCAGGTCGGGACGCAGTTCGACGGCCTCGGTCATATCGGCGTGGCGATCGGCGGGCCGGGCGACCTCGACAACATGCGCTGGTACAACGGCTTCACCGCGGCCGAGATGGGCAGTGCCTACGGGCTCAGGAAGCTCGGCACCGAGAAGCTGCACCCGATCGTCGCCCGCGCCATCCTGATCGACTTCGCGGGCGCGCGCGGCGTCGAGTCGATGGAAGCGGGCCAGGTCGCGACCATGGCCGACGTCAAGAAGGCCTTGAAGCGCCAAGGCATGGAGAACTTCGAGTTCATGGAGGGCGACGCCATCATCTTCCGCTACGGCTGGGAGAAGTACTGGATCAAGGACAACGCCAAGTTCAACAACGGCGCTCCGGGAATCGGCTTCGACGTGGCGCGCTGGATCGCCGAGGAGGTGAAGGCGGGCGTCACCGGCGGCGATACTTGGCCGGCGACGGATCCGGTGGCGGGCAAGGACACACCCAATGAAGTGGCCCCCGGCTGCGTCTTCTGCGTCCACAACTACCTGCAGACCCGCCACGGCATCGTCAATCAGGAGAACCTGAAGCTGAAGGCCCTGGCCGATGCCGGTGTCTACTTGTTCCTCTACGTCTATACGCCGGTGCCGATCGCCGGCGCCACGGGCTCCATCGGGTCGCCGGTGGCGATCTGGTAAGCGGCCGACGCGTCAACTCTTCGTGCGTAGACGGGCGGGTGGGGGCGACCCCGCCCGTCGGTCGTCCGGCCCATGGCCCGATCGGCCGCCTCAGCCGAGCAGCGGGCGGACTTCCTCGGCGAAGCGGCAGATCTGCTGGTCGCGCTCCTCGTAGGGGCCGACGAAGTCCATCACCATGTGGCGCACGCCGGCCTCGCGGAACTTGTCGATGCTCGCCGCCACGTCCGCCGGCGTGCCCAGCGCGGCGTAACGCTGCGCGGCGCGGCGGAAGTCCATGTCGTAGCGCACGCTCAAGGTTTTGGTCGCCGCCTCCAGCGCGTCCTCGTAAGTCTCGTCGATGCGGCTGAACAGCAAATGCGAGGTGGCGAAGACCCGATTCGCCCGGCCCGCCGCCTCGGCCGCGGCGGTGATTTTGCCCAGCGCCTCGCCATACATTTCCGGTGTGACGACGTAGGACATGTAGCCATCGGCCATTCGGCCGGCCCGCTTCAGCGCCGCGTCCGAGCGCCCGCCACACCAGATCGGCGGGCCACCCGCCTGGTGTGGCGCCGGCAGCATCAGCGTCTCGGGAAGCGAATAGAACCGCCCTTCGTGGCTGATGCTCTCGCCACTCCAGAGTTTGCGCAGGATCTCGATAATTTCCCCCAGCCGCGCCCCGCGCTCGTTCACCGGCACGCCGCAGGCGGCGTATTCCATCGGAAATTCGCCGCCGACGCCGACGCCGAAGATGAAGCGCCCGCCGCACAGATGGTCGATCGTGGCGACCATCTTGGCGGTCGGCGTCGGATGGCGGAGCGGCGCCAGATAGACCCCGGTACCGAAATAGAGCTTGGTCGAATAGGCCGACGCGTGCACGAGCTGCAGCAGCGGGTCGAGGATCGGGATGGTGAAGGCGATGTGATCGCCGACCCACAGGGAATCGTAGTCCAGGCGCTCGACCAGTTCGACCCTGTCCGCCGACGATCCGCCAGCGCATGCCGGAGCGCTTCATGCGCTGTGTCACCAGGGTCTTGTTGGCAGCCTCGACCACGCCTGAGCCGATGGCGATGCCCTCTTCCTTCAGGGCGTGGTAGCGCATGCGATGGCCGGGATCGGGGAACCAGGGACCAACCGCGGGCTCCGATCGCCGGTGAATGGTCTGAACGCCGAACTTCATCCCCGATTCCAATGTGTGCGACTTCGCTTGCAAGCTGCGCCTTCAGCGTGAGCTTGCCGCTCTCCGGCATGCGGCCGAGATAGAGGGTCTTCAGGCGCTTGCCCTCGGCGTCGTGGAAGGAGACCGTGCCGCAGGCGGCCTCGCGCCAGGAGGCCTTGGCGCGACCGTCCTCGCCGGGTCTCAGCGGCACCATGACTCGAGGGAGACCGAGGCGGTGGTCGCGTCCTGCGGTATGCCCTCGGCCTCACGGATGCTGCCCAGCGTCTCCGGGCCGAGGCTCTCCCAGCATTCGTGCATGCTCAGGGTCAGGCGCTGCAGGGTGCTCACCGACGGGCACCTTAATACACCGCGCCGCCGCCCTGGAGCGCGGCCCAGACCCGAGCGGGCGTCGCCGGCATGTCGATATGATGGATGCCGCGCGAGCTGCGAGCGAACGTTCGTGGCCTCACGCACCCGCAACTCACCTCCTCGGGCGCCTCGGGGCGCGGCTCGGAACGAAGCTCCTCGCGACACAGTGCGAGCACCCGGGCGGCCGCCTCGACGACCCGAGGAGGCAGGCCGGAAAGATCGATGGACGAAGGCGCCGGAGGCGGGGATACTGCCATGGGAATGCTCCCGATGTTGGGTTTCAAGACACGGCATCGTAGCGCTTCTGGCGGTGCGGAGCGTTCCCACCTTCCCCTGCTCGACCCTGCCGTCGTGACAAAATCCTGCCTTGGAGCGGCCCATTGTCACGAATAGCCGTTTTCGGCCGTTCGTCTCGACACAAAAAACGCACTAAATCAATGACTTAGATTTTCCATACCAGACCCACACCCTCGCCGACCCACAGGGAATCGTAGTCCAGGCGCTCGACCAGTTCGACCAGCTCGCGGGCATATCCGGGATCGGGGAACCAGGGACCAACCGCGGGCTCCGATCGCCGGTGAATGGTCTGAACGCCGAACTTCATCCCCGATTCCAATGGCAAGCTCATCACCGACTCCCTAGCTTATCGCCCCCTCGTGGACGGGCACCTTAATACACCGCGCCGCCGCCCTGGAGCGCGGCCCAGACCCGAGCGGGCGTCGCCGGCATGTCGATATGATGGATGCCGCGCGAGCTGAGCGCGTCGACCACGGCGTTCATCACCGCGCCCAGCGCGCCCGAACAGCCGGCTTCGCCGCAGCCCTTGACGCCCAAGGGGTTGCTGGTCGCCGGCAGGGTGGTCGTGGAAAGCGATCGCCGGCACGTCGAGCGCGCGCGGCAGGGCGTAGTCCATGAAGGAGCCGGTGGTGAGCTGGCCCGTCGCGTCGAAGCAGGTCCGCTCCATCAGCGCTTGCCCGATGCCCTGGGCGATGCCGCCCTGCACTTGGCCCTCGACCAGCATTGGATTGATCAGCACGCCGAAATCGTCGACCACCACATAGCGGGTCACGGCGACGACGCCGGTCTCCGGGTCGATCTCCACCTCCGCGACATGACAGCCGTTCGGGAAGCTCGAGGGAGCCGCCTCGTGGCTGAGCGCGACGTCGAGCGCGTCGCGGCCCTGATCCGGGCCCCCGCCGCCCTCGCCGAGGGCCTGCGCGAGCGCCATCACGCTCAATGCCCGGTCGGTGCCGAGGATGCGGAAGGCACCGGCCTCGAAGCCGATGTCCTCGACCGCCGCCTCCAACACCCGGGCGGCGAGGTGGCGGCCCAACTCGATCACCGCGTCCGCCGCCTCCAGGATCGCGCCGCCGCCGGTGATCATCGTTTTCGAGCCACCGGTGCCGCCGCCGGCCAGCAGCGAGTCGCTGTCGCCTTGCTCGAGGCGGATCGAATGAAACGGGATCGCGAGCCGGCTCGAGAGGATCTGGGCGAAGCTCGCCGCGTGGCCTTGGCCTTGGTTTTGGGTGCCGCTGGTGATCGTGACGCCGCCGTCGGCATCGAAGCGGATCGCCGCCATCTCAGGCGACGGCGCCCCCGTCGCCTCCAGATAACAGGCGAGGCCTTGGCCGCGAAGCTTGCCCCGGGAAACCGAATCCGCCCGGCGCGCCGGAAATCCATTCCAATCGGCGCGCTCGAGGGCATCGGCCAGCACGGCGGGAAAGTCGCCCGAGTCGTAGGTGAGGCCGGAGACCGCGGTATGCGGGATCTCGTCGGGCCGGAGCAGATTGCGCCGCCGGAGCTCGATCCGGTCGATCCCCATCTCGCGCGCCGCCGTGTCCATCAGCCGCTCGACGTAGTAGTTGCTCTCGGGTCGGCCGGCGCCGCGATAGGCGGCGATGGGGCCGGTGTTGGTGAACCGGCAATAGGTCCGGATGTGCAGCAACGGCAGGCGGTAGAGGCTGGGGAAATTGCGCAGGATATTGCGCGTCCCCATCATCGGGCCGACCTGGCTCGGATAGGCGCCGACGTTGGCGTGGCCGATCACGCGGGCCGCCAGCACGTGGCCCTCGGCATCGAAGGCCATCGAGGCCTCGACCATGCTGGCGCGCCCGTGCTGGTCGGCGAGGAAACTGTCCGCTCGCTCGTCACGCCAGCGCACCGGCCGGCCGAGACGCCGGGCCGCGAGCAGCAAGGGGCCGTATTCCGGATAGGGCGCCGACTTCATGCCGAAAGAGCCGCCGACGTCGTAGGTCCTGACGCGAAGCCGCTCTTTTTCGATGCGGAGGATGTCGCCCGCGATGTTGTTGCGCAACCCGAAGACGCCTTGCGAGCCGAGGTGCAGGGTAAATCGATCGCCGGTGGAATCGTATTCCGCCACGGCCGCGCGCGGCTCCAAGGGATTGATGATGATGCGGTTGTTCTCGATCTCCAGGCGAGCCACATGCGCGGCCCGCGCGAAAGCGGCGTCGACCCGGGCGCAATCGCCGCTCTCCCAATCGAGACAGAGGTTCCCCGGCACGTCCTCGTGCAGGCGGGGGGCGTCCGGGCGGCCCGCCGCGCGGGCGTCGGTGACCGCGGCCAGGGGAGTTGCCTCCAGCTCGATCAGTTCAGCCGCGTCGCGCGCCTGGGCCAGGGTCTCGGCGACGACGAGGGCGATCGGCTCGCCCTGATAGCGGACCCGGTCGGTGGCGAGCGAGGGCCGTGGCGGCTCGCGCATCGGAGCGCCGTCGCGACCCTGGAGCGGGATCTTGTTCTTGAGCGTGCCGAAGCCGGCGGCCGCCAGATCCCGTGCCGTGAGGATTGCCAAGACGCCGGGCGCCGCCACCGCCCGAGTGGTATCGAGGCCGTCGATCCGGGCATGCGCGAAGGGCGAGCGCAGCACGAAGGCCTGCGCCGCCCCGGGCATCTCCAGATCGTCGGTGAAGCGTCCCTCGCCCCGGAGCAGGCGCGGATCCTCTGTGCGCGCCACCGGCTGGCCGATCGCGAATTTCTCGATTTCCCTTACCGCCAGGTCCTCCTCCCGCCGCGCGCTCACGCGCCGTCCCGCCCGAAACCATAGAGCGCCGCCGGATTGTCGAGCAGGATCTTGCGGCGCACCGCCTCCCCCGGCGCCCAGTCGAGCAGGGTGTCGAGCAGCATGGCGTCGTCCGGCGGATCCTCCTGGTGGGTCGGATGCGGCCAGTTGCTGGCCCAGAGCATGCGCTCGGGCGCCGCCTCGACCAGCGCCCGCGCCAGGGGGGCGACGTCGTCGAAACCGGGCAGGCTGGCCTCGGAATGGATATAGGGGGCCGAGAGCTTGACCCAGCAGCGCCCACCCTCCACCAGATCCAGGAGGACGCGGAAGGCCGGGTCGTCGGTGCCGACGGGCTCGAAGAAGCGGCCGATGTGATCGATCACCAAATCGCCCGGCCAGCGGCGGATTTGCGCCAGGCGATCGGGCAGTTCGCCCCCGTCGAGCTGCAATTGCGCGTGCCAGCCGTGCTCGTGGCCGCGCGCCGCCAGGCGGTCGGTCTCCTCCCAGGGCGTATTGCCGCCCGGCACCATCTGGAAGCGGACGCCCCGGATGCCGGCCGCCGTCAATGCCGCGAGGTCGTCGTCCGTCGTCGCGCGATCGATCACCGCGACGCCGCGGGCGCTCCCCAGCGCCGCGATCGCCGCCGTGGTGCAGCGATTGTCAGTGCCGTAGTGGGTCGGCTGTACCACCACCGTGCGGGCGAGGCCGAGGCGGGCCTGGATCCGGAGATAATCGGGCACGTCCCCGACCGGTTTGGCCCCCACGGCCGCCGGAGAGAGGGGATAGCGCCCTTCCTCGGCATAAATGTGCATGTGGGTATCGCAGGCGCCCGGCGGCACCGACACCCTGGGTCTGCCCTCGTTCATGGCTCGAGTCCGCCTAGTGGATAGAATCCAACATATGGTACCCCTACGATCCCATATCCTGGTTTCTCGGCAGGAGGGCGCCCGCCGACGATGCCGGCACATCGTCAAGGGTGCCCGACGCCCCGAGAAGCCAGGATATGGTACCCCTACGACGGTTTCCCGAGCTCGTCCGGAAAGGCGCCTGGTGCGCCGTGATGCTAGCGCATCACAAGCGCCGGGCAACGCGTCCGGCGGGCTCGGGAAACCGTCGTAGGGGTACCATATGTTGGATTCTATCCACTAGAGTTCGGGATCGACGACGAAGACGCCGCCTTGGTAAATTTCGCCGTGCTCGCCCGGCGCGTGCGCGGGCTCGCGCGCCAAGACGTCGGCGGCATGGGGCTCGGAGCGGTCCTCGGGCCGGTAGCCGAGGCGATGGGCGTTCCGGTTGTCGTACCAGGAGCGCGCGTTGTCCGAGACCCCGTAGACGATCTCGTAGTGGATCTCGGGGTGCTCCAGGCCGATGCGAATCAGTTGTGTCAGATCACGCGGGCTGATCCAGATGCTCAAGCGGCGCTTGTCGATCGGCGCGTCGCCGTAGTTGCCGATGCGGATGCAGAGGACGCCGATAGCGTGGCGGTCGGCATAGAGCGCGCCGATCGCCTCCCCGAACGCCTTGGAGAGGCCGTAGCGGCTGTCGGGCCGGACCGGCACCTCGTGGTCGATTCGTTGGTCGCGGCGATAGAAGCCGACGGCGTGGTTCGAGGTCGCGAAGACCACTCGACTGACACCTTGGCGCCGCGCCGCCTCGAAGATATTGCGAGTGCCGACGATGTTGGCCTCCAGGATTCGCTCCCAAGAGGCCTCGCCGGAGTTGCCACCGAGATGCACGATCCCGTCGACGCCCTCGCAGAGCGCTTCCATCCGGGCGAGATCGGCGACGTCGGCGGTGATGCATTCCTCGCCCGCGCCGGGCGAGCTGATCGGCTGGATGTCGGAGAGGCGCAGCTTGGGATAGACCCCGGCGAGGGTACGGCGCAGGCCGCTGCCGATGCCGCCGGCGGCGCCGGTGATGAGAACCCGTTCCATGTTTGGTTTCCTCGAGGCTGGCGAAGGGGAGTACCGGGTGCGAGCATACCGAATGGATTGGGCCATGCGCCATGGGTCGGGGCGCGAGCCGAGCTATAGTGGGGTCGAGCGGCCCCCCACCCCGTTTCAGCCCACGGAGAGCAGCCATGAACGACCTGCCGATCATCCAACTCCGACGTATCGAGGCCAGCGTCATCAAGCCGATCTACGAGGAGATGGTGCGTGCCTTCGGCGAGGCGGCGGCGCGCGACGTCCTGGATAAGGCGATCCGTCGCAACGCCATCGAATACGGGCAAGGCCTCGCGGCGCGGGAGGAGGGCGCGGCGGACCTGCCGGCTTTCGCCCGCCTGCTGCCGAACTGGCAGAAGGAGGACGCGCTTCAAATCGAAGTGTTGGAGGAATCGGAACAACGCTTCGACTTCGACGTCGTGCGCTGCCGCTACGCGGAGATGTACCGCGAGATGGGCCTGGGCGAGATCGGCCATCTGTTGAGCTGCAATCGCGACGGCGCTTTCTGCGAGGGTTTCAATCCGGCTATCAAGCTGGAGCGGGGCCAGACGATCATGCAGGGCGCCAGCCACTGCGATTTCCGCTATTCCCTCGCCGACGACGGCGAGGCCTCCAAAAGTCGCTGATGGTGACTTTTGGCTCGGACATTGAGCGAGCAGAGAACTTCGCCCGAGCGTGGAAGCGCGCGAAAGTATCTCTCTCTTAAGGGGCCTGCTCCAGAGTCTCGAGGTCGAAAGATTCTGACGGGACCGGCCATGTGGAAGTGGGACGCCAACGGCGGATGCGTCGACGCCGGCGAGCGCGTCTATCCGCGATTGCTCGTCGCCGCCCCAAAGGGCCGGACGTCTCCGTCTTGGCCTCCAGCAGTTCCACCTGCATGATCAACTCCCCGATCCGCTTCATGGCGATGTCCAGTTCCGCCTTTACCGGATCGCCCTTGCGTTCCTTGAGCGAGGCATCGATCCCGGCGATCGCCTTCTCACGCCACTGCTCGAGCCGGAAAATCTCCACGCCCAACTGCCGCGACAAAAGTTCCACCGGCTCGCCACGCAAAAGCCGCAGGGCAACCTCACGCTTGCGCGTCACCGTCCACCGCTGGCCAAGTCCCAGCGGGCCTGCCGGCGAAACCTGGCCCGGGGAAAACGTGGACGAGCCAAGCTCGCCCTCGTTTACCACAGGCCCATCAACAGCAACTTTGTTCTCAAAATTGTCGGTCATGTTCCGGTCCTCCTTGGACACTTCGATTAAGCCAATTCTGTGTCCAAGGAAATCGGGTCCGACTCATGCTTAGGCAGAGAGATGTCCTCACGGGGACGACGGGTGGGGTGAGTTCGTAATGTCGGTAGACCCTGCCGCTGACCGGCGGCAAGGACGCGCGAAAGATTGAACCGCCTCATCCTCTGATCCCATCATGAGGTGGCCACGCGCCAACCTCGAAGAGAAGCAAGAGCCCCGTGCGGCAACATCCGCCAGTGCGGAACGACGTGAAGAAGGAATATGGCATGACGTAACCAGAAAGGGCTTGACCGAGGACGCGATAGAGAAGCCGACATTCGGCCGTCGGCTCCCGTATCACCGCGAAACGGCCACCCGCCAGATCGCCAACCCCACCGCGATGACAAAATCGTGTAGGTGACGCGCCACTGGCCGGAAAGTGAGTTTGGTCTTAGGCTAGCTCGATGCGCCAGCTCTCGTTCAAGCGTCACCGCTTTCCGACGCAACACCAGATGGTGATGACGGAGGACGAGGATTTCACCGACGTCGACGAGCCGGTCGCGGAGTTCCTTGGACGTCGGACCTGATGCGAGGCACGGTCATGTTCGAAGCGGAGGGCATATTCACCGCACTGGTGACCTCCTTCGCTCGTGACGGCGCCCTCGATCTTGATTCCATTCGGGAAAGTGTGCGCTTTCAAGTTGCAGCGGGGGTGCGGGGGGTATGCGCTTTGGGCGGCACCGGTGAGCCGCTTGCCCAAACGATCGACGAACAGAAGCAGGTGATCGAGTGTGTCGTCGCGGAAGCGGACGGCGGGATCGGAGTGATCGTCGGCTGCCTCAACGCATCGCAGCCCGATATCATCGAGATCGGTAAGCACGCGAAGGCGGCAGGCGCCGATGCCATCATGGTGCTGCCCCCCTATTTCGTCATGGCGACGCCGCACCACGTCAAGCGGCACCTCATCGACGTCGCGGCGGCTGTCGACCTGCCGATGATCCTGTTCAACACGCCCCGGCGCGCGGGCGTCGATCTCGAGGTCGCATTCATTCTGGAGCTCCTCGATGCAATTCCCCATCTCGTCGCCATAAAGGAAGCGAGCGGCGACATGCACGCCGTTACGCAACTGGCGCATCTCGCGCCCGGGCGGTTTTCGGTCTTGCAGGGGTTTGACGAGCTGATCCTGCCGACGCTCGCCGTCGGTGGTCGCGGTGCGATCATCTCGGGCGCTTGCCTGGCGCCGCGTCTGTTTGTCGAGCTGTGCAATGCCTTCCGGGCCGGCGACGTCGCCCACGCGCGCGCCTTGCAGCACGCCATCATGCCGCTTTGCCGCGCGATCTATGCCGAGCCGAATCCGGCGCCGCTAAAGCAGGCATTGGCAATGGTCGGTCGAAGCGCCGGACCGACCCGGCCACCGCTCTACGACATCCAGGATGAGACGACCGCCGCGCTGCGCACGGCACTCGGCGAACTCGGGCCCTGGTTGGGGAATGCGAACACCGGGCCGGCGTTGCGTCGGAAGGTCTAGTAATGCTGCTCGTCGGTGCCGACATCGGGGGGACATTTACCGACATCGTATTGTTGAGCGATGCTGGTGGGCTTGCCGTGGAGAAACGCCTGTCGACGGTCGAGGACTATTCGATCGCGACTGTCGATGGTCTTGCGAGGCTGATCGAAGAGGGTGGCGATGAGGCGCGGGACGTTGTGACATTGGTGCACGGCACCACGATCGCAACCAATGCCGTCATCGAGCGCGAGGGCGCGCGAACCGCGCTCATCTGTTAAGCGTTGTCGGACACCTGCCGAGGCGCAGGGGTTGCATCCGGCGGACTGGATCGGCAGGTGTCGGACAACGCTTAAGGGAGGAAACCGCGGGCAGGACTAGGCTCGGCGGTGCGGCACGCTCGGTCTATGGGGATTTGCGAGCGGCGGGCCAGCTTTCTCGGGTGGCCGGCGCTGCTGGATGGCTCGGATCTGATTGGCGACGACACCGGCAGGGTGGTTTGATGGCGACTTCGGGTCGATGCCGGCGGGTCTCGCAGGTGGTTCCCTGCGCGCTCGATGGTGTTGCGGCGAGCGGGATCGTGGCCGCGGGTGAGCGGCGGCAATAGCGTTATTCGAAGCGGTGTCGGTCATGCTGCCGTGGCCCTGGCCAGGGGCCGTGCACGGGGCGGGGCGCGTGGTTGGGCGCCGGCCTCGAAGCGCTCGATGACGATCATACGGCCGCCGCACTGCGGGCAGGGCTCTGAGAGGGACGGCGGTTCGGTATCATCGTCACTCGCGGCATCGTCGGCCTCACTCTCCGGTGCCGGCATGGCAAGCAGTTCGCGGGCAAGGGAGATGTTGCGGGTGCGACCGCCGTTGGCGAAGAGGCCGTAATGGCGGATGCGGTGAAAGCCCGAGGGCAGGACATGGAGGAGGAAGCGGCGGATGAACTCGGGCACGGCCAGGGGCAAGGTCTTGTAGCGCTCGCGTCCTTTGCGCCGGTAGTCCTTGTACTTGAAGATGACGCCTTGGCTGTCGCAGCTGACCAGGCGGCTGTTCGAGATGGCGACACGGTGGGTGTAGCGGGAGAGATAGGCGAGCACGGCCTCTGGTCCGCCGAAGGGCGGCTTGGCGTAGACGACCCATTCTTGTTTGCGCATCGGTGCGAGGAAGACACGGAAGGCCGCCGGCTCGGCGAGGCTGGTGTGGTCGGTGAAGAACTTCAGGCGCCCTGCCTCGTGGGCGGCGAGGAGCTTCTCGATGAAGAGGCGGCGGAAGAGGCGCGAGAGCACGCGGACGGGCAGGAAGAAGCCGGGCCGGCAAGAGATCCAACTGCTACCGTCAGGTGAGATTCCGCCACCCGGCACGATCATGTGGATGTGGGGATGGTGGGTCATGGCCGAGCCCCAGGTGTGGAGCACGGCGGTGATGCCGATCTTGGCGCCGAGATGCTTGGGATCGGCGGCGATGGTGAGCATGGTCTCGGCGCTCGCCTTGAACAGGATATCGTAGATCACCGACTTGTTCTGATAGGCGATGTCGGCGATCGCCGCTGGCAGGGTGAAGACGAGATGGTAGTAGGGGACGGAGAGCAGTTCGGCCTCTCGCGCCGCCAGCCATTCGCGCGCGACCTGGCCTTGGCATTTGGGACAATGGCGGTTGCGACAGGAATTGTAGGCGATGTGGTTCTGCCCGCAGTCCTCGCAGGCCGCGACATGACCGCCGAGCGCGGCGGTGCGGCAACACTCGATCGCCGACATGACCTTCAGTTGGCCGAGGCTCAGACGACCGGCCCGGGCCCGACGGAAGCCGGGCCCGTGGTCGCGGAAGATGTCCTGGACCTCGAGCGCGGGACGCGGCACCGAGGCCGCCGGCTCACTTCGGCGGCTTGCGCTTGGTCTTGGGCGTCGGCGGCTCGAGCAGGTCCAGTGGGCTCTTGGCGCGCCGCAAGGTGGTGCTGGCGACCTGGGTGTAGTGAGCCGTGGTCTCCAGCTTCTTGTGCCCCAGTAGAACCTGGATCACGCGGATGTCGACGCCCTGTTCGAGGAGATGGGTGGCGAA
This sequence comes from Alphaproteobacteria bacterium, assembly GCA_965225945.1. Classification (GTDB taxonomy): domain Bacteria; phylum Pseudomonadota; class Alphaproteobacteria; genus JASLMY01. The sequence goes on along the minus strand of CBDDBZ010000037.1, from coordinate 57,485 downwards.
GCAGTGGCGCAGCGTGTGAAGCGAGATCCGCTTCTCGATCCCCGCCCCCGCCTTGGCGCCATCGAGGGCGCGACGGAGCTGGCGGGTGGTCAACGGGTTGACCGGGTTCTGGCCTGGAAACAGCCAACCGCCGGGCAGCATCACGCCGCGGGCGCGGCCAAGCAACCACCAGACCCTGAGCTGCTCGACGGCGCGATCCGAGAGCATGGCGTAGCGATCTCGGCGGCCCTTACCTTGCTCGATGCGAAGCGTCTTGCGGTTGCTGTCGATGTCCGGGACCTTGAGATGGACCACCTCCGAAGCGCGCAGGCCGGCGCCATAGGCCAGCGAAAAGGCCGCCTTGTATTTGGGACCGGGGGCGGCATCGAGAAGCCGCGCCATTTCCTCGACGCTCAGGATCACCGGCAGCTTGCGCGGCATTGCCACCGTCGTCATGCCGATCTCGGCGTCGCCTCGGCCGAGCGTGACGCCGAAGAAGAACCGCAATGCCGAGACCGCCGCGTTCATCGTCGTCGCCGATGCGCCTGCTTTGCGCATATGCACTTGATAGCGCCTGAGATCCTCCGCCTCCGCCCGATCCGGAGAGCGTGCGAGAAAGTCGGAAAAGCCGGCCACCGCACTGATGTAGCCGCGCTGCGTGTTGGCACTGAAGCCGCGAAGCACCATGTCGTCGATCATGCGCTGGCGCAGCGGGCTGATGGTCTTGTCACTATCGGTCATGGGTCTGCTCCCGTGTTGCGTGAGCTTCGGAACTCCAAACCTCAACACAGGATCGACCCATCCGTTACGCCACCGACCTCACCGCCCGGCACCACGAACTACCGCTGAAAGCGGTTTCGTTCCATGCACCGAAGGCTTTCGCGACATTCTCGAGATCGGCCGCTTGCGCACGCCACGTCTCTACGACATCGGCTGGACAAAGCCGCACCCGTTGGTGCCGCGACGATTGCGCTTCGAAGTGCCAGAACGGATCGCGGCGGACGGCAGTGTCGTGCGCCCCCTCGATCTGGAGGCATTGAGGGGGCTCGCCGAGACATTGGCCGAACAAAGGGTCGAGTCGGTCGCCGTCTGCTTCCTCAACGCCTACGTCAATGCAGCCCACGAATTGGCGGCGAAGGAAGTGTTGCGTGAGGCGTTGCCGAACATCGAAGTGTCCGTCTCTTCAGAGGTGTTGCCGGAGATCAAGGAATTCGAGCGGACCTCGACCACCGCCGCGGATGCCTATATCAAGCCGAAAATGCGTCGCTACCTCGACAGCCTTCGCCATCGGCTCGACGGAGCGAACGTCACTTGTCCGGTCTTCATCATGCAGTCGAACGGCGGCGTCCAGGATATTGCGGCGACGGCGGAACGGCCGGTCTATGCGATCGAGTCTGGGCCGGCCGCGGGGGTTATCGCCACGCGATGGCTTGCCGAGCGAGCCGGGATCGCGAATGCGATCAGCTTCGACATGGGTGGCACGACGGCGAAAGCATCCATTATCGAAGAGGGTAGGCTCAGCTATTCCGAGGAGTTCGAGGTCGGCGGCGACGTGTCGCGCAATAGCCGGCTGATCAAGGGCAGCGGCTATCTCTTGCGCACACCGGTCATCGACATCGCCGAAGTCGGCGCCGGCGGCGGCAGCATCGCCTGGGTCGACGGCGGTGGCGGTCTGCGCGTCGGCCCGCGGGGAGCGGGGGCCAATCCGGGCCCGGCCTGCTATGGGCAGGGTGGCGACAAGCCGACGGTCACCGATGCCAATGTCATTCTGGGCTACATCAACCCGAACAGCATCGCCGGCGGCGCGGTTCCGCTCGATCGGAACGCGGCGGAGAGGTCGATGAAGGCGGAAGTGGCGGAGCCGACGTCACTCGATATCCCGACCGCCGCCTTCGGCGTGCACGAGATCGCGAACGCCAACATGGCGAGGGCGGTGCGTGCGGTGTCGACGGAACGCGGTCGCGACGTCCGGAACTTTCACTTGGTGGCCTTCGGTGGTAGCGGCCCGATCCACGCCGCCGCGCTCGCCCGGGAGTTCGATATCAGGGCGGTCCTCATTCCGCTGCATCCGGGCCTTTTCAGCGCCTTCGGGCTGCTCTTCGCCGACATCACCCGACACTTCGTTCATACGGTGCCCGGCTCGAGAGTCGGGCTCGACAAAACGATGTTCACGCACTTCGATGGCCTGGAGGCGAGCGCTGCGGCATCGCCCGCGCCGCCCTTGGGGGATCGACCGGCCGACGTGGCGATCGAATGGTTCGCGGATCTCAGATATCGTGGCCAGGGCCATGAGCTGAGAATCCCAATTCCGCGCGGTGGCGAGGAACTGGCGGCGATCGAGGCGCGCTTCGCGGCGGAACACGAAAGGCTCTTTGGCCATGACAAACCGGGGGCGCCGGTGGAAGTCGTGAATCTTCGGCTGGTCACGCGGGCCGCCAATCCCTGGACAGCGGAGCGCTTCGAGCCGACGCTGCCGGAAACGGTCCCGGCGGAGAGAGCGCGCGCAAGGGAAGAACGGGAATGTTATTTCGGGCCCTTGTTCGGAAACCGCTGGACGCCGGTTCACAGCTCCCGTTCCGCGCTCGGGCAAGCGGCGGTGGCGGGACCGCTGATCGTCGAAGAGTACGATGCCACGATCCTGGTACCGCCCGACTTCACGGCGCGGTGTGACCCCTTGGGCAACGTTTGGCTGGAGCACGCGCCATGAATGAAAAGCCGACCCGCCCAAAGGCCCGCGCCGGTGGAGAGCGCGATGCCATTACCCGCGAACTGGTCAGGAACGGGCTCGAATCGGTGGTCGATGAGATGGCCCTGACGGTGGTCCGCACCGCCTATTCGGGAACCCTCCGCGACGTCATGGACTTTTCGACCGCGTTTCTCGATCCGGCGGGAGAGATGGTCGCGCAAGGTCTGACGTTGCCGCTCCATCTAGGTGCCTTTCCGGTGGCGATGCGAAGCGTGCTGGATCGCTTCGGCAACGACATGGGGCCAGGCGATGTCTTCGTCATGAACGATCCCTACGCCGGCGGCATGCACTTGCCCGACGTCTTCATCATCAAGCCGGTATTCGTGGACGGCCGGCTCATCGGCTTTCCCGCGACCGTCGCTCACCAAGCGGACATTGGCGGGCGCGCGCCCGGCGGCAATGCCTGCGATTCGAGCGAAATCTACGCCGAGGGCCTTCGGATCGGGCCGAACCGGCTCTATCACCGTGGACGGGAGAACGAGACGCTGTTCGATATGATCGAACGCAACGTCCGCGTTCCCGAAAGCGTGCTCGGCGACTTTCGCGCTCAGCTCGCCGCCCTCCACGTCGGTGAAGGCGAGCTGGTCCGGCTCGCCCGCCGCTATACGCCGGAAGCGCTTCTGGCCTATAGCCAGGACCTCATCGACCAGAGCGAGCAGATGGCGCGTCGAGATATCGCGGCCTGGCCGGACGGCACCTACCAGTTCACCGACTATATCGACGACGACGGCATCACCCTCGATTCTCCGATCGAGATTTGCGTCAAGGTGGTGATCTCGGGCAGCCAGGTGACGGTCGATTTCGACGGCACCTCGCCACAGGTCGATAGCGCCATCAACTCGACTTTCGCGTCGAGCCAGTCCGCGACGTGGTTTTCCATTCGCACCCTGATGGATCCGAACATTCCCAACAATGCCGGCATCTTCAAGACCATAACCGTGCGCGCGCCGGAGGGCGTCATCGTCAATCCACGCCCGCCGGCGGCGGTGGCGGCCCGCGCGCTCACCTGTTTTCGGATTGTCGACGCCGTGATGGGGGCAATGGCCGAGGTCGTGCCGGACCGAGTGTTCGCTGCCAGTGAAGGCGGCATCTCGGTGGTGATGATCGCCGGCGAGAAGGCCGGTAAGGCTTATCTCCTGATGGACTCGGTCGGCTGCGGGTGGGGCGGGCGGCCCGACAAGGACGGGATCGACGGCATCACCGGCATCTCGCTCAACGTCTCCAACATTCCAATCGAGATCATCGAGCGTGATAATCCGATCCGTATCGAACACTACGGCTTCGTCCCCGATACCGGCGGTGTCGGCCAATACCGTGGTGGGCTGGCGATCGAGCGGGCGCACCGGTTGCTCGACGGGACGGCGTTCCTGCAGGTACGTTCCGACCGGCGAAAGTTCCAGCCCTATCCGTTGTCCGGCGGTGGACCGGGGGCGCCGTCGATGACTCGATTGGTCTCGGAGGATGGTGTTGAACTCCTGCCGACGAAAGTGACGACGTCGTTCAGGCGCGACCAGATGGTCGTGCACCGGACCGCGGGCGCCGGTGGTTGGGGTGACCGGCTGCTGCGCGATCCGGCTCTCGTCGACGATGACGTCCGGGAAGGCAAGGTAGGGCGGCAAGCGGCGCGGGAGAACTACGGCGTCTGCTTCGACGTTGCCGCTGATGCCGTGGATTTGGAGGCAACGCGAACCAAGCGGGCAGGCTTGCGTCGCAGCCGTTCGGCAAGTCGCGCATGAAGGGCGTATGCCGCCCCTTCTTACGCCGCCAGCGCCGGTTCGACCGTCGCCAACGCCGCCTCGATAATGGCGAGGGCGAGGTCGGCTTCCTCCCGCGTCAGGATGTAAGGCGGCATCAGGCGGACGATGTTCGGCGCCAGGTTGCTGTCCCGCCACCAACCGGTAAGAAGACCGCGCTCGCGGCATGCAAGCGTGAAGGCTTCCGTCGCGTCTTCGTTCGGCTCGCCAGTGGCTTTCGAGCGCACGAGCTCCAGCCCTAGGATGAAGCCGATGCCGCGAATCTCTCGTAAAACCGCACTACTTTCGGCCAAGGCCTCGAGCCGACGTCTCATGTAGGCACTGAGCTCGGCAACGTTCTCCAAGAGGCTCAGGCGTTCGATTATGGCGATGTTGGCGAGTCCGGCCGCCGCCAGCAGCGGGTCGCCGGTGTGCGAAGAACTCTGGCCGTAGCCGCGATCAACGGCCGCGTCGGCGATCTCGGCGGTCGTGATCACTGCGCTCAGCGGGACCCCGCCGCCGAGCGTCTTGGATGCCGTGATGACGTCGGGAACGATGTCGAAATGCTCGAAGCCCCACCACGATCCGCCGAGACGGCCCATGCCGGTTTGCGCTTCGTCCACGATCATCAGCGCAGCCCGTTCGTCGCAGGCGCGGCGGATCCACTGAACGAAGCGTTTGGGCAGCACCTGCACCCCTGCCGCGCCCTGGATGAGTTCCACCATGAAGGCTGCCGGTTTCCCGCTGCTCGCCGCGTCCAGATGGCGCTCACAGAAGGCGATGCAGGCATCCACTACCGCCTCGTCCTCATGGGAATAGGGCTCGGCGCCCGGCACCGGATACGCGAACGGCGTCGGCAGGAAGATCATGCCCGGTAGGCCTGGCCCGTAAGGCGCCCGCGCAGCCCCGCCGAAGCCGGTCGCGCTCCAGCTTCCCAAGGTCTTGCCGTGATAGTTGCCCGAGAAGGAGACGATCTCGTAAGCGCCGGTATAAGCCTTTGCCAGGCGGATCGCCGCTTCATTCGATTCGGCGCCCGAGCAGGCCAGGAATGATTTCTGAAAGGCGCCCGGGGTGATCTCGGCGAGTTTCTTTTGCAGCAGGATCGGCGCCGTCGCGGTATAGGCCGAGCCGGTCTGAATCAACGTCTCCGCTTGCGCTTTCAAAGCGGCAACGTATTCCGGGTGACAATGTCCGGTGCTTACGCATATCTGTCCTGCTTCGAAGTCGAGGTACGCATTACCTTCGACGTCCCAAAGCCGAACTCCTTCGCCGCGGGCCAGGCAGATCGGATGCGTGTGGCGGGACTGGATCCGATACCGCCGATCGAGATCGAGCCAGTAATCGTTGGTCTGAACCGCCGAGTGATCGTTGTCCATCGCTCCTCTCCTTCGCCTATCCATCGGCGATGCCGACGCTGGAATTGACGCGCGACAATATTTTGCAATTCACGACGCGGCGGGGTCGAAATACGCCCCGCGGTGAAACATCTTGGTCGGTCCGGCGATCTCGACGCGGCGATCTTCGGTTGCCGCCAGATCCACCGATACGCCGTCCCGGCGCAACACGACGCCATAATCGTCGAAGGCGCTCTCGGGCGAGATGAAGCCGTCCAGCACATCCTCGAGCACGGTCTCGGCCGGCCGCTGCAAGGGCGAGCCCCAGCCGCCGCCGCCCGGCGTGATGATGCGGAGCAGATCGCCCTTCTCGAGGCTATTGCCGTCGCTCATGGTCTTCAGCTCACGGGCACTCGCGGTGTCCGGGTTGAGCACCACGCGGCCCGGCCGGCCGGACCGGCCACCGTTGACGCCGAAAGCCGGATACTTGCAGTTGTCGAGCCGGAGGCCGAGCGTGGCCGCGTCGCTCAACACCCGGACATCGCGGATGATGCCGCAACCGCCCCGCCAGCGGCCGGGTCCGCCGGAATCGGCGTGGATGCGAAAGGCCTCGATCTCGACGCCGAACTCGATCTCGGCAAACTCCAGGGGATAGTTCTTCTGCGCCACGTAATAGACCGCATCGATGCCGTCGGCATGGGTGCGGGCGCCGAAGCCGACGGCGAGGCCTTCGATGCAAAGCTCGACGCGAGCGCTGGCGCGATTCCGGCTCCTGAGATAGTAGAGCACATAGACCGAGGACGCGGCCGAGGCCTCGCCGCCGGTGGCCTGGGCCAAGGCGCCGAGGAGCGCCGTGTTGACCCGGATCAGGGTATGCGCGCGCAGGCCGATCGGGGCCGGCTCGATCGGTGCGACGATGCTGCCGGGCCGGGTGATGATCTCGTCGATGGCGCGCTCGAAACCGGCGTTCATCTGCACGTTCGGGTCGGCCATGGTGAAATAGAGGCCGAGCATGTATTTCGGCACGCTGTCGTCCATGATGAAGTTGATCGGCCCCTCGGCCTGGTCGTCGCTCTCGGTAAAGTCGAGGCTGACCTTGCCCCCCGACTTGGCGAGTGTCACGTGCACGGAATAGCTATTCTCGCTCACCGCGTCCGAATCGATGAAGTCCCGAAAGCCATAGGCGCCATCGGGAACCCGTCGCTCGATCTCGGCGCGAAGCGCGCCTTCCGATTGCGCCAGCATGAATTCGAAGGCCTCCCCCACCGCCGCCACGCCGAAGCGCGCCACCGTCTCCTCGAGCCGCCGCTTGCCGAGGTGGCAGGCCGCCATGATCGCCTTCACGTCGCCGCGCATCATGTCCGGGAAGCGCGAATTGCGCGTGAAGATGCGAAACACCTCTTCGTTCAGGACCCCGCCCGCCAGCACCTTCACGGGCGGTATCAAGATGCCTTCCTGGAAGGTGCTGGTGGCTTGCGGGCTGATGCTCCCCGGCACCATGCCACCGATATCCCAGAGGTGTCCCCAGGCCTCGGCGAAGGCGAAGAGCTCGCCGTCGTGGAAGACCGGCGCGACGAAGACCATGTCGGGCAAATGCGAGACGCCACCGCCGGTGCCGTAGGCGTCGTTGTAGATGTAGAGATCGCCGTCGGCCATGCTCTGGCGGGGATAGTGCTCGAGGATGCCCGAGACCAGATTGCCGGAGAGCGTCAGGGAGGTGGCGACGACGAGCTTGCCGTCGCGATCCAGGAAGGCGGTGAAATAGTCCTTCTTCTCGCGGATGAAGGGACTCATCGCGGTGCGCTCGATCAAGGCCTCCATTTCCGCGCGGGCTGCGCTGAGGGTCCCCTTGATCAACTCCAAGGTGATCGTGTCGCCTGTCCGCTCAAGGCGCATGGCCGGCCTCCGTGTCGGTGAGGAAAATATTGCCTCCCGAATCGACATCCCCGCGCTGTCCGGGAAGGATCACGGTGGTGGCGTCGAGCTGATCGACGATCGCCGGGCCGGAGACGACATGGCCGGCGCATAGCGCCTCGCGCCGATAGGTCGGGACCAGCCTGGGGCTGTCGTCCTCGAAGACCACCAGGCGCTCGCCGTCCGCCGCCGCCAAGCTGCCCGGCGCGACCGCTTCGGCCTCCGGCAGCGCCACCTCGTCCATGACCCCGGTCGCGGTGACCCTGAGGTTGACGATCTCGACGGGTGCTTGGCGATCGGCGAAGGTGTAAAGCCGCTCGTGGGTCTGGTGAAAGTCGGCGACGAGGCGCTCGATGCTCGCCGGCGAGACCTCCTCGTGTGACCAGGGAACGGTGATTTCGACGCCTTGTCGGGCATAGCGGAGATCGGCCGACCAGGCATGGCGCCGTCTATCGGCGGCGACCCCTTCGGCGATCAGGCGTGTCTCGGCTTCTCCCATCAGGCCCTCGAAAGTCCGCGCCAGGTCGGCGAGATCATACTCGGGTGCGCGCTGAATGCGCGTTCTGACGAAGTCGTACCGCAGGTCGGCACTCAGCAGGCCGATGGCGCAGAGGATGCCGGGATGACGCGGGATCAGGGTTCTGGGCGCGCCGAGGAGGCGGGCCAACTCAGCCCCGTGCATCGGCCCGGCACCACCAAAGGCGCAGAGGGTGAAATTGCGGGGGTCGTAGCCCTCCTCGACCGACACCACCTTCAGGGCGCCGACCATGTTGTTGTTGACGATGGCGAGAATGCCACGCGCCGCCCGGACGACGCTGATGCCGAGCGGTCGGGCGACATGGGTCTCGATGGCGCGCATCGCCAGTTCCGGGTCGATTTTCACCTCGCCGTCGAGCAGATGCGGTGGAATGCGGCCGAGAGCCAAGTTGGCGTCGGTGACCGTCGGCCGCTCGCCGCCTTGATCATAGCAAGCGGGACCGGGATCGGCGGCGGCGCTCTCCGGCCCGACCACCAGACCACCCTGTTCCGTGACCTGGGCGATGCTGCCGCCGCCGGCGCCGATGGTGTGGATATCGACGATCGGGATCGACAAGGGAAAGGGGCCGATCTCGCCGTCCTTGGTGACGTTGGGCCTGCCGTTTTGGATCAGGCAGACATCCGTGCTGGTGCCGCCCATGTCGATGGTCAGGAGATCCGGGTAGCCGGCCAGGCCGGCGATACGGGCGGCGCCCTGGACTCCGGCGGCGGGCCCCGAGAGCGCCATGTGGATCGATTGTCGGGCCGCCTGTTCGGGCGAGAAGATCCCGCCGTTCGATTTCATGATGCGGAGCGGCGCCCGAATCTCGCGATCCTGCAATCCCGCCATGAGCTTGGCCATGTAGCGCCCGACCAGGGGTTGGACGGCGGCGTTCAGGGCCGTGGCCATGCCGCGCTCGAATTCACGAAACACCGGCAAGACCTCGCTCGACAGCGCGATCTCGACGCCGGGCAGCTCGTGGCGCAGGATCTCGCCCGCGCGACGCTCATGGCTCGGATTGGCATAGCTGTGCAGGAACAGGACGGCGACCGCCTCGACCCCGAGCGCGCCCAGCCGCCGGGCGGCCTCGCGGCAGGCCGCCTCCGACAATGGCCTGGCCACCGAGCCGTCCAGGCGCACCCGTTCGGGCACCTCCTCGATCAGCCGGGGCGGCACCGGGCGTTTCGGTTTGACCCAGGCATAGAGGTTCGCCTTTCGTGGCACCTCGGCTCGGCCGATCTCGAGCACGTATTTGAAGCCGTCGCTGACCAGCATGGCGGTCTTTGCACACCTGTTCTCCACGATGGCGTTGGTGACCACGGTCGAGCCGTGAAACAGCAAGTCGATGGCACTGGTCGAAACCTCGGTCTGCCGCAGGATCTTGTCGACCCCGGCGAAGAAGCCGAGGGAGGGATCATCGGGCACCGAGCTCGCCTTGGCCGTGACCAGCGACCCCGTCGCCAAATCCACCAGCACGACGTCGGTGAAGGTGCCCCCGACATCGAGCGCCAGGACATGTCCGGATGTAGTCGTCACGGGGCTTGCTTCATGGCTCACGGGCCGCCCGTCACCGCCAGGGTCTGGCCAGTGATCCATGCCGCGTAGTCGGAGGCGAGAAACAGCACCGCATGGGCGATGTCCTCGGGCTGGCCCAGGCGGCGCAAGGCGATCTGCTCGAGCATCGTCTGCTGGCCTTCCTCGCCATAGGATTGCCACTGCCGCTCGGAGTCGGGATTCGTGCGCATAAAACCGGGAGCGACGGCGTTGACGGTGATGGCGAAGGGGCCGAGCTCGTGCGCCAGTTGGCGAACGAAGCCGAGCTGGCCCGCCTTCGACATGGCATAGCTTTGGATCCCCGTCAGGCTGACGCCGAGGCCGGCCCGGCTGGAAATGACGATGATCCGGCCGCCACCGTTCTGTTTCATGCCCGGCGTCGCGGCGCGCGCCAGATTGAACGCACCGGTGACGTTGACCTCGAAGATCTCGCGCCATTCCGCCTCGCCGACCGCTTCGATCGGCTTGGCGAGCTGCCCGCGCACGCCGCCGGCGGAATGGACGACGACGTCGATGCGCCCGCTCGCCGCCGCCCCTTCCATCTCGGCGACGAGAGCGGCGACCGCCTCGCCATCGGTAACGTCCAAGGGGCGTGCCAAGACCTCGCCCCCGCACGCGGGCGCGGCCGAGCCGACGACGTCGTCGAGTTCCCGCTCCAGGATGTCGGCGGCATAGACCTTGGCGCCTCTGGCGGCGAAGCCATGCGCGATGGCGCGACCGATGCCGTGCACCGCGCCGCTCACCAGCACCGTTCGTCCCTCGAAGGCGATCTCCACCTACAGCCTCCCTCTCGGTGCCCGGCCCGCCTCAGGATGCCCGCGCGGGGCCAAGCTCGGGGATCTTGTTATGCAGGTCCGTCGTCTCGATCTCGTGCTTTTCCACGACAGCTCCGCCGATTCGACCGATGCGTTCATCCATCTGAACGAATTTCGACCGCTTGAACAAACCATTGACCACGGTCGCCATGGCCGTCAACACCAATCCGGAACAGGGGTGGCCGGGCATTCGCCAGGGCCGGACCGGAGCCGGAAACGCATACCGGCGGGGAGAATGTTGCGATCGGACGGCGGTTAGGTATCTCGGCAATATCGTCGAGTTCGGCGACACCAAGACTCTCTTCGACCATCCCCGCCATCCCTATACCCGTTCATTGCCGTCGGCGATTCCCGAAATCGGCGGCCGGCGCGTTACCGACGACTTCTGGCTCGAGGGCGAGCCACCCGATCCCGGCGATCTGCCGTCGGGCTGCCGCTTTCGCACCCGCTGTCCGATGGCCCGGGCCGCCATCCAGCCGCCTCTTACACCACTTCCCGGGACACGATCATGCCGGCGATCGATCGGCACCTCTGCCCCAGTGATGGGTATCACTTGTCATTTCGGGTCCCCGTAGGCTATATTAGGGTCAGTCGATCCCAAGCTGTGGTCGGACCTTTACGTGGTGGCCGACCCTTGGACGACGAAAAGCGAGTGTTGTACTGCTGCTAGGCGTGGATACCTAAGGAGAATCCTCATGTTGAGGCTCATTACGAAAGCTCAATCGACCGCGCACGTCTTGAAGCGCAAGCTTGGCAAGTACGTGTCGGACGATTCGGGCGCAACCGCGATCGAGTACGGTTTGATCGCCGCCGGTATCGCCGTCGCCATCATCGCGGCGGTGTTCGCCATCGGTGACGAGCTGGACAACTTGTTCACGGCGATTCAGACGAAGCTGGCTACCAACTACAGCTAACTCGTTTAGCCTAGTTGGTGGCAATCGCCACCGCGTCGCCGGTTCACTCCAAGAGGCTGGCGACGGGGGATTGACGAGGGCGCGTCGGGTTCGGCGCGCCCTCGTGCCGTTCCTACGCCAACAGTTCGCAGTTGGGCGCTTCGCCATCCAAGGGCCGCACGAGGCCAGGGTCGCGTGTCGCTGGACACTTCGCAGCGGCCGCCCCTACAATCCGGCGACCGGTTTCGAAGAGATCCTCCCCGATGGCCGAGCAGCGCCTCACCCGTCGTCTCGCGGCGATCGTCGCCGCCGACGTCGTCGGCTACAGCCGCATGATGGACGCGGACGAGGCCGGCACGTTGGCCCGCTTGAAGTCCCTGCGCCGGGAGATCTTCGATCCGATCACGGAACGGTTCGGCGGCCGGATCTTCAAGAACACCGGCGATGGCGCGCTCGCCGAGTTTCCGAGCGCCGTCGACGCCGTGCAGTGCGCGACCGAGATCCAAGGCGCGCTCGCCCGCCACAACGCCGGCCTGGCCGAGGAGGGCCGCTTCGTGCTCCGCATGGGCATCAGCCTCGGCGACGTCATCGTCGAGGGCGACGACCTCTACGGCAACGGCGTCAACGTCGCTGCGCGGATGGAGACGCTCGCCGAGCCGGGCGGGATCTGCGTCTCCGGCAACGTCCACGAACATGTCGCGAATGCCATGGATGTCGAATTCGAGGACATGGGCCCGCAGTCGATCAAGAACATCGATCGCCCGGTGTCGGCCTATCGCGTGTCGTGGGGACCCGAGGGCTCGGCCGCGAAAATTGCCGCGCCCGAGGCGACGCCGCCGGCTCTTCCCGACAAACCCTCCATCGCCGTGCTGCCGTTTCAGAACATGTCGGGGGACGTCGAGCAGGAGTTCTTCGCCGACGGCATGGCGGAAGACATCATCACCAGCCTGTCGCGCCATCGCTCGCTGTTCGTGATCGCGCGCAATTCGACCTTCGCCTACAAGGGCCGCTCGCCGGACCTGCGCGAGCTGTCGCGCGATCTCGGCGTCCGCTACGTGCTGGAGGGGAGCGTGCGCAAGGGCGGGCCGCGTATCCGGGTGACGGCGCAGCTGATCGAGGGCGCGAGCGGCAACCACATCTGGGCCGAGCGTTACGACCGCGAGCTCGACGATATCTTCGCCCTTCAGGACGAGATCACCCAGGCGATCACCGCCGCGATCGGGCCCGAGATCGACCAGGCGGAGCGCGACCGGGCGCAACGGCTGGCGCCCGAGAACCTCGACGTCTGGGAGAGCTATCAGCGCGGCCTCTGGCACCTCTATCGCTTCAACCGGGAGGATAACGCGGCGGCGCAACGGCTGTTCAAGCGCGCGGTGGCCGCCGCGCCGAACTTCGCGCCGGCCCACTCGGGCGTGGCGCACGCGCTTTACTTCTCGTTCATGCACGGCTACGCGGAAGATCGGCCGGCGACGCTGGTCGAGGCTTACGACGCGGGGCGCGCCGCGGTCGCGGCGGACGGGCGCGACGCCGACGCGCATTTCGCGCTCGGGCGAATCCTTTATTTGAGACATGATCTCGACACCTCGATTGCCGAACTCGAGGCGGCAATCGCCCTCAATCCGAACTTCGCGCATGCCCACCTGGGGCTGGGCACGGCGTTGGTCTTCGCCGGCCTGTGGGATCGCACCATCGAATGCTGCGATCTGGCCGTTCGCCTGAGCCCTCACGATCCGCTGCTGTGGCTGTTCTTGATCGTGAAAGCGTTCGCGTTTCTCGGCGCGAGGCGGCTCGAGGAGGCGGCGGCGACCGCGCGCGAGGCCGTGCGTCAGCCGACGGCGGCCTGGACCGCCTATGGCATCCTCGCCTCGGCTCTGGGACACCTCGGAAACGTGGCGCAAGCGCGGGACGCGCTCGCCGACGTGCTGCGCCTCAAGCCGGGCCTCGACGCCGAGCATGTGCGCCAGATCTTGCCGTTCCGCGATCCCGCGCATCTCGATTATGTTGTCGAGGGCCTGCGCAAAGCCGGCCTGGACGCCTGAGGCGTCGCGATATCGCTACCGTGCCAACCCGTGGCCACGACAGCGAGGAGGTGAGATCATGAGCACCGCCGAGACGATCGTGCCCCACGGCGGGGCCGACGCGGGCATTGCCGTCTACAAGAAGAAAAAACCCAGGACGTAGCAGCCCATGATGCCGAAGCTGAAGCTCAGAACCAGACGCCCGGCGTGCTGATACCAAGGCGCGTCCATCAGGCGGGCCGCCCAGGCTCGCTCGGCCCTGGCCGCCCGCGCCACCAAATTGTCGAAGATGAAGAACGGGAACAGGCAGAGCAGCGCCGGCCAGACGATCGCGAAGCCGAAGGCAAAGGGCAGCGGCTGCCATGTCGCCTTGCCGTCCCGTTTGGACTTCGCCACGGCGTCGACGAGCGAATAGGCGAGGCCGATCACGGCCGCGACGAGGCTCCCGCCCAGCGCCAGCTCGGCATATGCGAAACCCAGAAATTCCATGCTCCGAGCATACCGAGTCGATCGGGGAAAAGTCCCTCGGGCCTTCGCCTCGGTAGCCTTTTCCCCGGATTGATTCGGCCAACTCCACCCTCGAGGCGGCTCGGCGGGTGGAGTCCGCGCTAGGCGACGGTGACCAGGGGGGTCGGCCGCGCGTCGCTGGGCGGCGTTTCGACCAATACGGGCTGGCCGAAGAAGTAACCCTGAAGGTAATCGACGCCGTGGCGCCGGAGCGTCGCCGCGTCGGCCTCGCTCTCCACGCATTCCGCGACCGTCTCCACGCCCAGACCCCGCGCCAACTCCGAAATCGCCTTGACGAAGAGATGATTATCCGCCCGCTTGGAGATGTCGCGGACGAACTGTCCGTCGATCTTGACCAGGTCCACCGCCAAGTTCTTCAAGTGGCGGAACGAGGTGTAGCCGGCGCCGAAGTCGTCGAGCGCGACGCGACAGCCGAGCTCGCGGAAGCCGTCGATGAACCAGGCGATCTCGTGCGTGTCCTGCATCGCGACGGTTTCCGTGATCTCGATGGTCAGGCGATCCGCGACTTCGGAGTTGGCCTGGAGCGCGGACAGCAATTGCGCGAAGGCGGTGCCGTCCGCCGCCGTGCCGCCGGAAATATTCACCGCCAGATTGAGCTCGGGCGAGGCATGCAAGACATCGATGCCCAGCTCGAAGGCATGGCGGTCGAGCAGGCGGACGAGGCCCAGACGCTCGACGACGGTCATGAAGGCGGAGGCCGGCAGCAGGTCGCCGCCGTCGCCTTCCATTCTGAGCAAGGCCTCATGGAAGGCGACGGTGCCGTCGTCGGCCCGCACGATCGGCTGCAGGGCGAGGCGGAGGCGGTGTCCCTTCAGGGCGTTGAGCACCATGTCCCCCATCACCATCGAGCGCCGCCGCTCCGAAGCCTGTTCGGGCGAGTGATAGTGCTCGACATAGCGATCCCGCCCGCCGATCTTGGCGCGGGCGAGCGCCTCCTCGGCGTGACCGAGCATCGAGGCGACGTCGTTGGCGCAATCGGGGGCGATGACGCCGCCGAGCGAAACGGTGACCGAGAGCGGGCCGGTCCCGCCCAGGAAGATGCTGGCTCTAACGGCGCTGCGGATGGTCTCGGCGGCGCCGGCCGTTTGGCTCGCATCGCTGTCCGGTAGAATCACGCCGAACTGGTTGCCGCCGAGCCGACCCAGAATCGCGTCCGGGGCGATCTGACGCTCGACGCAGCGCGCCACGCCTTGAATCACCTCGTCGACCACGGCGAAACCATGCGCCTCGTTCAGGATCCCGAGGTTGTCGATATTGACGACGAGGAATCCGCAACGCTGCCCTTCGCGGCGGCAGCCGACCAGCATCTCCTCCATCAGGGCGGCCAGCCGCTCGCGATTGAAGAGACCGGTCAGTCGATCATGGTCGGCCGCGCGGCGGAGCCGTTCCTCACGCTCCTTGGCCTCGGTGACGATGCGAAACGTGCCCAGGACGCGGGGGGCGCCGTCGCCGGGCCGGGGCGCCGAGATCGCGGTCTCCTCGATCCACTCGAGCAGCCCATCGGTTCGGCGGATCTTGTAGGTACATTCCAGCGGCGTTCCCACGGTGGTCAAGGCCTCGATGGCCAGCGCCCGGGCCGGCGCGTGGTCCACGGCGATACGAGCTTGAAGGGCGCGCCCCAGCAGCATCAGGTCACCCGTGAGGGCCTCGCCGAAGACGGCGGGCCAGGGCCGCGACCAAGATTGGCGATCGGTCGAGTAGATCGGTCGCTACGCAGATCCCAGAGATACAGGTGGTCCTGGGCGACACCGAGCAGCCGCGACAGGGGCTCCACGGCGATGTCGGCGGCGGCGAACGGTACGAGCGTGTGACAATCGGACATGCAAGGACCGGACAGGCAAAGACCAAGATTGGCGATCGGTCGAGTAGATCCGAAAACCGTTACCCGTTCTTCACCGAAAATCGTTAATTTTTATTGATGCAATTCACCACGTTCCCAAATCTTGCGCGCGGCGTCCGCCATGTCGGTTTCTTTTCCCTTCGTTTACAGTTGCGGCCTTAGTCACTATATTCACCTGAATGCCGATTGATCGGGGCCGAGCGGGCCCCGATCGTCGTCGGCCCGGTCCCGGACGGGAAGTCGATGTCGACCATCGCCGCGCGAGAGAGCCTAGGGCGAGCCTTACCGCTCCCGACGGACGGGAGAGGGGTGCGGTCGCTCGCGCCGATCGAAGACCACGAGCGGGAGGCCCGAGCCCACCGTCCGTCGGGAGCGGGGCGTGCCGTCGCCCGCGATTTCATCGCCGGCGGCGCCAAGGGCCGATCGCTCGACAAACGCGCGCATCCGAGCGGGCTTCGCCCGTCCCGCGACGCGGACCGCGACCAGAGGGGACGCGGCGCCGGCAATTTCGCGCCCTCGGCGGCGTTCGTGACCCAGCAGTTGTCGCAGGCCGACGATGAGAACGCCGTCGAAGATGGTCTCCGGCGACGCACCGCCTTTCTCGCCTATCGCCGCGCGCTCGGCCAAGCGATCGATATCATCGGGCCGGCCTACGTCGCCGGATTGGTCGTGTGAGAGTCTGACTCGAAAGTCCCCGGGGGAGAGGGCCGTCAGCGGCGCCAAAAGCCGGGGATGGCGACGTTTCGGCCAGACACCGTGTTCCCAATTCGAACAAAATCCGCCGACGGTGCCGGAGGCCAGTGGAAGGCTCTAGCCACGCGCCTCGAGTTCCAAATTGCGGTCGGAAGCCTAGATGGCTATTGTGATGCCCAGGACCGGCGGTCATCCGGGGCATGTCGGTCGAGGTTCCGCTGGGCGATTTCATTCCGGGGGCGCTCCCCTGTGTCGCCGGGGTTTTACGCCATGGCGGGCGCGGCATTGATATGGCCGCACCCTAAATCCGGAAACCGGGAGGATCCGATGACTTCAAGAAGAACGATGATCACCATGCTGGCGCTGGCTCTTGGCGTGGGCGCCGCGTCGCTCGGCACGGGCACAAAGGTAGGAGCGGCGTGGGAGCCGCAGAAACCGATCGAATTCATCGTCATGGCGGGCAAGGGCGGCGGCGCCGACAAGGCGGTCCGCTTGTTCCAAAGCATTATCGCGAAGAACGACATGGCTCCCGTGCCGGTGGTGCCGATCAACAAGCCGGGCGGCACGGGCGCCGAGGCGCTGGTCTACATGAACCAGAAGAAGGGTGACAATCACACGCTGATGTTCACCCTGAATAGTTTCTACACGACGCCGCTCCGCCAGCCCAATCTCGGGATCGACATCACCACCTTCACGCCGGTGGCCCGGATGGCGGAAGACACCTTCCTGTTGTGGGTGCATACCGACCGCAAGGACATCAACAGCGTCGAGGATTTCGTGGCCGCCGCCAAGGCCAAGGGCAAGAATTGGATCATGGCCGGCACCGGCAAGAACTCCGAGGACAACCTGCTGACCGATTTCCTGAACAAGAGCTATGGTCTTTCCATGAAGTACGTGCCCTACAAGGGCGGCGGTAGAGTCGCGAAGGAGTTGGCCGGCAAGAACGCGGATTCGACCGTAAACAACCCCTCCGAGCAGCTTGGCTTCTACGAGGCCGGCACCACCAAGGCGCTCGCCGCCTTCACGCCGGAACGCCTGCCGCTCTTTAAGGACGCGCCGACCTTCCGCGAACTCGGCAAGGATTTCGTCTATTTCATGCAGCGCACCGTGGTCGGCGCGCCGGGCATGAGTGCCGATGCCCGGGCCTACTACACCGCGCTCTTCACCAAGGTCTTCAACTCGAAGGAATGGCAGACCTATCGCTCGAAGAAGAGCCTGCAGGGCGATTTGCTGACCGGCGATGCCCTGATGGACTATTGGAAGGGCGAACGTGCCGTGCACAAGCAAATGCTGATCAATATGGGCGCCATCAAGGGCTGAACCTCGGCGTTCTCGAGTTGGGTCGGCGGGGAGGACCGTGGCTGTGAGCGTGCGCACCGCGGAGCTGATGATGGCTGTCCTGTTCGGAGCCTTCTCGCTTTACCTGATGGTCAAGAGCGCGGAGTTGCCGATCGGCTGGATCGAGGACGAAGGGCCGGGCGGCGGCGCCTGGCCCTTCTGGCTTTCGGTCATCATGCTGCTGTCGTGTATCGGCATCGTGGTCAACTGGATCAGACGCAAGGGTCCAATCGCGCAATCGAGCGAGCGCTATATCGAGCCCGGGGTTTTGTTGCCCGTGGGGTTGGTCGCGGCGGCGCTGATCGTCACGGTGGCGCTCTTTAGCCTCATCGGTGTCTATGGCGCCCTGCCGCTGTTCCTGCTGTTCTACTTGAAGGTCCTGGGACGGCATTCGTGGCGGCTCTCGGGCGGCCTGGCACTTCTGATCCCCGTGGTGACCTTCTTCTTTTTCGAGATCATGCTGAAAATCACCCTGCCCAAGGGCGTGACCGAGACGTGGTTCTATCCGCTCTACAAAATATTTCTGTGATGCGCCGCGCTCGCGCGGATCGACCTCGTGGCGCGCGAGGTGTCAGTGACGCCATGGCGGGAAGCGCTATGGCGTCGGTCATGAGACGACGTGATGATTGAGACTCTCGACCTCCTGGCCAGCGGTTTCACCGTCGCCTTCGAGCCGCAGAACTTGGCTCTGATCGTCTTCGGTTGCACGCTCGGCCTCTTCATCGGCGCGATGCCCGGCCTCGGCTCCGTGAACGGGGTCGCGATCCTGTTGCCGCTGACCTTTTTGGTGCCGCCGACCGGCGCCATCATGTTTCTTGCCGCGATTTACTATGGCGCGATGTATGGCGGTGCCATCTCGTCCGTGATGCTTGGCATACCCGGCGCCTCGACCGCGGTGGCGACCACCTTCGACGGCCGGCCGCTGGCGCTCAAGGGCATGGCCGACAAGGCGCTGACCGCGACCGCCGTCGCCTCCTTCGTCGGCGGCACCATATCGGTGGTGCTGTTCACCTTTTTCGCGCCCCCCTTGGCCCACGTTGCGTTGGTGTTCGGCGCGCCGGAGGAATTCGCCCTGATGATGCTGGCCTTCGCCACCTTCATCGGCCTCGGCGGCGACGATATCTGCAAGACCCTGTTCTCGATCGCGATCGGCCTGGTGCTGAGCGCGGTGGGGCTGGATATCATCTCGGGCGAGCCCAGACTTATATTCGGCGACATCATCGGTTTCATGCACGGCATCAACTTCCTCGTGCTCGCGATCGGCATCTACGGCATCGGCGAGATGCTGTGGACCATCGAGGAAAACCGAAAAGCCGGCGGCAAGAGCATGATGTCGGAGGCGACCGTTTCCTTCCAGCGCACGATCGGGAACTTGAAGCAGTTGTTGGCGACCTGGAAAACCATGGTCATGGGGTCGATTCTGGGCTATTTCGTCGGCATTCTACCGGCCGCCGGGGCGACGCCGGCCTCGTTGATGGCCTATGGCTTCGCCAAGCAAGTGTCGAAGCAGCCCGAGAGCTTCGGCGAAGGCTCGCTCGAAGGCGTCGTCGCCCCCGAAGCGGCCAACAACGCCGCCAGCACCGGCTCCATGCTGCCGATGCTGACGCTCGGCATTCCCGGCTCGCCCACCACGGCGATCCTGCTCGGCGGCATGGTGATCTGGGGCCTGGAGCCGGGCCCGCTGCTCTTTACCGAGCACAGCGATTTCGTCTGGGGTCTGATCGCCAGCCTCTATGCCGCCAACCTGTTTGCCGTGATCATCAACATCGGCTTCATTCCCGCCTTCGTCTGGATTTTGAAGATGCCGCTGTCGATACTGGCACCGATCATCTTCGTGCTCTGCCTGATCGGCGGCTATGCCCCGACCAAGGACCTGCACGACGTCTGGCTGATGCTGATCTTCGGCTTCGTGGGCTATCTGATGCGCAAATTGGACTATCCGCTGGCCCCGGCGGTGCTGGCGATCGTGCTGGGCCCGCTGGCCGAGCCGGCGTTGCGCCAGTCGCTGTTGATCAGCAGCGGCTCGCTGTCGATCTTCTTTACCCGGCCCTACGCCGGACCGATCATGGTCGTGGCGATCATTCTTCTGCTCCTGCCCGCGGTGAAACCCGTTATGCGGATGATCCGCGGGCGCAAGCGGGCGGTGTGAATCGGGAGGAAATGTGGAGGGCGGTCGGCACGACGGAAGACAGCCCGCGACGGAAAACCAAGGGCGGCCCGGTCGACTCCGACCGCGAGGCCTCACCGGAGCCCGCGACCCAGTGTTTCGCGGGCCGATTCGCGCCACTTTGCCCTCGATGACGACATTTACGGGACGATATATCCTTGGTCTTGAATATGCGGGAGTCCGCCAAAGCCTTGAAAATCATTGCCGTTCCGCCATCGCCCCGGCGGGGGGCGGTTTCGTTCTACGAAATTGACGTTTCTACGTTAAAATATACATAATACCATATTTACAGTAATTAGTCGGCCGTTAAATTCCCGAATTTCGGCGGCATCGTTGGTGTATTCGTCGTGAGGCACGGTTCGAGTTTGCAAGAAATCGCCTGAGGCAAGGTGGATTTCTTGCAATTTCGTTTGATTTTATGTTCTATTTTTCGCTGATTCATGTTATAGTCAAGCTCGTGATTATGAGGGCTCCCATGCGACCGAAGCAGTCTCCCAAGGCCGATCACGACGACCTCTTCCGTTCGCGCCTCGACCACATCATCAACATGCGCCACCCGCTCGTCCTCTTGGCCGAGAGGATCGATTGGGCCTGGATCGAGGAACACCTGACGGACCGCTTCGCCGACAACGGCCGACCCGCCGAGCCGGTGAAGTCCTAGACTTGCTGGGAATTTGGTAGGAGGTGCATCCTTCGAGGTGTCGATTCCCACCCGGGCATGGCTGCGCGCCAGCCCAGCACAGGAGGCACCTCCATGACGAAGAGACTACCCGGAAGCGAGCGCACGCGTGAAGCCTTGAACGACCTGATCGAAGGGCGCGCCCGCGTGGTCGACGCGAAGAGTGAATTGGTGCGGTTGGCGACGCGGTTGATCATCGAGGAAGGCTTGGAGGCCGAGGTGCGCGACGCCCTGGGCCGGGACTATTACGAGCACGGTTCCGAGCCTGGCCGAGGTTACCGGAACGGTTCGCGCGAAGGTCATCTGAAGACGGCCGAGGGGCGGATCAGGTATGCGGCGCCGCAGGTCGCCGGGACGGACGAACCGTTCCGTTCGGATCTGCGAGCGCACCTGAAGGGTCATTCCGAGGGCCTGGAGGATTTAGCCGTGGAGATGCTGGCGCGCGGTCTCTCGGTGCGCGACATCGAAGATGCCTTCAGGGAAGAAAGTGGGCGCTTGCTGCTGTCGCGCACGGCGGTCTCGGAGATGGGGGAGCGGCTCTGGGCGGACTACCTCGGCTTCGCCAAGCGCGACCTTAGCGAGTTCGAGATCGCCTACCTCTTCGTCGACGGCATCGCCGAGCGGCTGCGGGCCGGGCAGAGGCGAGAGCCGGTGCTGGCGGCCTGGGGCTTCACGCTCGAGGGCAAGAAGGTTCTCCTGCATCTGATGGCGGGCTCGAAGGAGGACAACGAGACCGTCTCCGCGTTCTTCCAGGACATGCGCAGCCGAGGCCTGGGCGATCCTCTCCTGATCGCCTCCGACGGCGCGCCTGGCATTATCAAGGCGATCGAGATTTGTTTTCCCAGGAGCGCGCGCCAACGCTGCCTCGCGCACCGGATGAGGAACTTGGCGGCGAAGGTGCCCGAGGATCTCTGGCCGGAGTTCAAGGCCCGCGCCCAAGCGGCCTACCAGGCCCCCTCGCGCGCCATCGCCCGCGATCTGGCCGAGGGCGTGGTGCGTGACTGGGAGCGCGAGCTGCCCTCGGCGGTGGCCTGTTTCCTGGATGATTTCGAGGCCTGCATCGCGCACCTGCGCATGCCGGTCAATCACCGCCGGGCGATCCGCACCACCAACCTGCTGGAGAGATTGTTCGGGGAGGAGCGCCGGCGCTTGAAGATCACCCCCAACGCCTTCGGCGAAAAGGCGGTACTGAAGCTCATGTTCGGTGCCATGAGCCGCGCCGCCGAGCGATGGAAAGCAGTCAAGGTCACCGTCTTCGAGCGGCGCCAGATGGACGCCGTCAGGAAGGAACTCGATCAGGAATACCAAGCCCAGCTGGAACTACCAGAACAGGCCTCGACGGAGGCAACCCCGGAGAAATTTCCCAGCAGAATCCGGACTTGACCCGCCGAGCCGGTCCGCTTCATGATCGGCATGTTCGTGCTGAAGCACACCTACACGCTCTCCGACGAGCAGCTCTGGGAGCGTTGGGAGCACGATCCCTACTTCCAGTACTTCACCGGCGAGGAATTCTTCCAGCACGGGCTCCCCCACGAACGCTCGGGATTGAGCCATTGGAGGAAGCGCCTGGGTGATCGCCTGGATATCCTGCTGCAAGAGAGCCTGCGCGTTGCCCATGACACCGGCGCCCTGAAGAAGAGCGATCTCGCCCGGGTCACGGTCGACACCACGGTGCAGCCGAAGAACATCACCTTCCCGACCGACGCCAAACTGCTGAAGAGGGCGATCGACAAGCTCGGCGAGCTGGCCAAGCGCCATGGCGTGGAGCTCCGCCAGAGCTATGTTCGGGTGGCGCGGCGGGCGGCGATGATGGTGGGCCGATACGCCCACGCCAAACAGTTCAAGCGGATGAACCGGGAGCTGAAGTTCTTGCGGACCCGGCTCGGCCGGCTCATCCGTGATATCGAGCGCAAGATCGAGGGCGATCGGGCGCTGGAGGAAGTCTTCGCGACGGCGCTTCTCAGGGCCCGCCAGATCCGTGGCCAGAAGCAACGCCAGCGCGGCTGGAAGCTCTATTCATGGCATGCCCCCGAGGTCGAGTGCATCGGCAAAGGCAAAGCCGCGAAGCCCTACGAGTTCGGCGTCAAGGTCTCGCTCACCACCACCAACAAGCGTTGCAAAGGCGGACAGTTCATCCTCCACGCCAAGGCGCTCCCCGGCATTCCCTACGACCGCCACACCTTGAAGGAGGTGCTGGAGGAGACCGAGACCCTGACGGGGCGCGCGATCGAGCGGGTCTATGTCGACAAGGGCTACCGGGGCCACGATGCGCCGAAGCCGCTGCGGGTCTTCAAGTCGGGCCAGAAGCGCGGCGTCCACGGCCAGATCAAAAAGGAGCTCCGGCGACGAAGCGCCATCGAGGCCGTCATCGGCCATTGCAAGACCGACGGCCATCTCGACCGGAACTACCTGAAGGGACGGCTCGGCGACCGGATCAACGCCGTGATGAGCGCCGCCGGCTACAACTTCCGCCTCCTCCTCAGGTGGCTGAAGCTTTTTTTGCGTAAAATCATCGCCGCCGTATTGGCCGACTTGATCACAATGCCCGCATAGCGCCCCTGGCTACGACTTCCGCCTCCTCCTCCGGTGGCTGAAGCTTCTCTCGCGCAAAACCATCGCCGCCATATCGGCCGACTCGATCTCAATGCCGGCGGTCAGAACCGCTTCTTAACAGCCGACTAATTATTGCCCATCCACAACCCCATCACCGAGTGTGCCCCTGGTCCGAGACATCGCTCTCCGATCGACGTCGCCCGTGCCCCGGCCGCCAAACGCGGCCGCCCGACCTCTCGATTGCGGGGACCTCTTGCGCTTCACGCGGCAAGACGCGCGGCCTTCCTTCTTCGACGCCTTGCCGGTCTCCGCCGCCTCGGCCCGGGCGAAGCCTCCCCCATGGGCTCGACGGCGGGGTGCGAGGGATCAGGAGTCATGGGGTCGGGCGCCCTTACTCTTGAGTTTCCGACGCCCCGGATCGTGGCAAGCGATGGTGCGTAAAGGTGCCTGACCCCTTTTCCTCACCCGTCGGCGTTGGGAATGATTGGGGCTAGCAGCCGCGTCTCGCCTATTTTGACAGCGTGTAGACCACGCCGGGCCGGGGGTCGATCAGCTTTGCTTCCAACCCCATCCGCACCATCGCTTTGCCGAGATCGGCCGGGGAGCGCCCCGCCGGCGGCTTCAGCCGATGGTGGTGGGGGATGACCGTCTTGAGATTGGGATTCTTCTCCGACAGCATTTTCACCATCAGCGCAACATCGCGCGGGTTCACGCTGCTCGACAGGTAGAGGATCGCCGCGTCCGGTTTAAACAGCTCGCCCCACAGCTTCATATCCAGGGTCAGATCGGTGCTGCCGCTGAAATAGATGGTGTAGCCGTTCTCCAAAGTGATGATAAACCCCATGGCCGGACCGCCGGTATTCCCGTTGCCGTGCAACGCGGTGACGGCGCGAATAGTGATGTCATCAATCGTTTCCGTTGAGCCTGGTTGAAAATTTTTTGATTTAATGACAACGCCATTGAATGTGATCGGATCTCGATATCTCGCGCTTTTGTCTTTCCACACAAGGTTAACGAGTTCGTGGGACGCGACAATTGTTGCACCAGTCTTCGCGGCGATCTTGAGGGTATTGCCGACTTCGTCGGGATGCCCCGTCGGCACCAGGATGATGTCCGCCTTCGGAATGTCGTCAAGTTTGATACTGCTGTCTGGATTTGTGTACCAGGGGTTGGTCAGGATGACCTTTCCACCGGGCGTGGTGATCCGGAAGAATGACCAGGTCAGCCACTCGATTTTCACCTCGCCCGCGGCCCGCGACGGAGCCACCGGCATCAGGACTGCGATTGAAACCAGCGCGGCCAAAACCAGCGCCGAGACGACACCTCGATTGAAACTCCCATACCCGTACATCTGCTCAATGCCTCCCGTCTGCAAAAATCAACCTGACCGTTCCCTGTGGCGGGATTGCCTTCCCGGTCACAACACCTCTCTAGGAGCCTATTGTTTCAGGCATTTCTCTGCAGCCTAAAGAAATGTAAAGCTAGGGGTCACACAATGGGGTCACCCATTAGGCCTCTGTTTGCAAGAGCGCGCATCTTCCCTTTCCTCCGGCGATGTGCCGGCAGGTTGGTAAAGGGGTCAGGCACCATTGCTTGTGAGTTGCCAGCGCCCCGACGCCTCGGGTCCAGACAATCGATGGTGCGTAAAAGGTGCCTGACCCCTTTACTCCAGCGCGCGCCGCCGAAGGGCGTGCCCCGATCGACGCTCCGGCGGACCGTCTCGAGCTCCGCCGCCGGCTCGGCGCGCGCGACCATCTAGAAAAAGGGGTCAGGCTACTTTAATGGCGGCTTGCGCGGCCGGCCGCGTGGATTCACGGTCGATTCGAGGCCGAGCCGCCGGGCGGTGAGCGGCACCCAGCGCGCGCCGCCGAAGGGCGTGCCCCGATCGACGCTCCGGCGGACCGTCTCGAGCTCCGCCGCCGGCTCGGCGCGCGCGACCACCTCCCGCCAGTCGCTCGGCAAGGGCACTGGAGAGCGCCGGGGCGGCACATCCGCGGGCGGCGGGTCGGCGAGGCTCGACCAGCGCCAGTCCTCGGCCCGCGCGACCAGGCCGGCGCGCACCGGATTGCGCTCGACGTAGCGCATAACGGTCAGCAGATGCGCGTCGCGCTGGATCGGAAAGGCCTTGAAGCGACCCTGCCAGACGTGCCCGCCGGTGCCGTGGCGCCGGTGGTGGCGGCGAACATGCGTCGTCGTCAGCCATTGCATCCACTGGCTCAAGGTGTCGTCCTCCGGCGGCCAGAGCACGAGATGGAAGTGGTTCGCCATGAGGCACCAGGCGGCGATCCGCATCGCCACCCGGTCCGACGCCTCTCCCAGCAGACGGACGAAGGCGGCGTAGTCCTCCGCGTCATGAAACACCGTCGCCTTGCCATTGCCGCGATTGAGGACATGATAGGCCAAGTCGGCGACGGCCATGCGGGCGGGTCGGGGCATGCCCGGATCCTATCAGGTCCTTCGGGCAATGAAAAGTAGCCTGACCCCTTTAATCGATCGCGGGTAATGTGGTCAGGCACCATTGCTTGTGAGTTGCCAGCGCCCCGACGCCTCGGGTCCAGACAATCGATGGCGCGTAAAAGGTGCCTGACCCCTTTACTCTATTCCACCGCCAAAGGCCGGATCGATAAAGTCCGAAGAAGGACCGCATGGTCGATCGACGATTCCGCGGCCATCGTCATTGGGAAAACAAGGCGACCCTTCGCGCGCGCCTCCCGAGCCGCGCCGCATGGCCGCTTGGAGGCGTTTTCGCCATCTGGTATACCAGGCACCGAAAATCGGGCCCCGCGGGAGGGAGGAGCGAGACATGGCGACGACGGAAGCCGAGATCCAGGACGAGGTGGGCGAAGCGGGCGCGCTCACCGACGGCTTTCACCTGGTGATCGACGCGCTGAAACTGAACGGCATCGAGACCATCTACAACGTGCCCGGGATCCCGATCACCGACCTCGGCCGCTTCATGCAGGCCGAAGGCATGCGCGTCCTCTCCTTCCGCCACGAGCAGAACGCCGGCTACGCGGCGGCCATCGCCGGCTATCTGACGCAGCGGCCCGGCGTCTGCATGACCGTCTCGGCGCCCGGCTTCCTGAACGGTCTGACCGCGCTGGCGCACGCCACCACCAACTGCTACCCGATGATCCTATTGAGCGGCTCGTCCGAGCGCGAGATCGTCGACCTGCAGCAGGGCGACTACGAGGAAATGGACCAGCTCGCCATCGCCAAGCCGCTTTGCAAGGCCGCCTACCGCATCCTGCAAGCCGAGGACATCGGTATCGGCGTCGCGCGGGCAATCCGCGCCGCCGTCTCGGGCCGGCCGGGCGGCGTCTATCTCGACCTGCCGGCGAAGCTCTTGGGCCAGGTGATGGAGGCCGAGGCGGGTGCCGCCTCGCTGGTCGAGGTCATCGATCCCGCCCCAAGGGCGATCCCGGCGCCGGACGCGATTGAGCGCGCGCTGGAGGTGCTGAAGGCGGCGGAGCGGCCGCTGATCATCCTCGGCAAGGGGGCCGCCTACGCCCAGGAGGACCAACGCATCCGCACCCTCGTCGAGAAGAGCTCCATCCCCTACCTGGCGATGAGCATGGCCAAGGGCCTGCTGCCCGACGACCATCCGCTTTTCGCCGGCCCCGCGCGTTCCCTCGTGCTGAAGGAGGCGGACACGGTGATGCTGATCGGCGCCCGGCTCAATTGGCTGCTGAGCCACGGCAAGGGGCGGACCTGGGGCGAGGCGCCCAAGCGCTTCGTCCACATCGACATCGACCCGAGGGAGATGGACAGCAACGTCGAGATCGCCGCCCCCGTGGTCGGCGACATCGGTTCCTGCGTTCAGGCCCTGCTCGACGGCATGGGTGACGACTGGGCGCCGCCGCCCGCGGCCTGGACCGATACGGTCGGTGAGAAGAAGGAGAGCAACATCTCCCGCATGGCGCCCCGCCTGCGGAACAACAACGTGCCGATGGACTACCACGGGGCGCTGGGCGCGCTGAAGGGCGTGATCGCCGACAATCCCGAAGTCGTGCTGGTGAACGAGGGCGCCAACACCCTCGACTTCGCCCGCTCCATCATCGACATGTACAAGCCCCGCAAGCGGCTCGACGTCGGCACCTGGGGCGTCATGGGCATCGGCATGGGCCAGGCCATCGCCGCGGCGGTGGAGACCGGCTGCCCGGTGCTGGCGATCGAGGGCGACAGCGCCTTCGGCTTCTCCGGCATGGAGATCGAGACCATCTGCCGTTACGAGCTGTCGGTCTGCGTCGTCGTCTTCAACAACGGCGGCATCTACCGCGGCACGGATGTCAACCCCGCCGGCGGCGACGTGGCGACGACGGTCTTCGTCAAGGACACGCGCTACGACCAGTTGATCCAGGCCTTCGGCGGCGTCGGCGTCACCGCGACCTCGCCGGACGAACTCGCCCGGGCGGTGCGCGAGGCGATCGCCTCGGGCAGGCCGACCCTGGTCAACGCCGTGATCGATCCGACCGCCGGCACCGAGAGCGGGCGCATCGGCAACCTCAACCCGCAGAGCGTGGTCGCCAAGAAATAGGCGGCAGCCGCGAGCCCGAACGCCCAGAACCCAGGGAGGAGCGCCAGATGAAGGCCCTCGATGGCATCCGTGTATTGGATATGACCCATGTTCAAGCAGGCCCCACCTGCACCCAGTTGCTGGCCTGGCTCGGCGCCGACGTGATCAAGGTGGAACGCCCCGGCACCGGCGATCCGACCCGCGGCCAATTGCGCGACATCGACGGCGTGGACAGCCTCTATTTCACCATGCTGAACCACAACAAGCGCTCGATCACGCTGAACCCGAAGATTCCGGAAGGCAACCGAGTCTTCGCCCAGCTTATCCAAGCCTGCGACGTGCTGGTCGAGAATTTCGCCCCCGGCGCGCTCGACCGCATGGGCTTCACTTGGGAAAAAATTCAAGAATTGAACCCGCGCCTGGTCTACGCCTCGATCAAGGGCTTCGGGCCGGGGCCGTTCGAGGATTACAAGGTTTATGAGAACATCGCCCAATGCGCCGGCGGTGCCGCCTCGACCACCGGCTTCGACGACGGCGTGCCGCTGGTGACCGGCGCCCAGATCGGCGACACCGGCACCGGCATCAATCTCGCGCTCGGCATACTGGCGGCCCTGATGCACCGCGAACGCATCGGCAAGGGCCAGCGCGTCTCGGCATCGATGCAGGATGGCGTCTTGAACCTCTGCCGGGTCAAGCTGCGCGATCAGCAGCGCCTCGACCGGGGCGTCATGAAGGAATACCCGCAATATCCGAACGGCGAATTCGGCGACGCGGTGCCGCGCGGCGGCAACGCCTCGGGCGGCGGCCAGCCGGGCTGGATCGTGAAATGCAAGGGCTGGGAAAGCGACCCCAACGCCTATCTATACTTCATCACCCAGGCCGCGGCCTGGCCGGCGATCTGCGAGGCGATCGGCAAGCCGGAATGGATCGACGATCCCGAATACGCCACCCCCGATGCCCGCCTGCCGAAGCTCGAGCGGATCTTCGATACCATCGAGGCATGGACCATGACCATGGACAAGTTCGAGGTGATGGCGATCATGACTCCGCTGAACGTGCCCTGCGGGCCGATCCTCTCGATGAAGGAGTTGGCGGAAGAGCCCTCTCTGCGCGAGAGCGGCACCGTCGTCGACGTGCCCCATCCCGAGCGCGGCAACTATCTGACCGTGGGCTGTCCGGTCAAACTCTCGGCCTCCCCCGCCGAGATCGAACGCTCGCCGCTGCTGGGCGAACACACTCGGGAAATCCTCGCCGACGTCCTCGGCCTCACCGATGCCGAGATCGAAGCCATAAAAATTGCCGGCGCCGTCGGTAAATAGCCGCCCCCGGGCGCCGCCGGTCACGGGCCGCAGTTCTGGGAACGCTGCTTTCGTGCTATTTCCAACGGTGTCGATTCGTAGCGAGCACGGCAGGTGCGGCGGATGAGCGACCACGACGATGTGCGGGGCGTGCTTTCGATCGGCGCCGACGACGCGCCGGCGATCGGCGCCCCGGGACGCCGGGCGATGAGCTTCGGCGAACTGCGCCGCCACGCGGACGGCGTGGTCGCCGATTTGAACGCCTTGGGGCTAGGCGCCGGCGATAATGTCGCCATCGTGCTACCGGACGGCCCGGAGATGGCGAGCGCCTTCGTCTCGATCGCTTGCGCGGCGGCGACGGCGCCGCTCAATCCCGCTTATCGGGAGCAGGAGTTCGATTTCTACCTCGGCGACCTGAACGCGCGGGCGCTGGTGGTGCTGGCCGGCGAGGACGGACCGGCCCGCACGGTCGCGGCCCGTCGCGGCGTGCCGGTGATCGAGCTGAGCCCGGACGAGTCCGGTCCGGCCGGCGCCTTTCGACTTTCGGGCGAGGCCCGCAGCTTTCCGCTTTCGGGCGAGGCCCGAGAGGGCGCCGCGCGCGCGGTCGGCGCCGCCGACGTCGCCCTGGTGCTGCATACCTCCGGCACCACCTCGCGGCCGATGATGGTGCCGCTCCTCCACCGCAACGTCGCCGCCTCGGCCGGCCACATCGCCCGGACGCTGCGCCTCGAGCCGGGCGATCGCTGCCTCAACATCATGCCGCTGTTTCACATTCACGGGCTGATGGCGGCGGTGCTGGCGAGCTTGCGCGCCGGGGCCTCGGTCTGGTGCTGTCCAGGCTTCAACGCGCTCAGGCTTTTCGCCTGGATGGCCGAGGTCGGGCCGAGCTGGTACACCGCCGTGCCCACCATGCACCAAGCGATCCTGGCCCGGGCGGAACGCAATCCCGAAGTGCTGAAAGCGCTCGATCTCAGGCTGATCCGTTCCTCCTCCTCCTCCCTGCCGCCCCAGATCATGCTGGCGCTCGAGGAGACCTTCGGCTGCCCCGTGATCGAGAGCTACGGAATGACCGAGGCGGCGCACCAGATGGCCTCGAACCCGTTGCCGCCCCAGGCCCGGCGGCCCGGCAGCGTCGGCGTCGCGGCGGGCCCCGAGGTCCAGGTGATGGACGAGGCGGGCGCGATTCTAGCCACGGATCGGGTCGGCGAAGTCGTGATCCGGGGCCCGAACGTCACCGCCGGCTATCTGGAAAACCCGGAAGCCAACGCGACCGCCTTCCACGACGGCTGGTTCCGCACCGGCGATCAGGGCGTGCTGGACGGCGAGGGTTATCTGACCATCACCGGCCGGTTGAAGGAGATCATCAACCGGGGCGGCGAGAAGGTGAGCCCGCGCGAGGTCGACGAGGTCCTGCTGGACCATCCCGACATCGACCAGGCGGTCACATTCGCAATGCCGCACGACAAGCTCGGCGAGGAGGTGGCGGTGGCGATCGTCGCCCGCCAGGGCGCCGAAATCGATTCGGGCGAGGTCCGCGCCTTCGCCCGGGACCGGCTGGCGGACTTCAAGGTGCCACGCCGGGTCGTGCTTGTGGAGGAGATCCCGAAGGGGGCCACCGGCAAGCTGCAGCGCATCGGACTGGCCGAGAAGCTGGGGCTCGCCCGGTGAAAATCTGCGTCTTCGGGGCCGGCGCCGTCGGCGGCCAGATCGGCGCGCAACTGGCCCGTGCCGGCGCCGAGGTGTCGCTGATCGCGCGAGGCCCGCACCTGGCCGCGATTCGTGAGAAGGGCCTGACCCTGGTGACCGCCGAGGAACGCTTCACCGTGCGCCCGCCGGCGAGCGACGAGGCAACCGACTTCGGGCCCCAGGACTACGTCATCATCGCCCTGAAGGCCCATTCGGTGCCGTCCGCGGTCGAGCGGATCCAGCCGCTGCTCGGCCCGAAGACGGCGGTGGTGACGGCGATGAACGGCGTCCCCTGGTGGTATTTCCATCGCCTGGAGGGCGCGTATAAAGGCCAGCGACTGGCCAGCGTCGATCCGGGCGACGCGCAGTGGAAGGCGATCGGCCCGGAGCGCGCGATCGGCTGTGTCCTCTGGCAGGCCGCCGAGATCGCCGAGCCGGGCGTCATCCACCTGACTTTCCCCAACCCCATCCCCTTGGGCGAGCCCGACGGCTCTTGCTCGGAACGGGTCCAGGCGCTCTCCCGCGCGCTCATCGAGGCCGGCATCGAGGCCCCGGTCACGCGCAACATCCGCGACGAGATCTGGATCAAGCTCTGGGGCAATCTCTCGCTCAATCCGGTGAGCCTGCTGACGGGGGCCACCCTCGATCGCATCGTCGAGGACCCGGAGACCCGGGCGATCTGCCGGGCCATGATGGGGGAAGCGCGATTGGTCGGCGAAAAGCTGGGCGTCGATTTCCGGATCGACGTGGACGAGCGGCTCGATGCCGCGCGCGAGGTCGGCGCGCACAAGACCTCGATGCTGCAGGATCTGGAGCGCGGTCGCATGATCGAACTCGACGCCCTCAGCGGGGCCGCGATAGAGCTCGGCCGCCTGGTCGGCGTGCCGACGCCGACGATCGAGTTGGTGCACGGGCTCGCCCGGCTTCGGGCCCGGGTCGCCGGCTGTTATCCGCAATAGCGAGGCAAGGACACTCGGGAGGCAACATGAGCTTCGATTGGCGCAATATGGACGACGCCACCATCGCGCAGCACTATTCGCCCAGGGCGTCGATACCCGACGCCGAGGCACGGATCGCCAACTTGGCGGTGATGGCGGCCCAGGCGCGCGAAGAGATCGAGGGCAGGTACGACCTCCGTTACGGACCGGGGCCGAGGGAGATCTATGATTGCCATCCCGCGAACGGTCTCGCCTTGGGCACGCCGCCGCCGATCCTGATCTACCTTCACGGCGGATTTTGGCGGGCGCTCGAGAAGAGCGAATTCAGTTGGATCGCGCCTCCCTGGGCGCGGGCGGGCGCCCTGGTCGTCAACCTCGACTATGATCTCTGCCCCGACGTGACCTTGGACGACATCGTCGCCCAGATCGCCCGCGCCGTCGTCCACGTCTATCGCAACGGCCGCCATCTCGGCGGCGATCCCGGCCGAATCGTCGTCGCCGGGCATTCGGCGGGCGCGCATCTGGTGGCGATGCTGCTCAGGCGCGATTGGGCCAGGGACGGGATGGCGGGGGATATCGTCAAGGCCGGGATCTGCGTCAGTGGAATCTACGAGCCCGAGGTGGTGATGCGGCTGCCGATCAACGACGACGTCCGGCTAGATAAGGCGATGGCGGCGCGCAACGACTGCCTCGCGGATCCGCCGCGCCGGGCGGTTCCGCTCCTGGTCGCGGTCGGCGGCGGGGAGCCGGAGGGCTGGATCGATCAGAGCCAGCGTTACGCCGAGCTGGCCCGGAGCGCCGGCCTCGCGCCCGAGTATCTGATCGTTCCCGGCACCAACCATTTCTCGGTCGGCGAGGCGATGGCCGATTCCGAAAGCCCGTTGTTCCAGGCGATGTGGCGCCTGCTCGCCTCGATCTAGCGGATAGAATCCACTAACCATCGGCGCGGCAGCTATCAAAGCGAACGCGAGATGATCTCTTTCATGATCTCGTTGGTGCCGGCGTAGATTCGCTGTACCCGGGCATCCGCGTGCGCCCGGGCGATCGGGTATTCCCACATGTAGCCGTAGCCGCCGTGGAGCTGAAGGCAACGATCGATCACAAGGCCTTGCAGATCGGTGCACCAATACTTCGCCATTGCGCCGGTCTCGGCGTCGAGCGCGTCGGCCACCACGAGCTGAATGCAGTGGTCGACGAAGATCCGCGCCACGGTCACTTCGGTCTTGATTTCGGCGAGGGTGAAGCGGCTATGCTGAAATTCGGCGATGGCCCGGCCGAAGGCCTTGCGGTTACGGGTGTAGTCGAGCGTCCAGGCAAGCGCCGCCTCGGCGCTGGCGACGGCGGTGATCGCGACCTGGAGGCGTTCCCAGGCGAGCTCCTCCATCAGATAGACGAAGCCCCGCCCCTCCTCGCCCAGTAGGTTCCGCGCCGGCACGCGGGCGTCGTCGAAGAACAGTTCCGAGGTGTCCTGGGCCTTGAGGCCGATCTTCTCCAGGTTGCGGCCGCGGCGAAAGCCCTCGGTGTCGCGCTCGACGAGGATCAGGCTGATCGCCTTGGCGCCGGGATCGGGATCGGTCTTGGCGACGACGACGACCAGGTCGGCCATCTGGCCGTTGGTGATGAAGGTCTTGGACCCGTTCACCACGTAGTGGTCGGCGTCGAGCCGGGCCCGGGTGCGAATGCCCTGGAGGTCGCTGCCGGTTCCCGGCTCGGTCATCGCGATGGCGCCGATCATCTCGCCCCGCGCCATGGCGGGGAGATACCTCTGTTTCTGCTCCTCGGAGCCGTAGTGGAGGATGTAGGGGGCGACGATTTCGGAATGCAGGCCGAAGCCCGGCCCGGTCGCGCCCGCCCGGGCGAGTTCCTCGAAGACCACGACGCTATGGCGCTTGTCGCCGCCCATGCCGCCGTATTCCGCGGGGATCGAGCAGCACAGGAGACCCCTCTCGCCCGCCTTCAGCCAGGCCTCGCGGGAGATCTGGCCGTCCTTTTCCCACTGCTCGTGGTGGGGCGAGATCTCGGTCTCGACGAAGCGGCGGACGCTCCGGCGAAAGATTTCGTGCTCTTCGGCGAAGATCGGCCGCTCGGCGGTCATCGCGATAGGCTCCCCTTGCTCGCCGACATATGGCCGCGCGCCACGTTTAGAGCACGATCCCGAATGACGAGTTCTAGCGGACGCGCACGGCGGTGCCGTTGGCGCTCACCATCAACATCGACTTGCCGATCGTCTCGTAGTCGAGGTCGACGCCGACGACGGCGTTGGCGCCGAGCGCGCCTGCCTCCTCGGCCATGTCTTCGAGGGCGGTGTTCTTGCCGTCCTTGAGGACGTGTTCGTAACCGCCGGCGCGGCCGCCGACGATGTCGCGGACCGAGGCGAAAATATCACGGAAGACGTTGGCGCCGTAATCCGCCTCGCCGCTGACGACACCGAGATATTCGACGATTTCGCGGCCCTCGATCCCGTTCGTGGTGGTGATGATCATGGCTTGGGCCTTTCCTTGCCGGTTGATCGTGAAAAGCTCCCTCGGCTTCAAGATAAGGGGACACAATACTTATCCTCGCGAGGATAAGTATTGTGTCCCCTTATCTTAGCCGGGCCGCACCAGGCCGCCCCGGCTTTTGGCACCATTGGAGTCCGACTCTCAGCGCTTGACGCCGAACATCTGGCTCTCCGTCTTGACGAAGAGATTGAGCATCGCGTCCTCGACGTTCTCGGGCGTGAACTGCGGGGTTATGCCCTCGAACTTGCAGGACGCGAGCACCTGCTCGACGATGAATTTCGGCTGAAAGTAGGCGAGCGGCGCCTCGTTCTCGCGGATCCCCGAGACGACCTGGTTGTAAACGAATTCCTCCAGTTCCAGACCCTGCTTCGCCGCCATGGCCTCGAACACCTCGCGGAACAGATCCTCCGGCGGCTCGACGGTCTCCAGCTTGTAGGCGATCCGGCGCTGGAAGGCGGGATCCATCAGATCGTTGGGATGCAGGTTGGTCGAGAAGATCACCAGCTCGTCGAAGGGGATCTCGAAGCTCTTGCCGGTGTGCAGCCCAAGGTAGTCGACCCGGCTCATCAGCGGCACGATCCAGCGGTTCAGGATGTCTGCCGGCTTCACCCTCTGGCGGCCGAAGTCGTCGATCAGAAAGGTGCCGTTGATCGCCTTGATGTGCAACGGCGCCTCGTAGAACTTGGCGATGGCGTTGAACTTGAGGTCCAGCATCTCCAGCGTCAGCTCGCCGCCGGTGATCACCATCGGCCGGAAGCAAGGCACCCAGCGCTTGTCCATCTGGTCGCGCCGAATTCCGCGCACCTCGGCGCCGCCGGTCGCCGCCGTGTCCTCGACCGACTTGTGCACGCTCGGATCGAAGATCTTGATGATCTGTCCGTCGACCTCGATGCAGTGGGGTACGTAGATCACGTTCTGGAATATCTCGCCGACGATCTCGGCAATCGTCGTCTTGCCGTTGCCGGCCGGCCCGTAAATCAGGATGGCGGTGCCGGAGTTGATCGCCGGTCCGAGGCGAGAGACGAAGCGACCGGGCATCACCAGGTCGGCGAAGGCCTCGTCCATCATTGGCCGGCTGATCCACTCGTTGGTGATCCGCTGGCGTTGGATGCGATCCTGATAACTCTCGAGCGTGACCGGCGCCGGGCCGAAATACTGGCTCCGTTCCAGCGAATCCACGGCCCAGTCGCGTCCGGCTCGGCTCAGCGCATAGCGCATCTCGGCGAGCGCCACCCCACCACCGGCGGTGGCGCTGCCGATCGCCTCCATCAGCTTTCGATCGACCGCGTCCTTGATCAGTGCGTTGACGATGATGCTCGGCAGCTTCGTCGCCTCGGCCATCTGCGAGGGCGTCTCCAGGCTCTCCGCGTATATGCCCTTGATGATGAGCTGCAGCAACAAAATCGGATCTACGTCGATTTCGTCGAGATTGCGCGGCGAGGCCGGTGTCTCGTTGAACACCTCGTCGAGTTGCTCCTGCGTCACCACGCCCAAGGCGATCAGATTGTCGCCCAATCGGCCACCTTGTTCGACCTGACGCTGCACCGCCTGCTCGATGTCGGCCAGCGAAACCAGTCCCTTCGCCACCAGGATGTCGCCCAACAGCATCTCTTCCCAAATCCCCTCGCCTAGGGCGGTCGACGCGACGTGCGGCGCGGACCGCCAACCCTCATTTCCGATGAACCACCGGTTCATCCCTCGAGGTTTAGATTACGTCCCTATCTGGTTAAAGCAGGATGGGCTCCGAATGTTCTTGATATGTTCTCCATAGAGGTGTAGGCTGATCGCATCGGCTGGAGCTTTTGGAGGACTATTCGATGAGCGGGATATTGGAGTTCCTCGAACGCCATGGATCGGAGGCGGACTGCATCGAGGCGCTGGCTCGGCTGCGCTGGCCGCAAGGCTACGTCTGCGCGCGTTGCGGCGAGAGGCGGAACTACCAATTGAAGACGCGGCCGCGGGTCTTCGAATGCGCCGGTTGCGGCCATCAGGAATCGGTGACCGCGGGCACGGTCTTCCACCGCACCCGCACACCGTTGCGCAAATGGTTCCTGGCGGCGTGGTGGATGGGGCGCGACAAGCGCGGGGTCTCGGCGCTGTTTCTGTCGCGAGAGTTGAGCCTGCTTCTGTCGCGAGAGTTGAGCCTGCGCTACGACACCGCCTGGCTGATGGCCCACAAGCTGCGCCATGCCCTGACGGAGCGCCCGGAGTTCCCGCTGGAGGGCTTGGTCGAGGTCGACGAGAGCTATTACGGCGGGCGGGGCAAGCCGGAGAGCCGGGGGCGCGGGCTTTCCAACCCGAACAAGAGCCTGTTGGTGATGGCGGTCGAGAAGTGGCCGGTCGGGTCGGGCAAGGGCATCAAGGGGAGCGGCTTCGCCGCCGGCGCCGCGCGGCTCGCCATCCTGCCCGAGGCCACCGCCCGTGAGTTGGGCGACTTCGTGCGCGCCTCGGTGAAGCCGGGAAGCCGCCTCGACAGCGACGCTTTCAAGAGTTACGCCAAGCTTGGCGATACTTATCGCCACCAGCCCGTCGTTCAAGGCCAAGGCAAGAACGCCGAGCAGCTCATGCCGGTCGTCCATGTCCTGTTTTCCAACGTGAAGACGTGGCTCAACGGAACCTACCACGGGGTGAGCGCCAAGCATTTGCCGCGCTACGTCCGGGAATGGAACTACCGCTTCAACCGGCGCAAACGCATCTTCGACCTTGCCGATTTCGTGTTGCACCGCGCCATGACCCGACCGACCATCACCTAAAGGGAACTGGTCGACGGTATACAATCGCAGGGAGCGCTGCCTGCCTTAACCGGATAGGGACGTTAGATTAACATAATCCGAAGTCGGGTTGATCGTGGGGAACGAAAGTCCTAGATCGAGGAAGCGACGATCGGCGGAAACGCGAGGCGCGGCGGGTGGCCCGGAGCGGAGGACGAGATGGCGAAGACCTTGGCGGAGATGATCGAGCAGCGCTTCGGGCTGGGGACGGCGACCGGCGGCGGGCTGCCGGCGGAGGGCGAATTGGCCGGCAGCCTCGGCCATCGCACCCATCGCCGCTTCACCGACGAGGGCGTCGACGACGAGACGGTCGAGCTGATCCTCGCCTGCGCCTTCTCGGCGCCGTCGAAATCGGATCTGCAGCAGGCCTCCGTGGTGCTGCTTCGCGAGCCCGCGCAGCGCGAACGGCTGGCGGCGTTGATCCCCTCGATGCCCTGGATCGGCACCGCGTCCGTCTTCATGGTCTTCTGCGGCGACAGCAGACGCATCCGGCGCATTTCGGAGCTGCGCGGCCATCGCTTCGCCAACGACCATCTCGACGCCTTCCTCAACGCCGCCTCGGATACCGCGATGGCGTTGCAAAACGCGATCCGAGCGGCCGAAGCGCTGGGGCTGGGCTGCTGCCCGATCAGCGTGGTGCGCAACCACATCGAGCGGGTGGGCGAAATCCTGGCCCTGCCGGACTGGGTGTTTCCGTTGGCCGGGCTCTGCATCGGCCATCCCGCGCAACGGGCCTACGTCAGCCTCCGACTGCCCCCCGCCGTCACCGTGCATGTCGATCGCTACGACGATTCAGGCCTCGAGGCCGAGATCGACGCTTACGACCGCCGCCGCGACGCGCGCTATAGCATTCCGGCGGAAAAGCAACGCGATCTCGACAGCCTCGGCACGGCGCCATTCTATGGCTGGTCCGAGGACAAGGCCCGCCAGGTCATGCACCGGGACCGCGACGACCTCGCCGCCTATCTGAGGGGGCGCAGGTTCCGCCTCGAGTAGCCGGTCTCGGCCGACGGCCATTGCGCTGATCGATCGGGCGCCTCGCCATCCTTGGCGCGTCCCAGGGCAATCGCGTGAACGCGATTGCCCTGGATTCTTCTTGTTCCCTCAGACGCCGGGCGCGCCCATCCGGGCGCTTGGCTTCGCTCGCATGGGCTCGC
This sequence comes from Alphaproteobacteria bacterium, assembly GCA_965225945.1. Lineage (GTDB taxonomy): Bacteria > Pseudomonadota > Alphaproteobacteria > JASLMY01. The sequence goes on along the minus strand of CBDDBZ010000037.1, from coordinate 19,317 downwards.
GGGGCCTCAATGGCCCATTCGCGGCGGTCGACGCGGTGTCAAGGCCGTGTCCATCACTTCACGCGATTGCCCTGTAGCGCGTCCAGCGCCGCCTTGTCTCCGCCGCCGCCGGCGGGCACTCTCAGGGGCCATGGATGGCGCGCCCCTCTTCGCCGCGATCGGCGAGTGCATGATCGAGCTGGTCGACGGCGGCGCGGGCCGCTTGGCGCTCGGCTTCGGCGGCGACAGCCTCAACACCAGCGTCTATCTCGCCCGCCTCGGCCAGCGGGTGAACTACGTCACCGCGCTCGGCGACGATCCCTACAGCGCCGACATGGTGGCCGCCTGGCGGGCCGAGGGCGTGGGCACCGAGCTGGTCGAGCGCCTTCCCGGCCGCCTTCCGGGCTTCCACACGGTCAAGACCGACGCCGAGGGCGATGCGGAGGCCCGCCTGGCGGCGCTGGCCCGCCACGACGTCGTCTATCTGACCCTGATCAGCCTCTCGATCCTCGACGCGGGCAGCCGGGCCCGCCTGTTGGCGGCGCTTTGTTAGCGGTGGTTCCAGGGTGCGCTTATATGGTGCTCTTTTTGAGCGGTCGGTGGCGGTTGGCTGACGGGATGCTTTTGGGCTTGGCTGATTTTGTTTCGCGCTGTGGCTATTCAGTCGAGGGGCCGGTCATCGATCTGGAGCGGTTCGCCGGCGCGGTCGCGCATGAGCATGTCGTTCCAGTCCAGGCCGTCGAGGGCAGGGCGCAGGCGGACGACCCTGCTGTCGTTTCGGATGAGCCGTGCCGCGGCGTCATCGCCCTGGCGGGTAGCGTCGTAGGCGCAGAAGATCCGGCCGGGGTTCCAGGCCTCGATCCATTCGGGGAGGCTTGCGGTGGCGCCGCCGGTTGAGACCACGGCGCATCCCTTGCGCCCGGCCGGGACGAGGTGGAGGGAGAGGACCGACAGGGCGTCGATTGCGTTCTTGGCGAGGATGACGGAGTTCGGCCAGTCGGGTTCCCACGACATCCAGAAGCCGCCGCGCGCGGCGGCGCCGGTCGGCGCGAGGCGGCGTGGCGCCGCGGCAGGGACGATCTCGGCGCCGAGAGCCTCGCCGGCCGCGTTTCGGCGGACGAACACGGCGTTGCCGTGGCGGTCGGCGTAGAGCAAGCCGAGGTCGCGGCACAGGGCGACGAGCACATCCGCGAGGCCGCGCTGCTCGACGAGGTAGCTCTGGATGGCGGGCCAGTGGCGGTCCGGGCACGGCGGCTTCGGGTGGCGATCGGCCGGGAACCGGTCACGGCACGGCAGTTCCGAGAAGAAGCCGAGGGCCTCGGGCACGGTGCACCGGCAGGCATGGATTACCAGGTCGATCGCTCCGCCCTCGCCGCGCAGATGTTCGTAGAACATAAAGCCGTTGATGCTGACGACGGATCCGGGACGCCTCCAGCGCGCGGCATCGGTGGGATCGCGGCGGTAGCCGAGGCGGCGGACGACGTCTTCGAGGGGATAGCCTCGCAGGGCCTCGGCCCGCACCCGCCGGTCCCAGAGGCGGGGACCATCCATGGCTACGCCGGCGGCGGTTCCCCGCGGTCCTGCGCGCCGGCCTTGCCGGCTCGCCGCCGGCGGCGCTCGGCGCTGCGCTGCTTCTGGCGTTCCTCGGCCTCCTTGCGGCGCCAGGACTCGGCGTCGATGGCGATGATCTCGGCGTTGTGGACGAGGCGGTCGACCAGGGCGACGAGGCAGGCGGCGTTGGGGAAGGCCTCACCCCACTCGGCGAAGGGCCGGTTGGTGGTGATTATGGTGGAGTTCTGCTGGCTGCGGCTGGAGACGATGTTGAACAGCAGATCGGCATGGCGGTTGCTGTAGGACAGGTATCCGACCTCGTCGATCACCAGCAGGTGCTGGCGGGCGTAGAAGCGCAGCCTGCGCTGAAGCAGCCTGGCTGTCGCTGTCGAGGGCGGCGAGCTCGCCGAGCATGCTGGCCGCGGTGGCGAAGCGCACGGTGTGGCCCTCGAGGACGGCGCGGTGGGCGATATTGGCGGCGATGGTCGACTTGCCGACGCCGTTTGGGCCGACCAGGACGACGTTGGCGGCCTCGTTGAGGAACTCGAGGCTCATGAGATCCTCGACGGCCATGCGGTCGCAGCGGCGCGGCCATGCCCAGTCGAAGTCGGCGAGCGGCTTGAACTGTCCGAGGCGGGCGTCGGCGAGGCGGCGCTTGAGGCTGCGGCTTCGCCGTTCCTCCTCTTCCCAGGCGACCAGCGCAGCGGGCCAGTCATGCCCGGCGACCTCGCCCCAGTGGGCGGCGAGGCCGTGCAGGCCGAGCGCCCGGGCACGGCCCATGAGGGTATCGTTCATTGCTCGCTGTCCTCCTCGGGTTCGCCGGCCAGCCCGTCGTATCCGACGAGGTCGTGATCGCGGACAGTGATGTCGCGCACTCTCGGATCGCCGGGCAGTTCGACGGGGATGGGCGGGGGTTGGTGCCGCAGCTCGCGCCGCCGGGTCAGGCTCAGGCGCACGGCGTTGGGATGGGGAACGTCCCGCTTCAGGGCCTCGTCGATGGCCGCCTCGAGCTCGGCGGCGCCGTAGGCGTCGAGGAGGCGCAACAGGGCGGCGACGGTGGCGCCTATATAGCCGCCGCGCTGGGCGGCCTCGGCGAGCAGGCGCTCGCTGTTGGGCGCGGCCTGGACCAGCCGGTCCTGGCCGCGAAGGCGGCGGGCATGGCTCTTGCGCCTGACCAGCTCGGCGATGTGCTCGGGGTTCTCGATGCGGGCCGCCTTGTCGAAGCTGCGCGGATGGCTGGCGATGACGTCCACACCGTCGAGGATGCGCACCTCGTCGAGCGTCGCGACCACGACGAGGGTGCGCCGCACATGGGTGTGCGGCACGCTGTAATCGTTGAGATCGAAGCGGGCGTAGGGGGTCTTGCCGATGGCGACCTCGACCCGGTCGTGGTCGGGGAAGGGATCGCCGGGCAGCGCGATGAGAGAGCCGCGTTCCCGCTCGAAGGCCTCGCGCACGGTGATCGAGCGGTCTTCGGGCCAGGGGCGGTCGGCGGCGATGCCGTGGCACCAGGCCAGGGCCTGGGCGTTGAGATCGTCGATATCGCGCCACCGGCGGGCGGCGAAGAAGCTGGTCCGGACATAGCGAATCGCCCGCTCCACGCGCCCCTTCTCGTTGCCGCGCGCGACCGCGACGGGCTTGGGCAGGAAGTGGTAGTGGCCGGCGAGGTCGAGGATCCGGGGATTGAACCGGATGGCGGCGCCGCGGCGCTCCAGCACGACGCTCTTCAGGTTGTCGTACCAGAGCTCGCGGGGCACGCCCTGCCACGCCTCGAAGGCTTCGACATGGCCGCGCAGGAAGTTGCTCATCCCGGCGTCGAGGTAGAAGCGCAGGAAGATCCGCCGCGAGTAGCTGAGAACCATCACGAAGCCCATCAGGCGGCGCTCCGCGCGGCCGATCGTCACCTTGCCGAAGTGTCCCCAGTCGACCTGGGCCTGCTCGCCGGGAAGGGTCTTGAGGCGCAGATAGGCCTCGGCCACGGGCCTGGGCCTGAAGTGGCTGAGCAGATGACGGAAGTGGTCGCCGCCGCCCGGATAGCCGCGTTCGCGCACCATCTGGTAGAGCCGGCTGGCGGGCAGCGTCGGCCAGGATGCCAGCGTCTCGGCGATGAACGGCACGTATGGATCGATCATCGACGGCCTGGGCGACCTCGCGTCCCGGGGCTCGCCGGCCGCGGTGAGGAGGCGCTCGACGGTGTAGCGATGCACGCCGAGCTGGCGTGTGATCGTGCCGACCGTCCACTTCTCGACGTGATACAGGCGCAGGATCTCCGCGCGGGTCTCCTTGTCGATGGTCATCTCACCCCCTTTCCCGTCGGGCGCAGCCCCGGATAGACCGCCTGCCCGCAGAACCGGCCGCAGCGATCGCAGCGGAAGACCCTGGCGGGCCGCTCGTGCCCGAAGGGCCGTGTTCCGGGACGCCCTGCCGGCGTCCGCACCACAACAGGACGCCGCCGCGCGGCGGTCAAAGGGTGATGCGTCACTTCCTGCCCGCGGCGCCGATTCACCGGCGTCCGGCGCCGCCGGCGTTCGCGATAGCGCCGCTGGCGCTCAGCATGCTTGTGACGGCCCCGCCGGCTGTTCTGGTAGCGCTGCCCGGCATGGCGCTGCGATCGCCGGCGCACCCGATCGCTGCAGCTCCGTGAACAGTAGATGTTGCCGTGGTCGCAGTGCCGGCAGAGAACCACCTGTTGATGGCACGAGGCGCAGTTGAACAGGCGGGCGGTGTTCTTCATCGCGCAGCCGATGAGAACGGGGTGGACCCACGCCCAAACCCGCACGATACTGCGCATATGGGTCGTGCCTTGCATGGCTCGGGGGGTGCGGTGCCGGTCGTTGCCAGCAAGCAAACGGGGCCGGCGCCGCATCGTTCTCAGCGGCCCGAGTGTACTCCCGCGGCTCCCCTTGTCAGGTCCGCGGAACCGCCGCCGCCAGCCAGCCAAAACAGGAATCGAGACGCCCGCCCGCGGTGGATAAGCAGCCCGCCGCCGCCAGACTCTTGGCGGTCGCTGCGGCGGGCTACTTACCCACCGCTGCGCCGAGCCAACTCCCGCCTGCAAACCACGCAGCTACAGCGCCACGATGCCCGATGTCGCTGAAATCACCATCTAAGCGCGGTTTTTCATCGCCACCGACACGCTTCGGGTTGCCCGCGCGGGCGGCACCCGTATCGCCTTCGACAGCAACTATCGCCCGCGCGGCTGGCCCGAGCCCGAGGCGGCGCGCCGCGCGATGGCCGAGATCCATCCCCTGGTCGACATCGCGCTCCCCTCGCTCGACGACGAGCGGGCGCTCTTTGGCGACGCGACGGCGGAAGCCGTCATCCGGCGGATCACCGGCCAGGGTCCGGCCGAGATCGTGGTCAAGAACGGCCCCGGACCTTGTCGAATCGAGGCGCCGGAAGGCGGCTTCGAAGTTCCGGCGGAGCGGGTGGCGCGGGTTGTCGACACCACGGCGGCCGGCGATGCCTTCAATGCCGCCTACCTGGCCCGGCGCCTGGCGGGCGGCGATCCCGAGGCCTCCGCGCGGGCGGGCCACCGGCTGGCGGCGAGCGTGATCGGCCACCGCGGCGCCGTGATCCCCGCCGCCGCCATGCCCGGGGAGATTTGACGGCTCCCAGGCACGGCTCACGCGATCGTCAGGCTCCGGCGCCGTCCCGGGACTGGACGGCGCGCAGTTACGCCCCATATCCAAGCTCGATAGGGATTTCCCGACGGGGAGGACGGAAACGATGCGGAAACCCGGAATCTTGATCCTTTTGGGGATGGTCTTCGCCGCGATGCTGGCCGGCGGCGGCGCGGCCGAGGCCGGGGCCGAGATCAACAAGAGCTTCTTCGGTGGCCTCGCGATCGAGGGCTACGACGCGATCGCCTATTTCACCCAAGCTAAGCCGGTGGAAGGAAAATCCGCGCACGAGGTCGAATGGAAGGGCGCCACCTGGCGCTTCGCCGACGCACCGAACCGCGATCTCTTCACCGAGGCGCCCGAGAAATATGCCCCGCAATACGGCGGCTACTGCGCCTGGGCGGTGAGCCAGGGTTACACGGCGAAGATCGATCCCGCCGCCTGGCGCGTCGTCGACGACAAGCTCTACCTCAACTACTCCAAGGGCGTGCAACGCCAGTGGGAATCCGACGTCGCCGGCAACATCGCCAAGGCCGACGCCAACTGGCCGGAGATCGAAGCCGCGCTCTGAGAAGTCCGACCCGAAATTCCCCGAAAGCGGCTTCCGCAAGGGGGGCGGTCAGCCCGTTTCGCCCGGCTGGAATCTGCCGGCGCATGGCGACCGATTGGGTGAGTCCTCGCCAACCGTCGACATAAGGGCTTGCTAATTCAGTTCGTCGAGTAACGCCTTCGCGTCCCTCAGGTCGGGCGTGTCGAAGCCTTCGGTGAACCAATCGTAAAGGGGAGCAAGGAGATCGTGGGCCTCTGGGTTTCTACCTTGGGTTTGCCATAGCCTAGCCAGGTCGGCCGCGGCGCGTAGCTCTAGCGTCTTGGCCTCTTGCGTACGTGCGAAGTCGAGCGCTTCTCGATATGCGGCCTCGGATTGATCAACTGCTGCGCCTGATGCCCCCAGTAGGTTCCCCCGCAACCGATAGATCTCACTGACGCGCTGCAACATGCTGGTTTCGCGCAAGGTCGACTCGGCTTCTTCGAGTACTCCGAGACCTTCCGCGTATTTTCCGTGGTCGCGATAAGCATCCGCGATTGTCGGCGCCAGGAGTATCAGTCCAAACCGCCCTCGGATCATCCGAATAGCCTCTCGTCCCTTTAGTATCCGGCTTAGGCCCTCTTGCAATTGGCCCTTTGCAGTGAGCGCATTGCCAATGACTATCTCGGCCCACGCTTGCCATTGGACAATGGACTGTTCCTCGGCGACCTCATGCGCTGCGTAAGCGCATTCCAACGCCTCATCGAGACGCCGCTGCCATAGAAAGAAATCGGCGATTAGAACAAGGACGTAGGAGAGCGCATAGCGACTCGGCAACCGCTTGGCAAGTTTTAACGCTTGGCCCGCTCGCGCCGACGCGACATCGGGGTAACCCAGCCAATAGTTTGTCCAGACACAGTACACGTAACAAAATAAACCCGGATCCTCGCCATATAGACGGAGGTACGTTGTTTGGCGATCAGGATCGTAGAGCTCGATACCGCGATCGCAAGCATCGAGGCTCTTTCCGTATTCGCCAAGTCCCAAGTATGTCAAAGCCAACACACGTTGCGCCATGAGCAGTCGATCTGGTTCCCGGGAATCTTCCGCGAGATTCGATAGCTCCCTGGCCAAATCGCGTGCAGCGCTCATTTCCCCCCGCAGGTTGTGGCAGTTCCCATGGTACACGACGGCATTTACGTAGGACGTTGAAAAGGTTGTAGGATTCCCGATTCACTCCACGACGAGTCAAGAGGGAAATCATGCGAGACAACCCGATCAACGCCCTGCGTGAGACGCTACGATGCGGCTTCGCCTTTCGCAAGAGCCGTCTGGAGAGCCTTTGCGTCTTGGTCTTCGGCGTGTTCGTCGCCCGGACGGTGAACCTCTCTCACTTGGCCTGCCACTTTCCGGGGCGCGCGCGATCCAGCTCCAACTATCGGCGCCTGCAACGGTTTTTCGAGCAAGTCGATTTCGATTACGATCGCCTCGCCGAGTTCCTGGTCGCGATGATGGGGCTCCAGGCGGGGCCGTGGCGGCTGACCATGGACCGGACCAACTGGCGGCTGGGTCGCCGCGACGTCAACATCTTGATGATCGGCATCGTCAACCGCGCCATCGCCATTCCCGTGTGCTGGCGGGTGCTCGACAAGGCGGGCAATTCCAATACCAAGGAGCGGATCGCGATCCTCGAACACGTCCTCCGGCTCTTCGGGGTCGACAAGATCGCCAGCCTCCTGGCCGACCGGGAATTCATCGGCGACGCCTGGCTGGCATGGTTGCAGGAAAAGGCCATCCCCTTTCACATCCGCATCCGATCCAACATCAAGATCGCCAACACGCGTGGTCGCATGGTCAAGGCGAGGGAGCTGTTTCGCGACCTCAAACCCGGGGAAAGCCGCATCCTCTCCAACGCCAGGCGCCTCTCGGAGGCCAGAAAACCCAAGGCCAGGCCCGTCTTCGTCGCCGCGCTCCATCTCAAGACCGGCGAACTGTTGATCGTCGTGACCAACGACGCGCCCGAGGAGGCCTTGGCCATCTACGCCCAGCGCTGGCAAATCGAGACCCTCTTCGCCGCCTTGAAAACCCGTGGCTTCAACCTCGAAGACACCCACATGACCGACCCGGAGCGCATCTCCAAGCTCACCGCCGTCCTTTCCATCACCTTCTGCTGGGCGCACAAAGTCGGCGATTGGCTCCACGAGGCCGAGCCGATCCGCCTCAAAACCCACAAAAGGATGGCAAAATCCATCTTCCGATACGGTTTCGAGTGGATAAGGCGACAGCTCGTCAATCCTATCGACAGGCGTCAAGCCATTGAGCTGATTCGTTTCCTCGTCCCCGGAAAACCACCAGTCCAGGTGCCCAGGCCAAAGCCAGCATGAACGAGTCGTGTACTGTGGGCAGTTCCACAAACCCTTGACGGCTTTGAAGCGTTGGTCCACGTCGCCCACGCCCCGAGAAAGCTGGTGCGAACGGGCAAAAGCAAGCCGCACGTCTTCACTGGAATAGCTCTTGGGCGCAATCATCGCCGCACCGAGAGTGAGTTGGAGATCGAGTTCCTGTCGGTCACGATCCGACGTTTCGGGCAGGCCCTCGAGCAATTCGAGCGCGCGGGCGAGGTGGTTGACCGCCTCCACATTGGCCGAACGCTCGATGGCTCGTTCGCCGGCGCGCTGCCAATGCGCGATCGCCGTTACCGCCTCACCGGCCTCCGTATAGTGATGCGCGAGCAGTTCCGGTTCGCTGTTCGCGATCTCGGGATGTTTCCGCACCAGCGCCTCGGCGACCGCGCCATGCAACCACTGCCGCTTGCCATGCAGCAACCCCTCGTATGCTGCATCTCGGATCAGGGCGTGCTTGAAGACATAGCTCTTCGGGACCGTCGAACCGCGACGGAACACCAACTCGGCCGCCATGAGATCGTCGAGCGCCGACCCCAGCTCAATTTTGTCGAGCACAATGACGGCCGCGAGCAGATCAGCCGAGAAATCGCGGCCGATCACCGACGCCACCTGAGCGACCTCCTTGGCTGGGCCAAGACGGTCGAGACGAGCGATTGACGATTCCATGGGTGACATCGGAATCGTCAATTCAGGCAATGTTTCGCCCTCGCGTGAACCGTCTCTGGTGGCGAACAATCCGGTCGCTTCCAACACCGCCTTGGTCAACTCTTCGACGAAGAGCGGCACGCCGTCGGTCCGAGAAACAATTTGCTCGTTCAGCTCACTCCTCAAGGTCACGCTTCGCGCGACATTCTCCGCCAGCGCCGCTGCCTGTCGCCGACTCAACTGGTTCAGCGTCAGGTTGGTAACATGGATGTTTCCGTCCCAGGGTGGGGAATACTCCGGGCGGTAGGCGACGACGGTCAGGATCCGGGCGGCTTGCGACCGCCCGATCACACGGTCGAAGAACTCCTCGGTTGTCGGGTCTATCCACTGCGCATCCTCGACGATCACCAGGACCGGCTGTCGCTCGGCAAGCGCGAAGAGTTGCGCAATCAACGCTTCCATGGTCCGCTCTTTGTGGGCTTGCGGGCTGAGTTGCAGATCTGGATAGCGCTCGCCCGTCGGGATCGACAGCAAGGCGGCAAATAGTGGTGCAATGTCGCCAGCCCTGTCGCTCGATTGCGCCAGCAGGACTTCCACCTTATCGAGCTTTGTCTCAGGCGTGTCGGCGGCAGTGAACCCCGCGGCTCCCGCCAACTGGGCGATGATGGGATGGGAGGCGCTGTTGGTGTGAAATGGCGAGCATTGATAGCGCAGCCGGAGGTGGGAACGGTCCGCTACCCGCACCTGAAGCATTTGGATAATTCGGGACTTGCCGATACCGGGTTCGCCGGTAATGTGGACAACTTGGCCCTCGCCATCCTCGGCCCGGCGCCAGCATTCCAATACCAGTCCCAATTCGTGCTCGCGGCCAACGAACGTGCTGAGCGACGCCGCGTATCCTTGGTCGTGCGCAACACCCTGGACCTCGGGCGCGGCGCCACCGCCGAGGATGGTGTCGCGCCTGGCAGCTTGCTCGGATCGGCGGCGATTGCTCCGGATCTCTTGGTGGAGCCTCTCGATTTCAGGTCCAGGCACGATCCCGAGTTCGCGCTCGAGCACCTCTCGACAGCTTTCATACTGCCGGAGCGCGGCGCCGTGCCGCCCTTGTTGCAGGTACAATCGTATCAGAGCGCCGTGGACCCATTCCTGAAGCGGGTCGTTGGTGAGCAATCTGAGAGCCAATTGAATACCTTGGTCGATTTTCCCGGTGGCAAGGTAGTGCTCCAAGAGCTTCGTCAGACACGCAAGCGCCTTTTCGTGCAAGAGCGCGCGCTCCGAGGCAACCCACTGGAGAAAGGTGTCTTCCTTTAACTCGAAGCCATCGAGGAACTCGCCTTGATAGATCGTCATCGCTTGCTCGAGCGCGTCGGGCGCACCGCGAGCAACGAGCCTATCGAACGTGACGGCATCGACCTCGACTGTCTCTGGGTCGAGATACAGCCTGTCATTGTCGCTGACGATGATCTGGGCGGTCTTGTCCGACACGGCTTTGCGCAAAAGAGCGAGGGTGTGTCGTAGATTCTTACGCGCGTGATCTTGGTCGCTGTTCTCCCACAGCACGGCGGCGAGCTTGTCGCGTGAGTGTACCTGTCCCGGAGGCGAGGCCAAATAGGCCAAAAGGGCCTTAGCCTTCCGGGTGCGAAAAGCTATCGTCGGCGCAGAAATGCGACTGACTTCAAACCCGCCGAGGAGCCTGAGACTTAGATCGGCCATCGGTGAAGCGCCTTGATTCCCTGCCGAGACTATAGCACGCTCCAGCCGCAAAAAAAGCGTCATGAGCACGATTATGCGAAATGTATGCGCTGCTGCCGTCATTGTGTCAGCGGCTCGAGGGTAACCTCACCCTACAAGGTGGTTGGCTCTATTGCTCCGACCATCACGTGGCGATTGGAATGCCGGAAGGAGGGTTCTTGGAGAGCGCCATCTCGCTTCCGTCGCGGGTGTGGACAACATCGAGGGCCTACGATCGAGCCAAGCCACTGGAGGGGGTATCATGCTAAGTCGAGCTTCTAAATCTTTCCGTACGGCCATCCTGGGAATAGTTTCAGTTGGCGTGATCGCGATTGCCCTGGCGGGCTTTTTTGCTTTGTCACCCAAGGCTGAAATTTCAGACTACAACGTGAATGCCGAGCAGGTGGCGATTCACGGCTACGACACCGTCGCCTATTTCACCGACGGCAAGCCGACGAAGGGCAAGAGCCAGTTCGAGCACGTCTGGCAGGACGCGCATTGGCGGTTCGCGAGTGCGAGCAACCGGGATCTCTTCACCGCCAACCCGGAACGCTACGCGCCGCAGTATGGCGGCTATTGCGCGCTCGGGGTGTCGGCCGGCGAATACGCCGATGGCGATCCGAAAGCCTGGACCATTATCGAAGGCAAGCTGTACCTGAATTATTCGATGAAGTTTCGCGACGATGTCTTCCGAAAGGCGCCGGAACAGCTGATCGGCAATGCCAGCTACAATTGGGAGAAGAACCGGGATCAGCTTCGCAACAACCTCGGAGGCTAAGCCACCATCTCAGGTGCATCTGTCTAGTTCAAGCCGGCCTTGCGGAGTCCGTCGACGACCCGCGCGGCGTCGGCCGGGTCACGGAACAAGCTGCCATACTCGTCGGTCGTGAAAAAGGGAGCGAGACGGCGTACGGTCAGAACCGAGCGCGTCGCGTCATCTTTTCGGCCCATCTGACCGTGAACCGCGGTAAGTATGAGATGGCAGTACAGGAAATCCGGGTTTCGCCTCGCACAACGTTCCAACACCCTGATCGAGTCATCGTAGCGAACTTTGAGGTAATAAGCCAAACCCAAATTCGCCAATCCGCTCGGGTCCAATATCGGGTCGTAGCGCAATGCTGTCTCGAGAACGAGGATGGCCCCCTCGGGATGACCCGACCAAAGCAGAACAGTCCCTTGTATCGAGTGGCTCGCCGCGTCATTCGGATTAATCGCAATCGCCCGTTCCAGCTCGAACAAGGCGAGATCGTATCGGCCCAAAAATAGGTAGATCTCGCCCAACAGAAAATAGGTAGATCTCGCCCAACAGACGGTGAGCACGGACATTCGTGTCGTCGATGGCCAGAGCTCTGCGAGCTAAATGTTCCGCCCGTTTCAACTCTGCTTTTATGGATCCGGTCCAACCGTATTTCACCGCTTGGAGATGAGTGTTGCCTAGACCGGCGTAGGCCCCCGCATAGTCCGGATCGCGGTCGATCGCTTGGCGAAACAGCTGTCGTGCTTCGAAGTTCTCTGTTCTTTTGAAACGTCGAAGTAACCCCGAACGACGCAAAACGTAGTCGTAAGCGTCGAGGTCGTCCGTTTGCTTTTTAAAAGCACGTTCTCGCTCGATACTGGTCAGTCTGACCGAAAGCGTGCGAACGACGCGTTCCGTGATCTGGTCCTGGAGTTCGAAAAGATCCGCAACGCCCCCGTCATATCGCTCCGCCCAAAGGTGCTGGTCGGTGCGGGCATCGATCAACTGGGCGTTGATCCTGACCCGCTCGCCCATCTTCTGCACGCTGCCTTCCAAAACGTAACGGACTCCCAAGTCGCGGCCGACCTCTTGCACCTTCACTGGCTTCCCCTTGTAGGTGAAGACAGAATTGCTGGCGATTACCAGAAGCTCGGTGAATTTCGAGAGGTCGGTAATGAGGTCATTGGTGATGCCGTCGCTGAAGTATTCCTGCTCGGCGTCCTGGCTCAGGTTCGAGAACGGCAGCACGGCGATCGATGGTCTCGCCGAAGCGCCGCGCGGCTCGAATGCCGGCGCCGCCTTCCAGGGTTGCATCCAGGCGACGGCGCCACCGCCGGCCAGGGCCAAAACGACGACCAGCATCGCCGCGAGCCGCTTCGGCTTGCGGGTCGCGTGGGTCGAAGCGGCGGGGGCCTGGGCGGCGTCGGAATCGTTCAGCACTTGGAAGACATGGACCGGGCGGGCGATGTTCTTGACCGCGATCTCACCCCTATCGTCGAGCCTGACGTCCATCCGGTCACGCACTTGGTCCCGGGCCGCGCGCGATAGACAAATGCCGCCGGGCGCGGCCAGTTCCTGCAGCCGGGCGGCGACGTTGACGCCGTCGCCATGGATGTCGTCGTCCTCGATGAGGATATCGCCGAGGTTGATGCCGATGCGGAATTCGATGCGGCTCGCTTCCGCTATGTCGGCATTTCGGGCCGCCATCCCCTGCTGCAGCTCGACGGCGCACTTCACCGCCTCCACGACACTGGGGAATTCGATCAGCAAGCCATCGCCCATGGTCTTGACGATGCGGCCGTGGTGTTCGGAAATTTTCGGGTCGATCAGATCGGCCCGATGACCGCGCAGGGTCGTCAACGTGCCTTCCTCGTCCTCGCCCATCAGCCGGGAGTAGCCCACGACGTCGGTCGAGACGATGGCGGCGAGCCTACGCGTGAGACTATCCACCAGCACGCGCCCCAATTCCGGTTGCCGGTTGCGGTCGCTTGGAACAGACGCGTTCGAAGTCCAATGCGCCCGTATCTTCGGCGCCGTAATTGGTGGAAATTACCTCCGAGCCGCAGACACCGCGTCGGCGGCGGCGCATTTAAATCGCATTATCGCGAGAAACCGTTGCTCTTGCGGAGCAACGAGAACGGCGGAAATGATGGTGGTATACGGGTCGGAATCGGATATTGGATATCCAATATCGTGTTTCGCGGGCGGACCATGCGTCAGGTGGACCTGGCCACGAGGCGCACTCATGGCCAGGAGCCGAAGCGCCGCAATGGCTTCGGGAAGCGGAGCAAGGCGGCTTCAGCCATGCACTTCGCCATCGAGCCGATCAAGACGATGGATCCGCCCGGCGGCATGACCGCCCTGGCCTCGCGGGCCACGAGAAATGCCCCGGTCACGAACGAAGCTCAGGCGGCTTGCCGATTTGCGGCGAGCCAGGAATCGACCAGAGCCACGATCTCGTCGACGACGTCGGACTGCATGCCCTGCTGGCCCGCGATGGTCTGCACCAGGAGGTCGACGCGCTCGATGTCGCGGGCACCGCCGGCAAGCGCGCGGGCCGCCGAGGAGGGCCGGATCAGGCCGTTCGCGGCGTGAGCGTATTTCTCGAACGGCACCAGGTCGGCGGGATCGGCGCCGAGGCGTCCGCAGACCTCCCCGACCCAGGCATAGAGCGCGCGCGACAGCTCTAATTCGCCGTGCACGGCCTCCTTGATCGCGCGCATCTCGTGCCTTTGGACGCAGCGATAGTTGCCGGTCAGCAGCATCGGCCACTTGGCCAGCGGCACGAAGATCGAGTCGTGTACCTTGAGCTTGACCGGCAGCTCGATTCGCTCGCCGGCGAGGTCGTGGCGGATCGCTTCGATGTCGGCCTGCATGTGGCGCAGGATGGCGGTCGGGCCGTCGGCTTCGAAGCGGGCCGCCTTGAAATTCGTCGCCAGGCCGACGTGCAGCACGTTGAGCGGCTCCTCGGGCGGGCGAAACGCCTGCGGGTCCGGGCTACAGAGCGTCATCAGCGCCGGATCGAAGCTGTCCCAGACGCTCGGGTCGGTGTAGCAGCCCCGCAGGCTCGCGGTATCGAGTCCCGGAATGCGCGCCAGGTAGGGCAAGGGCGGCATGTTCATGATCGACATGCACGCCACCCCGGAGGTGGCCACCCGATCCAACAGCTCGCGCACGCCGGCCAAGCGATACTGCGGCTCCTGCATGGCCAAGGCGACCAGATCGTATTCGCCCGGTTCGGCGCCCTCCGGCCCGCCGGCGGACAATCGGCCCGGCAAGTCGCGTGAATCGATCTCGACGTGGCCGTCGCGTCCCCGCACCGGCAAGCGCACGCGGATGCCCTCGGCGTTGATCAGATCGGCCTCCTCGGGCAGGCAGATCAGCTTCGCCGAATGGCCGGCGAGCAACAATTTGGCCGCCAGAAGCGAGCCATAGGACGCCCCCATGATCAACGTGTTGTAGCCCTTGTTCATGACACCCCTGTTTTGCAGCTCGACCGGTCGGCCGGCAGCGACTTTGCACGATCCCCCGGAAAAGCACGGCAATACCGTGCCCGCCAAGCACCCGGACGGTCAAGCGGGGGAGTTTGAATTCGACCTCCTCCCTGCCTGCCGCCCTGGTCCGTCTCGGCGAGGCCCGCACACACGTCGACGCGGCGCGGCGGGTGAAATCGCGTCTGTCCTTGGTCTTTATCGACCAGACGATGCCGCATTGCCACCCCAACTACCAGGCTCGCATGTACGTGTATCCACCCGGCTCGCATGTACGCCATGCCCACCGAAGGGCCGGCGAACCCGCGGACGGCGTTCCGCAGCCCGACTCGGCCACTTCCTTCTTTGAACCTCTCGGCGACGCCGTTGGTCTGGGGCTGTTCGAGCGAGGACGGCTTGCCCCAGAACTCCCGATATTGATCGCAAGCCGCCAAGGTCGAGGCATACAGCCTCGCAAGCCCCATGGAGATCGGCTGAAGGGCCGAAGCCGAGAGCATGGCCCCCATGGCGGTGACCGGCAGGAACACCCGCCGGAACATGCTACGACATTACGCCGGCACGATGGGGCGACCGACATTCGATGCCACGCAGACCCTCTTGCTCCGATCGCGGCCTCGATGGCGTCACGAGGGCTTAGATTTGGCGTACGAGGAACGGGCAAAACCCCAGGCCGCACAGACCCGCTGGAGGCCGTAGGCCAAACCCGGCCAGACGGCATCATGGCGACCTGCAACTGTCGGCCGGTAATGATCCTATCCGTCAAGTCATCCGGGCAATGTCATCGCAACGCTCGAGCCGGAAGCCCAACTGCCGTACCGGCTCGCCATCATGCGCGTCAGAAAATTGGCCCGGGGATCGCCTTCGTTTAGCCGTTCAAAATCGGTCGGCCTTTGGACACTGGCCATTCAAGGAAATCGGGTCCGTCAGGCTTTTCACCCGGAGCCGACAGTCTTGGGCGCAAAAGCCGAAACACACCGCGCCAAAGCCGGTGATAGGCTCCGGGGCGATGGCCCGGCCAGACCATAACTGCCCGGCCTAAATGACATTCAGAGCATAGAAACGGCCGCCCTGACCGGCCTATTCGAGCATGAAACGAGCCGTGAAAATAGCAGATGGTCTGGCGGCAAGAGAAACATATATTTTTAATATCGCTAGGCTCTCTGAAGAAACCAGGAAGGGGCACGCAAAGGTCGCCACCGAAGCCAAGATCCTCGCCGATTTGGCCAGAGCCGGTGAAGAGCAGAAAATGGCCACGCAAATCGGCGCGGTCCTGGCGGCCTGCAGTGCTTGCCACTACGATATTCGGGATGCCGAGCGGCGCAAGAAAATGAAATAGGCGCCCGGGCCGGATGATTGCCGGCTCGCGGCGCATCGCCGCGGTCGGCTTGGAAACATCCGATGTGAGATCGCTCGGAGCATAGAGGCCCGCCGGATAGCTTCGGCGGGCTGGATCGGCGACTGCGACGTCGATCCGGACGGTTCCGGTGCGCCGCGTCGGCGGGGCGGGCGATGGGTCGGGCGGTGTAGCGGCATGGATCAGCCACGGGCGAAATTCGGTTGTCGGGTCCGGGCGTAGACGCCGGACGTTCGATGCCGACGGTGTTCGGCGCGCCATGATGCGCCGGCGTTCGATCCCGACGACAGGTGGCGAGCCCGCGAGAGACCGGGCGGCGTTATGGCGCCTCGGCGGCGGCGCATCAATCATCTTGGTCGCGCTGCAACTCGCTCACCTGACGCCGGAAACGTCGTACGCCGACGATGGGCTGATCGCACGGGGCAGCTATCTGGTGCACGCCGCCGGCTGCGTCGGCTGCCACACCGACAAGAAAGCTAAGGGCGCGGCCTTCGCCGGCGGGCGTGGGCTCAAGACGCCGTTCGGCACTTGCTACAGCCCCAACATCACGCCCGACCCGGAGACCGGCATCGGCACCTGGAGCGACGACGATTTCCTGCGCGCGCTCAAGAATGGCCTGAGCCCGGACGGCGAGCACTACTTTCCGGTCTTCCCCTACACCAGCTATACCAAGATGCTCGACGACGACGCCCGTGCGATCAAGGCGTATCTGTTTTCCCTGAAGCCGGTGACGCGGCAAAATCGCCGCCACGACGTCTCGCCGCCGTTTGGCTGGCGCTGGACGATCGGCTCCTGGAAGGCACTGTATTTCGACGCCGGGCGGTTCGAGCCGGAGCCGAACCGGGACCCAGCCTGGAACCGTGGCGCTTATCTCACGACGCTCGCCCATTGCGGCGAATGTCACACGCCGCGAAATTTCGCCGGCGCCTTGGACCGGACCATGCGAATGGCGGGCACGGTGGACGGCCCGGAAGGCGACCTCGCGCCCAACATCACATCCGACGACGCCACCGGCATCGGCGATTGGTCGCAAGATCAGCTGGTGTTCTTCCTCAAGATGGGCACCAAGCCCGACTACGAGGCCGCCGAAGGCCTCATGGCCGAGGCGATCGAGGACGGGCTCAGCCATTTGAGTGGCGACGACCTCGACGCGATCGCGTATTACATCAAGTCGCTGCCGCCGATCAGCAACCACGTTGCAAGATGACCGTTAATGCGATGGCGTACAACGAGAGGATTATGCCGAGGCGGATGTTGTTGCTTGAATTTCGGCTCCGGGTCGGCCCTTGCCATTTAGCATTACCTAATGGAACATCGGGCGTTGGCGGTGAACCCGACGTCGTGGCGGCGCCCGGACACTCAGATCTCGACGAAATCCGAGCCGTAGGGGTTGGTCCGCCGCTCGTTGCCGAAGGTCGAGAGCGGGCCGTGGCCGGGAACGAAGCCGGTGTCGTCGCCCAAGGGCCAGAGTTCACTCCGAATCGCCCGGATCAGCGTTTCGGGATCGCCCCGCGGCAGGTTCGAGCGGCCGACCGAGCACCGCTCTCGATCAGGAACAGGTCGCCGCGCCGCGGCCGCTCGATCGGCACCTCCAGGCGCGAGGCCATCGGGGCGGCGGCGCCCGCGTGGTCGAGCTGGCCATGGGTCACCAGGATTTTCTCGATCTCGACCCGGTTTTCGGCGATTGCGGCCTCCAGGTGCTCGACACCACCGCCCGGATCGACCAGCGCGCGCCGCCCGGTGATAGCCATGGCGGGCTCGGGCCCACCCATTCGCCCCGATGATCCTTGCGTTCGGGCGAATGAGTAATATTATTGCGCGACAGCGGGGACGGAGGGCCGAGGATGCAGCGGGTGAAGCTGGACCAGATCGACCTCAGGATCCTGGCCGAGCTGCGCGACCACGGGCGGATCACCAACGTCGAGCTGTCGCGCCGCGTCGGGATCTCGGCGCCGCCCTGCCTGCCGCCCTGGTCCGTCTCGGCGAGGCCAGCACACACGTCGACGCGGCGCGGCGCGTGAACTTGCTAATTCAGTTCGTCGAGTAGCGCCTTCGCGTCCCTTAGGTCGGGCGTGTCGAAGCCTTCGGTGAACCAGTCGTAAATTGGCCCGAGAAGGTCGTGGGCTTCGCTGCTCTTGGCCTGCGATCGCCAGAGCCGAGCCAGGCTCGTCGCCGCCCGGAGCTCAAGCGATTTGGCATTCTGGTGCCGAGCGATATCGAGCGCCCGCGCGAAACAGGCTTGCCCATCGTCGCCATCGGCGGGCGAGCGGGAGAGCAGAAGCTCGCCTCTCGAGCGCAGAACCTCGGCCTCCCACCAACGCTCGCCCCGCGCCTCGATGCTCTCTTGGGCGTCGTCGAGGACCCGCAATCCGTCGTCGATCCTTCCCGCCTCCCGATAGGCCCTGGCGAGCAGCGACATGTAGTAGGGCGAATTGATGAGGACGCCGATCTCGGGTATTGAGACGACGCTTCGGCGGAGTTCGTCGAGCACCAAATCCGAACGTTGATCTTCGTAGCGCAGGCTCGCTCGGTGCACCTTTGCGAACGCTACCCACAACGAGAATCCCCCTTCCGTAGCGACATCCAAGCCTCGCTCGACCACTGTGCCGGTGTCGCCGCCGGACATCTCGGAGACCATCGCGCCGGGAAAGCAGAGCGCGTAAGCCAAGTTGAAAGGATCGCCCAGCTCCTCGGCGAGAGCCACGCTCTCCCGCATACGCCCCCGAGCCAGCTCGGGAAAGCCGAGCAGCCATTCCGTCATCGCTAGGTAAGCGCGGCAGGCGACACCGGGGTCCTGCGCCGCACGGTAGATCTCCGCGCTACGTTGGCTCGGCAGGTATCGGGTGATTCCCGACTCGAGGTTGGTACGCGCATCGCCAAGCCTGCCCATGCAGAGGGTGGTATAGCCGAGCGCATAATGGGCGACGACGTGGCGCTCGGTTTCCTGCTTCTCCTCGGCGAGGCGGCGTAGTTGCATGGCCACGTCGTTGGCCTCATCGAGCGACCGAGCCACGACATAAAAGCGCCAGAGACCGAACAGGGTCGGGACCAGCTCCGGAACGTCGCCCAGCCGCTCGCAGATCGCCAAGGCCCGAGCGTAGGCCGCTTCCGCTCCCGCCGACCCGTGCCCCTTTGCGACGATGTTGGCATGGCCCAGCGAGACCTGCAGGGCCAGCTCCTGGCGCGCGTGGGTCTCGTTGTCGGCAATTTTCCGCAACATCGCGATTCCCTTCTCGAGGTAGGCGATCGCTTCCAGATTGGCCGATTGCGCCCGCG
>CBDDBZ010000036.1:0-445512 GCA_965225945.1 Alphaproteobacteria bacterium | reverse complement strand
CTCGCCTGGGCCGAGTTCGCGACCCTCAGGCAGAGCCTGCTCAAGATCGGCGCCCGCGTCGTCGAGAGCGCCGCCCGCATCCGCATCCACTTCGCTTCGGCCTGTCCGGACGCCGCCCTGTTCCGCCTGCTGGCAGGGCGCCTCGCCGCCTCGGGCCCCTGATCGCCGGGGCGCCGTGCCCCGAGAACCCGAGCCCGTTCAACCCCAAACGCAGACACCGCCAACCTCTAATCCCGGCACCGCAAGGCGCCGAACGCAAACCTGCGGCCGAATAAAATCAACCTATAAACGCCGCCCGCCGTGAATAAGTCAGATGCCGTAATGGGGCTTGGCGCCAGGTCGCACCGACGGAGCTTGTAGCGATGGCGGAGATTCGGGTGTCGTTGCCCTTACACGCGTAGCGTGTTCACGGGGTCTTGCCGAAAGGCGGGCCCCAATCCCTCCGAAGGAAAGGGCAACGACTATGGATGTTTTTATCGGGCTGGATGTATCGCTGGCAAGCACGGCAATCTGCGTTCTCGGCGAGAAGGGCAAGATCGTGACGGAGGCACAGGTCGCCAGCGTACCTGAATCGCTGGTTGCGTTCATGCGCGAGCTACCGCACGAGATCGCCGCGATCGGCCTCGAAGCCGGTCCCCTGTCGCACTGGTTGCACAAGGGTTTGACCGACGCCGGCTTCGAGGCCGTTTTGATGGAGACCCGGCAGGTGAAGGGTGCGCTGAAGGCTATGCCGATCAAGACGGACCGCCGGGATCCCTGTTACGCACCCCCCTGCGCAGCATGGCCTTGATCAGGTCGATCTCTTCATCCGTGATCGTTCTGCGCGGCATCTCCTACACCATGAACACTTTCTGAACCTCGTCACCGAAATGGTTGATGACTTTTACGCATATCTGACCGCTATCGGGGCGTGGGAACGGCTGCGGAACAGTGGTGTGCAGCGATGCCCAGGCTTCCTGGTCAATTTCCGCTTTCAGGGCACGCTTCAGCGCCTTGTACGGGGCGCCCGACGCTCCGCCAAGGAAGTAGGCGTGCCGGACAAAGAAGCTCTCTTCGTCGTAATCATCGTCAATGAACCAGCAAGCAATGTCCTCGGCGGGATCGTCCGAGGACTTCACCTCGCCCGTGGTCGGGTCAAAGATGTCCACGCCCTTGATCTCCACTTGGATCATGCCGTCGCCCGCATCACGCATCTCGATGTCGGGCTCGCCGAAGACCACGAACAGGTTGCCTGCCCCGGTGTTTTTCAGCTTGTCGCCCATGCGGATATCATGGTTCATCCGCGCCTTCAGCACCTTCAGTCGCCCGAAGTTCAACATGGTGTCATCCACCTCGGGCGCGAACTGAAATCCGCAGATGATAAGGATGTCGAAGGCGTCGCGTGCCTCGCGCGCGGCGTTGCGGACGAACTCGTAGCCGACAGCGTCGTATTCCGGGCCGATGGCGATGGCGGCACGGCGGGTTGCCCCGCGTTCCTCGTACCGACCCTCGAAGGCCACATAGCCCTTGCCGGGCCAAGGCTCGATCGAGTCGAATTCCAGCCGCTCGTCCTTCTTGGTGTTCTGGACGCCTGCAGCCTTCAGATGCTCCATGACCACCTGGGCGAAGTCGGTCTGCTCCTTGGGCACGACTCGCGGAGGCAGCTCGCCCTCCTCGTCGCGCAGCATGTCGAGAATGCGCGGGTCGTCGTCGGACGGGATCACGCGATAGGGCGAGAGGCTTTCGACCGTAAACGGCCCGGCGACGCGGGTGATCTTTGTGTCGTCATAGGGCTTGTCGTAGAGGAGTTCCGCGTTCCGGTTGCCCTATGCGCTCCACGATCTCCCGCCCGGACTCAAGCAAGTCGAGCGGGAACTGGATCCGAGCCAACTGGATGGCAGACGGCGGCGGCACGAACCGGACATCCTCGTGATGTGTGTTGCAGACAGGATCAGCACGTTCCGTCACGGAAGGACTCTACATGCTACGTGATTCTGGACAAAGCTCAGGTTGGGACTGCCGGTCGGTGAAAGCTAGCCTGACTTATTCGCGGGACGACGCGTTTATCGGCTGATTTCGAGCGCGCAGGGGCACCCGTTCGGCGCCTTTTGGGTGCCGGCGTTTGAGGTTTTCGGTTTCGGTTTCGGGGGTTGAAGGGTCTCGGGTTCGCGGGGCACGGCGCCCCGGCGGTCAGGGTCCCGAGGCGGCGAGGCGCCCGGCCAGCAGGCGGAACAGGGCGGCGTCGGGACAAGCCGAGGCGAAGTGGATGCGGATGCGGGCGGCCTTCTCGACCACGCGGGCGCCGATCTTGAGCAGGCGCTGCCTGAGGGTGGCGAACTCGGACCAGGCGAGCGGCATCCTGCGGGGCACGGCATCGCGCAGGGCGAGCATCAGCCAGTAGGCCGCGGTGTGCAGGACGAGGCGGAACTGGTTGGCGAGCGGGCTCTGGCAGGAGGTCCGGTCGGAGGCGAGTTGGCCCTTGTGCAGCTTGATGAGGTTCTCGGCCTGGCCGCGGGCGCAGTAGACCCCTTCGTAGAGATGGCGCGGCCCGCCCGTGAGCGAGGTGACGATGTAGCGGGCGTCGAAGCCGCGGGTCGTCGCCTCCAGCCGGGCGACGACGCGGCGTTTCCGGCGCCACGAGCCGGCGGCGTAATCGAAGCTGGCGAAGCCGCGCATCCTGTCGGCGCCGGCCTCGGCGCGGCGCACCTTGAGGTCGTCGGCGACGCCATATGCGAAGCGGTGCAGCACGGGATTGCCCGCCAGGCCGAAGATGTAGTCGACGCCGTTCTCCTCGCACCATGCCATGGCCTCGGTCCGGCCGTAGTGGCTGTCCCCCCGGAAGGTGAGCCGGGTGCGCGGCCAGTGCCGGCGGATGCGCCGCACCAGGTGCTTGAGGAGGATGCGGACCTCGGCGCCCGACGGCGTCTTGCCGGGGCGCAGGAGAACCGCCACCGGCTTGCCGCTCTCCACATGGTAGACATGCACCGGCAGGAAGCACCGCGTGTCGTAATGGGCGTTGAACAGCGACAGCTGCTGTTGGCCGTGCACCGGGTCGCAGGTGTCGTCGATGTCGAGCGTGATCGCCGCGGGCGGGCTCGGGAAGGAGCGGCAGAAGATATCGACCAGGGCAGCCGTCATGCGCGCCACCTCGCTGCGCGAGGGCGCGTTCTCCAGACGGCTCATGGTGGGTTGGGAACAGAGATCGCGGCCGCTCTCCGGCGCCCGGCCCACGGCCAGTTTGAAGAGGGGATCGCCGCGCAGGGCGTCGCAGTCGTCGGCATCCTCATATCCGCAGGCGATCGCGAGCATGCGGAAGCGAAGCATCGCCGGCAGCGTGTGGACCACCCGCTCCGGGTCGCGCCACTCCCGGATGCAGCCCGCCAGCGCCTCGGCCAGGCCGAGCCGGCGCTCCGCCGCGCGCAGCAGCACCAGCCCGCCGTCCGACGAGATCAGCCCGCCCGCGAAATCGGCGGTTACCTTCTTGCGGCTGACGGCTGGCAGATCGAACAGGAGAAGGGTATCTTCGGTCATGGTGGGCGTGGCGCTTTCGTTGCGTCGGTGGAAAGACGCTGGGAAACGAATTTCTACCCGATCACAACGACTTACGCCATGTCCGCCACCTCATTATCAGGCCTCCGCTGAATAAAGCGGGCTAGACCGAGATCGTCACGCGGATTTTCCTTGAGACCGATCTGGATCGAGTCTTCGAAGTCCTTTGCCCCCGGAGAATCGCTTTGAAGAGTCGCTGGGTTCAGATAGGTGATTCCCGATATGGAGGACTTCCAGAGCGGACAGCGAGGGCAAGACGCTGACGATCCCGCGCAGCATTTCGTACAGCGGCCGGATCGGGTCGTGCGAAAGGCTCATGGTCGAGGGCATCCGAGACAGCAATCTCTAGGGCTTCGGCGTCAGAGTGATGCTCTCCGGCGGAAAACGCTTCTTCGTCCATTGCCAGCATCGTGGGGAACGCATCTGGAAAATCGTCGGCGACGCGGGAACCTTGAATCTAGGCGAGGCTCGATCCCGTGCCGCCGAGATGCTTGCCGCGATGCGCCGGGGGGGGGGCACGTGCCGCCGAAGCGCCACGAGCCGTCGAGTCGAGCGCGAGCCGCAGCCGGGTCTCGGCCCTACTGCCCACTCCGGACGCACTCGTGAATCGTTCAGCGACCCACTCCGAGGCGCCGTGACAATTCCGTCTACGTAAACGACAGGACAGTTGACGGACTTGGCCCATCCCGGGCTGTCACGCTACCTGAGTGCCGCCTCACCCCGCAGCTCCAATTCCCCGGCATACCCCCAGCGCATCACCAGGAGTCGGGCGGGGCCTTCTGTGGCGCGCGGTCCAGGGCCCGGAGAGGGTCCGGACCGCGCCCCATCCCCAACCCGGAGCACGCCATGCGAACCTCGGAAACCCTTCTCCTCCACTTCATCAGGCAGTCGCCCCAGTTCCGCATCCCCGTCAACCAGCGCCGTTTCGCCTGGACGCAGCGGGAATGCCGCCAGCTCTGGGAGGACATCCTGGACGCCGGCGAGCGCGCCGACGTGCGCGAACACTTCCTCGGCCCGGTGATGTACCTGGCCGCCGTCGATCCCCTCAACGCCCACTGGTCACCCTATCTGGTCTATGACGGCCAGCAGCGCCTGACCACCGTCAGCCTGATCCTCAAGGCCCTGGCCCGGCACCTGCGGGACGACGCGGCCCCGGACGGTTTCGAGCCCGCGCAGATCAGGAACGACTACCTCCTCAATGCCCTCCGCAAGGGGGACCAGCAATACCGCCTGCTGCTCAAGCCGGGGGATTCCGAGACCCTGCTGGCGCTGATCCATGACCGGCCCCGGCCCGCTTCCGCCTCGCCCCGCATCCTCGATGCCTTCGCGTTCTTCGAGAAACGGGTCAAGCAGCTGGGCCCGGACGTCTCGGCGCTGTGCGCGGGGCTCCGCAAGCTCCGCATCGTCGCCTTTGACCTCAAGGAGGGGGAGGACAACCCGCACCGCATCTTCGAAACCATGAACGCCTGCGGACGCGACCTGAGCTGCGCCGACATGGTCGGCAACTTCATCCTGATGCCGCTCGACCGGGACCGCCAGGAACGGCTCTACGCCGATCATCTGTATCCCATTGAATGCGGCTTCGAACGCCACGGCGGGGAAGACCATTTCGATGCGTTCATCCGCCATTACCTGACCCTCAGGACCGGCGAGGTACCGAAGCAGGGAGAGGAATACGCGGTCTTCAGGACCCATGCCCGGTCGCGCCGGGTCCAGGAGGCCGGCCCCGAGAAACTCGCCGGCGATCTTCGTACCTCTGCCGACCACTATCGCGCGATCGTGCTCGGCGAGGAGCCCGACCCGGAGCTCGCCCAGGCGTTCCGCGAACTGGCGCGCCTTGAGATGAAGCCGGTCTTTCCCTTTCTCCTTCACCTCTACGGCGACTATGCGGGCGGGCGCCTGTCCAGGCACGACCTGATTACCTTGACCCGGCTGGTCACCGCCTATGCCATGCGCCGGGCCGTCTGCGGCTACAAGCCCGCCGCACTGCCGCCGGTGTTCGCCAGGGCTCCGCGCGCCATCGAACCGGACCGGTATGTCGAGAGCGTCCGGGCCCACTTCCTGTCCCTGCCCGACGGGCACGCCTTCCCCTCCGACGATGCCTTCCGCGCCGAGCTGACGACCCGCAACATGTACCGGTTCAGGCATCGCGATGCGGTGCTCGAGCGGCTCGAGAACCACGGCCGCAAGGAAACCGTGCAATTCGCCTCCTATACGGTCGACCACATCATGCCGCAGGGCGAGCGCCTGCCCGAGGCCTGGAAGGCTGAGCTCGGGCCCGACTGGGCGCAGGTCTGGCATACCTGGCGCCATACCCTCGGCAACCTCACCAGCACCGCCTTCAACAGCGAGATGGGCAATTGTTCGTTCCGCGAGAAGCGCGATGCCGAGCGGGGGTTCCGCAACAGCCCCCTGCGGCTGAATGAGGATCTGCGCCAGGCCGAGTGCTGGGACGAGCCCGCCATCCGGGCCCGCGCAGCGCGTCTCGCCGACCTGGCGGTCGAGATCTGGCGGCGCCCGGTTCTCACCGACAGAGTGCTGGCATCCTACGAGACCTCGCGCACCGGCGCCGGCGGCTACACGATCGAGCATCACCCGCATCTGCGGCCGGGGGCGCCGATGCACGATCTCTTCGAGGCGGTCCGGCAGGCCATCCTCGCCCTCGGCCCACAGGTCCGGGAAGAGTTCCGGAAGCACTATGTCGCTTACAAGACGCAGACCAACTTCGTCGATGTGGTGCCGCAGAAGCGCCGCCTCCGGCTGACGCTCAACATGCGGTTCGACGAGCTCAGCGATCCGCGCGGGCTTGCCGCCGACATCACCAACCTGGGGCTCTGGGGCAATGGCGATGTCCAGGTGGAGCTGGATAACGAGCGCCAGATCCCCTATGCGATGGACCTCGTCCGCCAAGCCTTCGGGCGCAAGCAACCGGGGGCCGCGGCGGACAACCCGGGCGATGCGCCAGCGTCGTGATGCCATAGGCGGGGCAGGGTAACCAGGCCCGGTTTTTTGCCGCGGCTCTCCTCCTGCCCGCCCGAGCGGCTGAACCCTCCCTTGGCGAGGGACTGGATCGCACGCACGGCGGGCAGCGCCGGCTACGACGCGAAGCACTCGCACCCGGCGTAGCGCAAGGCATCGCCGAGGCGTAGGAATTCGTCGTCCGACAGAACCCGCTCGCGCTTGCGTTGGGAGTATTTTCTGACAATCGGGCAGGGACTGACACCTTCGAGACGCGTTCCGCAATCCGCTGCCAGGGTCAGGGTTTGCCGCGCTTTTCGGCCGGTACCTTGCGGCTCGAACGCCGCAACGCGACGCGGGCCGTGACACTGGCGAGCAATCCGGGTCAACCCAACACCCGTCGGGCAAGGTTCAGGAGGTCCACCAGGTCGAGAATGCGTGCGACCCACGGCTCACGCGGGTTGAAGTCGGGACCGGCATCTCCGAGCAGGCGGTCTTCGAGCGCATCCAGAAGGCGGGCGAGCCGGCGGTCGTGAAGGCCGAGACGCGCCTGCAAAGGGTCGGTCGCCACGCCTGCGAAAGCCGAGAGCATGGCCGGCAGCACCACGAGCGCGCCGGTAAGGCCCGCTATGGCGGCGGTCGAGGTCTTGGCAGGGAACAGGCCGTACCAGAGCCCGCCGGCCGTGGCGCCAAGGGGGAAACCCGCGATCGCCGCCTGCTGCGCCAGGGCCTGCGTCGCGGCGGGGCCGAGCGAAAGCGCGCCCGGCGTCCATTGCCGGAAGGCGGCCGCGCCGATGCCGGCGGAGACGAGCGAGGAGGCGAGCTCAGCGACCGCAAGCCGCGCCTCCCCATAGCGCCCGACCGCCTGTTCCGCCCAGGCGTGGAAGCCGGGCGCGGTGGCGGCAGAGGAAAGGTGCTCCAGGAGGGCGCCCACCGCCGGATCGCGCGCGACCTCCTCGGCGAGCGCATCCCGCTCCGAGCTGCGCCCGGGCTGTGCATAGGGTAGCTCCAGTAATTCGGTGAACAGCCGCCATTCGATCTCGCGCGCGACATCGGTGAGAAACACCTTCCGCCCGCGGCGCAGCCCGGCGGAAGCTCGTTCGTATCCGCGGCGCTGGGCGAGCCGGGCGGCGACTTCGAGAACCATATTGGGTCCGGCTAGCGCGAGATTTCCGGGCGCGCGCAACAGGTCCCACCCGACCGCTCGGCGATGGAGTTCGAGTGCTCCTTTCAGGCCGAAATTTCGCCGAACGAAACCGGGCGCCATGTCCCGGCGGCGACGGATGTAGCGACCGATGGCCCGACGCACCGCCGCATCGGCTTCCTCGGGCTCGAGATATAGCGCGACATTGCCCATCGCTTGAATATGGAGCGGACAAGTGAACCGCGCGAGCGGATTCGGGAATTCAACGTTACGATCCCGGTTGCGGCGCGGCTCAGCGTCACCACGAATGCCAGGGTTGCGTCCGTCTCCTCCGTCGCCCGTGCGTCCGCCACGGACACCGAGGGCATCCGGCTCACCCGTTCACCCGCCTGCAGCCCGACCTGGGCCGGCGTGAGATCCATGCCGACGGCAATGGCCGGGGTGAGCAGCAGGATGCTCCCGGCGGTCCAGTCGTTGGCAAAATGGCCAAACGAGAACGTCGTGAGAAACAGTCGTTGCTCGCGTCCGCGCCGTATCAGGGTGATCGCATCCGCGTGCGCCATGTTTCCTCGAACCGCCTCAAGCTGATCGAGAAACGGATTGGGGAGCGAATCCGTTCCCGGCACAAACACGACCGTGGCCGGTCATGGACCGAAATCACGCCAATAGGCATGGTCGGTTAGCCGCAGCGGCGCGCCGCCCTTGCGGCCCGGTCCGGTCAGCCGGTTGTAGCCGGCATAGCCATCGACCTGGAGGATGCCGTCGAAGCCGGCGAGGAACTTTTCGGCATGCTCGCCGCCGCGTCCGGGTGCATAGAAGTACACCACGCCGGGCGGATCGGTCCCGCCCCAGGCGCGGTCGTCGCGAGCGAGCGCCCACAGCCAGCCGGTCTTCGTCCTGCCGCGACCCAGATCGAGCACCGGCGCCCGGGTCTCATCCATGAAGAGCTTCGAGGACCGTTTCAGGTGCCAGGCCAGCCGGTCGGTCACCGGCCTCAGGTGGAACGCCGCCTTGCCGACCCAGCCGGCCAGCGTCGAGCGATCCAGATCGAGCCCCGAGCGGGCGTAGAACCTACGCACTGCCTTGATCCCCGCGTCGACGATCGGACTTCGAGCCAATCATCGCCTTCATGGGTGTGGACGCCGACGCCTGCAAGCAGTCTGCTGCTGAAGGAAATCAATCGGCAATGTTTGCCATTCGATCCTCCGGGCGGCCGGCTTGGGAAAGCAAGCTGCAATATTTGCAACTTGCTCCTCCGGGCGGCCGGTGGGGGGAAATCAAACTGCAATGTTTGCCATTTGATCCTCCGGGCGGCCGGCTTGGGAAAGCAAGTTGCAATATTTGCAACTTGCTCCTCCGGGCGGCCGGCTTGGGGGCAAAGAGTGGTTTGCCCGGCGGGCGGAGGGGACGGTTACTCGGCGGCTATCCTTGCCATCCACTCCCGGAACCGCCGCTCGACGACCGGCCCATCGTCGGGGCCGAACGCCGCCGCCAGCAGCGGCCCGAGCTCGTCCCCCCGGCCCTGCCGGACGAGGTCGCGTAGCGCCGTGATGAGCAGCAGCTCGACCGACTGCCGCAGGCGAGCGATCGGCCCCCCGGACGCCTCCGACAGCATGCTGTCTGCCAGACGGTCCACCCGGTCGAGCAGCCTGCGCTGTTCCGCCTCGCTCAGCGCGAGCGCCGGCGCGTCCGGCGGCGGACCCAGCTCCACGGACAGCCCCGCGGAAACCGCGTGATCGTTGATCGACACGCCGCGCCGCTCCGCGATCTCGCGGATCCGTTCCCACTCCGAATCGAGGCACGAGATCGTGAGCCGCTCGCGAGGGGCCTTGCGCCGCGCCGGCATCACTCGCCCGATCCCCGCGACTGGAGCGCGTGCTGCATGAAGGCGATCGCCGCGAACAGGGAGAGGCCGGTTCCCGGAAGCGCCTCGCACAGCGCCCGGCGCACCTGTTCAATCTCCGCTACCCGGTCGTACAGGGTGAACCGACAGCACCAGCCGGAGCGAGGGGTCCGCCCGCCGGCCGTCAGAAGCGCCTCGCACAGCGCCCGGCGCACCTGTTCAATCTCCGCTACCCGGTCGTACAGGCCTTGTCAGCGCTGCGAGTCGACCGCGGGCTTTCTCCGACAGCACCAGCCGGGGCTCGTCGCGACGGGGTCCGCCCGGTCCGGCATTGTCAGACTAACTGGATCGGACCTGTAGACCTACCGTCGAAGGCCCTCAGGCTGCGAGTTGACGCCACTCGGCCAAGGCGGCGTCCCGGGCTTGTTTGAAAATATCGCGGCGGTTGAGATGCCGTTGGTGATTGAAGTGGTTGTGAACCGAAGCATGGATTGAGGTAAATTTCTGCAGCGTCCTTTCACTCTTGAACCTTGCCATTGCGCGTTCCCGTCGCCGAAAGGGGGCTTCCCGTCGCCGAAAGGGTTGATGTGAGTCCGCGATGTTGCGGTAGATGCGACCATGGATGATCTGTTCCTTCAGCGTGCGATTTCGGCCCGGTTGTTTAGCCAACGACCGCGGGTCTGGGCGGTTGCATTGCCGATCACATTCATCGCAGCCCGGTATGACGGAAGCCCGTCCGTGACGACCGAAGCCGGCCGGCCATAACGCTTGATCGTGCGTTTCAGAAACCTGAGTGCAGCCCTGCGATCCCGCCGTTTCGTGGCAAAAACCTCAAGCACTTCGCCTTCGTGGTCAACAGCGCGCCACAAATAGTAGGTCGCTTTCTCACGCCACTTCGAGCGATCTGTCGACGCCCAACTGGCCGACAGTTGACCGGCTCGTCGCACGAAACACCTCATTGCAAGGTGCCAGCGCCTGGGAAAACGTTCGATTTACCACAGGCCCATCAACAATGGTCATGTTCCGATTCGAGTAGGTCGGAAATCGGGTTCCTCTTGAACCTTGCCATTGCGCGTTCCCGTCGCCGAAAGGGTTGATGTGAGTTTTCGGCCCGGTTGTTTAGCCAACGACCGCGGGTCTGGGCGGTTGCATTGCCGATCACATTCATCGCAGCCCGGTATGACGGAAGCCCGTCCGTGACGACCGAAGCCGGCCGGCCATAACGCTTGATCGTGCGTTTCAGAAACCTGAGTGCAGCCCTGCGATCCCGCCGTTTCGTGGCAAAAACCTCAAGCACTTCGCCTTCGTGGTCAACAGCGCGCCACAAATAGTAGGTCTTCCCGTTGATCCGCACGAACACCTCATCAAGGTGCCAGCGCCAGTTCGAATAACAATGACGATGAACCCGGCGCTTCCGGATCTCGGCGGCAAACAGCGGACCGAAGCGGTTCCACCAGAACCGTACCGTCTCGTGGCAGATGTCAATGCCACGCTCGGACAGCAGGTCCTCGACCTGCCGCAGCGACAGCGGGAACCGAACATACATCATCACAGCGAGCCGGATGATCTCGGGCGAACTGTTGAAATATCGAAAGGGGTTTTGCATTCCTAAACGCTAAGGGACCTCGCCAGGTGGCTCAAGCCGATTTGCTCTGACAACGCCTCAACGGCGCCACCGTATTGCCGGCCAGCTACGACGCGATGAGCCCGATCCTGGACAAGGATTGGGGTTTCAGTGCCAGCACCACGGGCGGCGCGGCCGGATCCTGCGCGACGACGGCCGCGGGATTCTCCACCAATACGGCGAACCAAGCGACCCGCATCTTCGATCTCGTCAGCTTTTTCACCAACAACCCGGGTAACGCGCCATCGGACATAATAATATCCGGCAACACCATGATCTTTGTCGACACCAACCCCGCGCTGCAGGTGACCGTCAACAATGGGCAGTCGCTGGCCGTAAACATTAGTTTCGACGCCGCCACCGGTGCTCAGTTCGTCTATGCCGGCGGCGTTTGTCAGAACGCGATTCTGGGCGAACTCGGGGTCACCGTGTCCATGACGGTAAATTAATTCGCGGGGTCGTTCAGCGCGGCTCCAGGCGCCAGATCGGGGCGCCGGTCTCGTCGAGCAGCAGGTAGATGTAGCCGTCCGGGCCGGTGCGGACGTCACGGGTCCGATTGCCGAAATCGCGCAGCAATCGTTCCTCGCTCACCACCCGGCCGCCGTCGAGCGTCAGCCGGACCAGGAGCTGGCCGCGCAGCGCGCCGGCGAACAGGTTGCCGCGCCAGTTGGGGAACGCCTCGCCGTCGTAGAACGCGAGCCCCGAGGGCGCGATCGAGGGCACCCAGTAGGTCTTGGGCTGGGCCATTCCGGGCCGCGCGGTCTCGTCGGTGATCTTGGTGCCGGAATAGTTCCGCCCGTAAGTGATCACCGGCCAGCCGTAATTCGCGCCGCGCGCGATCACGTTGACCTCGTCGCCGCCACGCGGGCCGTGCTCGTGCGACCAGATCCGCCCGCTCGCCCGGTCGATCGCAAGCCCTTGCGGGTTGCGGTGCCCCCAGGACCAGATTTCCGGCAAGGCACCCGCCCGGCCGATGAACGGGTTGTCTGGCGGCACGGTTCCGTCATCGTTCAGCCGCAGCACCGAGCCGGCATGGCGGCCGAGATCCTGGGCGTTGGCCCGCATGCCGCGGTCGCCGAGGGTGACATAGAGCTTGCCGTCGCCGCCGAACACCATGCGCGAGCCGAAATGCCGGCCGGCCCGGCTGCCCGGTCGCGCGGTGAAGATGGTCTCGAACTCTTCGAGCCTTCCGGCGCCCAGCCGGGCCCGGCTGACCGCGGTGCTGAACCCGCTGTCGGCGGGCCAGGCGTGGGTCAGATAGACCAGCCGGTTGGCGGCGAAGTTCGGGTGAAGGACCACGTCGAGCAGCCCGCCCTGGCCATAGGCCTCGATCCGCGGCAGGCCGCCGAGCGGGGCCGAGACCTTTCCGTCGCGCCTGACGATCCTGAGGTTGCCGGCCTTTTCGGTCACCAGCATGCGGCCGTCGGGCAGGAAGGCGAGGCCCCAGGCCTGGTCCAGCGGCTCGGAGACCGCGACCAGCGCGAAGGCGTGGCGTTGCGAGCGGTACTCGGCCGCGCCGGCCCCGGCTGGCAGCAGCACGGCGCCGAGCAGCACGGCGCCGAGCAACGCCCGCATCAGACCGGGCGGCCGGAGGTATGCGAGGACGTGATCTTGAGTTGGTAGCCGTCGGTGAACGGAATGGTGAACGAGCTGTGGATGGTGCCCAAAGTGATGTCGGATGGCGCCAGCCCCATCTCCCGGTATTGCGCATGGGTGGCGAGCACGTCATCGACCATCAGATCGATCGGCGCCATCTGGCCCGGCTCGATCGCAGTTTCGCCGGCGCTGACGATCAGATGGGTGCCGCCGCGAAGCTCCATGACCGCAAAGGCCTCGCGCCTCGTGACCGGGCGCACCCCCAGGCGCTCGAGCAAGTCGCAGGCCGGATCGAGGTTGTTGACGTTCATCCTGACATGACCGACCGCGACCGGTGGCCTGTCGTCGCTGGGCTTAGCCATCATCCGTCCTCTCGGTTATCGGCTCTATTTGGGGACCGCCACAGCAAAGCATTTAGCGGCCCCACCGCGCAATGGAAACCGCGAGGCGGGCGCGTTAGGATGGTTTGGCGAACCTTCCGAAAGGACGGCCATGGACCAGCCGATCGGATTCGGCGTCGAGCCGCTGGCACCGGCCCTGGGCGCGGAAATCAAGGGGCTCGATCTCGGCGTCTCGTTGCCCGAGCAGACGATTGCCGACATCCGCCGGCTGTGGAACCGCCATATCGTGTTGGTGTTCCGCGACCAGGACCTGAGCGAGGCCGCCCAGCTTCGCTTCGCCGCCCGGTTCGGCACGCTCGGCAAGCGCAAGAAGCCGCCCGAGGCGCTAAAGTCCCGGGTCGAGGGCAGCCAGCAGACCGATCCAAACGTGATCCTGGTTACCAACAAGATCGTCGACGGCCGGCCGGTCGGGGCATTCGGCGACGGCGACATGTGGTTTCACATCGATTCGGGCTATGCCGAACGGCCCTATAAGTACACTTTCCTCCACGCGCTGGAACTGCCGTCCCACGGCGGCAACACGCGGTTCGCCAACATGTACCGGGCCTACGAGACGCTGCCCGAGAAGACCCGGCAAAAGCTCGCCGGCAAGCAGGCGCTGCACATCCACGAATACAAGCGCTCCGCCAAGGTCGATATCTCCGGCGACATCTCGAACGTGCCGCACCACTTCCATCCGGTCTGCATCACCCATCCCGAGACCGGGCGGAAATCGCTGTTCGTCGACCGGCTGATGACCGCGCGCATCGAGGGCCTGGACGAGGACGACAGCCGCCGGATCCTGGAGGCGCTGTTCGATCACGCCGAGCAGCACGAATTCGTCTACGAGCATGTCTGGCGGCTGGGCGACGTGGTGATGTGGTGATGTGGGACAACCGCTGCGCCACCCACGGCCAGACCTATTTCCCCAAGGACGAGCCCCGTCTGCTGCGCCGCTGCACGATCGAGGGCGAGATGCCGGTCGAATAATCAGGTGGCGAATAATCAGGCGGCGAATGGTCAGGCGGCGAGGCGCTTTTCCCATTCGGCCAGCGCTTGGGCGCGCTTGTTGTCGCCCAGATGGCCCAGCGCTTGGGCGACGAAATCGAGCCCGACCAACTCGTTCCAGGCGCGGATCAGCCGCATCGTCACCGGCCCCGGCAGCGCCTCGCCGCCGCCCACCGGGCTGGCATTGAGGCTGCGGACCGGCAGCACGGTGCCGCTGGTGCCCGACAGGAACGCCTCCTCGGCGGTATAGACGTCATAGGGCGAGAAATCGCCCTCGACGATCTCGATCCCCAGATCCCGGGCGATCTCCAGGATGGTCGTGCGGGTGATCCCGCCCAGCACGTTGCGCGCGCGCGGCGTGCACAGCCTGCCGCCGGAAACGAAAAAGAAATTGGCGGTGTTCGATTCGGCGATGTTGCCGTCGAGATCGAGCATCAGCGGCAGCGCTTCCGGATCGGATTGCTGCGCCTCGAAACGCGCCTGGAGCTGGTTCATCCGGTTGGTGAGCTTTGCCTTCGGATCGGCGCATTGCGGCGGGGTCCGGCGCACACCAGGCGTGACCAGCTTGAGCCCGTCGAGATAGGCATGCGCAAATCCGGCAAAACCGACATCGAGGCAGTACATCACCACCGTGGCCGGGGCCGCATCGCCCAACAGCCGGTTGCCGCGGCTGATCACCTGCCACAGGGTGAAATCGTTGCCCGACGCGCGCGTGGGCTCGTTGCGCTCCACGGTCTCGCGCGCGATCGCGCTCATGCGGTCCGCATCCAGCGCGGGGTCGATCCTGGCATAGGCGAGCGAGCGGTAGAGCCTGGCCAGATGCACCTCCAGCCGGAACAGCGCGCCGTCATAGGTCCTGGTGACCTCATAGACCCCATCGCCGCCCGAGAAGCCCCAATCCAGCACCGAGACTTTTGCCGCGCTCTCGGGCACGAACTCGCCGTTGAGATAGATCACCCGCTCGCTCATCGTGCGCTCCTAAATGTCCATCGGCGGGGTCCAGGCTTCCCAGCCCGGCACCGCGTCGGTGGGCGGAAATTTCGCCACTTTCTGGAACAGCATGTGCATGAACAGGAACAACGGCTTGGCCTTCATCACCAAAAGCACCAGGTCCTCGTCGTCCGAGGCGTTGAAGTGCTGATGCACGCAGCCGTTCTCGACCACCATCACGTCGCCCGCCTCATAGTCGTGGCGCTTGCCGTCGTGGATGTCGTAGCCGGTGCCGCGCAGGCAATAGAAGATCGCCGAGTTCATATGGCCGTGGCGCTGGCCCGTGCCCCGGGGCGCCAGCACCGAGATGTGGGTCTCGATCGATTGGGCGATGTCGGTCTTCATCGGGTTGACGATGGTCTTGTTGTAGAGCTGCGGGCCGCCGCGCCATTCCTGGTCGAGCGCGCTGTAGACCCGGGGCTGGTCGTAGAGCGCCCGCTGCAGCTCGCCATAGGTGCCTTCGAGCGCGCGCACGAAGGTGCGCTTTTTCTGCCAGCGCTCCCAGACCACTTCGGTGGGCTGGTTGTGGCCAATCCCGGCCTTCTTGGCGCCGGCATCGATGCCGGCGGGCCCGGCGGGCCCGCTCGGTCGGTCGTCCATCGCGGCGGTCTCCCGGAAACTCGGTGTTCGCCCCGCCAGCCTAGGCGAGTCGCCGCGCGGGGTCGAGCGCCGCGCCGTTGCCGGCAAGCCCGAAAAACTGGCATTGTCCTTCGGTTCGCGAAGGAGGGCGAGATTGGCTGCGAAGGGGCTCGGCGCCAGGCTTCCCCGCAAGGAGGATGAGCGGTTCCTGCGCGGGCGCGGACAGTTCGTCGGCGACCTCAGGCTCGACCGCATGCTGGAGGCCGCCTTCGTCAGAAGCCCGGCTGCGCATGCGCGGCTGCGCGGCATCGACATTCCCGACGACGTCGCGGATTCGGTCTTCATCGCCGGTGATCTCGCAGGTGATCCCGCAGGTGATCCCGGCGGGGTCCGGCCGCTCCGCGCAGTGGCCGGCGTGCCGGGGTTCAGGCCCTGCGACCAGCCGGTGCTGGCCCAGCGCAGGGTGCGTTATGCCGGCGAGCCGGTCGCGGTGTGCCTGGCCGACACGCGCGCCGAGGCCGAGGACATCGCCCAGCGGATCGTGCTCGACCTCGAGGACCTGCCCGCGATCACCGAAATGCTGGACGCGCGGCGCCCGGACGCGCCCGTGCTGCACGATGGCTGGGACGAGAACGTGTTTCTCGAAATCGCCCATGACGGCGACATAGAGGCCGCGGCATCGGGCGCGGCGATCACGCTGAGCCGCGAGTTCCGCACCGCGCGCCAGTGCATGGCGCCGTTGGAAGGGCGCGGGTTCCTCGCCCAATTCGACAGCCGGGTGGATCAGCTCATCGTCCACGCTACCTCGCAGTTCCCGCATGTCTTTCGCACCGGGCTCGCCGAATGCCTGCAGATCGCCGAACAGCGCATCCGGGTGATCTCGCCCGATGTCGGCGGCGGGTTTGGCTACAAGGGGATCCTGGCGCCCGAAGAAGTCTGCGTGTGCTGGCTGGCGCTGCGCACCGGCCGCCCGATCCGCTGGCTCGAAGACCGCCATGAGCACCTGAGCGCCTCGGCGAACTGCCGCGAGCATCACTACCGCATCACCGTCCATGCCGATGCCGAGGGCCGGCTGCTGGCGGTCGATGCCGAAGGCATCATCGATGCCGGGGCCTATTCCGCCTATCCGTTCACCCCCGCGGTCGAGGCATCGCAGATGTGCGACGTGCTGCCCGGGCCTTACGTCATCCCCGCCTATCGCTGCACCGCAACCGCGGTTGCGACCAACAAGACCCCGATCCTGCCCTATCGCGGCGTCGCCAGGCCCGGGGTGTGCTACGTGATGGAGCTGATGGTCGATGCGCTGGCCCGCGCGCTGGGCAAGGAGCCGGCGGAGGTCCGGCTGCTCAACCTGATCCCGGCCGATGCGATGCCGTTCGACAACGTCGCCGGCAAGCATTTCGACAGCGGCGATTACCCGACCTGCCTCGGCCGGGCGGTCGCGGCGATCGATCTCGCCGGGGTGCGGCGCCGCCAAGGTGCGGCCGAGCCCGACGGCCGCCTGCTCGGCATCGGGTTCGGGGTGTTCGGCGAACAATCCGCTGTCGGCATCACCTCCGACGGCAAGAAGATGCAGCTCTACGAGCAGGCCTCGGCGCGGCTGACGCCCGATGGCGGGCTCGACCTGCGGGTCGGCGTGCACACCCACGGTCAGGGTCTGGAGACCACGCTTGCCCAGCTTGCCAACGAGGTGCTGGGCATCGATCCGGCCGATGTCCGGGTGACCCACGGCGATACCGAGCTAAGCCCCTATTCGTCCGGCACCTGGGGGTCGCGCTGCATGGTGTGGGCCGGCGGGGCGGTGACCGAGGCCTGCCTGGTCATCGCCGGGCGCGCCGCTTCCATCGGGGCGGCGCTGCTGCAAACCGACGCCGCCAGCGTCGAGGTCAAAGACGGCGCCGTGATCGGGCCGTCGGGCAGCGTCACCTTGCGGGATATCGCCAGGGCCTGGTATCTCCGCCCGCAGGACCTTCCCGACGACCTCGACCCCGGCGGGCTCGAAGTGACGCAGGGCTACGCGCCGTCGCGCCGCACCGGTGCCTATACCGCGGCGACCCATGCCGCGGTGGTCGTGGTCGATCCCGCGACCGGCGCGGTCGAGATCCTGGTCGATCCCGCGACCGGCGCGGTCGAGATCCTCGACTACGTGGTGGTCGAGGATCCCGGCGTGATGGTCAATCCGATGATCGTCGAGGGCCAGGTCCACGGCGGCACCGCCCAAGGCATCGGCACCGCGCTCTACGAGGAGATGCCGTTCAGCGAGGCCGGCATCCCCCAGGCACCGACATTTGCCGACTACCTGCTGCCGGGGCCGAGCGAGGTACCCGACATCCGCGTCCTGCACATGCACACGCCCTCGCCCTATACCGTGTTCGGCATCAAGGGCGTCGGCGAAGGCGGCGCCATCGGGCCGCTGGCCGCGGTGGGCAATGCGGTCAACGACGCGCTGTCGGGGTTGGGCGTGGAGCTTACCGAGCTGCCGATCACCCCTGCCCGTGTGCTGCGCGCGATCGCCGCCGCCCGGGCCGACGCCAAGGCCGCCGATTAAGTGGACGGCTTCTTAAATCAGCGCGATAGTACAACCCGCTCAATACCGGAACGATCCGGCTGAGCGTCGCAGCGGCCCCACCGCCTCGGGGTTGTCCCTTGGATGTCCGGTGCCAAAGGCAAAGCGGAAGCTGGCGTAGCTCAGCCGTACCGTCGCGATCGTTCCCGGGGTGACATCCGGCACCCGAGTTAGAGAACAGGCTGAGGCCGAAGCGGACTCCCGCGTAAGTTCGGCGGACAGAGGAGTCCAGTAGCGAGACGATCAAAAGTCCGGGGCGGAGCATACAACCTCAGCGGTCAAGACAGCTCATCTAGCAGCGCCTTTGGCTCCTTCAGATCGGCTATATCAAATCCCTTGGTGATCCGCCGCATCGCCTCCCGCCGACCAAGATCGAGGAGTCGCCGCCGCTGCTCATGGATCTCGTCTCCAGCGGCATACGGATGATGGCATTGTCAGACTAACTGGATCGGACCTGTAGACCTACCGTCGAAGGCCCTCAGGCTGCGAGTTGACGCCACTCGGCCAAGGCGGCGTCCCGGGCTTGTTTGAAAATATCGCGGCGGTTGAGATGCCGTTGGTGATTGAAGTGGTTGTGAACCGAAGCATGGATTGAGGTAAATTTCTGCAGCGTCCTTTCACTCTTGAACCTTGCCATTGCGCGTTCCCGTCGCCGAAAGGGTTGATGTGAGTTTTCGGCCCGGTTGTTTAGCCAACGACCGCGGGTCTGGGCGGTTGCATTGCCGATCACATTCATCGCAGCCCGGTATGACGGAAGCCCGTCCGTGACGACCGAAGCCGGCCGGCCATAACGCTTGATCGTGCGTTTCAGAAACCTGAGTGCAGCCCTGCGATCCCGCCGTTTCGTGGCAAAAACCTCAAGCACTTCGCCTTCGTGGTCAACAGCGCGCCACAAATAGTAGGTCTTCCCGTTGATCCGCACGAACACCTCATCAAGGTGCCAGCGCCAGTTCGAATAACAATGACGATGAACCCGGCGCTTCCGGATCTCGGCGGCAAACAGCGGACCGAAGCGGTTCCACCACAACCGTACCGTCTCGTGGCAGATGTCAATGCCACGCTCGGACAGCAGGTCCTCGACCTGCCGCAGCGACAGCGGGAACCGAACATACATCATCACAGCGAGCCGGATGATCTCGGGCGAACTGTTGAAATATCGAAAGGGGTTTTGCATTCCTAAACGCTAAGGGACCTCGCCAGGTGGCTCAAGCCGATTTGCTCTGACAACGCCCCTTGATGTACTGCTCCGCTGTCCCACGGTGATTATAAAACGCCACCACCCGTTCGGCGGGCCGCGACAGGTTGGTGACAATAAAGCCGACGCGGGGGCACAACTCGCCGGGGTGCCATTCCACCTTGGCCACCACGCGCCGCTTCCTGTCCCAACTTCCAGCCTGATACCTGAAGCTGGCGTAATAGCGCCGCACATGGTTCGGCGGACGACCGACGGGGCGGGTCAGCAGGTGGGCAATGCTTTCCTGAAGAATTTGGTTCTTCGGCAACCGGATCGCGTAGAGAAAACCCTCACTTTCCAGGAACTCGTAGATGTCCGGTGCGGCAAAGGCGGCGTCCCCTCGGAAGTAGCGGCGCAGGTTCCGTTCCCGATAACGCTCAACGACCGGTTCCAGAACCTCACGCCAACCGTCGGCACTGTGGACATTGCCGGGGCGAAGGGAACACCGCTCCAGATCGCCGAACTGGTTGAACAGGAATAGTGGATGGTAGCAGGTGCAGCCGAAGTGACCATTGTACGCCGTTCCCTCTTGTTCGCCATGGGTCGGGCTGACGCTTGAGTCCATGTCGAGGATGATCATCTTCGGTGGGCGGCGGTCATGAACCTTGTCGATCCACGCCCCGTTCATCCCAGCCAGGACTTCGATGTTCGCATCGGTCGCCAGAAGCTCCGTCTCGAACCGCCCCATCTGGCTGGTGGACGCAGCCTGTCTTTCGACGGCCTTGCCACCAACAATCCACCGCATGGCAGGATCACGTCCGAGACGGTCGGCGTCGTTTACGTCCTCATAACCACCAAGGCGACCAAACACCGACTGACGGAACTGCCCCGTCATGCCGTGCCATCCGTTCTTGCCGGTACGGCTGTCCTGGAAAATAGTCCCGGCAACCTCGGTCAGGCCAAGGGCATCATCAAGCTCCCGATAGGCCAGCAACCCGCCGTCAGAGGTGATCTTGGACCCGTGAAATTCCAGCTTCAGGCGGCGGTCGAAATCGACCCGAAGTCCGTCCCGTTTCGATTCACCCATCGGATGTGCCATTTATTGTGCCCCCTATCGCCATTATCCATTTGATTATTATACTTAAATCGGCGTTGAGACCGTCAGAAATCATCGTCTATCTGGGAAATGCGGGTCCACTCCACTCGACCGTAAGACCCGCCGCACTTCGAGTGGGTCGGTGATAGTAAGGCGAAGCTTGTTTCTGCGTAGCTAATTTGCATACGATGATATCGCTTATGCACCAGCTTCCGAAAACATGTTGTAGGTGAAGGGCGTGGTGCACATCGGCGATGCCGAACAGCGAGCGGAAGGCGGCGTGGCGTGTCCGGCGTTGAAGCGGAACACGAACTCGTCGAGATAGCTTTGCAGGTGCTTGGCGCGCAGTAAGACGCCGCCGCCCAGCCCTTGAGATTGGAGAACACCTGATCGGGCAGCACGAGGTGGGCGGCCATGGAACCGATGACGGGGATCGTGGGTCTCGACGGGGGCCGCGGCGTAGCCGGCCCAGCCGTCGGTCTTGGCGGTGCTGGCGGCGGCGATGTTGTGGCCGATGAAGCTTGAGGCTTTCGGCGCCGCGGACGCGATCTCGGCCAGGCGCAGGCGGCCCGGCGCGTTGCCGTCGCCGACCTCGACGGCGCCGACGACGAGCAGCTTGCCGTCGTGGCTGCGCCCGGCGCCGCCGGCCACGGGATCATTCTTGGTGCGGAACGCCAGCGCGGTCTCGTCGACCTCGATGAGGCCCGACAACGGGTCGCGCTCGGGATCGACCATGGCTTTGCGCAGCTTGGCGGCGAGCAGCCAGGCGCTGCGATAAGAACCGATCCCGAGCTGGTTCTGGAGCTGCAGCGCCGCGATCCCGTTCGAATGCGTCGCCATCAGGTAGGCGGCCCAGAACCAGACGGTGAGCGCGAGCTTGCTGCCGTGCAGGATGGTCCCCGCCGTCACCGAGGTCTGGCGATGGCAGCGCGCGCACTCGAACGTGTGGGCTTGCCGCGTAGCGCCCAGCCGTGATCATGACCGCAGCGCGGGCATTCGAAGCCCTCGGGCCAGCGCACCGAGGCGAGCCACGCCGCGCAGGCGTCGTCGTGCGGGAACATGCGTTGGAAGGCGATCAGACTGTCGGGGAAGCGATCCATGGGGCGGCCCCTGGTAAGCGAACAAACCAGGAACAAACTATCCTACAACCACGCCCAACGCAACATCTCGTGCCGCCGGAACGTCGTGCATAAGCGATACGATGATTTAGTGACGGGAGGCAACTGTGGATACTCAGGGACGACTCGATTCCCTTCTTCGAGAATTCGACGCGTTGAGTCGGCATTCTGTTGGCTATCCCGGCAATCAGGACTTCGACTACACCGCACTGCTGCCCTTCATGCGATACGCAATCAACAACGTGGGCGACCCTTTCCACGACAGCAACTTCCGCAGCAACACCCACCAGATGGAGCGCGAGGTCATCGGCATCTTCGCTGACTTGATGCATATCTCGCGCGAACAGGTGTGGGGCTACGTCACGTCGGGCGGCACCGAGGGCAATATGTACGGCCTGTACCTGGGGCGGGAACTCTATCCGGACGGCGTGGTCTATTTCTCGCAGGATACTCACTACAGCGTGGTCAAGATTATGAGCGTGCTGAAGGTGCGCAACATTATGATAAGGAGCCAAGACAACGGCGAGATAGATTACGACGACCTCTACGAAACGATTCGCATCAACCGGGACGTGCCTGCAATAATGATGGCGAACATAGGCACGACGATGAAGGGCGCGATAGACGACGTGGGCAAGATCCGTGACATCCTGAACGACCTCGCGGTGACCAGGTCCTACTTACACGCGGACGCTGCCCTGAGCGGCATGATACTGCCGTTCGTGGACGACCCGCAGCCCTACGGGTTCGACGTCGGGTTCGACAGCGTGTCGGTCAGCGGGCACAAGATGGTCGGCTCGCCACTGCCCTGCGGCGTCGCGCTGACCCGGTGCGAATACGTGTCGCGCATCGCGCGCGCCATCGAATACGTGGGCGTGTTGGACACCACACTCACAGGCTCACGCAACGGCCTCACGCCGCTGATGATGTGGTACGCGTTCGAGCAGCAGGGGCTGGACGGCTTCAGGCGCATCGTGAACGGATGCCTTGAGACGGCGGAATACGCGGTTACGCGCTTCAACGACGGCGGCATCCCTGCGTGGCGCAACAAGAACTCGGTCACCGTCGTGTTCCCCAGGCCGCCAGCAGATGTCGTACGCAAGTGGCAGCTCGCGCCCTACGAGGACATCGCGCACCTCATCGCGATGCCGCACGTAACACGCGAGACTATCGACGCCGTGGTGGACGACTGCATGGAGTAACAGCAACACAAGACGACAACGGGGACAATCGCATGACCAGGATCGTAGTAATAGCAAACAACGAGGCAGGCGTTATCGCCGACATCGCCGGAGCATTGGCCGACCGCAACATCAATATCGAAACCATCAGCACGGAGGCACTCGGAGAGAAGGGCGCGATAACGCTCACCACGGACGACTACGATGGCGCCCTGCGCGCGCTGACGGACGCGGGATTCAAGACGGTATCCGACGACTCGCTAATCCTGAGACTGCACGACGAACCGGGCGCGCTGGCCAAGATAGCAGAGAAGTTCAAGCAGGGCGGCGTGAATATCCAGAGCCTACACATACTGGACCGCCGAAATGGCCACACCACGGTAGCCATATCTGCCGATGACCGCGCCAAAGCGGAGTCGCTGGTGGAGCCGGAGACGGCAGTGTAGGAGGGAAGACACGAGGCGTAACTTATGTTGGCAGTGCAAACGGTCTGATCGGCCCTTGTGCAACAACAGCTAGCCTTCCGACGTTCAAGTCGTTGTAATATATTGATAAATGTCTTTCTTTCAGGCCCACTATGTCAACCTATCCGGCGAACCGTAATCGTATAGTAAGCGGATTCACTCCATGTCCTGACGTCGCATGTCCGCATTTATCTGGCCGGGTAGTTGACGGGATCATCCATCGGGCTGACATGCTGACGTTGACCTCAAATTCCGGACCAGGTGGTTCTTCACCTATGCGGCCTGAGCGATGGTCATGTCCTTCCTGGCCTGTGCCGGCGTCCGGTAGCCGATGCTCAAGTGGCGCCATCGTTGGTTATAGAAGATCTCGATGTACTCGAATAGTGCAGCCCCGGACGGATATTGCTTCAGAATAGATAGAGAATCTTGCCGGCGCTGATATTACCGCCTCACCCGCTGACTTCGGCGATTCTGCTCGCTATTCTATTGGCGGCGGATTTGACGGGATCATTAGCGAGATGGGCGTAACGGGCGGTTGTCTGCACTTGGGTGTGTCCCAGCAATTTTCCGATCATTGGCAAACCCTCGCCGACCAGTAACCCGCCGCTGGCGAAAGAGTGCCTCAAGTCATGAATTCGTACATCGTCGAGCCCGGCGCGCGCGCGGATACGCCGCCAGGGATGTTGCAGGTCAGTAAGATGACCTCCCGGTTTGCGCCCCGCGATCACCCAAGGGTTGCCGTCACGCCTGTCGATGCGCTCAAGGACGGCGATCGCCGGGTCCCCGAGATACACCACCTTGGCGCCCGTCTTGGTATCGGGCAGGCGCAACTCACTCGCCTCCAGATCGACATGCTCCCAGAGCAGCTTCTGTATCTCCGATAGACGGCACCCGGTCAGCATCAGCAACCGGACCGCGACGGTGGCTGACGCCGTCTCCGTACCGTCCACCTCGATCTCTTTCAGGGCTGCGCCCAGACGTTGATACTCGACATCCGATAGAAACCGCTCGCGCTTCTCCTCCCGGAACCTTCTTACATGCCGGCACGGGTTCGTGCCGTCGGGGCGGAGATCCCACAGCTCGGCCAGATTGAACATCTTGGACAAAACCCCAAGCGTGCGGTTGGCCTGATAGGGCGTGTCGCGCATATCGTGATGGAGCGCCGCGATATCGCTCCTCTGAATATCGGGCACCCGGTACCTGCCGATCCGGGGATCGATGAACAGCTTGACTGAGCGGCGGTATTCCTCGGCCGTGCTCGGCTTGCAATGGGTGGAGACATATTCCTTCAGGAACCGTTTCCCCAGCGCGATCATGGTCGGTGCGTCGGCATTGCGCCCCGCGGGATTCTTTCCCGCTCTCGCGTCGGTGATGATCTCGGCGGCGCGTACGCGGGCATAGGAGGGGGTGACGGCGCCATGGGGGCCTATGGTCATCTTTATCACCCGGCCGCGATAGCGGGTCTTGACGATATAGACCTTGCGTCCGGTGGGGTGAACGCGCACCCCGAATCCTTTGAGGTCGTCGTCCCAGACAACGCGCTCGCGCTCTTGGCCGGCCAGTGCATCGACGGTGCGCTTGGTAATTTTGGCCACCGCGCTTTATCCCCTTGCAATCGGATATCAGGCACCTTATAGGTACCTAGAGAGAGCAAGTCAAGGCGCATTGAAGCGCACCCCTGCGCACTCAAAAGGTCCATAACTCTATGGTTTATCGCACTGAAGCGCACTCCAGCGCATGTATGTCATGACAATAATTTCAAACTCATAAC
The DNA here is from genome assembly GCA_965225945.1 of Alphaproteobacteria bacterium. GTDB lineage: Bacteria > Pseudomonadota > Alphaproteobacteria > JASLMY01. The sequence goes on along the minus strand of CBDDBZ010000036.1, from coordinate 420,492 downwards.
CTGAAGGTCGTTGGTTCAAATCCAACCCCCGCAACCAAATCCGGAGGCGGGGAATGTCCCGCCTACTGTTGAAATTCGTTCAGCAGGCATTGCTGGTTGAGCAGGCTACGCAGCCTTGGCCTGCTGTTCAAGGTCGGAGTTGATGAAGTGGCTGGCCTGATGGGCCGCCAGGGCTGCCCGCAGGATCGGTAGTTGCTTGTGGGCCTTGAGCCGCCGGAAGCCCTTGGCGGCCTCCAGCATGGCGGCGCCGGTCCAACGGAGCGCCATCTTGGCGTCCCGCCAGCGTTTGACGTTGCGGCAGGACCTGCCGGATGGTCCCGTTCATGTTCTCGATGATGTTGGTGCAGGCGAGCGAACGGGCGCAGTTCGACCGGCAGGCCCAGGCGGGTAACGGTGAGGATCTCGTCGAGGCCCTCCAGGATGCTGGCGGAGACGCCGGGCGCGTCATGTTCCAGGCGCCGCGCCAGGTTCTTGATCAGCCGCTCGGCCTTGTCGGCGTCGTCCAGTTCCCACGCTTGGCGCAGCGCTTTGCGGACGCTGGCATGCAAGGGCTTGGCAAGGCGCTCGGTGATGTTGCGGGCCTTGTGGACCTGGCAACGCTGGATCGGCGTATGGCGGCCGAAGGTGTTGCGGATCGCCTTGGACAGTGCCTTGGCCCCGTCGATGATGAACAGGCGGCAGACCGCCGCCTCCAGGCCACGCCCGACCAGGTTGTCCGAGCAGCGCCTGCACCACGGCGGTATTCTCGGTCGCCCCCTCGATCACGCCGAGGGGATGCTTCTCGCCGTTGCCGTCGATGCCGACGGCGGCCAGCAAGCATCAAGTCCTCACCGATGTGGATACCGTCAATCTGGATGATCAGCAGGTCCAGATTGGACAGGTCGGCCGCCATCCATTGCTTCATGCGTTCCGCCGACAAACGCCACGAACCGGCGCGATACCGCCGACTTGGACACCCCCGCTCCGTTCGGCGCGGGCACGTCGCCCTCCGGCAGGCGGACGGCGCGGCCGAACTTGCGCGTCGAGACGTTGATCAGCATCAGGTTGAGCGCCCACTTGCCTAGCAGGTCCTCCGACAATGCCGCCTCCCAGCTCGGCAGGGTGACCTCGTCGCCGTGGCGGGCACGCACGCGGGGCCGCTCGATCTCGACCTTGCCGCCATGGAAGCCGACCTTCCCCGTGGTCTTGCCCCAGCGGTGCCCATCCCTTCCGTCAGCGCGGCCGTAGCGGGGACCGCACACCCGGGTCGCATCCTCCTCCAGCATGCTGGCCAAAGTCGCAAGGCCGGTCGTCAGGCAGAAGCGCTCGAAGCTCGCTCCAACCTCTTGCCAGGCATCTTCGATGATTGCCGCCGGGACAACCGCGGCCGATGTGGTAGATTTCTTCATGGCGTTGCTTTCCTTTCGTTTGGATTCAACACCCCGAGCCTACCGGCTCAAGGCGAGCAACGCCTACCTCACATTTTCAACAGCGGTCGGGACATCCCCCGGAGGCGGTCGAAGATGCGCTTCGCAGTGTGCCGTTGCTTGCGGTGGCTGGTCCGATCGTCTTCCAAGATCCGATCGATGATTCCCGTGAACGGACCCAGCTTTGGCCGCCTCGGCGGCGCGCTTCGGCGATACCCTGGCGGCACCGAGAACGACAGCATCTTACGGACGTCTTGCGGTCTACACCAAACACCCGCGAGGCCTCGCGGGTGCTCATCCCCTCGACATGACACGCCCGCCGAACCCGTGCGTACAACTCCACCCGATACATCCCCCCGCCTTCCAGTCAGAGCAACCCTGACAGAAGGCTATACGCGGTCCCATTTTGGTCCGCCGCAGCCGGGATCGACCGGCCGCTTCAGTGGGGGATTATTGCTCTGCCGTTCTCAGCAGTGTAGTAAAGAGCTAGGTTGTTGGGATCGTCCACACCCCGCACGCTCGCCAGCAAGTAGGCCCAAATCATGTCTTTATGGAGCCCCATGGCGGTGCTCGCCAATGTCGAGCTGAGCGAATCGATGGAAGCCCACCCGTCGGCGTTCGTGCCGGCGTCAGATTCGCGCGTTTAAGAAATCAACGCTGCGCACCCAATTCATGCTACTTTCTTGGAGCGCTTTACCGACGCTTTCGGCAGGAAATGTTATCCAACTGTTCTCCTCGTTCGTTCCTTGCCTATCCGTTTATCACCCACACCCACTATATGTAGTGTGTCTCCTTGGACTGCAGGCAAGGGCCGGCGCAGGCGCATTGAGGAGGCGATCCGGCTAATTCTTGATTGTTCTGAAAACCGAACCGGAGTTTAATTCACGTCACGTACTTAACATCGGGGACGGAACGGTGGCGACCAAGGGAAAAACGAAGAAGCCCACGGCCAGACGGAAGCTGCTGATGAAACGACATCGTCTGAGCGATTGACGGCACTAGTCGAAGAAAGCGACGCGCTGGCACGAATCGTTGCGAAGAACCCGTCCGCGCCTGTTAGTCTCCTGTGCGTTTTGAGTCGCAGCGAAGACGAAGCGACACGCAAGAACGTGATCCTCAATCCGTTTACTCCATATGACGTATTGAGCGAACTTGAAAACCAGTTCACAGAGCTATTTGTGAATAATCCGGCACTCGAATCCTACAATTCAATGAAGCTCTGATTTCCTGGAATATTCCATCGGTGTCGTTCACCTCCGATTTCAGAAAAATTTCAATGAAGTGACGGTCCTTTATGCAACGTGGCGTTTTGCCAAATCCGACTCAATGATTAAGATTTCCACCACGCTAAAGTGTCGCCTAAAAGCCGCTACAATGCCGTCCGAGTCCCTGCTCGGCATCGCCGGAGATATCTCCGCTTCGACCTGCACCGAGCTTTACTCAGGAAAATGGGTGCACACTACATATAGTGGGTGTGGGTGATAACCGGATAGGCAAGGTTCGTTCTTCAGTACCCGAGAGATTTCGTTCAGCTGATGCTATGGCCAGCATCCGGGATATTTTGTCTACATCGGTTATTCCTAGAGCGCGCGCCCGTCACACTCGGCAAAAGGGGAATTGCGGAGTATTTTATTCAAGATCCTTTGAGTTTTACCCGTGGATGATTGACCGAAAGTATGAGAATTTAGTATCGGGCACTCCTGAATTAGTTGCTCTTGATGATATCGATGAATTTGCAGGACAGAGTTCTGCGGGAAGTTATCGCGCGTCTATATCGTGTAGTGCTCTCGACAGGCCGATGTTCAATGCTTGCCTATCCGGTTATCACCCACACCCACTATATGTAGTGTGCACCCATTTTCCTGAGTAAAGCTCGGTGCAGGTCGAAGCGGAGATATCTCCGGCGATGCCGAGCAGGGACTCGGACGGCATTGTAGCGCCTTTTAGGCGACACTTTAGCGTGGTGGAAATCCTAATCATTGAGTCGGATTTGGCAAAACGCCACGTTGCATAAAGGACCGTCACTTCATTGAAATTTATCTGAAATCGGAGGTGAACGACACCGATGGAATATTCCAGGAAATCAGAGCTTCATTGAATTGTAGGATTCGAGTGCCGGATTATTCACAAATAGCTCTGTGAACTGGTTTTCAAGTTCGCTCAATACGTCATATGAAGTAAACGGATCGAGGATCACGTTCTTGCGTGTCGCTTCGTCTTCGCTGCGACTCAAAACGCGCAGGAGACTAACAGGCGCGGACGGGTTCTTCGCAACGATTCGTGCCAGCGCGTCGCTTTCTTCGACTAGTGCCGTCAATCGCTCAGACGATGTCGTTTCATCAGCAGCTTCCCGTCTGGCCGTGGGTTTCTTCGTTTTTCCCTTGGTCGCCACCGTTCCGTCCCCCGATGTTAAGTACGTGACGTGAATTAAACTCCGGTTCGGTTTTCAGAACAATCAAGAATTAGCCGGATCGCCTCCTCAATGCGCCTGCGCCGGCCCTTGCCTGCAGTCCAAGGAGACACACTACATATAGTGGGTGTGGGTGATAACCGGATAGGCAAGCTTGGAACCAGGGATCTCTGAGAGATGAGACCTGGGATGCCTGATCCAGCTCGGGACTTCGCGGATGGTGATTTCAAGTAGTCTTTATAAGTCCCTAATCGCAGGCAACGAACTCCGCCGTGCCGGCCGTCGCCGAAGTGCAGACGGTGGCGGTTCCCCCACCAGCGGTCACCGCCTTGACCGAGAGCGCTCTCGCGCCCTCCCGGGCGGCGTTGGTTATGCTGGACTGGACGTAGAATGCGTATCCAAACTGGATGATTCCCATCAATAGAACGAGCAAAATCGGAATGATGAACGCGAATTCAATCGCGGGTCCGCCACTTTGGTCGGTGGTAAAGCGCCTGATCATATTCACATCAGCACCGCCACATAAATACGTCATTATTGCAACCGAATGCCTGGAATGCTCGCCAGTACATCCGCAAGCGATGCAATATACCACGATCATATGCCCCTTCAAACCCGAAAATCAAGAACTCTCCATGCCATTGCTCGCATTGCGCAAGTCTTCGAGGGCTCGGAATACGGAACAACTGGAATCCAAACGGTCACGGTCGGGAAGCGGGTTCCCCCGCTTCCCCCGCGCAAAACCCGGCCCGCGGCACGACCCGACCGGGCATCCGCCTCTGAGGTTCGACGCCAAATCGATCTCGAGGCCAGGGATGAAGGATCCCGGGCTCGGGGCGCCATCACACGCGAACCGAGCGCGATCCGCCCTTGCTCGATCCGCGGGCGCGCGCCCTCGCCGCCACGATTTCCGCGCCACACCAAGCTAGGCCGAGCCGGCGCCGCCCGGTTCATGGCGAGGTTTCGCCGACCTCCCAAGGCCTGTCACCGGCCCACTTGCGCCAGCGCCCGAGATCGGCGGCGGTCAGGGCGACGCGGAGCCGTAGGGCGGTCTCGTCGGCCTCGCGGGCCACGACCTCGCCGTGGGCATGCAACCAGGCGAGCGCGGCGCCGTCGTCCGGGGCCAAGCACACGTCGAGCAGTTGCCGCGCCGGCGCCAGCATCTGGTCCAAGCGGGCGAGAAGCCGCTCGCACGCCTCGCCGCTCAACGCCGAAAGGGCCACCCGATCCGGCCGATCGCCGTCGCTCGCGCCCACCTCGGCCCGGCCCGAGGGATCCAGCAGGTCTATCTTGTTCCAGACCTCGAGCAGCGGGGGTCCGTCCGCGCCGAGCAGGTCGAGTTCGCCCAGCACCGTCTCGACGTCGAGACGCTGGGCCTCGCGGTCCGGGTGGGCGATGTCGCGGACGTGCAGGATGACGCTCGCCTCCCGCAATTCCTCGAGGGTCGCGCGGAAGGCCACCACCAGATGGGTCGGCAGCTCGGCGACGAAGCCGACCGTGTCGGCCAAGAGGATCCGCCCGGCGCGCGGCAGATCGATGCCGCGCAGGCTCGGGTCGAGGGTGGCGAAGAGCTGATCCTCGGCGAAAACCGCGGCCCGGCTCAGCCGATTGAAGAGGGTCGACTTGCCCGCGTTGGTATAGCCCACCAGCGCCACCACCGGATGGGGCGCCTGGCGCCGGCGGCGGCGCTGCAACTCGCGCGTGCGTCGAACGCCGTCGAGCCGCTTGGCGATCGACTCGATCCGCCGGTCGAGCATCCGCCGGTCAGCCTCCAATTGGGTTTCACCCGGCCCGCCGACGGCGCCGAGACCACCGCGCTGGCGCTCCAGATGAGTCCAGGTCCGGACCAGCCGGCCGCGCTGGTAGGTGAGCTGGGCGAGATCGACTTGGAGCCGGCCCTCGCGGCTTCGCGCCCGGGCGCCGAAGATCTCCAGGATCAGGCCTGTCCGGTCGATCACCTTGCAATTGAAGGCGGTTTCGAGATTTCGTTGCTGCACGGGACCGAGCGGCGCGTTCACCACCACCAGTTCCGCCTCGAGCTCGCGCACGGCATCGGCGAGCGCCACCACCTTGCCGGTGCCCAGCAGCGTCTTGGCCCGCGCGCGCGGGAGCGGCACCACTTCGCCATGGACGACCTCGAGGTCGATGGCGCGCGCGAGGCCCACCGCCTCTTCCAGCATCGCCTCCGGGGTCCGCGCCGCGGCGCGGCCGACATCGGGATGGATGACGAGGCAGCGCCCGCTGGCGCCCGGCCCGCCCTCGGCGGCGTGAAACCGTTCGCTCACGCCGACTCGGTCACCTCCTCGGTCTGCGCGGGGTCGTAAAGCTGTACCGGTGTCGCCGGCATGACCGTCGAAATCGCGTGCTTGTAGACCAACTGGATGTGGGCGTCGCGCTTCAACAGCACGCAAAAGTTGTCGAAGCCGCTGATCGCGCCTTGCAACTTGACGCCGTTTACCAGGAACACCGTGACGGGAGTGTGGTTTTTGCGGACATGGTTGAGAAACACGTCCTGGACGTTGTGCGAGCGTTCTGACATCGGAAAGCGAACCCTTTATTCGTTGTTACGCCATTCTTCCTTGTCATCTCGGGGCCGGCGCCCCGATACACGAGGGGATGCCGCCACCTCTGGCCGTTCGGATCGCGTCCCACGCCGGTTCGGAGGCGGCACCTCCCCTACATGGTCGGGAATCCCGGCAATAGCAAGCTTCGCCCCCTCGCCGCCCCCTTCGATCAGAAGAAGTCGATCCGAACCGAGAACATCTTCTCCACCTGGCGGACCCGGTCGGCGAGCGCGAACATGATCACCCGGTCGCCGGTCTTGATCACCGTATCGCCCCGAGGGATCACGATGGTGCCCTCGCGGACCACGGCGCCGACGATGACGCCGGAGGGAACGCGCGCCTCGCGCAAGGGTTGGCCGACCAGGGGGGAGGTCTCCATCGCCTCGGCGTCGATGATCTCCGCCATGCCGTCGCGCAAGCTATAGACGCCGCGAATGCGGCCGCGCCTGACGTGTCGCAGGATCGAGGAGACCGTGGTCGCGCGCGGATTGACCGCGACGTCGATGCCGAGGGAGGAGATCAGCGGTCCGTAACTCGCGTTGTTGATCAGCGTCACCACCCGTTCGGTGCCCTGGCGCTTGGCCAGCAGCGAGACCAGGATGTTGACTTGATCATCGTCGGTGACCGCGACCACCGTTTCCGTGCTCTCGACGTTCGCCTCGCTCAGGATCTCGCGGTCGAGCGCGTCGCCGTTGATGACGACGGCGTGTTCCAGCCGGTCGGCGACCAGGCGCGCACGCTCGGGATTGCGCTCGATCAAATTGACGCGCACGCCACTGTCCTCGCCCTCGATCAGGCCCGCGATATAGAGGCCGATGTTGCCGCCGCCGACAATGATCATCCGCCGCGCCTCTTGCTCCTCGTGACCGAACAGCGCCATCGCGCGGGCGACGTGATTGCTGTCGGCGACGAAATAGATCTCGTCGCCCGCCCGCATCTGGTCGTCCCCGGTCGGCACCACCATCCGGTCGCCCCGGACGATGGCGACGACGACGATGTTGAGATCGGGGAACAGCTCGGTGAGCTGGCGCATCGGCGTATCGCTCACCGGGCAATCCTCGCCGACGAAGACACCGATCACCTGTACCGCGCCTTCGGCGAAGGGAATGGTGTCGAATGCGCCGGGTACGTGCAGGCGGCGCACCACGGCTTCCGCGACCTCGATCTCGGGCGAGATGATGACGTCGATCGGCATGTGGTCGCGGCTGAACAGATCGCGCCAGATCGGATTGAGGTAACTCTGGGCGCGGACCCGGGCGATCTTGGTCGGCACGTTGAAGAGAGAATGCGCGACCTGGCAGGCGACCATGTTCACCTCGTCGGCGTAGGTCACCGCGATCAGCATGTCGGCGTCCTCGACGCCGGCCCGCTCCAATACATCCGGATGCGAGGCAAAACCAATCATTCCTTGCGCATCCAAGGTGTCGTTGACCCTTTGGATCAACTGCGGGTTCGTGTCGACAATGGTGATGTCGTTGTGTTCCTCCGCAAGTTGACGGGCGATCGGGAAGCCGACCTGGCCGGCCCCGCAGATGACGATATTCACGCCTCGGCCGGGACCAGGTCCGGCGCGGCCTCGGTGGCGAGGCCCTTGCCGCTAGCGTTGCGGTGGTGCACGCCCAGCGCCTTCAGCTTGCGGTGCAGCGCCGAGCGCTCCATGCCGATAAACTCGGCGGTGCGGGAAATGTTGCCGCCGAAGCGACCGACCTGGGCCATCAGATACTGCCGTTCGAAGACCTCGCGCGCTTCCCTCAGCGAAAGCGACATCACCTCCTCGTTGTTGCTCGGCAACAGCGAGGACGGCGTCGGCATGCGCACCTCCTGGGGCAACATCTCGGCCCGGATGGCCTCGCCGGTGTCCGCCGGGCTCATGATCAGCACCTGCTCCAGGATGTTGCGGAGTTGACGCACATTTCCGGGCCAGCCATAGCTCTGCAGCGCCACCAACGCCTCCTCGCTGATCCGCCGCGCCGCCAGGCCCAGCATCTCGGCCGAGCGGGCCATGAAATAGTCGACCAGCAACGGAATGTCCTCCGTGCGTTCGCCGAGCCCCGGAACGTCGACCGGCACCACGTTCAGGCGGTGGTAGAGATCCTCGCGGAAGCGGTGCTGGCCGATCTCGACGCGGAGGTCGCGGGCCGTGGCGCTCACGATGCGGACGTCGACCTCGACCTTTGAGCCGCCACCGACCCGCTGGAAGCTCTGGTCGACCAGGCAACGCAGGATCTTGCCCTGGGTCTCGTAAGGCATGTCGGCGACCTCGTCCAGGAACAAGGTGCCGCCATGGGCCTGCTCCAACAGGCCGACCCGGTGCATGCCCGAGCCGTTGCCGCCCTCCTCGGCGCCGAACAGCTCGATCTCCACCCGCTCCGGCGACAGCATCGCCGCGTTGAGGGCGACGAATGGCCCCTCGGCGCGATCGGACAGCGCGTGCAGATGGCGGGCGACGACCTCCTTGCCGGAGCCGGCCGGGCCGGTGATCATGACCCGGCTGCGGGTCTGGGCGACCTTCTGGATCGCGGCGCGAACGGCGTTGATCGCCGCGCTCTGGCCGATGATCTCGGTCTCGCGCACGGCCTTGCTCCGGAGTTCGCGATTCTCCCGCACGAGGCGTGCCGCGCTGATCGCACGCTCGACGATGAGCATCAGCTTGTCGGCCTCGAAGGGCTTCTCGATGTAGTCGTACGCCCCCCGCTTGATGGCCGAGACCGCGGCTTCGATGTTGCCGTGCCCCGAGATCATGACCACCGGGACCTCGTCGTGCTCGCGCTTCAGGAAGTCGAGCAATTCCAGGCCGTCGTGTCGGCTACCTTGGAGCCAGATATCGAGAATGACGAGCGAGGGTCGTCGTGCCGCCATGGCGGTGAGAAAGCCCTCGCTGTCGCTAGCAATACGTGTGTCATATCCCTCGTCTTGCAGTATTTCGGAGAGAATTTCCCGGATGCCGACCTCGTCGTCGACGATCAGAATATCACGAGCCATGGGCTACCCCGTCCATTTCCGTCAGGTTGTCGTTGCCGTCGCTTTCGGTGCGCGCCGCGCGTCGGCGCGGCAGGACGACGCGGACCACCGCGCCGCCTCCCTCCCGGTCGTCCAGCGCCAGGCGCCCGCCGTGGTCCTCGACGATCTTTTGGGTGATCGCCAGGCCGAGGCCGCTACCTTCCTTGCGCGTCGTCACATAGGGCTCGGTCAGGCGCTCCCGTTCGTCCTCGGGAAGCCCCCGGCCGTTGTCGGCGATTTCGATCGTCACCGTTTCCGCGTCGGCCACGAGCGCCACGTCCACCCGTCCAAGCGCCGACCCGGCCGCATCGTCGCCCCGGCCCTCGATCGCCTCGGCCGCGTTCTTCAACACGTTGGTCAGCGCCTGGCCGATCTGTCGCCCGTCACAGTCGACGGCGACCGCGCCCTCGGGCAGGGCGAGCGCGAACTCGATGCCGCCGTGCGCCACCTGTCGCGTGAACACCGACTGGCGCACGAGCTCGGCCAAATCCGCCCGCCGGATGACCGGCGCGGGCATCCGTGCGAAGGCGGAAAACTCGTCCACCATGCGGCCGATCTCGCCGACATGGCGAATGATGGTGTCCGTACAGCGGGTGAAGACCTCGTGGTCGGTCTGGATCTGTTTGCTGTATTTGCGCTTGAGCCGTTCGGCCGAGAGTTGAATCGGCGTCAGCGGGTTCTTGATCTCGTGCGCGATGCGACGGGCGACGTCGGCCCAGGCGGCGGTGCGCTGGGCGGTGACGAGTTCGCTGATGTCGTCGAAGGTAATGATGAAGCCGCCGTGATCGCGCGCCGGCGCCCGGTCGGTGTCGACGCGGACGTAGAGCGTCCGGCGCCGCGCGCCCCGGATCAGGGTGATCTGACGCTCGACGACGCGGCCGGGCCGGTTCCGCGCCTCCTCCAGCAGGGCCGCGAGTTCCGGCGCCACCTCATCGAGCCGGCGGCCGCTCATCTCCTCGAGATCGGTCTCCAGCAGGTCGGCGGCGGAACGGTTGGGAAGATTTATCCGGCCGTCCCGGTCGGCGCCGATCACGCCGGCGGAAACGCCGCTCAACACCGCCTCGGTGAACCGCCGCCGTCGGTCGAGCTTGCGGTTGGCCTCGACCAGATCCTCGCGTTGCGAGGCCAACTGTCGGGTCATGCGGTTGAAGGCCCGCGAGAGGGTGCCGATCTCGTCGTCGGGGCCGGTGATCGGCACCACCGCCGTGAGATCGCCGTCCCGGACACGCTCCGTCGCCATCACCAACCCGGCGATGGGACGCACGATGGTGGTGGCGAAATGCAGGCCCAACCAGACCGCGACGACCAACAGCAGCAGCGCCACGACGATGAAGATCAGCACCGACGTGACCTGGATGTCGGACCGCATGCTTTCCAGCGTCTCGTACTCGGAAAATACGTTCCGCGTGCGTTCGGCATGGCCCAACACCACCGGATCGACAAACCGGCCGACGTACAGATAGGCGTCGATGAAACGATCCAGGCGGATCAGGGCGTAGACGCTGTCCTCGCCTTCCTTGCCGAGGATCAGCAGTTCGCCCTCCCGAGCCCGGTCGATGACGCTGAGCGGCACTCGATCGAAGGCGGCGGCCAGCGAGAGCGAGGTCCGGGCGATGACCCGACCGGTGGAATCGAACACCGTCGCCTCGCTGAGCGAGCGTAGCGCGGCCTGGGTCTGCAGGATGGAGTTGAAGAGTTGCGGCCGCCTGGCCAGGTTCGGCGCCGCCCGGTTGAGGTCGTTGGCCATGGCCAGCGCGTCGCCGCGAATGACGTTTCGATGCTCGGCGAGATAGGCGTCCGCCACGGCGAGCGATTCCCGGACCGCGGTGTGCACCCGTTCGCTGAACCAGGTCTGCACCCCGAGGTGAAACAGCAGCACCGAGAACACCACCGTCACGATCGCCGGCACCACCGCGACGACGCTGAAAAGCGCCACCAGCCGGACATGGAGTTTGGACCCGGCGGAACCGCTACGCCGCTCGACCCAGAGCCGCGTCAACTGCCGGGCGATCAAGGCCCCCAGCAGCAGGAGCAGCACCAAGTCGACGATCAGCAGGGCCAGCACCACCCTCGGGTTCGGCCCCTGGGGACCGGCCGCGGTCCAGGCGGCGTAGGTGGCGATGCCGGCGGCGCCCGCCGCCACCGCCAGCACCATGGCGAGTTTGCCCGCGAGCCGCGTCCGCCGGGTCCACGCGCCGGCACGGCGCATCAGCCGCGATTTCGCGCACCGCGTCGGCGTCGCGATCTCGTTCACCAGGGGCTCGCCGTCCGTCGTCGCCACTCTCGTCGTCCCGGTCTCGCCAGCGAAGCATCCGACTGCGACCGCGAAGGCACAGTCTGTTGCACATCTGCCTCACTTGAATCCGCGAACGATGGAAATGTCAAGCTCCTTGATTTTTTTTCGCAGCGTGTTGCGATTGATCCCCAACAAATCGGCGGCCTTGAGTTGGTTGCCGCGCGTGGCGATCAGGCAGTGTTCTATTAGGGGGCGTTCGATTTCGCGTAGCACGCGCTGGTAGAGCCCCGGGAGCGGCAGTCCGGCGCCATGGGCCTCGAAATAACGCCTGAGATGCCAGTCCATCGCCGCGCCGATACTCTCGCTCGCCGGCGAATCAATCCGCGCCGCCGGCGTCGTCGCCCCCGCCAGTTCGCGCTCGATCGCGTCGATGTCGATTTCTTCCTCGGCGTAGAGCGCGGCCAGCCGGCGGACCAGGTTTTCGAGCTCGCGCACGTTCCCCGGCCAGCGGTGGTTCATCAGTCGTTCCATCGCCCGGGCACTGAGCCGTTTGCGCGGCAAGCCCTCGGCGACGGCGCGATCGAGAAAGTCACGCGTGAGGTCGGCGATGTCGTCGGCCCGCTCGCGCAAGGGCGGCAGGCGGATCGGCACGACGTTCAGCCGGTAGAACAGATCCTCGCGAAAGAGGCCCTGGTTGATCTGCTGGCGGAGGTCGCGATTGGTCGCCGCGATGATTCTGACGTCGGTCTTGAGCGCGCGGCGCCCGCCGACGGTGGTGTATTCGCCCTCTTGCAGGACCCTGAGCAGCCGGGTCTGGGCCTCGCCCGGCATGTCGCCGATCTCGTCGAGGAACAGCGTGCCGCCCTCGGCCTGCTCGAAACGGCCGGAGCCGCGCGCGGTCGCCCCGGTGAAGGCGCCGCGTTCGTGGCCGAAGAGTTCGCTCTCCACCAGCTCCCTCGGTAACGCGGCCATGTTGACGGCGACGAAGGGGCCCTGGCGGCGCTTGCCGTAATCGTGCAGCGCGCGGGCCACCAGCTCCTTGCCGGTGCCGCTCTCACCGGTGATCATGACCCCCAGATCGGTCTGCATCAGCCGCGCGAGCGTGCGGTAAATGTCCTGCATCGCCGGCGAGCGGCCGATGATCGGCAGCGCGTCCCCGGCCCTCTCGTCGTCCGCCACGCCGGCGCCGCGCGTGCGCTCCTCCAGCGCCCGGCGCACGACCTCGGTCAATACGCGCAGATCGAACGGCTTGGGCAGATATTCATAGGCGCCGCGCTCGTTGGCCCGAATGGCGGTCAGCAGCGTGCTCTGCGCGCTCATGACGATGATCGGCAGGTGCGGGCGGAGCTGCTTGATGCGCGGCAGCAGGTCGAGGCCGCTTTCGTCCGGCATCACCACGTCGGTGATCACCAGATCGCCCTCGCCGTCTTCGACCCAGCGCCACAGCGTCGCGGCGTTGCTGGTCGCCCGGACGTCGTAGCCGGCCCGGCCGAGCGCATGGTTCAGGACCAGCCGAATCGCCCGGTCGTCGTCGGCGACGAGGATGGTGCCGGCGCTCATCCGCCCGGCCTTGCTTCCGCGACCGGCAGCAGCACCCGGAAGAGGGTGTTGGCGGGCTCGGATTCGCAGGCCACCGTGCCGCCGTGATCAGGAATCAGCTTGGCCACCAGCGCCAGGCCGAGGCCGGTGCCGGCGCGCTTGGTGGTGACGAAGGGATCGAACAGGTGTGGTAGCAAATCCTCCGGCACGCCGCCGCCGTTGTCGCGCACCGTCACCTCGAGCGGCAGGCGATGGGGCGTGCGGCTGCCGGCGACGGCGAGCCTGACGCCATGGCGGAAGGCGGTGGCGAGCACGATCCTCCCGCCCGTCCGGGGCACCGCCTCGGCCGCGTTCTTGACCAAGTTGAGGAATATCTGCACCAGTTGATCCGCGTTGCCGTGGACCGGCGGCAGGGAGGGATCGTAGTGCTCCACGATCTCCACATGGGCGGCGAAGCCGGCCTCCGCGATCCGCCGCACCCGCTCCATCACCTCGTGGATATTGACCGCGTCGCGCGCCACTGGCTCGGCGGAGAAGCTTTCCATGCGATCGATCAGCGCGCAGACGCGGTCGGTCTCGTCGCAGATCAGCCGCGTCAGCACCCTTTCTTCCGCCGGCACCGCGCTCTCCAGCAGTTGCGCCGCGCCCCGGATGCCGCTCAGCGGGTTCTTGATCTCGTGCGCCAAGACCGCCGCCATGCCGTTCACCACTCGGGCGCTGCCGCGATGGCTGAGCTGGCGGTCCATGCGATTGGCGATGGAGGTCTCCCGCAGGACGATGACGGCGGCGCCCGGCGTCTCGATGATCGGCGCGACCGAGATGTTCGCCGGCTTGACCCCGGTTCGCGGCGTGCCCAGATCGACCTCGTGCTCGGACACCGTCATCGCCGCCTCGACCGCTTGGCGCAGCACTTGGAGGAGCGGGCTGCCATAGGGCACGAGGTCCTCCAGCGCGTGGCCGACGAGATGCGTCCGGCCCGACTGGAAGAACTGCTCGGCGGCGGGGTTGAGATCGACCAGGCGCCCGTCGGCGCCGACGACGAGAACCGGATTGGGCAGCGAGGCGAAGACCGCGTCGAGGGAAATTTCGGCGCCGTGCCCGGGCAATGCGCGAGGGCCGGCCACGGCGTCAGGCCGCCCGGCTCTCGGCTTCGCGGTAGACGGCCCCGAGCTCGGCCATCACCCGGGAGGCTGAGTCCTCGCGCAGGATCCGCCGGCGCCGATCCTCGCCCACGCCCTCCCGGGCCAGATACCAGCCGAGATGCTTACGGGCGACGCGGCGGCCGATCTCCCGCCCATAATGGCTCAGCATCGCCTCGTAGTGGCCCAGGACGATCGCCAGCCGCTCCGCCCTGGCGGGCGCCCCCCGACGCCCGTCGCCCCCGCCGAGGGCGCGGGAAATCTGCCCGATCAGCCATGGACGTCCGAAAACGCCCCGACCGACCATGACACCGTCCGCGCCCGAAGATGAAAGCATATTGAACGCGTCGGAAGGCGAATTGACATCACCATTTGCGATGACAGGAATTTGCACCGAATTCTTCACCTGACATATGAAAGTTCTGTCGGCCCGACCCTTGAAACCTTGATCCCGGGTCCGGCCATGCACCGTTATCATGGCGATGCCGACGTCCTGGGCGATCCGGGCGAGCGCCGGCGCGTTGCGGTGCTCGCGGTCCCATCCCGCCCGCATCTTGAGCGTGACCGGGATCGAGACGGCCCGGCGTATCGCCTCCAGAATGCGGCGCGCCAGCGCTTCGTCCTTCATGATGGCGGAGCCGACGAGCTTGCCCACTACTTTTTTCGCCGGACAGCCCATGTTGATGTCGATGACGTCCGCGCCGAGATCCTGGTTGAGGCGCGCCGCCTCGGCCATGACCTCGGGATCCGCGCCGGCGAGCTGGACGATATGGGGGCCCGACACCCCGTCGTTGCGCATCCGGCGCAGGCTCTCGCGGCTCTGCTTCACCACCCCCGAGCTGGCGACCATCTCCGTCACCACGACGCCGCCCCCGAGGCGCTGCACCAAACGGCGAAACGGCGCGTCCGTCACGCCCGACATGGGTGCCAGGATCACGCGATCTTCGAGCCGTAAATGTCCGAGCTGGATGGCCATTATTTGAGCAGAATCATACCTTGCCGATTTTCGCGGCAACATAACGCCCTACCCTTCCCCGCGCAAGTCGCGTGACACTCAGTTTTCGGACTGATTGTGCCGCCGGGAGATGATCAAGAACCAAGCCAAGGCGAGCGTCTGCACGGCGATGGCGCAGCCGAGTCCGACGCGGTGGCCGAGCGGGTCGTAGCCGCCGGCCGGGTCGTGGGGAAAAGCTTCGATGATCACGCCGCTCGCCCACTGGGTGGCGAAGACGGCGGCGAAGACGAGGGCGTTGACGGCGCTGGCGACGCGGCCCGAAAGCGAAGGCGGGAAGCCCTGGGCGACGATGGCGTAACCGACGATCGGGCAAGCGAAAAAGAGCGACACCGAAATCCACAGGATCGCCGGCGCCGGGCCACCGCCGATGGCGATCAGCGCGAGCTGTGCCAGGATCATCACCCCGTAGCCGGCGATTGCCGCCCGGGAAATGTCGGCCCCCACCGCGAGCCGCCGCCGCACCCACCAGCCGAAGCCGAGATTGCCGACAAGCACGCCCGCGAACATGGCGAACAGCGTCCAGGCCCGTGCGAAATCGCCGTAGCCCGCGACGTCGCGCAGCCAGAGGCTGGCCCAGAGCGTCTGGTAGCCGATGCCGACGCCGACTCCGGCAACGACGACCGGCGTCATGTGCCAGAAACGGAGGCTCGACAGCAGGTCCCGATATTCTCGGAGTTGCGTGGCGAGGCCGGGCGCGGGTTGCGCCGCCCGGCCCCCGGGCACCCAAAGGCGGAGCAGGACCATCACGACGACACAGATACATAAGAGTCCCGCCATCACGGCCCGCCACCCGGCGAGGGCCAGCACCGTCGCCATCGGCCCGGTCGCCAGCATGCCGCCGACGCCGGTCAGCGCCACATGCAGCGCGGTGATCTGCGGCAGGCGCTCCGGCGGGAACCAGAGGCTCGCCGCCTTGACGCCCCCCATCAGGCTGGCCGCCATGCCGATCCCGATCAGAAACCGCCCGATCGTCAGACCCGTCATGTCCGTGGCCGACAGGTAGACCCCGCCGCCCAACAACGCCACGCCCAGCAACGCCGTCACCACCGCGCCTGGCCCGAAGCGGTCGAGTGCCAGGCCCAGCGGCAGTTGCGTCAGCGCGAAGGCAGCGAAGAAAGCGCCGGTGACGAAGCCGAGTTCGGAAGGATCGAGCGCGAACTCGACCACCAGGGCCGGCGCGATCATGGCGTTGTTGACGCGGAAGACGTAATCCACCGTCACATAGATCAGGAACGGGACCAGGATGAGCGTCCCTCGCCCGGGCGACGGTCCGGGCGCCATCAATAACCGGCCTTGGGATCCACCCGGTTGCGTAAAGGGCGCCCGTTGGCCAATCGGACCACGTTCTCCAGCACCAGATCCAGGGTCCGGGGCACATAGCTGTCCAAATCGTCGGCCGCGACGTGGGGCGTCATCACCAGGTTGGGCGTGCGCCAGAGCGGCGAAGTGCGGGGCGGCGGCTCGGCATCGAAGACGTCGAGGATCGCGCCCCCGAGATGGCCGCTTTCCAGCGCGGCGACGAGCGCGGAGGTGTCGATCACGGGCCCCCGCCCGACATTCAGGAAGCCCGCGCCGGGCTTCATCGCGGCGAATTCGCGGGCGCCGATCAGCCCCTCGGTCGCGGGTGTGAGCGGCGTCGCCACGGCGACGATGTCGGCGCCCCGAAGCGCGGTCCGAAGCCGGCTCGCCGGATACATGACGTCGACGTTTCTGGCCGCTCGGCCGGTCCGGCGGACCCCCACGACGGTTATGCCCAGGCGCTTGGCCTGACGCGCGACGACGCCCCCCATCTTGCCGACGCCGACGACCGTCGCCTCGGCCCCGGCGATCGGAGGGGTGAAGACCGGGTCCCACCGGCGCTCGCGCTGGGCCGAGACGAAACCGGGCAGGCCACACCACAGCATCAGCAACGCCATGGTTGCGTAGTCGGCGAACTTTTCCCGGTGCACGCCGCTGTTGTTGGTCAGCGTGACGCCGGCCGGCAGCCAGTCGAGCGGCGCCAAGTGGTCGACCCCGGCGCCGATGACATGGATCCATTTCAGCTTCGGCGCCCGGCGGCCGAGATCCTCCCTCGGCAGCTCCCAGGTGACGAGCCCGTCCGCCGTCGCCATCGAGGCGTCGAAATTGTCCAGATCCCAGTCGATAACCGGGTCGAGCAGGCGGGCCGCCTCGGGTCGGCGGGCGAGCGCGGCGCCGAGGTGCTGGGGCGTGGTCCAGAACACCTCTTCGCCCGCACGTCGAGCAGGCGGGCCGCCTCGGGTCGGCGGGCGAGCGCGGCGCCGAGGTGCTGGGGCGTGGTCCAGAACACCTCTTCGCCCGCACGGTTGTTCTTGATGTGCAGTCGGATCCGTCGCGCGCGCGCAGCCATGGCCCCTCGTCTCTCCGCCCCGGGCATTTAGAGCACTTTCCGACCAGGTTGAAACGTTTGACCGGGATGATTTTGGGTCGTGGCGGCGTTCCGCTCGCGACGGCGATGCGGGGTATCGGTAGCTGCGCGGAACACCGCCACGGCGCGAAAGAACCCGGCCGTCGGTGGGCCAACTCGGCCCCTGGGGTGCGCCCGGCCGCTTGCCCGATGAACCACATCGCGCGGCGCGGCGCGCCTGCCCCAGGGGCCGATTTGGCCCATCAAACGATTCAACCTGATCGGAAAGTGCTCTAATGCTCCCGGCCGCCCGGTATGATCCGCCACCTCTGCCGGCCGTCAATCGCCCTCGGGTAGCGCCACGCCGGCCTCGCGGGCGTAAATCTTGGCGACGGCGGAATCGTCCTCCCGCCCGAGACCCGCATCATGGGCAGCGCGGAAGCGTTCGAGAGCGGCGAGCGCCAATGGCGTCGACAGCCGGGCGGCTCGGGCCACGTCGGCGACGATAGCCAGGTCCTTGACGAAGATGTCGACCGCCGAACGCGGCCGGTAGTCGCCGGCGACGATGTGTGGCACCCGGTTCTCGAACATCCAGCTCGTGCCGGCGCAACGCGAGATGACGGCCAGCGCGTCCGCGGGCTCGATGCCCTGGGTGAGGGCGAAGGCGACGGCTTCCGCGGCGGCGGCGATATGCACACCAGCGAGCAGTTGGTTGACGATCTTCATCGCCGAGGCCCGTCCCGCCTCCGGCCCGAGCGGGAATACGGTTTGCGCCATGGCGCCGAGCACGGGCGCGGCGGTGGCGAAGGCGCGCTCCGGACCCGAGGCCATGACCGTCAGCGCGCCCTCGGCGGCCTTGGCGGCCCCGCCCGAAATCGGCGCGTCGAGATAGTCGATATCCGCTTCGGCGAGCCGGGCGGAGATGGCCCGGGCGACCTCGGGCGCCACGGTCGAACAGACGACGACGAGGCTTCCGGCACGCATCTCGGCGGCCATGCCGTCCTCGCCGAAGAGAACGCTTTCGAGCTGCGCGGCGTTCACGACGACGATGACCACGACGTCGGCCGCCCTGGCCGCCTCGGAGCGCGATGCCGCCCGCCCGCCCGCGGCTCGAAATGCGGATTGCAGGGCGGGATCGACGTCGAAGCCCCAGACCGGCAGCCCCGCGCGCAGCAGAGCGCGCGCGATGCCCCCACCCATAGAGCCCAAGCCGATGACGGCGGTCTCGAGATGTGCGGGCGAGCCTTCGCTCATGTCGCCTCCCAACACTTTTGGTTCATGAGCGCCTGGCGGAGGAGAGAGGAGAAGCCTCGAAACGGAACCCGCACGTCGGGTTGGGGGCGACAACGTGCACCCAAAATGGTGGGCGGTAGAGGAGTCGAACCTCCGACCTTCCGGGTGTAAACCGGACGCTCTCGCCAACTGAGCTAACCGCCCGTGCCGGCACCAAGATGGCGGAGGTGATGGCACATTGCAAACCGTCGCCAGGCGGAGGCAGACAACGAAAGAAGCCGGCCACGCGGGCCGGCTTCAATCACGGCGCGCTGGTCGCGCCCTGAATTCTCCGGATCAGTTCACGGCCGCCTTCAACGCCTTGCCGGCCTTGAACTTCGGTTGCCGCGAGGCCGGGATGAAGATCGGTTCTCCGGTTCGGGGATTGCGCCCCTGGCTCGCCTTCCGGTTCGCCACGGAAAATGTCCCGAAGCCGACGATCCGCACTTCCGCGCGGTCCTTCAAAGCCTCGCCGATTTGATGGAACACCGCATCCACCGCCCGCTGCGAGTCCGCTTTCGTCAGATCGGCTGTGGCCGATACCGCCGCGACCAAGTCATTCTTGTTCACCGTCGCCCCCTGCTGTTGATTTCCAAGACCACGTGACGCCATGCTCTGCGCGTCGCGGGCAAGTTTAGGCGACGCGCGAAGCTCGGGTCAAAGAGAAATCGTCGCCGTCGGCCGATATCCCTTGTGTTTATTGAGAGTTGTCACGATGCCCGGCCCCATGCACTGTTCAACACGGGCTTTCGGCTCCACGCGCGAAATCGGTTCGCGACGTCGACCGGTGTAATCGACGGGCGAACGACAG
The DNA here is from genome assembly GCA_965225945.1 of Alphaproteobacteria bacterium. Classification (GTDB taxonomy): domain Bacteria; phylum Pseudomonadota; class Alphaproteobacteria; genus JASLMY01. The sequence goes on along the minus strand of CBDDBZ010000036.1, from coordinate 400,735 downwards.
CCACCGGTGGCACGACGTCGGCCCCCGTTCGGCTCGCCGGATCAATGGGTTACGACGTTTTCGGTCTCGCCGGTCTCGGCGATCTCGGCGATCGTGCCGAATTCGTCTTCCTCGTCTTCCTCGATCTCGATCGGGACCGGTCGCGTGGTCAGGGCATGCTCGATCACGTCGTCCACGGTGCTGACCGGAATGATCACCATTCCCTTCTTCACGTTGTCCGGAATTTCCGCCAAATCCTTCTCGTTGTCGATCGGGATCAACACCGTCTTGAGGCCACCGCGGAGTGCCGCCAACAGCTTCTCCTTGAGGCCGCCGATCGGTAGCACGCGACCCCTGAGCGTGATCTCGCCGGTCATGGCGATATCGCGGCGGATCGGGATCCTGGTCAAGACCGACACGACGGAGGTGCACATCGCCACCCCGGCCGACGGGCCGTCCTTCGGCGTCGCGCCCTCGGGAACGTGGACGTGGATGTCACGCTTCTCGAAGGCCGAGGGCTTGATGCCGAAAGAGCGCGCGCGCGAGCGGACGAAGCTAGTCGCCGCCTGGATCGATTCCTGCATCACGTCGCCGAGCTTGCCGGTATAGCGGATGTTGCCCTTGCCCGGCAGGAGCACGGACTCGATCGTCAGCAGCTCACCGCCGACCTCGGTCCAGGCCAGCCCGGTGACCACGCCCACCATGTCCACCTCCTCGATCTCGCCGAAGCGGAAGCGGCGGATGCCGGCATATTTCTCGAGGTTGCGCCGGGTGATCGCCACCTTCTTGCACTTCTTCTGTACGATGTCGCGCACCGCCTTGCGGGTCAGGCCGGCGATCTCGCGCTCCAGGTTCCTGACGCCGGCCTCGCGGGTATAGAAGCGAACGAGATCCTGTAGCGCCCCCTGGGACATCGACCATTCGTGCTTTCGGAGCCCGTGCGCCTTGATTTGCTTGGGGATCAGATGGCGTCGTGCGATCTCGATCTTCTCGCCCTCGGTGTAGCCGGGAAGGCGGATGATCTCCATCCGGTCCATCAGGGGCTGAGGTATTCGCAGCGTGTTCGCCGTGGTGATGAACATCACGTCCGACAGGTCGTAATCGACCTCGAGATAGTGGTCGTTGAAGGTGTGGTTCTGCTCGGGATCCAGCACCTCCAGCAGGGCCGAGGCCGGATCGCCCCGGAAGTCGGCGCCCATCTTGTCCACTTCGTCCAACAGGAAGAGGGGGTTGGACTTCTTCGCCTTCTTCATACCCTGGAGCACCTTGCCGGGCATGGAGCCGATATAGGTCCGCCGGTGGCCGCGGATCTCCGCCTCGTCGCGCACGCCGCCCAGCGACATGCGCACGAACTTGCGTCCCGTGGCCCGGGCGATCGACTTGCCGAGCGAGGTCTTGCCGACGCCCGGAGGTCCGACCAGGCAGAGTATCGGTCCCTTCATCTTGTTGGTGCGCTGCTGCACCGCGAGATATTCGAGGATACGCTCCTTCACCTTGTCGAGACCGTAATGATCCTCGTCGAGGATCTTGTGGGCCTGGCTGATGTTCTTCCTGACCCGCGAACGCTCGCTCCACGGAATCGTCAGCAACCAGTCGAGGTAGTTGCGCACCACCGCCGCCTCGGCCGACATCGGGCTCATGTTGCGGAGCTTCTTCAGCTCCGAGATCGCCTTTTCCCGCGCCTCCTTGGTGAGCTTGGTGGCGGCGAGCTTCTCCTCCAGCTCCTGTAGCTCGTCGCGCCCGTCCTCGCCCTCGCCCAGCTCCTTCTGAATCGCCTTGAGCTGTTCGTTCAGATAGTACTCGCGCTGCGTCTTCTCCATCTGGCGCTTGACCCGGCTGCGAATCTTGCGCTCGACCTGCATGACGCCGATTTCGGATTCCATCAGCGAATAGACGCGCTCCAGCCGCTCCTGCGTGTTCTCGATCTCCAGGAGTTCCTGCTTGTCCGGGATCTTCAGCGCCAGATGCGAGACGACCGTGTCCGCGAGCTTGCCTGCATCGTCGATTTGATTAACCGAAACGAGAACTTCTGGCGGAATTTTGCGGTTGAGCTTGACGTATTGTTCGAACTGCGAGATCACCGAGCGGGTGAGCCCCTCGAGATCCTCGCCCTCGGGCGAGTCGTCCTCCAGGAGTTCGGCCCGCGCCTCGAAGTAGGCCGGATTTTCGGCGTAGCCTCGAATGCGCGCGCGCCTGCCACCTTCGACCAGCACCTTGACCGTGCCGTCGGGGAGCTTCAGGAGTTGCAGCACCGAGGCGACGGTCCCGATCTCGTAGATGTCCGCCGGACCGGGATCGTCCTCCGCCGCGTTCTTCTGGGTGATCAAAAGGATCTGCTTGTCGTCCTTCATGACGCTTTCGAGCGCGTTCACGGACTTCTCGCGGCCGACGAAGAGCGGCACGATCATGTGGGGAAAGACCACGATGTCGCGCAGCGGCAGAACCGGATACAGCGGATGTTCAGAAGCTTCGAGCATGACCTAACCAACACTCCGACACGATGAACACGCCCCGTGCGGGCCGAACGCCGACGCCCGGTGAGGCGTCGGCCCAGAAAGAAGTGGCGCCTGTCCCCGGAGAGGTCAAGGGCGCCGATGCCACCGCGATCACGCGGTGGTGCCGACGTCCTCGCGGGATTGAGCGTAGGCGAATAGCGGTTGGGCGCGCCCCTCGACGACCTCGCCGTTGATCACGACCTCTTCCACGCCCTCGAGCGACGGCAGCTCGTACATGGTCTCGAGCAAAATCATCTCCATGATCGACCTGAGGCCCCGGGCGCCGGTCTTTCGGGTGATGGCCTTGCGCGAGATGGCGTGGAGCGCGTCTTCGGAGAAGGCGAGCTTGGTATCCTCCATCTCGAAGAGACGCTGATACTGTTTGACCAGGGCGTTCTTCGGCTTGGTCAGGATCTCGACCAGGGCGGTCTCATCGAGGTCGGTGAGCGTCGCCACCACCGGGAGACGTCCGACGAACTCCGGGATCAGCCCGAATTTCAACAAATCCTCCGGTTCCACGTTCTTGAGGATTTCGCCGGTCTGGCGCATGTCCGGGGTCTCGACGTCGGCGCCGAAGCCGATGGAAGTGCCCTTGCCCCGGGCCGAGATGAGCCGCTCCAGCCCGGAGAAGGCGCCGCCACAGACGAACAGAATGTTGGTGGTGTCGACCTGGAGGAATTCCTGCTGCGGATGTTTGCGTCCGCCCTGGGGCGGCACGCTCGCGACCGTGCCTTCCATGATCTTGAGCAGCGCCTGCTGCACCCCCTCGCCCGAAACGTCGCGCGTAATCGAGGGGTTGTCGGACTTGCGGCTGATCTTGTCGACTTCGTCGATATAGACGATGCCGCGCTGCGCCCGTTCGACGTTGTAGTCGGCGGCCTGCAACAGCTTCAGGATGATATTCTCGACGTCCTCGCCGACATAGCCCGCCTCGGTGAGCGTGGTCGCGTCGGCCATCGTGAAGGGCACGTCGATGATCCGCGCCAGGGTCTGGGCGAGCAGCGTCTTGCCGCAGCCCGTGGGGCCGATCAGCAGGATATTCGACTTCTGGATCTCGACGTCGTTGTTCTTGGTGCCGTGGTTGAGCCGTTTGTAATGATTATGCACGGCCACGGAGAGCACGCGCTTGGCATGCTCCTGACCGATCACGTAGTCGTCCAGGACCTGGCAAATCTCCTCCGGCGTCGGGACCCCGTCGCGCGACTTCACGAGCGAGTTCTTGCTCTCCTCGCGAATGATGTCCATGCAGAGCTCGACGCACTCGTCGCAGATGAACACGGTCGGCCCGGCGATGAGCTTGCGCACCTCATGCTGGCTCTTCCCACAGAACGAACAGTACAGGGTGTTCTTGGAATCGCCGCCGCTCAGTTTGGTGGTCATGAGTTGCCCCACTGTCCCGCGCCGAGGGCCGATTGCCCCGATGCGATGCGAGTACTCTACAACGCGACCACGCGCCTCGACGCGAAGCATGAGACAAGGCCGCGCCTACGCTTGCGACCTCCGACCGTGCCCAACTGCGCGAGCCGCAGGTCCCACCGACCGATCGCGATGACATGGTGTTCACGCGACGGTCGACTCAGACAAACACCCTACATCACGGCGAAGTATGACGTCCACCGGTCAATTTTTCGTAAAACACGTTGGATCAAGCGCGACCGGGCAGGCTCGCTCAGGCCTCGCTCTCGCCCTCGCCCTTGGTACTTTCGCCCTCGCTCTCGGCGCCCGCGCCGGGGCGTTTTTCGACCACTTCATCGACAATTCCGTACACCTTGGCGGCCTCGGCGGTCATGAAGTGGTCGCGTTCCATCGAGGCCTCGATCGCCGACAATTCCTGGCCCGTGTGGTGGACGTAGATTTCATTCAGTCGCTGGCGCAGCTCCAGGATCTCGCGGGCGTGAATTTCGATGTCGCTCGCCTGCCCCTGAAAACCGCCGGAAGGCTGGTGCACCATGATGCGCGCGTTCGGCAGGCTGTGCCGCTTGCCGGCCGCCCCGGCGGCGAGCAGTAACGAGCCCATGGAGGCCGCCTGGCCGATACAGAGTGTCGCCACGTCGGGACGGATGTATTGCATCGTGTCGTAGATCCCGAGGCCCGCGGTGACGGTGCCGCCCGGCGTATTGATATAGAGGGAAATATCCTTCTCCGGATTCTCGGCCTCGAGAAACAGGAACTGGGCGGTCACCAGGCTGGCGACGGCGTCGTCGACCGGGCCGACGATGAAGACGATCCGCTCCTTCAGCAGCCTGGAATAAATATCGTAGGCACGCTCGCCCCGATTGGTCTGTTCGACCACCATGGGCACCAGCAAATTCATCCGTGTATCGCGCGCGTTCATAGCCGTGGCACCCTTTCTCGTCCTTGTCGCGACGACTCCGACGACTCCTAGGCCGTCTCCTCCCCGGCACCCTCGCCGCCGTCGGCCGCTTCCGTTTCGCCGGCGTCCGGGTCGGCCAGCAGTTCTTCCTTGCTCACGGCACGATCCGTTATCCGCGCCAATTCCAGAATATAGTCGCAGACCTTGTCTTCGAGGATCGGCGCCCCGAGGCTGGCCCGAGCCTCGGGATTGTTCTGGAAAAATTGGAAGACTTGGCTTTCCTGGCCCCGCATGGCGCGGGCCTGCTGCAGCACCGCGCGGTTGACTTCCTCCTGGGAGACCTCGATCCCGTTCGCGCCACCGATCTCCGAGAGCAGGAGGCCGAGTCGCACCCGGCGTTCGGCGATCTTGGCATATTCCGCGCGAACCTCCGCCTCCGGCTCGTCCAAGTCCGCCAAGGTCTTCTTCTGGTTCTCGAGTTCGCGTTCGAGCTGTTGCCAGATCGAGTCGAACTCCATCTCGACCATGCCCGGCGGCACCTCGAAGGCGTGGCTGTCGGCGAGATGATCCAGCAGGCTGCGCTTTAGCCGGGCGCGTGAATGCTGGGCAAACTCGCCTTCGATCTCGCGCCGGACGTTGCTCTTGAGTTGCTCGAGGTTCTCGATGCCCAACTGCTCCGCGAACGCATCGTCGATCGCCACCGGGAGCGCCACCTTAACGGCCTTGATCGTGCATTCGAAGGTGGCCGACTTGCCGGCGAGGCTCGCTTCGGAATGGGACTCCGGAAATTCGACCTCGATTTTCTTGCTCTCGCCCACCTTGGCACCGACGAGTTGTTCCTCGAAACCGGGAAGGAAACGGCCGGCGCCGAGCTCGAGCTGGAAATCCTCGGCCGAGCCGCCCTCGAATTCCTGGTCGTCGACACGACCGGCGAAGTCGATCACCACGGCATCGCCCTCGCCCGCCGCCTCGCCCTCCGCCGCGTCGACGAAGGACTTGAGACCATCGGCGATGGCCTGGATGCGTTCGTCGACCTCTTCATCGCTCACCGCGACCTGCAGGCGTTCCAGCTCGATCGCGCCGAAGTCTCCGGGCTCGATCACGGGCATCGCCTCGATTTCCATAGTGAACTCGAGATCGCCGCCGTCCTCGAATTTCGTGATCTCGATCCGGGGCTGAATTGCGGGCCGGATCTCATTTTCCTCCAAGGTCTTGGAGGTGGTTTCGTTGACCGTTTCCTCCACGACCTCGCCCATGATCCGCTTGCCGTGGGTCTTGCGCAGCAGCCCCACGGGTGCCTTGCCCGGGCGGAACCCCGGCACCGCGACGCTTTTGGAGAGTTCCGTCAGCTTGGAGGTGATCTTGACTTCCAGCGTCGCCGCCGGAACGACCACCTGAAAGGCGTGTTTCAGTCCCTCGGACTGGGTTTCGGTCACCTGCATCGCGCACACCCGAACTCTTGGTTTCGATCGCCGAAGACAGCTTCGACGAAGGAACCGGGGGCCGTCGTCCCGGTGACGCCGCCCGACTCGCTCGCCCAAACCGGGCGATGGTGCGGGCGGAGGGACTCGAACCCCCACGGCAAAAGCCACCAGGACCTAAACCTGACGCGTCTACCAGTTCCGCCACGCCCGCCGCTTCCCCGCTCAACGGACGCCGGACCGCGCGGGGCGGCACTCTAATAGCACACCTGGATTTTCGAAGACCAGCGCCTTCCACGCCGCCGCGATTCTGGGCCCTCGGAGAGCGCTCAACGGCCTCTTTCGTTGCCCCAGGCGAGCACGTGGAGTTGCGGCAACAGGGTCGGGCGAAACCAGCGATCGGCGACAATCCTCTCGACCAGCCAGCGATAGCGCGCCATCAACACGGCGGGGAGGTCGTCAATGTCGCGCCCCGGCACCTCGGGAAAGGCGGGGTTGCCGACCTGAAGATAGAGCGGGAGATCGGGGTAGGTCTCGCCGATCCGCTTGGCGAAGGCGTAGTCGGCCTCGTCGAACACCGCCACCTTGAGCGAGACGGCGGCGTCTCCCGCCGCCTCCAGGCACTGCGCCAAGCGCCGCCAGTCGGGCGTCTCGCCGGAGGATGGCGGCTTCGGGCTCACGAACAGCCAGTCGAGCATCCCGAACCAGTCCTTGGGCAGCGAGCCCTGGGTCTCCAGCGCGAAGCTCAGGCCGCGCGCATGGCCGAGGCCGATCAGTTCGTCGAGCTCTTGCAGCGCCGGATTGCCGCCGGAGAGGCTGACGACGATCGCCGCCCCACCGCTGAGCGCGAGGATCTCGTCGAGGACCGCTTGCGCCGTCATCGAGCGCCAACTCGGCGCGAACTCCGGCAGCACGGCATAAAGCGTGTCGCACCAGTGGCACCGATAGTCGCAGCCGGCGGTGCGAACGAAGACGGTGGGCTTGCCGATCAGCGGCCCCTCGCCCTGGACCGTCGGCCCGAAGATCTCCGCGATCCGAATCACCTGCCCTCTTCCCGCTCGCCCTCGCCGCCGTATTCGGCAAGCGAATTCGGTGTCTCCCAGACCCGAACCCGGACCAGCCGGGCGAGGCCCAGGCTCCGCGCCTCGACGGGTTCGGCGAGCCGCTCGAACCAATGCGCCGCCAGCCGCTCCGCCGTCGGTTGCGCGGCGATGAAGTAGAGCTTGGTGGCCAGCCGCGTTTCCGTCGTCGAAAAGTAGCCGACGCGCTCGACCTCCCGCTCGACCCGCGCCCGCCAAGCCTCGCCATCTCCGCCGTCGGGCGCGAACATGGCGAGCAGCTCAGCGTCCGAACTCGAGGCGATGAAGCCGTGATCGCAGGGCGCCTCGACATGGCGCGCCAATTCCGCCGCCAGGAAGCCGAAGTCGACCAGCATGTCGGTCTGCTCACCGCTTCGGTGCAAGCCGCCACCCAGCGCCCGGCAAACTGCCTCCACGACGTAGCGGTGGCCGTGCAGATGGCGGCATTTCGAGCCGTGAGTCATCACCCGGTGACCGGCGTCGATCTCGAGCCGTCGCGTTACCGTGTATGTCTCCATCTCGATCGACCCCGACGACGCGTGACGCTCGGGTCTCGGGCGCACCGCAGCGCCTTTTACACCAGGGCGTTAAAGAAGCCCATGGCCGCGCAGCACCGCCTCCAGGCCGTCGCCGCCCTCGAAGCGATGAGCCGCCAGCCCGACCCGCCTGGCCGCCTCGACGTTGGCCGCCACGTCGTCGATGAAGATCGCCTGCCCGGGCCTGAGGCCGTGGCGCTCCAGCAGCAGATGGAAGAACTCCGGCCTCGGCTTGCGCGTGCCCTCGAAGCCGGACACCACCAGGGCGTCGAAGCAATCGAGCCACTCGAAGCGCCGTTCCGCATGGACCCAGGTCTCGGCCGACCAGTTGGACAGCACGTAGAGCGGCACGCGCCGCGCCTTCAGGCGGCGCAGGATGGCGACAGTGGCGTCGATCTGGCCCCGGATCATCTCGGGCCAACGCTCGAAGTAGGCGCGGATCAGCTCGCGCTTGTCGGGATGGGCCTCGCTCAGCTCGGCGATTCCCTCGGCGAAGCTTCGGCCCTCGTCGTGTTTCTGGTTCCAATCCTGGCTCGTCACGGTGGCGAGAAAGCGCTCCATCTCCGCCGCATCGTCGATCAGCTCGGTGTAGAGGTAGCGGGGATCCCAATCGATCAGGACGCCGCCCAGGTCGAAAACGACGGTATCGACCCGCTCGCCGGCCGCCTCAGGCGAGGACATCGCGGCCCTCGCGGTCGAGGCAGGCGGCGGCGCAGGCATCCACGATCGCCGCCTCGTCGATGCCGTTCACGCGGTAGAGATCCGGGATGTCGCCCGACTGGCCGAAACTCTCGACCCCGAGGCTGAAGACCCGGCGCCGGGAGGCCGAGCCGAGCCAGGACAATGTCGAGGGATGGCCATCCAGCACGGTGATCAACGCCGCGTCCGGGGCGAGCGGATCCAACAGCCGGCCGATATGGCTCCGCGCCCCGCGGTCGCCACGGGCCCGGCGACGCCACGCCTGGTTCCATTCCCGGTAGGCGATGTCGGCGCTGGTCACCGCCAGCAGGCCGGCGCCCGGAATATCCTCCACAATCGCCTGGTGCGCCGCCTCCGCCTCCGCCGCGAGCGCGCCCATGTAAACGATCGCCAACTCCGCGCCCGGCGCCGGCGGCACCTGCCAATAAGCTCCCTCGAGGATTTGGCGCTCCAACTCCGGCGTCATCTCGCGTTTCGGCTGCGCGAGCGTGCGGGTCGAGAGGCGGAGATAGAGCGAGCCGCCCTCGTCCGCCTGCATATGCTCGAAGCCCCAGCGCATGATCCGCGCCAGCTCGTCGGCGAAGGCGGGCTCGTAAGCGGCGAGCTTGTCCTGTCCCATGCCGATCAGCGGCTCCACGATCGATTGGTGGGCGCCGCCCTCGGGCGCGAGCGTCACGCCGGAGGGCGTCGCCACCACCATGAAGCGGGCGTCCTGGTAGCTCGCGTAATTCAACGCGTCGAGTCCGCGCTTGATGAAGGGATCGTACAGCGTGCCGATCGGCAGCAGGCGGACGCCGAAGAGCTCGCTCGAGAGCCCGAGCGCGGCCAGCATCAAGAAGAGGTTGTTCTCGGCGATGCCGAGCTCGATATGCTGGCCTTCCTGGCCCATGTGCCAGCGCTGGGCCGAGACCACCTTCTCCTGGCGAAAAACGTCCTCGCGGCGCTGGCGGTCGAAGATGCCGCGGCGATTGACCCAGCCGCCGAGACCGGTCGAGACCGTGACGTCCGGCGAGGTGGTGACCAGGCGGCGCGCCAGCTCGTCGTCCCCACCGGCGATATCGTAAAGGATTCGCCCGAAGGCTTCCTGGGTCGAGAGCTTCGCCGCGCGCGGCATCGGCAGCCGAGCCGGCAGCGCGATCAGGGGTGCCGTGCGGACCCGCGAACGCTCGGTGTTGAAGGGCGCGCGCTCGATGAAGGCCCTCAGTTCGTCGGCGGCGACGTCGAGGCCGACGAAATTGTCCCATTCCCGGCCCTCGGGAACCCCCATCTCGGCCCGGAAAGCGTCCATCTGATCGGGGTTCATCAGGCCCGCGTGATTGTCCTTGTGGCCGGCGAAGGGAAGGCCGTGGCCCTTGATGGTGTAGGCGATGAAACAGGTCGGCTCGTCGCCCTCGATGGCGGTGAGGGTCTCCAGCACGCTCTCCATGTCCTGCCCGGCGAGGTTGGTCATGAGAGCGTGCAAGCCCTCGTCGTCGTGCGCCTCCAGCAGGCGGCGGATGCCGGGCACGTCGCCCTGGTCGCGGCCCAGATGCTCCCGCCAACCCTCGCCTCCCTTGTAGGTGAGGGCCGAATAGAGCGAATTGGGGCAATCGTCGATCCATTGCCTGAGTTGCTCGCCGTCCTCGCCGGTAAAAGCACGCTCCAGGCGCTTGCCGTATTTCAGCGTCACGACGCGCCAGCCAGTGGTGCGGAAGATGTCGTCGACCCGGGCGAAGAGGCGGTCGGTGATCACCGAATCGAGGCTCTGGCGGTTATAGTCGACGATCCACCAGGTATTGCGGATGTCGTGCTTCCAGCCTTCCAGCAAGGCCTCGAAGATATTGCCTTCGTCGAGTTCGGCGTCGCCCATGAGGGCGACCATGCGCCCGATCTGCGGCCGCTCGCCCATCAAGCCCTTCATTGAAACGTAGTCCTGCACCAGGGAGGCGAAGGCGGTCATCGCCACGCCCAGGCCGACGGAGCCGGTGGAGAAATCGACCTCGTCGGTATCCTTGGTCCGCGACGGGTAGGCCTGCGCGCCCCCCAGCGCGCGGAAGTTCTCCAGCTTCTCCCGGGTTTGGCGCCCGAGCAGGTATTGGATGGCGTGGAAGGTCGGGCTCGCGTGCGGCTTGACCGCCACCCGGTCCTCCGGCTTCAGGATGTGGAAGTAGAGCGCGGTCATCAGCGTCGAGAGGCTGGCCGAGGAGGCCTGATGGCCGCCGACCTTCAGGCCGTCGCGGCTCGGGCGGACGTGGTTGGCGTGGTGAATGATCCAGCTCGAGAGCCAGAGCACCTTGCGCTCCAGCGCCAGCAGGCAGGCGAGATCGTCCGCCGCCGCTTGCGCCCGCGCGCTGGCACCGCTCGTCGTCGCCATGGCCGGCCTCTCGTCCTTGCGCGATCCCGCTCGAAATCCGGGCGCGTCGAGTCGCCCGCAGTATAAATCGCGCCGCGACGGCGGCCAAACGGCGCGGGCGGGCAGGGCTGGCGCAATGACCGTTGTTGCCCGGCGACGTCCGATCGAGCCTCGAGGCCGGGCGTGACATTGGACGGAGCCAACGGGACCTTCGTGGCCCGAAGGCGACATTCCAATGACTGGTAGAGCAACCGTCTCGACTGCGCTAAGATCTTGTCTCTTTTCGCGTTTGGGGGAGTGCGCATGGCGGGCGGGGAGCCCATCCGCAGGCTGACGACGATCGTCGCCGCCGATGTCGCGGGATACAGTCAGCTGACCGCGAGCGACGAGGAAGGAACGCTTGCCGCGTTGCGCGCTCATCGGACGGAGCTGATCGACCCAACGATCGCCGAGTACCGGGGGCGGATCGCCAACACCGCGGGCGACAGCCTGCTGATCGAGTTTCCGAGCGTGGTCGACGCCTTGCGTTGCGCGATAGACATCCAGAGCGCCATGGCCTCGCGCAACCGCTGGATAGCCGAGGATCGGCGTATCGAATTCCGCGTCGGTATCAACCTCGGCGACGTCATCGAGCAAGATGGAGATTTGCTGGGCGACGGCGTCAACGTCGCCGCCCGGCTCGAAGGGCTGGCGGAATCGGGGGGCATCTGTATCTCGGCGCGCGTCTGGGAAGACGTGCGGGACAGGTTGGACATAGGCTTCCAAGACCAAGGCGAACAGAGGCTGAAGAACATTGCCCACCCGGTGCGGGTCTATCGCGTTTTGCTCGACGGCGCGGCGAGTGAAACGGTGGCGGCGCCACCGCGCCCGAAACCTTGGCAGGCTTGGGCCGCAACCGCCGTTGTGGTCCTCGCTGTTCTGGCTGGTGGCCTCTGGTGGTGGCAGCCTTGGCTGAATCGGCTCGACCTGCCTCCACCCTCCGTGGCCGTCGGAGGCAAGCCGGAAACGGCTAGCGCGGCGACCACGTCCGATAAGGCGGCGTTACCCCTGCCCGACAAACCCTCGATCGCGGTGCTACCGTTCCAGAACCTGTCGGAGGACAAGGCCCAAGAGTATTTCGCCGACGGCATGGCCGAGGACGTGATCACCGACCTCTCGAAGCTCTCCGGGCTCTTCGTGATCGCGCGCAATTCTAGCTTTGTCCACAAGGGTCGACAGGTGGACGTAAAGCAGGTGGCCCGCGATCTCGGAGTCAAGTACGTGCTGGAGGGAAGCGTCAGGCGGGCGGGCGACCAGGTCCGCATCAATGCTCAGCTTATCGACGCGGCAACCGGCGGACATCTCTGGGCCGAACGCTACGACGGCACGCTCGACGACGTGTTTGCGTTGCAGGACCGGATAACCGGTAAAATCGTCGAGGCCCTCGCGCTGCATTTTACCGCCGATGAAGAACAACGGCTCGCCGCGCGGGGCACGGACAATCCAGCGGCCTATGACAGTTTTCTCAAGGGCTGGGACCATTACGTCAAGCGCACGCCGGAAGGCTTTGCCAAGGCCATTCCCCACTTCGAGCAAGCGATAGCGCTGGACCCGATCTATGGGATGGCCCATGCGGCATTGGCCTCCATCTACTGGGAGGGTGGATCGCAAAGGTTCTGGTACGAAAAGTTCGGCCTCTTTTGGGGGGAAACACGAACGCGCGCTAAGGAGCACCTCGAGCAAGCACTCAAATATCCGACGCCACTTGCGCATCGCGTGGCGTCGCTCACCTATCTGGATCAATGGGCGGGTCGTCAAAGGCAGGTGCCTGCCAAGCAAGATTTCGACCAAGCCCTCAGCGAGGCGCAAAAGGCCATCGCACTCGATCCAAATGACCCGGAAGGTCATATCGCAATGGCCCACGTTTTGACGATGTCGGGGAGGCCCTCGGAAGCGCTCGCTTTCGTCGAAGCGGCGATGCGCCTCAACCCGAATTATCCATCTGATTATCAGTTTGAAGGTACCTTCGCCCACTTCGGTATGGACGAATTTGAAAAGTCCGCAAATCTACTCGAACAGGCACTAGAACGCAATCCGCAGGACCTTTTCGCATCATTTCTACTGCCGCCGACTTACGCGCTACTGGAACGTGAGCAACAGAAAATAGCTGCTGCAGAGCACTTGAAGCGCATTTCTCCCATCGATATCCGTCAGCTCTCGTACATTTACTTGTGGGGTATGTACAAGACATCAGAGGATGATACGCGCCTTCGCAGGGGCCTTAAGAGAGCTGGTGTCAGCCGAACCGAGTGATCTGTTGGGGCTTTCGCACGGACACGAATTACGGCAACTTCAACAATATATCGAGGGCTTACGCAAGACGGGCCTGCCCCGCCTCTTGTATCGTGGTTTGGCTAACTCGCGAAGTGCCAGCCCGGTGCCTATCACGGGGATACTACCTCCGAAAGACGGTATTGCAGCGGCGAGGGCGGGCCATCGACCGGCGTCATTCGGTGGGCGACGGAGAGCTCCGTCGCGTTCGAAGCATGGACTTCACCCGTGCCGCCCGCCGGACCCCGTGGCTCGTCAGGCCCACCGAACCGTGTCGTCGCGGTCCTCGGCGCTCAGCAGCGTCGTGGTGTAGACACCGGGCGTGACATTGGAAGGAGCAGACAGGACATTCGTGACCCTACTCCGACATTCAGGGCGTGCCGGTTCGAATGTCGGCCTCGACTATTCCTTGACCGCGCCGGTCATGCTGGAAACGTAGTGCTCGACGAAGAACGAGTATACCAGCGCCACCGGCACCGAGCCGAGCAGGGCGCCGGCCATCAGCGCGCCCCAGTGATAGATGTCGCCGTCGATGAGCTCGCTCAGGAGCGCCACCGGCACGGTCTTCTTCTCCGATGACGAGATGAACGTCAGGGCGTAGAGGAACTCGTTCCAGCACAGGGTGAAGGAGAAGATGCCGGCGGAAATGATGCCCGGGATCGACAGCGGCAGGATGATCTTCACCAGGATCTGCAGCCGCGAGGCGCCGTCGATCAGGGCGCATTCCTCGAGCTCGTAGGGGATCGACTTGAAGTACCCCATCAAAAGCCAGGTCGAGAACGGAATCAGGATCGTCGGGTAGGTCAGAATCAGCGCAAACGGACTGTCGAACAGGCCGTATTTGAAGACGATGATCGCGAGCGGGATGAACAGGATGCTGGGTGGCACCAGGTAGGCCAGAAAGATCAGGCCGCCGACCCAGTTGGAGCCCTTGTAACGGATGCGCACGATGGCGTAGGCGGCCATCACGCTCGACACCAACGACAGGAAGGTCGCCGAGACCGCGACCAGCATGGTGTTCCACATCCAGGTCGGGTACTCGGTCTTGAAGAGCAGTCGCTCGAAGTGGGCCAGCGTCGGATTGACCACCCAGAACGGGTTGGTGGTGTCGAGATCGATCAACTCCGCGTCCGGCTTGAAGCTGGTGATGGCCATCCAATAGAACGGGAACAGCAGCACGAACAGGAAGACGGCCAAGGGGAGGTAGACGATGACAAAGCGCTGCGGCAGGGTGGAGAGGTAATCCATGCCCTCCTGTTCCTGCCGCTTCGCCTCCCGCCAGCGCTCGACGATGCGGAGCATCCCGCGGCGGCCGCCACGGGCATCCCTCGGGGCTGTATCATCGGCCATCCCTAGTGTCCTGATCGATAAATTGATATGATTATGTCTCTATTTGTTTTCAGGAGGCGCGATTGATGGCGAGAGTGGCGGTGACGATCTCTTTGAGCGATGACGAGCGCGCCGAATTGGAGGCGCTGTCTCGTCGTCGCAAGACGTCGCAGGGGCTTGCGCGGCGGGCTCGGATCGTCTTGGCGGCGGCGGAAGGGTTGGAGAACAAGGAGATCGCCGTTCGTCTCGAGGCGAGCGCGGACACCGTGGGCAAGTGGCGTCGCCGCTATGCGGCGGAGGGCCTCGACGGTCTGTACGACGAACCCCGCCCCGGCGCGCCGCGCCAAATCGGCGATGACGCCATCGCGGAAGCGGTCCGGCTGACGCTGGAAGAGACGCCGCCGGACGCGACCCATTGGAGCCTTCGCTCGATGGCGCGGGCGAGCGGCAACGCGCCCTCGACCATTCATCGCATTTGGCGGGCCTTCGGCTTGCAGCCGCATCGCTCGGAGACCTTCAAGCTGTCGAGCGATCCCTTCTTCGTGGAGAAGGTCCGCGACATCGTCGGTCTGTATTTGGCGCCGCCGGATCGTGCCCTGGTTCTCTGTGTCGACGAAAAGAGCCAGATCCAGGCCTTGGACCGTTCCCAGCCCCTCTTGCCGATGCGCCCCGGGCAGGCGGAGCGGCGCAGCCACGACTACAAGCGCCACGGCACGACCTCTCTCTTCGCGGCCCTCGACATCGCCACGGGAGAGATCATCGGCAAATGTTTCCCGCGCCATCGGGCCCGAGAGTTCCGCAAATTCCTCGACCTCGTCGAGGCGAACGTCCCTGCTGATCTCGACATCCACATCGTCATGGACAACTACGGGCCCCACAAGACCAAGGCGATCCGCGACTGGTTCGCCAAACGGCCGCGCTGGCAGGCCCATTTCACACCCACCAGCGCCTCCTGGCTGAACCAGGTCGAGCGCTGGTTCGGGCTGCTGACCGACAAGCAGATCAGGCGCGGCGTCCATCGCTCCACCAAGGAGTTGGAGCGCACCATCCTCGACTACATCGACACGACAAACCAGAACCCCAAACCCTTCAAATGGACCAAATCCGCCGATGACATCCTCGGCGCCATCCAGCGCTTCTGCCTCCGAACAATCGAAATCGCTGAACAGCAGGCGAAAATCATGCGAACTTCGGAATCGGGACACTAGCCGGCTCCCGCTCTCGCGTCGGCGAGATCAGTCATCGGACTCACCCTGCTGCCATTTCCGCCGTTGCAGGCCGAACCAGCTGAACATGATGGCGGCCAGCAGGAAGGGGATCATCGCCGTCGAGATCGCCGCGCCCTCGCCCAGGCTGCCGCCCAGAATCGCCCGTTGGAACGACAGCGTCGCCATCAGGTGGGTCGCGTTGATCGGGCCGCCCTTGGTCATGGCGTAGATCAACTGGAAGTCGGTGAAGGTAAACAGCACCGAGAAGGTCATGACGACGGCGATGATCGGCGTCAGCATCGGATAGGTAATGCGGCGGAATATCTGCCAGCGCGAGGCGCCGTCGATGGTGGCCGCCTCGTAGAGCGACGCCGGGACGGTCTGCAACCCGGCGAGCAGGGTGATCGCGACGAACGGGATGCCGCGCCAGATGTTGGCGAAGATCACCGAGGCGCGAGCGTTGTTCGGCTCGCCGAGAAAATTGATGTATTCGTCGATCAGGCCGAGCTTGATCAGCGTCCAGCTGATGATCGAGAACTGTGTGTCGTAGATCCACCAGAAGGCGATCGCCGACAACACCGTCGGCACGATGAACGGCAGCAGGACGATCGCCCGGATGAGCGCCTTGAACGGCATATGGTTGTTCAGAAGGATCGCCAAGTAGAAGCCCAATACGAACTTGATGACGCTGGCAACGGTCGTGTAGAGGAAGGTGTTGAAGACGGATAGCCAGAAAACCGGGTCCTCCCAGAGCCAGGCGAAGTTCTCCACGCCGATGAAGCCGCCGGCTCGGCCGATCTTGGTGTCGGTGAAACTGAGCCAGATGCCGAGCCCCAGCGGGTAGGTGAGCATCAGCACGAGGAACAGCCCGGCCGGCACCATGAACCAGAGGCCCAGCCAGTTCCGATTGCGGCTGAGCCGGGTCCAGGCCCACCAGGGCGCCTCTCGCCGGTCGTAGCGGAGTACCTCGGTCGCCGTCGCCACCGCTCACCCCTCACGCGAGATCGACCCGGGCGGCATGCCGGCCCGCGACCGGCGTGTCGCCCGGCCGATCGGTCAGACCTTGTAGTAGCGGAGAGCCCGTTTCTCCGCGAGCTCGGCGGCCTCCTTCGGCGTCGCCTGTCCTAACGCCGCGGACGCAACCATATCGACGACGACGAAGTCGGCCAGCACACCCGCCGCGGCGTAACCGAGCGATCCGGCGTGGCCGATACTGAGAGACCGCGCCGAGGCCTGCGCGAACGGCGCGCGCTTCGGATCCTCCTTCCACACCGGATGCTTGTCGTGCACCTTCAATACCTGAGTGAAAAAGCCCACCGACTCCTGCAGCCACTTGTCGTATTGCGGGGTTTCCATCATGAACGCCATGAACGCCTTCGCCGCGTTCGGGTACTTGGTGTACTTGAACGCCATCAGCGGAAACGGCGGATGCAGCTCGGTCGGGCGCCCGACCGGGCCGACCGGAAAGAAGGCGTGGTCCATATCGTCGGCGATCTCTTTCATGCCCTTGGCCTGGGCCGCGGCGTAGATCGAGATGCCGTTGTTGGTCAGCCCGATCCCCCCGGACAGGAAGGCCTTGTTGTTGTGGCCATCGAGCCAGGAGGCGGTGCCCGGCACAAACGTCTGGTACAGCTCGCGCGCGTATTCGAGACCCGCAATGGTCTCCGGGCTGTTGACCACGACATTGTCGTCCTTGTCCACGAGCTTGCCGCCGAAGGCCCAGAACAGCCAGTGGGTCCAGATGTTGCCGTCGCCGGTCGCGTGGCCCAGCGCCATGCCGGCCGGATGGCCGTTCTTCTTCAGGGCCGCGCAGAGCTTCAGGAAGCCGTCGGTGTTGTCCGGCACGCCGTCGAAGCCGGCCTCACGCACCCATTTGGCGCGGTAATTGATGTAGTTGCCGCCGGTGCACATCGGAATGGCGATCCAGCGGCCGTCGCGGGTGCCGTACTCCTCGGCGATGGGATACCAGCCGCCGTATTTACCGCCGAGATAATCGGCGACATCGGTCACGTCGACCAGCTTCTCGGGGAAAAGATGCGGCAGGGCCAGGAGGCCCCAGACGAGGTCCGGTCCCGCGCCGATGTTCGCCGCCACCGCGGCCTTGGGTTGAATATCGTCTAGAAACTCCTTGTCGAGACGCACCGGGACTCCGGTCGCCGCCGTGAAGGCCGCGACGTTGGCGTCGAACTGGACGTCTTCCGATATGACAAAGCGGTTCCAGCGCAGCGCCCTCAGCTTGGCGCCCTTCTCCGGCTTGAACGGGTTCTCCGCCGCCCAGGCCTTGGCCCAGTCGAGTAGCGCCGGCCCGGTGAGCGCGGCGCCAGCGGCGAGCGCCGTCGAGCCTTGCAGCAACTGACGTCTCGTGAAGTTTGACATGGTGCGATCCTCCCTAGATCTGTCTGCGGTTCACTGATCCCTTCACATGGCAGTCCCAGCCGTCCTCGAGCGTGCCGATTTCCTTAAGCCCTGCAACGAGCCAGCGCTCCCGGCACCGTCTAAATTCGCTGTCCCGTCTCCGCATCGAAAAGACGAATATATTCCAGCGCCGGCAACAGCGTGATGGTATCGCCCGGCCGGAACCGATGACGCTCGCGAAAGACGACGTTCAACTCGTGACCGGCGGCACGGCCGACCACCAGGGTCTCCGCGCCCGTCGGCTCGACCACCACGACCCGGCTCTCGATGCCGGCGCCACCCGCGCCGTTCGCGAGGATGAGGTGCTCGGGGCGAATGCCGTAGGTGACCCGACGTCCCTCGTCGGTGTGGTGACCGTCCGCCATCGGCAACCTGGTGCCATCGTCCGCCTCCACCCAGGTGGCGGCGCCGTTCTTTCGCACCGTGCCGGGTAGGAAGTTCATCGCGGGCGAGCCGATGAAGCCGGCGACGAAGAGATTGCTCGGGTCGTCGTAGAGATGCAATGGCGCGCCGATCTGCTCGACGATGCCGTCGTGCATGACGACGATACGGTCGGCCATGGTCAGCGCCTCGATCTGATCGTGGGTGACATAGACCGTGGTGGTGCCGAGCCGTTGGTGCAACTCCTTGATCTCCGTCCGCATCTGCACCCTGAGCTTGGCGTCCAGGTTGGACAGCGGCTCGTCGAACAGGAACACTTGTGGGTCGCGAACGATCGCCCGACCCATCGCGACGCGCTGGCGTTGGCCACCCGAAAGCTGCCTGGGGTAGCGGTCCAGCAACTCGGTCAGGTTGAGGATCTCGGCGGCTCGGCGTACCCGTTCGTCGACGACGTTCTTCTCCGCCTTCCTGAGCGTCAGGCTGAAGGCCAGGTTGTCGTAAACCTTCATATGGGGATAGAGGGCATAGTTCTGGAAGGGACTTATAAAGCCCACTTGACGGTGGCGGGCGGACTCCCGACTATTCGGGGATGTTCAAATTCTTCGGCAACAGGTGGTTCACTGTGATCGGGGCGGGTTCTTTTGCGCTGGGCATTCCCGGCGCCTTGGATGGCTTCCGCATTTGGGGCGACTGGCTCAGCTTCATGAGCGGCACGCCTTCAACCGTGGCGGTTACCATCGGCGGCATGTTTATATTCTTGTGGCTGCTAAGCAAGTCACTCGATTGGCGTAGTCTTCGGAGACGGGATCGTGAGTTCTTGGCCGCGATGGAGGAGTTCACATCGTCGTCTCCGGATCATCCGCACACTCGGAGGCTTGCAACTCGCTACGGCTCCTGCGCCGTCTCGGCCACATAGGCCTTGGTGCTCCCCATCCAAAGGCCGACGATGAGTTTTGGGATGACTACGAGCGGCTCATGATGGCGAACGCGCGGGACAAGCGTTATCAGGATGCCAAAGAATTCGGCCAGAAGGTCAAAGGAATGAGAGAATGATCCCATGACAGAAGATGAACGCGCGACCGCGGTTCTAGAGAACATCAGGCGTCGCGACGAACTCCGCCGCGATATTCAGATTCTCGAACAAAAGCTAAAGAATGATGGCCGCGCCATAGAGCGCCTTGTCGGAGAATCCGTCCAATGTCCGTCAGTCCGTACGGGAGCTCGATTTCGAGCTATCTAACGGCCAGATCAGAGCACCCTGAATTGCGACGATCTCCGCCGCGCGGTAGTTGACCTCAAAGAAGCTCAAGACGAACTGTTGTCCGTGAATATGGTCTTGGAACCAGGGATCTCTGAGAGATGAGACCTGGGATGCCTGATCCAGCCCGGGACTTCGCGGATGGTGATTTCAAGTAGTCTTTATAAGTCCCTTCTGGAACACCATGGCGACGTCGCGTTCCTTCGGCGGCATCATGTTGACCACTCGCTCGCCAATGGCGATCTCGCCGCCGGTGATCGGCTCCAGGCCCGCGATCATCCTGAGCAGCGTCGACTTGCCACAGCCGGAGGGGCCGACCAGGACCACGAACTCGCCGTCGTCGATGTCGACGCTGACGCCGTGGATCACTTCGACCCTGCCGAACGACTTGTAAACGTTCCTGATCTCGACGCCGGCCATCGCCTGGTTCAGTGCTAGCCTCTCTCTCCACCGCCGACGCCATTATCCCGCCCTATTCAGGGCGTGGCAAGGACAAGCGACAAATCATTGTCGGCATCGCGGCGGCGACGGCGGGCTATCGATCCGCATCATTCGGGGGACGACGGAGAGCTCTGTCGCGTTCGAAGGATCGCCTTCACCCGCGCCGCCCGCCCGGACCCCGTGGCTCGTTCAGGCCCACCGAACCGTGTCGTCCCGGTCCCGGGCGCTCAGCAGCGTCGTGGTGTAGACACAGGTCCACTCGCAAAGATCGTAGCGCCGGCTCAGCCGGCGGCGAACGATCTCCTCCGCATCGTTCCGCGGGATCTTCGAACGCTCCCACATCGCGAGATCCGGCCGGCGCGTCAGCAGCAGGCCGCGGTTGGTTTCGTCGCCCCCCTCGAGGCACCGCCAGAGCCCGATCACGGCCGAGTCGTAAGCGGCTTCGAAGCCCGGCCAGGCGGCCGCGCAGAGCTCGAGAAATTCGTCCCAATCGGCCCTCGGCGTCTCGAACCAGCGAAACGCATAGTTGCCTTGCCGGCGCGGCGGATCGGCGTCCGACGGCCTGAGCGTCGGCGCCATCGCCTCGCTCTCGCAGCCGACGACGTCGGCCACGCCGTCCAACAGGCGCGCCTCGGCCCCCGCCGCGCGCCTGGTGTCGGGCCATACGGTCATGACCGTCAATTCGTCGCGCGGCCGGCCGATCTGGCTGCGCCAGACGCCGTAGAGCGCGCCGCCCGCCGCGTTGAGCCGCTTCGCGCCGCCGCCGCTCAGCGCGGCGGCGAGCGAGCGCCATCGCCTCGGCGCCGCCACCACCCGGTGATGGAGATAGAGATCGCTCATCGCGCCCCGCGCGGGGCTATCCCTCGACGTCGGGGCGGCCGTAGCTGGTTTGCCAGTTGCCCAGCGTCGTCATCAACGGCGGCTCGCCATTGGCCTCGACCCAACTGTCGACGACGTATTCCGTGCCGGTGCCGAATTCGACGATCACCGCGCTCTGGTGATACCAGCGGAAATCGAGGAATACGCCGCGCGAGGCCGGCCGGGCGACGGCGTGGTAGCGCAGCAGATCATCGCCCGCCAGCAGCACCAGGTAGGTCGTGGTGTTGGTGCTCTCGTCGATGCAGTCGAGCTGCGTCCGGTCGCCGGCGCGCTTGAAGGCGATGCCGCCGATGTCCTTGTCGGTGCCGAGCCGGGCGCCGACGATGCGTTCCAGAAGGGCGATCGAGCGCGAGATCGCCGCGCGCTCCTCGGCCGCCGAAAGCGGCGCCGGATCGAAAACCGCGCGCACCCGCCCCCACTCCGCCCGGTCCAGGGACAGGGCCGTGCGGAAGGTGCAGTCATAGCCGTGACAAATGGTGAAATTCCCTTGTTGGGGGATACTTTCGGTCTTTTCTTGAAGGTATACATAAGAATCTGGAAGCCGCGTGCAGCCTGCCATGACCAGCACGACGAGGGCGCTCGCCCCGGCCCGGAAAACCATCCACCACACCACTTGGACCATCGCCGCCGCCACACACCGTCTTCATGCTCGCCAATACCGCGAGAATAGCCGGGAACCGCGAGCACGTCGCTCACAATCGCGGGAGCATGCTCAGCCCATCGGCCAGATCCGGTGGAAGCCGACGGCTGCATCGAAGCCCCTCAATTCCGCGCTTTCGTACTCCACCCGACAGCCGGCGATTGCCGCCGCGACCTCGGCGTCGGCGGCGACGGTCTCGGACAGCACGATATCGCCGCCCCGGCTCTCGCCCTGGAGACGCGCGGCGAGATTCACCGTACCGCCGAAATAGTCCAGCCGATCGTTGAGCGTGACGGCGACGCAGGGTCCGGCGTGGATGCCGATCTTGATCACCAAGTCGTCGGCATCGTTTCCGACCTCGCGGATCGCGTCGAGCGCGGCGCCGACCGCATCCCCGGGCCGCGCGAAGGCGGCCATGACGGCGTCGCCGATGGTCTTCACCATGGCCCCGTCGTGGGCCCGCACGACGGCGGCGAGGAGCGCGAAATGGCGCCGCACCATCCGATAGGCGGCCCCGTCCCCGACCCGCTCGTAGAGCGCGGTCGAGCCCTCGAGGTCGGTGAACATCAGCACCACCTGGGAGATGTCCGCTTCCTTCCCCGGCGCCAAGCTCTCGTTCGGAAAGAGGTCGCGGAAGCCCTGCAGCATGGTGACCCGATGCGCGGTGAGCGCGGTTTCGACCCAGGCACGGGACTCGACGATGACCGTCCTCGGCCGGTCCTCCTCGTTGCGCAAGACCAGCCGGCCGGGCCGGCCACCCTCCCCCGCCTCGACACCGCCCCCGCGCGCCACCACCGCCGGGAAAATCTCGCCCGCGTATTCGATCTCGCTCGCGCCGCCGATCTCCAGCGTTCTCAGGCGATAAGGCCCGGCTCCGAACACGCCGTCGAAGGCGCGTTCCCCGCCCGGGGGGACGATGATTTGGGCCTTGACGTGGGACGTCGACATCGGCCCGAAGAGACAGTATTCGCCGTCGGCGATGTCGCGGACCCGGGGCGCCGGGCGGAAGGTCAACTCCACGTTCTTGGCGAAGTCTCGCTCGTAGCCGATGTTGCAGGCGCCGCAATGCGCCTCCCTCGGCAGTTGGTCGAGGCTGGTGACGGTCAGCTTCGCCCCCCGGCAGCGGGGACAGAGCAGATCCCAGCGGAGTTCCAGCATCCCTTCGCGCACGGCTTGGAGGCAGGCTTCGATCACCGGCCGATCCGAGACGCCCCAGCGACGCGCCAGTTCGCGGGCGCGCATATGTGTCAGATCGACCTCCTGGCCGGTCAGGCACCACTCGGCGATCCGGCCGGCGAGGTCGTGGCCGTTGCCGCTCTCCTCCACGCGGCGCGCCAGCATGTCGATCTCGGCCCGGTGTTGCGGCGACGGCGCTGGCGGCGGCGGGCCGAACATGCGCTGCCGCCCGCCCGCCA
This sequence comes from Alphaproteobacteria bacterium, assembly GCA_965225945.1. GTDB lineage: Bacteria > Pseudomonadota > Alphaproteobacteria > JASLMY01. The sequence goes on along the minus strand of CBDDBZ010000036.1, from coordinate 377,604 downwards.
CCCACGCCTCGGCATCGTCGGCCAGGCGGCCGAAATTCTTCTCGGCGCTCGGGAAGAATCCGAGGCCGAGAAGTGCTGCGCCGATCGGATTGGCGGCGCTCGCCCGCAGCCGATAATGACCGACGCAGCCGGCCTCCGTGGGGCTGAAGGAGAGCTGGGCGTCGATGGTCCTGAGCGGGCCGGATTCGAACACTCTCTGGTGGCGAAACCAGCGATGCTCGATCCATTCCACCGGAATCTCCCGCCACCTGAGCTCGAAGCCCTTGAAACGGGTGTGCGCGTGGTAGCGGACCGAGCCGTCCTCGCGCACGGTTTCGGTGATCTCGTGCTTCGGCAGGCCGGCCGCTTCGTTGAAGCGTTGGGTGTCGGCCAGCGCCGGCCAGATCGCCTCGACCGGGTGCTCGAATTGCCAGACGAAGGTTCGCTCGTGTACTCGGCTCAAGATTGCATCGCCAGCTCGTTCGCCGCGCCGACGAGAAGCTAAGCACCCGAGCGGTTCCGGGAGCAAGTGGTTGATCGTGAAAACCGCTACCGAGGCGAAGCCGAGGGACTTTTTCACGCGCGACGAATGACCCCGACGGCGCCTCAGCGCTTGCGGCGCCACATGCCCCGGCCCCGGGTACGGGCGTCGCGCTCGTGGCGGGCGTAACGGGAAGTGCCCGGCGGCTCGGCCACGGCCCAGCCGGTGTAGGCCATTCCTTCCGAGAGGTCGTAGCCGCCCGCGGTGCAGCGGGCGAGCCGTGCCGCCTCCCCTTGCCCACCGCCGAGCCTCCGGCAGACCACGCGGGCACCCGCCGTAAGATCCATCAGCGCGGTGGTGGCGATCCGCCCGCAGTCGATGGCCTTGCCCGCCACCTCGCAGATCGTGCCCGGGACCGGCGCCCTGATGCCGGCGAGATCGAGCGCCACGCCGCCGACCCGCAGGGTATCGCCGTCGACGACCTCGACCGCGCCGCGAATTTCCTCGGGCAACGCGCCGGCCGGCGCCAGCACCGCCCAGACGGCGACAAAAGCCGAGGTCCACCAATTCATTGCTCGTCTCATGGCGTGGAATGATATAGCTCTCTCGGCGCTGGCGTCAGCCCGCGCGTGCTCCACCGGCCGGCGAGGCTCCGCGAGCCGAAGGGCGAAGGCGCTTGGCGCGGCGGGGCGGCGGTGGTCTATTGCGCCCACGGTACTCGAGGGCTGTCGGAAACGGGTTGGTGGAGAATCGAGCATGGCGATAGGCAATACCGGTAAGGTCACCGAAATTCACGGCGCCGACGACGGCGCGGCGAGGCCCGAGCGCCCGAGCCGGGAGGACGCCTTGCGAGCGGTCGAGACCCTGATCCGTTGGGCCGGCGACGATCCGAGGCGCGAGGGCCTGGCGGGCACGCCCGACCGTGTGGTCCGCAGCTACGATGAATACTACGCCGGCTACCGCGAGGATCCGGTGGAGATCCTCCGGCGCACCTTCGAGGAGGTCGAGGGCTACGACGAGATGGTCGTGCTGCGCAACATCCGCTTCGAGAGCCACTGCGAGCATCACATGGCGCCGATCATCGGCGTCGTCCATATCGGCTACCTGCCGAGGCGACGCGTCGTCGGCATCTCCAAGCTCGCCCGGATCGTCGAAATCTATGCCAAGCGCCTGCAGATCCAGGAGAAGTTGACGGCGCAGATCGCCAACACCATCGAGGACGTGCTGAAACCGCTGGGTATCGGCGTGGTCGTCAAGGCGGCGCATCAATGCATGACCACGCGCGGCGTGCACAATCCCGGCGTCGACATGGTGACCAGCCGCATGCTCGGCAGCTTCCGCAAGGACGCCTCGACCCGGCGCGAATTTCTCTCCATCCTCGCCGAAGACGGCTACCGCCACGAATAGCCGGCTCCAGCAGGTATGGAAATGCGTTCCTACCGCCCAGCCGCTTGACTACACTCCAGCCCATGGCGGAGGGGATGCAGCGCAGGTTGGCGGTGATCGTGGCGGCGGATGTCGTCGGCTATTCCCGTCTCATGGGCGTGGACGAGACAGGAACGCTCGACCGCTTGCGCGCCCATCGCCGCGAGCTGATCGATCCTTTGATTGCGACGCACGGCGGACGGATCGTCAAGACCATGGGCGACGGCTTGCTGCTGGAGTTCCCCTCGGTGGTCGCGGCGACCCGCTGCGCGATCGAAACCCAAGAGGGCCTGGCCGCGCGCAACGCGGACGTGTCCGAGGATGAACGCATCGTCTTCCGCGTGGGCGTCAATCAGGGCGACATCATCATCGATGGCGAGGACATCCTGGGCGACGGGGTCAACGTCGCGGCGCGCTTACAGGAGGTCGCCGAGCCCGGCGGCATCGCCGTCTCCCACCGGGTCCACGAGGATGTGCGCGATCGCCTGGACGCCCGCTTCGAGGATCGCGGCGAGCAGAGCCTCAAGAACATCGCCCGTCCGATCCGGGTCTGGGCTTGGTCGCCGGGTATCGCGCCCAGGGCAGCGCCTTCCCTGCCCGACAAGCCCTCGATCGCCGTCCTGCCCTTCGCCAACATGTCGGGCGACCCGGAGCAGGAATACTTCGCCGACGGCATCGCCGAGGACATCATCACCGCGCTCTCGAAGTTTCGCTGGTTCTTCGTCATCGCCCGCAATTCCAGCTTTACCTACAAGGGCTCGGCCGTGGACGTGAAGGTGGTCGGCCGCGAGTTGGGCGTGCGCTACGTATTGGAAGGCAGCGTTCGCAAGGCCGGCAACCGCGTTCGCGTCACCGCGCAGCTCATCGAGGCGGCGAGCGGCAACCACATTTGGGCAGAGCGTTACGACCGGGAACTGGTCGACGTCTTCGATCTACAGGACGAAATTCAACAGGCGATCGTCGTTGCGGTCGAGCCGGAACTCGCGGGCGCCGAGCGCCAGCGGGCCGCCCGAAAGCCGCCGGAGCAGTTCGATGCCTGGGACCTCTGCCACCGCGCCATGTGGCACCTCGATCGTCGCGACCGCGGGCATTCGGCCGAGGCCGAGTCGCTGTTCGAGCGGGCGATCGCGGCCGACCCCGGTTTCGCCACGGCCTACGCTGGTTATTCCTGGCTGCTTTACGATTCCGCCTACATGAGTTTCGTCGACGATGTCGACGCGGCGCGGAACAAATGCCTGGCGCTGGCCGAGAAGGCGGTGGCGGCCGACGATCGCGACCCCTTCGCCCATGCCCAGCACGGTCGCGCACTCTATTGGAAGGGTGATTTGGGGCGGGCGATCGCCGAAACGCGCCACGCGGTCGCGCTCAACCCGAATTTCGCGCTCGGCTATCAGGCCATGACGTCGGCGCTGCTGCTCGACGGACGGTACCGCGAGGCGCTGGAGAGCGGCGATCGGTTCGTTCGCCTGAGCCCGCGCGATCCCCTGCGCTGGGCGACGGAGATCGGGCGTGGCTGGTGTCTGGTGGAGCTGGGCGACCCCGAGGGCGCGGAAACGGCGTTGACGGCGGCCGTGACGGTTGCGAGCGATCACATCCCCTGGCCGCGAGTCTTTCTCGCCGATTTCCACGTGACGCGGGAGCGAGGCGAGGCCGCGCGCGAGATCGTGGCGGAGCTGGCCGCACAATATCCGGAACTGACGATCGAGCATGTCATGGCGCGCTGGCCCCTCTGGCCGTCGGGAGTGCGCGAGCGCCTGTCGCGAACGCTGTCCGCGGCCGGCCTGCCGGGATGAGCCCTCGACGCCGCCAAGGGTCCCGTGTTAGGCAGGGGCCGGCCTCGCGGGCGCCCGGTCATGGCAGATCCGGACCCGTCGGAGGCTTGAGAGTTCGCATTTGAGTCGCTGTTTACGAGATTGAATTTAATAGATTAAATCACCGCCTTGCGAGGCAAGGGTGCGCGCGCCGCTCGGGAGTGAGCCCATGCGAATGACCCAGTACTTCATGCCGATCCTGCGGGAGAATCCGGCCGAGGCGCAGATCGTCTCGCATCGCCTGATGCTCAGGGCGGGGATGATCCGCCAGGCCGCGGCCGGGATCTACTCCTGGCTGCCGCTGGGCCTCAGGGTGATGGACAGAATCGAGCGAATCGTCCGCGAGGAGCAGAACGCGACCGGCGCCCAGGAAGTCCTGATGCCGACCATCCAGTCGGCCGACCTCTGGATCGAAAGCGGGCGCTACGAGGATTACGGCAAGGAGATGCTCAGGATCACCGATCGGCACGAGCGGGCGATGCTCTATGGCCCCACCAACGAGGAGCTGATCACCGACATCTTCAAGAATTCGATCCACAGCTACCGTCAACTGCCCCGCAATCTCTATCACATTCAATGGAAGTTCCGCGACGAGGTGCGCCCCCGCTTCGGCGTGATGCGCGGGCGGGAATTCTTGATGAAGGACAACTATTCATTCGATTTCGACTTCGCCGGCGCCCGCCACTCCTACAACAAGATGTTCGTGGCCTATCTCAGAACCTTCGCCCGGATGGGACTGAAGGCGATTCCCATGGAGGCGGAATCGGGCCCCATCGGCGGCGACATGAGCCACGAGTTCCTGATCCTGGCGGATACCGGTGAATCGCAGGTCTATTGCCACGGCGATTTCATCGATTTCGACCCCATCGAGAGCACTGTCGACTACGAGGCCGACCTGCAGCCGATCGTCGAGCGCTGGACCAGGCTCTATGCGGCGACGGACGACCAGCACGACGCCGAGCGCTTCGCCACCGAAGTCCCCGAGGACAAGCGCGTCGAGGCGCGCGGCATCGAGGTCGGGCACATTTTCTATTTCGGCACCAAATATTCGAAGACCCTGGGTGCTTTCGTGACCGGCCCCGACGGCGAACAGGTGGCGGTCGAGATGGGCTCCTACGGCATCGGGGTCAGCCGCCTGGTCGGCGGCATCATCGAGGCGAGCCATGACGACGACGGCATCATCTGGCCCGAGAGCGTGGCGCCCTTCCGCGTCGGCCTGATCAACCTCAAGACCGGCGATGCGGGCTGCGACGCGCTGGCCGAGGAACTCCATGGCAAGCTCCGTGTCGCCGGCGTCGAGGTCTTGCATGACGACACCGACGAGCGGGCGGGGGCCAAGTTCGCGACCATGGACCTGATCGGCCTTCCCTGGCAGCTCGTCGTCGGCCCGCGCGGCGTCCAAGGGGGCACCGTCGAGGTCAAGCGGCGGCGCGACGGCGAACGGGAGACGCTGTCGCCCGAGGATGCGCTCAGCCGGGTCACGGAATAGGGGCCCATGTTCCACCGCTTCGAATGGATGATGGCCGCGCGTTACCTGCGCGCGCGCCGGACCGAGGGCTTCATCTCCGTCATCGCCGTGTTCTCCTTCTGCGGTATCGCCTTGGGCGTCGCCACGCTGATCATCGTGATGAGCGTGATGAACGGCTTTCGCGCCGAGCTCCTGGGCCGAATACTCGGCATCAACGGCCATTTCGTGGTCCGCGCCTTCGAGGGCAACCTGGTGCCGCACGCCGAGGTGAATGAGCGGGTGCGGAAGCTGCCGGGCGTCGTCGCCTCCGGTCCGGTGATCGAGGGCCAGGTGATGGCGATGGCGAACAATCGGGCGCGCGGCGCGCTGATCCGGGGCACGCGGCCCGAGGATTTGCGCCGACGCCCGCTCGTCTCCCAAAAGATCGTGGCCGGGAGCCTGGCGGATTTCGAGGGCAAGAACGCGATTCTGGTCGGCGCCAGGCTCGCCAGCGGGCTCGGCGTCGGCGTCGGCGATCGGCTGACCCTCGTCGCCCCACAGAACACTTCGACGCCGTTCGGCTCGGTCCCCCGCCACAAGGCCTATCGAATCGTCGCCACCTTCCAGGTCGGCATGTACGAATACGACTCGAGCTATGTTTTCATGCCCTTGAAGGCGGCGCAGATCTTCTTCCGAACGGCGGACCAGGTCTCCGGCGTCGAGATCATGGTGGACGACCCGGACGACGTCGCCCGCCATCGCCGCGCGCTGGTCCGCGCCGTCGGCGACCTCGGCCGGGTGGTCACCTGGCGCCAAGTCAACCAGCATTTCTTCAACGCGCTGCAAGTCGAGCGCAACGTCATGTTCATGATCCTGACGCTGATCATCCTGATCGCCGCCTTCAACATCATCTCCAGTCTGATCATGCTGGTGAAGGACAAGGCCAAGCAGATCGCCATCCTGCGGACCATGGGCGCCACGCGCGGCGCGGTGATGCGGATCTTTCTCCTGGCCGGGGCCTCGATCGGCGTGGCCGGGACCATCGCCGGGTTGATCCTGGGCGTGGTCTTCTGCCTCAACATCGAGACCATTCGCCGCCTCCTGGAGCGGCTGACCGACACCAATCTGTTCGCGGCGGAGATCTATTTCCTCTCCCGCCTGCCGGCCAAGATCGACGCGAACGAGGTCGTCGCGATCGTCGCCATGGCGCTGGTGCTGTCGTTCCTGGCGACGCTCTATCCCTCTTGGCGGGCGGCAAGCCTCGACCCCGTCGACGCGCTCCGCTACGAGTGAGCCGATGGCCGCGCCGGTCCTGCTGCTCGGGAACATCGAGCGCACCTTCGTTCAGGGCGACAAGCGTATCGAGGTCTTGGCGGGGGCGAGCCTGACCCTGGCAGCGGGAGAGATCGTCGCCCTCGTCGCTCCCTCGGGCGCCGGCAAATCGACCCTGCTGCATATCGCCGGACTGTTGGAGCCGCCGGACGGCGGCGAGGTCGAGATCCAAGGCGAGGCCTGCGCTCGCATCGGCGAGGCTGCCAGAACCCGGATCCGGCGCGACGCGATCGGCTTCGTCTACCAGTACCACCACCTGCTGCCGGAATTCACGGCGCTCGAGAACGTCATGCTGCCGCTGCGCATCGCCGGCCAAACCAAGGCGCAAGCCCGCGAGCGGGCGGCGGAACTGCTAGAGCGTCTCGGACTGGGCGAGCGGGTCGAGCATCGCCCGGCCCGGCTTTCCGGCGGCGAGCAGCAGCGTGTCGCCATCGCCCGCGCCGTCGCCAACCGGCCGGCCCTGCTACTGGCCGACGAGCCGACCGGGAATCTGGACCAGGCGACGGCCGAGGCCGTCTTCGAGGAACTGGTGATGGCGGCGCGAAACCAGGAGCTGGGCGCGCTGATCGCGACCCATAACCAAGCCCTGGCAGGGCGGATGGATCGCGTCATGCGGCTGGTCGAGGGCCGGCTGGTCGAGGATTGAGCCGAGCGGACGCGAGTTATCCACAGGTTTCGGGCAACCCCGGCGGACGCGCACATGACTCGTTGCGGGCCGCGTGAGAAAATTCGCAATACCGAATCACGCCCGAGCGCCATGCCGCACGCCGATTTCGTCCACCTCCGCGTCCATTCCGCCTATTCCCTCGCCGAGGGGGCGATTCAGATCAAGGATCTGGCCGGGCTCTGCCAGGCCGAGGCGATGCCGGCCCTGGCACTGACCGACAGCGGCAACCTCTTCGGCGCGCTCGAATTCGCCGAGGTCATGAGCAAGGCCGGCGTGCAGCCGATCATGGGCTCGGCCTTGGCACTCGCGCCGGAGGACGGTGAAGGCCGGCGCAACGGTAACGGCAAGGGTAGCGGTCACGGTAACGGCGGTCACCGCCGTCGGCCGGAGCGAATCGTGCTGCTGGCGCGTGACGAGACCGGCTACCGAAACCTGCTCGAGCTTTCCACCAAGGCCTTCATGCAATCCACCGGCACAGAGCCGGCGGAAATCCACCTCGCCGACCTGGAAGCGGGGAGCGAGGGACTGATCTGCCTTTCGGGCGGGGCCGAGGGTCCGCTCGGCCGACTGCTGCTGGGCGCGCGGGAGGGGGAGGCGCGGGCCTTGGTCGAGCGGTTGGCGAGGATCTTCGAGGGCCGCTTCTATATCGAGCTGCAACGCCATGGCATGGGCATCGAACAACGGACCGAGGTGGCCTTCCTCGACCTCGCCTATGACCTCGAGCTGCCGTTGATCGCCACCAACGACGTCTATTTCGCCACTCCCGACATGCACGAGGCGCACGACGCGCTGCTCTGCATCGACCAGGGAACGACCCTCGGCGAGGACGATCGCCGGCGGGTCACGGCCGAGCACTATTTCAAGCCGGCGGGCGAAATGCGGGCGATGTTCTCCGACCTGCCGGAGGCGGTGGACAACACCCTGGTCGTCGCCCGGCGCTGCGCCTACCGGGCGCCCTTGCGCGAGCCGATCCTGCCACGCTTCGCCGCCCCGGGCGAAGACGAGGCGGAACTGCTGCGCCGCACGGCGAGGGAGGGATTGGAGGGGCGCCTGGCCACGCCGGCCATTCGCGACGCCATCGGCGGGACGGATGAGGCCGAGACGGCCGGCGCGGACCCCCTCGCCCCCTACCGGGAACGGCTCGCCTTCGAGCTCGGGGTCATCGTCGAGATGGGCTTCGCCGGCTATTTCATGATCGTCGCCGACTTCGTCCAGTGGGCCAAGCGGGAGGGGATACCGGTCGGCCCGGGACGAGGCTCGGGCGCCGGTTCCGTGGTCGCCTGGGCGCTCGGGGTCACCGATCTCGACCCGCTGCGCTTCGGCCTGCTGTTCGAGCGTTTCCTCAACCCCGATCGGGTGTCGATGCCGGACTTCGACATCGATTTCTGCCAGGACCAGCGCGACCGGGTCATCCACTACGTGCAGGAGAAGTACGGCCACGATCAGGTCGCCCAGATCATCACCTTCGGCAAGTTGCAGGCCAGGGCCGTGCTGCGCGACGTCGGCCGCGTGCTGGCCATGCCCTACGGCCAGGTCGACCGGCTGTCGAAACTGGTGCCGAACAACCCGGCCAATCCGGTGAGCCTGGCGCAAGCCCTGGAGGCGGAACCCAGGCTTCGCGAAGAACGCGAGAGGGATCCCACCGTGGGCCGGCTGATCGCCATCGCCATGCGGCTGGAGGGGCTCTATCGCCACGCCTCGACCCATGCCGCCGGCGTGGTGATCGGCGACCGGCCGCTGGTCGAGCTGGTCCCGCTCTACCGCGATCCCCGCTCCGAGATGCCGGTCACCCAGTTCACCATGAAGTGGGTGGAAGCGGCCGGCCTGGTGAAGTTCGATTTCCTCGGCTTGAAGACGCTGACGGTCATCCAGCGGGCGCTGGCGCTGCTGGCCCGGCGCGGCGTGGAACTCGACATCGATGCGATCCCGCTCGACGATCCGCCGACCTACGCGATGCTCAAGCGGGCCGAGGCGGTGGGCATCTTCCAGTTCGAAAGCGGCGGGATGCGAGACCTGCTACGCGACTCGAAGCCCTCCAACATCGAGGACCTGATCGCGCTGGTTGCCCTCTTCCGTCCCGGCCCGATGGAGAACATTCCCAAATACATCGCCTGCAAGCACGGCCGCGAGCAGCCCGAGCATCTGCACGAGACGATCGAGCCGGTGGTGAAGGATACCTACGGCGTCATCATCTACCAGGAACAGGTGATGCAGATCGCCCAGGTCTTCGCCGGCTACACGCTGGGCCAGGCCGACCTGCTGCGCCGCGCCATGGGCAAGAAGATCAAGGCGGAGATGGAGGCCCAGCGCGACGATTTCGTCGAGGGCGCCAAGGCCCGGGGCGTCTCCGCCGAGCGGGCCTCCTACGTCTTCGAATTGGTGGACAAGTTCGCCGGCTACGGCTTCAACAAGGCGCATTCGGCGGCCTATGCGCTGGTCGCCTATCAGACCGCCTACCTGAAGGCCAACTATTCCGTCGAGTTCCTCGCCGCCTCCATGACCCTCGACCTCGCCAACACCGACAAGCTCAACGTCTTCCGCCAGGAGCTCGATCGTCTGGGCGTCGAACTGCTGGTGCCGGACATCAACCGCTCGGAGGTCGAGTTCGTGGTGGAAGCGGCGGACGGGTCGGGCCCGGGCGCGGTGCGCTATGCGCTCGCCGCCATCCGCAACGTCGGCCGGGGCGCCATGGGGAGTATCGTCGAGGAGCGGCGAGAAAACGGCGACTTCATCGATCTGTGGGATTTCGCCCGGCGGATCGACCCCCGAGTGTTGAACAAGCGGAGCCTCGAGAACCTGGCCCGCGCCGGCGCCTTCGATACCCTGGCGGCGAACCGGGCGCAGGTGCTGGCGGCCGTCGAGCTGCTGCTGCGCTACGCCAACCGCACGGCGGAGGAGCGGGAGAGTTCGCAAACCAACCTGTTCGGCGAGGCGGGCGACGCCGACGAAGTGACCCCGGCGCTTCCCCTGGTGGCCGAGTGGAACGAGACCGACAAATTGGCCCAGGAGTTCGACGCCATCGGCTTCTATCTCTCGGCCCATCCGCTGGATGCCTGCCGGGAGGTGCTGGAGCTGGCCGGCGTCGTCAGCCACGCCGAGCTGGGGGAGCGAATGGCCCGGGGCGCCAATCGCTTCAACCTCGCCGGCACCATCCTCTCGAAGCGCGAGCGCAACTCCGCGCGCGGCAAGCGCTACGCCTTCGTGCAACTTTCCGATGCCAGCGGGATGTTCGAGGTGACGGTGTTTTCCGAGACCCTGACGGCACAGCGCGACCTGCTGGAGGTCGGCCGCTCCGTCGTCATCGAGGTCGACGCGCGCGAGGAGGGCGATTCCCAGCGGCTCACGGTGCAGTCGATCCGCGACATCGAGCAGGTCGGCGCCGAGAGTGGCGGCGACATCCGCATCTTCCTCCACGACGAGAGCCCGCTTTCGGGCCTCGGTGCCCTGCTGGCGGAGCACAAGGGCGGGCGCTCAGCGGTGCATTTGGCTGTCCGGATCGCCGCCCACCGCGAGGTCGAGGTCGCGCTCGAAGGCCGCTACGCCATGACCACGGCGGTGCGCGGCGCCCTCAAGTCGGTCCCCGGCGTCATCGACGTGCAGCCGCTATAGTGCCGCGCGGACGGGCGATCGGGTAGGCTCTGCCTCGGCGACCCGACCCGGGAGGAATGTCATGACCGATCACTACGTGGAACGGACCTACGCAAGCGGCGAGATCGGCTTCGGCGAGAAGCCCGGCGTCGTCGTGGTGGACTACCAGCTCGGCTTCACCGACCCGCAATATCCCCTGGGCGGCGCCCCGCTGGTGGAACGCGGCGTGCAAAATACCCAGCGCCTGTTGGCGGCGGCGCGCGCCGCCGGGGTGCCGGTCGCCGTCTGCAACACCGCCTACCTGAGCCAGCGCGAGATGCCCTATTGGAAAGTGGGGGCCGTGCGCGACACTTTCCTCCACGACCATCCCTCCACCCGCCTCGATCCCCGGATTCACGATGCCGCCTACGACCTTACGGTCTGCAAGCCCGCTGCCTCGATCTTCTTCGACACCGGCGTCGCCTCGTTCTTCACCAAGGAGCGGGTGGACACCGTCATCGTCACCGGCTGCGTCACCAGCGGCTGCATCCGGGCGAGCGTGATCGATAGCTTCAGCCATCGCTTTCGCACCATCGTGGCGGAGGATTGCGTCGGCGATTACGAGGAAGGCCCGCACCGCGACAACCTGCGCGATGTCGGGCGCCGCTATGCCGACATCTCGAGCGCCGATGCCTGCATCGAGGCGATCGAGCACTGGCGGCGCAAAAACGCCCCCTGAGCCGATGACTTTCGATTGACTCGAAACGGCCGGGAAGTCGCGGGCCACCGCGTCGATGGCGAGGATGTCGTGCGCGGTCGGGGCGTGAATTCCGTCGCAGCCCTCTTAGCCTCGGCGCCATCGTGCCAGAGGCCGAAGCGCGGTCCAAAGGGGTGTGAGGCCTGGTGTCCCGGGGCGTTCGGGTTTACCGGCCGTCGCCTGGTGGCCGCGCCCGGAGTCGAACCGGGACCCGCCGAAGCGAAGCAAATTTTAAGTCTCAAATTGCCGATTTCCCAAGCCCTTGGCGCGCAAGTGATTTTCAGTCCGTTGCTGTCCGGCCCTATATTTTTCAAGGTGTTGACTGTCGTTTCAATAAGACACTTGCGGACATGGGCCGCCACTGGTATCCTTTTTCGATGTTGACAGGACGTTGACGGGGGATTTGGGCCATGGCGCGCGGATCGAATATCCAGCCCGGCAAGATGACGGACAAGCTGGTTCGGGAGCTTCCCCCGCCGGGCACGGGGCAGCGGATCTATTTCTGGGAAACGGAACCTGGCGGGTTCGGGGTGCGAGTCACGCCACCAACCACCAGCGCCCAAACTGGCGACGAAAGGCCGGCGGTTCGATCGTTCGTCTTGTGCTACCGCAACAAGGGGGGCACGCAGCGGCGCTACACGATCGGGCGATTTCCAGATGTCTGGACGGTGGCGCAAGCCCGGGCACGGGCCAAGAAACTCAAGCAGGACATCGAAAGCGGCGCTGATCCCGTTCAAGACAACCGCGAGGCACGCGAGGCGCCGAACATCCGTGAGTTGATGGATCGGTTCGACGCCGAGCACGTCGAGACGCGGGTCAAGAAGTCAACGGCAGCAGAATATCGACGCCTGATCGACGACTATATCCGCCCGAACCTCGGCGCGAAAAAGGTTGCTGAGATTACTACCGACGACGTGGCCTCGTTGCACCTTAAGCTGAAGGACAAGGCCAGAACCGCGAATCAAATGTTGGCCGTCCTTTCGAAGGCGATGAATCTCGCCGAGCGCTGGGGCTACCGGCCCCAGCATACTAATCCAACTCGTCATATCCAGCGATGGCCGGAGGTGAAGCGCGATCGCGTGCTCACACCCGACGAAGCGGTGGCCATGTCGGGAGCGATGGCGACGATGCAGGGGGAAGGAACCCTGTTGGTGATGCTGGCGACGGCGATCCAATTCCTTTTCATGACCGGCCTTCGAAAGGGCGAGATGCTGGCGCTGCGCTGGAGCGATATCGACTTCGAGCAAGGCCATCTAAAACTCAAGGACAGCAAGACCGGGCCCGCGACCCGCGTCGTCGGTTCGACGGCGCTCGAAATTCTCGGAGAGCTCGACAGCACCACGGAGTACGTTTTCGAAGGGGCGTCCGGGGAGCCAATCCTTTGGTCGGGGCTAAACCGCGCTTGGGACAAGGTCCGGGTCCGGGCCGGTATCGAGGACGTTCGTCTACATGATCTTCGGCACTCATACCTAACCGAGGCCGGCGGACGATTCGGCGCTTTGCATCGTTCGTGACCTCGGAGGTCACAAAACCATGCAGATGGTGAGCAGGTTCGTCGCGGCCAATCAAGATCCGGTGCGCGAGGCGGCGGACGCAGTAAGCGCGACGCAGGCGGCGAAGATGCGGGGCAAGCGCGGTCAGGTCGAGCACCTGAAACCCGGGCGCTCGGGTGCCTGACGATGGCCGACCTTCAAGCCATCAACCGACGTGCGCTCGCCCGCGCCATGGGCGGCGCCCCGGTCATGGATATTCGCGCCATTTATAAGAGCGAATTCGACCGCACCGATAATCCACTCTTCGCATGGATTGCCTTCCGACACTGCCGCAAGCAAGGGCTCGATTTCCCCGATTGGGTCTTAAGGTATCTCTCGAGCGTTGCGCAAGACTTCGCTCGGATCAGCCGGGACATGCCCGAGGACAGGCCGTCGAAAGTGCTGCACGCATTGAAATTCAGCGAACTAGGAAGCGGCGACGTATTTTCGCGGCTCACGGCTGAGGGTTTCGAGATCGGCCTGGCAATGCTCGTGAAAGTTCATATCAACATTGGGGGGACCAGTGGGAAGAGGACAAAGCTTGATTTCGCCTACGACGAAGTCGCTAAGGTAACAGGCATCAGACGGTGGAAAGTCCAGAAAAGTTACCGAAAGAAATTCCCGTTGAAAAAGTAAGGTACTTTCCCAAACCTCCAATTATAGACGTCAAGTGCGCCTCTAAGCTATACCCATGTCGCTTTACTGCTGAAAAAGAGCGACACCATGACTACCGAGACCATCGAAGCCGAAAACCAACTCGCCGGGTTTTCGACTCTTGAGCAAACCGCCAAGAAGCTGAAGAGAACCAAGCGCACGCTACAGCGATGGAACTCGCTCGGCATCGGGCCGCCCCAAATCAAAATTGGTCGCCTCATTCTATTCTGCGACGAGTCTGTCGCGGACTGGCTCAAGGCCAACGAGCGCGGCGGGCGGCGTGGACGATGATGGAGGGTTACGCCATAGGCGTCACCAACGCCATCAAGCTCGCCCGGCATGGGTGCTTCGCACAATTCCCCGGCACCGGCCCGGAGAGTACATGCCGCGAGTGCACGCACTTTCACGATGCGGCTCTTGGCAAGAGAAGGTGCGCCGAATACGCGCGCCTGGTCTAGAAGCCGGTGGGGAAAGTCGGGACAATTCCCGGGAGCACAAAGGCCTGTAGATATTTTCACGAAACGACCGGGCGCGCCGTCGGTCCGGACAATTCCAGACGGCAACTCACACCACATATGAAAGGAAACGACATGCGAAAGGCCGATCTCTACCCAAGCAAATTCATCAAGTGTGACGACTTGCAAGGCCGCGAATGGCCGCTGACGATCGCCAAGCTCACGATCGAGGAAATCGACAGCGAGCGCGGCAAGGAATCCAGGCCGCTTCTCACATTTCACGGCGTGCAGAAGGGCTTGATCTTGAACGTCACCAACTATGACAGCATCGCCATGATGCACGGTCAAGAGACGGACAATTGGCAATTGGCTTGTGTAGCGTGAGGTCTGGAAATTTGGCTTCGCCCCGCGCCGGGGTATACCCCGGCGCGGGGCGATCCGTCATTTTGGTTATCCATGAAAGCGTCCAAACAAACATGGAGAACCAGTATGCGGAAAGACCAGGATAGCGCTGTCGAGGCTTTGGTGGAACAATTGATCGAAGGCGGTAGCGAGAACATGGCGACGGTCTTCGCCGGCCTTTTCAATCTCGCCATGCGGATCGAGCGGGAGAGGTTCTTGGGCGCCGGCCACTATGAGCGCACGCCCGAGCGGCGGGGATACGCCAACGGCACCAGACCCAAGAAGATCGACACCCCGGCCGGTACGGTGAGGCTCGAGGTTCCCAAGACCGCCGGTCATGAGGCGCCTTTTTACCCCCAAGCCCTGGAGCGCGGACGGCGCTCCTGCCGCGCTGTCATGCTGGCCGTGGCGGAGATGTATATCAAAGGCGTCTCCACCCGTGACGCCGAGGCGGTGATGCGCGAGTTCGGCCTGGAGAGCCTGTCGTCGAGCCAGGTCAGCCGCGCCGCCAAGCTCTTGGATGGGGAGCTGGATGCCTGGCGCAACCGGCCGCTGGGCGAGATCCGCTACCTGCTCCTCGACGCGCGCTATGAGAAAGTCCGAGAGGGTGGCGTGGTGCGCGACGCCGCCGTGCTCTCGGTGATCGGCATCGGCCCCGACCAGCGCCGCCGGGTGCTCGGTGTTTCCTGTGCGCTCTCCGAGGCCGAAGTGCACTGGCGCGCCTTCCTGGAGACCCTGGTTGCCGGTGGCATGCGCGGTGTCGCCTATATCGTTTCCGATGATCATCCAGGCCTCGGCGCCGCGCGCAAGGCCGTCCTCGGCGGCGCCGTCTGGCAGCGCTGTCAGTACCATCTGGCTCAAAACGCCATCCATCACGCCCCCAACCTCGCCATCCGAAAGGCCATCGGCAAGGAGCTGCGCCGGGTCTGGAACGCCGCCGACGGCAAGGCCGCCGAGGCCGAGCTGGGCCATCTGGTGGCGGCCTACCGCGACAGCGCCCCCAAGCTCGCCGATTGGCTGGAGACGGCGATCCCCGAGGGCCTCGCCGTCTTCGCCCTGCCCGAGCGCCACCAAAAGCGCATGCGAACCTCGAACCCCATGGAGCGATCCATCCAGCAGGAGATCAAGCGCCGCACCGTAAAGGTCAGGGTCTTTCCCAACGAGGCCTCGCTCGAACGTCTGGTCACCGCCATCCTCGTCGAAATCGACGAGAAATGGGAAACCACCGAAAAACCCTACATCACTTGGAAAGCAGAGGATGACTGATCAACGGCGTTCCGAATTTCCACACATCAGGTTGCTCAATCCCCTGAGCTGCTCGACGGCGCGATCCGAGAGCATGGCGTAGCGATCTCGGCGGCCCTTACCTTGCTCGATGCGAAGCGTCTTGCGGTTGCTGTCGATGTCCGGGACCTTGAGATGGACCACCTCCGAAGCGCGCAGGCCGGCGCCATAGGCCAGCGAAAAGGCCGCCTTGTATTTGGGACCGGGGGCGGCATCGAGAAGCCGCGCCATTTCCTCGACGCTCAGGATCACCGGCAGCTTGCGCGGCATTGCCACCGTCGTCATGCCGATCTCGGCGTCGCCTCGGCCGAGCGTGACGCCGAAGAAGAACCGCAATGCCGAGACCGCCGCGTTCATCGTCGTCGCCGATGCGCCTGCTTTGCGCATATGCACTTGATAGCGCCTGAGATCCTCCGCCTCCGCCCGATCCGGAGAGCGTGCGAGAAAGTCGGAAAAGCCGGCCACCGCACTGATGTAGCCGCGCTGCGTGTTGGCACTGAAGCCGCGAAGCACCATGTCGTCGATCATGCGCTGGCGCAGCGGGCTGATGGTCTTGTCACTATCGGTCATGGGTCTGCTCCCGTGTTGCGTGAGCTTCGGAACTCCAAACCTCAACACAGGATCGACCCATCCGTTACGCCACCGACCTCACCGCCCGGCACCACGAACTACCGCTGAAAGCGGTTTCGTTCTTTGGCTGTCAATGACCGAATCGGCCACCCCGGCCCGACGGGGAATGTACCCCCAATAGCCGACATTGGTGGCCCTCGCCGCGGTATCGGAAGTCAGAAGGGCACGCGGTCATGGGCGAGCTGGTCGAGACTCGGCTAGCAGCCTGTCGGACTGAGGTCCGCGAGAAGGGGTGTGGACGGATCGGGATGTGGAGAGGTCATGGGTTCGGGCATCTTTCGTGAGGACATGGCGTCCGGCCGCTTGCTCGCGTGTATCGCGAGGCGAGCATACACTTTAGGCCCTTTCGCGAGGACACGGAGTTGGGCCGCTTGCTCACGCGTATTGCAGGGTGAACATTCTTTTGATGTTCCAAGCCAGGGTCACCAAGTTCCATTCGCCCCTGACCTTGTCCAGGCCGCGTAGCGAGAACTGGCGGAAGCCCATCACCGATTTGATGATGCCGAACACCGGTTCCGGCGTTTGCTTGCGCAGGGCGTAGAGTTGCCGGCCCTCGGGCGAGGCCAGTCGATGGCGCATCGCTTCCAGCGGCGTCGGGTTCTCCGGGGGCGGCGGTGCTCCGGCGAAGCGGTCCTTCCAGGAGAGATGATGGTGCTCCCGAGCGGGCGCGATCAGCGGCGCGATCCCGGCCTCGGCGCAGGCCTTCACGTTGGCCTCGCTGAAGTAGCCGCTGTCCGCCAGCAGGGTCTCGGGCGCGCCCAGCGCCTCGGAGAGCCGCTCGAGCGCTTCCAGCGCCGGCTCGATGTGTTGCTTGTCGTTGGGGGCCTGGACCACATCGTTGGTGACCACCAGCAGGCTGTCGACCGCCACCGTGGCCTGGGCGTTGTAAGACTGTTCGAAGCCACCGCCGGCCACCGGCGGCTTGGGCGGACGGCCGCCCGGCTTGCGGCCCGTCTTCCCGGCCTTCTCCGCGCGCGCCTGGAGCTTCGCCTCGTACTCGGCCCGCTCCCGCTCATGGCGTTCGCGCGCCCGCGCCTCGATCGCCGCCTTGGCCTCGGCGATGCGGGCCAGACGATCCTCGCGCCGGGCCAGTTCTTCCGGTACCGACATCCCGTCCGGCACATCCGCCGCATCGGCCGCCTCCGCCAGCCTCATCAGTTCCACCACCTCGGCCTTCAACCGGGCTTCGATCTCGCAGGCGTGTTTCCACGACAAGGCACTGTGGCGGCTCGCGTTGGCATGCACCTTGGTGCCGTCCAGCGCCACCGTGCCCAGCTTCAGCAGCCCGGTTTCCCGAGCCAGCAGCAGCACCTCGACGAACAGCCCTGCGATCGAAACGAGAAAGCGCCGCCGGAAGCTGGCGATGGTGTCGTGGTCGGGATGGTCGTTGGCGGCGATGAAGCGGAAGGCCACCGAATCATAGGTCGCGCGCTCCAGCTTGCGGCTCGAAAACACTCCCGTGGCGTAGCCGTAGACCAGAAGCCCCAGCAGCACGCTCGGGTGATAGGACGCCGAGCCCGAGCCGCGATAGGCCTTCACGAACGCCGAGAGGTCCAACTGCTCGATCACCTCGACCACGAAGCGCGCCAGATGCCGCTCGGGAAGCCATTCATCCACCGACGGCGGCAGCAGAAACCCCGTCTCGCGGTCCACCGCTCGGAAGTTGCTCATCACGGCCTCCATCAATCGCGGGCGAACCAACCGATGCCATCGAATCAGATCACACCCCTCGGCTCAAGTCCGACAGGCTGCTAGCGGGTCGGATTGCCACCCTGGCCGAGACGACGGCCGCTTGCCGATGGTCTACCCTGAAAACTGATCTATAAGACACTACTTAACTTTAACGTCGCTTTTCTTGGCGGTGAAAATTCGCCGACCGGGAGGAGGGTGGGGATAAATACGTGAGGCGGGGGTGGGGTCGCGCTCGGGGCGGCATGGTGGGGGTCGGCGACTCGGCTTTTCGGGCCGGGACCCCTATTCAATGGCCCCCCCTTGCCGTCATTACGACGGAATAGCGAAGTAATCCAACGTCGGATAGTGCGGCTGTAACGTCAGATAGGGACGGCGGAAAACCGCCGGTTTCTGCCTTCAATTTGTCATAACGAAAATTATGGGTTCAGGGAAAGCCCGGAAAACCGCCATTCTTGCGTTATTCTCCCGGTTTGTTGCACCGCGCCAATAATTATCCTACGTTTTCGGCTTCACTGGCAAAGGCGGAATAGCTCCACACTAACTGTCGTCGTCCTCGTCGTCGTCCTCGGCCTCGCCAGGCGCCGGTAGCGTCGGCCCTTCCGCGTAGCAACGGCCCGGCTATTTCGACGCCCAGGGCCTTCAGCCGGGCCTTGGTGCGCGCTTCAAGCTCGGCGTCGCTCAGCGCCCCGACCTCGACGGTGGCGCTCAGGTTCAGGTCCAGCTTGTCGCCGTATGTCCTGGCCGCGAGTCTCGCCATGATCCACTTACGAGCGTCCATCCGCAGTTTGGATCTCTGCACGGTTTCAGGGTCGACGACGTGCTCAATTGTGCCGTCCGCCGCCACCCGGTCGATGTAGTCACCCGAAGCGTCGTCGGCGATCTCTATCAGGTCGTCGGCCCATGTCTCCATCTGAGCTTCGCGCGCGCGCGTATGCGGCCCTGAATGTGGGCGTGGCAGCCACCCACCGATAGATTGTCTGATGGGACGGCAAGGCTGGGTCTTCGCATATTGCGCGCAGGGTCTCGCCTTGCGATAGGCGCTCGCACACCTCGCCGGCGATTCTCTCGTCGTAGTCCATGGGCTTGCGGCCTGCTTGTTTCAGGGGGCGGTCAGTAATTGGCTTAGTCATGCTGTCCTCGTGCTCAACGGGAACGCGTCACCAAATCGATATGAGTCGGACCCAATTTCCTTGGACACAGAATTGGCTTAATCGAAGTGTCCAAGGAGGACCGGAAGATGACCGACAATTTTGAGAACAAAGTTGCTGTTGATGGGCCTGTGGTAAACGAGGGCGAGCTTGGCTCGTCCACGTTTTCCCCGGGCCAGGTTTCGCCGGCAGGCCCGCTGGGACTTGGCCAGCGGTGGACGGTGACGCGCAAGCGTGAGGTTGCCCTGCGGCTTTTGCGTGGCGAGCCGGTGGAACTTTTGTCGCGGCAGTTGGGCGTGGAGATTTTCCGGCTCGAGCAGTGGCGTGAGAAGGCGATCGCCGGGATCGATGCCTCGCTCAAGGAACGCAAGGGCGATCCGGTAAAGGCGGAACTGGACATCGCCATGAAGCGGATCGGGGAGTTGATCATGCAGGTGGAACTGCTGGAGGCCAAGACGGAGACGTCCGGCCCTTTGGGGCGGCGGAGGTCGCGGCGATGAGTGCCGCCACCTCTCCCGGCACGGGTTTGGCCTACGGCCTCCAGCGGGTCTGTGCGGCCTGGGGTTTTGCCCGTTCCTCGTTCTACGCCATGAAATCCCGGCAGCAGGCCACCGCTGAGCGCCCACCAGCAAAGCGCCGGGGACCGAAGCCCTCGATCTCGGACGAGGCTCTGCTGGTGGCCATCGAGGCCGACCTGGAGGCATCCCCCTGGGAGGGCGAGGGACACCGCAAGGTCTGGGCTCGGCTTCGGGTCTGTCGTGGCATCCGTGTTTCCCGCAAGCGGGTGCTCCGGGTGATGCGCGAGAACAACCTGCTCTCGCCCCATCGCTGCCGCCGCCGTGGCGGAAATCCCCATGTCGGTGAGATCATCACCCATGCCCCCAACCTCATGTGGGGCACGGACGGCGTTCGGGTGTTCACGGTGGACGACGGCTGGGGCTGGATATTCACCGCCATCGAGCATTGGAACGCCGAGTGCGTCGGCTGGCATGTGTGCAAGCGAGGCGACCGCTTCGCCGCCCTTCAGCCGATCTCCATGGGGCTTGCGAGGCTGTATGCCTCGACCTCCGCCGGTGCGGCGCGGGGGCTGGCCTTGCGGATGGATCACGGCTCCCAGTATCTGTCGGACCACTTCACCAACCAGATCAAGTTCTGGGGCATCCAGCCGTCCTACGCCTTCGTCGAACAGCCCCAGACCAACGGCGTCGCCGAGAGGTTCAATCGCACGCTCAAGGAACAGATCATCCATGGCCGCATCTACCGCAACATCGCGGAGCTGCGGAACGCCGTCCGCGGGTTCGTCGAACAGTACAATGCCCAGTGGATCGTGGAGAAGAACGGCTACCTGAGCCCCGCTCAAGCTCGTCAGGCGTGGCACACCGCGATGTCACTCAGGCCCGCCGCATGAGACAAACTTGTGTCCAAGGAACCGGGTGCGATACATCACCAAATCGATACAACGCCGCAGTGCCTTCGGAAGGGCGTCAACGGCCGACTCGCCTGGCCTGAGGAACCCCGCCCCTCGGAGCGCCACCGCGTCCATCGCGCTGACCTCGACGGCGATCACTCTCGTCCAACCGTTTCGTCGGCGCTCGCGCAACCGGCGACTGCGGATGGCGCCCGGAGAAAGCTGCTGATCGTTGGTCATCGGCCTGTCTTTTGACCTGCACCACGATCGGCACGGATGCCCATGGCCGTGTGCAGGTGCACCACCTCGCGCTCGGCGCCCTTCTCACGGGAGCGCCGGGCGCGGAGGGATGTGGTGGTGGCGGCCATCAGCCGGCCTCGGGCTGCTCGACGGTGCGCAGCTTGTCGCGGATGGCGGAGCGGATGAACTCGGAGGCGGTTTGGCCTTCCTGGCGGGCGGCCTCTCGAACCTGGTCCTGGAAGCCGGGTGGCGTCAGTATCGAGATCCGGTCGACGAAGAACGGTTCGGAAGCGGGCATGTCGTCACCTCGCGCGGCTCGCTGTCGATCGCTTCGGGACGGACGATTCCGCCTCGAAATGATGTCACTTGGTGACTTAGTGGTGACTTCTCCGGAACCAGGCGCCCGCCTGTTCCATATAATCCGTTGCGATAGTGGGGTTTATCCCGCCTCGCCGCCGGCCGGACCCCAGAACACGACCCAGAGGCCGAGATCGTCGCTGAAATCCTCGAAACGGTGCTCGCTGCGCGCTGGCACGAAGAGCACGTCGCCCGGGCCGAAGGTCACGCGCTCGGCGCCGTTGACGAAGCTGCCGGTGCCGGAGGCGACGAGGTAGATCTCGTCCTGCTCGTGCGGCGTCTGCGGATCGGTGCCGCGCGGCGCGTAATAGCGGAGCGTCATCGAGCCGTGACGCATCAGCAGCGCGGAGCGCTGGCCCTCGGGAATCGGCGCGCCCGTCGCCTCCGCCAGAGTGACCCGGCCGGGCAGCGCGCCGAGCGAGTGTAGTGCGGACAAATCAGACATGGCTGGCCTCCCCTCGCCGAAATGCGGCGGTGCCGATGCAAGATAGGCCACCGGCGCGTGCCGACAAGGGGCCGGCGCCGGCAGTGCGGCGGCGAGGCCGTGCGGTGGCGAGGCTGTGCGGTGGCGAGGCTGTGCGGTGGCGAGGCTTGCCGAGGCGGCGGGACTCTGCGACACTTAGTGACAGTCGAGGCGGGACGCCGGGCCACCCGGGGACGGGCGGCCGGCGGGTCGACCACTCGGGCCCCGAGCGGCGCCCGTCTCCGAGGAGAGGAGACCTCGTCATGTCGCTTCGTATCGCCGCCGCGTTCGCGCTCGCCCTGGCGCCGCTGGCCGGCGCCACCGCCGCGCCCCAGATTCTGGCGCTGGTCCAGACCGAGGGCGCCAAGCCGCTCAGTTGCGATGGCGCGGAGTGTTACGCCGAGTTCAGCTCGTTCTGCATGGAACCGAGACGGGCCAGCCCCAGCCATGCCAGCCTCTATCTGCCGGCCGAGGGCGCCCTGATCACCTTGGTCGCGACGGCGCCGGACGGGACCACGCGGCGCCTGCCCTCGCCGCCCGAGGCGCGCTACGTCAGCCAGCGCGGCTATGCCGCCGTCCGCGTTTCGGTGCCCGAAAGCCTGCGCCGCGCGCTCGGCGCCGAGCGGCTCGGCATCGAGATCGGGCGCCGCGTCGCGCTGATCCCGAAGCCACTTCCCAGCCACCACCGGCGCCATGAGCCCGAGCAGATCGCCACGGCGCTCGGCCCCAATCGCTTGCTCGGCGAGGAGATCGTCGAGCACGCCGGCGAGCGGACCCAGGGCGTTCGCCTCTTGAGCTATCTGATCAACGCGTTGCCCGAAGGCCGCAAGGCCGGGGCGAGGGCACGAGAGACCCTCTGGACGCGGGCCCTCGCCGAGGCGCCATCGGGTATCGCCGAGGCGGGTCGCGAGATCGCCGCCGACGGCCTGGAAGGATGCCGGGACAAGCTCGACGACGGCGACGTGTTTTCCCTGCGCGAGTGCTTGCAGTACCGCCACGATCACCTGATGTCGCTGCTGAACCACAAATACTGGAAGAGCGTCCGCCCGCACGGCTGAGCGGGAGGCCCGACGCGCTCTTTGTCGATGGCCGCTCGCGCGGCCCGCCGGGCCTCCCACTCCCCCGCCCAACCACCCAGGAGCGGGAGGCCCGACGCGCCGCCTGGCCCAGCCGGGACGCTCGGGTGGTTTGGCCAGGGGAGAAGACCGGGAGCGGGCCGGCCGGGCCATGCTACGCGCACGCGTCGCGACGGATAACCCGTTGGGTGCTAAATCGGTGCCATGAGCTGGCTCCTGAAAGCGGCGATCGTCGTCACCCTGGTCGCCGTCGTCGCGGTCTTGCTGGCCGGCGTCCTCACCATGGGCAAGGGGGGCGAGGCCGGCCGGATCCGGTCTAACAAGCTGATGCGCTGGCGGATCGGCCTGCAATTCGCCGCCGTCGTCCTGTTCGTGCTGTTGTTCCTGCTCTAGCAGCCTGTCGGACTTGAGCCGAGGGGTGTGATCTGATTCGATGGCATCGGTTGATTCGCCCGCGATTGATGGAGGCCGTGATGAGCAACTTCCGAGCGGTGGACCGCGAGACGGGGTTTCTGCTGCCGCCGTCGGTGGATGAATGGCTTCCCGAGCGGCATCTGGCGCGCTTCGTGGTCGAGGTGATCGAGCAGTTGGACCTCTCGGCGTTCGTGAAGGCCTATCGCGGCTCGGGCTCGGCGTCCTATCACCCGAGCGTGCTGCTGGGGCTTCTGGTCTACGGCTACGCCACGGGAGTGTTTTCGAGCCGCAAGCTGGAGCGCGCGACCTATGATTCGGTGGCCTTCCGCTTCATCGCCGCCAACGACCATCCCGACCACGACACCATCGCCAGCTTCCGGCGGCGCTTTCTCGTTTCGATCGCAGGGCTGTTCGTCGAGGTGCTGCTGCTGGCTCGGGAAACCGGGCTGCTGAAGCTGGGCACGGTGGCGCTGGACGGCACCAAGGTGCATGCCAACGCGAGCCGCCACAGTGCCTTGTCGTGGAAACACGCCTGCGAGATCGAAGCCCGGTTGAAGGCCGAGGTGGTGGAACTGATGAGGCTGGCGGAGGCGGCCGATGCGGCGGATGTGCCGGACGGGATGTCGGTACCGGAAGAACTGGCCCGGCGCGAGGATCGTCTGGCCCGCATCGCCGAGGCCAAGGCGGCGATCGAGGCGCGGGCGCGCGAACGCCATGAGCGGGAGCGGGCCGAGTACGAGGCGAAGCTCCAGGCGCGCGCGGAGAAGGCCGAGAAGACGGGCCGCAAGCCGGGCGGCCGTCCGCCCAAGCCGCCGGTGGCCGGCGGTGGCTTCGAACAGTCTTACAACGCCCAGGCCACGGTGGCGGTCGACAGCCTGCTGGTGGTCACCAACGATGTGGTCCAGGCCCCCAACGACAAGCAACACATCGAGCCGGCGCTGGAAGCGCTCGAGCGGCTCTCCGAGGCGCTGGGCGCGCCCGAGACCCTGCTGGCGGACAGCGGCTACTTCAGCGAGGCCAACGTGAAGGCCTGCGCCGAGGCCGGGATCGCGCCGCTGATCGCGCCCGCTCGGGAGCACCATCATCTCTCCTGGAAGGACCGCTTCGCCGGAGCACCGCCGCCCCCGGAGAACCCGACGCCGCTGGAAGCGATGCGCCATCGACTGGCCTCGCCCGAGGGCCGGCAACTCTACGCCCTGCGCAAGCAAACGCCGGAACCGGTGTTCGGCATCATCAAATCGGTGATGGGCTTCCGCCAGTTCTCGCTACGCGGCCTGGACAAGGTCAGGGGCGAATGGAACTTGGTGACCCTGGCTTGGAACATCAAAAGAATGTTCACCCTGCAATACGCGTGAGCAAGCGGCCCAACTCCGTGTCCTCGCGAAAGGGCCTAAAGTGTATGCTCGCCTCGCGATACACGCGAGCAAGCGGCCGGACGCCATGTCCTCACGAAAGATGCCCGAACCCATGACCTCTCCACATCCCGATCCGTCCACACCCCTTCTCGCGGACCTGATGGGCTTCCGCCAGTTCTCGCTACGCGGCCTGGACAAGGTCAGGGGCGAATGGAACTTGGTGACCCTGGCTTGGAACATCAAAAGAATGTTCACCCTGCAATACGCGTGAGCAAGCGGCCCAACTCCGTGTCCTCGCGAAAGGGCCTAAAGTGTATGCTCGCCTCGCGATACACGCGAGCAAGCGGCCGGACGCCATGTCCTCACGAAAGATGCCCGAACCCATGACCTCTCCACATCCCGATCCGTCCACACCCCTTCTCGCGGACCTCAGTCCGACAGGCTGCTAGTGGATTCTATCCACTAGGGCCGGTGAGGAGGGGAGGTGGCGGATGGTTCGACTGACCAAGATTTACACCCGGGGCGGCGACGGCGGCGAGACCAGCCTGGGCGACGGCGCCAGGGTGGCGAAGGATAGCCCTCGGGTCGCCGCCTACGGCACCGTCGACGAGGCCAACGCGGCGATCGGCCTCGCGCGCCTCCACACCGATGGCGAGGCCGACGAGATGCTGGCGCGGATCCAGAACGACCTGTTCGACCTCGGCGCCGACCTTTGCACGCCGGAGGAGTCGAGCCGCAGGGCCGGCGCGCTCAGGATCGGCGAGGCCCAGGTGGGGCGGCTGGAGGCCGAGATCGATTCGATCAACGCAAGCCTACGACCGCTCGATTCCTTCATCCTGCCGGGCGGCACGCCGGCCGGCGCTAATCTGCACCTGGCCCGCACCATCACCCGCCGGGCAGAGCGCTTGATGGTGGCACTGGCCAAACTCGAGACCCTGAACCCCCAGGCGATCGCCTATGTCAATCGCCTCTCGGACCACCTCTTCGTGCTCGCCCGCCAGGTCAACGACGACGGCGCCCTCGACGTTCTCTGGCGCCCCGGCGCCAACCGGTAAAGCGACCGCCCCAGGGGCCGAGGAGGCGCCGGCAAGGGGCCAGCAATGCGTTGACAGGGCGGGGTCCGGGTCCTAGGTTGCGCCGCGATTTCGGCGCCGCGCCGGGCGCCGTCATCTCTTCGAAATTGCGCTGGACCCCTGGGGGCCCCACACCAACTCGAGAGGGGAGCGGGAGACGCGATGAAGATCCTCGTCCCGGTGAAACGAGTGGTCGACTACAACGTGAAGATCCGGGTCAAGGCGGATCAGACCGGCGTCGACCTCGCCAACGTCAAGATGTCGATGAACCCGTTCGACGAAATCGCCGTCGAGGAGGCGCTTCGGATCAAGGAGGCGGGCAACGCCGAGGAGATCGTGGCGATCTCGATCGGCGTGCCGCAGTGCCGCGAGACGATCCGCACCGCGCTGGCGATGGGCGCCGATCGGGGCATCCTGGTGGTGACGGAGGCGGCGTTGGAGCCGCTGCACGTCGCCAAGATCCTGCAGGCGGTGATCGAGCGGGAGGGGCCCGAGCTGGTGATCCTCGGCAAGCAGGCGATCGACGACGACTGCAATCAGACCGGCCAGATGCTGGCCGCGCTGCTGGGCCGCCCCCAGGGCACCTTCGCCTCCAAGCTGGAGTTCACCGACGGCAAGCTCCACGTCACCCGCGAGGTCGACGCCGGCTTGCAGACCATCGCCATCGACCTGCCGGCGATCGTCACCACCGACCTGCGCCTGAACGAGCCGCGTTACGCCTCGCTGCCCAACATCATGAAGGCGAAGAAGAAGACGATCGACGAATTCTCGCCCGAAGATCTGAGCGTCGACGTGACCCCGCGCGTGGTGGTGCTGAAGGTCGAGGAGCCGCCGAAGCGCCAGGCCGGCGTCAAGGTGGAAAGCGTCGCCGAGCTGGTCGACAAGCTCAGAAACGAAGTGGGAGTGATCTGATGAGCGTCCTCGTCGTCGCCGATCACGAAAATGGTGAACTGAAGCCGGGGACCGCGAGCGTCGTGACGGCCGCGGCCGAGATCGATTCCGACGTGCATCTGCTGGTCGCCGGCGCCGGCCTCGGGGCCGTGGCCCAGGCCGCCGCCGCCGTCCAGGGCGTCGCCAAGGTGCGCGTCGCCGATGCTCCGCTTTACGCAGAGCTGTTGGCCGAGCCGATGGCGGAGCTCTTGCGCGCCCTCTCGGGCGAGTATGCGGCGGTCCTCGCGGTGGCCAATACCGACGGCAAGAACTTCATGCCCAGGCTCGCCGCGCTGCTCGACGTCAGCCAGATTTCCGACATCACCGAGGTGCTCTCGCCCGACACCTTCGTCCGCCCGATCTACGCCGGCAACGCCATGGCGACGGTCCGCTCGGACGATCCGATCAAAATCCTCACCGTCCGCACCACGACCTTCGCCAAGGCCGAGCTCGAAGGCGGCTCGGCCCCGATCGAGGCGGTGAGCGCGGCCGACGATCCCGGCATTTCCCGATTTCTCAAGAACGAGCTCTCGAGCAGCGAGCGCCCGGAGCTGACCTCGGCCCGGGTCATCATCTCGGGCGGGCGGGGCATGCAGTCGGGCGACAATTTTCCGATGCTGTTCGAGGTCGCCGACGCGCTCGGCGCCGCCGTCGGCGCCAGCCGGGCCGCGGTCGACGCCGGCTACGTGGCGAACGAGTTTCAGGTCGGCCAGACCGGCAAGGTGGTGGCGCCGGAACTCTATATCGCGGTCGGCATTTCGGGCGCGATTCAGCACCTCGCGGGCATGAAGGACTCCAAGGTGATCGTCGCCATCAACAAGGACGAGGAGGCACCGATCTTCCAGGTCGCCGATTTTGGTCTGGTGGCCGACCTCTTCAAGGCGATACCGGAGCTGAAGGAAGCGCTGGAGAAGCTGCCGCCGGCCTGAGCCGCGAGCGCGAAGGTCTTCCGCGCCGAGTTACCGACGGCACGTCGAGCATCCGAGCGCGATCGTCACTCGCGAGCGGCGACGACGCCGATCCCGGCGCGCCGCCGGCAAAACATGGTTAAAATTTGGCTCAATTCGTGAATTGTATGCGTCACCTTGTTACGGCGGCGGCGAGGCAGGCTCGGTCATTGGCGCCGGGGGCGAGGCCGACGAGGTGGAACCAGCTCAGGTAGTTGTCCAGATAGCGGGTGGCGATGCCGCGGCGGGGACGCAGGAAGTCCTTCAACCGGCTGTGGCGGCTGTTCACCGTCTGCACATGCAGATCGCCCCGAACCCGTTCCCCCATCGAGCGGTTGAGTGCTTCGTGGCTCACCCCGAGCGCGGCGGCGCACGGTGGGTAGCTCGCGCCGCCGTCGGAGACCAGCAGGGCGTCCTTCGCGACCACCGGGTCGAGGGCAGCCGTGAGCGCCGCCGCATCGACCCTGGGCAGCACCGCGCTGACCGTCGTTCCGCTCCGGTCCGCCGCCATGAGAACCGGTACCTGCTCGCGCGAGAGGCCGCGCTTCTTCGCCTTGCCGCCCCGCCGCCGTGCCTTGCGCCCCAGCCCGCGCGCGCCCTTCCGGCTCTCCAGGACGTAGGTCTCGTCCGCTTCCACGATCCCCTTGAGCACCTCCGAATCGCTCCGCGCCGCCGCCAGAAACCGGTGACGCCAGCGGAACGCCGTGCTCACCGCCACGTCGCAGCGCGCCGCCGAGGCCTTCACCGTCTCCCCCTTCGCCAGCGACGCCCCGAACGACAGCCAGCGTTCCTTGTGGTGCAAGCCCGACAGCGGCGTACCGCTCAGCGCGTTGAAGGTCCTGCCGCAGCCCTTGCACTGGTAGCGCCGCAGACCCCGCGCCATACCGCGCGAAACCGCCCCTTCGCTCGCGCAGTGCGGACAGCGCCGGGCCTCGTCCACACCAAGCTCGATCGCGGCCTTCGATGCCTCGCCCTCGCTCCGGCCCGACAGCACCGCGAGCGCCTCGCGCCGCTGCGCGCGCGTCAGCCCGCGCGCCGCCGAAAGCCACACCTGGAAACCCTTGCCGTCCATAACCCAACCTCCTGACGTTCCAGGCACTCTATCACTAATGCATACAATTCACGAATTGAGCCAATTTGAAAGGCCGTCTCGTAGCGCGAAAGACCAAGTTGCCGCTGAAACTGCACGGCGGACATGCCGGGCGTCTGACTGGCGACCAGATAAGCGGCCCAGAACCAGACGTTCAGCGGAGTGTGGCTACGCTCCATCACTGTTCCCACCGTCAGCCCGGTGTTCTGGCGGCACTTGCGGCAGCGCAGGACGCCAGGGCGGTTTTCAAAGTGGAACGGCTCTCCCGCCGTGCCGCAGTGCGGGCAGGCAAAGCCGTCTCCCCAGCGGGCTTTCTCCAGGTAGGCGGCGCAGGCCGCATCATCGGGGAAAAGTCGCTGGAACTCGGGTAGCGAATGCGGGAATGGGAGATCGGCGCGGTCGAGAACATCCATGGCGCGCTCCCCTATATCCGGTTTGAGCGCCCATTCGTAGCCCTAGTGGGTGTAGGCTGTGCATAAACTATTCGATGATAGGCCTCGAAGCCATGAAGGCGGACCCGAGCAAAGGGCTAATGAGCGCTGCTGCGGCCACGGAATAATTTCCATAGGTTCGGCTCTCCATTGAAATCACTAAATAGCCTGTCAGCAAGCGGGTGCACGATTCTCTGAGGTGCTTCCGCAGGCGCTAGGTTCTGCTCAGCGACATAGGTCGTATGAGTCGCTTCATTCACTAGCACGTGATACCACGGTTTGTCCTTCGGGGGGCGTGAGCGAGCGACTTGTTCGTACCATTCATCTGTCCCTTGAAATGTCGGATCGACATCGAAAACGGCCCCGGTGTAGTCAAACATCTTGTGGTGAATTATTTGCCCGACTTGGAATTTTGCTTGTTGTTTTGACATGGGGATCACCTTGAAGGGTTTGAGTCTATGGCTAGGGTACGACCGGCAGTTTCCGAGAGTCTAGCTCAAGCGGAACCCAAAGGGAAACTTCGGACGGTATCCCATTTACGCCCTCCCCTCGGGGCCTCGACGCGACCGGCGCCATTGCCCTCGGTGTTGGGGCGTGCGACAGTTTCGGGGATCGAATCGCTGGGTGAACGGGGCCTCAGATTGGGTTCAGGCGGTGCCTGGCAAACCCCCACCATCGATTCCGACGAACGACGTCCGGGGAAGGAAAGCACCGTGTCGAACCATGACATCCAGAACGAAACGAAGACCGCGACGCGGCGTGCCGGGGGCCGGGCGGCGGCGCTGCTGGCAACCGCGCTCGCCGCCTTGATGCTGACCGGCTGCGTCACCGAGGGTGGCCCCAAGCAGGGCGTCGGAACCATCCTGGGCGCCGCCGGCGGTGGCCTGTTGGGCGCCCAGTTCGGCAGCGGCCGGGGCCGGCTCGCCGCCACCGCCGCCGGCGTCTTTCTCGGCGCCATGCTCGGCAATTCGATCGGCCGTTCGCTCGACCGGGCCGATCGGCGTGCCGTCACCCGGGCGCAGGACGAGGCCCACCAGGCGCCGGTCAACGAGACGATCTCTTGGCGCAACCCCGAAAGCGGCAACTACGGCACGGTGACGCCGGTGCGCGAAGGCGTCTCGAGCACCGGGCGGCAGTGCCGCGAATACCACCACAGCGTGGTCATCGGCGGCCGGCAGGAAGAGGCCTATGGCACCGCTTGCCTGCAGCCCGACGGGAGCTGGCAGATCGTCAACCGCTGACGCGACCCGCCTCCCGCCCCTGGGGGGTCCACGAGATGACGCTCCCCGGCGTCACGACCCGTCGGCGGAAGGCTTCCGGCGGAGGATTATTCCTGGCCTCCAGGCGAAGCTACCGGAAAGCCCCCGCCGGCGGGCCCCCTACTCGGGGAACCGGCCGTGTCGCCGTGCGTCAGCCGCAGGACGTGAAGAGCGGAAAACTTTCCGCTTGATCGGATCGGCGACGCCCCCCCTTACTGCATCGTTGCCAGTTCCGCCGCACCATCGCCCGCTGGCTCTCGTCCAGGTGCCGGCGGTTGACGTTGAGGTCGATGACGAGGGGCAGGGCGACTTGCTCCGCACCCTCGAAGACGTCGAAGGCGGGCTCGTTGCAAATCCGGTGACCGCTATTGTCTTGAGTCGTTCCGCCCGCCCGTCGAACGTGAGGTGTCTAGCCTAATGGTCTGGTCCTGCTCTTCTAGAGCCACGCGGGTTTCGCTTGGCCGCGCAGCCCGACCTCTGCCTTCACCATTGCCCCTCTCGTTCAGGATCGCGCGAGACTCGTTCGTCCGCGCAGCCCTACCCCTACCCTGGCCGCGGCCTCTGCTGCCGGGGATGCCGCCTACACCCCAGCCACTGCCGTTCTTGGCCCCTTGTCCCTTGCCCTGTCCGACGCCGCCGTTCCCCTTGCCGCCAGGGGCGGCCAGTGCAAGTCCGGCCGAGAGAACGAGCGCAGTGAGTATGGCGAGAAACGTCGATGCGAGCCGTTTCATCATTCCTCTCCTGGAGCCTGCGGAAGGCAGGTTGCCGATCTAAATGAAATATAGGGCCAGCGGCACCGAGTTACATCAGCCATATGAAGCTCGATGCATCTCGTCCCAATGCAAGGTGACGACGCGTCGGACCTACTTCCCGTGCTTCTCCATCCACTCGCGGGCGAGGCGCTGGGCTTCGGCGATCTGGGCGGGGGTCATCGGAGAGGCAACGGTAGCGAGATGCAACTTCCACTTCGCCTCTAGCGTTCCCGCGAGGTACACCCACATGTAGGCTTTCACGGCGTTCCGCGATACTCCATAATCCAAGAAGTACATTCGGCCGACGTCGTGCTGTGTCCTTGCATGACCATTTTCAGCGAGCGGCAACCAATTCTTCTAGCGCCGCCGCGTAGTTCTTACGATTGTACGCCTCCAAGCCCCTATTGAAGTCCTGCGCGACCACCGGCAGCGCCTCGGCGTAGCCCCGAGAGACGCCCTTCTCGCCATTGGCGTACATGAAGCCGAGGTTGTACTGGGTCTCGGCGTGCCCCCACTCAGCAAGCGGACGCCGCTCACGCAACGCCGTCGCGGGGTCGCCGCGCTTGTATGCCGCCCAGCCCTTATGGAAGTTCAGCGCCGTCACTGGAAGCGCCAGCATAACTGTATCGCACCCGGTTCCTTGGACACAAGTTTGTCTCATGCGGCGGGCCTGAGTGACATCGCGGTGTGCCACGCCTGACGAGCTTGAGCGGGGCTCAGGTAGCCGTTCTTCTCCACGATCCACTGGGCATTGTACTGTTCGACGAACCCGCGGACGGCGTTCCGCAGCTCCGCGATGTTGCGGTAGATGCGGCCATGGATGATCTGTTCCTTGAGCGTGCGATTGAACCTCTCGGCGACGCCGTTGGTCTGGGGCTGTTCGACGAAGGCGTAGGACGGCTGGATGCCCCAGAACTTGATCTGGTTGGTGAAGTGGTCCGACAGATACTGGGAGCCGTGATCCATCCGCAAGGCCAGCCCCCGCGCCGCACCGGCGGAGGTCGAGGCATACAGCCTCGCAAGCCCCATGGAGATCGGCTGAAGGGCGGCGAAGCGGTCGCCTCGCTTGCACACATGCCAGCCGACGCACTCGGCGTTCCAATGCTCGATGGCGGTGAATATCCAGCCCCAGCCGTCGTCCACCGTGAACACCCGAACGCCGTCCGTGCCCCACATGAGGTTGGGGGCATGGGTGATGATCTCACCGACATGGGGATTTCCGCCACGGCGGCGGCAGCGATGGGGCGAGAGCAGGTTGTTCTCGCGCATCACCCGGAGCACCCGCTTGCGGGAAACACGGATGCCACGACAGACCCGAAGCCGAGCCCAGACCTTGCGGTGTCCCTCGCCCTCCCAGGGGGATGCCTCCAGGTCGGCCTCGATGGCCACCAGCAGAGCCTCGTCCGAGATCGAGGGCTTCGGTCCCCGGCGCTTTGCTGGTGGGCGCTCAGCGGTGGCCTGCTGCCGGGATTTCATGGCGTAGAACGAGGAACGGGCAAAACCCCAGGCCGCACAGACCCGCTGGAGGCCGTAGGCCAAACCCGTGCCGGGAGAGGTGGCGGCACTCATCGCCGCGACCTCCGCCGCCCCAAAGGGCCGGACGTCTCCGTCTTGGCCTCCAGCAGTTCCACCTGCATGATCAACTCCCCGATCCGCTTCATGGCGATGTCCAGTTCCGCCTTTACCGGATCGCCCTTGCGTTCCTTGAGCGAGGCATCGATCCCGGCGATCGCCTTCTCACGCCACTGCTCGAGCCGGAAAATCTCCACGCCCAACTGCCGCGACAAAAGTTCCACCGGCTCGCCACGCAAAAGCCGCAGGGCAACCTCACGCTTGCGCGTCACCGTCCACCGCTGGCCAAGTCCCAGCGGGCCTGCCGGCGAAACCTGGCCCGGGGAAAACGTGGACGAGCCAAGCTCGCCCTCGTTTACCACAGGCCCATCAACAGCAACTTTGTTTTCAAAATTGTCGGTCATGTTCCGGTCCTCCTGCGCGACCACCGGCAGCGCCTGGACACTTCGATTAAACCAATTCTGTGTCCAAGGGAATCGGGTCCGACTCAAGCGCCAGCATAACGGCCAGTGCGACCGCAACGAGGTAGCGCATCGGCTGTCTCTCCCAAGCCGAAGGATATCGCGAGACCGCGCTGTCAGTAGCACGCGGTATGTCCGGAATGTGTGGCACGCGATATGTCCGGTTTCTTGAATTGTTCCAAGGAGCCGGAGGTATTGGCTGTTACCGGAGATGCGCATGGCACGGATCATCGAGGCGATCGGGCAATACCGGACCGGTCGGTCGAGTTGCGCCGAGGTGGCGGAGGTCTTGGGGGTATTGGAGCGCCATTTCCGCCGACTTCGC
The DNA here is from genome assembly GCA_965225945.1 of Alphaproteobacteria bacterium. Classification (GTDB taxonomy): domain Bacteria; phylum Pseudomonadota; class Alphaproteobacteria; genus JASLMY01. The sequence goes on along the minus strand of CBDDBZ010000036.1, from coordinate 344,188 downwards.
GACCGCTACGAGGCGGAGGGAGCGGAGGGCCTGGTGGACCGCCGCCTGGGCCGGGCCTCGGCGCGCCGGTGGACCAAGTCGCCTGGGTGATCGAGGAATACCGTACCCGCTACTGGGATTTCACGGTGAAGCACTTCCATGAGCACCTGAAGCGCCACCAACGTCAGTCGAGGCCGGCAACGATGTCGCGATACTCCGCTTCATCGAAGGCCCGCAGTGTGACGGTCTTGACGTTGCCAGCGGCGCCCAGCTTGAGCGCCACCTTAGCGACGGCCGCATCATTCGGCGCCTCGATTATAGCCACTAGTGTTCCGATCCTAACAAAAGTTTCCCAAAGGGCTTGCGTTCTGCGATTCTGGGGGAATGACGAAGACATTGGCATTCATCTGGCTGTCTCCCGCGGAGCGGGCGACGCTGGAAGGGTTGGTTTCTGGGCGGAACACGCCGCAGAAGCTGGTTTGGCGGGCACGGATCGTGTTGCTGTCGGCTGACGGGATCGGCACGATGACGATCGTCCGGTTGGTCGGCAAAAGTAAGGTGACGGTGTGGCGCTGGCAGGAGCGCTACCTTGCCAAAGGCATCGCCGGACTGCGCCGCGATGCGACGCGACCGGGACGCAAGCCGCCGCTGAGCGCCGAGGTGATCGAGCGGGTTGTGCATAAGACCTTGCACGAGACGCCGGAGGCGGCGACGCATTGGAGCATCCGCAAGATGGCCCGTGCCGTCGGCCTCAGCTACACCAGCGTGCAGCGGGTCTGGAAGGCGCACGGCCTCAAGCCGCACCTGGTGAAGACCTTCAAGCTGTCGAATGACGAGCACTTCGTCGAGAAGGTGCGCGATATCGTCGGTCTCTATCTCGATCCGCCGGACAAGGCGCTGGTTCTCTCGGTCGACGAGAAGAGCCAGATCCAGGCGCTCGACCGCACACAGCCCGGCTTGCCGATCAAGAAGGGCCGAGCCGGCACCATGACGCATGACTACAAGCGCCACGGCACGACGACATTGTTCGCCGCGCTCGACGTCGCCACCGGCAAGGTCATCGGCCACTGCATGAAGCGGCACCGCCATCAGGAATGGCTGAAATTCCTGCGCCGTATCGACGCCGAGACGCCCAAGAAGCTCGACCTGCATCTGATCGCCGACAACTACGCCACCCACAAGCATCCCAAGGTCAAGGCGTGGTTGGCAAAACATCCTCGCTTCCATATGCACTTCACTCCGACATCCGCCTCCTGGCTCAGCCAGGTCGAACGCTTCTTCGGCCTGATCACCAGCGATCAAATCCGTTGCGGCGTGTTCAAGAGCGTCGCCGAACTCGAAACAGCCATTCAGGAATACCTCGAGCACCACAATGCCGATCCAAAACCCTTCGTATGGACCGCTTCCGCCACCGCCATACTCGAAAAAGTCGCTCGTGGGCGACAGGCGTTAGAGTCGGTACACTAGCCTGAGGGGTTTCATCGCATTTCCCTTCCGATGGCCGGCGACAGTATACAGTTTCTCGACGCTCCACATGGAATCGCACCGGGCCGCCCCTGGCCCCTATTCTTCCGGCCCGCCAGGTGAATCAAAGCCGCGCCAGATCGTCCTCCAGCGCGGCCAAATCATCGAGCGTCGCCGCCGCCGCGAAATGATCGATATGGGGCAGCGCCGCCGCCATGGCGCGCGCCACCGGCTGGTAATCCTTCCAGCCCAGCAGCGGGTTGAGCCAGACCAGGCGCCGCGCGCGCAGCTTCAGGCGCTTCAGCTCGCCCGCCAGCGCCTCGGGCGGATCGGTGTCGTAGCCATCGCTCATGATGATGACGATCGCGCGGCTATCGAGCGCCTGCTTGGCGTAACGCTCGTTGAAGACCCGAAGAGAGCGCGCGATGTGGGTGCCGCCGCCGAAGCCCTGGGTCATCAACGAGAGGCGCGCCAGTGCCTTCAACGGATCGGGTTCCCTCAAGCCGTCGGTGACACGCACCAGGCGCGTGTGGAAGAGATAGGCATCGGCCCGCAGCCAGCGACAGACGAGGCCGCGGACGAACAACAGAAAATAGCGGCTGTAAAGCTTCATCGAGCCCGAAACGTCGAGCAGGACGACCAGATGGACCGGCCGGTCCGGGCGCCGCCGGCGGACCAGCTCCAATGGCTCGGCGCCTCGGCTCATATTGCGGCGGATGGTCCGCCTGAGGTCGATTCCCCCGCCCTTGTGGGCCGCCCGCCTTCGCCGGCTCAAACGGTAGCGCATGGCCCGCGCCAGGGCCTCGGCGATCCGCTCCGCCTCGGCGATGGTGGCGGCGTCGGCGAGCGCGCGGAGGTCGGTTCGGCGCAACCCGTCTCGCTCGCTCGCGACCAGGTGTCCCGCCGCCGCCTCGCCGTCCGCGCGCTTCTCCGGCTCGGGCATGGCGCCCAACGTGGCCCCGCCATCCAGCGGCGGCAGCACGCGATCCCACATGGCCGGGCGCTTGTGGCCGGCCTCGCCACCCGTGGGCTCGACCGTGCGCAGGCCCAGTCCGTGCCAATAGGCTTCGAACAGCTCGTCGAAGCGGTCCCATTCGGCGCGATTGCCCGCCAGCATGGCCCGGAGGCCGAGGCGCGTCGCGGCCTCGTCCGGCGCGGCGAGCCGCGCCAGGAAGGCCGAGGCCTCGGCGGTCTCCGCCGGCCCGAGGGTGAAGTCGTTGGCGCGGAGATGGGCGATGAAACCCTGGATTCGCCGGCTCGGCCAGACGATGTCGGGGCTCGACGGCACTTTTCCGCTAGGCCACCCGGCCGATCAGGCGCGCGGTCACCTCGGGGGGAACCGCCTTCTGGTCGCGCTCTGTCTTGAGCAGGCAGATCAAGCTCGCCTGGAGCCGCGCCGGATCGCCATCGAGCGTCACCGAGCCCATGCCGACCAGCGCCGCCGCCCAATCGAGGGTTTCCGCGATTCCCGGCGTCTTCTCCAGCTCCTCGCGCCTCAGAGCCTGGACGAAGCCCACGATGCGGCCGGCCAACGCCGCGTCGATCCCCGGCAGGCGGGCGCGCAGAATGGCCAGCTCCTTGGCCTCGTCCGGATAGTCGATGTAGCTGTAGAGGCAGCGCCGCCGGAGCGCGTCCGAAAGCGCACGGGTGCCGTTCGAGGTCAACACCACATGGGGCACCGAGGTCGCATGAATCGTGCCGAGCTCGGGAATGGTGATTTGAAAGTCCGAAAGGATTTCCAGCAGGAAGGCCTCGAACTCCTCGTCGGCCCGATCGATCTCGTCGATCAGCAGCACCGGCGAGGTCTGGCGCGAGATCGCCTCCAACAGCGGGCGGCGCAGCAGATAGGCCTCGGAGAAGATTTGCCGCTCGATCTCGTCCGCCGTGGTCTCGTCGCGCTCGCGCGCGCGGATCGCCAGCAGTTGGCGCTGATAGTTCCATTCATAGATCGTGGCGGCGGCGTCGAGGCCCTCGTAGCACTGCAAACGGATGAGATCGGTGCCCAGGATCGCGGCCATGACCTTGGCGATCTCGGTCTTGCCGACACCGGCCTCGCCCTCCACCAGCAAGGGTCGCCCGAGGTCCTGGGCGAGCGTCAAGGCCATCGCCAGGCCATCGTCGGCGATGTAGCCGGCTTCGGCCAGGCGGGCGCGCAAATCTCGGTAATCCCGCATCGTCGCATCCGATTCCGGGGGCCCGCGCCGGCCCCCGGGACCGCCTAATCGGTGAGGCCGAGGGACTTAGCCGTCCGCCAGATACGCCAATGGTCGTGCGGCATTTGCGTATGGGTCAGGCCGAGGTGGGCAAAGGCGTCGTGGACCGCGTTGGAGAAGGCCGAGACGCCGCCGACGTTCGGCGATTCGCCCACCCCCTTGGCGCCGATCGGGTGATGCGGCGAGGGCGTGACGGTGAAATCGGTCTCCCACTCGGGCGTCTCGACCGCCGTCGGCATGAAATAATCCAGGAAGGTGACGCCGCTGGCGTTGCCCATCTCGTCATAGGTCAGTTCCTGGCCGAAGGCGATACCGAACGCCTCGGTCAGACCACCGTGCACCTGGCCCTCGATGATCATCGGGTTGATCCGCGTGCCGCAATCGTCCAGCGCATAAAAGCGGCGGATCTCGCTCTCCCCGGTGTCGACGTCGATGTCGAGGACGCAGACATAGGCGCCGAAGGGATAGGTCATGTTCGGCGGATCGTAATAGCTGACCGCCTCCAGGCCCGGTTCCATGCCCGGCGGCACGTTGTTGTAGGCGGCGAAGGCGATCTCGGCCATGGTCTTGGCCCGCTCGGGCGCGCCCTTGACGACGAAGCGGTCGACGTCGAATTCGACATCGTCGTCATGCACCTCCAGCAAGTGCGCCGCGATCATCTGCGCCTTGGCGCGGATCTTGCGCCCGGCCATCGCCGTCGCCGCGCCGGCCACCGGCGTCGAGCGCGAGCCGTAGGTGCCCAGCCCATAGGGCGCGGTATCGGTATCGCCCTCCTCGACGGTGATGCTATCCGCCGGGATGCCGATTTCCGTGGCCAGGATCTGGGCAAAGGTGGTGGCATGACCCTGGCCCTGGCTGATGGTGCCGAGCCGCGCGGTAGCACTTCCCGTCGGATGGATCCGGATCTCGCAACTGTCGAACATGCCGAGGCCGAGGATGTCGCAGTTCTTGATCGGACCGGCGCCGACGATCTCGGTGAAGAAGGAAAGCCCAATGCCCATCAGCCGGCGCGTCTCGCCGCGCTGGAAGGCTTCGCGGTTGGCGGTCTGTTCGGCCCTGAGCGCGGTGTAGTCGACCGTCTCCAGCGCCTTCTCGAGGGCGGTTTGATAGTCGCCGCTGTCGTATTCCCAGCCGAGCGCCGAGGTATAGGGGAACTGGTCCTTACGAATAAGGTTCTTCCGCCGGATCTCGGCCGGGTCCATCTCCAGCTTGCGGGCCAGGATGTCGATCATCCGCTCGATGAAGTAGGAGGCCTCGGTCACCCGGAAGGAGCAGCGATAGGCGACCCCGCCCGGCACCTTGTTGGTGTAGACGCCGTCGACGCAGATGTGCGCGGCGGGGATGTCGTAGGAGCCGGTGCAGATGTTGAAGAAGCCGGCGGGAAACTTGGTCGGATCGGCGCAGGCATCGAAGGCGCCGTGGTCGGCCAGCACCTGTGCCCGGAGGCCGGTGATCCTGCCGTCCCGGGTCGCGGCGATCTCGCCCCTCATGTGATAGTCGCGGGCGAAGGTCGTGGCTAGCAGGTTCTCGATCCGCTCCTCGACCCATTTTATCGGCACGCCCAGCACGATCGAGGCCACGATGGCGCAGATATAGCCCGGATAGACGCCGACCTTGCCGCCGAAGCCACCGCCGATATCGGGCGAGACGATGCGGATCTTGTGTTCCGGTATGGTCGAGATGAGCGAGGCCACCGTGCGCACCGCGTGCGGCGCCTGGAAGGTGCCCCAGACGGTCAGGTGACCGTTGATCTTGTCCATCGAGGCGACACAGCCGGCGGTCTCCAGCGGACAGGGATGGACCCGCTGGTAGCTGATCAACTCCTCGACCACCACCTCGGCGCCGTCGAGCGCTCGGCTCGTGGCCTCCGCGTCGCCGGCCTCCCAGGTGAAGATGTGGTTGTGATGTTTGCGGGCGCCGTGCGCGCCCTCGTTCTTGCCCTCGAGGTCCTCGCGCAGCACCGGCGCGTCGGCGTCCATGGCCTTGAAGGGATCCACCAAAACCGGCAGGGACTCGTACTCGACCTCGACCAGTTCGACCGCGTCGGCGGCCGCGTAGCGGTCCTCGGCGACGACGAAGGCGACTTCCTGGCCCTGATAGAGCACCTTGCCGTCGGCCAGCACCATCTGCACGTCGCCCGCGAGCGTCGGCATCCAGGCGAGGTTGACCGGTTTCAATTCCTCGGCGGTCAGCACCGCCTTGACCCCGGGCACGGCCAGCGCGGCCTGGGAATCGATCGAGGTGATTCGCGCATGGGCATAGGGCGAGCGGACGAACTTGCCGAACAACATGCCCGGCAGTTTCAAATCGTCGATATAGTTGCCCTTGCCTTGCGTGAAGCGGACGTCCTCGACCCGCTTGCGGGCACTGCCCAGGCCCTGGAGTTTTTCCGCGCGTACTTCGGCGCTTTCGATTTTATCGTTCATTCCGCGGCCTCCTTCGGCGCATTGAGTTGACTGGCGGCGACGCGGATCGCCTTGACGATGTTCTGATAGCCGGTGCAACGACAGAGGTTGCCGGAGATGCCGTGGCGAATCTCCTCCTCGTTGGGGTCCGGAGTCTCCCGCAGCAGCCGATAGGCCCGGATGATCATTCCCGGCGTGCAGAAGCCGCATTGCAGGCCATGGTGTTCGCGAAAGCTCTCCTGCAGCGCGTGCAGGGTGCCGTCGGGCTCGGCGATGCCCTCGATCGTGATGACCCGGGCGCCGTTCGCCTGGGCCACGAAGACCGTGCAGGCCTTCACCGATTTGTCGTCCATGTCCACGGTGCAGGCGCCGCAGTGGCTGGTGTCGCAGCCGATGTGCGGGCCGGTCAGGTCGAGTTGCTCGCGGAGGAAGTGGATCAGCAGCATCCGGGGCTCGGCCTCGGCCGCGACCTCGGCGCCGTTCACCGTCATGGTGATGTTCATCTTTGCCATGTTGTGAGTCTCCCCCGGCTTCAAGACGCGCGCGCCATGGCGGCGGCGATGGCGCGGCGAACCGCGATGCCGGCGACCTTGGTGCGGAACGCCGCCGGCCCGCGCCCGTCGCTCGCCGGATTGGTGATCGCCTCGGCGCGGCGCGCGGCCTCGGCGATCGCCCCCTCGTCGAGCGCGGTGCCGACGAGGGCGTCGCCGGCGGCACCTGCATGCAAGGGCGTGTCACCGACGTTGGTGAGGGCGATCGCGGCGGCGCTACAGGTGCCGCTGCTGAGCGTCAGAATCACGGCCGCGGCCGCGGTCGCGTAATCACCGACCTTGCGCTTCTGCTTCACATAAGCCGCGCCGTGACCGGCCCCCGGCACGGGAATGCGGACCTGGGTCAGGACCTCGTCCTCTCGAAGCGCGGTGAAGAAGGCGGCCTCGTAGAATGCCCGGGCGGCGATATCCCGCGTGCCCCCCGGCCCCTCGGCGCGGTAGCTGGCATCCAGCGCCTGCATGACGGCCGGCATGTCGTTGCCCGGATCGCCGTTGGCGACGTTGCCCCCGATGGTGCCGCAGTAACGGACCTGGGGATCGGCGATCATCAGGGCCGCCTCGCGCAGGATCGGACAGGCCGCGCCCAGGAGGTCGGAATCGATCACCTCCTTCTGCGTCGCCAGCGCGCCGATCACCAATGTCTCGTCTTCGCGCGTGATCCCCCGCAAGGCGGCGATGTCGCGCAGATCGACGATATGGCCGGGCTGCGCCAGGCGCAGCTTCATCATAGGTATCAGGCTGTGCCCGCCGGCCAGCAGACGGGCTTCGTCGCCATGGAGGCCGAGTAGCGCCACGGCCTGTTCCACCGACGCGGGGCGATGGTATTCGAAAGTCGCGGGGATCACCTCGCTCTCCCTCCCTTTTCTGGTCCGTCGAACATCTCGTCCGTCGAACGGCGCTGCCGTCGCCGATGCGATGGGTGCCAATCGACTCGGAATCCGGATCAACGCCAGAATCGGAGTCCGCACCCAGCCAATCGGAGCACATGACCGGTGGTGCGAAAATCAGCGATGCGCTGGTCGCAGGATAGTCGAATTCGAGCGTCATGGCGAGGGCATGGCGCGTCACCTACAGGGCATGGCGCGCGCCGGGGGAGGCCTACCGAGATGACCGGCCTCGACGCCGCCCCGCGTCGAGGCGCGGCGTCAGCCGAGACCGAGCGATTGCATCCGCTTGACGTTGTAGTAGCGGTCGTCGGTCATCGCGCCGGCCACGCGGCCGGCGGCGAAGGCCGCGCCGAGGCCGACCACCGCGTCCTCGATGGTGTGGCGCGGCACGAAGCCCAACTCGCGGCCGATCCGTTCCGAGGAGACGTGGTAGGAGCGCTGATCGTCGCTCGGCAAGGTGGCGATCTCGACCGGGCGGCCAACGCTATTGCGAACGATCTCGGCGAGCTGGCGGACCGGGTGGTTTTCGTAGCCGGCGTTGAAGATCCGGCCGTCGATCAGCTCGTCGGGATAGCCGAGACACTTCAAATAGAGCTCCGTCATGTCCTCGATATTGATGTTGGGGCGCTTCTGAGCGCCACCAAAGACGGTGATGCGGCCGTTGTTGATCGCGTGGTTGGTCAGGATGTTGACGGTCAGGTCCAATCTTAGGCGCGGCGCGTAGCCACAGACCGTCGCCGGCCGCAAGGTGAGCGTGACGAAGCCCGGCTCGCGTTCGGCCTCGAGCACCTCCTCGCACATCGCCTTGTATTTGGAATAATCGGTCAGCGGCTCCAGCGCGAGCTCCTCCGTCACCTCCGCCTCGTCCTTGATCCCGTAGACGCTGGAGGAGGAGGCGTAGATGAAGCGGCGGACGCCGGCATCCTTGGCGGCGCGCACGAGGGGCCGAAAGGCGTCGTAATTGATCGAACGGCCGAGATCGGGATCGAGCTCGAAGCTCGGATCGTTGGAGATGCAGGCCAGGTGGATCACCGCCTCGGCGCCGCCGAGAGCGCGGGCCACCGCTTCGCCATCACGGATATCGCCACGGTGGAGCCGCAGGCCCGGATGGCCCGCCACCTCGGCCAGGACCTCGTCGCCATAGATGAAAAGGTCGAGCACCGTCACCTCGTACCCGGCCCCCAACAGCTTCGACACCAGCCGGCTGCCGACATAGCCGGCCCCGCCGGTCACCATCACCCGGCCGAAGCCTTGGTTCGCGCTCACGGCCCCGCTCCTCGCGCCCGTCACTTGAGGAGCGCCGTCAAGAATTTCAGCAACGGCACCCGCTCCACGCTTTCGCGGTGGCCGACGATGCCGACCTTCATCGCGCCGACCGCGTTGCCGACGATGCCGACGAGTTCCATGTCGAGACCGGCCGCCACCAGCGGCGCGGTCACGCTCAGAAAGGCGTCGCCCGCGCCGACGGTATCCACGACCTTGCGGGTGAAGACCGGCACCCGGCCCAGCCCCGCCGTCATCGAAAAGGTATGGCAGCCGTTTTGGCCGTGCGTCACCACGATGTGGTCGCAGGCTACCTGTTCGCGAAGCGGTCCCTGCATCAGCTCGCCCAGATCGCGGAAGCGATCGCGGAGCGCGAGGCGCGCCTCGGGCGCGTCGATGCAGATGTAGTCGGCGCGACTATAACGGGTGACCGGGTTGTAACCGTGATTGGCCGAATTGGTCTGCGCGTTGACGGCCAAGAAAGGCGCGGAGGTCTCGACCGCCTGGATCGCCCGAGGCGTCATCATGCCGTGGCCGAAGTCGTTGACCACCACGATGTCGGCCCAGTCCGAACGCCCGGCGATCAGTCGGCAGAGCTGGTCCTCCTCCACCACGGCGAGCGGCGTCTCGTCGAAGTGATAGACCTCGAACAGTTTGCGGGTGTGGCCCGGATCGACGTAGCGGCACTTGCGCGTGGTCGGCATCCGGGGCCGGCGGATGAAGTGCACCTTCACGTTCGGCCTGACGGTCTCCAAGATCAGATCGTCGTAGGGATCATCCTCGCCGATGATGGTGATGATCTCGACCTCGGCGACGAAGTCGGCGACGTGGTTGGCCGCCGCGATGACGCCGCCGGCGAAGGCCTCGCGGCCCTCGTAGCGGGTGGCGATGATGTTTTCCTTGGCCGACTTCCCCATCGGCACCGCGAATAGGTATTCGTCGATGATCGCCTCGCCGACGAACAGCAGGCGCTTGTCCTGGATCGACTCGATGGCGCCCATGATCTCGCCCAGCAGGTCGCGGTCGCGAAGCCGCGAGAGGTAGCCGGCGAGTTCGGAGCCGTGGACGTCGAGGTGCCGGTTGATCAGCGAGGACGAGGAGAAGGTGATGTCGTCGGTGATGGCTAGTCGGCCGCCCAGGCTCTCGACCAGCTCGCGCTCGACGCGAATTTTGCCGGTGACGTCCTCGGCTTCGCGGGCGTAATCCTGACCCTTGACGTAGATCGACGGGCGGATCAGCCGCAGCACGCCTTCCGCGCTCCGCCAGTTGGAGATCGCGACGTAGTCGACGCATTCGAGCGCCGCCACCATTTCCGCCCTGAGCAGTTCCGGAAAGACCGGGCGCCCCGGCCCTTTATCGACGTGACGGTCGGCGGTCAGCGTCACGACCAGAAGATCGCCCTCGGCCTTGGCCGCCTCGAGGTGGCGAACATGGCCCATGTGCAGCAGGTCGAAGACGCCGTGCGCCAGGACCACCCGTTGGCCGCCCGCCCGCCAGCTCTCGGAGACTTGGGCGATTTCGTCGACGGAGGCGATCTTGTCCCGCGCCCGGGGCCCACGCGCATCGCCCCGCGCCGCGTCGTTTTCCGACCAAGCCATCGCCACCACGCCGCCTCATGATCGTTCCGCTTCGGAACGCGCGGCCACTGTGGCGAAGTCGGCGTTAACATTCGGTAAAACAAGGCACTCGGCGCATGATCCGCCGTCCCCGCGCCCGTTATTTAGTACACGTCACGTTAACCTGTTCGCGCCAGAATCCTGTGGGCCGCCATGATCGGCGGCGAGCGGAACCGGGCCATGATCCTCCAAGGCGGCATGCTAGTGATCAGCCTCGATCTCTCGACGCTGTCGAGCTACTACGCGAGCGGCTTGTCGCTGCAGCGGAGCATTCTGGTCGGTGCGCTTCGGGCCGAGGGGATCGAGCGGGCGCTCCGCGACGACCCCGCCGTCATCCCGCCCTGGCAGGTGCCGGACCAGGTGCCGGAGGATCGGCTGCTGGAACGGCTCTTCTCCGCCGCGCCGAAGCTGGCAACGGATGCCGCGCTCGCCGGCGGCGGCGACGAAGGCTTGGGCGAGCTCTTCGCGCTCTGGCGCGGCCTCTCGCGACTGCAAGAGCTGGCGCAATACGCCGAGAGCGGCGCGCGCGCGGATTCGCTCCGGAGCCTGCTCGACCACCGTTTCCGAAGCTACCTCGACGAGGTGCGCAAATTCGCCGGCGCGCTGCAGCTCCGCGACATCACCGTGCTGGCGGGCGTGGAGCGGAAAAGCATCGAGACCACGACGCCGATCCCCAAGCCGATCGAGAAGACCCTGCCGGAACATATCGGCGCGGTCCTGACGAGCGCGCGCGGGGACGCCATTCCCGGCCTCGCCGGAACGGAGACCTTCACCATCGAGCTCGTGACCTCGACGGGAACCACGAACGTGGCGATCGATCTGGCCAACGTCGTGGGCACTCTCAACGTCGACAATGTTTCCGCCTACATCAACTCCGAGCTGGAGACCACCGGCGCGCTGACGCGGCTCATGGTCGAGCGCTTCCACGAGTCCGCCTACGGCTTCCGCTTGCAGATGAGCAGCGCCGAGACGGTCACCTTCCTCGCCGATGCGGGGTCCGAGTCACCGGCCCTCTTCCTCGCCGGCGCCGCGGGCGGGGGTGAGGCGGGCACGGGCTTCGTCCAGAAACTCGACAATCTGGGCGCCGCCGCGCCGGTCGAGGGTTTTCGCTCGGAGATCGCGACCGACCAGACGGACAACGCCCAGGGGGTCGCCGTCGACAGCTTCGGCAACGTCTACGTGGTCGGCACCACGGCGGGCGACCTCGACGGCCTGGCCAATCACTCGACGCCCGATGCCTATCTCAGAAAATTCGATGCCGCGGGAAACCTCCTCTGGTCGCGGCTGCTGGGCGCGACGGAGACGGCGGCGGGCACCGCGGTCGTCGTCGACGGCAACGACAACGTGATCGTCGCGGGCCAGGTCCGGGGCCTGTTGACGGACACGGCCCACGGCGGCGGAGCTGATTCCTTCGTCACCAAGTACGATGCCAACGGCCGCGAACTGTGGACCCAACAGGCCGCTCCGATCGCCGACGATTCAGCCCTCGCGCTCGCGGTCAATGCCGCCGGCGAGATCTTCGTCGCTGGCCAAACGCGCGCGGCGCTGGATTCCAGCGTCACTCACGGCGGTGGTGCCGACGCCTACGTGAGCAAGCTCGACGCGGACGGCAACCGGCTTTACGTCAAGCAGTTCGGCGGGGCGGGAGAGGATCGCGTCACCGCGATCCAGATCGACGCCGCCGGCGACATTCTGGTGGCGGCCGAGGTCGGCGGCCAAGCCGTGCTGCGTAAATACGCGGACGAAGCCGCGAGCCAGACGCCGACCTACGAGGTCGATCTGGGAGCCTTGGGCGCTGGCGGCGTCACCGGCCTCGCCCTCGGCGACGGCGGCGCGGTCTATCTGTCCGGCCATACCGACAACACGGCACTCACCGGCACGGTGGCGCAGGCGCACGCGGGTGGGATCGACGGCTTCGTCACCCGCCTGATCGATTCCGGTGCCAGCGCCGCCATCGACTGGGTGAGCTACCTCGGCGGCAGCGGCGAGGATCGGGCCCTCGGACTTACCGTGAAGGCGGACGCGACGGGAGATGAAATCTATCTCTCCGGTAGCACCACCAGCGCGCTCGCCGCCGGTGGCCTGGTCGGCGCGGTGGACGGCTTCGCCGCCAAGCTCGACGCCACGGGCACCACGCTATGGGCCCATCAGTTCGGCAGCGCCTTTGCCCATTCGGCCCGCGCCATCACCTACGACGCGACCGCGACCTCGGTGATCACGCAACTGGGCTTGCCGACCACGCCGCTGCCGATCGCGGCGCCCGGCGAGGTGATCAACCTCACCAACGCCCGAGCCGGGCAGAGTTTCGAGATCTCGTTCGACGGCGGGGCCTTCCGGCGCGTGACCATCGAGGACGGCGATTCCTTCACCTACCTCGCCTTCAAGATCAAGTTGATCCTCGGGCAGTCCGGCACCGCCCGCTACGAGAGCAACATCGGCAGCATGCGGCTTCGGATCGAGGCCGGCGCGGGTAGCCGCATCGAGCTCCGCGCCGGCCCGGAGGGGCGCGACGCCCTGGCCGCGCTCGGCCTCGCGCCGGTGACCATTTTCAATGGCGAGGCCGCCGTCGGCGAGACGGCGGAGGACGAGGTCGAGCATCGCGTCTTCGCCCTCGGACTTTTCGAGGGCATGAGCCTCGACGGCACGCGAGCGTCACAGGAGGCCGGTCTCGTGATCAAGGACGCGATGCGACAAATTCGCGAGATCCACGACCGGCTGACCGGCGTGGCGGAGAGCGATCCTCTGGCGGCACTCGCGGCGCTCGCCATCCCACCCGCCGAGCAGGCCCGGATAGACGCCATGCGGACGGCGCTGCTGCGACTCATCGCGTTGAACACGAACAACACCAGCTCGTTCAGCCTGACGATCTGACGCGGGAAATACGCGCGCCGCCGGCCAGAGCATGATCCGATCATGCTCTAGAAGCCGAGCGCCGATTGGTCCGTGTTGAAGCGGCCGAGATTGCCGAAGACCTGCTCGAGGAAACCCAATTCGCGGCCCCGGGTTCGGGTCGTGCGGCTCACCGGGTCGATCACGCGGCCGTCCTCCATGGAGTAGCGCGTGACGTTCTTGACGATGCCGGAATCGTCAAAATGGATCGCGATGACCTGCTGGTCGAGTGTCTTGGCGTCGAGAAACGCCAACTTCTCCGAGCGCCTGGAGATGTAGTACCAGGTCCGATCCTTGAAAGTCGCGATGCTGGTGGGCGAGCCCAGCAGTTGCGCGATCGAGTCCCGGTCATGCACGCCGGTCTTGATCTCGCCTACGCGATCCTCGTCGGGCAAGAAGCCGGTCTGGATCTCGCGCGGGGCGCAGGCCGCGAGCATCAAGGCCAGCGTCACCACGGCCAAGCCGCCGGCCCGATACCCGACCCGGCGCCCGAGGATGCCCGCGCCGCTTCCCCGACACCCCATGGCGGTGCTTGTCCGATCCATCGATCTCGCGGCGTTTTCCACTAGGTTGACGACGCCCCATCCGACCTATATCTCGCCCTGAGAGGCCTGTTCGTCAGCTATGACAGCCGACATCGGCACTGTCAACGCCAGCCGACGCGGGGGGACGAGGGATGGCCCTGGCGATTTTCGACGCCGGGCGGCGCCGACGCCGGCGCGCCGTCGAGGCGCTCTACGGGGCGACGATGGCGCAGGCGCGGAGCCCTGAATTCTTTCGCGATCTGGCCGTGCCGGACACCCTCGACGGCAGGTTCGACGTCTTGGCCCTGCACATGGTTCTGCTGTTGCGCCGGCTGAAGGCGGACCGGGCAACGACCCGCGCCTTGGCCCAGGAACTCTTCGACTTGATGTTCGCCGACATGGACCGCACGCTCAGGGAGATGGGCGTCGGCGATTATTCCATCGGCCGGCGCGTCAAGCAGATGATCAGCGCCTTTTACGGCCGGGTGCAGGCCTACGAAGAGGGCTTGGACGGGCCGGCGGGCGCGCTGGAAGCGGCGCTTGGGCGCAATATCTATCGCGGAATCGAGGTCGACGGGGGGCGCATCGATGCTTTCGCGGCCTATGTGCGCGAGAGTGCCGTCGTCCTCGACGCGGTGGCGGGCGACGCTCTCGCCCAAGGCGAGGCGCGGTTCGCGACACCGGCGTTTTCCGGCCCCCAAGGGCCTCCCACGAGCGTTGACCTGTAGCGGTCTCGGCCCTATGTTCCGCGCGCCGGCGACGGCCGGCCTCATCCCTTTCGACCGCCGACCCTGATCGCCGACGCAATGACGAGAACCCCCGTGGTCGCACTCGAGCACAACGAACCCGAGACGCTGGAGTTCAGCCGCCGGTGCGCCTTCGATGGCGTCGAAGACGAAGGCTCGCGGTTGGAATTTCGAGCCACGGAGCCGGAATGCGCCGCGCTCGCCCGGCGCTTCGCGCTCGAGGGCGTCGAGCGCTTGGCGGGTTCGGCACGGCTGGTTCGCCGCGCCGAGGACCGGGTTCGAGTCGAGGTGACATTCGAAGTCAGTGTGTTACAGTTGTGCGTCGTCACCTTGGAGCCGGTGGCCACGGAACTTTCCGAGACCTTCAGCGTCGAATTCGCCGCGGCGGACGCGACGAATGACGATGAAGAGGTCGAATTCGACGTCTCGGATGCGGATCCGCCGGAAGCGCTGGTCGATGGATTTATCGAAATCGGCGAGTCCGTGGCGCAGCACTTGGCGACGGTGATCGATCCATACCCGCGCGCCGGCGATGTGGCGGGCGAGGTCATGGGGTTGGTGGACGACGAGAGCGATCCTCCGGGCGGGGATCATCCGTTTGCGTCGCTCGCGCGGCTGCGGGACGGGCGGTGAAACGAAACGCGGCGGATCGGACCACCCGGACGATCCGCCCGATGATCGAAGGTTAGAAGGATGGCCGTACCCAAGAAGAAGGTGTCACCGTCCCGGCGCAACAAGCGACGCGCGCACGACGCGCTCGCATCGTCGGTCCATCACGAATGTGGCAACTGCGGTGAGTTGAAGCGGCCGCATCACGTCTGCGCGAAGTGCGGCCACTACGACGACCGCGAGGTCCTCGAGACCGCGGCCGCATAGTTTCGGTTTGGTCGACCAGGAGCGGCCAGCATGTCGTCCTCCATCATCATCGCGCTCGACGCCATGGGCGGCGACCATGCGCCGTCAAGTGTTCTGGACGGCGCGCGATTGGTGAGCGAGCGACATCGCGATATCCGGTTTCTGATCTTTGGCGACGAGACACGGCTCGAAGCGCTCATGGGGGGCATGGGGACACTGTCATCGGTGGCCGAAATTCGCCATGCGCCCGGTCAAGTGGGCCCGGACGACAAGGCTGGACAGGCGCTTCGCAGAGGGCACGACACCAGCATGCGCCTCGCCGTCGACGCGGTGGCGGAGGGCGAGGCGCGCGGCGTCGTTTCGGGCGGCAACACGGGCGCCTTGATGGCAATATCGAAGGTGGTCCTGCGCACGCTTCCCGGCATCGAGCGACCGGCGATCGCGGCGGTCTTTCCGACCCTGAGGGGCGGATCCGTCGTGCTCGACCTCGGCGCCAACATCGACTGTGACGCCAACAACCTGGTGCAGTTCGCGGTCATGGGGGCCGCCTTCGCGCGCACCGTGCTCGGCCAGCCCCGGCCGACGGTCGGCCTGCTGAACGTCGGCGAGGAGGAAGTCAAGGGCAACGACACCGTGCGTCTCGCCGCGCAGATGTTGCGAAGCGCCGAGTTGCCGCTCGAGTTCCACGGCTTCATCGAGGGCGACGACATCACCAAGGGCACCACGGACGTGGTCGTGACCGACGGTTTCACCGGCAATATCGCCCTCAAGACGGCGGAAGGCAGCGCCAAGCTCTATACCCATTATTTGCGGCTGGCGTTTGGCCAATCCCTGCTGACGCGCCTCAGCTATCTATTGGCGAAACCGGCGCTCCGCGCGATGCGCGACAGGCTCGATCCCAGGACCCACAACGGTGGTGTCTTCCTGGGCCTGAACGGGATCAGCGTGAAGAGCCACGGCGGGGCCGACGAGACCGGCTTCGCCGCCGCGATCGGCGTCGCCGCCGACATGGCCCGTGACCGCGTGAACGATCACATCATCGAGGATTACCGGCGCTTCGGCGGGTCGCGCGAGCCGCCGGCAAAAGCGGCGGCGAGTTGACCATGAGCTTACCTCGAAGCGTTGTTCGCGGTTGCGGCGCCTACTTGCCGAGCCGCGCCCTCACGAACGACGAGCTGGCCCGAACCGTGGACACCAGCGACGAGTGGATCGTCGAGCGGACCGGGATCCGCCAGCGCCATATCGCCGCCGAGGGCGAGATGACGTCTGATTTGGCCTGTGCCGCCGCAAATGGCGCCTTGGCGGCGGCGGAAATGTCGCCCAGCGACATCGACCTCATCGTTTTGGCGACCTCGACCCCCGATCAGACCTTTCCAGCCACGGCGACCGTCGTCCAGGCGCGTCTCGGCATCAATGGCGGCGTCGCGTTCGACGTCCAGGCCGTCTGCACCGGTTTCATCTATGCGCTCGCCGTGGCGGACAATTTCATCAAGGTGGGACAGTCGAAGCGCGCCCTGGTGATCGGCGCCGAGACCTTCTCCCGGATCCTCGATTGGGAGGACCGGGGGACCTGCGTGTTGTTCGGCGACGGGGCAGGCGCGGTGGTGATCGAGGGGGTTGAGAGCGACGGCGCGGCGGTCGAGCGCGGTGTGCTCTCCACCCACCTCCACGCCGACGGGCGCTATCACGATTCGCTCTACGTCGACGGCGGCCCGTCCTCGACGCGGACCACGGGCTACCTCAGGATGAAGGGTCGCGAGGTGTTCCGCCACGCGGTTTTGAACCTTTCCAAGGTGATCGAGGAAACCCTGGCCGCGAACGACCTCACGGCCGAGGACATCGATTGGCTGGTGCCGCATCAGGCGAACAAGCGGATTATCGACAACACCGCGCGCAGGCTCGGGCTGGCGCCGGAAAAAATCGTCTTGACGGTGGATCACCACGGCAACACCTCCGCCGCCTCGGTCCCGCTCGCCTTGAGCGAAGCGGTCGGCGACGGGCGCATCCAGCAAGGCGATCTGGTGCTCATGGAAGCGATGGGGGGCGGCTTCACCTGGGGTGCTGCCTTGGCCCGTTGGTAGCCCCAGGGGGCTCCTAGGCCACTTCAACTGACGATTTTATCCCGTTGAACATTGACGCATTTTCGACCGGGCTTTAACCTCCCCTCGAAGTTGGAGAGGGACGTCGTCATGGTGGGCAATACGGTTACGCGGGCTCAGCTCAGCGAGGCGGTCTACCAGGAGGTCGGCCTGTCACGCAACGAATCGGCGCAGCTCGTCGAGGCCGTGCTGGAGCACATCGTCGGCAGTCTGGTTGGCGGCGAGAGCGTGAAGATCTCGTCTTTCGGCAGCTTCGTCGTGCGCCACAAGGGCGGGCGCATGGGCCGCAATCCGAAAACCGGCGAGGAAGTGCCGATTTCCCCCCGTCGCGTCCTGGTGTTCCGGCCGAGCCATGTCCTCAAGGACCAGGTCGATATATCGCTCTCGAGTGGGGGTTGAGCGAAGCTAGATGGCCGAGGCGAATTCAGCGGCGGGCGCGCGACGCGGCGGCAAGTCGGCGACGGCCTTTCGGACCATCAGCGAGGTCGCGGGCGAACTGGAGGTGCCGCAGCACGTGCTCCGGTTCTGGGAAAGCAAATTCACCCAAATTCGGCCCCTGAAACGGGGCGGTGGGCGCCGCTACTACCGACCGGAAGACGTCGAGCTGCTGCGATCCATCCAGCATTTCCTCTATACCGAAGGCTATACCATCAAGGGAGTGCGGAAGTTGCTCCGGGCCCATGGCGCGCGCGAGCTGGTGTTGGCGGCGCAACAGGGACGTCCCGCCGGCCTGGCGGCGGAGGACGAAGGCGGCGAGGATCGGCCAACCCTGGACGAGGCCTCGCACCAACGCCTGACCACGCTGCTGGCCGAACTGAGCGGCATCGCCCGGATGTTGCGGTCATTAACCTGACGGCGCGACCCGACGGCGTTGCTCCGCGACCGCGACCTCACTATATTCGCGCCATCCGCGGAGGCGGATCTGGCGGAGCGTGGCGCAGCCTGGTAGCGCGCCAGCATGGGGAGCTGGAGGTCGTGGGTTCGAGTCCCGCCGCTCCGACCAACCAGGGGGATCGGCAAGCGCCGGTCCCCCTTCCGGTTTCGTTTCCAAAACTCAGATGATTTTATAATATTTTCAACATGATATATAATATATCTAAAGTCGTTTATTGGTTCAATTCGAAGCGAAAGCGAGGGCTCCGTGGTCAGTGGGACGATCGAGGCGGCGGGAGGCGCCAGGGCACCCAGGCCCGCTATCGCCGGCTGGCTTTACATCGTCGCCGCGCTGGTCTTCGCCATGGTGCTGCTCGGCGGGGCCACGCGATTGACCCAATCGGGCCTATCCATGGTCGACTGGCGGCCGCTGATGGGGGCGATTCCGCCGCTGGGCGAAGCGGCGTGGCAGGACCTCTTCCGGCAATACCAGTCCTATCCCGAATACCGGGCGATCAATCGCGGCATGAGTCTGGCTGAATTCAAGACCATCTTCTGGTTCGAATATGCCCATCGCCTGCTCGGGCGAGGTATTGCCCTCGTCTTCTTCCTGCCCTTCGCGTGGAACCTGGCGCGTCGACGGCTGGAGCGGCCCTTGGCGCTTCGCCTGCTGGGCGTCCTTCTGCTGGGCGGAGTGCAGGGACTGGTCGGCTGGTGGATGGTGAAGAGCGGCCTGGTCGAGGATCCCGAGGTCAGCCAATATCGCCTGGCCACGCATCTGTCGCTGGCCTTGGTGATCTACCTCTGTATTTTGTGGCTCGCCCTGGGTCTGGGCGATGTCGGCGCGCGGGAGCGGGCGCCGCCCCGCCCCTGGTTCGCCCTCCTGGTCGGCTTGGCGGTACTGGTCCAGGCGGTATCCGGCGCGCTTGTCGCCGGGCTCGACGCGGGCCTCCTCCATAACACCTTCCCGACCATGACCGGTGCCTGGGTGCCCGAGGAACTGTTTGATCTGCAACCCTGGTGGTTGAACCATTTCGAGAATGCAACCACGGTTCAATTCAACCATCGCGTCGGCGCGATGGCCGTGGTGGTGCTGGTGGGGGCCCTCGTTTGGCGCTGCCGGCGGGCCGGCCGGGCCGCCCGGCGGGCCGCCCATTGGTTGCTTGCCGCGGTGTTGCTGCAATTCGTCCTCGGCGTCGTGGCCCTGGTGCACATGGTGCCGACGAGCCTCGGCGTGGCTCATCAGGCGGGCGCGCTGCTGCTGCTCACCGCCTGGCTGGTCACCCTCGATTCGCTCGCGCGGCCCCGCGAGCACAGGCCCACCGACGGCTTCGGAGTCTAATTCGATAAGTCCCCACGGCCGGCCCCTCAGGCGAAGGCGACGCCTGCGCTCATCGCCACCGTGCCCTCCGGCCCCACCGCCCAGAGCTCGCAGCCATCGTCCGCCTCGTTCGGCCCGCCGAACAGCGTGAACGGCGCCACGTCGAAGAGCGGCGCCCTGGCCCGCATGTGGAAGCTGGCGAAGACGCGGCCCGGATTGTTGTCCCGCGCGAAGTCGTGCAGCAGGGTCGAGAGCAGCGGGCCATGCACCACGAGCCCCGGATAGCCTTCGACCTCCGTCGCGTAGGTGCGGTCGTAGTGAATCCGGTGGCCGTTGGAGGTCAGCGCCGAATAGCGAAAGAGCGTCACCGTGTCCATGGTGACCTCGCGCCGCCAGGCGACGTCCTCCGGCGGCGTCTCGCGCCGGGTCGAGGGATTGCCCGCGCCCGCCGGCACCTCCTCGCGGAAGACGCCGTCGCGCTCCTCCTCGACGCAGAGGCCGTCGGGCCCGGAGATGCGATGGATCTGCGTGGTGAAGCCCAGCGTTCCCGTCCGCCCCTGCTTGATCGTGATGTCGAGCAGTTCGGTCTCGCGGGTCAACGGATCGCCGACCCGGATCGGGCGGTGGAAACGCAAGCGTTCGCCGGCGAACATGCGGCGGGGAAACGGCATTTTCGGCAGCACGCCGGCTCCCGTGGCCAGGCCGTCCGGGCCCAGGCTCTCGGGGCCGTCCGTCGCCAGGAAGAAGAGGCCGTGCCAGCCGGGCGGCACCTCGGTCCCCTCCTCGGGCGCGGGCTCGTCGCGATCGAGCATCGCCGCCAGCGCCTTCAGGGGATAGGCCGTGGCCACGTCGTGGGTGACCAACTTGGTGCCGATATGGCGGCGGAGCGCCGCCTCGTCGATTGCCATGCCGTGTCTCTTTCCAGATCGGCCCTCTGATAGCGCATTTCCCAAGGTGAGGAAACGATCCGGGCGTTTCCGCGGCCCCCACGCGCTGCTAGATTGGCGGTCGCCTCGGGCGCGTTCGCAAGGAGAGACGCATGGCCAATCTCGACACTTCGGCGGCGGAACTGGAACGGCAATACAATCCGCGCGTCGCCGTCCCCGACCATGCCGAGAAGATTTCGGCCCGCGCGCTCGAAAGCCAGGCGACGCGGGAGCGCTGGCCGAACCAACTCGATATCCGCTTCGGCCCGGGCGAGAAGGAAACCCTCGACGTCTTTCCCGCAGCCAGCCCCGGCGCAGCCGTCCAGGTTTATTTCCACGGCGGCTATTGGCGCAGCGGCGACAAGGCCGACATCGCCTTCGTGGCGGAACCCTTCCTCGCCGCAGGCGCTTGCGTCGTGCTGCCGAATTACGATCTCTGCCCGACGGTGACGCTCGACGAGCTGGTCCTCCAGACCCGCCGCGCGATTGCCTGGACGCACGCCAATATCGCTGCCTTCAACGGTGACGCGGAGCGGATCTTCATCTCCGGCAGCTCCGCCGGCGGCCACATCTCGGCCCTGGCGATCGCCCATGATTGGACGGCGGACGGCTTGGCCGCCGACCTGATCAAGGGCGCGGCGCTGATCACCGGCGTGCACGAGGTGGAGCCGGTCCTCCACATCTCGGTCAACGACGACATTCGCCTGGACCGCGCGGCGGCCCGGCGCATGAGCCCGATGCTCAATCCGCCGCGGGGATCACAGCCGGTGATCGTCGCCGTCGGCGGGGCCGAGACCGAGGCTTGGATCCAGATGTCCCGCGATTACGCCGAGCTCTGCCGGGGCGCTGGCCTGGAAGTCGCCTATCTGGAGCCGGAGGGCAAGGACCACTTCACCATCACCGCCTCCATGGGCGAGGCCGAGAGCCCGCTCGCCCAGGCCATGCTGGCGCAAATGGGACTGGGGGGCGGATGAGGCTCGAGGCGGCGATCCGGCGCGCCCGCGCGCTCGACGCCTCGAAGCGCCTTTGGATTCTCGCGGCACTCGGCGCCCTCGTCGTCCTCGCCCTCTCGTTGGCGCCGCGCGTGGCACAGCCGCCGGGCTATCACGGCTTCGCCGACACCCGTGTGATCTTGGGCGTGGCGCGTTTCGGCGACGTCATCTCCAACCTGGGCTTCCTCGTCGCCGGGCTCGCCGGCTCGGCCTTCGTCTTCGCCGCCCGGGCGAAACGCCTCTTCGAAGGCGTGAGGGAACGGCTGCCCTGGCAGGTCTTCTTCCTCGGCCTGATCCTGGTCGCCATCGGCTCCGCCTACTATCACGGGGAGCCGACGACGGCGCGGCTCTATTGGGACCGCGCGGCGATGGCGATCGCCTTCATGGGTCTTTTCACCGGGATCGTCATGGACCGGATAGGAATCGGGGTCGTTCCTTGGCTGCTGCCGGCGGCCCTCGTCTTCGGGATCGGCTGCACGACGATCTGGTCGCTGAGCGAGCGCGCCGGCGTCGGCGACCTCCGGATCTATTTCGCGGTGCAGATCCTGCCGGTGGCGATCATGCTCGCCACCCTGTTGCTCTTCCCCGCGCGCCGCCCCCAGGGCCGTCCGCTGGCGCTTTGCGCGGGGCTTTATGCCCTCGCCGTCCTAACGGAGAACCTCGACCATCAGATCTACCGGCTGCTCGGCGAAGCGATCAGCGGCCACGCCATCAAGCATCTGCTGGCGGCGGCGGCCGGTGCCATGATCGCGGTAATGCTGGCCGGGCGCGGCGCGCCGAGCGGCCGGTCCCGAGCGTTATGACCGAGCGAAGCGAGGCACTTTCGCACCGGGCACTACTCGCGGGTCTGGAAGACCAGCAGGTAGGGCATCGCTGAATTGTTGGCGCTGTCGCGGAAGGCTTTGTGGCGACCGTTGGGCGAGTTGAACCAGATCGCGTAGGTCCGTCCGGGCTCGAGCTTCACCGGCAGGACGTTGGTCCGCTTGTCCGCCAGATAGCGCGCCTCGCCGGCGATCTGCGGGAAGGTGTCCTTGGTGTGGATGACCCAGGACCACATCTGCTCGGTCATCATCTCCTTGGAAAAGGTGACGCGGATTTCCCTCGTCGCCGGATCGACGGCGATATCGCCCGCCATGGGCGAGGTCGCCACCACGACCGGCGGCAGCGAGCGGACGCTGACCGCCTCGCCGGCCAGCGCGACGCCGAGATGACCGGCGATCAACACTGCGAGCAATAGCGTCTGAATTCGTCTCATTGCATTCTGGCTCCCTGGGCCTCTGACGCCGCCGACGAACCGTCGTGGTTTCCCGTCGGGGGCGTCTATTTGATGAAGTAGCCGGCGATCCGCCACTCTCCGTCCTGGTCCAGCATCGGCGTAATCGTCTCGACGGCGGCCTGCTTGTTCTCGAAGCGGGTGGCGAACTGGATCACGACATAGTGGCCGTCGGGAGCCCCCGGCAATTCGCGCGCATAGGTGCTGCCCCTGAGCGTTCTTTCCCTCGCCTTGCCGAGCGGTCGCCGCACCCCCTCCAAGGCTCGGCGCCAATGCGCCTTGGTGATGGCGGTCTTGAAGAAGCCGGAGGCCGCGTCCAAACTCTCGTCGTAGCGCCCACCGTCGACGGTCGCGAGCCAGGCCCGCGCCGCGCGAAGCGCCGCCGCCTCCCGCGCCTCCGAGGCCCGGGGCTCGGCCGGCGGAACCCCCGCCACCAAGAGGATCAGACCGAAGCACGCCAAAGCTCTCGTCATCATGTCGCTATTCATCCCGAGGCGCTTCGTGGCGAGGCGCGACACCGGCGTCGCCGATCCACAGTATCGAGGCAAATCGTGACCAAACCGTTTCACCGGGAGCGACGGCAGGTGCGGTGGCGAACATCCAAGTAACGGGGCCCCCGCAATTCGGACAAATCTCGGAATTGTTCCCTCTTAGTTCTACATTAGAGAACCGCCGGAAACGCCTATTCCCTCAACGATTTCAACGAGATATGTTGGGGCGCGTGAGCGGGGTCGAACCGCCGACCTCCAGATCCACAATTCTTTTCAACCGAATCACCAGGATAGCCCACGACAGCCAACGACAAATGAATCCATGGCGTTAGGTCAATTCGATTATCGCTGACTTTCCTCATTTATCGTGGTTTTTCGTCTCCGAGTGCACCATGAGTGCACGATGGGTGGGACCCAAGGGTGGTTCCTGGCTGGCTGCGTAGAAATCCCACCAAGACCCAACATCCAAGAGGTACGACGCCCTCAGACCGCGAGCGTTTCCCGGAAATGCATGACGGAGCGCCGGCGACGTTCGGGGGTCAGATTTTTGCCGGTGTACCCGAGCTGTTCCCGAGGCCATCAGCAAGGCGACCGGAGGGCCGCAAATCGGCATGATCAGGTCCGCCCTCTCGCTGGCCCCGTCCCTTCTTCCGTAGTTGGGGGTATAGTCCCCGTCGACGCGACATGGCCTTCAGGCTCACTTTTAGCCATAGATCGGGATAGGGGGGCGCCTCGCGGCGCCGCCCCTCCCACACCACCTTGTCAATCGGCGTTGAACATTGACCCCCTATCGGCGTGCAATGTTGACCCCTTTGGGGATGCACGGCGGAGGTCGTACAGGTAGTCCATAGGAGGGGCCCGCGCGCGGGCCGACGCGCCCACCACGCGGCTGGCGGCGGACCGCGCGTGGGAGGTTCCTGTGGGCCCACCTGGGCGACCGGGCGGCAGGTGGATCGGTTGCCTTTAGGACCGATTCTTGAAGCGCCAGGAGTCGTTTCCGGTCTCGATGATCTCGCAGTGGTGCGTCAGACGATCGAGGAGCGCGGTGGTCATCTTGGCGTCGCCGAAGACGGACGGCCATTCGCCGAAGGTCAGGTTGGTGGTGACGATGATCGAGGTGCGCTCGTAGAGCCGGCTGACGAGGTGGAACAGCAGCTGGCCTCCGGTTTGGGCGAAGGGCAGGTAGCCGAGCTCGTCGAGGATGACGAGGTCGCGCCGGGCCAGCTGATCGGCGAGCCGGCCCTGGCGGCCGGCGCGGGCTTCGGCCTCGAGCCGGTTGACCAGGTCGACGACGTTGAAGAAGCGGCCCCGGGCGCCATCGCGGATGCAGGCCCGCGCGATGGCGACGGCGAGATGGCTCTTGCCGGTGCCGGTGCCGCCGATCAGCACGGCGTTGCGCTGGTTGGCCAGGAAGCCGCCGACCGCCAACTCGCGGACCAGCGGCTCGTTGACCGGGGTGTCGGTGAAGTCGAAGTCGGCCAGCTCCTTGGCCAGCGGCAGCTTGGCGCCACTCATCTGGTACTTGATGGATCGCGCCTGCTTGTCGGCGATCTCGGCCTTCAACAGCTCGCCGATGATTCGCTGCATCGGATGCTGGCGCTTGAGGCCGTCGGCGAGCACCTCGTCGAACGCGTCGCGCATGCCGGCGAGCTTGAGTGCGGCCATCATCTCCAGGACCTCATGGCGCTCCATGGCCGACCCCCCTCAAGCGGTCGTAGCGGGTGCAATCGGCCACCGGCTCAAAGCGAAGACGCAGGTTCGCGGGCGTCGGGATCGGCGCCGTCTCGGACGGCTGGCGCCGACGATTGAGGATGTTGAGCACGACGTCGGCGCTGCACACGCCGCCAGCGAGCGCCTCGGCACAGGCGGCCTCCACCGCCGCCAGCCCATCCGCCAGCACGGCGGTGAGGATCTCGACCATCTGCCTGTCGCCGTCGTCGTGGCCGGCGAGCCGGACGCGCACGCGACCCAGGGCGCCGGGCAGCGCCCAGTCCTTGAACGGCGCGCCGTTACGAAGCGCACCGGGCTTCCTCGCCAGCACGGGCACGTAGTGCCACGGGTCATAGACGGTCTGGTCGCGGCCGAAGCGCCGGGCATGCTCGGCGACGATCTCGCCGTCCTGGCGGATGACGATGCGATCGGCGTAGGCATGGACCTCGACCGGACGGCCGACGGCGCGCGCCGCCACGCTGTACTTGTTGCTGTCGAAGCGCACCAGGCAGGTCTTCGACACCGACGCCGGGACCGCGTGGAAGCCGTCGAACGGCCCGCGATAGCCGACCAGGGACGGACGCTCGTCCTCGAACACCTGCCAGACAGTCCTGTCCTTGAACACCGGGTGGGGATGACGCCGGGCGTAGGCGACGCACTGGTCCAAGAGCCAGGCGTTGAGCTCGTCGTAGGTCTTGAAGCGCAGCCGCGGGGTGAAGAACCGACCGCGGATGATCCCGACCTGGTTCTCGACCTGCCCCTTCTCCCATCCCGCTCCCGGCGTGCATGCTGTCGGTTCGACCAGGTAGTGGCCACACATCTGCACGAAGCGCCGGTTGAACGCGCGCTCCTTGCCGATGAGGACGGTCTGCACCGCCGTCTTCATGTTGTCGTAGATGCCTCGCCGGCAGGCACCCTGGAACAGCCGGAATGCCCGGTCGTGGGCGTCGAACACCATCTCCTGGCTCTCGCGCGGATAAGCGCGGACGAAGAACATTCGGCTGTGGCACAGCCGGACGTGCGCGACCTTGACCTTGGTCGTCACCCCCGCCAGCACCACGTACTCGTGGCTCCAGTCGAACTGATAGGCCTCGCCCGGCGAGAACACCAACGGCACATAGGTCTGCGCCGTCGATGCCGAACGGCGCCACCGCCACGCCTTGGCGTAGCGCCGCACCGCGTCGTAGCCGCCGCCATAGCCCAGACCCTCGAGGGCTTCGGAGATCCGTAGCAGCGTCAGCCGCTCCCGCTTCGACTTGGTCTCGTTGGCCTCCAGCATCCGCTCCAGCTCGGCCGTCCACGGCCCCAGCTTCGGCATCGGCTGGACCCGCCGGTCGTAGGTGAACGCCGTCGCCTGCGAACGGATCACCTTGCGCACCGTGTTGCCCGAGACCTTCACGTCCCGCACGATCTCCTTGATCGGCTTCCCCTTGACAAAATACTCCCGCCGGATCCGCGCTATCGTCTCCACGACCAACATCCCCCACCACCTCGTCCGCCCAAAAACGAGGTGACTTGGACTAGCCAGGCTCAGGGGGTCAAATTTGGACGCCGATCACCCCTCAACAGGGGTCAACTTTGCACGCCGTTCCACACTCAGCCAATCTTCAAGAGCCTGGATGGGGCACATGCTTCCCCTACCCCGTGAAATGACCACTTGCTGGCCGGCACCATATTGATTGGTTTTGCTCCGCTGGCGGGTGATGGCGATGCCGTCGGCCCGCCATTCGATGTTCCGGAACATGATTACCACGAGTTCCGAGCGCCGAAACGCCCCCGCGCACCCGCGGGTGGACGTCGCCATGTCACGTGGCAATCCAGCGGCCGACGGCGAACACCAGGACAACGCGCGAGTCCGTCCATCAGACGAGCGTCCGACAGCCAACTCGAAAAATCGGACAAGCTGCCCCCACGTTCCACGCTGGAGAACCGCCGAAACCGCCTATTCGCCCAACGATTTCAAAAGGATAGCTTGGGGCGAGTGAGCGGGATCGAACCGCCGACCTCCAGATCCACAATCTGGCGCTCTAACCGACTGAGCTACACCCGCCACGGGAGGGCCCGCACATACGCGATCGGCCCCGGCCCGTCAAGCCGGCAGACCCGCCGGTAGTGTCTCAGTTTGAATTCTTTTCTTGCATGGCATTCTCAGGCCCACCGCCGCTCGGCTTGAGGAGAGGGCAATGCGGCCATCGACAGCTTCATCGCGCGATTCGGAATTCTGACGACCGATTCGAACCACGTAATCTATAGACGGCATCAGCCAGCCATTCAGGAAACGCTTTTTGTACCAAATCTAGCGGCTACTCCATCCCCAATCGCTAGATATGCCAGCGTCCGTTCGTGAAAAATTTCTGTGGACTCCGCGTCCATTCCCGTTTAAACGTGGCGCTCCGAAGAGGAGGCAACCCATGCTCGACGCGTACGAGATGCAACTAAACGCTGAGATCGCCGAGGGCGAAGCCCTAATCGAACGCCAACGGAATCGCATCGATGTCCTCCGCGAGGCGTTGGAGATGTACCAAAAGGCAAAACCTCAGGTCCGGCCGAAGCGTGAACGCAAGCGAATCGCAGATTCAAAGCGATCGCAGGCCAGCGTTGTATTGGAGTTGCTCAAAGCCGCTGGGCCAGAGGGCATGACTTACAAGCAGTTGATAGACGGAGCGGCGGCAAAGGACGTGACGCTGAAAAACACGTCACTGCGGTCGTTGATTTGGATGGCAAAGGAAGCGGGCGATGTTGAGGCGATCAAACCCGGTCTCTTCCGATTCGCCTCAGATCAAAACGAAGAACCGCCCGAGGCCGAGGCATCGGACGGTTCTGAATCTTCACCTCGTGGGGACGATCATTCGCGTGAAGCGTCTCCATATTCGAGCCTGGTGTAGCCAACCAGGGAACACGGCCCAAGCAGGTCCGTAAAGCCGGGCCAGGCGGTGGTACATGAGAACACCAAGCTGACCCTATGTCGGATCGCTCGCCAAAGGGAGTGGCTTCCCTGCGGCGGGCGACCGCTGGTCCCACGCATAACAGAATAAGAGATCCCAGTCCAGAGAGTTGGTTCTATCTCAGTCCAGTTCGTCACGCGACCCTCTTCTTGTACGTCCCGCGCGGCCCCGGCTTCAGCGCCCGCGCGTCGATCAATCCGACGATCCATTCTATGTTGTGAAGTGTGGTACTGACGCCCGCCGCCATCGCGGGGGACATGCGCAACGTCTTATGGACCCGGCAGAAATTGTAGTGCAGGAAGTAAAGCGACAGCATGTGAATGTGGTTGTTGATCTTCTTCGAAAACGCGTTCGTCAGCCGTGTGAACCGGCGCATGCCCATTCTCATGCTGAGGTTCTGGCGCTCGACATAGGACGTGCTCACGTAATCCCTGTCGGGCTTGCCCTCGATGTTGCGTGTGACGGCGCCGATGCAGACCGGCGGGCTGTAGCGCCGCTGGCCCTCCGGCGGCTGGCCATAGAGCTTGATCAATTGGGCGTAGTCGATGCCGGCGCCAAACGCGCCCTCGACGGCCTCGAGGTATGCCGCGTGCCCATCCGTCGTTAGCTGGACCCGGTTGGCGAGGCGGTCAGCCACGTCGTCCATGAACTCACTGGCATATTCGCTGTCCCGGCCACCGACCAGGTAGGACACGATAAGCTTGGTATCGGCCTCGATCGCCGTCCACGTCCAGACGTCGCCAGCATCCTCTGGTGCCCGCTTCGCCTTCGCGACGTTCTTCTGCTTGGCGTAGCAAAAGGCCCAGATTTCATCGCACTGGATGCGAGCCGCCTTCACGTTCCTAACGTGCTCGTTATGGTATGCGGCGCACGCCTCGCCGGCTTCCACCATGAGCTTCGTCACCGTGTTGATGGAAACGTCGGCAACGTTGATGGAAACGTCGGCAACGCGGGAGATCGACCGCATGGACGACCCCTCGACCAGCATATGAAGGATTTGAGCGCGTTTCTCAATGGGCAGCCTGTTCATGCACTTGATATAGTGATCTATTTCACAATATCAAGCATTTTTTTCAGTTTAAATGGGGATCGAGAGGGAAGAGATCGATTGCTCGATTTCTCAATGAGTCCTCAATGGTCTCAAGCTGCCCAACAGTGTACCCAATGCCATCTACCGACTTGGTAATAAAGAATATTTTTGGCTTGCTATCAGGCCCCATCTCTGGCCCTTCAAAGCAAAAGGACCGATCCGTTTCCAGATCAGTCCTCCGTTTCGCGCCACTCGCGAGGATCTTGTTAACGACCATATCCTCGTTGGCAACAATCATCCGTAAGCGGCGACCAACGCCCCCTGCTCACCCCAGGGGACGAGCGCCTGTGGTAACGGTAGGATTTTGCTTGCCTTTTTCGGGCAGAGCTGTCCCGCACCCACTCGGTTAATTCTTCAGGCGAGACCTCTGGCTCGAAAGTCCACTCCTTGCCTATCCGGTTATCACCCACACCCACTATATGTAGTGTGCCTTGGCAAGGCGAACACTTTAGCGAAATGAGTCGGATTTGGCAAAACGCCACGTTGCATAAAGGACCGTCACTTCATTGCTGAAATCGGAGGTGAACGACACCGATGGAATATTCCAGAATTGTAGGATTCTGCTCTGTGAACGCATATGAAGTAAACGGATTGAGGATCACGTTCTTGCGTGTCGCTTCGTCTTCGCTGCGACTCAAAACGCGCAGGAGACTAACAGGATTCGTGCCAGCGCGTCGCTTTCTTCGACTAGTGCCGTCAATCGCTCAGACGATGTCGTTTCATCCCGTTCCGTCCCCCGATGTTAAATACGTGACGTGAATTAAACGTGCGCCTGCGCCGGCCCTTCGCCTGCATATACATATAGTGGGTGTGGGTGATAACCGGATAGGCAAGGTAAAAATTTTCCTTGGCAAGAATGGCTAGCTGCGCGGTAACCTCGTGATATGCAACATAAATATCAGCGTTTGCCACACAGACTCCATCTGACATCTTGTCTCCACCAATGAAGAAGTGGGCGCCATCGACGTACTTGTAGAGAATCAGGACGCTTCCATTATCCATGACCTTCACTCCCACCTTGCCGCCGCTGCCCTCTTGGCTATGGCGCTTCTGTCCTCCGGCGTTAGGGCCTCTGCCCGCGCCCTGCCCCCAGCCTTCCCGCTCTTCACCCGGCCAGACGGCTCGACAAGCTCCTCCGCGATCTCGCCCGTGGCGATCTTCGCCACCATCACGGCTCGGGCTACCAAGTCAGCCGGTCGTCTCTCGCCTCGGGGGCCTCTGGGCATCTGTCCTCCTTGACATGCGTACCCGCTAGTCTCCTCAGTCCCTCTAGGCTCGCGCCAAATGGCGCGAGCCTAGAGGGACTGAGGAGACTAGCGCCACTACAGTGTTCCTACAGGTCATATATATATCAACTCCGAACCTAACATCCCATAAAAATCTTGAGAAAGCCCTTGACTCGGCAGCCAAAGCCTCCGTAGAGGTGATTCGCCTGCTCCGTGCCCCTAGGGCGTGTCAACCCCCGTCGTTTTCAAACTGAGACACTACCGACCCGCCATGGGCCGAGGGCGACGCGATCCGCCGGCCCCGCGCCGTCCGACCTAATTTTGGTGGTCGACGTCGCCGCCGTCCCATCCGAGTTCGCGCTGGAGTTCGGCGTCGTCCTCGATGCCGTCATCGGCGGGTGGCGGTGCGGTGGTGATGGTGACGGTGGTGGCGCCCACGGCCACGGTCGCGGTCGATCCGACACCGACCTCAGAGGAATCGCCACCCGCGGCCGGCGTGACCTCGACCAAGCCCACGAGCACTGAAACAATGGTCGCGCCGCTTGCCAACACGGCGACGATGAAATCGGTGCCGCGCACGCCGATCAGCGCGGACGGCGTCCTGATCTGGATGCCCTGCTTGGCGAGCTTGCCGGTCACCATGCGCAGGATGCCCTTGGTCATGTTGGTGGTAAAGGCGCCCGCGCCGCCAGCGGCGTCGTAGACGAACTCGTCGAGCACCAGCTCCGAGGAGCCGCCGATGCGGAGATCCGTGCCGTCGACAAAACGGATGTGGGCGGCGCCCTTCGGGACAGTCCGCACCCCCTGCTGGGCGACGACGGCGTCGTGGGTGAAGAGATCCCGCCATTTGTCGGCACTCTTGGAGCCATAGGCCCAGACCCGGACGTAGCTGACGGATCCGATGCCCGGCTGGGCCTTGGCGAGGCCGGGCGTCAGAAGCGACAACAAGGCGACGCCCGACGCCAGCAGGAAGCCCCAGCGTGGCAACGTGGCGTCGGCGGCCGAGACGGGCACGCTCGCGATAGGGGTCTGCTTCGATCGATTCGTCATGCGTACCTCACCATTCGGATGCGCCCGCGACCTCGCGGGCGGCCGGGTCGGATGCGCCCGCGACCTCGCGGGCGGCCGGGTCGGATGCGCCCGCGACCTCGCGGGCGGCCGGGTCGCGGCGTCGGCGGCCGGGGGCACGCGAACCTCATGATCGATCCGATTGTCCGCCAAGCGGCGGGCTCTGGCAATCGCTGCGCCACGACCGCCGGAGCCGCCCTGGTCAAGAAGTCGTGAAATGCGCCTCCAGACGCTCCACCGCGGCGCTCAACACCTCGTCGCGCTTGCAGAAGCAGAAGCGGACCAGATGCTCGACCCCCCGTTCGGCGTAAAGCGCGCTCACCGGCACCACGGTGACGCCGGCCTCGATCGTCAGGTGGCGGCAAAACTCGACATCGCCGCCGTCGAAACCGAGGGGCCGAAAATCGACATTCATGAAATAAGTGGACGAACACTCGAGCACCTCGAAGCCGATCCCTGCCAGGGAATCGCGCAGGAAATCCCGCTTGGCCCGGAGCGAAGCTTTGAGGCCGGTGTACCAGTCGATTTCATGGTCGAGACCGTGGGCGACGGCGCGCTGGAGGTTGGGCGGCGTGGTGAAGACCAGGAAC
This sequence comes from Alphaproteobacteria bacterium, assembly GCA_965225945.1. Classification (GTDB taxonomy): domain Bacteria; phylum Pseudomonadota; class Alphaproteobacteria; genus JASLMY01. The sequence continues at coordinate 312,192 of CBDDBZ010000036.1, read as the reverse complement.
TGGTGCGCCTTGGCGATCACCCCCAGCAACTCGGGCGCGGCGGTGAGGTAGCCGACCTTCCAGCCGGTCATCGAGAAGGTCTTGCCGGCCGAACCGATGCGGATGCAGCGCTCGCGCATGCCGGGGAGTGTCAGCAGAGGAACATGGGCCCTGTCGTCCAGCACCAGGTGCTCGTAGACTTCGTCGCAGACGCCATAGGCGTCGTGGTGCCGCAGCAGGCCAGCGATCTGGGCGAGTTCCCCCGCCGTGAACACCTTGCCCGTGGGGTTCATCGGATTGTTCAGCAACAGGAGCTTGGTTCGCTCGGAGAAGGCGGCCGCCAGCTCCGCTTCCGGCAGGACCCAGTCGGGGGGCGACAGACGCACCAGTTTCGCCACGCCGCCCGCCCGGCGGACCATCGGCAGGTAGCTGTCGTAGAGCGGCTCGAACAGCACCACCTCGTCGCCCGGGTTGATCAGCGCCAGCAGGCTGGCGGCCAGCGCCTCGGTGGCGCCCGAGGTCACCATCACCTCGCGCCGCCAATCGAGATCGATGTCGTGGAAGCGCTTGTCGTGGCGCGCCACCGCCTGGCGCAGCTCCGGTATACCCATCATTGGCGGGTACTGGTTGGAGGCCTCGCGCGTCGCCTCGTCGGCGACCCGCTTCATGCTGTCCGGGCCCTCCTCGTCGGGAAAGCCCTGGCCGAGGTTGATCGTCCCATGCTCCACCGCGAGGCGGGACATGACCTCGAAGACGGTGGTGCCGTAACCAGAGAGAATGTCGTTGGCTGGTTTCACGCCGCGCCTCGGTTGCGCGGCCACTGTCTCAGATGCCTCGATGGCGATCAACGTCGCCGGCGCATCGCGCCTCTCGAATATCGCGACCCGCCGCCGACCATCCGAGGCCGACGACGCGTCGCAAGACAACCGGCGTCACCCTGGCGCAGTCGCCCTGGTGACGCCGATGGAAGGCGCCGATATCCGCTCCGACGACGCGTCGCAAGGCAACCGGCGTCACCCTGGCGCAGTCGCCCTGGTGACGCCGATGGAAGGCGCCGATATCCGCTCCGACGCTGCCCGGGGGCGCGACCATATTGCCACGCACCGAAAAGGTTTTTCGGTGGCGTTGCCCGTCATCCCGGCTTCCCGCATACTACCTTGCAAACCCGTCGTGGGTGGAGCTTGACGGGTTCGTGCGCTGCAGGGAGGCAGGGGGATGCGGCAATATTGTGCATATGCCTTGATCGCGACGATCGCCTCGTCGACGGCCATGGCACAGTCGGCGGGGGATGACGCCCGGCTTTGCTTCGAGAGCAAGGACCAGAGCGCACGTGTCGCGGTCTGCACGCGGGCGATCGCGTCGGAGGAATTGAACGACGCCAACAGGGCGGTCTCGTTCGTCAATCGGGGGCTTGCGCTCCGCGCCTTGGGGCGCGCGAAAGAGGCGGTTCGCGACTACGGCCAAGCGATCAAGCTGTCGCCTCGGCTGACCAGCGCCTACTTCAACCGCGCGCTGGCGAACCAGGACCTGGGCCGCGACGCCGATGCGGCGCGCGACTTCGCCGTCACCCTGAAACTCAAGCCGAAATTTGCCCCGGCATATCACGGTCGGGCGCGATCCTACGTCCGCCTCGGCTATCTGCAGCACGCCATCAACGACTACGGCAAGGCGATCCTCGCCCGGCCGGAGATCGCGGACAGCTATTTCGGCCGCGCGATCGCCTATCAGAAAATGCGCGAATTCAGCCTTGCCAGTTCCGATTTCGAACAAGTCGTGCGGCTCGCGCCCGGGCGCGCGGACGCCTACAATTATCGCGGTCTGCTGCAGGTGGCGTTGGGCGACAAGAAGAGCGCCCTCGAGGATTTCACCTACGCCATCGCAATCAATTCCGACTACGCCGAGGCCTATCTGAACCGCGCCAACCTGTTGCTGGGCGAAGGCCGGACGAAGGAGGCGATGAATGATCTCGACAAACTGCTGACGCTCAGCCCCGACTTCACGGACGGCTTCGCCGTCAGGTCCAAACTGCTGATCGCGGCCGGAGATGACGAGGCGGCGATCCGAGATCTAAATACCGTCATCGCCGCCCTGCCGGATGATGTCGAATCCCGTATCGCCCGCGCGTTGGCTTATGAGCGCCGGGGCGATCTGGAGGGCGCGGCGCGCGATATCGATCCGATCCTGGCGAGCCGGCCGGAGAACGCCGTGGCGCGGCGCATTCAGGGCCATCTCCGGGTCGGCGCCGGCGATTACCGGGGCGCCATTCGCAGCCTCAACAAGGCGATCGCCTCGGATGGGGAGGATCCCCGCAATTATACGACCCGCGGCCTCGCTTTCGCCGTGCTGGGGGACGACGCACGGGCGATCCAAGACTTCGATCAGGCCTTGGCGCGCGACAAGCGAAATTTCGCGGCGCTGAGCGGGCGGGGCATGGCACGCTTCCGGGCCGGGCTGCACGCAGCCGCGATGCCTGATTTGGCCAAGGCCCTGCGGCAAGAGCCCAGAAACGTCGACGCCATGCTCTGGCTCTATCTCGCGGAGACCCGCTCCGGTCTCGAGGGTCGCCAGCGGCTGTCGCGAACCGTCGGGCGGGTGGCGGATCGAACCGGCTGGCCGGAGGCGGTGGTGGCACTCTATCTCGGCCAGGCGGGCGAGGGGCGGGTTCGGGCACAGGCGGAGAACGGCGACGAGACGGCCCGTCGCCGACAGCAAACCGAGGCCAACTTCTATGTCGGTCAACACGCGCTCGTGAACGGCGACAGCGCGGCAGCGGCGGCGCATTTCCGCGCCGCCGTCGCGATCGATCTGAAGACGCTTCCGGCCTATCTCGCCGCCAAGGCGGAGCTCCGGAACATAGGATCGTAAGCGCGCAACTCGCCCCGGATTTGCGAACGAAGAAACGCCATTAACGAACTGAAAATAAACGACTATCTAATGATACTTCGGCGGGATCGTGGCGACCCGACGGGCGAACGCCACAGCCTCTCCCCACCGCTGCGCGACGCCCGCCGTCCCCGCGCCCAGAGCCCTGAGGTCGACCATGATTCAACTCGCCCGACGGATGTCCCATCTCGGCACCGAGACCGCTTTCGAGGTGCTGGCCCGGGCCAATAAGCTGGCCGCCGAAGGCCGCTCGATCATCAATCTGGGGATCGGCCAGCCGGACTTCAAAACCCCCGATCACATTGTCGAGGCGGCGATCCGGGCGCTGCGCGACGGTCATCACGGCTACACGCCGGCGAACGGCATCCCGGAGCTGCGCGCCGCCGTCAGCGCCGACATCGCGAAATATAGGGGGGTCGAGGTGGACCCGGATCACGTCGTCGTCCAGCCGGGCGGCAAACCGACGATGTTTTACGCCTGCATGATGCTGGGCGAGCCCGGGAGCGAGATCATGTATCCGAATCCGGGCTTCCCGATCTACCAATCGGCCATCGCTTTCTCCGGCGCCACGCCGGTGCCGATCGCGCTGTATGAGGACACCGGCTATTCCTTCAACGCCGAGGAAGTGTTGCAAAGCGTCAACGACAAGACCCGCCTGATCATCGTCAACAGTCCGGCCAACCCCACCGGCGGGGTCGTCCAGAAAGCGGAACTCGACGAGCTGGTGGTGGGCCTCGAGGCCTACCCGAACGTGGTCGTGCTGTCGGACGAGATCTATGCTCGCATGGTCTACGACAACCAGCCGCACATCTCTCTGCTCGGCTACGAGTCCTTGCGCGATCGGCTGATCCTGCTCGACGGCTGGTCGAAGACCTATGCCATGACCGGCTGGCGGCTCGGCTATGCGGTCTGGCCGCGGGCGATGGTGGAGCCGGCGACGCGGCTCTGCGTCAACGACCATTCCTGCGTCAACGCAGCGGCGCAGTTCGCCGGCATCGCCGCCCTCGAGGGCCCGCAGGACGAGGCCGATGCCATGGTCGAGGCGTTCGACGCGCGCCGCCTCGCCATCGTCGAGGAGCTGAACGCCATCCCCGGCTTCCGCTGCCCTCGCCCCGGCGGTGCCTTCTACGCCTTCCCCAACATCGCCGGCACGGGGCTGACCTCGGACGTGCTGCAGGAACGACTGTTGAACGAGGCCGGCGTGGCGGTGATCTCCGGCACCAGCTTCGGGGCCCATGGCGAGGGCTATCTCAGATTCTCCTACGCCAACTCGCTGGAGAACATCCGAGAGGCCTGCCGCCGCATCCGGGAGCTGTTGTCGTAGCCGGGCCCGCGCGGCCGACCGCCTAATCCGTGGGCGAATTGCCTGAAATTAAGGCGACAGCGCGCGACGCTCACGGCGACGCGCCAAGTTTTTGCCGTGAATTCAATAGCTTGAGTGTCGCCACGGTCTGGCACGACGAGTGCAATGGAAGTCTTGCGGCGATGAGGTAGCATGGTCGGCGAAAGGCGCCGGCCGGGGTCGTGGCGGGCGACGAGGAAATGGTTGAGTAACGACAAATCGTTGAGTAACGAGAACGAGTCGGCGATGAAAAAGATCGAAGCGATCATCAAGCCCTTCAAGCTGGACGAGGTGAAGGAAGCCTTGCACGAGATCGGCCTGCAGGGCATCACCGTGACCGAGGCGAAGGGTTTCGGCCGACAGAAGGGCCACACAGAGCTTTACCGAGGGGCCGAATACGTGGTCGATTTCCTGCCGAAGGTGAAGCTCGAGCTAGTGATCGAGGATCACCTGGCCGAGAGCGCCGTGGAGGCGATCCAGCGCGCCGCCCATACCGGGCGCATCGGCGACGGCAAGATCTTCATCACCAACGTCGAGGAAGCGATCCGCATCCGAACCGGCGAACGCGGCCCCGAGGCCATTTGAGGCCATTTGAGGCCACATCGCACCGCAACCCCGAGGGATCCGGATCCCTCGACAAACCGAACCCGTAGCTCGTGGAGGAAAACAGAAAATGTCCGACGCCAATTCGGTTTTGAGCCAGATCAAGGAGCAGGAGGTCAAGTTCATCGACCTGCGCTTCACCGACCCACGCGGCAAATGGCAGCATCTCGCCATGGACGCCGAGGTGATCGACGAGGATTCCTTCTCCGACGGCATCATGTTCGACGGTTCGTCCATCGCCGGCTGGAAGGTGATCAACGATTCCGACATGACGCTGATGCCGGACCCGACCACGGCCGTCATGGATCCGTTTTCGGCACAGTCCTCGTTGATCCTGTTCTGCGACGTGCTGGAGCCGATGACGCACGAGGACTATAGCCGCTGCCCGCGTTCCGCCGCGCGGCGCGCCGAGGCCTATTTGGAAAGCTCCGGCGCAGGCGATACCGCCTATTTCGGTCCGGAGGCGGAGTTTTTCCTCTTCGACGACGTCCGCTTCGACGTCTCGATGAACCACACCTTCTACAAAATCGACGAATCCGAGGGGCCGTATAATTCCGGCACCGATTTCGAGGGCGGCAACACCGGCCACCGGCCGCCGATCAAGGGCGGTTACTTCCCGGTGCCGCCGGTCGACGCCGCCTCCGATATCCGGGCCGAGATGCTCAGCGTCATGCGCGAGATGGGCGTCAATACCGAAAAGCACCACCACGAGGTGGCGCCGAGCCAGCACGAGCTGGGTATCGTGTTCTCGACCCTGGTGCGCTGCGCCGACAACATGCAGATTTATAAATACGTCGTGCACAACGTCGCCCACTCCTACGGCAAAACGGCGACCTTCATGCCGAAGCCGGTGATGGACGATAACGGCTCCGGCATGCACACGCATCAGTCGATCTGGAAGGACGGCAAGCCGCTCTTCGCCGGCTCGGGCTACGCTGATCTCTCGGACATGGCGCTCTACTATATCGGCGGAATCATCAAGCACGCGAAGGCGTTCAACGCCCTCTCGAACCCGCTGACCAACTCCTACAAGCGCCTGATCCCGGGTTTCGAGGCGCCGGTGCTGCTGGCCTATTCGGCCCGCAACCGCTCGGCCGGCTGCCGCATCCCCTTCTCGCCGGGGCCGAACGGCAAGCGCGTCGAGGTGCGCTTCCCCGACGGCGGCGCCAACCCCTACCTCACCTTCGCGGCGATGCTGATGGCCGGCCTCGATGGAATCGAAAACCACATCCATCCGGGCGACCCGATCGACAAGGACCTCTACTCCCTTCCGCCGGAGGAGCTGCGGGACGTGGCGACGGTTTGTGGCTCGTTGCGCGAGGCCCTGGAGAGCCTGGACGCCGACCGCGACTTCCTGAAGAAGGGCGGCGTCTTCACCGACGATCTGATCGACGGCTATCTCGAGCTGAAGTGGGAGGAGGTCTACGCCCTCGAGCACACCCCCCATCCGATCGAGTTCTCGATGTACTACAGCGTCTGACGAGGCACCATACTACAGGCGTCTGACGACGCAGGGCCAAAGCCAGCCGGGGCTCGCCCAGCCGGGCCGCCCCCGCTGCTTTTCAGCCGATCCGCTCGATCAGGACCGGGGCCTCCGGCGGCGGCGTCTCGCCGATCTCGATCAAGGCGCCGAGGCGCGCCGCCATCGCTTCCGCCGAGGCCTCGTCGCCTGCGTGAACCAGGGCGAGCGGATCGCCCCGCGTGATCCGGGTCCCCGGCGCCGCGACCGCCGTCAGCCCGACCCGGGGATCGATGTCGTCCCCTGGACGCCGGCGCCCGCCGCCGAGGGCGACCACGACGAGGCCGGTCTCCCGCGTCTCGATTCTGCGGACGAAACCGGATTCGGGCGCCGGCACCTCGCGGACGATGGGCGCGCGGGGCAGATAGTGGTGGGCCCGTTCCAGGAGATCGGAGGGGCCGCCGAGCGCGGCCACCATGGCTTGAAAACGCTCGGCCGCGGCGCCCGACGACAGCACCTCGCCCAGGCGTCGCGCCGCCGCCGCCTCGTCGGGCGCGAGGCCGCCGAGGACCAGAAGGCCCGCGCCGAGCGCCAGGGTCACCCGTTCCAGCCGGGCGTCCCTGGACCCGCGGCCGAGAAATTCGATCGCCTCGACCACCTCGACCGCATTGCCGGCGGTCGTGCCGAGGACCTGATTCATATCGGTCAGATGAGCGAGTGTCGGCAGACCGGCGCCCGAGGCCACCTGGGTGATGGAGCGCGCCAGGTCCCGCGCCCTATCGGCCGTTTGGGCGAAGGCGCCGTTGCCGACCTTGACGTCCATCACCAGGGCGTCGAGCCCGGCGGCGAGCTTCTTCGAGAGGATCGAGGCGGTGATGAGCGGCACCGATTCCACCGTCGCCGTCACGTCGCGGACGCCATAGAGGCGGCGGTCGGCCGGCGCCAGGTCGTCGGTCTGGCCGATGATCGCCGCCCCCGTATCGGCCACGACGCGGCGGAAACGATCGAGATCCGGCGTCGCGTCGTAGCCGGGGATCGCCTCCAGCTTGTCGAGCGTGCCGCCGGTGTGGCCGAGCCCCCGCCCGGAGATCATCGGCACGTAGGCGCCCGAGGCGGCCAGCAGCGGCACCAGGATCAGGCTTACCTTGTCGCCGACGCCACCGGTCGAATGCTTGTCCAGCACCGGCCCGTCGAGACCGGCCTTGGTCCACTCGAGCACGCGGCCCGAGGCGGTCATCGCGCGGGTCAGCGCCACCGTCTCGCCAGCGTCGAGACCGTTGAGCCAGGCCGCCATGGCGAAGGCACCAACCTGCTCGTCGGCCAACGTGCCGTCCGCGATACCGGCGACGATCGCCTCGATTTCTTCCCTCTCCAGGGCGTGGCCGTCGCGTTTGCGGCGGATGATCTCCCCCGCCAACATCACGACGCGCCGCCCCCGAGGCCAGCGAGGAAACGCCTGAGCACGCGGGCGAGATCGCCGGCCGCCGCGGCGCCGACGCCAAGCGTGCCGTCGTGGTCGATCGGCTCCCCGCTCATGCCGGCGGCGAGGTTGGTGATGGTGGAGATCGCCGCGACGCGGAGCCCCACGTGGCGCGCCAGCAGGCATTCCGGCACCGTCGACATGCCGACCGCGTCGGCGCCGAGGCTGGCGAAGGCGTGGATTTCCGCCGGAGTCTCGAAGTTGGGCCCGAGACAGCAGAGGTAGACGCCCTCGTGGAGCCAGACGCCCTCCGCCCCGGCCGCGCGCCGGAGCGCGTGGCGGAGCTCGAGGTCGTAGGCGACGGTCATGTCGGGGAAGCGCGGGCCGAGGGTCGGATCGTTCGGGCCGAGCAGTGGATTGCGACCGGTGAAATTGATGTGATCCACGATCAGCATGAGGGCGCCGGGCGCCATCTCCTCGCGCAAGCCGCCGGCGGCGTTGGTCAGCACCAGGATCTCGCAACCGAGCCGGCTGAGCGCGTGGACCGGGACCGCCATCGCGTCGTCCCGCCCGCCCTCGTAGAGATGCGCGCGTCCCCGTAGGCAGGCGATCGCCCGGCCGCCCAAGCGCCCCAACACCAGGCGCCCGGCGTGGCCGTCGACCGTAAGCTCGGGAAAGCCGGGAATATCGCCGTAGGGGATCTCGGTCGCGTCCTCGATCTCCCTCGCGAGGCCGTCGAGGCCGCTGCCAAGGATCAAGCCGACGCGCGGTGCCACCCTCGGTGCCCGGGCGCGGATCGCGGCAATCGCCGCCTCGACACTCACTCCAGGTTGCCCTTGTCGAAGGCGAAGGGCATCAACTCTCCCAGGGTGAAGGTCTTGCGCAATCCCTCCGGCCCGCAGACGTGGATCGGAGTGTCGGCACCGGCGAATTCCGCCAACTTCTGCCGGCAGCCGCCGCAGGGCGTGCAGAGCCGCTCGCCGCCGCCCAGCACCACGACCTCGACGATCTGCCGATGCCCGGCACCCACCATCGCCGAAATGGCGGACGCTTCCGCGCACCAACCTTGGGGGTAAGACGCGTTCTCGACGTTGCAGCCGGCGAAGACGCCGCCCTCGGCGCTCAGGACCGCCGCGCCGACGGCGAAGCCCGAATAAGGCACATGGGCGTTTTCGCGAGCCTCGCCCGCCCGGCGGATCAACTCGTCCATTCGATCGCTCATCGTTCCTTCACGTAGGGCACGCCGATCGCCTTCGGCGCGATCGCGCGGCCCATGAACCCGGCCAGCAGCACCACGGTCAAGACATAGGGGAGGGCCTGAATGAATTGTACCGGAACCTCACCGATCATCGGCACCTCGACACCCTGGAGCCGCACCGCCACCGCATCGAGAAAACCGAACAACAGGCAGGCGCCGAGCGCCGGGAACGGCCGCCACTTGCCGAAGATCATCGCCGCGAGCGCGATGTAGCCCTGCCCCGCCGACATGTCGCGCACGAAAGCTGCGCTGTGCGCCGTGGAGAGATAGGCGCCTGCGATCGCCGAAAGAACGCCGGCCAACAGGACCGCGCGGTAGCGCAGCCAAGCGACGGAGATGCCCGCCGTGTCCACCGCCTCCGGGTTTTCGCCGACGGCACGGAGGCGGAGCCCGAAGCGGCTGCGATAGACCAGCCACCAGGTCGCCGGCACCATCAGCAGCGCCACGTAGACCAGGATGTTGTGGCCGCTCGCCAGCTCGACGTAGAGCGTGCCGAGGATGGGCAGATCGCGGATCGCCTCGACCCCCGGCCAGACCAGCGGTCGAAAGCGCTCCGCGTCGCTCAACGAGGGGGTCTGGCCGCCCTGGGCGAACCAGGCGATTCCGAGGGTGACGGTGAGGCCCGACATCAAGATGTTGATGGCGACGCCGCTCACCACCTGATTGCCGTTGTGGGTGATGCAGGCGAAGCCGTGGACCAGCGCCAGCATCAGGCCGGTGAGAATCGCGGCGAGGAGCCCGACCCATTCGCTGCCGGACAGGTGGGCCGCGGCCGCCGCCGCGAAGGCCGCCCCCAGCATCTTGCCCTCGAGGCTGATATCGATGATGCCCGAGCGTTCCGAGATCAGCCCCGCCATGGCGCACAGGATCAGCGGCGTCGCGACCCGAAGCGTCGCATCGAGCGTCAGCACGGCGAGGAGAAAATCGGCCTCCATCCTTCAGGCCTCCGCCGTCTCCGGGGCGCGGCGGCGAAACAGCGCCTCGATCCTGGGCCGCAGCATGTTTTCGAGCGCGCCCGAGAACAGGATCACCAGCCCCTGGATCACCACCACCAGTTCACGCGTGATACTCGGCACCTCGAAGGCCAGCTCGGCGCCCCCCTGGTAGAGCGCGCCGAAGAGCAGGCTCGCCAGGATGATGCCGATCGGATGGTTGCGACCCATCAGGGCCGCGGCGATGCCGACGAAGCCGTAACCGGCGGTGAAGTTCAGCAGCAGGCGATGCTGCACGCCCATGATCTCGTTCAGCCCGACGAAACCCGCGAGCGCGCCCGAGACGCACATCGTGGCGATCACCACCTTGGCCGGGTCGATGCCGCCATATACCGCCGCTGGCTCGTTGCCGCCGACGACGCGAATGGCGTAGCCCCAGCGGGTCCGCCAGATCAGGAGCCAGACCAGCAGGCAGCAGACCAGCGCCCAGAGAATCGAGAGGTTGAGCGGCGAGCGCGTCACCTCGATCCCGAACCAGCCCAACGCCTCGTGCGCGAAGGGAAGCCAGGCGACCTCCGCGAACTCCCGGCTTTCGGGGCTCATCTGTCGCGGCTCGATCAACACGTTCACCAGCAGATAGTTCATCAACGCGAAGGCGATGAAGTTGAACATGATCGTGGTGATCACCACGTGGCTGCCGCGCCGGGCTTGCAGATAACCCGGCACGAAGGCCCAGGCGGCGCCGAACAGGGCACCGGCCAGGATCGAGATCAACAACAGGATCGGGAACGGCAGGTGGGCATCGAAGGCGAGTAGTCCGAGGCCGACGCCGAGGCCGCCGATATAGGCCTGTCCCTCGCCGCCGATATTAAACAGCCCGGCATGGAAGGCCACGGACACGGCGAGGCCGGTGAACATGAAGTTGGTGGCGTAATAGAGGGTGTAGCCGATCGCCTCGTCGAAGCCGAAGGCGCCGTGGACCAGGATCACCACGGCCGCGAACGGATCCTCGCCGATCGCCAGCACGATGAGGCCCGAGACCCCGAAGGCCAGCGCGAGATTCGCGACCGGCACGAGACCGTGGCTCACCCATCTGGGCACGCCACCCCGCTTAGCCATCCGCCCCGCGCCCCTCGCTCTCGCCACCGGCGACGTTGGCCATCAACAGGCCGAGAGTACGCTCGTCCGCCTCCGCGCCGGCCACCTCGCCGACGATCCGGCCCTCGAACATCACCAAGATTCGATCGGAGAGCGCCATGATCTCGTCGAGTTCGACCGAGACCAGCAGCACCGCCGCGGCCGCGTCGCGCATGGCGATGAGGTTCTTGTGGATAAATTCGATGGCGCCGATATCGACGCCGCGGGTCGGCTGGCCGACCAGCAGGACGGAAGGCGCGCGCTCCAGCTCGCGCGCGATGACCAGCTTCTGCAGATTGCCGCCGGAGAAATTGGCGGTGGTCAAGCTCGGATCCGCCGGCCGGACGTCGTATTTGGCCATCTTCTCGCGGCAATCGGCGATAATCGCGCGGAGGTCGGCGAGGATCGCTCCGTTGTAGGCCGGATCCTCGTGGTAGCCGAGGATGAAGGACTCGGCGGCCGAAAAACCGGACACCACGCCGTCGCCGAGCCGGTCCTCCGGCACGTGCGCGACCCCCAGGGCGCGAAGGCGGGAGGGATCGCCCGGTGCCTCGACCGCCATCCGCTGCCCATGAACGCGGACTTCGCCACCATCGAACGGCCGCATGCCGGCAAGCGCCACCATCAGCTCGCTCTGCCCGTTGCCGGAGACGCCGGCGATGCCGACGATCTCGCCCGCGCGGACTTCGAACGAGACGTCGTCGACACGCGTGACGCCGGCGTCATCCACCACGCGCAAGTCCTCGACCCGGAGCGCCACCTCGCCTGGGCGCGGCGAGCGCTTCTCGACGCCGAGCGGCACCTTGCGGCCGACCATCAACTCGGCGAGGCTTTCCCGGTCGGTCTCGGCGGTAATCCGGCTCGCCACCATCGCCCCCTGGCGCATGACCGAGACGGTGTCGGTGATCGCCATGATCTCGCGGAGCTTGTGGGTGATCAGAATCACCGTGACGCCCCGCTCCTTCAGCGCCCGCAGGATGGAGAAGAGCTGTTTGGTCTCGTTTGGGGTCAGAACGCTGGTGGGCTCGTCCAGGATCAGGATCCGGGCACCGCGATAGAGCGCCTTCAGGATCTCCACCCGCTGGCGAAGACCGACCGGCAGGTCGCCGACCGTCGCCTCCGGGTCGATCCCCAGGCCGAACTCCCGGGCCAAGCGCTCGAGTTCGCCCCGGGCGCGGGCGAGCGAGGGGGCGAGACGCAGGCCTCCCTTCGCGCCCAGCACCAGGTTCTCCAGCACCGTGAAGGTCGGCACCAGCATGAAGTGCTGGTGCACCATGTCGATGCCGGCGGCGATCGCATCCTCGGAGGAATCGATCGCCACCCTGCGACCATCCACCCGGATCTCGCCCGCGTCGGCCTGGTAGAAGCCGTGCAGGATGTTCATCAGGGTCGACTTGCCAGCGCCGTTCTCGCCGACGATGCCGTGAATGGTGCCCGCCGCGACGCGGAGCGAGATCGCCCGATTGGCGTGGACCGCCCCGAAGCGCTTGTCGATACCGACCAGCTCGATCGCCGGCGCCGGCGCGTTCGGCGCCTCCAGGCTCAAGACCCGATGGCCTCGCCTCGCCCGCGCCTCAGCTTTTGCAACTGTTGTTCGACATGTAGTCGTGGACCTTGATCTTGCCGGCGATGATATCGGCCCGAAGGGCCTTCATGCGGGTCCGCAACGCCGCGCTCACCAGCTTGTCGTTATGCTCGTCGAGGGCCCATCCGACGCCGTCCTCCGCCAGCCCCAGAACCTGGATGCCCGGCTTCCAACTGCCGTCCATGGCCGACTTGAAGACGTTGTAGGCGGCGACGTCCACGCGTTTCAGCATCGACGTCAAGATGGTGCCGGGGTGGATGTGGTTCTGGTTGGAATCGACGCCGATCGCCAGCTTACCGGCGTCCTTGGCCGCCTGCAGCACGCCGACGCCGGTGCCGCCGGCCGCCGCGTAGACGACATCGGCGCCGCGATCAAACTGGCTGCGCGCCAACTCGCCGCCCTTGGTCGGGTTGTTCCAGGCCGCGGGCGTCGTCCCGGTCATGTTTTGCAGGACCTCGGCCTTGGCGTTCTGATACTTGACGCCCTGCACGTAGCCGCAGGCGAAGCGGCGGATCAAGGGGATGTCCATGCCCCCTATGAAGCCGACCTTGCCGCTCTTCGAGACCGCGGCCGCCAGCGCGCCGACCAGGAAGGAACCCTCATGCTCTTTGAAGACGATGGACTGCACGTTCGGCAAGTCGACCACCATGTCGATGATGGCGAAGCGGGTGTTCGGGAACTCCTTGGCGACCTTTTTTAGCGCCGGCGCCTGAGCGAAGCCGATCCCGAGCACCGGGTCGGCGCCGCGCTGCGCCATCCGCCGGAGCGCCTGCTCGCGCTGGGTCTCGTTGGTGACCTCGAACTCGCGGTATTTGACCCCGGTCTCCTTGCGGAAACGCTCGATGCCGTTCCAGACCCCTTCGTTGAAGGACTTGTCGAATTTACCGCCCATGTCGAAGACGACGGCCGGATTGACTTCGCCCGCCCGCGGCTGCGAGACGGCAAGCGCTACGGCCGAGGCGAGGGCGGTTATGACGAGTGTGCGCATGGTATCCCCCCTTGGGAAACGATTTTGTCCTTGATCTCGGTCAACCCGGATCACGGGCCGGACCGCCGGCTCGATTTTGACGCGCTCGCCCCGCCTCGGTCCAGCGTGAAATGCGCTATCATCGGCGAACGAACGCGGCGATGGAGAGGAATGCGAGGATGAATTTCGAGGCTTTCAAGGAGTCGCTCGAGGCGGCGGCGGCCCCCGCCGAGGCCAGCTTGGCGTTGCAGGCCCTCTGGCGGGAGGCGAAGGGCGAGTGGCACGCCGCGCATGAGTTGGCGCAAGCCCAGGACGACGCCGTCGGCGCTTGGGTCCATGCCTATCTGCACCGCGTCGAGGGGGATCTCCGCAACGCCGGATACTGGTATCGTCGGGCCGAGCGCCCGGCGAGCGAGAAACCGCTGGCCGCGGAGTGGGAAGATATCGCCCGCGCCCTGCTCGAGCAGCATTGAAGGTGAACCTCGGCCGTGCCCTGGGATGGTCGTATGAGGCAGCGGAATATGGGACGACGGCGGGCGCCACGGAGTAAGCCATGAGCCGATTTGGGATGGTGGTGGACCTCAACCGCTGCGTCGGTTGTCACACCTGCACCGCCGCCTGCAAGCACGCCAACGCGACGCCGCCGGGCGTCCAATGGCGAAGCGTCATCGATATCGAGCAGGGAACCTATCCCGACGTCGAACGGTTGTTCATGGTGGTCGGCTGTCAGCACTGCGCCGAGCCGCCCTGCGTTCCCGTCTGCCCCTCGGGCGCCACCGCGCAGCGCGCCGACGGGCTGGTCACCATGGACTACGACACCTGCATCGGCTGCGGCTATTGCGCCGTCGCCTGCCCCTATCAGGCCCGTACCATCGTGGCCGACAAGGAATATTTCTACGGCGAGCCGACCACGCTGGAGTTCGCCACCTATCACGACGAACGATTGGGCGTCGCCAACAAGTGCACCTTCTGTGTCGAGCTGATCGACGAGGCGGAGGCGCGCGATCTGACGCCCGGCGTCGATATGGAGGTGACGCCGGCCTGCGCCGCCGCCTGCATCGCCGACGCCCTCCACTTCGGTGACTTCGACGATCCGACCAGCAACGTCTCACGCCTCGCCGACGAGAACGCCTTTTTCCAGATGCACGAGGAACTCGGCACCGACCCGCAGATCAAATATCTCTACGAGGTGCCGGGCATCGTGCCCGGACACGACGCCCGGCCCGAGGATCGGGACGACGAGGCGATGAGCGATCCCGAGAACCCGCTGGTCGGCCGCCGCCAGACTTATTGGGATTTCAAGGCGGCGATGAACTTCGGCCTGGGTGGGCTCGCCTCCGGCTTCGCGCTTGTCGCCTGGCTCGCCCACCTATGGCTCGGGTTCTCGGATCGGGCGCTCGCCGGCCTCTTCGCCGTCGCCGGCGCAATCATGGCGGTCGGCCTCTTCTTCGTCTTCTTGAAGATCCACAAGAAGGCGCGGTTCATGAAAGTGCTGTTGCGCCCCGGGACCTCCTGGATGACGCGGGAGACCTACTGCGTGGCCGTGATCTTTCCGATGATGGCGTTGGATCTGCTTTGGCCGAACCCGGCCTTTCACGCCATCATCGGGCTCGGCGCGCTCGGCTTCCTCGTCTGCCAGGCCCAGATGCTCCATTGCGCGCGCGGCATCCCCGCCTGGCGGGCGCCACTCATCCCCTGGATGCTCGTCGCGACCGGCCTGCTGGAAGGCCTGGGCGCGCTCGGCATTTCCGCCGTCGCCTGGGCCGATGCAGGCACCGCCTCGGCGGTCCGCACGCTCGCCTTCACCGGCATCGCGCTGACCTTGGTGAACGCCGGGCTCTGGCTCGCCTATCGGCTGACGGCACGGCGTGAGGGCATCCCGCCGCTGGCGCGAGGCGAAATCGAGGGCGTCACCCCCACACTGATGGTGATGGGCCATGGCTGCCCGCTGCTGCTGTTCGGCCTTTCGGTCTGGCTGGGCCAGGGGGGCGGCGCCCTGGTCCCGATCGCGCTCGGTAGCGTCTTCGCGATCACCGGCGGACTCATGTGGAAGTTCCGGGTGATCGTCGAAGCCTCGTACTTCCAGGGCTTCGCGCTACCGAAGGCGCCGACGCGGGGCTCCGGCAACCGGGCATCCCCACCTCGCCTGGCGAGCCCGAGTGCCGCCCGGGCCTGAGGTGGCGAGCATGGGACCGAGCCTGACGCATATCGCGCTGCATGTTCGGGACCTCCCGGCCAGCGTGGCGTTCTATCGGGAGTACTGCGCCATGAACGTGGTGCACGAGCGCTCCGATGCGGGCGTCGAGGTCGCCTGGCTGGCCGAGCCGGGGCGCGAGAAGACGTTCATCTTCGTGCTGATTTCGGGCGGACCTGAACGCACCCCGGCGACGCGCGACTTCAGCCACCTCGGCTTCGCGCTCCCGAGCCGCGGGGCCGTGGACGATATGGCGCGCCGCGCGGAAGGCACGGGTATTCTCGTCTGGCCGCCGCGCGAGGAGCCCTATCCCGTCGGCTATTTTTGCGGCGTGCGCGACCCGGACGGCAACGCGGTCGAATTCAGCTTCGGCCAGCCGCTGGGACCCGGTGCCGAGGACGCCTGAACGGGTACCCGGGCGTCAGGGCTTTTGACACTCGCCGTAGCTGACGTAGATGTTGGAGCTGCCGCCGATCACGCCGCCGTGGATATAGGACAAGGTGAAGCTCTCCTCGCCCTTGAAGACCCACGTCTCGAAGCCCCACCGACAGAGCGTCAGCAACTCGGTCGCCCGGCGACAGCGAAGCTTGCGCTCCCGCTCCCGCTCCCCCGACTTGACCGTCCTCTCGGTCTCCGAGATCACCCGGACCAAATAGCGCGACGGGTCGAGCTTTTGGAAATTGGCCTTTTCGTCCCGCCACTTGAAGCCCCCGGAATCCGTTTCCACGCAGACCAGGGAGACCGGATCGGCCTCGCCGTCCTGCGACGCGGTCTGCGCCCGCGCCGTGCTCAGCGCGAACGTCATGGTCAACGTTCCCACCAAAAGCAATGCATGCCTGTACATGGACGCTCCTCCCCAAACGTCGTGTCTCGAGGTCGGAGCGGCGCGCCCCCAGCACCCCTCCGCGTCCTGTCATGTTAACCAGCGCCGCGCCGGGGGTCGAGTCCATGGGTTCAGATCACCTCCGGGCGGACCTGGGTGCCGGTGCGCGCCGCCTCGTGCACCGCCAGGGTGGCGGCGAGCGTGCGGGCGCCGTCGAGCGCGTCGGTGCGCGGCGTCTCCTCGCCCCGCGCGACCCGGCCGAAATGCTCGGTCTGGGCAAGCAGCACGTCGCGCGGCTCGACCGGCCTGGTCTCGCTCGACAGGGGAAACTGCCAGCCGGCCACATCCCGGTCGCGGTAGCGCCAGAGCCGCATCTCCGGCACCGCGAGGGAGGCCTCGGTGCCGAAGAAATGGAAGCTGTTCTCCGCCACCTGGAAGAAGTCCGCATTCTCGCGCGCGGTCATCTCGTAGGACCATGGGGACGGCGTGGCGTCCGACAGGATCACGGTGCCGAGCGCACCGCAGCCGAGCCGCAGGACGATCGCCGCAGTGTCCTCGACCTCGTGGCCCCGGGTCTCGGAACTGGTCAGAGCACTCACCAGCTCGACCTCGCCGGCGATGTGGCGCAGGCAGTCGATATCGTGGATCAGGTTGGTCAGCACCGGCCCGCCGCCCGGCTGGATGCGCCAGGCGACGTCGAAATACTCCCGGTGCTTCAGCAACGCCCAGAAGACGTGGAAGGCGACCAGGCGGCCGAGTTCGCCGGCCCGGATGATCGCCCGCGCTCGCTCGACCAGGGGATTGAAGCGCCGATGATGGCCGACGGCGATTCGTACGCCGGCGCTTTTCCCCGCCGCGATCAGGGCCCGCGCCTCGTCGAGCGTCGCGGTCACCGGCTTCTCCATCAACATCGCCGCGCCGGCATCGATACAAGCCAGGCCGACGTCATGGTGGCTTGCCGTCGGCGTGGCGACGATCACGCCGTCCGGGCGGTCCTGCTTCAACATCACCTCCGGGCTTTCGTGCCACGGCACGCCGGCCGCCTGGGCGATCGCGCCGGCCCGGGGATCGGGGTCGGCAATCGCCGCCAGTTCGCAGCTCGTCGAGGCGGCTATCGAAGCGATGTGTTTGCGGCCGATGACACCCGCACCGATCACCGCGAGCCTGACGGCTTCCATGATTTTCCCCTCATTCCCGGAAATAGTCGGATTTCATCACCACCGGGGAATCGACGATCGGGCGGAAGCCCATGCGGGAGAGCACGTCGGCCTCGAGATCCACGCCGGGCGCCACTTCGGTGAGCGCGACGCCGTCAGCGGTCAGGCGGAAGACCGCGCGCTCGGTGACGTAGACGACCTCCTGCCCGACGGCGCGGGCACGCTCGCCAGAGAAGGTGATCTGCGCCACCGCGTCCACCAGCTTGGCGATCTCGCCGCCTCGCTCGATTCTGAGCACGCCGTCGCCGGGCAAGAGGCGGGCACCCTTGGTCTCGAAGGTGCCGCAGAAGACGACCTTCTTGGCGTTCTGCGCGATATCGATGAAGCCGCCGGGCCCGACGGTGGTGCCGTCGAGCTTGGAGACGTTGACGTTGCCGGTCGCATCCAGCTCGCCCATGCCGAGGAAGGCGATGTCGAGACCGCCGCCGCCGTAGAAATCGAACTGGGAGGGAGAATCGAGCATCGCGCTCGCGTTCCTGGCGTAGCCGAAGAGCCTGCCGTCGAGCAACGAGCCGCCATAGGTCCCGTGCTCGATCGTCTGGTAGTAGCGATCCACCTCGCGCCGGGCGGCGATGATCTTGGCCACGCCGTCGGGAATGCCGAAGCCGAAATTGATCACCGCGTCGTCGCGCAGTTCCTCGACCGCGCGCCGCGCGACGACCTGGCGGATCGAATGGTCCGGCGCCGCCTCCTCCGGCACCACGCACCGTCGCTCGCCGGAGAGCGCGGGATCATAGACCTGGGCATAGCTCTGCGCCTGGTCCGGCTCGATCAGCACGGCGTCGACCATGGCGCCCGGCACCCGGACCGAGCGGGCCGCCAACGCCCCCGGCTCCACCGCCGTCCGGGCCTGGGCCAGCACCTTGCCGCCGCTGTTGTGCGCCGCCAGCGCCACGGCCCAGGCATCCAGGTTGGCGCCTTCCTGATCGAGGCTGAGGTTGCCGTCCGGGTCCGCGAAGCTGGCGCGGATGACCGCGATGTCGACCGGCAGCGGCTTGTAGCGCAACAGCTCGCGACCGTCGAACTCGACCACTTCGACCAGATCGTCCCGGGCGGCCTCGTTCACCCGCCCGCCGTCGAGGCGGGGATCGACGAAGGTGCCGAGGCCGACATGGGAGATGAGGCCGGGCCGGCCGGCCCCGGTCTCCCGCATCAATTGCGAGATCACGCCGCCGGGAAGCACATAGGCCTCGATTCTGTTCTCCCGCGCCAGGCGCTGCATCTCCGGCGACCAGACCCAATGGCCACCGATCACGCGGCGCACCAGCCCCTCGTGCGCCAGCCGGTTGAGGCCGCGCCGGTCGCGGTCGCCGATGCCGAGCGCATGGATGACGCTGAGAGCGCGCGGGTGGCCGGTTGCGAGGAAGCGGGCCTCGATCGCGGCGAGCACCGCGTCCGGCTCCAAGAGGCCGCCGCCGGCGCCGCTCATGGCGAGGGTGGCGCCGTCGGGCACCAGTTCGGCTATTGCCCCCGCGTCCCGAAACTTGTTTCGCACCGTCGCGTCCTCTCGCTCAGTTGTTCGCGACCCACTTCAGGATATGAGTGCCGACGGCGACCAGCTCGCCGCCTTGGTTGGTGAGCTTGATGTCGGCGTTTGAGCGGCGGCGCTCCAAGTCGATCTCGCTCACCTCGTAGGTGACGGTGATGGTATCGCCGAAGAACACCGGCGCCAGGAAACGGATCCGGTCGTAGCCGAGGGAGACCGGGGTCTCGCGGGCGTCCTCCCGGCATTTCTCGATTGCCTTGCTCGAGGCCGTGGACATGAAGCCGACCATCAACGCACCGTGCGCCATCCGTCGCCCGTAGCTGGAACGGGCCATGTATTCCTCGTTCACGTGGTTGGGCGCGAAATCACCGGTCAGGCCGGCGAAGTTGTAGACGTCGCACTCGGCGACGGTCTTGGAGAATGTCACCTTGTCGCCGACCGCGACGTGAAACTCGGCTGTCATTTCGGCTCTCCTCGTCTCGTTGCGGGCTCGGCACCCGGGCGATGCTATGCTCGCCCCGCCAGGCGGCGTCAACCATTCGGAATCGCGAGGGGATCATGTCGACGCTTCGGGGAGAGGGCGCCATCGTCACCGGCGACGCGCGCGGCATCGGCCGGGCGATCACCGATCGCTTGGCGGGCGAAGGCGCGCGGGTCGCGGTCTGGGACCTCGACCCGACGCCCAAGATGCCCCCCGGCGCCACCCATGTCGAGACCGCCGACGTCACCGACGAGGCCTCGATCGAACGAGCCTTCGCGAATAGCGTGGCGGCACTGGGTCGGGTCGACATCCTGATCAACAACGCCGGCGTCAACGGACCGACCAAACCGAGTTGGGAGTATAGCCTGGCCGAGTGGGTCCGGGTGATCGCGGTCGATCTGACCGGCGTCTTCCTCTGCGCCCGCGCCGCCATCCCCCATATGCGGGAGGCCGGCCGGGGCCGGATCGTCAACATCTCCTCCATCGCCGGCAAGGAAGGAAACCCCGACGCCGTCGCCTACTCGGCCGCCAAGGCCGGCGTGATCGGCCTTACCAAGGCGCTGGCGCAGGGCGTGGTCGACGACGGCATTCTGGTCAACTGCGTCACTCCGGCGATGGCCGAGACCGACCTGTTGCGGGAAACGGATGGCGACTACATCGAGGCGATCCGGAACCGCATGCCCTTCGGCCGGCTCTGCACGGTGGACGAGATCGCCGCCATGGTCGCCTTCATCTGCGGCCCCGACTGCACCTTCACCACGGGCATGGCCTTCAACGTTTCCGGCGGCCGCGCCACCTACTGAGCCCCCTCGGCGAAAAGGAACACCCCATGCCCGCATTCGATCGGCTGTCGATCAATCAGGTGACGCTGCGCGAGCAATGGTCGCTCGCCCAAGCGATCGAGGGCTTTTCGCGCCACGGCATCCACGCGATCGCCGTCTGGCGCGACAAGCTGGCGGAGCTGGGTGTGGACGAAGGCGCCAGGATGCTGCGCGATCACGCCATGGTGGTCACCGGCTTCTGCATCGCCGGCCTGCAGACGACGCGGGACAAGACCGCCTTCCAGGAACGGCTCGACGACAACCGCCGGGTGATCGAGGAGGCGGCGACGATCGGTGCCAAGGCCATCATCTTCGTCGCCGGCGGGCTGGAGGACGGCGAGAAGGACCTCGCAGGCGCCAAGATGCGCTGCAAGGAGGCGCTGGTGGCCCTGTTGCCCGAGGCCAAGGCGGCCGGCATGACGCTGGCGGTGGAGCCGCTGCACCCGATGCTCTGCGCCTCGCGCTCGGTGCTCGCATCGCTGGCGGAGGCGAACGACTGGTGCGACGAAATCGCCGCCGGCCGGAACTCGGCCTGGCGATCGACGTCTATCACCTGTGGTGGGATCCGAACCTGGCACGGGAAATCCAGCGTGCCGGCCCCCGCATCGCCGCCTATCACATCAACGACTGGCTCCATGACACCCGGGACCTCCGCCTCGACCGCGGCATGATGGGCGACGGCGCGATCGACCTCGCTCGCTTTCGCGGCCTGATGGAGGCCGCGGGCTACACCGGCCACCACGAGGTCGAGATCTTCTCCCAGCGCAACTGGTGGCGGCGCGACGCGGACGAGGTGGTGGAGGTGATCAAGCACCGCTTCGCCACGGTCTGTTGAGGGCCGGCGGGTGCATCGGGATCCGACGACACAATGGAAGATAAGGGGACGCAATACATAACTTCAATGGAGGAAAAGTGGACTAATAAATAGGCTCAATTCGTGAATTGTATGCGTCACCTTGGATTGGAAAGACCAGCAGGGCGTCCTGCACCGACTAATAAATAACTCTGCAAGTTATGTATTGCGTCCCCCCGACAGCGGCGTACCGCTCAGGCGCGTTGAAGGTCCTGCCGCAGCCCTTGCACTGGTAGCGCCGCAGACCCCGCGCCATACCGCGCGAAACCGCCCCTTCGCTCGTCGTCCACACCAAGCTCGATCGCGACCTTCGATGCCTCGCCCTCGCTCCGGCCCGACAGCACCGCGAGCGCCTCGCGCCGCTGCGCGCGCGTCAGCCCGCGCGCCGCCGAAAGCCACACCTGGATCCTCATGCGCCCGCTGCGGGGTCGAGCAGCGCGCTCCCCTTCTCCAGCAGGCCGCGGGCGACGACGCCGCGGTGGATCTCCGAGGTGCCGTCGAAAATGCGCATGACGCGGCAATCGCGGTAGATCCGCTCCACCGGTAGGTCCTTGCAGAAGCCGAGGCCGCCGTGCATCTGTACCGCCCGGTCGGCGATCCGGTTCACCAGCTCGGCCGCCTGCACCTTGACCATCGAGATCTTCTCGCGCGCCTCGAGACCTTGGTCGACCTCCCAGGCCGCGTTCAACACCAGGAGCCGCGTCTGGGCGAGCTCCATGGCGCTGTCGGCAAGCATCGCCTGCATCATCTGAAAGTCGCCGATTCTTTGGCCGAACTGGCGGCGCTCGCGGGCCTGGGTCACCATCATGTCCAAGAGCCGCGTCGCCATGCCGACGGCCCGCGCGCCGATATGGGCCAGGCGGATGCGACCGACGGTGTCGAGGATCAGACGGAGCCCGCGTCCCTCCTCGCCCAGAAGGCAGGCGCCGTCGAGCGCCACGCCGTAGAAGAAGAGCTCGACATGGCTGGTACCGCGCAGCCCCATCATCGGCTGATCGCGGCCGACGGTGAAACCCGCCAAGCCCTTGTCGACCAGAAACAGCGAAATGCCGCGCGCTCCGGCCTCGGGCTCGGTCACGGCGGAGACCACGAAGAAATCGGAGAAGGCACCGTCGCTGACGAAGTGCTTGTGGCCGTCGAGCCGCCAGCCCGAGCCGTCGCGCACCGCCCGGGTCTTGATCCCGGCCGCGTCGGAGCCGGCCTCGGGCTCGGTCATGGCGATGGAATAGACCCGTTTTCCCCGAACCGAGGGGAGCAGCCAGCGTTCCCGCTGCGCCTCGTCGCCGGCGAGCAGGACCTCGTAGACATTGCCGAAGGCGCGGCGGATCAGAATATCCTTGGTCGTGCCCGCCTGTTCCTCGACCAGGCAGAGATCCACCGCGCCCAGCCCGCCGCCGCCGAACTCGCTCGGTATGTTCATCGCGAAGAGGCCGAGGGCGCGCGACTTCGCCAGCAGCTCACCGGCGGTCTCGGGCTCCAGATAGCCCTTCTCCTCGACCTCCTCCTCCAGCGGACGGAGCTCGGTCTCGACGAAGCGCCGCACGGTCTCCACCAGGAGCCGGCTTTCCTCGGAAGGGGTGAAATCGATCATGGCGGTGCCCCCGGGTCGCGGGTGGTGTTGGCGAGGCGCCCCTCTTCGGCCCTCGCCCGAGCGAAGTCAAGCAAGCCGACGAGGGCTAAACTCGCTTCGCGAAACGACGAGGTGGGGGACGAAGTGCGGATGGATCTTCGAGTCGACCGCCCTCGACATCACCTTCGATTCGGGCGCGTGGGACGCCTGCCCATAACCGTCATCGCGGTGCGCGGAGCGAGCGTGGCGATCCACTCGGCGTCGGCCGCGCGCGCGATCATCAACGACGTCGAGGATAACTCGGCGCTACCAAATCCGTTCGATCGCGACCGCGTGGCGCGTGGCGATGGCCGTGCGGGCGGCTTCGGCCACGGCCTGGGCGCGGAGCCCGTCGGCCATCGTCGCGTGGACCGGCGCGCCGTCGCGAACGGCGGCGGCGAAGACCTCAAGCTCGCGCCGATAGGTCGCCTCGAAACGGTTGAACCAGGACGGGTCCAAACCCGGCTCGCTCGCCCGCTCGCCCCGCCAGAGGGTCGCGCCCACCATCCGCTGGCGGGGCGATTCCAGCAATCCCTCCGCGCCATGCACCTCGATCGTCTCGTCGTAGCCGTAGCTGGCGCGGCGGCTGAAATCGAAGCTGGCGAGCGCGCCGCTTTCGAAGCGCAGGACCAGCAGCGCGGTGTCGACGTCGTCGTAGGCAGCGAAGCGGGGATCGATCAGGCACGCGCCCATGCCTGAGACCTCGACCGGCTCGGAGCCGGTGATCCAGGCAGCGAGGTCATAGAAGTGGGCGCCCTTCTCTCGGATCATGCCGCCCGAGCCCGGCACCGATTCCGGCGGCGGCGGCGCCTGACTGCGGGAGACCAGCCGGAGGATCTCCACCTGTCCGATCCGCCCGGCGGCGACCGCGTCATGGATCGCGGCGTGGCTGGCGTCCAGCCGGCGGTTGAAGCCCATGGCGGCGACGACGCCGGCGCGCGCCACCGCCTCGATGCAGGCGCGGGCCGCGTCCAGGCCGTCGGCGATCGGCTTCTCGCAGAGGATCGCCTTGCCGGCCTCGGCGGCGGCCAGGACATGCGCCTGGTGCGCGACGGTCGAGGAGCCGACGATCACCGCGTCGACCGCATCGTCGGCGAGCGCCGCCGCCACGTCGTCGCCGGCCCGCCCGCCATGCGCCTCGGCGAGACGGCGAGCCCGCCCCTCGTCCAGGTCGACGACATGGCGCAACTCGCATTCCGTGCTGGCGGCGACGTTTCGGGCGTGGATACCACCAATCAGGCCCGCGCCGAGAAGTGCCATTCCGATCATCACTCGCCTCCCGCTTCGTCGAAGTCGACCCGCGCATCGGTCCAGGCGCCGTCGGCCGCGTTGGAGGCGACGCAGGCCTCGATGAACTTCAGGCCCAGGACGCCGTCGCGGGCCATCGCGATGTCGATCTCGCCCGTCCCCGGCCGGACCCCCGCCTTCGCCGCGCGGATCAGCTTCGCGGCATCGGCGTAGAAGTTGGCGAAGGCCTCGACGATGCCTTGGGGATGGCCGAGTCGCGAGCGGTCGACGGCCGAGAGCCCCGCCTCCCCCCGCCGCAATTGGCGCGCCTGTCCGTCGATGCGTCGAAGCCAGAGCACGTCGGGCGCCTCCTGGTCCCAATCCAGGCTGCCCTCGTCGCCGATCACCCGAAGACGGAGCCCGTTTCCGAAGCCGGCGGCGACGACGGAGGCCCAAAGCTGGCCGCGCGCGCCCTCGGTGAAACGGAGGTTGACGTGCGCGTTGTCGTCCCCCGTTCGGCCCTCGACGAAGGTGGTGATGTCGGCCGACACCGCCTCCACCTCCAGGCCGGTGACGAAGCGGGCCAGATGGTGGGCGTGGATGCCGAGGTCGCCCAGCACCGAGGACGGTCCGGCGATCGCCGGATCCATTCGCCACGCCGTGCGGAAGTCGCCCTCCGCCTCCACCAGCCGACTGCGCCCGCCGGAGGCGTATTCCATCTGCACCACGCGAATGCGGCCGATCTCGCCGTCGCGGACCCGCGCCCGCGCCTGCCTGGTCATGGAGTAGGCGGCATAGTTGTGCACCAAGGCGACGACGAGGCCCCGCCGCTCGCCCGCGCGCCAGATCGCGAGCGCCTCGTCGAGGGAGGTGGCGAGCGGCTTGTCGCAGATGACGTGGATGCCGGCTTCGATGAAGGCGTGGCAGGCGGCAGCATGGCTGTCGTTGGGGGTGACGATGGTGACCGCGTCGATTCCGTCCTCGCGCGCGGCCTCGGCCCGCGCCATGGCGTGGAAATCGTCATGCAGGCGCGCCGGATCGAGGCCCAAGGCCACGCCGGTTTCGCGGTTGCGCTCGGGCAGGCGCGAAAAGGCGCCGGCGACGATCTCGAAGGCGCCGTCGAGGCGCGCGCCATGGCGGTGCATCGGCCCTATGCCCGATGTCGGTCCGCCGCCGACCATGCCCAGGCGAAGCGGTTGCATTCGTCCCTCCGTCACCGCCGAGCGGCCAGGCTCGGCCGTGCATCGCCCGGCGGACTTCCTCGTCGTCGATCTCCTGGCCGAGATAGGCCTCGATCACCGCCGCGTCGTCCTCGACCTCGTCGGGCGTAGCCTCGCCGATCTTCTCGCCGTGGTCCAACACCGACACCGTGTCGCAGGTATCCACAACCCCCACAGGGGACTTCCACCCCCAATCGGGCAGCCATGCCCGTATCCGAGCGCGAGCGTCTCCGCGCTTCGCGATGGCGTGGATCGCCTTGGCCTTTTTGCACCACCGTCGAGCGTTCATGCTAGGCTAGGGACATCGTAAGGGCTACTCGCTAGGTGTGAATAGATGGAGACGAAGATGGCAAGACTAGAAAATAAGGTAGCGTTCATTACTGGTGCGGGCTCTGGCATCGCTCGCACCGCGACTCAGATCTTTGCTCGGGAGGGTGCAAAGGTCGTCATCGCCGAGATCAACCAGGACCTGGGGCAGGAGAGCGAACGATTGACACGCGAGGCTGGCGGTGATGCGAGCTTTATCCAAACCGATGTGACCAAGGAGGATAGCGTCAAGAATGCCATCCAAGCGACGGTCGAGCGCTACGGTAAGCTCGATATTCTCTACAATTCCGCGGGAGGTTCGATAGTAGAAGACACGACAGTGACCGACGTCGATATGTCGGTTTGGCCGTATACTCAGTCCTTGGACCTACTCGGGACATTTTTGTGCTGCCGCCATGGCATCCCGGAAATCATCAAAGCCGGCGGCGGGGCGGTTGTGAACACGTCCTCCATGGTGGCCGTCGCGAGTGGCTCCTTCAGAGCCCATGTCTACGTAGCCGCCAAGGGCGCTATTATCGCGTTGACTCAAGCCTTGGCGGGTGAGTACGCCAAGCACAATGTCCGTGTGAATACCATCTGTCCAGGCGGGATCGTCACCGATCGAACGAGGCAACGTCTCGGCGACCCGGACCAGATAGAGACGATAAAAATCCTACGCGAACAGTACCCCTATGCTATCGGTGAACCGGAGGATATCGCCTACGTGGCACTGTTCTTGGCATCCGACGAGGCACGAATCCTCACGGGGACAACCATCCAGGCAGACGGTGGCCCGAGGCTGTCCAACAAACTGGATGAGGCCATGTCAGGACATCCCCATACAGCTTCGGGGCGATGAGAAGACCAATCTGGGCGCAACCCGAGCGTGTGGTCGTCCAGTCCTGGTCTTGCCGGGGGGCGCGAGTGCGGGATCTGGACCGCCTGAAAAGCGGGACCTGCCATCACGTAATCTCCTCGGCGTAACCGGGCTCTTGCATCCAGCGTTCCAGTTGGCCATAATGGGTGACGACCTTAACCACGGGAGACCAAGCTATGAGTGAGAACAGGCTAGAATCTTGGAACAGTCAGTCGTTTTGCGTCAACTACGCCGACCAGGCGGAGTTTACCACTGGGTTACGTGGCTTCGCCCAGTACCGTGACCTCGGCATAGAAGAGGCGACGGGTGGCCAGTTTCGCGCTCATGTCGTCAAGATAAAAAAAGAGGAGTTTGATAAGCATCATACCACTGGCCTGCATAGGCACCATTGTGATTTCCAGTTCAACTATTGTTTGAAGGGCTGGATCAAGTTTGTCTATGAAGGCCAGGAGGGTGAGTTCACCTTCAAAGCGGGCGATTCGTGGCTGCAGCCAGCCGGGATCATTCACGACGAGATCGAGTGCTCCGACGACCTGGAAGTGCTGGAGATCTACTCCCCCGCGGTCCACGAGACCGAGCGTCTGAAGCAGAATCAGGACGCGGCCGAGTGAATTACGGGGCGATCCTTCATCGCAACGAATACCGGGTCGCTTAGAGGCCTCGAGCGGATGCGGCGGTTTGTCCGCGGGCTAGAGTGTTGGGCCCTCGGGGCATGGGCTACGCTCTAAACGACGCTCGCACCTCGTCGTCGTCCATTTCCTTGCCCAGATAGGCCTCGACCACCCGCTCGTCATTGCTGATCTCATCGGGAGTACCTTCGCCAATTTTCTCACCGTGATCGAGTACCGTAACCGTGTCGCAGGTTTCGATGACCACTTTGAGGATGTGCTCTATAACGATGATCGTCAGCCCTCGTTTTTCTCTCAGCAACCCGATAATAGTTTGCAATTCGTCCACATTGGCTGGGCTGAGACCCGCGGCGGGCTCGTCGAGCATCAACAGCTTGGGCTCCATCGCAACCGCTCTCGCCAGCGCGACCATGCGACGCTGCCCGAATGAAAGTTCGGTGGCGGGCATGCCCGCGAAGTCCGCCAAGCCGACAAAGTCCAGGATTTCGAGCATGCGTTCCTTCATTCGCCGTTCCGCGGCCCACACCCGGCCAAGGCCCAAGGTGGCGGCCATGATGCTGTACTTCACATGAGGGTGGTGTCCCACCAGCAGGTTCTCCAACACCGACATCTCGTGAAAGATACGCAATAGCTGGAAGGTTCGACCCACCCCTCTCGCAGCGATGTTGTGGGGGCTCATCTGGGTAATGTCCTCGCCATCGAATTCCATCCGACCACCATTCTTGTCCGGTCGGTAGATACCCGAAATTAGGTTGAACAGCGTACTCTTGCCAGAGCCATTGGGACCAATCAAACCACGGATTTCACCCTCGGCGACCGCAAAATCCAATTTCGAGATCGCGGTCAGACCTCCGAAACTTTTCGTTAGGTTCTCAGTCTGAAGAAGCATCGGCTTTACCTGCCGTGATTTCGATGAATTTTCTGGTAGCGAAGAACCGGTCGAGTAGCCCCCCTATTCCCTTCGGCATGTAAATGACGATAAGCACCGCCGACATACCGAACACCAACATCTGATATTCGGGAAAGGGCCGGGTCCATTCATAGATCATCGTGACGAGAACCGCCCCGATGACGCCACCCCAGATGTGCCCCAGGCCGCCCAGCACCACCATGAGAAGAAACATGATCATGATAAGGATGGTGAAGTTGTCCGGATGGATATAAGTAACCAAATGGGCATACAGGCTTCCCGCGCAGCCGGCGTAAAAAGCACTGATGACGAATGCGATCAGTTTGTATTTTCGCACGGCCACACCCGATGTGGCGGCCGAGATCGGGTCGTCCCGCACCGCCTTGAAGGCCCGCCCCACACCCGAGCGCAGGATATTCATTGATAAGTAGATTCCAATCAGCGAGATTGGCATGATGATGTAGAAAATTCGGGCGGGAGTGTCGAACAAGAAGTCCCCAATCTGCGGATAGGGAATGTTGGAGATACCGAAAGTCTGTCCCAAGAACTCGGTGGCGGAGATGTAGATACGTACCGATTCTCCCATCCCCAAGGTCGCCAGCGCCAGATAAGCCCCCTCGAGGCGGAACGAAGGCAGCGCAACGATGGCACCAGCCACGCCGGTAATCAGGACCGCCAACGGCAGCGCGACCCAGAAAGAGACTCCGAGGTGGATGCTCACCAGCGCCGAGGCGTAGGCTCCGATCGCGTACAGTCCAAAGTGGCCGACCGTGACCTGGCCGCAAAACCCTTTCACGATATTGAGACCGGTCGCCACGATAATGTTTAGAAATATGATATTGACCAGATGGACCTGATAGAGGTTGGCGGCCAGAAGGGGCACCGGCAATAGCACCACGAAAGCAACCAGCCACGGCCCAGGGGGAAAACTCCCGTGAAATCGCCGCAGCGACCCCGTTACCCCAGCAAGAATTCCATTCACAATCGCTTACCCTTTAGGAAGAGCCGATTTGGCGTTCGAAGACCCGAAGCCCGAGCCGCCGCGGCGGCTCGGGCTTCGGGGTAGTCGTCGACGCAGTACCGTTATTTCCGAGGCACCGCTATGGATTGGAGCATCTTGATTTCGTAGTCCTTTCCGCCCTTGGTGTATTGCAGCACCAGCGCCGTCCGGTTGCCATCGCGGCAATCCGCCGTGGGCGCCCGGCAAAAGGAGATCGGCCCAGAACCCACACCACGGAAATTATTCGTCTCGGCCAAGGCGTCACGGATCGCGGCCCGGTCCGCGGCCAACGATTCCGGCGTATTTTTGATGTCGGCCTTGGTGAGCGCGACCCTGATGATCTCTACCATGTCGTCGGACTGAGCGTAGTTGTGGTCCGGAACGACCCCGAATTTGTCCTTGACCCATTTTACGAATTTCTGAATTTTGGGGTCCGGATTGGAAGCGCTGAAGGCCGCCACGTAGATGCTGCCCACGATATCGTCGCCGGTGAGAGCAGGGACCTCGGATACCGAGGCGGCGGAGGTGTGCACGCGGGTGATCGACCTGGGAATGCCCACCTCGAAGGACTGCTTGATACCACGGGCCAACTCGCCCATCAGGCCGGAGATCAAGAGGACATCGGGCTTGGACGCCTTGGCCTTGAGCAGTTGGGGACGCACGTCAACGGACTTTTCCTGAAAGACCTCGTCCACCGTCGGCTCCAAACCGTAGGTCTCCTTCAGATAACTCATGACCCCTTTGGTGAAGCCAAAGCCGGCGGCGTCGGTGGCATAGACATAGGCTACCCTCTTGCCGAGTTTTTGGTAGATATACTCGCCCATCGCCTGCGAGTAGAACCGATCCGACACCGAGATCCGAAAGATCCAATCGCTGCCCTGCTCGGTGATCTTGCGGTTGGTGGACATTGGCGTGATCTGCGGCACTTTCGCCTTGGTGGAAATGGGCATGGTGGCCAACGTCACGGCGCTACAACCCGCGCCCATGATCAGGAGAACCTTGGTTTCGTGGGCCAGCTTGGTGATGTTATCGACGCCCACGTTTGGTTTGCATTCACTATCGTAAGCCGTGATTTCCACCTTTCGCCCATTGATGCCGCCTGCGGCGTTGATCTCCTCGAAACGGGCCTCGATCGTCTTCCAGTTCTTGTATCCGTACTCGCCGCGAAACCAAAAAGTGAGGCCAAGCTTTAGAACCCCGGTGTCCGCGGCCACGGTGATGGGCTCGACCAGCATGGCTGTAAATACTATTGCTGCCGCCGCCACAATTTTTGCTGCTGTCGTTTTCATGGCATTCTCTCCTATCGGTTTTGCCGTTCAAGTTAGGTTACTCCGTTTCTTTCTTTACTTCCCCTTTGGGGTTTTCTATCCCCTGCTCCAAATTTATCCGCTGCTATAGGTTGCTGCTTTTCAAGCAGAGTTTCTCTACGCCTTAACCTTGGTTTCTACCCCGAACAACCCGCTCGGCTTAATCATCAGCACCAAAATCAGAATCAGGAAGGCGTAGATATCCTTATAGTCGCCCGAGAGATATCCGGCACCCAGGCTCTCCGCCACCCCCACGATGAGCCCGCCGAGCACCGCGCCGGGGAGGTTGCCGAAGCCACCCACGACCGCGGCTGCAAACCCTTTGATCAGGATCAGGTAGCCCATGTAGATCTCGACGTAGTTGATCGGACCGATCAGCACGCCGCCGGCGGCGGCCAGCGCGCAGCCGACGCCGAAGGTGAGGCTGAGCGCAAGGGGTACGTTGATCCCCGAAAGATAGGCAATCTCCTTGTTCCTGGCCACCGCCCGCACCGCGAGCCCGAGCTTGGTGTACTTCATGAACACGTGCAGTAGCACCATCAGCGATACGGCGATGATCACGATCCACATGTAAACCCGTGGATAGTAGATTTCGCCGAGCACGATGGGCTTGCCGAAATCGACCGGGAATGGCTTAGGTGTGGGATCCCAGATGACGTAAGCCAGATTCTGGAGGAATATCGCCATTCCGAATCCGCAGATGATGATGCCCATGCCAGCCACCGTATAGCCACCGCCGCCAGCCGTGAGGCGCCGGTAGAACACACGCTCGATCACCATGCCAAACAGACCCACGCCTACGAGGGCAAAGATAAAAGCGAATGGGTAGGCCAAATTCAGCTCGCTGTAAGCGAACAGCCCGACGAAGGCACCTAACATATACATTTCACCATGTGCGAAATGCACGATGTCGAGGCCGGAATAGACCAGCGAGATGCCTAACGCCACCAGCGCGTATACCATGCCGATGGATAGGCCAATGAGTATGAAATCGATAAACATCGCGTTATCCCCCCTACTGGATCGGGCGACCCTCTACAGCGTTGATCCCTCCGCCTTCGCCAAAGTACCCCCGAGGTAGGACAGGCGCACATTGTCGTCCTTTATGAGAGCGTCGGCTTCGCCTTGCATATGGACCACTCCGTCCTTGATCACGTAGCCAAAATGGGCGAGGAGCAGGGCCATGCGCACGTTCTGCTCCACCAGCAACACCGTTGTGCCGTCGCGCCGGATTTGATCGACGCTGTGGAAAATTTCCAGCACCACCTGGGGCGCAAGGGCGGAACTGGGCTCATCCAGCATGATCATCTTTGGGCGGGCCATCAGCCCACGCCCAATGCACAGCATCTGGAGTTGACCGCCGCTCAACGTGCCGGCATGCACCTTACGGTGGGCCTTGAGTATCGGGAAGTAGCTATAGACACGTTCGAAATCGTCCGCGATCTCCCGCCTGTTACTCCGGACGTAGGCCCCGACCCGAATATTCTCCTCCACCGACATGGCGGGATAGACTTCCTTGCCCTGGGTCACCTGTGACAGACCAAGCCGGACGATCTTGTCCGGGCGCATGCCGTCGATCCGCTCACCGTTGAATTCAATGGTTCCCCGCCAGGGAGTGATTAGCCCCGAAATGGCTTTGAGGAGGGTTGATTTTCCGGTGCCGTTCC
Organism: Alphaproteobacteria bacterium; assembly: GCA_965225945.1. Taxonomy (GTDB): domain Bacteria; phylum Pseudomonadota; class Alphaproteobacteria; genus JASLMY01. The sequence continues at coordinate 280,000 of CBDDBZ010000036.1, read as the reverse complement.
CGCCGAGGACAGCGGTGATTTTGCCCGGATCTGCTTTCAGATTCACTCCTGAGAGAATCTGAATTTTACCGTATCCCGCATGCAATCCACTGACTGTAAGCATTGCCCTGGGTTCCGTTAGTAACTAATAACGCACCAACACCGCCAAAATAAAAGGGGAAAGCGCGATTCGCCAACCGCCTCGCGGTTTTATGCGTTTCACGCGACTTCGCCCCAAAAACTGACATTATTGCATTTCGCGACAGAAGCATGACTGAGATCGGGGGGGATGTCTACCTGTCTACCTGTCTACCTCGACATCGCGGCGCCGAATGGTCACGATGGATCCGACCGAGACGCGAAATCAAGGATGGATCCAGGAATGGCAAACTACGACAAGCCCCGCATCGTGGTCGTCGGCGCCGGCGCGATGGGTGGCCTGATAGGCGCCATGCTGGCCGAGGGCGGGCTGGACGTCACGCTTGTCGACATCGACGAGGACCACGTCGCCAGGATCGCTCGCGACGGGCTTCGTCTGCGCGGCGTCGGCGGCGATCGCGCGATCCCGGTTCACGCGACCAGTGATCCGGGCGAGGCCGGCGTGGCCGACGTCGTGGTGGTGCAATGCAAGGCGCCGGCGACGCGGGCCGCGGTGGAACGCGCGCGAAGCGTCTTCGGCCCCGGCACCCTCGCCGTCAGCTTCCAGAACGGTCTCGGCAACGAGGAGATCATCGGCGAGGTGATCGGCATCGAGAACGTGCTGGGCGGGCTGACGGCCCAGGGCGCGACGATGGAGGCGCCCGGCGTGATCCGCAACTTCGGCGACCTGCCCACTTACCTCGGCGAGCTCGACGGCGGCCAATCGAATCGCGCGGTGGCAATCGCCGAGGCCTTCACGGCCGCCGGCCTGAAGACCACCGCGAGCGCCGACATCCGCCGCGAGATGTGGAAGAAGCTGCTGGCCAACGTCTGGCTGAGCTGCAGCTCGGGCGCCACCGACCTCAACGCCCACCAGGTCATGGCGATCCCGGAGTTGGCCGAGACCTGCTTCGGGGCGCTCGATGAGGCGGCCGCGGTGGCCCGCGCGGCGGGCTTCGATCTCGATGTGAACGAGACCCGCGAGACGCTGGCCAAGATCACCGGCGAGGGCGGCACGGGGGCCGCGAAATCCAGCCTCCGCGCCGACCTGGTGCACCGACGCCCGACCGAGGTCGACCACATCAATGGCGCGATCGTGCGCATGGGCCGGGAATACGGCGTGCCGACACCGATCAATTCGGTCCTGGTGTCGATCGTCAAGGGATTGCAGTCGCACTACCTCTGAGGCATGAGGCGGGCCCGAGAGGCGCGAAGCGGACCAAAAATGAGCGAGACGGAGAGCCAGCAAACGGTCGGCCCAAGCGACTTCATCCGCGATATTGTGCGCGACGACCTCGCCACCGGCCGCCAGAAAGAGGTGGTCACCCGCTTCCCGCCGGAGCCGAACGGCTTCCTCCACATCGGCCACGCGATGTCGATCTGCCTCAATTTCGGCCTGGCGGAGGAATTCGGCGGCCACTGCAAGCTCCGCTTCGACGACACCAACCCGGCCAAGGAAGAGCAGACCTATATCGACGCGATCCAGGAGGACGTGGCTTGGCTCGGCTTCGCCTGGCCGGGGGCGCCGCGCTATGCCTCGGACTATTTCGAGCAGCTCTATGATTGGGCCGAGCACCTGATCCGAACGGCCAAGGCCTATGTCGACGATCTCTCGGCGGACGAAATCCGCGACTATCGCGGAACGCCGAGGGAGCCCGGGCGGGCGAGCCCTTTCCGCGAGCGCATCCCCGAGGAGAGCCTGGAGCTCTTCCGCCGCATGCGCGCGGGCGAGTTCGAGGCGGGCGCCCGGGTGCTCCGCGCCCGGATCGACATGGCGTCGGGCAACTTCAACCTGCGCGATCCCGTGCTCTATCGGATCCTGCACACAGCCCACCCGCGCACCGGCACCGCGTGGTGCATCTATCCGACCTACGATTTCGCGCACGGCCAGTCGGACGCGATCGAGGGCGTGACGCATTCGATCTGCACCCTGGAATTTGCCGATCACCGGCCGCTCTACGACTGGCTGATCGAGAATTTGCCGGTCCCCTCCGTGCCCAGGCAATACGAGTTCGCTCGCCTCGAATTGACCCACACGGTGCTGTCCAAGCGCCGCCTGATCGAGCTGGTGCGCGACGGCCGGGTCGCCGGCTGGGACGATCCTCGGCTACCGACGCTGCGTGGCCTGCGCCGGCGCGGCGTGCCGGCGGAGGCGATCCGCGACTTCATCTCCCGCCTCGCCGTCACCAAGAACGTCGGCGCGATCGAGATCGCGATGTTCGAGGCCTGCGTGCGCGAATGCCTCAACCGGACGGCGATGCGCCGGATGGCGGTGCTCAGGCCCTTGAAGGTGATCATCGAGAACTATCCGGAGGGCGAGGGCGAGCTGCTCGACGCCGCCAACATGCCAGGCGACCCGGCGGCCGGAAGCCGCCTGATCCCCTTCTCCCGCGAACTCTACGTCGAGCGCGACGATTTTCTGGAACACCCGCCGCGGAAATTCTTCCGCCTCTCGCCCGGCCGCGAGGTGCGGCTGCGCCATGCCTATTTCGTCACCTGCCGGGAGGTGGTGAAGGATGCTTCAGGCGAGGTCGTGGCGCTGAAATGCAGCTACGATCCGGCGACCCGGGGCGGCGGCTCAGGCGACGGGCGCAAGGTCAAGGGGACGCTCCATTGGGTCTCGGCGGCCCACGCCGTGGCGGGCGAGGTCCGGCTTTACGATCACCTCTTCGCTGGGCCAGCGCCGGGGGCCGAGGCCGAACTCGCCCTCGACTTCGCGCCGAATTCGCTGGACGTGCTGAGGGACTGTCGGCTGGAGCCGGCGCTCGGGGAGACCGGGCCCGAGGACCGGGTGCAGTTCGAGCGGCTGGGCTACTTCCGCCTCGATCCGGATTCGAGGCCCGGGCGCCCCATCTTCAACCGCACGGTCGGTCTCCGCGACACCTGGGCGCGGATCGAGGCGAAGCGACGGTAAGAGAGCGGGCGCGACGGGACGGCGAACGGCCGGCACGCTTGCGCCGAGCGGAGGCGCCAGGGCACTCTCGCGCCGAGGAATGCTCAAGGGAGGATGCCATGCGGGAATTCGAGGTCGAGCTGGCGACGGCGGACGGAACCCTCGACAGCTTCGTCTGCCACCCAGAGGGGGACGGCCCCCATCCGGCGGTGATCCTATACATGGATGCGCCGGGCATTCGCGAGGAGCTGCGCGACATGGCGCGGCGGATCGCCACCACCGGCTATTTCGTCATGCTGCCGAACCTCTATTACCGTGTCGGGCGGGAAGACGATTACGGCTTCGCGCGCGCCCGCATCCCCGAGGACGAGGCCGAGCGCGACAAGATGTTCGCCGTGATGAACACGCTGACCAACGCCGGCGTCGTCGCCGATACCACGGCGATGCTCGGTTTCGTGCGCGCCCACGAGGCGGCGGCCCAGGGTCCGCCGGCTGCGTCGGCTACTGCATGAGCGGCCGCTTCGTGGTCTCGGTCGCCGCCGCCTATCCGAACGACTTCGCGGCCATCGCCTCCTATTACGGCGTCGGCATCATGACCGAGGCCGAGGATTCGCCCCATCTCCTCATGGATCGGATTAGAGGCGAGGTCTATCTCGCCTTCGCCGCCGACGATCCCCATGTGCCGCGCGAGGTGGTGGACGCCCTGCCGGGAGTGCTGGAGGCCTCCGGCTGCCCGCACCGCATCGAGGTCTATCCCGGGACCGAGCACGGCTTCGCCTTCCCCGAGCGCGCGGTCTACGTCAAGCCGGCGGCGGAGCGGCACTGGGAACGCATGCTCGCCCTCTTCGATCGCCGCCTGCGCCGCTGAACGGCGGGCTCGTCCTGGATAGACACGCCGTCCCATGGCTCGGAGCCCGGCAGACATCGACCAGGCCCACATGCGATGCTTTCGCCGAGAAGCGTGCCGTCGCGGGGAACAATCCGGCTCAATACCGTCGAGGGGGGTGACGATGACCGAGGCTCTTCTACAAGCCGTCGAAGAAATCCGGCCGATCATCGAGGAACATGCCGAAAGCGCGGAGGTGAACCGACGACTCTCCGATGTCGTGTACGACGCCATGTACCAGGCCGGGCTGTTCGCAATGCTGGCCCCGAAGGCACACGGCGGCCTCGAACTGCACCCCGTCGAGGCGATGCGGGTCTGGGAGGCTGTTGCGCGCATCGACTCGGCGGCGGCGTGGAACCTTGGTGATGAACCAAGCGATCGCCGGCTTCGCGGCTTGGCTACCCGACGAGGGCGCGGAGGAGATGTTTCGCGACGGTCCGCCGACGACCGCCGGCGCGTTGTTTCCCCCCGGCGCGGCGACGAGAGCGGACGGCGGGTGGCATGTCAGCGGGCAAGTCCCCTTCACCAGCGGCTGCCATTCGGCCCAATGGCTCGCGATGCCGGCGATGGAGATGGAGGGCGGCGAGCCGAAGCTCGACCCCACCACCGGAGAGCCGACTGTCTTCGGCGTGTTTTTCGAGCGCGGGAAGGCCGAGATCCTGGACACATGGCATACCCTCGGCATGCGTGGCACCGGCTCCTCGGACATCTCCGTCCGCGATTTGTTCGTGCCGGACCACTTGACGGCGCTCGTCGGTCCGCTGGGCCGGCCGGCACGCGGCTTCGAGGGCCCCCTCTCCCGCATGTGGCCATGGACCGCCATCCTCGGCGAGACGACCGTTTCGATCGGCATCGCGGCCAGGGCCGTGGCGCAAGCGATCGAGTTGTGCAAGACGAAAACCGCCGCCTACAACACGATACCCCTTCGCGAGCAGCCCCTCGCGCAGCACCAGATGGGGAAAGCCAGTGCCCGCGTGGAAGCCTCCCGCGACACGGTGCACCGCGCCGCCACTATCGCCTATGACGAGGTTTTACGAACTGGCGAGGGAATGTCGTCCGACGCGAAGATACGCTTGCAGTTGGCGGTATGTTTCGCCGCCGAGGCCTGCGCCGAGGCCGTGCGCTTCGTGAGCGATACCGTCGGCACGTCCTCGATCCGCCTGCAACAGCCCTTCGAGCGGCACTTTCGCGACATCCACGTGTTGCAGCGACACTCGTCCAAATCCGACGCACGTTACGCGTCGGCGGGACGCCTGATGTTTGGGCTCGAAAACGACTGGGTGTGGCTGAGCTTCTGACCCCGGCGCGAGGCGTTCAATACGAAGCGAGCGCCGCCTCCAACGCCGGTAGGGCGAGATGCAAGCCGGCACGACGAGCCTCCGCCATAAGACGCTCGAGTTCGCTTTTCCTCTCGCTGTCTTTATGCCCACGGCCCCACGCCGCGAGCGCCCGGCCCCGCACAATGTAGAAATTTGCCCACGGTAGAGGCTCCGGGCGGGTGAAGTCCTCTAACGCCGTGGCGAGGCGCTCGACCTCGTCCCATTCCTCGGCGCGCAGGGTCGCCTCGATAGCGTCTCGATAGAAGCGCAACTGGTTGTGAGCCACCGCGCCCGCTCGCAGTACCCCTTCGCCCTCGGCCAACGCCTTTCGCCGCGCCTTCGGGTCGTCGGTCGTGAGGGCGAGGGCGCCATAGGCGACGGCACCGGAGAAGCCCAGTCCAATCTCGCGGCTGATCGCAAGGGACAGCTCCAGCAACTTCAGCGCCTCGGCCGGACGGCCTTCCTCCCGCAAGACCTTGGCTTGGCAATTCAGGTAGAGCGTCTCGAATAGTTTCGATCCGAGTCGGTGAGCGAGCGCCAGACCCTCCGCGATTTGGACCTTGGCTTCCGCGAACCTGCCCAGATTGGCAAGCATTTCGGAAACGATTACACTGGCTGCCGTCTCGGCACGATTGTGTCCGACGCGTCGCGCCGCCTCGGCGGCCACGAAGCCATCCGCCAGCGCTTCGCGAGCTTGGTTCCGGCCAAAGAAGCGGGTGATGGCGACCATCGGAGCGTTCGCGACCTCAATGCGGCTGAAGCCGCGTTCACGAGACACGGTCACGCATTCGGCAAAGCGCGTGTGAGCGGAGATCATGCGGCCGCGGACGTAATCGGCATCCGCGAGGCCACCCAACGCGGCCGCCTCCAGGTCCACGGCACCGCACTGGCGGGCGATCTCGAGTGCCGTCCCATTGTTTGCCAGACAGCCCTCGGTGTCGCCGTCGGCGAAGAAGAGATTCCCGCGCATCAAATGGATACGCGCGAGATTCGCGCCCGAGGCTCGGCCGGCCGCCTCGGCTCGAGCGAGATCGGCCATGGCGCCCTCGCGGTCGTCCGTGAGCCGCTTGACCATCGCGAGCCCGAGCCAAGCTTGACACCGCTCCCCTGCGTGATCGGCCAACGCCAAGGCGGCCTCGTAGGCGTCCCTCGCGTCCGCCATCACCCCCATGTCGTGATGGAGCCGACCCTGGAAACATGTCAGCGCAAATCGGTCGCCGCGCTCGGTGGCCAGCGCCAGACCGCGCGCGACCAGACGTAGGGCCACCTCATGGCGGTATTCGGCGGCTTGCGATGTCGCCGCCACGAGATAGGCCTCGGGTGCCGCCGGGTCTTGCGCCAGTTCCAGGTGTTCGGCATGGAGAATTGAATCTCGCCCATCGAACCAGGCGGCCGCCCGACCATGTAGATCCAACCGCCGTTCGCGCACCAAGCCGTCATAGATACCGTCTCGAATCAGCGCATGTGTGAATAGGAGGTCCTCACCCTCTGGCCGCACTAGCGTTCGGCGAATGAGATCGGCTGGCTCGTAGTCCGTCTTCCCCAGAACAGCGCGCAGCGCGGTAAGTGAAAACCGCTGACCCAGGACCGAGGCCGATTGCACGGCACCGCGATCATCCCGTGCCAGGGCATCGAGCCGCGCCTGCACCACGCTTTGCACCGTCCCCGGTACGTCACGGTCGCCCAGAGCGTCCGCGTTGCGCAAAAGCTGATCGAGAAACAACGGATTGCCACTGGATCTCTCGACGCAGGCGCGGACCAGGCCTTCATCCTCGATCGAGAATTGCCTTGCGAAGTCCGACGCTTCCCTCGGTGCCAATAGCGCCAGGTTCAAGATGGCGATCGGGGCACCCATGAGGCCGCTTTGCCAGACATCGTCGAACGGATAGCCCTCTATCCGGCTCGTCATCACGAGTAGCGCCGTGGTCTCCGCGACCGTGCGCGCCAATCGGGCGGCGGGCACCAGTACGCGAGGATAAGCCCAATGCACATCCTCGATCATCAACAACAGGGGCCTCCGCGCGTGGGAATTCCTCACCAACTCTTCCACGCATTCGAGCTCGCCTCGGTTGCGCGTTTCAATGTCCATGGCGTCATAGAGGCCACGCAGCGCGGGCGGCTGTTCGAGGTCGAGCAGGTTATAGAGATGCGCACGCCGGTCGGCGGACAGCAGACCATCTTCGATCGCTCGCTCGGCGATCTCGAGCCGCGCTCGCGCGTCCGAGCCGAGGGTCGAGCCGATCAGTTGTCGCACGAGCGCGGGAATGGCGTCCTGCCCCTTGCCCGTGCCGAAGTCGAGGACCAGGCCCGCATGGGCGGCAAATCCGGCGGTTTCGGCGCGGCGGCGAAATTCGGCGAGCAGGCGTGTCTTGCCGATTCCCGGCTCGCCACGAAGCACCAGGGTCTCGCCCCGACCCTTCTCGCGGCAATGGGTCATGGCATCGTCGAAGCGGCGAAGCTCGTATTCTCGGCCCACTAGGTTTTGCGTCTGCTCTCGTGCCGTCGTGGCCAAACTTCGCACGCGCCAGACGGTGACCGGTTCGGGCAGGCCCAGCATTAATTTCTGGCCGAGGTTTTCGCACTCGACACGGCCGGACAAGGCGCGTTGGGCGGTTTCGGAAACAAGGGTCTCGCCGTGCGCCGCCACGTCGGTCAAACGTGACGCCAGGTTCACCGACGCTCCGGTCACGGTATATTCCCGATGCGTCTCGCTGCCGGTTCGGCTGGCCACCACCTGGCCCGAGGCGATGCCGACATGGATCTCCAAGGGCGGCTCCAGAGCGGCCACGGCTTCGTGCATGTCCAACGCCGCCCGCACCGCCCGTTCCGGATCGTCGCCATGGGCGATCGGAGCTCCGAACACGGCCATGACCGCATCTCCGATGTGTTTGTCGATGCGACCGCCATAGTCATCCACGATGCCATCGGCCACGGTGAAGAAACGATTGAGGATGGCGTGCGTTTCCTCCGCGTCGAGGGCGTTGGTCATCGTCGTGAAGCCAGACAGATCCGCGAACAAAACCGTCACTTGCCGCCGTTCGGACTCGATTTTTTCCACGTCGAGGGACGCGTCCGGGATCTCGTTGCATTGAGGAGATCGATCGCCGTCAAAACCTTGCGACGGACTCCGATCGGAAGCCCCATTTCCTTGAGATCTTCGCTTGTGACATGTGGAAGTACATCACCATCGATCTCATGGCGAATGAATAGCTCGGCATACTTGCCGAGGCCGATATCGTTTAGCCATTGGGAAATGTCGCGAGCCATCACCCTACCCGCTTCCGAGTTGCCGACCGAGACTAGCAACCGGCTCGGAGGGAAACCAGGGCAACGACATCGCCATCCGCCGAACGTAAGCACGCACTCGGCCGCGTCGGCTGGCGCATGAGCGGCCGGTACGTGACCTCGCTCGCCGCCGCCCATCGAGCGCCTTTGCCGCCCAAGACCGCTGGTTGCTGGACGACGCCGGCCGCCACACCGCATCGAGGTCCATCGCGAGAGCGAACACGGCTTAGCCTTCCCCGAGCGTGCCCTCTTCGACCGCCGCCCGCGCCGCCAGGCCGTGAGGTCGCCGTCGCGTCGGGAGCGATCCGATACCGGCATCGAAAACGAGGTCGAGCGAATGTCGGCATTTCCCGGCACACCGGAGTTTGCTAGTGTCTATCGAATTGGGAACGATCATCGATGGCTGATGACATCCGTGACTGGTTGGAAGACATCGGACTCGGCAAATACGGCGACGTATTTGCCGAAAACGCCATTGATTTCGATGTTCTGAGGGATCTCGAGGACGTCGATCTCAAGGAGATCGGCATTGCGGCGGTAGGGGATCGAAAACGATTGCTGCGCGCTATTGGGCAGATCGACGACAATGATGCCAGCCCGACAAACAACGACGCCGCCACCCCGCCGGAGGAGAGAACACACGCGGCCGAGCGCCGTCAGTTGACGGTAATGTTTTGCGATCTGGTCGGCTCGACCGCCCTCTCCCGGCGGCTCGATCCGGAAGACCTGCGCGATATCATGCGGCGTTACCAGGATGCCGTGGCGGGTGCGGTAACGCGCTACGGCGGACATGTCGCGAAGTATCTGGGCGACGGTGTGCTTGCCTACTTCGGCTGGCCGCGGGCATACGAGGACCAGGCGGAGCGTGCGGTCAGGGCCGGGCTCGACTCCGTGCAGGCCGTCGGGCGTGTTGAGAGCAACGGCGGCATGCTTCAGGGTCGTGTCGGCATTGCCACGGGACAAGTCGTAGTCGGCGATCTGGTCGGCGCGGGTGGACGTGATGCCGAAGCGGTGAGCGGCCTGACGCCCAACCTTGCGGCCAGATTGCAGGGCCTTGCCGAACCCGGGCAGGTTCTGCTCGGCGAGCAGACCCGTCGTCTGGTCGGCGACGCCTTCGAGCTCGAGGAACTGGGACGGCAAAGCCTGAAAGGTTTCGATTCCGTCCTTGCCTGGCGTGCGATTGGCGAGCGTAGCGGCGTCAGCCGGTTCCAGGCCGCGCATGGCGTCGAACTTACTCGTTTCGTCGGTCGTCGCCACGAGCTCGGCCTACTGCACGAACGCTGGGAGTTGGCGTGCGAAGGCGAAGGACAAGTGGTTCTGATCTCGGGCGAGCCGGGTATCGGCAAGTCCCGAATTGTGGAAACGCTGGACGAGCACGCCCGGGAAATACCGCACAGCCGTCTGCACTATCAGTGCTCGCCTTACCATACCAGCGCCGCATTTTACCCGGTAATCCAGCAATTGGAGCGGGCCGCCGGCTTCACCGGCGAGGATGGCGCCGCAGCGCGGCTGGAGAAGCTAGAGGCGCTATTGGCCGATCGGGGCGCTGATGGAACGGACACGATCCGCCTGTTCGCCGAGCTGTTATCGATCCCCTACGAGGCGCACTTCGGCCGATTGGATTTGCCGCCGCAGCGGCGCAAAGACCGCATCCTCGAAGCATTGATCGAGCAACTGCTGCGGCTCTCCGGCGATAGGCCCTTGCTCGTCGTCTTCGAGGACGCGCACTGGATCGATCCGACGAGCCAGGAGCTCCTGGATCATTTGATGTCGCGACTCGCCGAAGCGTCGATCCTGCTGTTGATTACGCATCGGCCGGAATGGCGAGTCGGCTTCAATTTCGAACCACATGTTGCAGCGCTGTCGCTCAGCCGGCTCGGGCGGGCCCAGATCGCCGAGATGGTCTGGGCCCTTGCCGGTAGCGAGATCGACGAGCGGCTCACGACCCGGATCGCTGCCCGGACCGACGGCATCCCGCTCTTCATCGAAGAAGTGACGAAGTCTGTGCTGGAAGCCTCGGACGATGCCTCGGAGATCCCCGATGGTTTGCACGCTTCGCTGTTGGCGCGACTCGACCGCCTCGAAGACGCCAAGGAAATTGCGCAGCTCGGCTCGGTCGTCGGACGCGAGTTCTCGTACCGACTGCTCGCCGCGGTCGCCGAAGCGACCGCTGGCCGAGATCGAGGCAGCTCTCGAGCGTCTAGTCCGCTCCCAGCTCGTCTTCCGGAAGGGCCTGCCGCCCGAGGTGAGCTACACCTTCAAGCATGCGCTGGTCCAGGACACCGCCTACGACAGCCTGCTGAAGAGCCGGCGTCAGGACTTGCACGGTCGGATCGCCGAAACCTTGGAGACGGAATTTCCGGAGATCGTCTCGGCGGAGCCGGAAACCCTGGCGAGGCACTTCGAAGAGGCAGGCGCCGTGGCCCGCGCCATCGACTACTGGGAACAGGCGGCGCACCGAAACTTGGCTAGGTTCGCCCAAGCCGAAGCGGCCGAGCAATTGCGAAACGCGGTTTCTCTTGCGCTGAAACTGCTAGCCGGCGGCGCCCGGGACCGCCGCGAACTGGCTCTACTATTGCCGCTTGGCGAAGCCCTTTTCGGTGCCATTGGCGGTTCCGCGCCCGAGACCGAGGCGGCATTTTATCGGGCCAAGGATTTGGCCGGACAGAACCAGGATTTCGACGCTATGCGCCGAGCCTATTATGGTCTCTTCATCGGTAACATGATCGCCAGTCGGCTGGATCGCGTCATCGACGACGGTAGAGAACTCGAATGTCTCGAGAACGACGACGATCCCGAGACCACCCTACTCGTCTCCAGTCGAATACTGGGTGGCGGCTATTACTTGAAGGGCGAGGTCAAGACCGCGGAGCCTTATCTGGAACGCTGTGTTGCGTTCTCCCGACAGTTTGTCGCCGAGGAGCAGAGTCTTGACGCTTTCGCGCACGATCCAGTGCACTCGGCACATTCGCAACTGGCCAATGTGAAGTGGGTGCTCGGCTATCCTCAACAAGCTCTTGAACTGACCGCCGAAGGTTTGCAGTACTGCTCTGAAAGCAAAAATCTCAACACCAAGGGCGTAAATGGAGTCTATGTCGGGCTGGTTTATCTACTGGCCCGTGCTTCGGAGGCTGCCTTCGATCAGGGGGAGGCGCTCCTGCGGGCCGCGGAAGAGCATGGCTCCGCATATTGGTCGGCTTGCGGCGACTGGCTGCGCGGCGGCGCCCTTATTCAACTCGGTGAAGCGGAACGAGGCGTCGCACTGCTGGCGCCGAGAATAGACGCCTTCAAGGCTGGCGGTGGCGAGCAGCACATGCCCTTTCTGCAGAGCCTGCTCGCCGTCGGCTACCTGGTTTGCAGCATGGACGAAGCAAGCCGGGAGACGCTTGCCCGTGCGCTTGCCGTCATCGAAGCCACCGGGCAGAACATCTACTTACCTGCGTGGCACCTCACGCAAGGAGACTGTCAGCGCCGATCGGGCGCAGGCGGCAGTGCGGCGGAGGAACATTTTCAAACTGCACTGAAGCTGGCAAGGGCTATGGAGAGCAAGGCCTGGGAACTGCGCGCCGCTATCGAGCTCGCGCCCCTCTGGCACCAAGACGGGAGGTCACCCGCGGCCCGCGATCTACTCGCCCCGATCTACGATTGGTTTACCGAGGGCTTCGACACACCCGACCTCAAGGATGCGAAGGCGCTACTCGACCAGTTAGATTAGCCAATCTGAATATTGCTTCTCGGCCAGGACAGCCTGTGTCGGCTACCTCGGCGCGGCGGAGCGTTCAGTTCCGACTCCCGACATTGGTGGCCGAATGTCGGGTTTCGCCGAATCGACGCCAAGAGTGCCCCGAGACTTCCCGTAATATCAGAAATCGCTAACAGGCCGGAGGTGTTAAGCGTTGTCGGACACCTGCCGAGGCGCAGGGGTTGCATCCGGCGGACTGGATCGGCAGGTGTCGGACAACGCTCAAGGGAGGAAACCGCGGGCAGGACTAGGCTCGGCGGTGCGGCACGCTCGATCTATGGGGATTTGCGAGCGGCGGGCCAGCTTTCTCGGGTGGCCGGCGCTGCTGGATGGCTCGGATCTGATTGGCGACGACACCGGCAGGGTGGTTTGATGGCGACTTCGGGTCGATGCCGGCGGGTCTCGCAGGTGGTTCCCTGCGCGCTCGATGGTGTTGCGGCGAGCGGGATCGTGGCCGCGGGTGAGCGGCGGCAATAGCGTTATTCGAAGCGGTGTCGGTCATGCTGCCGTGGCCCTGGCCAGGGGCCGTGCACGGGGCGGGGCGCGTGGTTGGGCGCCGGCCTCGAAGCGCTCGATGACGATCATACGGCCGCCGCACTGCGGGCAGGGCTCTGAGAGGGACGGCGGTTCGGTATCATCGTCACTCGCGGCATCGTCGGCCTCACTCTCCGGTGCCGGCATGGCAAGCAGTTCGCGGGCAAGGGAGATGTTGCGGGTGCGACCGCCGTTGGCGAAGAGGCCGTAATGGCGAAGAGGCCGTAATGGCGGATGCGGTGAAAGCCCGAGGGCAGGACATGGAGGAGGAAGCGGCGGATGAACTCGGGCACGGCCAGGGGCAAGGTCTTGTAGCGCTCGCGTCCTTTGCGCCGGTAGTCCTTGTACTTGAAGATGACGCCTTGGCTGTCGCAGCTGACCAGGCGGCTGTTCGAGATGGCGACACGGTGGGTGTAGCGGGAGAGATAGGCGAGCACGGCCTCTGGTCCGCCGAAGGGCGGCTTGGCGTAGACGACCCATTCTTGTTTGCGCATCGGTGCGAGGAAGACACGGAAGGCCGCCGGCTCGGCGAGGCTGGTGTGGTCGGTGAAGAACTTCAGGCGCCCTGCCTCGTGGGCGGCGAGGAGCTTCTCGATGAAGAGGCGGCGGAAGAGGCGCGAGAGCACGCGGACGGGCAGGAAGAAGCCGGGTCGGCAAGAGATCCAACTGCTACCGTCAGGTGAGATTCCGCCACCCGGCACGATCATGTGGATGTGGGGATGGTGGGTCATGGCCGAGCCCCAGGTGTGGAGCACGGCGGTGATGCCGATCTTGGCGCCGAGATGCTTGGGATCGGCGGCGATGGTGAGCATGGTCTCGGCGCTCGCCTTGAACAGGATATCGTAGATCACCGACTTGTTCTGATAGGCGATGTCGGCGATCGCCGCTGGCAGGGTGAAGACGAGATGGTAGTAGGGGACGGAGAGCAGTTCGGCCTCTCGCGCCGCCAGCCATTCGCGCGCGACCTGGCCTTGGCATTTGGGACAATGGCGGTTGCGACAGGAATTGTAGGCGATGTGGTTCTGCCCGCAGTCCTCGCAGGCCGCGACATGACCGCCGAGCGCGGCGGTGCGGCAACACTCGATCGCCGACATGACCTTCAGTTGGCCGAGGCTCAGACGACCGGCCCGGGCCCGACGGAAGCCGGGCCCGTGGTCGCGGAAGATGTCCTGGACCTCGAGCGCGGGACGCGGCACCGAGGCCGCCGGCTCACTTCGGCGGCTTGCGCTTGGTCTTGGGCGTCGGCGGCTCGAGCAGGTCCAGTGGGCTCTTGGCGCGCCGCAAGGTGGTGCTGGCGACCTGGGTGTAGTGAGCCGTGGTCTCCAGCTTCTTGTGCCCCAGTAGAACCTGGATCACGCGGATGTCGACGCCCTGTTCGAGGAGATGGGTGGCGAAGCAGTGGCGCAGCGTGTGAAGCGAGATCCGCTTCTCGATCCCCGCCCCCGCCTTGGCGCCATCGAGGGCGCGACGGAGCTGGCGGGTGGTCAACGGGTTGACCGGGTTCTGGCCTGGAAACAGCCAACCGCCGGGCAGCATCACGCCGCGGGCGCGGCCAAGCAACCACCAGACCCTGAGCTGCTCGACGGCGCGATCCGAGAGCATGGCGTAGCGATCTCGGCGGCCCTTACCTTGCTCGATGCGAAGCGTCTTGCGGTTGCTGTCGATGTCCGGGACCTTGAGATGGACCACCTCCGAAGCGCGCAGGCCGGCGCCATAGGCCAGCGAAAAGGCCGCCTTGTATTTGGGACCGGGGGCGGCATCGAGAAGCCGCGCCATTTCCTCGACGCTCAGGATCACCGGCAGCTTGCGCGGCATTGCCACCGTCGTCATGCCGATCTCGGCGTCGCCTCGGCCGAGCGTGACGCCGAAGAAGAACCGCAATGCCGAGACCGCCGCGTTCATCGTCGTCGCCGATGCGCCTGCTTTGCGCATATGCACTTGATAGCGCCTGAGATCCTCCGCCTCCGCCCGATCCGGAGAGCGTGCGAGAAAGTCGGAAAAGCCGGCCACCGCACTGATGTAGCCGCGCTGCGTGTTGGCACTGAAGCCGCGAAGCACCATGTCGTCGATCATGCGCTGGCGCAGCGGGCTGATGGTCTTGTCACTATCGGTCATGGGTCTGCTCCCGTGTTGCGTGAGCTTCGGAACTCCAAACCTCAACACAGGATCGACCCATCCGTTACGCCACCGACCTCACCGCCCGGCACCACGAACTACCGCTGAAAGCGGTTTCGTTCGTTGACTCTCAGGCGACATTCGGCCCCAATAGACTCGCACACTCGGCGAACGTAATCTCTTGCCTCGAAGCGCGTCTGGGAGGGAACGGGCGAGATGGCCGAGGAGCGCGTAGAACGAAAACTTGCAGCAATCTTGGCCGCCGATGTGGCTGAGTATTCCCGGCTCATGGGCGAGGATGAGGTGGGCACGCGCGCGCGGTTCAACGCCCATCTCGACGAACTGATCGAACCTGCCATCGCGAGCGGCCGAGGCCGCATCGTCAAGACCACGGGCGATGGCCTGCTGGTCGAATTCGCAAGCGTCGCCGATGCCGTCCAATGCGCCGTCGAAATCCAGAAGGGCATGGCGGAACGCAACGTTGATGAGCCAAACGACCGGCGCATGGAGTTTCACATCGGCGTCAATCTCGGCGACGTGATCATCGAGGGCGACGACATCCATGGCGACGGCGTCAACGTCGCGGCGCGTCTGGAAGGCGTGGCCGAGCCGGGCGGCATCTGCATCTCGGGGGCAGTGCACGAGAGCGTTCGCAACAAGCTGGACGTGGTTTTCGTCGATTTGGGCGAGCAATCGGTCAAAAACATTGCTGATCCCGTGCACGTTTTTCGCGCGAGTTTGGACGGGGTTCGGAGAAAATCGGATGCGTCTGCGGAACCCGATGCCATATTCCGAAGGCCCGCTGTAGCGGTTCTCCCATTAAAGAACCTCAGCGGCGATCCAGACCAAGAATACTTCACCGATGGTTTAACCGAGGACATAATCACGGCGCTTTCGCTTTGGCGATCTTTCCCCGTGATCGCGCGCAACTCGACTTTCTCCTATAAAGGCCAGTCACCAGACATCCGGAAAGTTGGTGAGGAATTGGGCGCACGCTTCGTCATCGAGGGCAGCGTGCGAAAGGCGGGGAATCGTATTCGGGTGACGGTCCAGCTGATTGATGCAGAGACGGGGCACCACGTTTGGGCGGAGAGGTTCGACCGGGAGCTCGATGACATTTTAGCGCTTCAGGATGAAATCACGCAGCGGGTCGCCGCAACCGTCGAACCAGAGCTTGGCCGGTTCGAGCAAAAGCGTTTAGCCGCTAAGCATCCCACGAGCCTTGACGCCTGGGACTACTGCCAGCGTGGCATGTATCTGCTTTACAAGTTCACGAAAGAAGATATGGAGGAGGCGCGAGATGTGTTCCGTCGCGCCATCGAGCTTGACCCGACCTACAGCCAAACGCATACGGGACTGGCATATAGCTATCATTTCGACATCCTTTACGCCTACTCGGACTCGCGCAAAAACTTGATTGACCAGCTCATGAAGCATGCCCGACAAGGCGTGGCACTAGACGACACGGACTCTTATGCCCACGTGATGATGTCGTTTGCATACCGTTGGGCGGGCCAGCACGACCTCGCGACTGCCGAGGCGGAAAGAGCCATCGAACTCAATCCTAACGATGCCTGGGCGATCGGCGTGCTCGGCAATGTCCTCAACCTTGCAGGTAGGCCGCAAGACGGAATTCCCTACCTAAAGCAACAACTCCGATTGAACCCGCGCGACGTTCATAGCCACTTCATGATGGCGATCGTTGCGCGTGCGTATCTCAACAGCAGGGATTATCAATCGGCGGAGGAATGGGCGCGTAGGGCCATAAATCGAGACCCGAATCATGCCCGGGCACACCTCTTTCTGGCCTCGAGCCTTGGCCACCTGGGCAAGTCGAGGGAGGCGAGTGAAGCGCTGGATGAATGTAATCGCGTGAATCCCGATTTCGTGAGTAGGTGGACGCAGTGGCGGGAATTTCGGAACGATGTGGACAACGATCACATCCTCGACGGTCTCCGCAAAGCCGGCCTGCCGGAGTGACGCGGTGACTTCCGTTCTTGGCCAGGACTGCCTGTGTCGGCTACCTCGGCACGGCGGAGCGTTCACCCCCGACTCCCGACATGCCCCACCTTCCCGCCGGGTGCCGCCCCGCTTCACCACGTTCGCGCCGCGATGGGGGAGACGGTGACGCTCAGCCGCTGATCTCGAAGAGCCCCGGTCGGGGTGGCATTGGGTCACGGATCTCGGCCGCGACCTCCAGCGCCAGCGCGCCGAGCCCGCCGCCCGGAATGTCCCGCAAACCCACGACCGACTCGAGAAACCGCTCGGCCTCGCCCACCGCGACGATGGGCTCGGCCAGCGCGCAGAACTTGGCGAGGTAATCGTCCCGGCCGAAGGGGTGGGCGCCGTTCGGGTGGGCGTCGGCGACCGCGATCTCGTCCTCGATCCTCGTGCCGTCGCCAAGCGTGATCACGGCGCGGGCGCCGAAGGCGCGTTTGGCGGGGTCGGTCTCGTGATAGCGCCGGGTCCAGCCCTCGTCCTCCACGGTCCGGACCCGACGCCACAGCGGCAATGCGCGGGCCGCGCGTGCCGGCAGGTAGCTCCGCTCGTGGTGCCAGGCGCCGTCCTCCAGCGCCACGGCGAAGATGTACATCGCGCTGTGGTCCAGGGTCTCGCGGCTCGCCTTGGAATCGTATTTCTGCGGATCGTTGGCGCCGTTGCCGATGATCCGGTGGGTGTGATCGCTGGTGTGGATCACCACCTCGCCGATTTCGCCCACATCCTCGATCCGCCCGCGCAGGCGGCAGGCGAGATCGATCAGCGCCTGGGCCATATACTCGGCCGAATGCGCCTTGGTATAGGTCTCCAGGATCGCGCGGCGCGGCGCCCCGGGCTCCGCCAAGTCGATCTCGTAAGCCGCCTCCGGCCCCGCCAGCAGCCAGGCGACGATGCTGTCGTCGCCTTCGTAGATCGGCGCCGGTCCGCTCTCGCCCCGCATGGCGCGATCGACCGCCTCGATCGCCAGCTTGGCGACGTGGGCCGGCGCATAGGCCTTCCAAGTGGAGATCTCGCCCTAGCGCGACTGCCGCGTGGTGATCGAGACGTGGACCGCGTGGTTGATCGCCTGATAGGTGACGCCAACCGGCAGGCGCAGCAGATCGCCCAGGCCGGCGACCGTGCCGGCCGCCAGGTGAGTGATGTGGTCGATCCGATGCTTGTTGAGACAGATCGCCTTGGTCAGCGAAACGTCGACCTCGTAGGCGGTCAGGATCGCGCCGACCAGGTCCGCGCCGGCGAGACCGCGCTGCTGCGCCACGGCGATCAGCGCCGGGATCATGTCGCCGGGGTGGTTCATGTCGGCGGCGAGGAAGGTGTCGTGAAAATCGAGCTCGCGCACCGCCGTGGCGTTGGCCCAGGCGGCCCACTCACAAGCGACCCGCTCGCCCGCCGGCAGACCCAGGACCGTGGCGCCGTGGGGGTGGGGATGGGCGAGGGCCTGCGCCCGCGCGTTGGCCACCGGGCGGCGGGCCAGCGCGGCCACGGCGACGCCGGCGTTGTCGACGATCCGGTTGATCGCCATCGCCGCCGCCGCCTCGTCCACGCGCGCGTCGTCGGCGGCGATTTCCGCCAGCTTCCAGGCGAGCTGATCGGTCCTCGGCGTGGTCTCGCCCGCCGGGTGCACGCGCAGGACATGCCTCGCCATCACGAGGCCTCGCGACGCCGGTGGAACGCTATCCGAGGTCGGAAACGCCTTGAGGCACGCGGTCGGCGAGCTTGGTGCCGCGCGGCAGACGCTCGTGCGCGGCGAAGTTCAGCTCGATCTTCACCCCGTCGGGATCCCAGAGAAAGACCTGCCGCCCGCCCGAGGCCGCATTGCCTTTCATTTCGGGAATGACACGAACCGCATGCTCGATCTTCAGTCGTTTCATTTTTCGCAGCACGCCCGGCAGGTCCTCCGCGAACAAGGCAATGTGATCGAAGCGGCCCGTGGTCTTGGTCGGTCGCATCTTGCGGGGCGAGAGGTGCAGAATGGGATGACCGCCGGCATAGAGCCAGGCGCCCGGCGTATCGAAGGGCGGGCGGGAGCCCTCCTTCATGTCGAGAACCTTGTCGTAGAATTTGCGCGATACATCCAGATCGGCGCAGGCAATGTTGTAATGATCAATACCATTGACCGCCATGACTGCTCTCCCTCGTGGCGCCGCGGCGATACGGCGCGTCCCATGTGCCGGGTCCGAGTGTAGCCCCGGCGGTCGCGGAAGGCCAATTAGCGCCGCGATAGGCTACTTGAAGGCCGGCATCACCTCGTGGGTGAGCCGGCGGAGACTCTGCTTTACCTGCGCCTCGCTCAGCAGGCCGCCGGCGTTCATCTCCAGAACCACGCCGTCGATGCCCAGCACCTCGCGCCATTCGGACACGCGGTCGATCACCTGGGCCGGGGAGCCGAAGGTGACCCGGCTCGCCCGGATCTCGTCGTAGCCGAGCGCGGCGAGTGCTCTCGCCACCTTCTCCCGCCCGCCGGCGCCGGCGCCGCCCTTGGCCCCCTGCTCCAGCAGCAAGCGCGCCTGGCGCTCGAAATAATGCAGGATGCAGGCCTTGGGCTCGTCGTGGGCCGCGCGCTCGTCCGCGCCGACATAGGCCGGCACCCTGAGGTAGATGCTGCCCTCGCCCGGATGCCCCGCCTCGCGCCAGGCCGCGCGGTAGCGGTCCAGGCTCCGGGCGAGCACCGTCAGGTCGTCGCCGCGCAAGCCGACGAAGACGGGAAGGCCCTGGCGCGCCACCTTCTCGAACGTGCCCGCCGAGGTCGCGGCCATCCGCAGCGGCGGATGCGGCCGCTGCACCGGCGTCGGCACCACCTCGGCCTCCTCGACCTGGTAATAGCGGCCAAGGTAGCTGAAGCGCCCACCCCGCCAGGCGAGGCGCAAGATCTCCAAGGCCTCGTCGAAGCGTCCCTCGCTCTCCTGGTAGTCGATCCCGTAGCTCCGGTAGGAGCCGAGGAAGCCGCTGCGGCCGACGCCGAAGTCGAGCCGGCCCTCGCTGATCCGATCGAGCGTCGCCACCTCCTCCGCCACGCGGAGCGGACTGCCGGCGAGCGGCAGCACATAGACGGCGATGCCGACGCGGATGCGCTTGGTGCGCGCGGCCATCGCCGTCGCCGTCAGGATCGGCGAGGACAGCACCGAGCGCTCGGGCATGAAGTGGAATTCGGAGAGCCAGGCGCAGTCGAGGCCCCAGGCCTCCGCCGCGTCGACGAGATCGAAGCCCTCGCGAAACGCCTCGCTCGCCCCGCCGGCGCCGCGAAACCCGAACTCCATGAACATGCCGAAGTGCATCGTGATCTCGATCTCGGGCGATGCCGGGCCGACGGCCGGCCATTTTTTTGCTCATGCCGGGCGAAGCCCCGGCGGGGCTCCATGTTGGCGCCCCCGGGGCCCATCCGGCAAGGGCGCGCCGGCCGGCTTTGCCATGCCCCGCCCTTTCTCGACATCCACGACCGCAGGGAGGAATGCCTGGTGACATTGGGCGGATGCCGCGCGCCGTGGTGCGCCCGCCGCCGAATAGGCGCTTCGGCGCGCCCGACTTGTCGTTGACGATTCGTTAACCGCCGTGCGCCAGTATTATGACAAGTCGATTTCGGCGAACCGCCGAGGCGCGTACCTTCTAAACCACGAGGGCCCATCCACGAGGGAAGGACGGTCCCATGTTCGACGGCATCACGCGTATCAGCGATCGGCTCCGCTTTCAGCCGAAGACCCGCCGCCGCGTCGTCCGCGAGGTGGAGGCGACCCGCCCGCGCGCGGAGGATGGCGAGGGGAAAAAGCGGGGCGAGGACAAAGACTCGGATCGACGGCCCGTCGGCCGCCGGGTCGATTTGAGCCTGTGAGAGTCGGACTCGAAAGTCCCCGGTGCGGCACTCTCCGCCTTCGAGGCCGGCGGAATCCCGCTAGAGTGCCATCCGTCCAATTGAAACAGTTTTAGAAAATATAATCTACGGTTGAATCTGCTCGACCAACTCGAAGGAATAGAGCAATTTTTTCCAAACGGATTGAACCGGCGAGGGGAATCGCTTTTAGGATTTCAAGCAATTCCCCTGCGGCAAGTATTGATTTTGAGACGATCCTCCTCAAATTGAGGTCTGCTGAATGCCGGTCGAAAACCTCTGGGCGCGGTCGTTTGCGTCGCGATCAGGTCGACATCGCAAGGCTCGACCGGCCAACAAATTTGATCTCGGGCGCGCGGGGCCGTGCCTGGTCGACCCGAGACGCTGTAGCTGCTGCTTGTGTCGTGGTTCACCAGTCGGGGTAGCCCCCAATGCGTGATGTTTATGTCTCGGCGCATGGTACACGACGGCATTTACGTAGGACGTTGAAAAGGTTGTAGGATTCCCGATTCACTCCACGACGAGTCAAGAGGGAAATCATGCGAGATAACCCGATCAACGCCCTGCGTGAGACGCTACGATGCGGCTTCGCCTTTCGCAAGAGCCGTCTGGAGAGCCTTTGCGTCTTGGTCTTCGGCGTGTTCGTCGCCCGGACGGTGAACCTCTCTCACTTGGCCTGCCACTTTCCGGGGCGCGCGCGATCCAGCTCCAACTATCGGCGCCTGCAACGGTTTTTCGAGCAAGTCGATTTCGATTACGATCGCCTCGCCGAGTTCCTGGTCGCGATGATGGGGCTCCAGGCGGGGCCGTGGCGGCTGACCATGGACCGGACCAACTGGCGGCTGGGTCGCCGCGACGTCAACATCTTGATGATCGGCATCGTCAACCGCGCCATCGCCATTCCCGTGTGCTGGCGGGTGCTCGACAAGGCGGGCAATTCCAATACCAAGGAGCGGATCGCGATCCTCGAACACGTCCTCCGGCTCTTCGGGGTCGACAAGATCGCCAGCCTCCTGGCCGACCGGGAATTCATCGGCGACGCCTGGCTGGCATGGTTGCAGGAAAAGGCCATCCCCTTTCACATCCGCATCCGATCCAACATCAAGATCGCCAACACGCGTGGTCGCATGGTCAAGGCGAGGGAGCTGTTTCGCGACCTCAAACCCGGGGAAAGCCGCATCCTCTCCAACGCCAGGCGCCTCTCGGAGGCCAGAAAACCCAAGGCCAGGCCCGTCTTCGTCGCCGCGCTCCATCTCAAGACCGGCGAACTGTTGATCGTCGTGACCAACGACGCGCCCGAGGAGGCCTTGGCCATCTACGCCCAGCGCTGGCAAATCGAGACCCTCTTCGCCGCCTTGAAAACCCGTGGCTTCAACCTCGAAGACACCCACATGACCGACCCGGAGCGCATCTCCAAGCTCACCGCCGTCCTTTCCATCACCTTCTGCTGGGCGCACAAAGTCGGCGATTGGCTCCACGAGGCCGAGCCGATCCGCCTCAAAACCCACAAAAGGATGGCAAAATCCATCTTCCGATACGGTTTCGAGTGGATAAGGCGACAGCTCGTCAATCCTATCGACAGGCGTCAAGCCATTGAGCTGATTCGTTTCCTCGTCCCCGGAAAACCACCAGTCCAGGTGCCCAGGCCAAAGCCAGCATGAACGAGTCGTGTACTGTGGTCTCGGCGTGCAATTACTGTGGTCTCGGCGTGCAATTTCGGCAAACGGTTTCGGCGGCGCTTCGCCGAGCTGCGTCATGACGACTCGGGCGCGACCGCGGTGGAATACGGCCTCATTCTCTCCGGTTTGAGCTTGCTGATTTTGATCGCGGTGTTCGCGATGGGCGACGCGCTCGAGGGCCTGTTCAATCACGTTCGAACCACGTTCACCAACGCGTACAGCAGCTAGTAATCGGCTTTCCAGGACGGCATCGACGACGTCCGATCTCGATCGGCATGTCGTCGACGCTTGCCTCGCGGCCCACAGCCATCGATACAATGTGGCTGGACCGTCGATATCCGGACCGAGGAGGCGAGGTCGCATGGAATGGCATATTCGTGACATCGAGGGCAGTTTCGCGGCCGAGGTCGAAGGCCTCGCGCTGGAGGAGAGGCTCGACGAGGCGACGATCGAGGCATTGCGCGAGGCGCTCGACCACCACGGTCTGGTGATCTTCCGCCGCCGGTTCCTGACGGAAGAGCAACTGGTTGCCTTCGCGACGCGCTTCGGCGAGCCCGACCGGATCGTGCGTGACGACTGGGCCAGCCGCCACCGGCCGGAGATCACCTACATCACCAACCTGCTCGGCGCCGACGGCCGGCCGCTGGGCGGCCTCGGCAGCGGCGAGATCGACTGGCATTCGGACCAGTCCTACATGCCGGCGCCCGCCACGGGTTCGTTTCTCTACGGCGTGGAAATCCCGCCGAACGGCACGCCGACCTACTTCGCCAACCTCTATCTCGCCTTCGAAGCCTTGTCCGAGGCGAGGCGAAATCGCCTCGAGGGGCTCTATGTCGTTTACAGCTACGCCAAGCGCGTCGCGACCTACGAGGGCGAGCAGCCGAGCGCGGCGGAGATCGCCGAGATGGCGCCGGAGGTGCGCCACCCGCTGGTCCACACGCATCCCAAGACCGGCCGCAAGGCACTCTACCTCGATCCCACCACGGCGGTCGCGGTCGAGGGTCTGGAGGCGGCGGAGAGCGCGGCCTTGCTGGCGGAACTGGCGGCGCTCGCGGTCGCTCCCGGCTTCGTCCACGCCCATGTTTGGCGCATGGGCGATCTCGTGGTCTGGGACAACGCGGTGATGCTGCATCGCCGCGAGCCGTTCGATCCGACGCACAACCGGCTCTTGAAGCGCGCGACGGTGCGGATGCCGCCCGAGCGGCATATCCAGCCTCTCGGGAGTTACGTCTGACCCGACTTCAAGCCAGGGCCGAGGTCTGCGCGCCGTCGCGGAGCGTGGTGTCGAAGAGGTAGATCCGTTCCTTAGGGCTCGTCATGCCCGCCGCCATGTCGTGCCCTGGGGCCCGTCTTCCAAAACAATGCCGTCCGCCGCCAGCGCGTCGCGAATTTGGTCGGCGGTGGCGAAGTCGCGCTGGGCGCGGGCCGCCCGGCGGGCCTCGATCCTGGCCTCGATTCGCCCCGCGTCGAGGCCGTCGCCACCACCCCGGAACCAGTCCTCCGCCCCGGCCCCGAGCAAGCCCAGGAGCCCCGCGCCCGCCTCGAGCGCGGCCGCCGACGCCGCCTCGCCGGCGAGCGCGCCGTCGGCGAGGCGGTGTAGCTCGCGGATCGCGCGTGGCGTGTTGAGGTCGTCGGCGAGCGCCGCCAGGACGCCCTCCGGCGGCTCGGCCGCCGCCTCGGCCGTATCCGCCGCCCGGTACCAGCGATCGAGTGTCTGCTTGGCGTGCGCGGCACCCTCGCGGGTGAAGTCGAGGGGCTGGCGATAATGCGTAGCCAGCAGCGCCAGGCGGATCGCCTCGCCGGGAAACTCGCCCAGGAGATCGCGCACGGTGAAGAAGTTGCCGAGGGATTTCGACATCTTCTCGCCCTCGACGACGACGTAGCCGTTGTGCATCCACAGCCGCGCCAGGGCTGCGCCGTCATGGGCGCAGGCGCTCTGGGCGATCTCGTTCTGGTGATGGGGAAAGATCAGGTCCAGCCCGCCACCGTGAATATCGAAGGTGATACCGAGATAACGCTTGGACATGGCGGAGCATTCGATGTGCCAGCCGGGCCGGCCCGGGCCCCAAGGGCTCGGCCAGCTCGGTTGCAGATCGTGCGACGGTTTCCAGAGCACGAAGTCCATCGCGTCGCGCTTGTAGGGGGCGACGTCGACGCGGGCGCCGGCGATCAACTCCTTCGGCGTGCGCCTGGAAAAGGCGCCGTAGTCGGTCATCGAAGGCACGTGGAACAGCACGTGGCCCTCCGCCTCGTAAGCATGGTCCTTCTCGATCAGGGTCGCGATCAGCTCGATCATCTCAGCGACGTGGTCGGTCGCGCGGGGCTCGACATCCGGCGGCTCGGTGCCGAGCGCCGCCATGTCCTCGTGGAAGGCCGAGGTGGTGCGCGCGGTCACCTCGGCGATCTCCACACCCTCCTCGGCCGCGCGGTCGATAATCTTGTCGTCGATGTCGGTGATGTTGCGGACATAGGTGACGCGCGGGTACAGGTGGCGAAAGAGGCGTACCAGAGTGTCGAAGACGACCACCGGCCGGGCGTTGCCGATATGGGCGAAGTCGTAGACCGTCGGCCCGCAGACATAGAGGCGGACGTGATCCAATTCCAACGGCTCGAACGCTTCGCGACGCTGCGTCGCGGTGTTGTATAGCGAGATTTCCATCTCGGAAAATCCCTTCAACGCTTTGAATAACAAGGGTTTTCTAGGTTCGTACGATCGTCTCGCGGGGCCCGGGCGCCAAGCCCTAGCAAATTCCGCCCCCGGGGTCCACCGAAATACCGTGCAGCGAAATGGCGGAAGCAAACCGGCGAGCGGCCGGCTTGGTCAGTCCTCGCGCGCCTCGAAGGAGAGTAGCTCCGCGCCCTCCTCGACCTGCTGACCGCTCTCGACGTTGACCCGCTCGACCACCCCTTCGCCCGGCGCCACGATGGTGTGTTCCATCTTCATTGCTTCCAGGATCATCAGGGCATCGCCCTTGGCGACGGCCGCGCCCGGCGCCACCAGCACCGCCAGGATCTTGCCCGGAAGCGGCGCGTTGACGCCGCCAGCGACGTCGAGCTCCACCTCGCCGAGCGCCATCGGATCGTGCCAGACGAGGCGTCGCGACTTGCCGTCGAGCAGCACCGTCACCTCGGCTTCGTTCCAGGCGACCTCGGCTCGCAGCGCGCGGCCGTCGAGCGCGATTTCGAGCCCGCCCTCGCCCGCCCGCCGGCCCGACACCACCGCTTCGCCGCCGGGCAGCGAGAGAGCATGGCCGCCTTCGGCCAGATAGCGGACACGAATTGCGATCTCCCGCTCGCCGTCGCGGAAGATCACCTCGTCGCGGCCCTCGTCATTTAGACGCCAGCCGTCGACCCGGGCCCAGGGGGAATGACGGTCGCCGCCGGCCCGCGCCCGCTTTTCCGCCGCTTCCCGGCGGCCGAGCAACAGGTCGAGCGCGGCCGCCGCCAGCACCTCGTCCTCCACCTCCCCCAGCGGCGGCAACAGCGCGCCCATGCGGCGAGCTATGAAGCCGGTGTCGAGATCGCCCGCGAGGAAGGCCGGATCGCCGGCGATCGCGGCGAGGAATTCCACGTTGTTGGCGACGCCGGCGAGCCGAGTCGCCTCCAGGCCGCGACGCAGATGGCGGAGCGCGCCATCGCGTGTCTCGTCCCAGGCGATCATCTTGGCCAGCATCGGATCGTAATAGATCGTCACCTCGTCGCCCTCGCCGACGCCGGTGTCGAGGCGGAGGTTGGGTCCCTCCGCCGGAAACGCGAGGCGACGGAGCGGGCCGGAGGAGGGAAAGAACTTCCGCCGCGGGTCCTCGGCGTAGATCCGCGCCTCGACCGCGTGGCCCTGGAGCGGAATCTCGTCTTGGGCCAGCGGCAGCGGCTCGCCGGCGGCGACGCGGAGCTGCCATTCCACCAAATCCTGGCCGGTCACCATCTCGGTCACCGGATGCTCGACCTGGAGGCGCGTATTCATCTCCATGAAATAGTAACCATCCTCGCGGAGCCCGTCGGTGACGTCGGCGATGAACTCCACCGTGCCGGCGCCGACATAGCCGATCGACCGGGCGGCGGTGACCGCGGTCTCGCCCATCGCCCGCCTGAGCGCCGCCGACATGCCCGGAGCGGGCGCCTCCTCCACCACCTTCTGATGGCGGCGCTGGAGGGAGCAGTCGCGCTCGAAGAGATGGACGACGTTGCCTCGGGCGTCGGCGAAGATCTGAATTTCGATGTGGCGCGCGCGTTCCAGATAGCACTCGAGCAGCACCCGCTCGTCGCCGAAGGCGGATTTGGCCTCGCGCCGGGCGCTCTCGAGCGACGCCGCCATCCGCTCCGCCGAGGCGACGACGCGCATGCCCTTGCCGCCGCCACCGGCGATCGGCTTGATCAAGACCGGAAAGCCGATTCCGGCCGCCTCGCGCGCCAAGGTCTCGTCGCCCTGATCCTCGCCCAGGTAGCCAGGCACGATGGGCACGTCCTGGGCCTGCATCGCGCGTTTGGCCGCGTCCTTCTCGCCCATCGCCGAGATGGCTTCGGGCGGCGGGCCTATGAAGACGAGCCCGGCCTCCGCGCAGGCCCGCGCGAAGCCGGCGTTTTCGGCGAGGAAGCCGTAGCCCGGATGCACCGCCTGGGCGCCCGAGCGCACCGCCGCCTCGACGATCCGCTCAGCCAGGAGGTAGCTTTCCGCCACCGGCGCGGGGCCGATGGCGACGGCCTCGTCCGCCGCCCGGACATGGGCGGCCCGGGCCTCGATATCGGAATGGACGGCGACGACGCGGATGGCGAGGCGGTGTGCGGTGCGCGCGATCCGGCAGGCGATCTCGCCGCGATTGGCGATCAGGATCTTGTCGAACATGGGGGCCCTCACATCCGGAAGACGCCGAATTTGGTCTCCGGGATCGGCGCGTTGATCGCCGCCGAGATCCCGAGGCCCAGCACGTCGCGAGTGAGCGCCGGGTCGACGAGGCCGTCGTCCCAGAGCCGCGCGGTGGCGAAATAGGGGTCGCTCTGGGCCTGATACTGATCGATGATCGGCTGCTTGAAGGTGGCCTCCTCGGCCTCGCTCCAGCTCTTCCCGGCCCGCTCGATATTGGCCCGGCGCACCGTGGCGAGCACGCCCGCCGCCTGGTCCGGCCCCATCACCGCCAGAGAGGCGCTCGGCCACGTCCAGAGGAACCGGGGGCCATAGGCGCGCCCGCACATGCCGTAATTGCCGGCGCCGTAGGAGCCGCCGATGATAAGGGTGAACTTCGGCACGGCGGTGGTGGCGACGGCGGTGACCAGCTTGGCGCCGTCCTTGGCGATGCCGCCCGCTTCGTACTTCCGCCCGACCATGAAGCCGCTGATGTTCTGCAGGAAGACGAGCGGAATGCGCCGCTGGCTGCACAGTTCGATGAAATGCGTGCCCTTCAGGGCGGATTCGGAAAACAGAATGCCGTTGTTGGCGAGGATGCCGACGGGATAGCCCCAGACGCGGGCGAAGCCGCAGACCAGCGTCTCGCCGTAGAGCCGCTTAAATTCGTCGAAACGGCTGGCGTCGACGAAGCGCGCGATCACCTCGCGCACGTCGTAGGGCTGGCGGACGTCCCTCGGCAGGAGGCCCAGGATCTCGTCGGGATCGTGTGCCGGCGGCTCGGGCCGCGCCACCTCGAGATCGTGACGCTTGGGCCGGTTGAGGTTGGCGACGATGCGGCGCGCGATGGCGAGCGCATGGTGGTCGTCCATGGCGTAGTGATCGGTGACGCCGGAGATCCGGGAATGGACCTCGGCGCCGCCCAACTCCTCCGCCGTCACCACCTCGCCCGTCGCCGCCTTCACCAGCGGCGGGCCGGCGAGGAAGATCGTGCCCTGACGGCGGACGATGACGGCGTCGTCCGACATCGCCGGGACATAGGCACCGCCCGCCGTGCAACTGCCCATGACGACGGCGATCTGCGGGATGGCTCGGGCCGACATGTTGGCCTGGTTATAAAAGATGCGCCCGAAGTGATCGCGATCGGGAAAGACGTCGGGCCACTCCGGCAGGTTGGCGCCGCCGGAATCGACCAGGTAGATACAGGGCAGGTGGTTCTGTAGCGCGATTTCCTGCGCCCGCAAATGCTTCTTGACGGTGAGCGCATAATAGGTGCCGCCCTTGACCGTGGCGTCGTTGGCGACGATCGCGCATTCCCGGCCCGAGACGCGGCCGATCCCGGTGATCACGCCGGCGCTGGCGATGTCGTCGTCGTAGACGCCGTGGGCGGCGAGTTGCGAGAGCTCGAGAAAGGGCGCGCCGGGATCGACCAGCGCGCGGATCCGCTCGCGCGCCAACAGCTTGCCGCGCTCGAGATGGCGCTTGCGCGCGCGCTCGCCGCCGCCCCGCTTGACGCGCTGGACCGCCTCGCGAAGTGCGGCGACCTTGGCCCGCCAATGGGCGTGGTTCTCCCGATAGCCCTCCGAGCGGGTATCCAGCGCACTCTCGATCAACGCCATCGCCACCGAGGCTCCTTGTCCGACCGGGCGTTAGATTTACACCAGAAGCGCGACGGACTCGACCCGTGCCGCCCGCCGGGCGGCGAGGACACACGGCACTTCAAGGCGCGCCATCGCACGCCGTCCCGAAATAAAGCGGAACACGGGACGGCCATCCCATTCCCGGCCATAGCCGAAATCCACAATTTAGCCAACACTAATCAATGTATCGTAAACTTACGTGGCTGTTTCTTCGACGAGTGAATACGCGGTCTTCAGCCGACGCGCCGAGATAGCCATGGAGAGGGGTCGAGGAGGAGGGACGATAACTTCAATCATACGACGCCCGTCTCCAAAAAGGTGCCATCACTGTCTGAATTGCCACGTCAAGTAATATGCTCGACATCGCCGACGCCCACGGCGCCTTTCTGCCGGAAGCCAAGCACAACGGCGCTGGCGCCGAGCGCGAGATAACAGGCCGCGCCACAGGCAAGCGTCGCATAGATACCGAAGGTCAGGCTCAAGCCGATCGAGATCGTCGACGCCACGACCGCCGCGGCGCCATTGATGCCCCAGAACCAAGGCGTCGGTCGCATGTCCTTGGCGGCAACCAACGACATTCCGGTGGGCAGCGCGAAACCCATCACGAATCCCGATGGGGCGATCGCGACGATACAAATAGTGGCCCGCCAGATCAGGGTCAGATGCTCGTATGCGAGCAAGAGATCAGGTAGCCAAAACGACATCGACAAGAGGTACCCGCTCAACAGCAGAAAGACGGCGAAAAACGCTTTCCAACCCCGGAGCGGATAGCGGTCAACGCAAAAACTACCGGCGGCGGTCGACAGAATGAGTGAAAACAGTACGATCGAAAGCGAATAGACGGGGTGCCCCAGGAACACGCTCCATAGCTGCAGAAAGCTGATCTCCACGAACATGAAGCCCGTCCCGATCAGGAAAAAATAGGCCGTTCCGCCGAGCACCAGCCTCAATGCGACCTTCTGCGTGGTCGACCATGCCGACACCAAGATCAAAACCACGACCATGACGATGGAAATCGCCAACAGCAGATAAAGGTCGCCAAGGCAATCAAGTTTCCGTACAGGTCTCGATTCATGTTCTCCTGATTCTTGAGATTTACCAAGGTCGCCAGCTTGAATACGGGGAGTTGGTTGAAGAAGAAAGGCGACGATCGGTCGGTGGCGAGACATCCACCGGCAACAGCTTCTCGACCGCCCTTTCCAACTCCAACGGCGTCTCCGACCCGATCATCAAACCGAGGTTCGGGTCCGATGGAGGAGCGGTCGGCGACAACAATACTTGGAAGCCAAGCCGCGCGCAGGCCTCTTCCAACGCCGCGATGGCGGCCGGTTCTAGTGGCCGGCGCGCCACTACGAGGGTCGCGACCCGATCCGGAAGCGCCGACGCCCGTGAAAAAGGCGGCATGCTGGAGGCCATGAAGATATGCTTGGCCGGCGAGCGCACGCCCACGGCCCAGAGTGCCGCCATCGCCAAAGCCGTCATGCGCACGGTATGATCGGCCGAGTTCGGGTAATACAAGCGGCTTACCGTCAACACACCCGATTCGCGCAATCGCTCGAGGAAGATGGCCCAGGCTTCGCGTGTATAAAGTCGGTTCTCAGACAGCACATAGGCGCCGGCACCCGTGGCGGCCCAGGTGTCGATCAGGCTCATTTGAATAATATCGAATTTCTCTCGGGTTCGCGCCAGCCAGCTCCGGGCTTCGTCGACTTCGATCCGAACGCCCTCGAGCCGGTCGATATTGCTGAAGCCGGCGAGATCGCGCCGCTCCGTCAGGATCTTGATAATGAGCGGATTGAGCTCGATTCCAACGACGTTGCGCAGCCCGAACCATTTGGCGGCGAGAAGATCGCGACCGGCGCCGACGCCGACGACCGCGCCGTCGGTCATTCCGGGCAGATGATACGCGAGGCTCGAGACGTCGTAGTCGAAAAACGACAGCTCGGACAAATCACCAGAGAAGGCATAACCGTAGGTACCCGCCATACCGTCGATTATTGTAAGGCGTTGTGTTACATTATTTTTTCCACCTCGAACGACTGACCGACGCCCCAGAGTCGGGGTGGGGCATTCCACTCCTCGTACAACGCCACCCGCGAGAACGAATTCCAACCTTCAAACAAAACGTTGCCGCGACTAGCGTCCGCGGTTCCCTTGGGATAGCCAACTCCAATAGTCAGGTAACCCTGCGCGATGAGTCCGAGAACCGCGGAAATAGCAAGCGTAATAATGATGGGTATTCGGAAAAGAGATCCTCGAGAATCGTCGAATGCTGTTTCCACTCTGCACGATAATGAGCGAAAAGCAGCGACGAAATAGCGACAGCGAGGGCAATCCAAATCAGCGCCGCCGGCCCGCCCGCGAAATTGAGGACGAGCAGCGCCGCAAAGCAACCGAACGCGGCACCGGCCATATCGATGCCGTAGACCCAGCCGACACGGTACGGGCTTCGGGTGAGGAACAGACTAACCAGGACGCCAGAGAAAAAAAGGGAACCGTGAGACAGATCATCAAGATGAACCAACTGAGCATTGCCCAGATGGTCGATTCCGCGAGCGGGTTGACCAGCGTCTCGATTCGGGCGGTGGCGACCAAACTGACGGCGAAAGCGAGACTGAAGAAGACAATGTCCCGCGCGAACAGCCGCTGGTCCGGCGACCGTCGATTTCGATATACCCATAGGCCACCGGTGGCCAAACCCAGCATGGCAATCCCGATCGACAGGAACGCCAAATAATACCAAGTCATCACCGAAAGAATGCGGGTCTGCACGATTTGCAGGGCGAGCGTGCCGCCGGTCACCAGAAAGACACCCAAGAAAAACGAAGCCCTATGCAACGCGCCTTGCTTCATCGATTCTCACTCCGCCCTTGACAAGCACACCGGACCGGCCGTGACGCGCCCAAACTCGGCCCGAAGGGTCGGGAACTCACTCGAATCCGACACCACGATCGCTCGGACGACGATACCACTTTCCAACTCCGCTCGTCGACGGGCGCCTCGTCCGTTCCGGCCAGAGCTGGTGGCGTGGTCAGGCCGTCACACGCCGCGCCCTCGGGCGCGAACCGCTGCCTCCCGCCTGCCGGCCGCCAAGAGCACGACCGCGCCCAACGCCCCCAACAACAAGGCAATCAGTCCGCCCCGCGCCCAACCGCCGTCATAAACGAGGCGGATACCATCCGCGCCTGGAGGCACCGTAATCACGATTCGTCCCTCGGTGTCCGATCGCGGCCCCAACTCCCTTCCTTCGGCATGAACGCGGTAGCCCGGTCGGGCGTGAAAATTCAACACCATGTCACGCGGCGACGGTGATTTCGAAAACGCGCCCGAAAGACACTTCCAGTCAAGCTCACATCGACATCGTCTTTGGAACCATCCACGAAAAAAGCGTAAGGCTTGGGAAAGCCGAGATCGTAAACATCCAGATAGCCAAATCGTAAAACCTGCGCGCATCGCGTAGCAAATTCTTCGGAACTGCGGGGATACTAATTAAATTACTTCTTAAATCTCCCTTAATATCGATATACGAGGGGCGATAAAACAATACCCACCGAACGCCATGTTCCTTGGCATCATTCGCATTCCATTTCCACCTATGGTCCAGCGCCGTTCAATCACTGACCTGATCCTCGATCAACGGGTCGTAACCAATTACGGATGGAACTCGATATACAGTCGCAAAATTGAGATGAAGAGAATATACGAACTTTTCGCTTCTCCACCGCTCTGGGCCAAAAGAAATAACCCTTGAGGGAATCTCATCATTGCCGTTCTTATCGAAGAGAACGGATCGTAGCTGTTCAGGCATATCAGGATACCGAAAAGTTTTGAAGTCGTAGAAACCATTCGTCGTCAACCATTGACGAGCCTGCCTCGCCGCCGCCGTAACAAGGTGACGCATACAATTCAACAATACCCACCGAACGCCATGTTCCGGCATCATTCGCATTCCGTCTCCACCTATGGTCCAGATCGCCGTTCAATCACTGACCTGATCCTCGTTCAACGGGTCGTAACCAATTACGAACAAAAAACTCAAGCAAGAAAGCGACGATACGAATCCACATACACCAAACGTCGTATTGCGCCTCAATCTTAATTCCTTCTCCGAAAGATAAGCCTGCAGTACCAGCGTGCCTCCAGCGGATAAGCAGTATAAAATATAAGGCAAGAATTTGAAAGGAAGATTGAAGTGCTCCAACAACGGGAGTTCTACCATTATATCCCAGAGAACTCCAGCATTCCCACCGCCAAATAGAAATAGGATACCGCCTATGAAGCAATATCGATAGGTAAAAAAATAGGCTCAATTCGTGAATTGTATGCGTCACCTTGTTACGGCGGCGGCGAGGCAGGCTCGGTCATTGGCGCCGGGGGCGAGGCCGACGAGGTGGAACCAGCTCAGGTAGTTGTCCAGATAGCGGGTGGCGATGCCGCGGCGGGGACGCAGGAAGTCCTTCAACCGGCTGTGGCGGCTGTTCACCGTCTGCACATGCAGATCGTCCCGAACCCGTTCCCCCATCGAGCGGTTGAGTGCTTCGTGGCTCACCCCGAGCGCGGCGGCGCACGGTGGGTAGCTCGCGCCGCCGTCGGAGACCAGCAGGGCGTCCTTCGCGACCACCGGGTCGAGGGCAGCCGTGAGCGCCGCCGCATCGACCCTGGGCAGCACCGCGCTGACCGTCGTTCCGCTCCGGTCCGCCGCCATGAGAACCGGTACCTGCTCGCGCGAGAGGCCGCGCTTCTTCGCCTTGCCGCCCCGCCGCCGTGCCTTGCGCCCCAGCCCGCGCGCGCCCTTCCGGCTCTCCAGGACGTAGGTCTCGTCCGCTTCCACGATCCCCTTGAGCACCTCCGAATCGCTCCGCGCCGCCGCCAGAAACCGGTGACGCCAGCGGAACGCCGTGCTCACCGCCACGTCGCAGCGCGCCGCCGACGCCTTCACCGTCTCCCCCTTCGCCAGCGACGCCCCGAACGACAGCCAGCGTTCCTTGTGGTGCAAGCCCGACAGCGGCGTACCGCTCAGCGCGTTGAAGGTCCTGCCGCAGCCCTTGCACTGGTAGCGCCGCAGACCCCGCGCCATACCGCGCGAAACCGCCCCTTCGCTCGCGCAGTGCGGACAGCGCCGGGCCTCGTCCACACCAAGCTCGATCGCGGCCTTCGATGCCTCGCCCTCGCTCCGGCCCGACAGCACCGCGAGCGCCTCGCGCCGCTGCGCGCGCGTCAGCCCGCGCGCCGCCGAAAGCCACACCTGGAAACCCTTGCCGTCCATAACCCAACCTCCTGACGTTCCAGGCACTCTATCACTAATGCATACAATTCACGAATTAAGCCAAAAAATATGAGCCGCTCAATCGGACCCTCACGATTTTCGAAATGCTGTAAAGAAATGTCAGAAATCCGATCAGTACGAACAGTCCGCCACTGAAGTATATTTCAAGATATCTCTCGTTCCCTCCAAGTCCAGAGTCTGGTGTTTCAAATAGAGCTCCCGGCAAAAACATCGCCCAAAGTCTTGGAAATATGTCAATTCCGATACCGCCGCGACGATCAAGGCCACTCGCGTGAAAACCCTGAGCGAGCAATAATGGAGACATTAGAGCCAAAGCTATCAATAAGGCTCCAGTGACTTGGAGAATTTTCGAAAATAGCACGCGTCGCGTAAGAAATGCACACAGCATCAACATCGTCCAAACCATGATGGCATAGAACCACATCTGCGCGTTGCCGGCATGAAAAAACAGTGCCATCGCCACTCCGGTCAGCACTGCCCAGCGCCATCCGCGCGCGAGCGTATGAAGTTTTCCGCCGACAATAATAATACTGGAAGCCAAAGCGCAACCGGGAACATATAGTACCAAGAACGTCCCGCGACGAAGAAATATCCCGAGAGAACCAACGATATTCCCAAGGTTATGGAAAAGACCGGGTTGATGCCAAGCAGTCGGGCCCACCGATACGTCAAGTAGTAGCCTGCTAAAAGGTGCAATATGGCAAATATTTCGATCACGGAATTGAGGTCGCCGAACATCAATTGAGACAGGCCGCAAGACAGGAGCGTTCCTGGATACGAAAGGGCATAGGTGCCAATGCTAATCATCGGGCTTCCACGGAACTGGTAAAAATTTGGGTCCGGCCAGGTGCCGGCCGAAATCGCTTCACAGCCGAGTTGTATCACCGGGAGAAATTGTGAATAATTATCATCTCTAGTAAAGGAAAAGGTTGAATAATTTCAGTAGATAGTAGAACAATTACTATAATTAACCCGCCAAATATCCACACATATCTCTCAAACGGCATCTCCAATTCTCCGAGATCATATACCCCGACGTCTTGGGCGCGGAAATATCAAAAAATCGAGAGTTTCGAAGAAAAAATATCAGCGCTACAATAGCGCCCATAAAGAATATCCCAACAACTGGAATTATCTTGAACCTGTCCTTTGTAATTCCATTGATCGCTTCAGAAATGAGTGCTATTTGGTCTCGTGGTACAATCGTTTCATTTATAGAAAATACATCGGAAAATTTCCCCTGATAGTTATAATTCGTCAAATCGGCTGTCGAAAGTTTCTCGATATCTTTTGGAGAATACTCACGTGAATATGAACCATGGCGAATAGTCATGCCAACCAAGTAGGATCGCCAACCGTCGGACAAATAGATATTAATTTTAGTAATCGCACCACCCATGATATACGTAACTCGATTATGCGCCAGTCGTGAAATATCCACATGGGACATGCTTTTTTCGAGAAAAGGCGGCCGATACTTCCTGAAATCGACGTAAAAAATATCATGGGTCACCATGATATTATTCAAAACCTTCGGGTCGCTCGCGAAAAACTCGACTTCGATCGGATCGATGCCATAAACATACAATAACTCAACGACAATTCGATGCGTCAACACCAAGGCGTAAACTATTGCCAAGGCAGTCAGTATGATGGAGACGATCCGTCGATGTCGGGAAAATTCGATGCGCGGAAATTTCATCGATCGGATCTCACCGGCGATCGGCCGATATCGAGGCCACGAGCCCGGTCTTCGTCGACCACGCGTGGTCGCGCAATCCCGGTAGGCGCGTTGGCGCGCCCCACGCATCGTCCAGCGGGCGATGACGTCGTCATGCGCGCCCCCTCACCCCACCGAGGTCCGGCCGACACGGGACCCTCTTCGGCGTTTTCACCCCCCCGTCCAATGCGGGGAAACCTCCGTTCGTCTCTCGGCGAACAGTTTCGAAAAGGCACGGCGCGGTTCAAGATTCCGTGGTCTTGGCGCCGCCGGGGGGAAGTTGGCCATCGTATCCGTCGAGCAGCGCCAGGCCGATCATGTCGTCCTCAATGTGGCGGATCACCGTGGCCATCGTCCCGTAGTCCGGCCACTTCAGCAGCACCTCGCTCGCCACGACGAGGCGATCGGCCTGGGCCGAGCGCACGCCGGCGCCGGAGCGGGACAGGTCGAAGATGACGCAATCCAGTTCCCGGTTGTTGGTGACGATCTTGGCTTCGAGGTTGCAAGGATAGCGAATTTGGCGGCGTTCCGGCCGCGTCGTCATCAGCCAACGGGACAACGCCTGCTCCGCCGTGGCGTCGTGCAGGAATTGCAGCCCGACCACGCCCTTGGTGTGATGGCGGACCTCGGCCCTGAGGTGACCGAAGTGTTCCAGATCGACGACGACGGTGGCGCCGATGGGCATGGCGCCGATCTGCAACGGTCGGACCAGCGCACCGCCGGGCGAGATGTCGTAGACGGTGCAGTAGTGAGTCTGGTCGTCGGCTTCGACGAAGATCGGAATTTGGACATTCCAGCGCCGAAACCGTCGGTTCGAGCCCTCGTCCGCCACGGGGTCGCGTTCCTCGGGCATGGTCAGACTCCCGGCCTCGCGTTACGGCCAGAGGCATCGATCTCTCGCCCGATGCTCGCCCCGCCCGACTGTTTTCCCACGCCCGTCTCCCCGCCGAAACGTGACCGCTCCACACGGCGTATCATCACCGCATCGTGCCACCGTTCCGCCTATCCTGCCACATCGCGGCCGATATTGTACCCATCGCCATCGGTCTCGAGCGCGCCGGTCGCCACCCGGGCCGCCCTGCATGTCGTGCCACCTGGTCTCCCAACCTTCCCTCGGCGGCGACCGTGGCGCGAACATCGCGGCCCCCGATCGAGCAATGCAGCACCAGTTTGGCCCTGGCGTCGGCCCGTTCACCGAGAATTTCGAACCTCTCTCCGCTCCCTCGAAGAAGCGTCGGCACTGGCGATCCGGCGCTTCCGAGCGTGGCGATACGGCGCACCATGGCGAGGGTGGATGGGGACTAAGCCAACCCGGCGTCTCCCTAGGCGGCCGCCGGTCGGCTTGATATGGTCCCGCGCGCGCCCGGATTTCGCCATCACCGGGCGCGCCCGGGTTTCGACGGCGAAGGGGAATAGTGAGGCATGGAATCACTCGACGGACGGATCGCACTGGTGACGGGCGGCGGCTCGGGGATCGGCCGCGCGGTAGCCCTCGATCTCGCCCAGGCCGGAGCCCGGGTCACCGTCTGCGGTCGACGCCGCGAGCCCTTGGAGGAGACCGTCCGGGCGATCGCCGAGGGCGGCGGCACGGCCGATGGCGAGACCTGCGACATGACCGATCCGGCGGTGATCGAGCGCTTCGCCGAAGGCCTGCTCGCCCGGCATGGCGCGGTCGACATCCTGATCAACAACGCGGGCTTCAGCTCCCACATTCGCAGCACGCGCCATATCGGGGCCGAGGAGTGGCGCGACGTCATGGACGTCAATACGCTGGGGCCGGCGATGCTGACGCGGGCGTTGCTGCCGGCGATGATCGAGACGGGCCGGGGCGACGTCGTGATGATCTCCTCGATGGCGGCGATCCGTCCGAACGTCATGGCCGGCGTCGCCTACAGCGCCGCCAAATCCGCAGCCCGGGCCTATATGGACGTGCTGGCGAGCGAAGTGCGCCCGCACGGCATCCGCTGCACCACGGTGTTCCCGGGCGAGGTCGACACGCCGATCCTCGACCTGCGCGCGCTGCCGCCCGACGAGGCCAAGCGGGCGCTGATGATGTTGCCGGAAGACATCTCGGCGGCCGTGTTGATGGCCGTAGGCCTGCCACGCCGCGCCATGATCAGCGAACTCGCCATCGTCGCCACCACGCCGAGGGATCAAGCCCCCGACTATGCCGCCGCGATGGCGAAGGATACCTTCGAGTGATTCCAACGGACCACAGTACACGACTCGTTCATGCTGGCTTTGGCCTGGGCACCTGGACTGGTGGTTTTCCGGGGACGAGGAAACGAATCAGCTCAATGGCTTGACGCCTGTCGATAGGATTGACGAGCTGTCGCCTTATCCACTCGAAACCGTATCGGAAGATGGATTTTGCCATCCTTTTGTGGGTTTTGAGGCGGATCGGCTCGGCCTCGTGGAGCCAATCGCCGACTTTGTGCGCCCAGCAGAAGGTGATGGAAAGGACGGCGGTGAGCTTGGAGATGCGCTCCGGGTCGGTCATGTGGGTGTCTTCGAGGTTGAAGCCACGGGTTTTCAAGGCGGCGAAGAGGGTCTCGATTTGCCAGCGCTGGGCGTAGATGGCCAAGGCCTCCTCGGGCGCGTCGTTGGTCACGACGATCAACAGTTCGCCGGTCTTGAGATGGAGCGCGGCGACGAAGACGGGCCTGGCCTTGGGTTTTCTGGCCTCCGAGAGGCGCCTGGCGTTGGAGAGGATGCGGCTTTCCCCGGGTTTGAGGTCGCGAAACAGCTCCCTCGCCTTGACCATGCGACCACGCGTGTTGGCGATCTTGATGTTGGATCGGATGCGGATGTGAAAGGGGATGGCCTTTTCCTGCAACCATGCCAGCCAGGCGTCGCCGATGAATTCCCGGTCGGCCAGGAGGCTGGCGATCTTGTCGACCCCGAAGAGCCGGAGGACGTGTTCGAGGATCGCGATCCGCTCCTTGGTATTGGAATTGCCCGCCTTGTCGAGCACCCGCCAGCACACGGGAATGGCGATGGCGCGGTTGACGATGCCGATCATCAAGATGTTGACGTCGCGGCGACCCAGCCGCCAGTTGGTCCGGTCCATGGTCAGCCGCCACGGCCCCGCCTGGAGCCCCATCATCGCGACCAGGAACTCGGCGAGGCGATCGTAATCGAAATCGACTTGCTCGAAAAACCGTTGCAGGCGCCGATAGTTGGAGCTGGATCGCGCGCGCCCCGGAAAGTGGCAGGCCAAGTGAGAGAGGTTCACCGTCCGGGCGACGAACACGCCGAAGACCAAGACGCAAAGGCTCTCCAGACGGCTCTTGCGAAAGGCGAAGCCGCATCGTAGCGTCTCACGCAGGGCGTTGATCGGGTTGTCTCGCATGATTTCCCTCTTGACTCGTCGTGGAGTGAATCGGGAATCCTACAACCTTTTCAACGTCCTACGTAAATGCCGTCGTGTACCATGCCAACGGACATAAACTTCGCCCGCCCCGGGGAATCGCCGCGCCGGCATCGTCGCGCCCCGGAGGCGAGCGCGCGCCGGGCATGACCGCGATACCGGGTCAGGCGAGGGCGCGGAAGCGGCTGGGAATGGGGATCTCGGCCAGGCCCGCCGCGCGCTCCTCCAAGGCGGCGAGCGAGGGCCATTCGTAGGAGATCACGCGCAGCGCCACGCCGCCGAGCTTGGTTCCCCGCTCACCGCCATAAACGCCGCCCATGCGCTCGTAGAAGCGCCGCGCCGGCTGATTTTCCTTGAGCACCCAGAGCACCGCATCGCCGAAACCGTCGGCCAGCATCTGCTCCGCCGCATCGGCCACGAGCCGCCGGCCGTGCCCGCCTCCCTGGTGGCGCGGCAGGACGTAGAGGGTATGGATTTCGCCCCGTCGACGTCCGTGGCCCACGCGTTCGGCACCGAACGTGGCGAAGCCGACGACCCCGTCCTCGCCGCGTTCCGCCACC
Organism: Alphaproteobacteria bacterium; assembly: GCA_965225945.1. Taxonomy (GTDB): domain Bacteria; phylum Pseudomonadota; class Alphaproteobacteria; genus JASLMY01. The sequence goes on along the minus strand of CBDDBZ010000036.1, from coordinate 240,192 downwards.
GATACATGGTGCCGCGCGTCGCGACGGGCGATGGTGCGGCGCCAATCGCGCGTCTCGCGGCCGAGGTCCATGTCGTCGAGGATGCGATCCGGCACGATCCCGTGATAGGTGGCGCGCCAGGTGGCGATGTAGATCCGCGCGATATCGGCCGCATCCGCCGCCACGGCCGGTCGCAGAATCGTCTCCTGATCGACGCTCATGAGGCTCCGGCGCGCTCCTTCAGGCAGGGGCGTTCGCTTCCTCGAGCGGCGCGCCGCCGAGCTCGCGCATCAAGCCGCGAAGCTCCTCTCCGAGCGCGGCGAGCGCCGCCTCGTCGGTGCCGCGCGAGACGATCGACGTCCCGACCTTGCCGTCACGATAGAACGGGTAGGAGCCGATGTCGATGTCAGGGTAGCGTTGCTGCAGCGCACCCAAACCCCGGGCCATCGTGCCCTCCGAGAGCTGCACTGCGATCGCCAGCGAGCGAACCGGCGCGCCGCCGTCGAGTTCGTGCCGCAGGCTCTCGAACATCGCCCGCATCACCACCGGCACGCCCGCGAGCACGAAAACGTTGGCGACGCGGAAGCCGGGGGCGGTGCTGATCGGATTGTCGACGAGGCGCCCGCCCTCGGGCACCCGCGCCATGCGGAGGCGGGCCTCGTTCAGCTCGGCGCCGGTCCGCGCATAGTGAGCCTCCAGCCGCGCCCGCGCCTCGGGATGGTAGTCGATCGGCAGGTCGAATGCGGCGGCCACGCTGTCGGCGGTGATGTCGTCGTGCGTGGGGCCGATGCCGCCGGTGGTGAAGACATAGTCGTGGGTTTCCCTGAGCGCGTTGACGGCGGCGACGATCTCGGCCTCGACGTCGCGCACGACGCGACACTCGCGAAGCTGCACGCCGGTCTCGTTCAGCCGCTCGGCGAGAAACGGCAGGTTCTCGTCGCGAACCCTTCCCGAAAGGATCTCGTTGCCGATGATCACCAAGGCGGCGGTGACGGTCTTGCTCATGCTCTGTCTCGATAACCCCAAGCGCTCCGAGCCTATAGCATGATCCGCATACGCGGAATCTCCCGGCGGCGGCCGGATCGCCCCCTACGCCTCGAGCGGCGGGACGTCCACAACGCGCCGCTCGGCCCAGCTTTGGCGGCCGAGCTCCGCGAGCTGCACGCCCTTGGCCCCCTCCAGCAGGCCATCGATATCAGGAGTTCCAGACCTCGCCCAGAAAGCGTAACCAGTTTTCTCCCATGATCTTGCGCACGCGCGCCTCGCTCCAGCCGCAGCGCAGCATCGCGGCGGTGAGGTTTGGGTAATCCGCAATGCGCTCGAAGCCGATCGGCATCGTGACGTCGGTGGTCATGCCCGGCGCCAGCGATCGGCCGTCGCCCTTGTCGGCGCGGAGCCATTCGAAGAAGGCGGGACCCTGACCTTGAGTGAAATCGGTGCCGATGCCGACGTGGTCCTCGCCGACGAGATCGACGACGTAGGCAAACGCCTCGACGCAATCGTCCACCGTGCTCTGGGCGCCCTTGGGCAAAAACGGGGGATAGGTGGCGACGCCGACGAAGCCACCTCGCGCCACGATCGCGCGCAGCTGGTCGTCGCTCTTGTTGCGGGGATGCATGCGTAGGCCACTCGGGCAGCAGTGGGTATAGGCGAGCGGAACCTTGGAATGGGCGATCGCGTCCTCGCTGGTGCGGGGTCCGACATGGCTCAGGTCGATCAGAATGCCGAGGCGATTCATCTCGTCGATCACGTCGCGCCCGAAGTCGGAAAGCCCGCCGTCCCGGCCTTCCCAACAGCCGCTGCCGACCAAGTTCTGCGTATTGTAGGTGAGCTGCATCACCCGAACGCCGAGATCGCGGAAGAGCCGGAGATATTCGATCCGATCCTCAATGGCGCTGGTGTTCTGCCAGCCGAGAATGATACCGACCCGTCCCTCCGCCTTGGCTCTGGGGATGTCGTCGATCGCCATGACCGGGGTCAGGAGGTCGTCGTTCTCGTCGATCCAGGCCTTCCAGCGGGCGATGTTGCGCATCGTGTCGCGGAAGCCCTCCCAGACGCTGCAGGTGCAGTTGGCGGCATTGACGCCGCCCAGCGCCATATCCTCGAAGACCGAACGGCTCCACCGCGAGATGATGAGGCCGTCGATCAGCAAGGCGTCCCGGTGAAGCTCCGCCGCGTCCATGGAACCGGCTCCGAGCGCGGGGTCGTTTCCCCACATCCACGGCGCAAGGCTAACACGGGCGCGCGTCGGAGTGGAATTTCGCTTTCGCAAGAGCGGGGTTTCGGCGATGCTGCGGCCGGCGAGCGAGCGAGGGGCGAGGCGGACATGAGCGAAATCACTTCTTCCGAGGCGACGGAGTTGCGGGCGGCGGTGGAGCGCCACATCTTCCGCTACGGCACGACCTTCGCGCCCTATTTCGGCGTCCGGGCCTCGGGCAGCTACATCCACGACGAGACCGGCCGCGCCATCTTGGACTTCTGCTCGGGCCAGATGTGCGCGACGCTGGGCCACAATCATCCGGCCGTGGTCGAGGCGATCGAGCAAAGCTGCCGCGACGTCATCCATCTCTTCAGCGGCGTGATGAGCCCGGCGGTGGCCCGGCTCGCGAGAGAATTGGCGGCCATCCTGCCGCCGAGCTTGAGCCGCATGATGTTCCTGTCGACCGGCGGCGAGAGCAACGAGGCCGCGCTCCGCATGGCCAAGACGGCGACGGGCGGCTGGGAGGTGCTGGCGCTCGCCGGCTCCTGGCACGGTCAGACCGGCGGGGCCCAGGCGGTCACCATGAACGGCGGTCGCGCGGGCCATGGACCGACCACGCCCGGCGTCACGCTCCTCCCCAACCCCAACTGCTACCGCTGTCCGATCCGCCACTGCCGCGATGCCTGTGACATGACCTGCCTCGAAGTCGGCTTCGAACTATACGACGCACAGTCGAGCGGCGCCCCCGCCGCCGTCATCGCCGAGCCGATCCAGAGCTCGGGCGGCGTCATCGTGCCGCCGGACGGCTATCTGGCGCGCTTGAAGGCGCTGGCGGGGAAACGCGACATGCTGCTGATCCTGGACGAGGCGCAAACCGGGCTGGGTCGCACCGGCACCAACTTCGCCTTCGAGCACGATGGCGTGGCGCCGGACCTGCTCTCGCTCTCCAAGACGCTCGGCAACGGCGTGCCGCTTTCCGCCACGATCACCAGCGACGAGATCGAGCAGGCCTGCGTCGACGAGGATTTCCTCTTCTACACCTCGCACCTGTCGGACCCGCTGCCCGCCGCCGTCGGCGTCGCCGTGCTGAGAATTCTTCGCGAGGAGAAGCTGGCCGAGCGGGCGAGCGAGCTCGGCGACTATTTTCTGGCCGGCTTGCGCGATCTGCAACAGTGCCATGAGTGCATCGGCGACCTTCGGGGTCGGGGCCTGCTGATCGGCTTGGAGATGGTCACGAATCGCGAGAGCCGACAGGCCGACCGCACCCTCGCCGCCCGGGTACAGCATCGCGCCCTGGAGCTCGGCATGGTGCTGCACACGGTGTGCTCCGATTTTCAGAGCACCATGCGCTTCGCGCCGCCCCTCACCGCCACGCGAAACGAGATCGACAGCGGTCTGGAGATCCTGGACCAAGCGATCCGCGACGCCCTGGACGGCCGAGCCCCGGATCCCTGAGCCCGCGGAGACCGCATGGCCCACGACGGGCGCTCGTAGGGCGCGATCGGCGCTCAGTTGAGGTATTCCGGCGCCTCGCGGTCGAGGATGCGCCTGAGCGCGGTGAAATGGCGCTCGGCGACCTTGGCGCGCTGCTCGCCATACTGCGCCTTCACCGCCTCGCGGACCTCCTCGGAGACCATTTTCAGCTTGCCGCCGGTGGACTTGGCCAGCACCTGGAACATCGCCGCCCGCTCCAGGTAATAGAGGTCGTTGAAGGCCTCCGCCACCGAGGCGCCGGTCACCAGGATGCCGTGGTTGGCCATGAAGACGACGTTCTTGTTGCCGATTTTGCGGGCGAGGCGATCACCCTCGTCGCGATCCAGCGCCAGGCCCCCATAGTCGTCGTCATAGGCGATGCGATCGTCGAAGGAGAGCGCGTTCTGCTCGCACATCTCCAGCCGCCCGCCCTCCAGCAGCGTGAGAGCGGTCGCGTAGGGCATGTGGGTGTGCAGCACGCAGACCGCGCTCGGCAGGTTGATATGGACCCGGCCGTGGATGTAGAAGGCGGTCGGCTCGACCCAGTTCTCGCCCTCCAGCGCCGTGCCCTCGTCGTCGCAGAGGACGAGGGAGGAGGCGTCGATCTCCGACCAATGAAAGCCGCAGGGATTGATCAGGAAGCGATTGCCGCGCATCACGCCGTCCTCGTCCGGGACGGCGAGCGAGAAATGATTGTCCACCCCCTCATGCAGGTTCAACCGCGCCGCCCAGCGCAACGCGCAGGCGAGTTGCCGACGTTGCTCCATCAATTGCATGGCAGCACTCCCCGATGATGGCCCGAATAGGGCGGGACGCTACAACCGCCACGCCGCCTCGGCAAGCGACAACGGCGGGGGACGACGGGGGAAAACAGGGGGGTGGGGGCTCGCAACGGTGTCCCTCGACCGGCCGGCCTATGCGGGCTCGGCGGTGTTGTATAACCTGATCGCGGAGCTGACTTTCGAGGCGAGTTGCTTGAGCTCGGCGCCGATCTCGGCGCGACGGGTATGGTTGAATCTGCGAATGGGGCCGGTCGCGCCCAGGCTGAACGTGGCGCCGATAGTGCCGATTCGGACCGGCGCGGCGACGCTCGAGACGCCCATCTCGATCTCTTCGACACATTCGGCATAGCCCCGGGCCCGGATGTCGGCGAATTCACCTCGCAGTTCGTCCCGCGTGATCTTGGTATGCTCGGTGTAGGCCTTCAACGGCCCGTTGAAGATATCCTCCCGGAAATCTTCCTCCGCGAAGGCCGCGATCACCTTGGAGCAAGAACAGGCATGCATCGGGCGATAGCCCAGGCCCGGATGGATGAAGGCGCGCGCCGGATCGGCCGGCGTCTCGACATGGATGATCTCGACTCCCTTGTTGCGAAACCGGGAGAGAAACACGGCCTCGCCGAATTCTATCGCGGCGTCCTTCATCGTCGGCGCGGCCGCGTGGCGCACGTCGACGTCGGCTTGGCCGAGAAGGGCGATCCGGATCAGCCGCTCGCCGACCAGGTACCTCGAATTGCCTTCCGGATCGTCCAGCAGACGATGGTCCGCCAAGCTTTGCAGCAAGCGATAGCAGGTCGGCCTGGGCAAGCCGGTCGCCCGCCGCAATTCCGCCGCGGAGACGGGGCGGCCGGCGACGGCGACGACCTCGAGCACGGATATGACGCGGTCCAGATGCATCGGCTTCTCACTTGACAGACGTTTGTATCACAAAACGATATCCAAAGCGATATTATCAGGCTATCATCGGGAACAACGGACGAGGGACGTCGGAAGCGAGATCGAAGGGGAGGCAAGACATGGCCGAAAACGGCAATTCGCAAGGCTCAATTCGTGAATTGTATGCGTCACCTTGTTACGGCGGCGGCGAGGCAGGCTCGGTCATTGGCGCCGGGGGCGAGGCCGACGAGGTGGAACCAGCTCAGGTAGTTGTCCAGATAGCGGGTGGCGATGCCGCGGCGGGGACGCAGGAAGTCCTTCAACCGGCTGTGGCGGCTGTGGCGGCTGTTCACCGTCTGCACATGCAGATCGCCCCGTTCCCCCATCGAGCGGTTGAGTGCTTCGTGGCTCACCCCGAGCGCGGCGGCGCACGGTGGGTAGCTCGCGCCGCCGTCGGAGACCAGCAGGGCGTCCTTCGCGACCACCGGGTCGAGGGCAGCCGTGAGCGCCGCCGCATCGACCCTGGGCAGCACCGCGCTGACCGTCGTTCCGCTCCGGTCCGCCGCCATGAGAACCGGTACCTGCTCGCGCGAGAGGCCGCGCTTCTTCGCCTTGCCGCCCCGCCGCCGTGCCTTGCGCCCCAGCCCGCGCGCGCCCTTCCGGCTCTCCAGGACGTAGGTCTCGTCCGCTTCCACGATCCCCTTGAGCACCTCCGAATCGCTCCGCGCCGCCGCCAGAAACCGGTGACGCCAGCGGAACGCCGTGCTCACCGCCACGTCGCAGCGCGCCGCCGACGCCTTCACCGTCTCCCCCTTCGCCAGCGACGCCCCGAACGACAGCCAGCGTTCCTTGTGGTGCAAGCCCGACAGCGGCGTACCGCTCAGCGCGTTGAAGGTCCTGCCGCAGCCCTTGCACTGGTAGCGCCGCAGACCCCGCGCCATACCGCGCGAAACCGCCCCTTCGCTCGCGCAGTGCGGACAGCGCCGGGCCTCGTCCACACCAAGCTCGATCGCGGCCTTCGATGCCTCGCCCTCGCTCCGGCCCGACAGCACCGCGAGCGCCTCGCGCCGCTGCGCGCGCGTCAGCCCGCGCGCCGCCGAAAGCCACACCTGGAAACCCTTGCCGTCCATAACCCAACCTCCTGACGTTCCAGGCACTCTATCACTAATGCATACAATTCACGAATTGAGCCATTCGCAATGCCGCGGTCCGGGCTACGCCTCGCCGGCCGAGGCGATGGCGGCGCCGCGCGAGAAGCTGCTCTACACGGTCGCGCTCTATATCGGCACGGGCATCCAAAAGCCGGACTATCTGGCCACGATCGACGCCGATCCGAATAGTCCTACCTATTCCGAGGTCGTCAGCCGGCTGGAGATGCCGGGCATCGGCGATGAGCTGCACCACATGGGATGGAACGCCTGCTCGTCCTGTCACCATGATCCCACCAAGGAACGGCGCTATCTGATCGTGCCGGGGGTGCGCAGCTCCAACCTGCATATCGTGGACTGCGCCGGCGATCCGAGGAATCCTCGCCTGCACAAGGTGATCGAGGGGGCCGAGATCAAGCAAAAGACCAATCTCTCGGCGCCGCATACGGTGCATTGCCTGGGCTCCGACATCATCATCTCGATGCTGGGCGACGCCAACGGCGAGGCACCGGGCGGGTTCCTGCACGTCAACGAGGATTTCGAGATCGTCGGGCGCTGGGAGAACGACCTGGGGGCCATGAAGTTCAACTACGATTTCTGGTACCAGCCGCGCCACAACGTCATGGTCTCCAGCGAATGGGCCGCGCCGAACACCTTCATGCCGGGGTTCGACCTGGAGGAGGTCGGTCACCTGAAATATGGCCGCGAGATCCACTTTTGGGATTTCGCTAACAAGCGCGTCGAGAACACGGTCTATCTGGGCGAGGACGGTCTGGTTCCGCTGGAGGTCCGCTTTCACCACGACCCGGATTCCAGTCACGGTTTCGTCGGCGCCGCGCTCTCCTCGAACGTGATCCACTGGTACAAGCAGGAAGGCGAGTGGATCGTGGAGAAGGTCATCGACGTCGAAAACCAGCGTCATCCCGAATGGCCCATTCCGGTGCCCGGCCTGATCAGCGTGATCCTGCTCTCGATGGACGACCGGTTTCTCTATCTCTCGAACTGGCTGCACGGCGATCTGCGCCAGTACGATATCTCGGATCCCTCGAACCCCGAGCTTACCGGCCAGGTCTGGATGGGCGGCCTGCTGGGCAAGGCGCCGTATGTGAACGGCCGCAAGATCACCGGCGGGCCACAGATGATCCAGCTCTCGCTCGACGGCAAGCGGCTCTATGTGACCACCTCGCTGCTCTCGACCTGGGACAACCAGTTCTATCCCGAGATCCGCGAGAACGGCGGCTGCATGGCGATGATCGACTGCGACACCGAGAATGGCGGCATGTCGATCAATCCCGACTTCTTCGTCGATTTCGGCAAGGAACCGAACGGACCGGCACGCTGTCACGAGACCCGCTATCCCGGCGGCGACTGCACCTCGGACATATGGGTGTAGGTGGGGATGGCGGGAGCTTTCACCATCACGCTCGCCAACCGCGACGGGCGAAGCTTCGTCGTGGATGGGCGCGAACCCCTTCTCGACACGCTCGAAGAGCACGACATGTCGCTGCCCTACGGCTGCCGTTATGGCGGCTGCATCTCTTGCGCGGCCAAGCTGCTGGCGGGCGAGGTCGATCAGAGCGAGGGCGTCGCCCTCAACGGCCGCCAGTTGCGCGATGGCTATGTGCTGCTGTGCGTGGCCCGGCCCCGCAGCGACTGCACGCTCGACGTGGGCGTCGAGAGCCACGACAAGCTCTATCGAAATCCATTCCAGAGCCCGCTCGGCCCGGAAGAGTTGAAGGCCGACGTCCGGGCCGGAGCGAGCCCTAGAGCAATTTTTGAACGGATTGATCCATCCGGTTCAATCCGTTCAGATTAAATTGCTCTATTCTTCAAGATGATAGAGCAGCTTTATCCGCCAGTTGGATCGCTGAAAGCGATTCCAACTGGACGGATGCTGCTCTAGGGAGACCACGCGATGAACCACGACGAGGCCTATCCGGAGGAATACCTGGCCGAGATTCTGAAAGCGGTGAAGACCATCGCCATGGTCGGTGCCTCTTCGGACCCGACAAAGTTCAGCTATGGGGTGCTCCGCGTCCTGCACGAGACGGGCTATGACATGATCCCGGTCAATCCCAAGGAAGCCGGCGTCGAGATCCGCGGCCTCGAATGTTGCGAGTCGCTCTACTCGATCGAGCGGCCGGTCGAGATGGTGCAGATCTTCCGCACCTCCGAGGCCGCCTATGCCGTCACCGAAGAAGCGATCGATATCGGCGCCAAGGTCGTGTGGATGCAGATCGGCGTGCGCAACGACGCGGCGGCGCGGCTGGCCGAAGCGGCCAGCGTGCAAGTGGTCATGAACCGTTGCCCGAAGATCGAGCTGTTTCGACCGTTCTGGAAGCCCCGCCTCAACCAGGCGATATAGTCCCGTCGCGGGCGACCAAATCCAATGCCAGCCGCCCCAGCGGGCGGCGCGATGGGTCGCTTGGTATAGGATGGCCGCCCGGGAGTTTGGACTAGGGGAGGGAAATCGATGGCGGAACGCGTGCTGGTGACGGGTGGCTCCAGGAATATCGGGCGCGGGATTTGCGAGCGGCTGGTGGCGGACGGCTACCAAGTGGTGCAGTTCGACATCATCGAGCCGGAGAACCCGGAGGCGGGCCGCTTCGTCGAGGTCGATCTCGGCGACGAGGCGGCGACGGCCGACGCGCTGGCGGCGCTGACGGCGGAAGCACCGGTCACGCGGCTGGTCAACAACGTCGGCATCTTCCATGCCGCTCTCCTCGGAGAAATCGACCTCGCCGACTTCGACCGGGTGATCCAGGTCAACACCCGGGTCGCCGTGCAGTGCACCCAAGCGCTGGTCGCGGGGATGCGGGAGCAGCGCTTCGGCCGCATCGTCTCGATCGCCAGCCGGGCCGCCCAGGGGATGGGCAAACTCACGGCCTATAGCGCCAGCAAGGCGGCGGTCGCGGCCATGGCGCGGACCTGGGCGTTGGAGCTGGGGGCCGAGGGCATCACCTCCAACGCGATCGCGCCGGGGCCGATCGACACCGTCATGATGCGGGCGATGAACCCGATCGGCAGCGCGGCCGATCAGCAGTTGATGGCGACGATCCCCGTCGGTCGCGTCGGCCAGCCGGCCGACATCGCGCATGCGGCGAGCTTCCTGCTGGACGAGCGCACCAGCTTCGTCACCGGGCAGATCCTGTTCGTCTGCGGCGGCATGTCGATCGGACGGCTGCCCTGAGGCTCGGAGCGGCCTCGTCTAGGAGAAGAAATCCCGGAGTTCCTGCTCGATTACACAGAAGATCGAGCAGTCGTGGCTGACACGCATCCAGGGCGCAGTCGAGAGCAGGCCGATAACGGCGACGATCACGGCGGCGGCGAGGACGAAGAGGACGATCGAGCGGACGGTCTGGAAGGCGGAATAGGACTCCTCCCCCCCGTCCTCCAACTCGAGCTTGCCCTTGCCGTCGTCGTCGGACATCGGCCACTAGGGCACTAGGACCACGCGGCCGACGATGCGGCCCGCCCGCAGGTCCTCGAGCGTCGTCTGCGCCTCGGCCAGGCCTCGCGCCGCGACGGGTAGCGGCTTCACCTTGCCCGCCTTCACCAAGTCCATGAGCTGCCGCATCTGCTCGGGGCTGCCGGTGATGGAGCCCCTGAGGGTGATGTTCTTCAACGGCAGCATCGCGACCGAGAGATCGAAGGAGCCGCCGAAGAGACCGACCACCACCATGGTCGCGTTGGCCGCGAGGCAGGACATGCCGAATTGCGAGGAGGGCCCGGAGCCGACGAAGTCGACCACCGCCGCAGCACCGCCGCCGGTCATGGCCATCACCTGCTTGCGGGCCCCGTCGTCGGAGGGATTGATCACCTGCGCGGCGCCCGCCGCCTTCGCCGCCTCCAGCTTCTCGTCGTCGATGTCGGCGACGATGATCTCGCTCTCCATCACCGCCTGCGCGATCATCAACCCGGCAAGGCCGACGCCGCCCGCGCCGACGATCAGCAGGTGCTGTCCGGTCGCAATCTCGCGCACCTTGTCGAGGGCGCCGAAGGCGGTGATGCCGGAGCAGGCATAGGTGCAGGCGAGTTCGGTCGCGACGTCGCCATAGTCGTAGAGATAACGCGAATGCGGCACCATCACGTGGCTGGCGTAACCGCCGTCGACATGGACGCCGAGCTGTGCCGGCTTGGGGCAGATATGCTCCTCGCCGCGCGCGCAGATCGGACATGTCCCGCAGCCGATCCAAGGATAGGCGATGCGCCGGTCGCCGGGCGCGACGTCGCTCACGTTCTCGCCCACCGCCTCCACCTCGCCGACGATTTCATGACCGAGGGTGAAGGGCAACGGGCGTCCCCGCGTGATGTCCGCCTTGCGGCCGCCGCCCAGGTCGAAGAAGCCATCCGAGAGGTGCAGGTCGGAGTGGCAGACCCCGCTGGCGGTGATCCGGAGCAGCACCTCCTCGCCGCTGGGCGCCGGCGTCTCGCGCGTCCGCGCCTCCAACGGCTTGCCGTATTCCGTGATTTGATAGCTGAGCATCACCCCTCCCCGACCGAATTCAACGCAACGATCGCCACGAGCGAGTTATAGCAGCGGGGCGAAGATCGAAGCCAGCAAGCCCCGAATGGGGGTATCGGCGAAAATTGTCTACGTGGCGCCCCGGAGCAGTTTGACGATCGCCGAAAAATCCAGCTCGGCATTGCCGGCGTTCTCGAAAAGCGAGTACGTGGCGAGCGCGGCGGACCCCATCGGCGTCGCCAGCTTGGTGTTTTGCGCGGCTTCCTGGGCCAGTCGCAGATCCTTGGCCATCATCGCCACGGTGAAGCCCGGCTGGTAGTCCCGGTTGGCCGGCGAGCTCGGCACCGGACCCGGCACCGGGCAGTAGCTCGTCATCGCCCAGGTCTGGCCGGAGGAGGTGGCGACGATATCGAACAGCGACTGGGCGTCGAGACCCAGCCGTTCCGCCAGCACGAAGGCTTCGGAGGTGGCGATCATCGCCGCGCCGAGGATCATGTTGTTGCAAATCTTGGCGACCTGGCCGGCGCCGGCCTCGCCGGCATGAAAGACGTTGCCGCCCATGACTTCGAGGATCGGCTCGGCGCGCCGGAAGGCACTAGCCGTGCCGCCGCACATGAAGGTCAGCGTCCCCGCCTCGGCGCCCGAGACGCCACCCGAGACCGGGGCGTCGAGCATGACGAAGCCCGCTTCCTCGGCCGCCCGGTGCGCCGCTCGCGCGCTCTCGACGTCGATGGTGGAGCAATCGATCAACAGCGTGCCCGCGTCGGCCGAGGCGATAACGCCCGCCTCGGCCAGATAGACCTCGCGGACATGCCGGCCGGCCGGCAGCATGGTGACGACGAGCTCCCTTCCGCCTGCCGCCTCGGCGAGGGAACCGGCGCGCCCGGCACCACACTGCACCGCCAGGTCGAGCCTCTCCTCGTCGAGGTCGAAGGCGGTCACGCCATGGCCCGCCTGGACCAAGTTGCGTGCCATGGGCCCGCCCATGTTGCCGACGCCGATAATTCCGATCCTCGCCATCGCTGCCTCCCTAACTCGTTACCTGTCAAAAGGTCCCTCGCTTCGCTCAGTGTACTTTTTAGGTAACTGCCCAGGTAGCTGATTTCGATGAGGCTGCGGATTGGGTCTCTGGGGGCAGATTTTGTGGGTTTGGGGCGCTGACGGCCTAGATTTCGTTTGACAGAGGGTGGTTGGTCGATTCTAAGGATTCGATGGATAGGGATGTTCTTGCCTTTTTGTCGAAAGACGAGCTGATCGATGTGGTGCTGGCCCAAGGGTCGCGGCTCGCCGAGTTCGAACTCCGGCTTGGTGAACTCGAGCGCCGGCTTGGCCTGAACAGCACGAACAGCGGCAAGCCACCGTCGAGCGATGGATTGAACAAGCCACCGGCGGGTAAAAAGAAGCGCACCAGGAGCCTCCGTAAGAAATCGGCCCGCAAGCCGGGCGGGCAAAAGGGCCACAAGGGCGAGACCCTGCGCCAAGTCGCCGATCCCGACGCCACCGTCGACCATTATCCCGAGACGTGCCAGTGGTGTGGTTCGGGATTGACGCCGGATATGGCTACCGGCCATGGGGCCCGCCAGGTTTTCGATCTACCCGAGCCCCGGCCCCTGGTGGTCACGGAGCATCGGGCGCATCGCTGCCGTTGCGGGCATTGCGGCACGTACACTCGGGCTTCTTTTCCCGTCGCCATCACCGGCCCGGTTCAATACGGCGCTCGGATCGGAGCCATGGTGGTCTACCTGTCGCACTACCAACTCCTGCCCGGGGACCGCCTGGCTGAATTGATGAAGGATCTGTTCGGGGCGGAACTGTCTCCGGCGAGCCTCGCGCGGAGGGGCGGGAACAGCGCCGAGTCCGTCCAAGGCGTCGTCGATGTGATCCGCGAACTGGTGAAATCGGCGCCGGTCAAGCACATGGACGAGACCGGCTTGCGGATCGCCGGGCGGACCCAATGGTTGCACGTCGCCTCGACCGCGCGGTTGACCTTCTATCGGGTCTCGGAGCGACGCGGCAGCCTGCTCGGCGGAGTCGGCGGCATCGTCGTCCATGACCACTGGAAGCCGTACTTTACGATGGAGGGCGTACGGCACGCGCTGTGCAACGCCCATCACCTGCGCGAGTTGCAAGCCCTGATCGAGATCGAGAAGGAGGGCTGGGCACGCAAGATGCAGAGACTATTGCGCCGCGCCTGCCCTTGTCAATCGGCGTTGAACATTGACCCCCTATCGGCGTGCAATGTTGACCCCTTTGGGGATGCACGGCGGAGGTCGTACAGGTAGTCCATAGGAGGGGCCCGCGCGCGGGCCGACGCGCCCACCACGCGGCTGGCGGCGGACCGCGCGTGGGAGGTTCCTGTGGGCCCACCTGGGCGACCGGGCGGCAGGTGGATCGGTTGCCTTTAGGACCGATTCTTGAAGCGCCAGGAGTCGTTTCCGGTCTCGATGATCTCGCAGTGGTGCGTCAGACGATCGAGGAGCGCGGTGGTCATCTTGGCGTCGCCGAAGACGGACGGCCATTCGCCGAAGGTCAGGTTGGTGGTGACGATGATCGAGGTGCGCTCGTAGAGCCGGCTGACGAGGTGGAACAGCAGCTGGCCTCCGGTTTGGGCGAAGGGCAGGTAGCCGAGCTCGTCGAGGATGACGAGGTCGCGCCGGGCCAGCTGATCGGCGAGCCGGCCCTGGCGGCCGGCGCGGGCTTCGGCCTCGAGCCGGTTGACCAGGTCGACGACGTTGAAGAAGCGGCCCCGGGCGCCATCGCGGATGCAGGCCCGCGCGATGGCGACGGCGAGATGGCTCTTGCCGGTGCCGGTGCCGCCGATCAGCACGGCGTTGCGCTGGTTGGCCAGGAAGCCGCCGACCGCCAACTCGCGGACCAGCGGCTCGTTGACCGGGGTGTCGGTGAAGTCGAAGTCGGCCAGCTCCTTGGCCAGCGGCAGCTTGGCGCCACTCATCTGGTACTTGATGGATCGCGCCTGCTTGTCGGCGATCTCGGCCTTCAACAGCTCGCCGATGATTCGCTGCATCGGATGCTGGCGCTTGAGGCCGTCGGCGAGCACCTCGTCGAACGCGTCGCGCATGCCGGCGAGCTTGAGTGCGGCCATCATCTCCAGGACCTCATGGCGCTCCATGGCCGACCCCCCTCAAGCGGTCGTAGCGGGTGCAATCGGCCACCGGCTCAAAGCGAAGACGCAGGTTCGCGGGCGTCGGGATCGGCGCCGTCTCGGACGGCTGGCGCCGACGATTGAGGATGTTGAGCACGACGTCGGCGCTGCACACGCCGCCAGCGAGCGCCTCGGCACAGGCGGCCTCCACCGCCGCCAGCCCATCCGCCAGCACGGCGGTGAGGATCTCGACCATCTGCCTGTCGCCGTCGTCGTGGCCGGCGAGCCGGACGCGCACGCGACCCAGGGCGCCGGGCAGCGCCCAGTCCTTGAACGGCGCGCCGTTACGAAGCGCACCGGGCTTCCTCGCCAGCACGGGCACGTAGTGCCACGGGTCATAGACGGTCTGGTCGCGGCCGAAGCGCCGGGCATGCTCGGCGACGATCTCGCCGTCCTGGCGGATGACGATGCGATCGGCGTAGGCATGGACCTCGACCGGACGGCCGACGGCGCGCGCCGCCACGCTGTACTTGTTGCTGTCGAAGCGCACCAGGCAGGTCTTCGACACCGACGCCGGGACCGCGTGGAAGCCGTCGAACGGCCCGCGATAGCCGACCAGGGACGGACGCTCGTCCTCGAACACCTGCCAGACAGTCCTGTCCTTGAACACCGGGTGGGGATGACGCCGGGCGTAGGCGACGCACTGGTCCAAGAGCCAGGCGTTGAGCTCGTCGTAGGTCTTGAAGCGCAGCCGCGGGGTGAAGAACCGACCGCGGATGATCCCGACCTGGTTCTCGACCTGCCCCTTCTCCCATCCCGCTCCCGGCGTGCATGCTGTCGGTTCGACCAGGTAGTGGCCACACATCTGCACGAAGCGCCGGTTGAACGCGCGCTCCTTGCCGATGAGGACGGTCTGCACCGCCGTCTTCATGTTGTCGTAGATGCCTCGCCGGCAGGCACCCTGGAACAGCCGGAATGCCCGGTCGTGGGCGTCGAACACCATCTCCTGGCTCTCGCGCGGATAAGCGCGGACGAAGAACATTCGGCTGTGGCACAGCCGGACGTGCGCGACCTTGACCTTGGTCGTCACCCCCGCCAGCACCACGTACTCGTGGCTCCAGTCGAACTGATAGGCCTCGCCCGGCGAGAACACCAACGGCACATAGGTCTGCGCCGTCGATGCCGAACGGCGCCACCGCCACGCCTTGGCGTAGCGCCGCACCGCGTCGTAGCCGCCGCCATAGCCCAGACCCTCGAGGGCTTCGGAGATCCGTAGCAGCGTCAGCCGCTCCCGCTTCGACTTGGTCTCGTTGGCCTCCAGCATCCGCTCCAGCTCGGCCGTCCACGGCCCCAGCTTCGGCATCGGCTGGACCCGCCGGTCGTAGGTGAACGCCGTCGCCTGCGAACGGATCACCTTGCGCACCGTGTTGCCCGAGACCTTCACGTCCCGCACGATCTCCTTGATCGGCTTCCCCTTGACGAAATACTCCCGCCGGATCCGCGCTATCGTCTCCACGACCAACATCCCCCACCACCTCGTCCGCCCAAAAACGAGGTGACTTGGACTAGCCAGGCTCAGGGGGTCAAATTTGGACGCCGTGTATCGCACCGGTTCCTTGGACACAGAAGTGGCTTAATCGAAGTGTCCAAGGAGGACCGGAACATGACCGACAATTTTGAGAACAAAGTTGCTGTTGATGGGCCTGTGGTAAACGAGGGCGAGCTTGGCTCGTCCACGTTTTCCCCGGGCCAGGTTTCGCCGGCAGGCCCGCTGGGACTTGGCCAGCGGTGGACGGTGACGCGCAAGCGTGAGGTTGCCCTGCGGCTTTTGCGTGGCGAGCCGGTTGAACTTTTGTCGCGGCAGTTGGGCGTGGAGATTTTCCGGCTCGAGCAGTGGCGTGAGAAGGCGATCGCCGGGATCGATGCCTCGCTCAAGGAACGCAAGGGCGATCCGGTAAAGGCGGAACTGGACATCGCCATGAAGCGGATCGGGGAGTTGATCATGCAGGTGGAACTGCTGGAGGCCAAGACGGAGACGTCCGGCCCTTTGGGGCGGCGGAGGTCGCGGCGATGAGTGCCGCCACCTCTCCCGGCACGGGTTTGGCCTACGGCCTCCAGCGGGTCTGTGCGGCCTGGGGTTTTGCCCGTTCCTCGTTCTACGCCATGAAATCCCGGCAGCAGGCCACCGCTGAGCGCCCACCAGCAAAGCGCCGGGGACCGAAGCCCTCGATCTCGGACGAGGCTCTGCTGGTGGCCATCGAGGCCGACCTGGAGGCATCCCCCTGGGAGGGCGAGGGACACCGCAAGGTCTGGGCTCGGCTTCGGGTCTGTCGTGGCATCCGTGTTTCCCGCAAGCGGGTGCTCCGGGTGATGCGCGAGAACAACCTGCTCTCGCCCCATCGCTGCCGCCGCCGTGGCGGAAATCCCCATGTCGGTGAGATCATCACCCATGCCCCCAACCTCATGTGGGGCACGGACGGCGTTCGGGTGTTCACGGTGGACGACGGCTGGGGCTGGATATTCACCGCCATCGAGCATTGGAACGCCGAGTGCGTCGGCTGGCATGTGTGCAAGCGAGGCGACCGCTTCGCCGCCCTTCAGCCGATCTCCATGGGGCTTGCGAGGCTGTATGCCTCGACCTCCGCCGGTGCGGCGCGGGGGCTGGCCTTGCGGATGGATCACGGCTCCCAGTATCTGTCGGACCACTTCACCAACCAGATCAAGTTCTGGGGCATCCAGCCGTCCTACGCCTTCGTCGAACAGCCCCAGACCAACGGCGTCGCCGAGAGGTTCAATCGCACGCTCAAGGAACAGATCATCCATGGCCGCATCTACCGCAACATCGCGGAGCTGCGGAACGCCGTCCGCGGGTTCGTCGAACAGTACAATGCCCAGTGGATCGTGGAGAAGAACGGCTACCTGAGCCCCGCTCAAGCTCGTCAGGCGTGGCACACCGCGATGTCACTCAGGCCCGCCGCATGAGACAAACTTGTGCCCAAGGAACCGGGTGCGATACAGGGGGTCAAATTTGGACGCCGATCACCCCTCAACAGGGGTCAACTTTGCACGCCGTTCCACAACAGGCGTTAGAGTCGGTACACTAGCTGTCGGTGGCGATGAAAAACCGCGCTTAGATGGTGATTTCAGCGACATCGGGCATCGTGGCGCTGTAGCTGCGTGGTTTGCAGGCGGGAGTTGGCTCGGCGCAGCGGTGGGTAAGTAGCTCGCCGCAGCGACCGCCAAGAGTCTGGCGGCGGCGGGCTGCTTATCCACCGCGGGCGGGCGTCTCGATTCCTGTTTTGGCTGGCTGGCGGCGGCGGTTCCGCGGACCTGACAAGGGGAGCCGCGGGAGTACACTCGGGCCGCTGAGAACGATGCGGCGCCGGCCCCGTTTGCTTGCTGGCAACGACCGGCACCGCACCCCCCAAGCCATGCAAGGCACGACCCATATGCGCAGTATCGTGCGGGTTTGGGCGTGGGTCCAGCCCGTTCTCATCGGCTGCGCGATGAAGAACACCGCCCGCCTGTTCAACTGCGCCTCGTGCCATCAACAGGTGGTTCTCTGCCGGCACTGCGACCACGGCAACATCTACTGTTCACGGAGCTGCAGCGATCGGGTGCGCCGGCGATCGCAGCGCCATGCCGGGCAGCGCTACCAGAACAGCCGGCGGGGCCGTCACAAGCATGCTGAGCGCCAGCGGCGCTATCGCGAACGCCGGCGGCGCCGGACGCCGGTGAATCGGCGCCGCGGGCAGGAAGTGACGCATCACCCTTTGACCGCCGCGCGGCGGCGTCCTGTTGTGGTGCGGACGCCGGCAGGGCGTCCCGGAACACGGCCCTTCGGGCACGAGCGGCCCGCCAGGGTCTTCCGCTGCGATCGCTGCGGCCGGTTCTGCGGGCAGGCGGTCTATCCGGGGCTGCGCCCGACGGGAAAGGGGGTGAGATGACCATCGACAAGGAGACCCGCGCGGAGATCCTTCGCCTGTATCACGTCGAGAAGTGGACGGTCGGCACGATCACACGCCAGCTCGGCGTGCATCGCTACACCGTCGAGCGCCTCCTCACCGCGGCCGGCGAGCCCCGGGACGCGAGGTCGCCCAGGCCGTCGATGATCGATCCATACGTGCCGTTCATCGCCGAGACGCTGGCATCCTGGCCGACGCTGCCCGCCAGCCGGCTCTACCAGATGGTGCGCGAACGCGGCTATCCGGGCGGCGGCGACCACTTCCGTCATCTGCTCAGCCACTTCAGGCCCAGGCCCGTGGCCGAGGCCTATCTGCGCCTCAAGACCCTTCCCGGCGAGCAGGCCCAGGTCGACTGGGGACACTTCGGCAAGGTGACGATCGGCCGCGCGGAGCGCCGCCTGATGGGCTTCGTGATGGTTCTCAGCTACTCGCGGCGGATCTTCCTGCGCTTCTACCTCGACGCCGGGATGAGCAACTTCCTGCGCGGCCATGTCGAAGCCTTCGAGGCGTGGCAGGGCGTGCCCCGCGAGCTCTGGTACGACAACCTGAAGAGCGTCGTGCTGGAGCGCCGCGGCGCCGCCATCCGGTTCAATCCCCGGATCCTCGACCTCGCCGGCCACTACCACTTCCTGCCCAAGCCCGTCGCGGTCGCGCGCGGCAACGAGAAGGGGCGCGTGGAGCGGGCGATTCGCTATGTCCGGACCAGCTTCTTCGCCGCCCGCCGGTGGCGCGATATCGACGATCTCAACGCCCAGGCCCTGGCCTGGTGCCACGGCATCGCCGCCGACCGCCCCTGGCCCGAAGACCGCTCGATCACCGTGCGCGAGGCCTTCGAGCGGGAACGCGGCTCTCTCATCGCGCTGCCCGGCGATCCCTTCCCCGACCACGACCGGGTCGAGGTCGCCATCGGCAAGACCCCCTACGCCCGCTTCGATCTCAACGATTACAGCGTGCCGCACACCCATGTGCGGCGCACCCTCGTCGTGGTCGCGACGCTCGACGAGGTGCGCATCCTCGACGGTGTGGACGTCATCGCCAGCCATCCGCGCAGCTTCGACAAGGCGGCCCGCATCGAGAACCCCGAGCACATCGCCGAGCTGGTCAGGCGCAAGAGCCATGCCCGCCGCCTTCGCGGCCAGGACCGGCTGGTCCAGGCCGCGCCCAACAGCGAGCGCCTGCTCGCCGAGGCCGCCCAGCGCGGCGGCTATATAGGCGCCACCGTCGCCGCCCTGTTGCGCCTCCTCGACGCCTACGGCGCCGCCGAGCTCGAGGCGGCCATCGACGAGGCCCTGAAGCGGGACGTTCCCCATCCCAACGCCGTGCGCCTGAGCCTGACCCGGCGGCGCGAGCTGCGGCACCAACCCCCGCCCATCCCCGTCGAACTGCCCGGCGATCCGAGAGTGCGCGACATCACTGTCCGCGATCACGACCTCGTCGGATACGACGGGCTGGCCGGCGAACCCGAGGAGGACAGCGAGCAATGAACGATACCCTCATGGGCCGTGCCCGGGCGCTCGGCCTGCACGGCCTCGCCGCCCACTGGGGCGAGGTCGCCGGGCATGACTGGCCCGCTGCGCTGGTCGCCTGGGAAGAGGAGGAACGGCGAAGCCGCAGCCTCAAGCGCCGCCTCGGCGACGCCCGCCTCGGACAGTTCAAGCCGCTCGCCGACTTCGACTGGGCATGGCCGCGCCGCTGCGACCGCATGGCCGTCGAGGATCTCATGAGCCTCGAGTTCCTCAACGAGGCCGCCAACGTCGTCCTGGTCGGCCCAAACGGCGTCGGCAAGTCGACCATCGCCGCCAATATCGCCCACCGCGCCGTCCTCGAGGGCCACACCGTGCGCTTCGCCACCGCGGCCAGCATGCTCGGCGAGCTCGCCGCCCTCGACAGCGACACCCTGCTTCAGCGCAGGCTGCGCTTCTACGCCCGCCAGCACCTGCTGGTGATCGACGAGGTCGGATACCTGTCCTACAGCAACCGCCATGCCGATCTGCTGTTCAACATCGTCTCCAGCCGCAGCCAGCAGAACTCCACCATAATCACCACCAACCGGCCCTTCGCCGAGTGGGGTGAGGCCTTCCCCAACGCCGCCTGCCTCGTCGCCCTGGTCGACCGCCTCGTCCACAACGCCGAGATCATCGCCATCGACGCCGAGTCCTGGCGCCGCAAGGAGGCCGAGGAACGCCAGAAGCAGCGCAGCGCCGAGCGCCGCCGGCGGCGAGCCGGCAAGGCCGGCGCGCAGGACCGCGGGGAACCGCCGCCGGCGTAGCCATGGATGGTCCCCGCCTCTGGGACCGGCGGGTGCGGGCCGAGGCCCTGCGAGGCTATCCCCTCGAAGACGTCGTCCGCCGCCTCGGCTACCGCCGCGATCCCACCGATGCCGCGCGCTGGAGGCGTCCCGGATCCGTCGTCAGCATCAACGGCTTTATGTTCTACGAACATCTGCGCGGCGGGGGCGGAGCGATCGACCTGGTAATCCATGCCTGCCGGTGCACCGTGCCCGAGGCCCTCGGCTTCTTCTCGGAACTGCCGTGCCGTGACCGGTTCCCGGCCGATCGCCACCCGAAGCCGCCGTGCCCGGACCGCCACTGGCCCGCCATCCAGAGCTACCTCGTCGAGCAGCGCGGCCTCGCGGATGTGCTCGTCGCCCTGTGCCGCGACCTCGGCTTGCTCTACGCCGACCGCCACGGCAACGCCGTGTTCGTCCGCCGAAACGCGGCCGGCGAGGCTCTCGGCGCCGAGAGCCTCGCCGGCCGCGGCGCCACGCCGCCTCGCGCCGACCGGCGCCGCCGCGCGCGGCGGCTTCTGGATGTCGTGGGAACCCGACTGGCCGAACTCCGTCATCCTCGCCAAGAACGCAATCGACGCCCTGTCGGTCCTCTCCCTCCACCTCGTCCCGGCCGGGCGCAAGGGATGCGCCGTGGTCTCAACCGGCGGCGCCACCGCAAGCCTCCCCGAATGGATCGAGGCCTGGAACCCCGGCCGGATCTTCTGCGCCTACGACGCCACCCGCCAGGGCGATGACGCCGCGGCACGGCTCATCCGAAACGACAGCAGGGTCGTCCGCCTGCGCCCTGCCCTCGACGCCCTGGACTGGAACGACATGCTCATGCGCGACCGCGCCGGCGAACCGCTCCAGATCGATGACCGGCCCCTCGACTGAATAGCCACAGCGCGAAACAAAATCAGCCAAGCCCAAAAGCATCCCGTCAGCCAACCGCCACCGACCGCTCAAAAAGAGCACCATATAAGCGCACCCTGGAACCACCGCTAACAACAAGCGAAATACCGCCTCTTGTCGGATGGCTTACGCGGCGCCACCGGCGCCACGGTCCATCCTCCGCGTCGACGAACTCGGCTTCGTGCCGCTCTCCAAGACCGGCGCCGAACTCCTCTTCGAGATCTTCTCTCAAAGATGCGAGCGGGGCTCGATCCTGGTTACCTCGAACCTGCCGTTCGATGAATGGACCGAGGTCTTCGGCTCCGAGCGGCTCACCGGCGCGCTCCTGGACCGGCTCACGCACCACGTCCACATTCTCGAATGCAACGGCGAGAGCTACCGCCTCAAGCAGGCTCGCGCCTCCAAGAAAGCTAAAGCGGACAGACCACGCCCCAACGCTTGACCACGTGGGCCCACAGGTCCCTGCCGTGGACTACGTGGACAAGCTGCCAGAGCGATGGTGGCGCTCTATAAAACCGCCGAATAGCCCCTTTTTCTCCGCCGTTGACAACCGACGTTCTATTGGGGAATGTCGGCTAGGATGCGCGCCGCCGCGCACACTGCCGGAGGCTCGAACTCAGTGCTCTCATCGTTACCGCGCCTTCTTGCGCCCGAACGCCTGGTCGTCTCCAGCCGACTGGTCAGTCTTGTCGGCGTGCCGGTCATCATGGCGACCCGCTACATATTCGCGGCCTATTACCCGGACTACGTCGCCACCCGCGTGCCGACGATCTCCAAGACCAGCGCCCTTGAGCCCGCGAGCTATCTCTTCGCGCCCGGCATGACAATCGTCGCGATTTGCGCCCTCACCGCCTGGTGGCTGGTCTGGCGCCTGAACCGTGATCGAATCGCCGCCGCCGATGCCGCGCGCCTTCGCCCTGCCGGCCTTTGTCGCGGGCTCAACAATATCTGGCTCTTCGGCGGCGTCGTCATCTGTCTGAGCCTGACGCTGCTGGCGATCGTGACGCTCAAGGTCAGCAATGAGAGCCACATGGCGTTCTCGATCGTCCTCTTCATCGCCCTGCCGCTCGCCTTCATCGCGGACGCCAGCCTGGAGGTCTTGCTGTCGCGGGCCGGGGCGGCGGGCAAGCGGCCAGGGTGGCGCGGGCTCGACGACAAGACGATCTTTGCCATCCTGATACTCCTCGGCTCGGCGTTCTATTGCTTCATGTTCTTGACCAAGGGCATGGACACCTTCGGCGGCCGGATGCAGCGCCAGTGGGTCTATGTCTTCACCGAGTACGTCCTGGTAACGATGTGCCTCTCCTACCCGGCCTTCTACTACCAAAAACTGAAGCGGCACTTCGCGCGCCGATCTTAACCCTTCTGGCGGTGCAGCAGGCGCAGCGCGTTCCATCACGAACACGAAGCTGCTGTCCGTGGATTTCGAAGGGACTATCGAGCACGCCGTGGCAGCGTGCCAGATCCTAATCGAGGCGAAAGAACTTGCTCCCCACGGTCATTGGGAGTTGGAAGACAGAAAACGGCAATGGGTAACCGTATTGGGAGTTCGCGAGGCAATCGAATCAATCGCCGACGGCTCGCGAGATACAACTTGGTTGGGTGACCACTCGCGCGAGGCAAATCAGTTGATAGCCAACCGCGCGCGAAAAGGCCCTGGAGATGCAGCCGCGTCTTTTGGTTGCCTTCGTTCGCGACCATTTTATCGGCATGCATGTCGTGCCATTAATTTCCCTGCTCGACAGCCTCCGAAAGGCCGGTAATCCAGAATGACCGTTCCAAGTGATGCCCATCGGTCGAAGAGCGCATCGACAGAGAAAATGGGTCAACTATCTCCGTTTAGCGCCGTCTAATATTACGGGGAAACCTGGGGGTATACAAGACATGGATTGGCAATTCCGGACATGGCGGCCATTCCCCCTATGCGACATCGTAGTCCAGCTCCAGAACCTCGGCTTCCCGCTCCCGCCTGAGCGAGGAGTAGGCGGTCGGGGACGGTGGTCAGGTCTTGGGGTCACGGTCTTGGGGTCAGGTCTTGTTATTTGCCTCTGAAGTCTCGTCTCGGAAACTGGCGTACATCCTCCCGACAGTCGAGCCTATCGGGCGGGAACTGATAAAGTTGCCCGGGGTCCTCATGTGCCACACCCCTTCCAATGCAAGAAGCAAGACCTGACCCTTAGTATGCGCTCGACATCTGAGAGCACATTGAGAGCGATGTCCCTTGATATCCCATTTCGGTCGGCTCAGCGGTGTGGTCCTTGATACGAACGATCTTATAAGTCGACTTGATATTGTCGAGGGCAGCGTTGAGTTCGTCGAGGGAGTGGACGATCAAGGCGCTACGAGTCAGGTCCAGCAGGAGCGAGGCATCGCCGCCGTAATGCACTCTGACCTTCTCGGGCGCCCGTGCCCGCCCCATCGGTCTGCTGGAGGCCAAGACGGAGACGTGGCCCTTTGGGGCGGCGGAGGTCGCGGCGATGAGTGCCGCCACCTCTCCCGGCACGGGTTTGGCCTACGGCCTCCAGCGGGTCTGTGCGGCCTGGGGTTTTGCCCGTTCCTCGTTCTACGCCATGAAATCCCGGCAGCAGGCCACCGCTGAGCGCCCACCAGCAAAGCGCCGGGGACCGAAGCCCTCGATCTCGGACGAGGCTCTGCTGGTGGCCATCGAGGCCGACCTGGAGGCATCCCCCTGGGAGGGCGAGGGACACCGCAAGGTCTGGGCTCGGCTTCGGGTCTGTCGTGGCATCCGTGTTTCCCGCAAGCGGGTGCTCCGGGTGATGCGCGAGAACAACCTGCTCTCGCCCCATCGCTGCCGCCGCCGTGGCGGAAATCCCCATGCGGTGAGATCTTGGTGGCGGTCTCGTCAGTCATCTCAATCGGCGTCTTCCGTTAGGAGTGGGCATGGCGCCCTCGGTTTCCATATGAGATACCAGGTCGTAACGCCGTGAGCATTACCTGCCGCTGGCAGCATTTCAAAATGCTTAGCGTCACCTCTTGTTGAGCGTTGTCGGACGGGTGCGATACATGGCGAGGCGATGAGGTTGCGTCTGAAGCCATGGGCCCGCCCATGTTGCCGACGCCGATGAATCCTAATCTGGCCATCGCTCCCTCCCTAACTCGCACACCTTCCCTCGCCGGGCAGCACCAGATCGCCGCCCGGGGGCTCCAGCTCGAAATGCGCGGCGACGACGGCCTCGCTCACCTCGTCCAGCCGCGCCGGCAGCCATTTCGGCGTCTGGTCCTTGTCGATGATCACCGCGCGAACGCCCTCGTAGAAGTCGTGGCCGGCGAGGCAGCCGTGCGCCATGCGGTATTCCATTCCCATGACGTCGTCGAAGTCGAGCCGGGCACCGGCGCGAAGCTGGCGATGGGTGATCTTCAGGCTGGTCGGCGACTTGGCGCCGATGATGTCGCGTTGCCTCGAAGCCCATTCGCCGCCGTCGGCTTCGAGCGCGGCAATGATCGCCGCCACCGACTCCGCGCCAAAGTGGGCATCGATCCGCGCCCGCGCCTCGGCGAGGCGAGCGGCGCCCGGATCCTCGGCGAATCCTGCGACGATCGCCCGCGCGGCGGGAAGATCGGCGGGCGCGTCGCCCGCCAAGGCGTCTTTCAGGTCCTCCAGCCGCGCGCTCGCCACGGCGGCATCGGCGAAGCCCAGCGCCACGGCATCGCCCTGCCCCAGGCGGGCTCCGGTGAGCGCCATGAACATCCCCGTCTGGCCCGCAAGGCGCGGCAGCACGTAGCCGCCGCCGACGTCGGGAAACAGGCCGATGCCCGTCTCCGGCATCGCCAGCATCAAGCGCTCGGTGGCGACACGAAGCCCGCCGTGGATCGACAGGCCGACGCCCCCCCCCATCACGATGCCGTCCATCAGCGCGATATAGGGTTTGGTGAAATGGTGGATCCGCGCATTCAATCGGTATTCGGCGCGGAAGAAGTCGTGGGCGTAGGTCTCGCCGGCGCGGCCCGCGTGGTAAATCCGCTGGATGTCGCCGCCGGCGCAGAAGGCCCGTTTCCCGGCGCCCTCGATCAGTACCGCGCGGCACCGCGGGTCCGCCGCCACGGCGACCAGATGCGCATCGATCGCGCGGGCCATGTCGAGCGTCAGCGCATTGAGCGCCTGCGGCCGGTCGAGGGTGACGATCGAGAGCGCGCCCAGGCGCCGGAACACGATGTCGCCGCCGGCGGCACTCACCGGCCCAGCACCTCGCGGGCGATGATCAGCCGCATGATCTCGTTGCTCCCCTCCACGATCTGGTGCGCCCTGACGTCCCGCAAATAGCGCTCGATCGGATAGTCCTTGAGGTAGCCGTAACCGCCGTGGAGCTGCAGTGCCTGGTTGACGATCTCGAAGCCGGCGTCGGTCGCGAAGCGCTTGGCCATCGCCGCGTGCAGGGTGGCGTCGGGCGCCTCCGCGTCGACCTTGCTCGCGGCCTGGCGCAGCAAGATCCGCGCCGCCTCCAGGTTGGTCACCATGTCGGCGATGCGGAACTGGAGCGCCTGGAATTCGGCGAGCGGGCGGGCGAACTGCTTGCGCACGCCCAGGTGCGCGGCCGCGGCGTCGAGCGAGGCCCGGGCGGCGCCGAGCGAGCAGGCGGCGATGTTCAGCCGGCCGCCGTCCAAGCCCCGCATGGCGATCTTGAAACCCTCGCCCTCGGCGCCCAGCCGGTTGGCGACGGGGACGCGGCAGTCTTCGAAACCGACCGTCGCCGTCGGTTGCGAGCGCCAGCCGAGCTTCCTCTCCTGCTTGCCGAAGGAGAGACCGACCGAGTCCTTCTCGACCACCAGGCAAGTGATGCCCGCCGCGCCCTCGCCCCCGGTCCGCACCATGGTGACGTAGAGGTCCGACACGCCGCCACCGGAGATGAAGGCCTTGGCGCCGTTCACCACGTAATCCTCGCCCTCCCTGACGGCGCGGGTCGAGAGGCTGGCCGCGTCGGAACCGGCATCGGGCTCGGACAGGCAGTAGCTGGCGAAGCTCCCCATGGCGCAGAGTTCGGGCAGCCAGCGTTCCCGCTGCGCCGCGCTGCCATAGGTGTCGATCATCCAGGCGGCCATGTTGTGGATCGAGACATAGGCCGCGGTCGAGGTGCAGCCGGCCGCCAGCTCCTCGAAAACGAGGGTCGAATCGAGCCGTGTGAGGCCCGAACCACCGACATCGGGCGCCACGAGGATGCCGCCGAAGCCGAGCGCCGCCAGCGCGCGGAGCGTGTCTGTGGGAAAGATGCAGTCCTCGTCCCACTTTCCGGCCTTGGGCGCCATCTCCGCCTCGGCGAACTGCCGGGCCATCTGTTGGAAGGCCCGCTGTTCCTCGGAAAGCTCGAAGTCCATGGTTTCCCGCCTCGCGTGGTCGGGCGTGGTGATACGATTGCCCCCCCTCCGCTGTCAACGCGAGCTTCCGCCGCGAGGGGCAGGGCAATCGCGTGAAGTGATGGACGCGGCCATGATAGCGCGTCAACCGCCGCGAATGGGCCATTGAGGCCCCGCGAGCCCATGCGAGCGAAGCCAAGCGCCCGGATGGGCGCGCCCGGCGTCTGAGGGAACAAGAAAAATCCGGGGCCATCGCGTTCACGCGATTGCCCTGCCGCGAGGGGGCGATTGTCTCGCCGCGCCGCCGCCCCTAAACTTCTCGCCGACCACCAACCGGAGGAGATGCGAGCGATGGCCGACCCCTTTCGGATGCGCCGCGATGCGCCCGATGTCGACGAGACCCGGGAGAGCGCCCCCCGGCCACACGGTCAATACCCGCGCCGGCGCATGCGGCGAAACCGGCGCGACCCCTGGACCCGACGTCTCGTGGCCGAGAACAGCCTTGGCGTCGACGATCTGATCTGGCCGCTCTTCGTGCAAGACGGCGACGACAGTCGTAGCCCGGTCGACTCGATGCCCGGGGTGGAACGGCTCGGCATCGACCATATCGTCGAGGCGGCCGCCCAGGCGGCCGAGATCGGCATCCCCGTCGTCGCCATATTTCCCCACGTCCCGCAGTCGTTGAAGGACGCGCGCGGCACCTACGCGCTCGAAGCGGACAACCTGGTCTGCCGCACGGTCGCCCGCATCAAGGATCAGGTGCCCGGGATCGGCATTCTCTGCGACGCGGCACTCGACCCCTTCACCGACCACGGCCACGACGGCGTCATCGTCGACGGCTACGTCGCCAACGACGAGAGCATCGAGGTTCTGGTGCGCCAATCGCTGGTGCAGGCGGCGGCGGGCGCCGACGTGATCGCCCCCTCGGACATGATGGACGGCCGCGTCGGCGCGATCCGCGACGCGCTGGACGCGGCGGGCCGCGACGACGTGCGCATCATGAGCTACGCGGCCAAATACGCCTCCGGCTTCTATGGCCCGTTCCGCGATGCCATCGGCTCCTCCAGCAATCTCGGCACCGCCGACAAGAAGAGCTATCAGATGGACCCGGCCAACAGCGACGAGGCGCTGCGGGAAATCGCCCTCGACCTCGACGAGGGGGCGGACATGGTGATGGTCAAGCCGGGGATGCCCTATCTCGACATCGTCCGCCGCGTGAAGGACAGCTTCGGCGTACCGACCTTCGCCTATCAGGTGAGCGGCGAATACGCCATGCTGACGGGCGCCATCGAGCGCGGCTGGCTGGACGGCGAGCGGGTGATCCTGGAGGCCCTGCTGGCCTTCAAACGGGCCGGCGCCGACGGCGTCCTGACCTATTTCGCCCTCGACGCGGCGAAGCGCCTGAAGGCGGGCTGAAAGGCAGCCGAGGGCGCCCTCGCCGCCTCGCGCGCCCCGCTGCCATGATCGAGCGCGCCCGGCCGGGCGTGGGGAGAGTGAAATGCAACGCAGCACGAAGCGCATTCTGACGACGCATGTGGGCAGCCTGCCCAGGCCCGCCGATCTGGTGGCGCTGATCCGCGACAGGCTCGCCGGCCGGGCGGTCGACGAGGCCGCCTTCGAGGCCCGGGTCGAGAGCGCGGTGGCCGAGACCATTCGCCTCCAGGCCGAGCGCGGGATCGACGTCGTCAGCGACGGCGAGATGGGCCGCATCGGCTTCATCCCCTACATCAACGAGAGACTGCGGGGCTTCGAACCCAATACAGGGCCCTCCTACGTCCCCGGTGGCAGCTATTGGGGCCAATCGCGCGAGGTGAAGGCCTTTCCCGGGTTCTACGAATGGGCCGCCAAGCTGCCGGGAACGGCCGGCGACGTCGGTCCCACGCGCTGGGTCTGCACCGGGCCGATTTCCTACCAGGGCCAGGCGGCGATCCAAGCCGACATCGCGCGGCTGCGCCGCGCGCTCGACGGCGTCGACGGGCAAGAGGCCTTCATCCCCGCGATCTCCCCCGCCAACATCGAGGACTGGCACTCGAACGAGCATTACGGCAGCCAGGAAGACTATCTGGCGGCGATCGTCGAGGCCTTGCGCGAGGAGTATCTCGCCATCGTCGAGGCCGGCTTCCTGCTGCAGATCGACGATCCGCTGCTGGCGACCTATTACGTGCTGCACCCGGAGCTCTCGGTCGCCGAATGCCGGGCCTGGGCGGAGCGCCGGGTCGAGGCCCTGAATTACGGCTTGCGCGGCATCCCGCAGGAGAGGATCCGCTACCACACCTGCTATTCCATCAACATGGGTCCCCGGGTCCACGACATGGAGCTGAAGGACATCATCGACATCATGGTGAAGGTCAACGCCGGGGCCTATTCCTTCGAGGCGGCGAACCCCCGCCACGAGCACGAATGGCGGCTTTGGGCCGAGGTCGACCTGCCGGAGGGCAAATCGCTGGTGCCGGGCGTGATCACCCACAGCTCCGTGCTGGTGGAGCATCCCGAGACCATCGCCGAGCGGCTGGAGCGCTTCGCCCAGGTGGTCGGCGCCGAGAACGTCATCGCCGGCGCCGACTGCGGCTTCGCCAGCTTCGCCACCACCTTCGAATGCCATCCCGAGGTGGTCTGGGCCAAGCTCGCCGCGCTTGGCCAGGGTGCCGCCATCGCCTCGAAGCGGCTCTGGTCCGGCCGAGGCCGGCCGGCCGAATGAGCTTTTCACGGACCCCTCTCGGCTACTTGAAAGCAAGTGTCTTCGCCCCTCCCATCTCGTGACCGAGACTTGTAACAAGCGACGGTGGCCGCCCCGAGCGGCACCCTCGGCCCCGCGGGGCCGGGAAACGAGGTATCGGACATGACGGGCAGGTTGAAGACACTGGCGGGCGCGGCGCTGGCGCTGGCCTTGACGGCGAGCCCTGGACTGGCAATGGAGACCGACATGGTCGGAAATTGCCTGAAGCATGAGAAATTGACGGTCTATCTCGACCGCGCCTTCAGCGAAGCGCGGGTGGCGGAGGCGCTCATGGAGAACGGCAACGAGATGCAGCTCTTCGCCTCGCGCCGAGGCAGTTGGACGCTGATCGAGCGGCTGCCCGACGGCGAGAGCTGCATCCATGCGCACGGCAGCCGCATGCACCTAGAGCGCAATAGCGTGGCCAAGCACCCGGCGTCTCGAGAACGACCCCCGATCGATCGCGGCGCGCCTCAGCGGCGATAGTTCTTCGGCACGTAATAGAGGTAGTCGACCTTCGCCTTGATCTTGTGGCAGGCGTGGCAATAGGCCATGTCGGCGGCGTTGTCGCCGGTCGTATCGCCCGAGTAGCTGCCGTCGGGCAGGATTGCGACATAGCGCCACTCGGCGGTCTTCGGGCTGGTCCCGGGCGCTAGTTTCTCCATCATGAACAGCGCCGCGCCGAACACTTCGCCCTCGGCGGTGACGGTGAAGCTGTCCTTGGCGAAGATCGCGCCCACGGGCATCTTCACGCCCGACTTCAAGCTCTCATAGCCGGCACCCTTGGCGTTGGCGTAGTTGTTGACGTAGCGGTTACCGTGGGTCGCCGAGAGGTAGGGGGCGCTGTTGTAGCGCCGCCAGTTCCGATAGGCGCCGGCCGTGGGTTCGCGCGACATGGCATAGAAGGTCACCAGCTCGCCGGCGATCGACTGGTAGATCTTCTCCGCCTTCACGCCGTCGAGCTGTTCGGGGTTTTCAATTCTGAGGTGCTCGGTCTGGCGGAACTCGCCATCGTCCGACTGCGCCGCCGCGCCCGCGACGGCGAGCGCGAGCAGGCCGGCCCCCGCCAGGATCAAGCCCCACCTCGACGGCATGCTCTCGCCGCGTCGCATCCTCGCCTCGCTTCCCGGCCCGGTCCCGATGATGGGCGGCGCCGGCCCCGCGCGGAAGGGCCAAACGCCCGCCTCACGCACAGTTTATCGCCTGGTTCTGGGCATCGCCACTTGGCGGCGCCCCTTGGCAGGGCAATCGCATGAAGTGATGGCCACGGCCATGATAGCGCGTCAATCGCCGCGAATGGGCCATTGAGGCCCCGCGAGCTTATGCGAGCGAAGCCAAGCGCCCGGATGGGCGCGCCCGGCGTCTGAGGGAACAAGAAGACTCCAGGGCAATCGCGTTCACGCGATTGCCCTGCGCCCCTTGGAGCCGGCGGCGAAATCGGCTAGGGAGGGGGGACGCGGCGCGCCGGTGTAGCTCAGCTGGTAG
The DNA here is from genome assembly GCA_965225945.1 of Alphaproteobacteria bacterium. Lineage (GTDB taxonomy): Bacteria > Pseudomonadota > Alphaproteobacteria > JASLMY01. Next base: position 209,512 of record CBDDBZ010000036.1, on the reverse strand, counting down.
AGCAGGGGTTTTGTAAACCTCAGGTCGGGGGTTCGAGTCCCTCCGCCGGCACCATGAATTCGCAGCTCTCACCGACTCGTCCGCAGCGATGAGGTGTCGAGCGGCATCCTCGCGCGGGCGATGTCGTGGTGATCACCAAGCCCAAACGCCTCGCCGCCCCGATAACCTCAATACATCCGTCCGCCGTCCGGAACCTCCTTGTCCGGGCCGATGAGGACGACCTCGCCGGCCGCGTCGCGATTACGGTGACGATTACGGTGACAGTGCACTCAACCCGAGGTGCCTGGGCGGGCTTGTGGCGATTAGCGATTACGGTGACAGTGCACTCAACCCGAGGTGCCTGGGCGGGCTTGGCGCGCATGGATCGTACCGCCATGGGCGCGATGTCCGTGCGACAGAGCGCGCCCGAGGCCGTCGCGGCCCCCGGGATTACGGTGCGGGATTACGGTGACAGATTACGGTGACAGTGCACTCAACCCAGATTACGGTGCAGATTACGGTGACAGTGCACTCAACCCGAGGTGCCTGGGCGGGCTTGGCGCGCATGGATCGTACCGCCATGGGCGCGATGTCCGCGCGACGGAGCGCCCCCGAGGCCGTCGCGGCCCCGCGTACGAGGATCGGATGGAGGTGATTGGCCATGAGGCACCAAGCCCAGACTTCGACATCGGCGGCCCGGCACGCGCGGCCGAGGAGATCGGAAATGAGCGCATGATCATCGGCACCGAAGACGTCTGCCGCCGGCCGTTGCCGCGCTGGGTGACTTGGTCAGCGACATGGGGAACGACCATCCTGGCCGGACGGCCATGCGCGGACCGTGGCAGCTCGTGGAACCCGGGTCAATTAAATGCACTGTCACCGTAATTGTCGATCAGGAATACCAAGCCCAGCTGGAACTACCAGAACAGGCCTCGACGGAGGCAACCCCGGAGAAAATTCCCAGCAGAATCCGGACTTGACCGCCGTTGCCGCGCTGGGTGACTTGGTCAGCGACATGGGGAACGACCATCCTGGCCGGACGGGCCATGCGCGGACCGTGGCAGCTCGTGGAACCCGGGTCAATTAAATGCACTGTCACCGTAATTATACACCGTAATTATAAATGCACTGTCACCGTAATTATCTGTCACCGTAATTATCATTCGGGTGGCTCTGGATCGCAACGCTTCGCTCGCGATGACATCCGTCGTGGCGGACAGGCCAGTTCACATGCTCGACGGTATTAGGCCCTCCCGGCGGCGCGGGAACCACACCGCTCGGGACGTCATTCTTGCCCCGAGCGAAGCAAAAGCATTCATTTTGGCCGAAAAGCATTCATTTTCGAGCGAACAATGAATGCCTCATTAATGCTCATTTCGCCGCCGGAGGGCACCCTCGACACACTCCATAAGCGAAAAGAAGAACGGGAGCGGGTCGCGACCTTCGGGCCCGCGACCGCCGCCCAGATGTCATGGCCGGTGGCGCCGGAGGGAGAATGACGCCTTGGAGACCACGCCGATTCGGAGGTCCGGAGCCGGGGAGGAACCGTTCAGCCCAGCCCGCATTTCTCACCGTGCCCATGGCCTCAGCGTCGCTGTCGGCCCGACAGGGCAGGAGCGCCGCGCCGCGCGATGCGGGGCGCATCGGGCAAGCGGCGCGACGCACCCTGTCGGGCCGACAGCGACGCCCAGGGGGTCGACCTGGGCCGGCCGCCCGCCGTGTCGAAGGCCTTCACCGTAGGCCCCGCTACGCTTTCAGGCCTTCTCCTCGGCGATCGACTCGGCCCAGGTCGACTGAGGCCGTGGGCACGGTGAGAAATACGGGCTAGATCCGGGAATTGGCCGTGATGCTCCGGCGGCGCCTTCCCGCTCGGCGCGGCTCATGTCGGCCTCGCTGCTCCAGCCCGCGAAGCCCCGCTAGCCTCAAAACATCCGCCCGCCGTCCGGAACCTCCTTGTCCGGGCCGACGAGGACGACCTCGCCGGCCGCGTCGGGAAAGCCGAGGACCAGGATCTCGGACATGAACTTGCCGATCTGCTTGGGCGGGAAGTTCACCACCGCCGCCACCTGTCGCCCGACCAGCGCCTCCATCTCGTAATGCTTCGTGACCTGGGCGCTGGTCTTGCGCTCGCCGATCTCGGGCCCGAAGTCGACATGGATCTTGTAGGCGGGCTGGCGCGCCTCGCGATTGGGCTCGACCCGGCGGATGGTGCCGACGCGGATGTCGAGCTTGAGAAAATCGTCGAAGCCGATCTCGGCCATGCGGTGCTCTCCCCTCACGCCCCGGCGGGCGACACGCACGCAAGGCATACACCGTCGGATATCACGCCGCGAGCGTGCGGCTCACGGCAGCCACGATGTCGTCCAACGAGAACGGCTTGGCCACCACGTCGTGGATGATCTGATCCAAATTGTGGGCCCGGCGGCGCTCCTCGGCATGGCCGCTCATCAGCAGCACGCGCAAGCCCGGATGGTCGCGGCTGACCTTGAGGGCGAGCGCGATGCCGTCCATCATCGGCATCGCGATATCGGCCAACAGCAGCTCGTAGGCCGGCGCGTCACTCGCCGTCAGCGCCTCCAGCGCGAGCGCGCCGTCGCAGACCGCCGTGACCTCGTGGCCATGCACCTCGAGCGCCCGGGCCACGAAACCGCGCACACCCTCGTCGTCTTCAGCCAGAAGAATTCGCGCCATGGCTCCGACCCGGCCTCCAGCGAGCCTGCTCACACGATCGTGATCGCGCCGATATACGGCAATTCGCGATAGAGATGAGCGTAATCGAGACCATAGCCGACGACGAACTTGTCGGCGCATTCGAAGCCGACGAAATCGGCCTCGATCACCGCCTTGCGTTTGCCGGGCTTCTCCAGCAGCACGCAGATATCGACCTCCGCCGCGCCTCGCTCGAGCAGCAGTTGCTTGGCGAAGGCCAGCGTGCGGCCGCTTTCCAGGATATCGTCGACCAGTAGGACCGAGTGGCCGGCGGGATCGTCGGTGATATCGCGCTGCACGCTCACCTGGCCCGAACTCTCGGCTCCGGCGCCGTAACTGGACAAGGTCAGGAAGTCGATCCTCGGGTGGCAGTCTCGGTAATGCAGCGCGCGCAGCAGATCGGCGGTGAAGACGAAGCTTCCCTTGAGGACGGCGACGACCATCGGCTCCGGGCCCAGGCGGTCGGCGATCACCTCGGCCAGCGTCTCGACGCGGGCCTGAATTTCGGCGGCGGAGAACAGGATCTCGATTCGGGGCGTGTCGGGCATGGTTTCCTCCGCTGGCCTCGGCGTGGTTGACCGGGGGAAAGGGCCCGCCTCGGGGACCTTCGAGTCGGACACTTAGAGCATGATCCGACCCTATGGAATCGTTTGATGCTCTACGCCTCGAAGGTAACCGAAATTCGCTTCACGTTCTTCGGTGGATTGGGCAGGCGCGTGGTGAACGGCACCGCTTCGCCCGGGGCCAAGAGCGTCGTCGGCATCGCCACGGTCCAGTTGTAGAGGGCGCGATCGCCCTCGTCGATGATACTCACCCTGAGCCTGGGCACCGACTTCGGCTCGGGCCCGATGTTGACGACTTGCCCACTCACCTTCAGGACCCGCTGTCCGGCCTCGAAGCCGACGTCGGAGGCGACGTTGCGGATATCGAAGGCGAAGCTCTCGGGCGGCGTAACGGGGAGCGAGACGAACTCGTAGAGCCGCCCGGCCGGCGGCCAGCCGGCGACGATGGCATCACGCCAGACCACGGCGGACGCGGTGCCCGCGCACAGCACCAATACGAGCGCCGCCCAGCCGACCCAGCCCGGGCCCGCATGCGCCCGATTCGGCAATACCGGCAGGTTCGAGCCGGGGGGAAGCGGGTGAACGCCCTCGGGCGGGGTCGAGATCGGCGGCGGCTGGTCCATGCCGGTCGGCAAATGCGTGTCGTCCGCCGCCTCGGGCGGAAGCGCGACTGCTTCGCGATCAGCCGGCGCTTGACGCCAGTCGCGACCGCATTTGGCGCACCGGACCTCTCGGCCGCCGACGCCGAGCGCGCCGGGGTCCACCAGGTATCGCGTTTCGCAAGCCGGGCACGTCAATATCATCCTGTTCGTCCTCATGGGACACGAACCGGTGGAGACCTTATAAGGCGACGATGGTTACCAAACAAGCAACGCCCGGGACCGGCGGCGACGCCGTTCGGCGGCAAATCTGGACGCCATCGCGACGCCATGGCATCCTCGGCCCCGATTTCACGCCGGGAGTTTCGGTCGCTTGATCCGCTTCGAGAACGTCGGCCTGCGCTACGGTCAGAGACCGGAGGTACTGCGCGACGTTTCGTTCCATCTGGAGGCGGGCTCGTTCCATTTCGTGACCGGGCCGAGCGGGGCGGGCAAGTCGACGCTGCTCAAGATGATGTATTTGGCGCTCCGGCCGAGCCGGGGCGTGATCAGCCTTCTCGGCAGCGACATCGCCCGAACCTCGCGGCGCAATCTTCCCGCCATCCGCCGCCGCCTCGGCGTGGTATTTCAGGACTTTCGCCTGCTCGATCATCTGAGCGTGCTGGAGAACGTGGCCTTGCCGCTCCGAATCTCGGGCGAGACGGAATTGCGGGTCCACGGCCATGCCACCGAGATGTTGCAATGGGTCGGGCTCGGCGACCGCTTGGAGGTCTCGCCGGCAACGCTCTCGGGCGGCGAACAGCAGCGGGTCGCCATCTGTCGCGCCGTGGTGGCGCAGCCGAGCGTGATCGTCGCCGACGAGCCGACCGGCAACGTCGACGACGTCATCGGCCATCGCCTGATCGGGCTATTCGAGGAGCTACACCGGATCGGCACCACCATCATCGTCGCCACCCACAACCAGACACTCGTCGCCCCGTTCGACTACCCCCGGCTGCATCTGGAAGACGGCTACCTGGCGACGGCGGCGGAGGCGCAAAGCGAAGCCACGGCATGAGCGCGCCCAAGAACCTCATTCCCGACCACACCGGGGCCGGCCGGTTCCTGCCCTGGGTGATCGCGGTGATGGCGTTTCTCGCCACCCTCGCGGTGGCGGGGGGCCTCGCCCTCGACGGCGCGGTGCGTAGTTGGCAATCCGGCCTAGAGGGCCACGTGACGGTGGAGGTGCCGGCCGGCAAGGGCGCCGACCTCGACAAGCGGGTCGCCAAATCGCTCGAGGTCCTGCGCGGCACCGCCGGCGTGCGCGGCGCCCACGCGCTCGACGACGCAGAGCACGCTCGCCTGCTGGCGCCCTGGTTCGGCCCCGACAATCCGGTTGGCGACCTGCCGATCCCGCGCCTCATCGACGTCGAGTTGGACGACGCCCACCAGCTCGACTTCGCCTATCTCGCACGCCGTCTCGCCGAGGCGGTCCCAGGGGTCCGGCTGGACGATCACAAGGTCTGGGTAGGGCAGCTCGTCCGGCTGGCCAGGGGGGTGCAGTTCGTCGCCGCCGCGACCGTGGTGCTGATCGCCGGCGCGCTCGCCGCCGTCGTGATCTTCGCGGTCAGGGCGACGCTCTCGGTGCACCACGCGATCGTCGGCCTGCTGCACGTCATGGGTGCGCGAGATTCCTATATCGCCCGGCAGTTTCAGAATCACGCGATGTGGATGGGCCTTCGCGGCGGTGTCGTCGGCCTGGCGCTGGCGGCCTTGACGCTTTTTGCGCTGACCCGGCTCGCCGCGCGCCTGGAGGCGCCGCTGCTCGATCAGCTCGCCATCGGGCCGACGACCTTGCTTTCGCTGGCGCTGGTGCCGATCGCCAGCACCGCGATCGCATTCGTGACGGCGCGCTTGACCGTGCTCGGGGCGCTCGGGCGAATGTCGTGATGGCCCGTGGCGGTGGATCGAAATCGTCCTCCTGGTGGCGGCTCGGGATCGCCCTGGCGGCGCTGCTCGCACTTTGGTGCGGCGGATTTCTGCAGTTCGTCTCGTCGCTGCCGACGCAGGTCCCGAACGACGGGCGCGACACCGACGCCGTCGTCGTGCTCACCGGCGGCGCCGAGCGCATCGACGAGGGGCTCCGCCTGTTGGAGGCGGGCCGGGCCGAGCGGGTGCTGATCTCGGGCGTCGATCGGGGCGTCGGCCTGGCCGAGTTGCGGCGCCGCAGCTCGGCCGCCGCCGAGACATTCGCCTGCTGCGTCTCGCTGGGCTATGAGGCGGTGGACACCCAGGGCAACGCCATCGAGACGGCGATCTGGATGCGGGAGGCCGGCTACCAAAGCCTGCGTCTGGTCACGACGAGCTATCATATGCCGCGAAGCCTGCTGTTCTTCGAGAACCGCATGCCGGAAGTCGACGTGCTGGCGCACCCGGTGTTTCCGGCCGCCGTCCACCTGGAGGAATGGTGGCGCTACCCGGGGACGGCGCGGCTGCTCGCGAAAGAGTTCAACAAATACATCCTGGGCCTGTTGACGGTCAGGCTCGCCGACGCGGAAGCGACGGAGGCGGGAGCGGGGTCGCGTGGCGGATGATCCTGCTCCGCTCGATCGGCTTCAACCTCGCGTTTTATCTCTGGACCACGATCATGGTGCTGGCCTACGTGCCGGGGCTCTGGATGTCGCATCGGGTCACGGTATCGGGGCAGCGCCGCTGGGCGGGTCACGTGGTCTGGCTGATGCGTGTGCTCGCGGGCATCGAAATCGACATCCGAGGGGCCGAGCGGCGGCCGCCGGGCGGCCATCTGATCGCCGCCAAGCACCAGTCGGCCTGGGACACGCTGATCTGGCATCTGATCGTCGACGACCCGGCGGTGGTGATGAAGCGGGAGCTGCTGGCGATCCCGATCTACGGCGCCTATTGCCGCAAATCACGGATGATCCCGGTCGATCGCCAGGGCGGCCCCACGGCGCTTCGCGCCATGATCGAGGCGGGCCGCGCCGCCATCCGGGAAGGCCGGCCGATCATCATATTTCCCCAGGGCACGCGCGCGGCGCCCGACCTCGGCACCGACATCGTCCCCTACCAACCGGGGATCGCCGCGCTCTATCGTGGCCTGGACGTGGCGGTGGTGCCCGTGGCGCTCAACTCCGGCCTCTACTGGCCCCGGCGCAGCTTCTTCCGTTACCCGGGCCGAATCGTGCTCGAGTATCTGGCGCCGATCGCGCCCGGCCTCGACCGGCGCGCCTTCATGGCGGCGCTCGAGGACGCAATCGAGACCGCGACGGTGCGCCTGGTCGCCGAGGGACGTGGACAACTCGGGGGATAACCTTGGGGATAACCGTGGGGATAAAATTGGGGATAACTCCCCGATGCCCGCCCCACCGAAGCCAAACCTCCGCGTCGAGAGGATGTGAATTTTGTGGATAAAATAAATACCGGCATAATTTCAACGATTTATTCTGTATCCACGTTGTCGTTGGATGTTGGAACGAAACATGAACATTGACCCGAGGGCGCCCATGGCATAAAATCATCGGTCTGGTCGGTCGACGGGATTTGCCTCAATCCTGGCTTGCCAGCCTGGACAATCGCGCCCCAATTCGGAGCCTTCGGCTCATGCCCACCGTCACGCCGATCGCGCAGCAGATCTGGGACATGAAGTACCGCTTCAAGGGGGCGGACGGCACCCCGATCGACAACACGATCGAAGACAGTTGGCGCCGGGTCGCGGCCGCGCTCGCCGCCGTGGAGGCGGCGCCGGAACAGTGGGAGCCCCGCTTCGTCGAGGCGATGGAGGACTTCAAGCTGCTGCCGGCGGGTCGCATCCTCGCCGGCGCCGGCACGGCGCGGCGGGTCACGCTGTTCAACTGCTTCGTCATGGGCGAAATCCCGGACGACATGTCCGGCATCTTCGAGCACCTGAAGGAAGCGGCGTTGACGATGCAGCAGGGTGGCGGCATCGGCTACGACTTCTCGACGCTGCGGCCCAAGGGCGCGGTGGTGCTCGGTGTCGGCGCCGACGCCTCGGGGCCGCTGACCTTCATGGACGTGTGGGATGCCATGTGCCGCACCATCATGAGCGCCGGCCACCGCCGGGGCGCGATGATGGGGACGATGCGCTGCGACCATCCCGATATCGAAGCCTTCATCGAGGCGAAGCAGGACGCGGGCCGGCTGCGGATGTTCAACCTCTCGGTCCTGGTGAGCGATGCCTTCATGGATGCGGTGGCGATCGACGACGGCCTCGAGCTTCATTTCGGCGGCGTCGCCTATAATACCGTCAGCGCCCGGGACCTCTGGGACCGAATCATGCGGGCCACATACGCCTATGCCGAGCCGGGCGTGATCTTCATCGACCGCGTCAACGCGCGGAACAACCTCGCCTACGCCGAGACCATCCGGGCGACCAATCCTTGTGGCGAGCAACCGTTGCCACCCTATGGCGCTTGCCTGCTTGCCTCGATCAACCTGGCGCGCCTGGTGGAAACGCCCTTCGAGGCGGAGGCGGCGATCCCGGAGGACGGGTTGGAAAACCTGGTCGCCACGGCGGTCCGGATGATGGACGACGTGATCGACGTTTCGGCTTTTCCCTTGGCCGCACAACAGGCGGAGGCGCGGGCGACGCGCCGCATCGGCCTTGGCGTCACCGGCTTGGCCGACGCCCTGATCTTCTGTCGGGCGCGCTACGGCTCGGCCCGCGCGATTGAATTGACCGAGGCCTGGCTCGACCGGATCCGACGTGCCGCCTATCGGGCGAGCGCGGCGCTGGCGGCGGAGAAGGGCCCCTTCCCCGCCTTCGAGGCCGCGCCGTTCCTCGCCTCGCCCAACCTCCAGGCGTTGGACGAGGAGACGCGGGCGGCGATCCGACGCCACGGCATTCGTAACGCCACCCTCACCTCCATCGCGCCCACCGGCACGATCTCGCTCCTGGCCGACAACGTCTCCAGCGGTATCGAGCCGGTCTTCAGCTTCACTTACAGCCGCCACGTCCTGCAGCCGAACGGCGAGCGCCGGGAGGAGCAGGTGAGCGATTACGCCTTCCGGACCTGGCGCGCGCGCTTCGGCGAGACGGCGGCGCTGCCGGACTATTTCGTCGACGCGCAACGGCTGGCGCCGGCCGATCACGTCGCGATGCAAGCGGCGGCGCAGAACTACGTCGACACCTCTATCTCCAAGACCATCAACTGTCCGGCCGACATTTCCTTCGAGGATTTCCGCGAGATCTATCGGCTGGCCTATGACGGCGGATGCAAGGGCTGCACCACCTACCGGCCGAACGACGTGACCGGCGCGGTGCTGGAGACGCGCGCCGACGACGACGACGCGGCCGCGGTGCAAGCGGAGCTGCCGTTGGCGCCGCCGGCGCCCCGGCCCCTCGACGCTTACGACGCGGGCGGCGTCGTCTACATGACCCGCCCGCTCGACCGGCCCGAGGCGTTACCCGGCAACACCTACAAGATCGCCTGGCCGGAGAGCGACCACGCGATCTACATCACCATCAACGACATCGTGCAGGATGGCCGCCGCCGCCCCTTCGAGATCTTCATCAACTCCAAGAACATGGAGCACTACGCCTGGACGGTCGCGCTGACGCGGATGATCTCCGCCGTCTTCCGCCGGGGCGGCGACGTCTCGTTCGTCGTCGAGGAGCTGAAGGCGGTGTTCGATCCCCGGGGCGGGCACTGGATGGGGGGCCGCTACGTGCCCTCCCTGCTCGCCGCGATCGGCGAGGTCATCGAGACCCACATGGTGGCGATCGGATTCCTACCGGATCGCAAGGCGGAGGCGCCGTTCGAGGCAAGCAGGGTCGTGGCCCTGCCCGTGGGCGAAGCCCGTGCCCGCCGCAAGGGCTGCCCGCGCTGTGGCGAGCCCGCCATGGTGGTGCAGGAGAACTGCGACCTCTGCATGAGCTGCGGCTATTCCAAGTGCGCCTGAGGCGGGCGGCGAGGCGGGCGGCACCGCCGATTAGACGGCGCGAATCGAGCGCGGCTGTGCCGGTCTCCGAAGGGGAGAAAGACCTCATCAGGCCGGTATGAATTATTCCTTGCCTATCCGGTTATCACCCACACCCACTATATGTAGTGTGCACCCATTTTCCTGAGTAAAGCTCGGTGCAGGTCGAAGCGGAGATATCTCCGGCGATGCCGAGCAGGGACTCGGACGGCATTGTAGCGCCTTTTAGGCGACACTTTAGCGTGGTGGAAATCCTAATCATTGAGTCGGATTTGGCAAAACGCCACGTTGCATAAAGGACCGTCACTTCATTGAAATTTATCTGAAATCGGAGGTGAACGACACCGATGGAATATTCCAGGAAATCAGAGCTTCATTGAATTGTAGGATTCGAGTGCCGGATTATTCACAAATAGCTCTGTGAACTGGTTTTCAAGTTCGCTCAATACGTCATATGAAGTAACCCCAATGCAATATTACGGATTGAGGATCACGTTCTTGCGTGTCGCTTCGTCTTCGCTGCGACTCAAAACGCGCAGGAGACTAACAGGCGCGGACGGGTTCTTCGCAACGATTCGTGCCAGCGCGTCGCTTTCTTCGACTAGTGCCGTCAATCGCTCAGACGATGTCGTTTCATCAGCAGCTTCCCGTCTGGCCGTGGGTTTCTTCGTTTTTCCCTTGGTCGCCACCGTTCCGTCCCCCGATGTTAAGTACGTGACGTGAATTAAACTCCGGTTCGGTTTTCAGAACAATCAAGAATTAGCCGGATCGCCTCCTCAATGCGCCTGCGCCGGCCCTTGCCTGCAGTCCAAGGAGACACACTACATATAGTGGGTGTGGGTGATAACCGGATAGGCAAGAATTATTCATACATTTGGGCATGATCGATCCCAAGGAGATTTATCATGCCGAACGTTGAAAAACGTACAATCAGCCTACCTGCGGAACAGGCGGCCTATCTCGACGAGATGGTGAAGTCCGGCAACTACGCCTCGGCGAGAGAAGTCGTCCGAGAAGGCCTGCGGGCGTTGCGGCAACGCGATGCGGCCGTGGAAACATGGCGAAGGGCGGCGAAGCGGTACGCGCAGAAGTCGTCCCAGTTTACGATGCCATGAAATCCGATCCCTCGCGAGGAGTCGACGCCGAATCCATCCTCTCCGAGATTCGCGCCCATAATGCCGCCAGCCGGAAGGGGAGTGGGTGAAGGAACGACCCGTCGTCTTCCTCGCCGGAATCGATAGGGAGTCCTGTTCGCGCACAACGGGTAAGGGCGCCAAAACAACCTTCCCTAGCGAGCAAGGCTCCCACGATGGATATATTTCTCACCGGCGGCATCATGTCAGCGTTGGTCGGTCTCCCCGATCCGTGAATCGGGGCGGCATGTACTTTCTATAAAAAGGTTAACCTTTTTTATTGACAAATATACTATCGTGTGGTATTGGGGTGCTCCTTCGACGGGACACAAAGAGGAACCCCAATGCAATATTACGCATATGAAAACTGGCAGGCAGACGGACACAAAGTGAAGGTGCATCGCGAGAGTTGTCCGCACTGCAATGGCGGGCGAGGCCAGAAGGGCGGCACCAACCCAAAGTATGGCCGTTGGCGTATGCTGGGCGAGCATGAAGAGCCGAACGGCGCCTTGGTTGCTGCGCGCCGCGCCATCCGTATCGAGAATGTGACGTTCTGTGGGAGTTGTATTCGGTAGAAAATGTGACGGACAGGTCACTCCGAGGCAATTTGACCAATCAAATCGGGAAGGATTATGAGTAAATACGCGCCATTACGGGATTATCTGGCCAGCCGGCCACTCCAAGAATGGAAAGTAACATTCGAGGACATTGAAGATGTTTTGGGTTTCCCCTTGCCGGCAAGTGCTAGGCGCTATCCGGCATGGTGGGCAAACGAAAGCACGTCATCGCACGTCCAGAGCCATTCGTGGCTTGACGCCGGCTGGCGGACTAGCGAAGTGAAGCTGAGAGAAGAGCGCCTTACCTTTATACCGATTGACGTGGTGGATGGCCACCTGAGCAACCCCCGCGATGCTGATGTTGAAGAGGCCCACACCCTTGCGGGCACAAATGCTGATGCCCAAAGAGCCTACACCATAACCGCTAAGTTCGATTGGAAGCTTGCCGGTTCGATTAACCTTGATTGGAAGCAACGTTTGGTTTTCCCGCCACTCGGGGCCGGACCGGGCGTCTATATGTTTGAAGTCGATACCGGGAGCGAGATACGAGTTTACATTGGCGAAGCCGAGAACCTAAGGCGCAGAATGCAACATTACAGAACTCCAGGCTCCAGCCAAAAAACTAATATACGTCTCAACGAATCTCTAACAGAGACTTTGAAGTCGAAGTCATTGGTAACCTTGTGGACGATTGGCGCAGAGGCAGCACTAACGATAAATGAAGAAAAAATGTCAGTTAACCTAAGTAGCCAGACTGAGCGGAGACTATTGGAAAGCTCGGCGTTGATCGTTGCGAAGAACGGCGATGCCGTTATACTGAACCACTGATGAGAATAGGAAGAGCTATGGTCGCGAAACTGAATCGGACCCCCTATATTAGGGGAGTGCTTGATGTTTTCCGAAAGGAGAATGGACCAAACTGGGCAAAGTATTTGGCGTTGCTACAGGCACAGGATGATCTTTGGAAGCAAAAACGCAAGTTTTCGAACAAGCTGAGCGTATTTGGCGATAGACCAAGTTGGAGAGACACAATCGCGCGGGCGCAGTATTTATTTGATGCTGCTGATTGGAGTGATTTGGATGGAGACCAACAAAATCTTATAGCGCCTATCCACGATATTATGCATGGCGACGCCCTCTTGGGCAGTATTGGGCGTCGAGTTTTAGCAACCAATAGCTTCTTGCGAGATAGCAACCGCGCTGGCGATCGAAATACAGTGCTTCAAATTCTGAAGCAGGTGAGGAGTGCCAGTGATTTCGAGGTTGCGACGAACGCCGGAGTGATATTTCGTGATTTTTGTAGATTGGGCGGGATTGGAAAGCGGTTAGCTTCACGCCTGATGACATTGCACGTCCAGATATATATGTAGTCATTAACGGAAAATCCAGACCTTGGTTACGTGAAGTTACGGGAGAAACGTTGACCGGGAAAGAACATAGTTACAGGGCACTGATTGATTGGGTGGCAAATCAGAACTGGCATATGGCTCCGCTACCAGAGGACACTGAAGAGAAAGGCATTTGGCATATTCGAGCAGCTCCGCTTGATACGTTCGCCTACTACGCTAGTGAATAGCTTGTATTGCATTGGCAACTTCTATGGCGATGACAATTTCCACATCTCTAGAGGGTGACTAACGATGACGGTGACCTTGAAACAAAAATTCGACGTGGCAATGCTAGACATTTACCGACGGGCCAAGGCCGAAGCTGAATACAATGCCACGGTATTTCTAAAGATGTTGCATGAACGTGGCGGGTTGGGAACGGCGAAATTCCTTATTAACACGGCCAATCCATCCGATGGATATACGCAGCTTTACCTTAGAGGCCGGCTAGACCTCACCGTCGAGGTAATGATCGTGGATGAAACGCAATGGCATGAGTTGTTTACAGTCGAAGAGATTGAAAGCGCTAGAAAGAGGTTGATCAGCTATGAATACGAACTCGGATCGCGTTGAACCATAAGGCATTATCACCATACTAGCTCTCGCCGGGCTCGCGAGGTTAGGGCGCCCCACGATGACCATCGGCGGCACGTTTCGAGGGACGCTACGGCGAGGAGTTCGCTCGGGCCGGAAAGTAGCTTAGATTGGCGGGCCTGTCGGAGGGAGGCGCCGGATGAAAGTCGACGGCAAGGTGGTGGTGGTGACGGGTGCCGCGGGCGGGATCGGCCAGGCGCTGGCGCGAAAGTTCAAGGCGGAAGGCGCCAAGGGGCTGGCACTCGCCGACGTGGCGGAGGGGCCGCTAGCTGAGCTGGCGGCGGAGCTGGGCGCCCTCGCGGTCCCGACCGACGTGGCCCGCGAGGCCGACATCGCCAACCTGGTCGCCCGCGCCGAGGCCGCGCTCGGCCCCATCGACGTCTTCTGCTCGAACGCCGGTATCCTCAGCCTCGGAGATGCCGACACGGCCGATGCCGAGTGGGCCCGCAACTGGGACATCCACGTGATGGCGCATGTCTACGCCGCCCGCGCCCTGCTGCCGGGGATGATCGCGCGCGGTGGTGGCTATCTGGTCAACACGTCGTCGGCCGCGGGCCTGTTGAGCCATGTCTTTTCGGCCACCTACTCGACGACCAAACATGGCGCCGTCGCTTTCGCCGAATACCTCTCCATCGCCCACGGCGATCAGGGCATCAAGGTCTCGGTGCTCTGCCCGCAAGCGGTGCGCACGGCGATGCTCGAAGGCCCCGAGGCCGAGATCGCCAGCCTCGACGGCGTGGTCGAGCCGGGGGAACTGGCGGATTGCGTGATCGAGACCATGGCGCGGGAGGCGTTCCTGATCCTGCCGCACCCCCAGGTGCTCGAATACACCCGCCTCAAGACCGCCGACTACGACCGCTGGCTGAAGGGCATGCGGCGACTTCGCGCCAAGTTCAGCCAGCGATAGCAGCAGCGGAATCGAGGCGATGGCGAGCCCGACGATCGACCATGTCCATCTCGACGCCCTCGGCGGCGCCAGCGGCGACATGTTTCTCGCAGCACTCTTGGACCTGTGCCCGGAATTCGCCGAAGGCTGCATCGAGGCCATGCGCCGGGCGGGGCTGCCGGCGGACTGGACGGTCACCATCGAGCGCCATGGCGACGGAACGCTCAGCGGAACCCGGGTCGCCATCTCAGCCCCGCCAAGCGGCAAGTCGCGCCCGACGGGCGCCTTCGCCGGAATTCGCGCGCGGATAGAGGCGGCCGACCTCGCGCCCGAAGTGGCAAAACGCGCGGTTCGGATTTTCACCCTGCTGGCCGAGGCGGAGGCGGAAGTCCACGGCGTTGCGGTCGACGAGGTGCATTTCCACGAGATCGCCGATTGGGATTCGATCGCCGATATCGTCGGCGCCGCCTGGCTGGTCGAGGCGCTGGGCGCGCCCGGCTGGTCGGTATCGCCGCTGCCGCTCGGCGCTGGGCGCGTGGCGACGGCACACGGCCCCCTCCCCATCCCCGCGCCGGCGACGGCAACGTTGCTCCAGGGCTTCGCGGTGCTCGACGACGGCGTCCCCGGCGAACGGGTGACGCCGACCGGCGCCGCGATCCTGCGCCATCTGGCGCCCGCGCGCGCCGTCGCCGGAACGACGACACTGGTGGGGGAAGGCACCGGCTTCGGCAGCCGCCGCCTCCCCGGCCTCTCCAACGTGCTGAGGGCCATCGCCTTCGCCGGCGCGAACCAGCGACCCCTCGGCGCCGCCGTGGCCGTGCTCTCCTTCGAGGTCGACGACCAGACGGCGGAGGATTTGGCGCTGGGGCTCGACCGCTTGAGGGCGCTGCCGGGCGTGCTCGATGTCCGCCAGACCGCGACGCTGACGAAGAAAGGGCGCCTCGCCACCTCGGTCCAAATCCTCGCAGAGCCCGCTCGCCGGGAGCGAATCGCCGAGGCCTGCTTCGCCGAGACCACGACGATCGGACTTCGTTGGCGCGTCGAGCAACGCATCGTGCTCCCCCGAGTGAGCCGGACGGTGCCGGGCGAGGATGGCGCGATCCCGGTGAAGGTGGTAGATCGGGGCGAGGCTGGCCGAAGCGCCAAGGCCGAGATCGACGCCGTCGCCGCGCGCGTCGGCGGCCACGACGAACGGGTACGAGCCCGCCTGGAGGCCGAACGGGCCGCACTGGAGGACGAGGATGGATGACCGCCATGGCTGACCATCTGGCCCTCGAGGAATTGCAGGCCCGCCTGGCGGGGCCGCTGGCGCTCGCCGTCAGCGGCGGGGTCGACAGCCTGACGCTGGCCCACGTCGCCCACCGGGGCGCGGCGTCGAAGGCCGCCACCGTCTATCACGCGACCTCGCCGGCCGTGCCGCCCGAGGCCACGGCGCGCGTGCGCCGTCACGCCGCGCGTTTCGGCTGGCGCCTCCAGGTGATCGACGCGGGCGAATTCCACGATCCCGACTACCTCGCCAACCCGCACAATCGCTGCTTCTTCTGCAAGGCCAACCTCTACGGCACGATCGCGGCCAAGACCGAGGCGACGATCGCTTCCGGCACCAACACCGACGATCTGGGCGATTACCGCCCGGGGCTGATCGCGGCCGAGGAGCACGACGTGCGCCATCCCTTCGTCGAGGCGGGCATCGACAAGGCGACGGTGCGCGCCATCGCCCGGCACCTGGGATTGGACGACATCGCCGAGCTGCCGGCGGCACCCTGCCTTTCCAGCCGGCTGGAGACCGGAACCCGGGTCACGGCGGCGCGGCTCGCCGTGGTCCATGCCGTGGAGCGCGCGCTCGTCGAGGCGCTGAGGCCGGCGACCGCGCGCTGCCGGATCCTGGCCGACGGCGTCCGCATCGAGCTCGACGAGGCCAGCCTCGAGGCCGCCAGCGGGCCGGCGGGCGCCAGCCTTCGCGAACGAATCAGCGCGCTCTGCCGGGACTTGACGGCAGGCTCGGCGCCGGAATATCGACCCTACCGGCGCGGCAGCGCCTTTCTCAGGCCCGACGGCGATGGCGGCTGACGGCGGCGATCCGGGACTGACCTTCGATGTCGCGCGGAGCGGGCGGATCGGTATCGCGGAAGCGGTGCTGGCGGCCGGCAAGACGACGGACCAGATCGCCCGCTCGATCCGGGCCGCCGAGGCTCGCGGCACCCCCTTGCTGCTGACCCGGCTGGCGCCGGCGGCGCTCGAGGCGCTGGGCCCGGCGGCGGGCGGGCTCGACTACGACCCCTTGTCGCGGACTGCCATCCTCGGTCCCTGGACGGCGCCGGACGGGGCCCCCGCCCTCGCCGTGGTGACGGCCGGAACCTCCGACCTGGGGATCGCGGGCGAAGCGGCCCGGACCCTCGCCTTTCATGGCCTCGCCAGCACGATAATCGGCGACATCGGCGTCGCTGGCCTGTGGCGCCTCGAGGCGCGGCTGGAGGAGCTTCGCCGCTTTCCGGTGCTGATCGTCGTCGCCGGCATGGACGGCGCGCTCTTCAGCGTCCTCGGCGGCCTGGTGGGGGGCGTGGTGATCGCGGTGCCGAGCTCGACCGGATACGGCGCGGCGCGCGGCGGCGAGACAGCGCTCGCCTCGGCCTTGGCGAGCTGCGCTCCCGGGGTCGTCGTGGTCAACATCGACTCGGGGTTCGCGGCCGCGGCCGCCGCGATCCGCGTGCTGAACACCCGCACGCGCGACTAGAGCTCAACGAGAAGCGATCACCACGATCTCGACCAAGTCGCCCGGCGCCAAATCGACGCCGATACAGGCCCGTTGCGGCCAGTTGTCCGGCCCGATCCATTCGTTCCAGACCTCGTCCATCTCCGCCTTGCGCGAGATTTCGGTGACGTAGACGGTGGCTTGCAGGAGCTTGGTCTTGTCGCTGCCGGCCTCGATGAGACTCCGTTCGATCAGGGCCAGCGCCGCCACCGTCTGGGCCGCGAGGTCCGGGCCGGCATCGCCCGCCGTCGCCACGGTGAAGACCAGATCGCCGTGGGCGACGGCTCGGTTGCGGCCTATCGCATGTCCGCTCAAACGTAGAATTTCCATGACTTCCTCCCAAGCGTAATCGATGATCCTCCTGCTTAACGGCTGGCGGCCGGCGGGACCAGGGGAAGGCGCGGGCGATGGGTTTGGTGCGCCTGATGGATCGTTTGACGGGCGCCGTCGGCTTCGGCGGCGCCTGTCTCGTGCTGCCTCTCTTCACCGTCATGGTCTACGAGGTGGTGGCGCGCTTCTTCTTCGATCTGCCGACCTTCTGGGCCTACGAACTCGCCTACATGATGACCGGCGCGCATTACGCGCTCGGCGTCGCCTACGTGCTGCGCGAGGACGCGCATGTCCGCATCGACTTCCTGCATGCCCGCTTCCCCCGGCGCCTGCGCGCGGGCATCGACCTGGTGCTCCATGTCGGCTTTCTGCTGCCGGTGGTCGGGTGGTTGACCTGGCGCCTGCTCGAGATCGCCTGGACCGCCTTCGCCGTCGGCGAGGTCTCGGGCGAGAGCGCCTGGAACCCGGTGATCTGGCCGCTCCACGCGGTGGTCGGCTTCGGCTTCGCGATGTTCGCCCTGCAGATCGTGGCCGAGATCGTGAAGCGCGGCCGCGTCGTCCTCGGCCACGACAAGGCCAGCGACGCCCCATGAGCGGCGCCCTCGCGCTCTGGATGTTTCCGGTCTTGCTGGGGGTGATCTTGCTCGGCGTGCCCGTCGCCTTCGGATTGATGGCGGTCGCCTTCGTCTTTGGCCTCGCGGTGCTGGGCGACAGCGTGGTCACCATGTTCGCCCACAAGGTCCAGGACATCTCCTCCTCGCATATCCTGGCGGCCGCGCCGCTGTTCATCTTCATGGGCGCGATGCTGGAGCGCTCCGGCATCGCCAACCGCCTGTTCGAGGCGATCCACCTCTGGACCCGGCGCCTGCCCGGCGGGCTCGCCGTCGCCACGATTGTGATGTGCGTGGTCTTCGCCGCCTCCAGCGGCGTCGTCGGCGCGACCGAAACCGTGGTCGGCATGCTCGCGATCCCGGTGATGCTGCGCCACGGCTACGACAACGACCTTATTTCCGGCACGATCTGCGCCGGCGGCTCGCTCGGCTCGATCATCCCCCCCTCGGTCCTGGTGGTGATCCTGGCGACGATCGCCGATCTCGGCATCGGCGACCTGTTCGCGGCGATGCTGCTGCCGGGGCTGAGCCTGGCGGGGCTCTACATCATCTACATCCTGACCCGCTGCACGCTCCAACCCTCGGCGGGCCCGAGCCTGCCCCGGGCCACCGACGAGCCCAGTTTCGTCCAGAAGCTGGTCATCACGCTGGTCGCCTTCGTGCCGCCGCTGGCACTGATCGCCGGTGTTCTCGGCTCCATCATCTTCGCGGTCGCGGTGCCGACCGAGGCCGCGGCCGTGGGTGCCGCCGGCAGTGTGATACTGACCCTCGTCTACCGCACTTATTCGCACGCGGTGCTGAAGCAGGCGATGGTGAAGACCATCACCATCACGGCGATGATTCTGACCATCGTCGTCGGCGGCACCATGTTCGGCGGCGTCTTCGCCGCCGCCGGCGGCCTGGCGCGGATCGAGGCGCTGATGGGCGGCCTCGGGCTCGGCGCCTGGGGCACGCTCTGGATGATCCTGCTGATCACCTTCGTCGCCGGCTTCATCCTCGACCTCATCACGATCATGTTGATCATCGTGCCCTTGGCGATTCCGCTGATGGTCGGCTTCGGCTTCGACACGGTCTGGTTCGCGATTCTCCTACTGATCATGATGCAGACGAGCCTGCTGACCCCGCCGATGGCGGGCGCGATCTTCTATCTCCGCGCGATCTCGCCGCCGGAAATCACCCTGCTCGACATGTATCGCGGCGTGACGCCGTTCATCGCGCTGCACTTCGCGGTGCTGGGCCTGGTGATGTGGTTTCCCGAGCTGACGCTCTGGCTGCCCCGGGTGCTGCTCGGCTACGATTGAACCAACGGCTTTCCCGCCGCCACGCTCGACCGCTAGACTGGCGCCCGGAGAAACCAGGGGAGGAGAGCCACGATGATCGTCGAGGAACGGATTTACGAGATTGAGGTCGGCAAGCTGGCGGAGATGTTGGCGCTCTACGAGGCCGAGGGCATGAAGGTCCAGAAGGAGATCCTGGGCAACATGGTCGGCTATTTCACCACCGACATCGGCGATCTGAACCTGCTGATCCACATGTGGGGCTATACGGACCTGAACGACCGAGCCAGCCGGCGTGCGCGGCTGTTCGAGAATAAACAGTGGCTCGGCTACGTCTCCAAGGTGCGGACCTGGATCAAGAGCCAGAAGAGCCGGATCCTGATCCCAGCCCCCTTCTCGCCGATCAGGTAGCGCCGGGCGAGGCGCGAGGCTTCGAGACCGGTGGCCGAGCGCCGACTGCTGATCGTCGCGCACGGACCGTCCGAGAACACGGTCCGTTTGCGCGAGGCGGTGGCGCGCGGCGCGCGGCATCGCGATATCGCCGGCGTCGAGGTGGTGCTACGGGCGCCGTTCGACGCCGGTCCCGACGACGTCCTCGCGGCCGATGCCATCATCCTCGGCACGACCGAGAACCTCGGCTACATGAGCGGGGCGCTGAAGGACTTCTTCGATCGTGCCTACTACCCCTGCCTGGAGGAGACGCAGGGCTTGGCCTACGCGCTCTATATCCGGGCGGGCCATGACGGCACCGGCACCCGGCGCGGGGTCGAGGCCATCGTCACCGGCCTCAGATGGCGCGCCGTCGCCGAGCCGCTGATCTGTCGGGGCGCATGGCAAGAGGCCTTCGTCGCGCAGTGCGAGGAGATCGGAACGCTGATGGCGGCCGGACTGGAGGCCGGGATCTTCTGACTACGAAGGCTAGCCCGCATTTCTCACCGTGCCCATGGCCTCAGCGTCGCTGTCGGCCCGACAGGGCAGGAGCGCCGCGCCGCGCGATGCGGGGGCGCATCGGGCAAGCGGCGCGACGCACCCTGTCGGGCCGACAGCGACGCCCAGGGGGTCGACCTGGGCCGGCCGCCCGCCGTGTCGAAGGCCTTCACCGTAGGCCCCGCTACGCTTTCAGGCTTTCTCCTCGGCGATCGACTCGGCCCAGGTCGACTGAGGCCGTGGGCACGGTGAGAAATGCGGGCTAAGGGCGCCAGTTCCGGCCCAGTTCCTCCCCGACGCGGCGCGCGATGATCTCGATGTCGCCGGGGCGGAGGCAAACCGGCGCGAAGCCGATGACGCCGTCATGGACCCGCGCGTTGTCGACATGCACGCCCGGCTCGCCATCCTGCAGGCGACACAGCAGATCCATCGCGCTCATGCCGGCCGCCGCTTCGTCCAGTTTGAGCACGACGCCCGCCATGCCGGGGCGATAGCTGTCCGCCACCAGCGTGATCTCCGCCGAGGGCGTGCCGGCGAGGGCGTCGCGCAGGGCTTCGGCCGTCGCCGTCCAGACCCGAGCGCGGGCCTCGTCGCCCTCCTCGATGAATTGGCCGAGCGCCGTCAGCAAGCCCACCACCTCCTCGCGCCCGACCTTGCAGGGTCGGCCGATTCCATGCTGTGGCAGCCCCGGCAGGCGAGACTTGTCGAGGAAACCGGGCGGCGGATTCCACTGTTCGAAGAAGATGTCGGTGTCGAGGTTCTGCAGCGCCGCCGCCTGGATCAGATCGCGGCGGCCGGCCAGGATGCCGGAACATTGCGGCCCGCCTAGCGCCTTGCCGCCGCTGAACGCCACCAGGTCCGCGCCCTCGGCGAGGAAGCGGGTGAGGTTGGCCGCCGGCGGCAGTTGCCCGGCCGCGTCGACGATCACCGGAACACCCTTGCCATGCGCCGCCGCCGCCACCTCCGCCAGCGAGGGCCGCGCATGCGGCTGGGCGACATAGAGCACCGCCGCCGTCCGCTCGCCGATCGCCTCGGCGATCTCCCATGCCTCGGTGTCGCGGACGCCCGCGCCGGCGAAGCGATCGGCGAGCCCGACCTCGACCAGCTCGACGCCCACGGTTCGTACCGCATGGTCGTAGAAGTTGCGG
Organism: Alphaproteobacteria bacterium; assembly: GCA_965225945.1. GTDB lineage: Bacteria > Pseudomonadota > Alphaproteobacteria > JASLMY01. Next base: position 188,125 of record CBDDBZ010000036.1, on the reverse strand, counting down.
TGGCTTCGCGCCACCACAACCTGGTTCGCCATGCCGGTGGTATCGGGCAGCCGGTTCATCCGCGCCGGATCGAGACCGGTGACCGCCGCCGCCGTGCCGAGCAGCAGGCCGGCCGCCGCGCCCGACGTGACGTAGCCCGCCTCGGCCCCCGTCGCCTCGGCGATGATCTCGCTCGCCCGGGCCTGTAATTGGGTCATCTCGACGCAAGAGGTCGAGGCCTGGCGCATCGCCTCGGCCACCTCGGGCGACAGGATGGCGCCGCTCAGCCGGGTCGACGTGCCCTTGGCGTTGACGATGGTCGCCACGCCCAGGCGTTCGAAAATGTCGCTCATCTCGTTTCCCCTCGGTTCAAAGCCAACCAGCCCCCGGCCGCCAACACGACCGAGCTCTCGATCTGGCGATCGGGCACCGTCCAATAGCGCTTCAGGAGATCGCGAGTCTCCGCCCTCGAGGCCACCTCGAAGCCGTGCTTCAGATAGAAGTCGATGGCCCAGGTGGCCGCCCTCCAGGTGCCGATCAGCAGCGGTGTCTCGGACTCCGCCAGCAACCGCCTCAGCAACTGGCTGCCGATGCCCCGTCGCCGCAGCGCCGTGGCGACGTAGGCATGGCGGATCAAGGTAACGTCGCGAACCGCCTGCAAACCCATCACCGCGACGAGCCGCCCCGCCTCCTCCCAGCCCCGGAACTCGATGCCGGCGGCGATTTCCGCCGCCAGCTCGCCCGCCCCCATGTAGGGGTCGTGGAAGCAGTCCTCGGGTATCTGGCCGCGATAGGCCTCGGCCGCGTCGTTGATGATGTCGAGGATCCGCTCGGTGTCCGCCTCGCCGCAGCGTCGGATCATGGCTCACCTCCCGGGAATGGACCGCCCCGATGCTATAGGTTTCACCCCGCCCGGGCACGCCGGCGGTGCGTTCGGGACGCGTCGATGCCACAATAATCGCAGACCTCCCCCAGCCGGGAAGGAGACGTGATGTGCGCGCCTTCGAACTCGCCACACCAATCGAGGCCCCTGGGCTTGCTGCAAAGCGTTCATCTGGCCCGCTTCCTCGCCGCTCTCGCCGCCACACTCCCGGCGGCGTCCGGCGCCGGCGGACAGACCTTCACCTCGGAGCATTACGACCTCGGCGTCGTCACCCTGGTCGAGGGTCTGGATCATCCCTGGGGCCTGGCCTTCCTCCCCGGCGGCGCCATGGTGGTGACGGAGCGCGAGGGAGCGGTCCGCGTGGTCGACGCGCGCGGGCGGCTCGGAGCACCGCTCGCCGGCGCGCCCCGCGTCGTCGCCTCCGGTCAGGGCGGCATGCTGGACGTGGCGATCGATCCCGACTTTCCGAGAAATCGTTGGATCTATCTCTCCCATGCCGAGCCCGGTCGCGGCGGGGCCGGCACGGCGGTGGTCCGGGCGCGGCTGGATCTCGCCGGTAATCGGTTGAGCGAACTGAAAGTGATTTTTCGCCAGCTTCCGAAAAGCGGCGGTGGCGTGCACTTCGGCTCCCGCCTGGTGTTCGCGCGCGACGGCGGCCTGTTCATCACCATCGGCGAGCGGGGAGAGCGCGATCGGGCGCAGGACTTCACCATCAACCGAGGGCAGGTGATCCGCATCCGGCCCAACGGCCAAATCCCGGCCGACAACCCCTTCGTCGGCGTGGCCGGCAGGCGACCCGAGGTCTGGTCTTATGGCCACCGCAACCCGCAGGGCGCGGCCCTGCATCCAGAGACCGGCAAGCTCTGGATTCACGAGCATGGGGCCCGGGGCGGCGACGAGATCAACGTGCCGGCGGCGGGTCTGAACTACGGCTGGCCGCTGATCGCCTATGGCCGCCACTACTTGGGCGGCCGCATCGGCGAGGGCACCCACAAGGCCGGCCTCGAGCAACCGATCTACTATTGGGATCCCTCGATCGCGCCGTCGGGCATGGCCTTCTATACCGGCGACAAGTTTCCGAAGTGGCGCGGCAACCTGCTGGTGGGCGCCCTCAAGTACCAACTGGTGGCGCGCCTCACGCTCGACGGCGAAAGGATCGTGGCGGAGGAGCGCATGCTGCAAGGGCTCGACGAGCGCATCCGCGACGTCCGCCAAGGCCCGGACGGCTACCTCTATCTGCTGACCGATTCCGCCGAGGGACGCATCCTCAGGGTCGAGCCCCGCTAGCCGATCGTAAAAAATATCCCTCGGCTTCGCCTCGGAATCCTTGTTCTGGTTTGATTCGGCGCTCACACGCCGAGCGCCGCCGATCCCGCGTAGCGAGCCTGGGCGCCCAGCATTTCCTCGATCCGCAGCAGCTGGTTATATTTGGCGAGGCGATCGGAGCGGGCGAGCGAGCCGGTCTTGATCTGCCCGCAATTGGTGGCGACGGCGAGATCGGCGATCGTCGTATCCTCCGTCTCGCCCGAGCGGTGCGAGATCACCGCCCGGTAGGCGGCCCGGTGCGCCCTTTCCACCGTCTCCAGCGTCTCGGTGAGCGTGCCGATCTGGTTGAGCTTGACCAGGATCGCGTTGGCGACGCCGCGCCGGATGCCATCGGCGAGCCGCGCCGGATTGGTGACGAAGAGGTCGTCGCCGACCAGTTGCACCCGTTCGCCGATCGCCCGCGTCAGCGCGGCCCAGCCGTCCCAATCGTCCTCCGCCATGCCGTCCTCGATCGAGCCGATGGGATAGGCCTCGACCAGCTCGCGGTAGTACTCGACCATGCCGTCGGCATCGAGTTCACGCCCCTCCCCCGCCAGCACGTAGCGACCGTCGCGATGGAATTCGGTGGCCGCCGCATCGAGCGCCAGGACCACGTCGCGTCCCGCCGCGAGACCGGCTTCGCCGATCGCGGCCATGACGAAATCCAACGCCTCCCGGGTGCCGGAGAGCGCCGGAGCGAAACCGCCCTCGTCGCCGACGTTGGTGTTGTGGCCGGCCGCCTTCAGGCGCGCGCGGAGCGCGTGAAAGATCTCGGCGCCGACCCTGAGCGCCTCCGCGAAGCTCTCGGCCGCGACCGGCATCACCATGAATTCCTGCACGTCGATCGGATTGTCGGCGTGGGCGCCGCCGTTCAGAATGTTCATCATCGGCACCGGCAGGGTTCGCGCACTCACGCCGCCGACGTAACGGAAGAGCGGCAGCCCCGCCTCGCTGGCCTGGGCCTTCGCCGTCGCCAGGCTGATGGCGAGGATCGCGTTGGCGCCGAGGCGCGATTTGTCGGCCGTGCCGTCGAGCGCGATCATCGCACTGTCGAGCGCGATCTGGTCCGAGGCTTCGAGACCGCAAAGCGCGTCGAACAGTTCGCCGTTCGCCGCCGCCACCGCGCCGCGCACCCCCAAGCCGGCGTAGCGTGCCTCGCCGTCGCGACGCTCCACCGCCTCGTGCGCGCCGGTGGAGGCACCCGACGGCACCGCCGCGCGCCCCTGGGCGCCGCTTTCGAGGTGGACGTCGACCTCGACGGTGGGGTTGCCGCGACTGTCCAAGATCTCCCGGGCACGGATCTCGACAATGGCGCTCATATCGGTTCCACACTTCGTTTCTGGCGATTAGTGGATTCTATCCACTAGCGCCCGCCTCCTTAACGTCGGCCTCGCCGGCTGTCAAAACGAACGGCGGTGGTCCTCAGACCAGGCGGGAGCGCTCGACCGCCGCCTGAATGAAGGAGGCGAAGAGCGGGTGGGGATCGAACGGCTTCGACTTGAGCTCGGGGTGGAATTGCACGCCGATGAACCAGGGATGGTCCTCGAGCTCGACGATCTCCGGCAGCACGCCGTCGGGCGAGAGACCCGAGAACTTCAGGCCCGCCGCCTCCAGCCGCTGGCGATAGTCGACGTTGACCTCGTAGCGGTGGCGGTGACGTTCCTGGACCACCAGCGCGTCGTAAATCTCGGCGACCCGACAGCCGGCCTCGATCCGGCATTCGTACTGACCGAGCCGCATGGTGCCGCCGAGGTCGCCGCCGGCTTCCCGTTGCTCGACCTCGTTATCGCGGGTCCATTCCGTCAGCAAGCCGACGACGCTGTCCTGGCAGGGGCCGAACTCGGTCGAGTTGGCGCTCGGCAGGCCGCCCAGGTTGCGCGCCACTTCGATCACCGCCATCTGCATGCCGAAGCAGATGCCGAAAAACGGCAACTTGTGCTCCCGCGCGAAGGTGACCGAATGGATCTTGCCTTCGGCGCCGCGCTCGCCGAAACCGCCCGGCACCAGGATGCCGTTGACGCCTTCCAGATGATGCACCACGTCCTCGGTCTCGAAGATCTCGGAATCGATCCACTCCAGCCCGACGGCGACGTTGTTGGCAATACCGCCGTGTGTCAGCGCCTCCGACAACGACTTGTAGGCGTCCTTGAGACCCGTGTATTTGCCGACGATGGCGATCTTCACCTCGCCCTCGGGCGCCAGCACCTTGGTGACGATCTCCCGCCAGCGCGATAGGTCCGGCTCCGGCGCGTCCGGCAGGCCGAAGCAGCGGAGAACCTGATGGTCCAGACCCTCGTCGTGGTAGCGGAGCGGCACCTCGTAGATCGAGCGCGCGTCGAGCGCCTGCACCACCGCCTCGGGGGCCACGTTGCAAAAGAGCGAGATCTTGCGGCGTTCGGACTCGGGCACTTCCCGATCGGCCCGGCAGAGCAAGATATCGGGTTGGATGCCGATCGAGCGCAATTCCTTCACCGAGTGCTGGGTCGGCTTGGTCTTCAATTCACCGGCCGCGGCGATGTAGGGCACCAACGTCACGTGGATGAAGAGAGTCCGTTCGCGACCGAGCTCGTTGCCGAGCTGGCGGATCGCCTCCAGGAACGGCAGGCTCTCGATGTCGCCGACGGTGCCGCCGATCTCGCAGAGCACGAAATCGACATCGCCGATGTCGCCCACCACGAACGCCTTGATCGCATCGGTGACGTGGGGAATGACCTGCACGGTCCCCCCCAAATAATCGCCGCGCCGCTCCCGCTTCAGGATCTGCTGATAGATCCGGCCGGTGGTGATGTTGTCGCCCTTGGAAGAGGCGACGCCGGTGAAGCGTTCGTAGTGGCCGAGATCGAGGTCGGTTTCGGCCCCGTCGTCGGTGACGTAGACCTCGCCGTGCTGGATCGGGCTCATGGTCCCGGGGTCGACGTTGAGGTAGGGGTCGAGCTTGCGCAGCCGGACGCTATAGCCGCGCGCCTGCAGCAGGGCGCCCAGAGCCGCTGTCGCCAAGCCTTTACCGAGTGAAGAGACCACGCCGCCGGTGATGAAGATAAACCGCGTCATGGACCTACATTATAGTGGCCTTCGCCGGGCCACCCAAGCAAAACCGTGATCGTCGCGAACGAATGCCGGGCCACCCAAGCAAAACCGTGATCGTCGCGAACGAATGCCGGAATTCAGCGCCTTTTTCGGGTGCTATTTGCTCTTCGGCACCTGCGGCCCGCTGACCGGCGCCTCCTGATTCGCGCCCCGACCCTCGATTTCGTCGGCGATCGAGCGCCGCTCCCCGGTATTGCCGGCGAGGATCGTCAACAGCATCGAGGTCAGCATAAAGCCCGCCGCCATTCCCGCCGTCGCCTTGGTCAAGAAGCTGCCGGCGGCCCGCCCGCTCACCAACCCGCCGAGGTTGCCGCTGCCGCCGATGCCCAGAGCACCGCCCTCGCTACGTTGCAGCAGGACCAGCACGACGATCGAGATCGCCAGGATCAGGTGGATCACCACTAAGCCTTCGGTCATGGTCGCTCTACCGCCCGCTGCGCCGCGCACCCCAGAATAGATAGGGTCGGCGGCGCCGCTTTTACACCAGACATCGCCGTCGTGCCACCGTTTCGCTCAGCCCGCCGCCTTGATGATCGGCCGAAAGGCCTCGGCCGTCAGGCTCGCGCCTCCGACCAGGGCGCCGTTCACCTCCGCCACCGACAGCAGTTCCGCCGCGTTGCCGGCATTGACCGAGCCGCCATAGAGGATTCGCATCGCCGCACCCTCGCCCCGGAAGCGACGGCGCAGACGGGCGCGGATCATGGCATGCATCTCCGCCACGTCGGCCACGGTCGCCACCAGGCCGGTACCGATCGCCCATACCGGCTCGTAAGCCACGACGGTGTCGGTGGCGGTGCACGCCGTCGGGAGCGAGCGGGAGAGCTGGCGCGCCACGACATCGAGCGCCTGGCCCCGGCGGCGAGCCGCCTTGGTCTCGCCGACGCACACGATCGCGACCAAACCCGCGCGATGCGCCGCCGCCGCCTTGGTGCGGACCATCGCGTCGGTCTCGCCGTGGTCGGCCCGGCGCTCGGAATGGCCGACGAGACAATAGCCGCAGCCGGCCTCGGCCAACATCTCGGCGCTCAGATCGCCGGTATGGGCGCCCGCCTCCCGGGCGTGGCAATCCTGGCCGCCGACGTGGATGCCGGCGGCGGCGAGCGTTTCGGCCAGGACGGGGACGAGGATCGCGGGCGGACAGAGCAATACCTCCGCCTCGCCTCGGCTGCGCCGCGCCAGGGCGCGGGCCACTTTTCGCACCTCCGCGAGGGCTTGGCGTCGCGCGCCGTTCATCTTCCAGTTCCCGGCGATCAGCGGGCGAATTTCGGCCACGGTCCGCCTCCCTTCTTCCAGCGTTGACGCCGGTCGTTCCGGGGCTCATTTAGCAGAGGCCTCGGGGGCTCGCCAGCTTGTTCCCGAATGGTGGCCTATTTATGATGCGGCGTCTTCGCCGGGGGTTTTGGGCGGGGGCCGACGACGAGACGACGGGAAGCAATAAGATCATGCTGGATTCCTTGCGGCGCGGCGCCGGTACCTGGATCGTCAAGATCTTTCTCGGCGTCCTCGTCCTGAGTTTCGCGGTTTGGGGCATCGGCGACATTTTCCGCGTCAGCCCCGACACGGCGGTGGCCGAGGTCGGCGACATCGAGATCGGCCAGGGCGAATTCACGACCGCCTTCAACAACGCCCTCTCGCGCTTGCAGCGCCAATTCGGCGGCAACATGGACGCTCAGCAGGCCCGCCAGATGGGCCTCGCCGACGAGACACTACGGAGCCTCGTCAATCGCGCGCTCTACGACCAGGCGACGCGCGATCTGGGCCTTGCCGTCGCCGACGACGTCATCCGCCGAGAGATCGCCACCAACCCCGCCTTCCAGGGGCCGACCGGCCAGTTCGACGCCGAAACATTCCAGCAGGTCCTGCGGCAGAACGGCATGTCGGAGCCGTTCTTTCTGCAGAACCGGCGGAGCGATTTGCGCCTCCAGCAGCTCATCGATTCCGTAACCCTCGGCGGCCACGCGCCGAAGGCGATGGTGGAGGCGATCCTGCGCCATCAGCGCCAGCGCCGCTCGGTCGAGGTCCTGACCTTGAAGCACGACGCCCTGCCGGCGCCCCAGATACCCGGCGACGATGTGCTGGAGAGCTATCATGAGGCGCACCTCACCCGCTACATCGCGCCGGAGTATCGCACCCTTTCCTTCCTGGTCCTGCGGCCCGAGAACCTCCTGGAGCTGGTCTCCGTCACCGCAGGCGAGGTCCGCGAGAGTTACGATAATCGCATCGACGAATTCACCGTCCTGGAGGCGCGCGAGGTCGAGCAGATCCGGGTCCAAGCGGAGGACAAGGCCCGCGAGATCTCGGAGCGACTCGCCGCCGGTGGCGACTTCCTCGCGTTGGCCAAGGAGATGGCGGGCCTCGGGGAGGGCCAGGTCAAGCTCGGCACCGTCCGCAAGGGCGATCTGCCGGGCGAGGTCGAGGCCACGATTCAGGCCTTGAAAGAGGGCGAGATTTCCCAGCCGGTGCAAGGTCCGTTCGGCTGGTACCTGTTCCGGGTGACGAAACTCACCCCCGGCGGCGTGCGGAGCTTCGAGGAGGTGGCCAAGCGGATCGAGGGCGAGATTCGGCTGCAACGGGCGGGCGACGCGCTCTTCGAGCTCACCAACAAAGTCGAGGACGCGCTCGCCGGCGGGGCCACGCTCGAGCAGACGGCGGGCGAGCTGGATTTGAAAGTGACCAAGGTCGCCCAGGTCGACGCCAACGGCCGGGGTCCCGACGGGAAGCCGGTCGCCGCCATTCCCCGAATTCCCGGCCTCCTTCGACAGGCGTTCTCGATCGAGCGCGGCGAGGAGCCGAGGCTCGAGGAGACCGACGTCGGCGCCTATTATGCCGTGCGGGTCGACGCCATCAAGCCGCCGGCGCCGCGCCGGCTGGCGGAAATTCGCGAGTCCGTGCTGGCCGACTGGACCCGGGAGGCGCGGCGCGCGGCGGCCGAAAAGCGGGTCGAGGAACTCGCCCGGAAGGCTCGGGGTGGCGCAGCGCTCCCGAGCCTCGCCAAGGGCGCTGGGATGAGCGTCGCCAAACGCGAAAAGCTCGATCGGCGGCAAATGGGCCGCGCGGCCGGGCTTTCCCCCGGCGTGGTCGACGAGGTCTTCGCCGCGAAGTTGGATGACGTGGTCCAGGGCGGGGCGGTCGGCGGCGAGGCGCAGGTGGTCGTGCGCGTCCTCGACGTGGTCGAAGTGGAATTCGCCAAGTCGGGCGACGAGCTGAAGACGCTGGCGCGGGGGCTCGAGCAATCGATGACCGACGACCTGCTGGAGCAGTTCAATCGCGGCCTGGAGAAGATCCATGTCGTCGAGGTCAACGACCGCGTCCTGAACTCGATCTTCGACAGTCCGAATTATCGCTGACGACGCTGGCGCTCCGCCTCGATTTCGCCGTCTCGATAGAGCGAGCCCGGCGCGGCCGCCGTCACCCCCCTCGCCTCGGACGACAGTTTTTCCGCCAGGCCCCGGTAGGCGCGCCTGGCGGCGATGAAGTCGCGGCGCTCGAAACGCTCCCGCATCGCGCGGAGAGCCCTGGACCAGCCGAGCAGGATTGTCCGCGCGCCCTCCGCACGTGGCAGCCGCGCGTGAATCAACCCGGCCTCCCGCCGGAGCGCGGTCGAAACGAAGCCGCCGATTTGCGCGAACTCCCGCTTCCCCGCCCAATCGAGGAGCGGAAGGAACGACAACAGCCGCCCGACTTCGCGCTCGAGCATGATCGGCGTCCTCGCCTCCGGCACGCGGCCGACGTGGCCCAGATAGGCCACCAGGTCGTCGACTTCTCCCCTCGTCAGCGCGAGGGCGAAAGCGGTATCGAAGTGCGTCACCACCGCCGCGAGGTCCGGCGCCCGTCCATCGTGAAAATAGGGCGCCGTCTCGGCGAGCCCCAGCAGGCTCGGCGTGTCGAACAAGTGCCCGGGGGGGCGCCCGGTCCCGACGTCGTGCCGCCGCCCGTCCAGGAAGGCGGCGCCAGCGGGATGGCAGGCCGCGCAACTCGAGCCCGGCGCCGCGGGGAACGGCCGCCGGAAGAGCGCGCGCCCCCGCGCTATCGCCGAATCGTCGCTCACACCGTCTGGCGCCGGTGGAAAGGCGAGTTGATTCTGATAGGCGGTCAGCGCATCCAGCAGCCAAGGCGCCGGCTCCTCGCCCATGAACTCCTGCACGATCACTTGCCGGGTGAACTCGCGGAGGCTCGCAATCCGCCCGTCACGACCGTAAGGCGCCGTCGCCGCGATCCCGCGCAGGCTCGGGATGTTGAGCGGGTTGAAGCGCCCGTCGTCGAGAAAGTCGGCGAAGAGCCTATGTGTGACGTCGACGTTGCCGGGTTTGTCGGAGAGCCCGGGCACCAGAAAATCGGTATTGGCGCCGCCGTTCGGATGACACGTCGCGCAGGAGAGCGCGGCGAGACGGGCCTCGCCCCCGAGCACGCCCGGCTGGCGAAAGGCGAGCTCACCCAGTCGCGCCAGGTTGGAGAGGCGACCACCCCGGACCACGTCGGCCAGATATCGCCGGGGTCGCTCCACCACGCCGATCCGGCCCGTCCCGGGGTCGACCCAGCGCAGCCCCTCGACGGTGCTCGCGGTCCCGAGGTCTTGTGCGAGGCTTGGAAAAATCCAGAGGAAAGCCGCCGCGAGCCCGGCCGCTAGAGCAGCATCCGTCCAGTCGGAATTGCTTTCAGCGATACGGCCGGCCCGGGACACCGCGCCTATCCCGTTCTCCGCCGGGCGACGACGGCACTCACCGGCGCCAGCGAAAAACCCTTCGCCCGCAGGCTCGGCAACCAGCGCTCGAGCGCCTCCAAGGTCTCGCGGTGGGGATGGCCCAAGGCGATCGCCTGGCCCCGCCGGCGCGCCACCCGCTCCACCCGGCGAAGCTGTGCCTCGATACTGCGGCGATCGATCACATGGTCGATGAAGACGTCGCGCGAGACCGTGGGGATGCCGTAGCTCCGCGCCGCCTCGCCGGCGACGGAGTTGACGGAGGTCACCGAATCGACGAATAGCAGGCCCCGCGACCTGAGGCGACGCATCAAGGGGTCGAGCTTGTCCCAACGTTCCGTGAAACGACTACCCATATGGTTGTTGACGCCGACATAGCCGGCGAAACGGTCGAGGTTCCACTCGATCCGACGCGCCACCTCGCCCGGATCGAGATCGACCAGAAGCGCATTCGGACCGGGATTCTCGCGCCGTGAATGCGGCTCCATCGGCAGGTGCAGCAGCACCTCGTGGCCGGCCTGGCGGGCGAGCCCGGCAAGCCGCGCGACCTCGTCGCCATAGGGCAGAACCGCCAGCGTCATCGGTTTCGGCAAGGCCATCGCCCGGCGCATGCGCCCGGCGTTGAGGCCCAGATCGTCAATGATCACGACGATCATCGGACGGCTGTCGTCGCTCGGAGGCAAGGCCGCGTAGCGGCGCCAAGGCGGCACGCCGGGCGGGCCGGCGGGAACGTCGCGGGGCGCCGTGCGCCGCCCCGAAGATGCTCTCGCTGGATCCGCGTCGCGGCTCGGCGCCACGGCGGCGAGCCGCGTGGTCGTTTCGGACTTCGGTGAGCTGGGCTTCGGCGCGGCGGGCGCCTTGGCGACGACGCCAGCGGATTTCAGTGCCGGACGCGGCGCCAGGACCCGCCCCTCGAGCTCCCTCGGGCCCCTGACCGAGGCCAGCAACGAGGGCCAGGGCTCCACCGCATCGTCGATGCCCGCCCGCTCCCGCGCGACCTCCGGCGTGGCGAGTGGGGCTGGCGCGGCAGCGACCTCGGTGGGGCGCGGCGCGGCGGGCGCCGGTAGCTCGCGCGGCCGCTCCATCTCCGAGGGGGGGGCCACAATCACGCCTCCCGCCACGATGACGACGCTGGTCATGAAGCCGGCAAGCGCGATGAGCGCCGACTTGCCGATGACGTCCTGTTGCATCGCCCGCGCCTGCTTGCCAACGACTCGACCGGACTATACAGAGGGACCGGAACGCGAGCCAGGACGTTGCCGCGAGCGCGCCTCGGTTGGGGCTTGCGCCCTTTCGATCCAACCTTCGGCAAAACTCGGCGGCGCGAATTGCCCCGTCGCGCGATGCTTGGCGGTGGCGTATATATGGGCAGGGCGCGGCGCGGCGGGCGCGCGCGACGTCCATCGGAGAGGTGGGTCGTGGCGGAGCAGCAAACCGACTTCAGGGCCTTGATCGCCCGTGTCGCCGACGGCGCCACATTGAGCGTCGAGGAGGCGAACCGTGCCTTCGACATCATGATGTCGGGCGACGCGACACCGGCGCAGATGGGCGGCTTCCTGATGGCGCTTCGCGTGCGCGGCGAAAGCGTGGCGGAAATCACCGGCGGTGCCATGACCATGCGCGCCAAGATGACCCGGATCGAGGCGCCAGACGATGCGATCGACATCGTCGGCACCGGTGGCGACGGGATCGGCACCCTCAACATTTCGACCGCCTCGGCGCTGGTGACGGCGGCCTGCGGCCTGCCGGTGGCGAAGCACGGCAACCGCGCGCTTTCCTCCAAGACCGGCGCGGCCGACGTGCTGAGCCATCTCGGCGTAAATCTGGACGCCGACATGGCGCTCGTGCGCGAGGCGGTGTGGGAGGCCGGAATCTGTTTCATGCTGGCCCCGCGCCATCACGGCGCGATGCGCAACGTCGCCGGCGCCCGGGTGGAACTCGGCACCCGCACCATCTTCAATTTGCTCGGACCGATGTCCAATCCCGCGGGCGTCAAGCGGCTGCTGATCGGCACCTTCGCGCGTCACTGGGTCCGCCCGATGGCCGAAACCATGCGCGAATTAGGCGCGCAGCGGGTCTGGGTGGTGCACGGCGGCGACGGCAGCGACGAGCTGACGCCGACCGGCCCCTCGCACGTCGCGGCGCTCGAGGAGGGCGAAATCCGCGAGTTCGAGATCTCGCCCGAAGCGGCGGGCCTCCCGGTGCACGAGCTGGAGGCGATCAAGGGCGGCGTTCCGGAGGCGAACGCGGCGGCGCTTCGCAACCTCCTCGAAGGCGAGGCCGGCGCCTTTCGCGACGCAGCGCTCTACAATGCCGCGGCCGCCCTATTGATCGCCGAACGCACCGAAAATTTGTGCGACGGTGTCGCCATCGCGGCCGAGGCGATCGATGCCGGGCGCGCGCAAATTTGCCTCGACCGCCTGGTGGAGATCACCAATCGCGCCGAGAGCCCGCAATGAGCACCGTGCTCGACGAGATTTGCGAGGCCAAGCGGGCCCATGTCGCGGCCCGGCGCCGCGATCGTCCCCTCGCCGAGGTCGAGCGGGCGGCCCGGGTCGCGCCGCCGCCTCGGGGTTTCCGCGCCCGGCTGGAGGCGACGGCGGCGCAGGGTCGCCCGGCGCTGATCGCCGAGATCAAGAAGGCCTCGCCCTCCAAGGGGTTGATCCGGGCCGATTTCGATCCGCCGAGGCTCGCCCGGGCCTTTGAGGCGGGTGGCGCCACTTGCCTTTCGGTGCTGACCGACCCGCCATATTTCCAGGGTGAGGACGCCTATTTGACCGCCGCCCGCGAGGCTGTCGGGCTGCCGGTGTTGCGCAAGGACTTCATGGTCGATCCCTACCAGGTCGCGGAAGCCCGTGCCCTCGGCGCCGACTGCATCCTATTGATCATGGCGGCGCTTGCCGACGGGCCGGCGGCCGAGATGGAAGCCGAGGCGGAAGCCTGGGCAATGGACGTGCTGGTCGAGGTGCACGACGGCGAGGAGCTGGATCGTGCCCTTCGGTTGAACAGCCGTCTCGTCGGCGTCAACAACCGGAACCTCCAGACCCTCGCGGTCGATCTCGCGACTTCGGAGACGCTGGCGGCGCGGATGCCGAACGCGGCCTTCCGCGTCAGTGAAAGCGGCCTCGACGGTCCCCAGGACTTGGCGCGGATGGCGCGGGCCGGTTACCGGGGCTTCCTGGTCGGCGAATCCTTGATGCGGCAAACGGATGTGGCGGCCGCGACCCGTGCCCTGCTGGCCCCGCCGGCCGGCGAGCGAGCCCTGGAGGTGAATTCGTGAGCGATCTCACGCATTTCGACGATGCCGGCAACGCCCGCATGGTCGACGTTTCCGAAAAAGCCGAGAGCGCCCGCATCGCCGTCGCCAGGGGACGGGTCGAAATGGCGGCGGCGACGCTCGCCCGGATCGCCAAGGGCGGCATCGCCAAGGGGGACGTGTTCCAAGTGGCGCGCCTCGCCGGCATCATGGCGGCGAAGCGGACGGCCGATCTGATCCCGCTCTGCCATCCGCTCTCGCTCGCCTCGATCGAGCTGGCGCTGGCGCCGGAAGCCGGCGGCGAAGCGGTCTCGATCGAGGCCACGGTCAAGACCACGGGGCGGACCGGGGTCGAGATGGAAGCGCTCACGGCGGTTTCGGTCGCCGCCTTGACGATCTACGACATGTGCAAGGCCGTGGACCGGGGCATGCGGATCGACGCCATTCGCCTGACGCACAAATCTGGCGGAAAATCAGACGATTACAATGCGAAATAGAGTGTTTGGATGATTTCCGTCTCGGAAGCGCGCGCGCGCATTCTGGCCCCCCTCGGACGCACGCCGAGGGAAGTCGTCGATCTGGCGCACGCCCATGGCCGGGCACTCGCGGAAGACGTGACCGCCCGCGTGACGCAGCCGCCCAAGGACGTCTCGGCAATGGACGGTTATGCCGTCCGAGCGGCGGATGTCGCCACGGTGCCGGCGCGCCTGCGGGTCGTTGGTGAGGCGCCGGCGGGCGCTGCCCACGACGGCGCGCTCGGCCCCGGAGAGGCGGTGCGCATCTTCACCGGGGCGCCGGTGCCGGCGGGCGCTGACGCCATCGTCATCCAGGAAAACACCGAGACCGTCACCGGGGGCGTGGTGGAAATCAGCGAGAGCGTCGAGGCTGGTAGCTATATCCGCCCCGCCGGATTGGATTTCAGCGCCGGCACCGTGGGCTTGAGCACGGGCACCCGCCTCGGCGCGCGCGACATCGGGCTCGCGGCGGCGATGAACGTGCCCTGGCTGGTGGTCCGCCGGCGCCCCCGGGTGGGGCTCTTGGCGACCGGCGACGAGATCGTCCGACCGGGCGAGCCGATCGCCGACAACCAGATCGTCAGCTCCAACACCCTCGCCCTCGCCAGCTTGATCCAGGGCAGCGGTGGGGAGGCGCTGGATCTCGGCATCGCGCGCGACGACGAGGCCTCGATCGACCGTCTGGTCGACGGCGCGGTGGGCGCCGACATGCTCGTGACCTTGGGGGGCGCCTCGGTCGGCGATCACGACCTGGTGCGCGACGCGCTATCGAGGCGAGGTCTCGAGCTCGATTTCTGGCGGATCGCGATGCGGCCCGGAAAGCCGCTGATGTTCGGCCGCCTGGATCGCACGGTGATGTTGGGCTTGCCGGGAAATCCCGTCTCCTCGCTGGTCTGCGGCTTGATCTTTCTGCGCCCGGCGATCCGCGCCATGTTGGGCTTGGAACCGACGGCCGATGCCCGCGCGACGGCCCGGCTCGGCCGCGATCTCGCGGCCAACGACCGGCGCGAGGACTATCTGCGCGCCGAACTGCATAGGGACGAGGCGGGGGCCCTGGTGGCGACGCCCTTCGGGCAGCAGGATTCGTCGATGCTCTCCGCTCTCGCCCGCGCCGACTGCCTGGTGGTGCGCGCGCCCCACGCTCCGGCCGCAACGGCGGGCGAGGTGGTGGAGATCGTGCCGCTGGGGGCCGAGTTCGGCGGGATCTGACCGGCCGCCCGCGGTGCGGCGGCAAAAATTCGGGGCTGAGGCCGATTTCCCCCTTGACGAACGACCGGAACCAAACTAGAACATCAGTGAACGTTTCGGATTTGTTCCATATCTTGTGCAAGCGACAGGGGGCAGGTGACAAGATGTTGACCAAAAAGCAGCACGAACTTCTCGTCTTCATCGACAAACACTTGCGCGACAAGGGGATTTCGCCGTCGTTCGACGAAATGAAGACCGCCCTCGGCCTCAAGTCGAAAAGTGGCATTCATCGCCTCATCACGGCGCTGGACGAACGCGGTTTCATCCGCCGCTTGGCGCACCGGGCGCGGGCGTTGGAGGTGATCAAGCTGCCGGCGGCGGTGGTGCCGCAATTGCGTCGCGGCTTCCGACCGAGCGTGGTGGAAGGGGGGCGCAACGATGGCACTTCCCGGGCGCGGGACATCGACGACGACTTCGTGAGTATACCGCTATTTGGCCGGATCGCCGCCGGCATGCCGATCGAGGCGTTGAGCGATCCGTCGAGTTCGATCACCCTGCCGGCCGGCATGCTGGGCGGGGGCGAGCATTTCGCGCTGGAAGTGGCCGGCGATTCGATGCTGGAAGCCGGCATTCTGGATGGCGATACCGCGATCATCGAGCGGTGCGAGACGGCGGAGAACGGAACCATCGTGGTCGCCCTCGTGGATCGGGAGGAGGCGACGCTGAAGCGGCTGCGCCGGCGGGGCAATTCGGTCGCGCTGGAGCCCGCCAACCAAGCCTACGAGACCCGTATTTTCCCGCCCGACCGCGTTCACATCCAGGGCCGTCTGGTCGGCCTCATTCGCCGCTATTGAGTTCCCCGGCGCCCACCCCGGGCGCGTTTCGGCACCCAGGGCCAGTCGCCTCGCACGGCGGCGCTCGAGACGACGCGCGCGCCGCCCTCCTCCAGCCAAATGGCATGCGGTCCCTCGCGCCAGAGAGCGAATCGATCGAGCACGATTTGCGGGCCCGGGCAGTCGCGAACGGGTGTCCTGCTGAGGACGATGGCGACGAGGGTACAGTCTTCGTGCAAGGCACGCGCGTCCCAGACATGAGCGATCCGCCGCGTCTTTAGCCGCGCGATACAGCCGAGCCCGTCACAACGCCAGGCATCGTGGTGGAACGCCGCCTCGCCCGCGCGGCGAAGCCAGACGGACGGCACGTATCCCTTGACCCGCCGCATGGAAAGGTGCACTCGGCCCGCCTCGTCCCTGAGCGCGACGATTTTGCCCTGCCCGTCGATCAGAATGTCCGGCGGCCGCGAGAACGGGACCGCGAGGAAAGCGATCAGAACCGCACCGAGGCCGAACAGGCGCCATCTGCCACGCCAGAGGCAGAGCCAAAGGCCGCCGAGAGCGGTGAGCGCCAGCGTGAACGGCGCCATCGAGGCGACTTGGCTCGTGGCGTTCGGCAATTCGGCGACGGTCCGCGCCGTCGCCAGGACCGCCTCGATGCCCAAGCCCATCATGGCGAGCAGCGCGGCCTCGAGGCCGAGCGGCATCACGACATAGGTCAGCACCGCCCAGGGCATGATCCAGAGCGCCATGGTCGGCACGGCGAGGAGGTTCGCCAGAAGGCCGAAATGGGCGATGCGATTGAAGTGATAGGCGGCGAAGGGCGCGGTGGCGAGGCTCGCGATGACCGTCGTGAGCGCGACGCCGGCGACGTAGAGCGGTATTCTCCGGCCCGGCCCGCCGCCCGCGCGCCACGCTGAGAATCGCGGACCGAGAGTCTCGTAGCCCGCGATCAAGGCCACGACCGCGGCGAAGGACATCTGGAAGCTGACCGAAAGCAGGCTTTCCGGCGCCGACAGCAGGACCAGCGCCGCCGCCCACGCGACGAGCCGCATCGAAATCGCCCGTCGATCCATCAGCACCGCGATCAGCACCAAGGCGGTCATCACGAAGGCACGCTGCGTCGGCACCGTCGCTCCGGTGGGGACGAGATAGCCGAAGGCGCCGACGAGGGCGATCAGCGCCGCCCATTTCTTGATCGGCCGACAGAGCGCCAAGGGCTCGATCAGCGCCAGGCCGGCGCGGCTGGCGAAAAACAGCACCGCCGCGATCAAGCCGATGTGCAGCCCCGATATGGCGAGGAGATGGGCGAGACCGGAATTGCGGAGATCTTTCAGGACGGATTCGGCGATGGCGCCGCGATCGCCGGTCATCAGGGCCGCGGCGACGGCACCCGGCGCGCCCGGGAGGGCGTCTCGCACCCGGGCCGAGATCGCCTCCCGCCAGGCGGCCACGTGGATCCGCCAATCCCACCGGCTCGCCTCGCCGAGGGCCGAACGCTCGGGCGACGACAGGGCGAAGCCGACCGCGCCCAATCGCTGGTAGTAGGCGGCGCGGGCGAAGTCGTGAGCGCCCGGCGCGGCCGGTCCCGATGGCGGCATCAGTTTCGCCAGGAGACGCACGGAATCGCCGACCCGGACGGGCGCGTCACCGAGGCTCCAGACCTTAGATCCGCGCGCGCGCCGGGACACGCGCCGGATCGAGACGGGGAATCTCCAGTTGGTCGAGAACGAGCCGCCAGCCCCGCCCCTTGATCGAGGTCTCCACGATCCGCCCGGTGACCCATGTCGGCCCGATGTCTTTCTCGAGCACCGGCGCCGCGACCCAGGCGGTGCGCCAAGCGGCCGCCTGGAAGCCGACCGCCGCCGCCCCGAAGCCAAGCGCCAGCAGCAGGAACGGCCCTCGATACCGGCTGACCAGCAACCCGAAGACGGCGAGCGCCAGCAGCGCGGGACCGACGTGATCGCTCGGCTCCGCCGGCAAGGCGAAATAGACCGCGATGCCGAGACCGATCGCCACCGGCGTCCACAGCGCGAGACGATCGCGCTCCGCCGCCAGCCGCGCCCCGATCACCAAGCCCGGACCTCGCGCCCAGGCGGAGACGGACCTCGAAGCTGCCCCGATGGCACCTTCGCGACGTCGGCCCGATCTGCTCTCGACCGTCATGATTGGGTTCTATCGCCATGATCCGGAGGTTGTGCTAGGGAGTGTGCCGCTCTTCCGCTCCCCTTGTCATCCTTCGGGGAACACGAATGACCGTCGTCACCCGCTTCGCCCCCTCGCCGACGGGATTCCTCCATATCGGTGGCGCGCGCACGGCGCTCTTCAACTGGCTCTTCACCCGCCACCACGGCGGTCGCTTCCGCCTCAGGATCGAGGATACCGACCGCGCCCGATCGAGCGAGGCGGCGATCGCCGCCATTCTCGACGGCCTCGAATGGCTCGGCCTCGATTGGGACGGCGAGGTGGTCTCGCAATTCGCCCGGGCCGAGCGGCACGCCGAGGTGGCGCGCGAATTGGTGCGCCAGGGCGAGGCCTATCGCTGCTGGGCCACTCCGGAGGAGTTGGCGGCGATGCGCGCGGCCGCCCGGGCCGAAGGACGTTCGATGCTCTATGACGGGCGCTGGCGCGACCGCGACCCGGCGGAAGCGCCCGCTGGCGGCGACCCGGTGATTCGCATCAAGGCGCCGCGCGAGGGCGAGACGATCGTCCACGATTCGGTCCAGGGTGACGTGGTGACCCAGAACGCGCAGATCGACGACATGGTGCTGCTGCGGAGCGACGGCACGCCGACTTACATGCTGGCGGTGGTGGTCGACGATCACGACATGGAGGTGAGCCACGTGATCCGGGGCGACGATCACCTGACCAACGCCGCGCGGCAACTGACGATCTACCAGGCGATGGGCTGGACGCCACCGGCCTTCGCGCACATCCCCCTGATTCACGGCGAAGACGGGGCCAAGCTTTCCAAGCGGCATGGGGCGCTTGGCGTCCAGGACTATCGCGACATGGGCTATCTGGCGGAGGCGATCTGCAACTACCTGCTGCGTCTCGGCTGGAGCCACGGCGACGACGAGATCATCAGCCGGCCTAGGGCGATCGAATGGTTCGACCTCGCCGCCGTCAACAAGGGGGCGGCGCGCTTCGATTTCGCCAAGCTGAACAGCGTCAACGCCCACTACCTCAGGACCGCCGGCGAGGACCTGCTGTTGCCGCATCTCGTCGCCCAAATCGAGCGGGAGACCGGTCGCACCCTCGGCGAGGAGACGGTCTCCCGCCTCCGCCGCGCGCTGCCGGCGCTCGCCAGCCGAGCCAAGACGGTGGTCGAGTTGGCCGAGGCAGCGGCCTTCTGCCTCGCCGAACGCCCGCTCGCTCCCGACCAGAAGGCGGCCAAGGCGCTCAGCAACGCCGACGCGCGGGCACTCCTGGGCGAGGTCGCCGGAATCCTCGGCGCGATCGAGCCTTGGTCGCCGGAAAGCTTGGAGGCGAGCATCGCCGGCTTCGTCGAGGACCGCGGGCTGAAGCTCGGCAAGGTCGCCCAACCGCTACGCGCCGCGCTGACGGGACGTGCCGTCTCGCCCGGAATCTATGACGTGCTGTGGTCGCTCGGGCGCGCGGAAAGTCTCGCTCGCCTGGAAGATATCAATGCCGAATAATTATTGTTATTCAAGCACTTAATTATCGTGGTTAATCTTTTTGATCGGCGCCCGACGCGACCTGGGAATCGAACCCATTTCCGGCTTGACCGGCTTCGCCTATAGTACGGGGAAGGATACATCGAGCCGCGCGGCGGTTCATGACGCCTCGTCCGCGCCATGGCGCCCCACGACGCGGTGCCACAACGAATCGGGACCAACGAATGACCGAAAACGTCACGCTGACCGACGCCACCACGAACCAGGGCTACGAGCTCCCGCTGATGAGTGGCTCGATGGGCCCAAAAGCGATCGACATCCGCCGCCTCTACGCGGAGACTGGCCATTTCACCTATGATCCCGGTTTCGTCGCGACGGCGAGCTGCGAGAGCAAGATCACCTTCATCGACGGCGATGAAGGCATCCTGCTCTACCGCGGCTATTCGATCGACGATTTGGCCGAACACAGCGACTTCATGGAGGTCTGCTACCTGCTGCTCTATGGCGCCCTGCCGACGCGCGATGAGAAGGACGAGTTCGAGCACAACGTCACCTACCACACGATGATCCACGAGCAGTTGGTGCAGTTCTTCCGCGGCTTCCGCCGCGATGCGCACCCGATGGCGATCATGGTCGGCGTGGTCGGTGCCCTCTCCGCCTTCTATCACGACAGCCTGGATATCGACGATCCCCATCACCGAATGGTGGCGAGTTACCGGCTGATCGCCAAGATGCCGACGATCGCGGCGATGGCGTACAAATATTCCATCGGCCAACCCTTCCTCTATCCCAGGAACGATCAGAGCTACACGGAGAACTTCCTGCGCATGACCTTCGGCGTGCCGGCGGAGGACTACGAGCCCAACCCCGTGTTGATCCGGGCGATGGACCGCATCTTCATCCTCCACGCCGACCATGAACAGAACGCCTCGACCTCGACGGTGCGGCTCGCCGGCTCCTCCGGGGCCAATCCCTTCGCCTGTATCGCGGCCGGCATCGCCTGTCTGTGGGGCCCGGCGCACGGCGGCGCCAACGAGGCCGTGCTCGCCATGCTGGGCGAGATCGGTGATGTCTCGAAAATCAACCAATTCATCGCCAAGGCGAAGGATAAGGATGACCCCTTCCGGCTCATGGGCTTCGGCCATCGGGTTTACAAGAACTACGATCCGCGCGCCAAGGTGATGCAGCAGACCTGCCATGAGGTGCTTGACGAGCTGGGGGTCAAGAGCGAGCCGACGCTGAAACTGGCGATGGAGCTGGAGAAAATCGCGCTGGAGGATGCTTATTTCGTCGAGCGCAAGCTCTATCCCAACGTCGACTTCTATTCCGGCATCATTCTCCGGGCCATGGGCTTCCCGACCAGCATGTTCACGGCGATCTTCGCGCTCGCCCGCACCGTCGGCTGGATCGCGCAATGGAACGAGATGATCGAGGATCCAATGCAGAAGATCGGCCGACCGAGGCAGATCTACACCGGCGAGAAGCCGCGCAAGTACGTGCCACTTCACCGGCGGGGCTGAAGACTCGAGCGCGGACCGGGGCGAGGGGCGAGGATGAAGCGGAGCGCGGACCATCGGCCCCGGGCACTGGCGCCACCGACGCGGACGGCGGCCAGCTACCTCGGCCTCGCCCGGCGCGCGCGACTCCAGGGCGCGAACGACAATTCGAAGCCGCCGCGCCCAATGTTTCGCCGCGCGAGCGCTTGGCTGGCGCTCGTGGCGGTCGCGTCGGCCACCCTCCTCTACCTGCTATAGCATGGGCATCCGCCGAAGCGCCGGGCCGGGGGAACGAGTGGGTTCTAGCAATCTTGAATGGCTCTAATCGTCGAGGATCATCGCGGCGAACTTCGCCTCGGCCGCGCGTTGTCCGCCGACCAAGACGGTACCGCTGAAGCGCCAGACGTTGCGCCGAGCCTGAAGCTTCTCGACGTCGATATACATCACGTCCCCCGGTCTGACGGGGCGGCGAAAGCGACAATCGTCGATGGACACGAAGTAGACGTGGCGCCCCTCCGCCTCCGCGCCGAGGCTATGTACCACCAAGATCGCCGCCGTCTGCGCCATGGCCTCGACGATCAGCACACCCGGCATCACGGGCAAGTTCGGAAAGTGGCCCTGAAAATACGGCTCGTTGATCGTGACGTTCTTGATCCCTCGGGCCGAGCTGCCCGCCACCACATCGACCACCCGATCGATCAACAGCATCGGGTAGCGATGGGGAATCATCGCCATGATCCGCGAGATGTCGACGACCTCGCCCTCGCCCTCGTTCATTTTTCCGGCCTGGGCACCATGATCTTCGGCACCTTCTCGTCGAGACGTCGCATCACCTCTGGAGTGATGTCGTAACCGTCGATTTTGATGTAGATGTGCCGGTTGTCGATGATGAAGTTGTAACCGCGTTCCTTGGCCAAGTCGGAGATCAACTTTCTGAAAGGCTTCCTGAGTTCCGCCATGGCTCGGCTATGAGCATTGTCGAGGGCGCGGGTGCGATTCTGGACCTTGCGTTGCAGCGCGATCACTTTTTTTTCGAATGCGCGCCGCCGCTTGGCGAAGACATCGGGTGCCATGGTTGCGCGCTGCCGTTTGAGGCTCTCCTCCTCCTCGCGCAACTTACCCTCGGCCCGCTTGATTTCCGCTTGAAACGACTTTCGGTGGGCTTCGATCTGGCGCCGGATGTCCTTGGACGCCGCGCTGTCCCGCATCACCCGCTTGAAGTCGAGAATTGCGATCAAGGCGGGAGGCATCGCCTCGGCGGCGCGCGCTCCGCTATCCCAGATCAGCGGCAAGCACATATGAATCGCCAGGGCGAGCAACGCCGCGCGCGGGACAGTCCCCAACACGGCTCAGAACCTCGTGCCAAAGCTGAAACGGAAGAACTCCTCCTTGTCGAAATTCTCCTTGACGATCGCCTGTGCGAAGTCCATCCGGATCGGTCCGAACGGCGAGCGCCAGGAAATCCCGGCACCGACCGACATGCGGGGCGCGGTCGAATCGAGCAAGGTACCGCCGCCGTTGACGTCGATGTCGTAGAGGGTACCGATGTCGGTAAAGAGGCGGCCGCTCACGCCGAGGTCACTGAAAAATTCGAGCGGCACGCGGAGTTCCGCCGTCGCCGCGGCGAAGATGTTGCCGCCGAGAGAGTCGTCGGTCACCGCGTCCCTCGGACCGACGCCGCCGGACTCAAAGCCCTGTAGGTTATCGCCGCCGAGGAAGAATCTATTGATGATGCCGATGTCGTCGTCGATCCCGATGATCTGACCGCCATTCAACAAAATGCTGCCGACCCAGTCGTCGGTGAAGGGGTAGTAGTAGACGAACTTGGCGGTGGTCTGGACATAGCGGGAGCTGCCACCGAGACCGGCGAACTCCTGGACCACCGACACGCGGTAGCCGGTGGTCGGCAGGAACCGATCGTCCAAGGTATCGTAAGCCAACCGATAGCCGATGGACGAGGTCACTTCCTCGCCCTCCTCGGCTTTAATGAACTCCGAGGCGGAGGCATCGACGTCGTTGATCACGTCGATCCGTAACCCGTAGTTGAGCGAGGCGCGCAGCCGTTCGTTAATGTCGAACGCGGTGCGAAGGCGGCCCCCGGTCAACCTCTGATCGAACGAGCTCCGCGCTTGGAGATCGCGGCGGGTGTGAAAGGCGTCGACGCCGAAGGCCAACTCGCGATCCAGAAAGTAGGGCTCGGTGAAGGAGATGTCGATCTGCTGACGAACGAAAGACGCAGCGACGGAAATCCTGAGATCTTGGCCGCGGCCCAACAGGTTGCGCTCGCGGATCGAGATGTCGCCGATCAGCGCCTCCGAGCTCGAGAAGCCGGCGCCGAAGATCAGCTCGCCGGTCGAGCGCTCCTGCACGTCCAAGTTGACGATCACGCGGTCCGGCTGGCTGCCGGGCTGGCGAGTCAACTCGACCCGGTCGAAGAAGCCCAGTTTGCGTACGCGTTGACGCGATCGGCGGTACTTCGAGGTATTGAAGGCATCCCCCTCGGCGAAACGGAACTCGCGGCGGATCACCTTGTCGAGCGTGCGCACGTTGCCGGTGATGTTGATTCGCTCGACATAGACCCTCGGCCCCTCGTTGACCTCGTAAGCAATCGCTATGGTCAACGCCTCCCGATCGCGGCTGATCCGGGGGCGGATCTCGACGAAGGCATAGCCGAGCTGGCCGAGCGCGTCGGCCAGATTGACCCGCGAGTCCTCGATCGTGGAGGCGTCGAAGCGTTCGCCCTGGATCGTCGTCAATTCACCGCGCAGCTGCTCCACATCCAAGTTCTTGAGCGTCGTCGTCAAGTCGATCTCGCCGAAATCATACGGCTCGCCCTCGTCCACGCTGAAGGTGATGAAGAAGGACCTGCGATCGGCGGTGAGCTCGGCCACCGAGGAGAGCACGCGGAAATCGGCGTAGCCTTCGTCGCGGTAGTGCCGGCGAAGCTGGTCGCGATCGAGCGTCAGGCGATCGGGATCGTAGGAATCGGCGGAGGTCAGAAAGCGATACCATGCTGTCTCCTTGGTCACGATCACATCGCGCAGATCGCCGTCGTCGAAGGCGCGATTGCCGATGAAGTCGATCTTGCCGACACCGGTCAGCGGCCCCTCGTTGATCTCGAAGGCGACGTCGACGCGATTCTGCTCGAGGTTGATGATCTTCGGCTCGACGGTGGCGGCGAAGCGACCCGAGCGGCGATAGAGCTGGATAATGCGGTTCGAGGCGGACTGGATCTTGCTGCGCGTGTAGACCTCGCGCGGCCTGAGGGCCACCTCCTGCTCCATGCTCTCGTCGGGTATGCGCTTGTTGCCCTCGAAGGCAATCCGGTTGATCACCGGGTTCTCCAGCACTGTCACTACCAACACCTCGCCCTGAAGGTGGAAGACGACGTCGGCGAAGAGACCCGAATCAAACAGCGCCTTGAGCGAGCGGTCGGCGCGCGCCGCATCGTATGCGTCGCCCGGCGCCAGCAGCATGCGAGAGAGTACGGTGTCCGCCTCGATGCGGTTGTTGCCGACGACGCGGATTTCACGAATGACGCCGCCCTGTGCCCATGCCGCCTGGAGCAGGACGAACAGAAGCACGATCGCGGCCAAGGTCGCGACGAACGCGGCGCGTAGCTTCATTCCCCCTCCCGAGACCGGTGTTCTACGAGAACAAGCCGGCGACGACGTCGACGATGCGGAGCTGCACCAGGTCGTTCCAGGTCACGAATATGGCCAAGCTCAATATCACCACGAGCCCAAATCGAAAAGCGTACTCCTGCATGCGCTCCGTCAGCGGACGCCCACGCAACGCCTCGAGGCCGTACAACAGCAAATGCCCGCCGTCGAGCACCGGCACGGGCAGCAAGTTGATCAGGCCGAGATTCAGCGAAAGGAGGACCGAGAGCATTATGAACGACTCCAAACCGTGTTTCGCCGCTAAACCGGAAACATGGGCGATTCGGATCGGCCCGCCCAGATCCTCGGTGCCGCGATCGCCGGCCACGACCTGGCCCAGGTATTCGACCGTCTGATCGACCAGATCGACGGAATACGTCAGCGCCCTCGACAAAGCCTTCGACACGCCGAGGCGGACCGGCGGTGGCGGGGCGCCGTGAATGCCGATCAGATAGCGCTCCACGGTCCCGCCCGAGCCGTCCGGCAGCGCCGTCTTTTCCGCCGCGACGCCGAGCCTCACCATCTCCTCGCCACGACGAACCTCGACATCCAGCGAGCGCCCGGCGCTCGCGCGGACGATGTCCTGGAGCTGCCAGAACACGTCCACCGCCACGCCGTCGACCGCGACGATTCGATCGCCCGGTTGGAAACCCGCCGCTTCCGCCGGGCTGCCGACCCGCACGCCGCCCACCAGCGGGGGGCTCGCCGCGATAAAGCCGATATCGCCAATCGTCCGCTCCACGCCATCCAGACGGTCCGTGGTCACCGGCGTCGGCACGAGGCGCAGTCGCAACTCAGAATCGCCCCGGCGAATGTCGAGCTCCATGGGCTTGCCAGGATTGAGAAAGGCGACCTGCGCCACAGCCTCGAAGCGATCGACCCCGCGTCCGTCGACCGCCAGGATGACATCGCCCCGCTCGAGGCCGGCGGTGGCGGCGGCGCCGTCGGGCACGACATAGCCCACCTCGGGCCGCGTGAGCCGGTCGCCGAAAGTCATGAACACCACCGCCAACACCAGCACGGCGTAAATCAGGTTGGCGGCCGGTCCGCCCATCACGATCGCCGTCCGCTGCCAGAGCCGCTTGTGATGGAACGCCACCTCGCGCTCCTCGGGCGTCAGGGCATCGAGGATCTCTCCGTTCGGCGCGCTGGTGGCGTTCATGTCGCCGAAGAACTTGACGTAACCGCCGAGCGGAAGCCAGGAGATCTTCCAACGCGTGCCGTGCCTGTTGGTCCAACCATAGATCTCCCGCCCGAAGCCGATGGAAAAGGTATCGACCCGGACGTCGCACCAGCGCGCGACGAGGTAGTGGCCCATTTCGTGGATGTAGACGAGCACCGTTATCAACACGAGAAACGGGACGACGTAGATCGCAACGTCGAGGACGTACTCCATGGTCGGCTCCGCCTACAGCACGATCCGCATCCCGGGTCCAGCCCGGCCACCCGCCCCCGACCACGCCGAGGCTACCGCGCCATGGATGGCTATCGGGTGGTTTGCTGTCGCCGGACGCCGCACTAGGCCGCTCCGGCCCGGGTGGTCACGATTTCGCCCGCGAACCGTCGCGCCTCGCCGTCCACCAACAGGACCTCGTCGAGACTGGTGACGTCCGTATGCGGGATCGTCGCCAGGGTCCGCTCCACGGTTTCGACGATGTCGAGAAAGCCGATCCGGCGCGCCAGGAAGGCCTCGACCGCGATCTCGTTGGCGCCGTTGAGAATGATCGGCGCGGCCCCCCCGGCCTCCATCGCCGCGCGCGCGAGACGCAACGCCGGAAAGCGGACCTCGTCGGGGGCCTGAAAGGTGAGCGCGCCGATCCGGGCCAAATCCAACCGCGCCGCCGGCGTGTCGATGCGATCCGGCCAGGCGAGCGTGTAGGCGATCGGCGTCCGCATGTCCGGCTGGCCCAGTTGCGCCAACACCGAGCCGTCGACATAGCCGACCAGGCTGTGAACCACCGACTGGGGATGCATCAACACCTCGATCTGGCCCGGCGCCACGGGGAAGAGATGATTGGCCTCGATCATCTCCAGGCCCTTGTTCATCATCGTCGCGGAATCGACCGAGATCTTGGCGCCCATGTCCCAGATGGGATGCGCCACCGCTTGCTCGGGCGTGACGTTGGCGAGGTCCGCCACTTCCATCTCCAGGAACGGACCGCCGGAGGCGGTGAGGATGATCCGCTCGACCCGTTCCGGACGCTCGAAGTCGAAGACCTGGAAAATCGCGTTATGCTCGGAGTCGACCGGCAGCAGCGTCGCCGCGTTCGCCTTCACCTCGGCCAGCATCAACTCGCCGGCGCAGACGAGACATTCCTTGTTGGCAAGCGCCACCACCGCGCCTCGGCGCACCGCCGCCAGCGTCGGGGCCAGACCCGCCGCGCCGACGATGCCGGCCATCACCCATTCCGAGGGTCGGGTCGCCGCCTCCACCAGGGCATCGGATCGGCCGCGACCTCCGTTTTGGTGCCGGACAGGCTGTCACGGAGTTCCTTGTAAAGGTTCGCGTCGCCGACGACGGCGAGCGTGGCATCGACCGTGCGGGCCTGCCGGGCGAGCGCATCGACGTTGCGATAGGCCGTCAACACCTCGACCTCGTAGGCCGCGGGATTGCGCGTCACCAGATCGAGAGTGCTGCAACCGATCGACCCCGTGGCGCCGAGAATGGACAAGCGGCGCGGCTCCCCATCCGCGCGAGCAAGCGAAGCGCTCATGTCAGCCCCCTTCTCCAAGAAACACGAACGCCGCCACCGCCGGGGCCGCGAACAACAGACCGTCGACCCGATCCCAGATGCCGCCGTGCCCCGGAATCAACCGGCCGCTGTCCTTGACGTCGAATCGTCGCTTCACCCAACTTTCCGCGAGGTCGCCGGTCTGCGCCACCACCGCCAACAAGATGGCGATCGCCGGCGCCACGACGGCCGAGCCGAAGCCGAGCCAGGGCGACATGGCGGCGCCGACCAGCGCCGCGCCGAGACAGCCTCCGCCGAGACCCGCCCAGGTCTTCTTCGGGCTAATTCGGGGCGCCAATTTCGGGCCACCGATGGCCCGGCCGGCGAAATATGCGAGCGAATCGCAGGCCCAGACCACCAGCATGACCCAAAGCACGAGAACGAGGCCCTGGTCCGGCACCTCGCGCAGCCAGACGAGGGCGAGACAGGGCAGGCCGATCCACGCAGCACCCGCCGCCGACCAGGTCGGCGCCGCCCCCAGGAGCCGCGCGCCGAGCGCAACCATCGGCACGGCCAGCAGGACGAGCCCCAAGGCGATGTCGATCCACCCTCCGACGGCGAGAAAACAGGCGAGCACCGGAGCGGCCGCCAACGAAATAACGCTCGTCCAGGACCCCCCATCGCCGGTCAGCTCGCTCCATTCTCGCGCCATCAGCGCCGCGCCGAGCGCGACGAAGGCGGCGAAAGCCCAGCCGCCAGCCACCACCAGGGCGAGCGCCACGGGCGCGAGGACGAGCGCGGCCAAGAGCCGCGTTCGCAACGACGAGCCCGCGGGCTCAGCCGTTGGTAGCGCCATATCGCCGCTCGCGGCGATGAAACTCATCGATCGCCTCACGTAGGCTGTCCTTGGTAAAATCCGGCCAGAGCGTGTCCATGAAGACGAGCTCGGCATAGGCGGCCTGCCACAGTAGGAAGTTGCTCAAACGTTGCTCGCCGCTCGTGCGGATCACGAGATCGGGATCGGGAATGCCGGTCGTGTGGAGCTTGCGCGCGAAGGTCTCCTCGTCGATCGTCTCGGGGTCGATCAGGCCCCGACACGCCTCGCTGGCGAGCGCCCGCGCGGCACGCGCGATCTCGGCGTGGCTGCCGTAATTGAGCGCGATCATCAGGGTCAACGACTGATTGCCCCCGGTCCTCTCCTCGGCCTCGATGATCAGCTCGACGATGTCTCCGGCCAGGCGATCGCGATCGCCAATGAAACGTATCCGCACGTCATTCCTGTCGAGCTCCGCCAGTTCCCGCCTCAAGTAGAGCCGCAAGAGTCCCATGAGATCGTCCACCTCGGCCGGCGGGCGTTTCCAGTTCTCCGAGGAGAAGGCGTAAAGCGTCAGATAGCCGATGCCGAGCTCCCGCGCCGCCTCGACCGTCCGGCGCACCGACTCGGCACCCCTCTGGTGCCCGGCGATTCTGGGCAGCCCCCTGGCCTTCGCCCAACGCCCGTTGCCGTCCATGATAATGGCGACGTGGCGGGGCGCCGTCGGGGCGGCGGTTCTGGGAGAGGGTTTGGCCATGGCTCAGACCTGCATGATCTCCTTTTCCTTCTCCTCGAGAAGGAGATCGATGTTGGCGATGATGTCATCGGTAAGCGTCTGGATATCATCACCGTACGCGTGCTGTTCATCCTGGCTGATCTCGCCCTCCCGCTCCAGGCGCTTCAGTTTGTCCATGCCGTCGCGGCGCACGTTGCGGACCGCGATCCGTGCCTGCTCGGTATAGCGCGCGGCGATCTTGCTGATCTCCTGCCGCCGCTCCTCGGTGAGTTCCGGGATCGGCAGGCGGAGCATCTGGCCGTCGACGATCGGGTTGAGGCCGAGCCCGGAGTTGCGGATCGCCTTCTCGACGGCGCGCACCAAGCTCCCGTCCCAGACCTGGACCGAGATCATGCGCGGCTCGGGCACGCTCACCGTGCCGACCTGGTTGAGCGGCATTTGCGCGCCATAAGCATCCACCATGATCGGGTCCAACAGGCTCGCCGAGGCCCGGCCGGTCCTCAGGCCGCCGAACTCCGAGCGCAGGACCTCACGCGCGCCGTTCATCCGCCGTTCGATATCATCGAGATCCGGATCCGCCATGCGCTAATCCCCTCCTCCGACGATGGTGAAGCGCCCGCGACCGCTCAACACCGCCTTGAAGGCGCCCTCCTGACGCACCGAAAAGACCAAAATGGGGATCTCGTTCTCCCGCGCGAGCGAGATCGCCGAGGCGTCCATGACCTTGAGGTCGAGCGCCAGCACCTCATGATATGTCAGGCGTTCGTAACGCTTCGCGTCGGGATCGACTTGTGGGTCGGCGCTGTAGACACCGTCTACCTGGGTGCCTTTCAACAACGCGTCGCACTCCATTTCCGCCGCGCGCAACGCCGCCGTGGTATCCGTGGTGAAGAAGGGATTGCCGGTGCCGGCGGCGAAGATCACGATGCGGCCCCGCTCCATATGGCGCATGGCGCGACGGCGGATGTAGGGCTCGCACACGGTGTCCATCGGGATCGCCGACTGCACCCGAGTGTCCAGACCGGCCTGTTCCAACGCATTCTGGAGCGCCAGCGCGTTGATGACCGTCGCCATCATGCCCATGTAGTCGGCGTTCGCGCGCGACATGCCGAGCGTCGCGCCCGAGACGCCGCGAAAGATGTTGCCGCCACCGATGACCAGGCATACCTCCACGCCCTGATCGCGCACGTCGCGAATGTCCTCGGCGATCCGGCGCGCCACGGCGTAATCGATGCCGTAATTCGCCTCGCCCATGAGCGCCTCGCCCGAAACCTTCAACAGGACGCGGCGGTATCGCGGGACGTCGGCCGCCGCCTCGGCTAGTTTCGGCTCGCTACGTGACATGGGGCCTCCCCTTCGGGCCGGTGACGTCATCGATGCCCCGCCCTCCCCGTCGCCCCGAGCGGCTATTCGCCTAGTCGTCGCGACTACGGGAATCACGTGTTTATCGGGTCACCTTACACGAAATTCAAGAGCCAGCGAAGGCGTCGGAGGTGGCCGCGCCGAGTTACCCCTCGGCGGCGGCCTCGATGCCCTCGCCGAGGACGAAGCGCTGGAACATGGCGACGCTGATCTCGGCGCCGACTTCCGTCTCCGCTCTCGCGATCGCCTTGGCCACCGTGAGATCCGAGTCATGCACCCAGGTCTGCTCCAGCAGTACCGATTCCTGATAAAACTTGCGCATCCGGCCGTCGACCATCTTCTGGATGATATCGTCGGGCCGGCCGCTGTCGCGGGCCTGCTCGGTCAGCACCGCGCGTTCGCGCTCGACCACCTCCGGCGCCAGCGAATCGACGTCCACCGATTGTGGCGCCGTGGCCGCGACGTGCATCGCCACCTGCTTGGCGAGCGCCTCCAACGGCGCCGCCTCGCCCTCGGACTCGAGCCCGACCAAGACGCCGATCCGCCCGAGGCCCGGCTTGACCGCCGAATGCACATAGCTGCCGACGACGCCCGCGCCGACGGCGATGCTGGTCGCGCGGCGAATTCGCAAGTTCTCGCCGATGGTGCCGACGAGGCGGGTCAACTCCTCCTCGACGCTGTGGCCGGCGTCCGGATAGCCGAGCTTCTTGAGGGCCTCGGTGTCGCCCTCGCAGGCGTTGACCATGTCCGCGACATGCTCGACGAAGGACTGGAAGTCCTCGTTGCGGGCGACGAAATCGGTCTCCGAGTTGATCTCGACCATGCCACCCCGACCGGCATCGACCCGGACCGCGATCAGGCCCTCGGCGGCGACCCGAGCCGCCTTTTTCTGCGCCGCCGCCAAGCCCTTGGCGCGCAGCCAGTCGGTGGCGGCCTCGATATCGCCCGCGGTTACCGTCAGGGCCTTCTTGCAGTCCATCATGCCGGCCCCGGTCTGATCGCGAAGCGCCTTCACCTGCGCCGCCGTGATCTGCGTCATGTTTCGACCTCTTTGCGAAAATTTTCTTTCACGGTTTGTTTTCAAGCGATCGTCCACGCCATCTAGTGTTCCGATCCTAACAAAAGTTTCCCAAAGGGCTTGCGTTCTGCGATTCTGGGGGAATGACGAAGACATTGGCATGCATCTGGCTGTCTCCCGCGGAGCGGGCGACGCTGGAAGGGTTGGTTTCTGGGCGGAACACGCCGCAGAAGCTGGTTTGGCGGGCACGGATCGTGTTGCTGTCGGCTGACGGGATCGGCACGATGACGATCGTCCGGTTGGTCGGCAAAAGTAAGGTGACGGTGTGGCGCTGGCAGGAGCGCTACCTTGCCAAAGGCATCGCCGGACTGCGCCGCGATGCGACGCGACCGGGACGCAAGCCGCCGCTGAGCGCCGAGGTGATCGAGCGGGTTGTGCATAAGACCTTGCACGAGACGCCGGAGGCGGCGACGCATTGGAGCATCCGCAAGATGGCCCGTGCCGTCGGCCTCAGCTACACCAGCGTGCAGCGGATCTGGAAGGCGCACGGCCTCAAGCCGCACCTGGTGAAGACCTTCAAGCTGTCGAATGACGAGCACTTCGTCGAGAAGGTGCGCGATATCGTCGGTCTCTATCTCGATCCGCCGGACAAGGCGCTGGTTCTCTCGGTCGACGAGAAGAGCCAGATCCAGGCGCTCGACCGCACACAGCCCGGCTTGCCGATCAAGAAGGGCCGAGCCGGCACCATGACGCATGACTACAAGCGCCACGGCACGACGACATTGTTCGCCGCGCTCGACGTCGCCACCGGCAAGGTCATCGGCCACTGCATGAAGCGGCACCGCCATCAGGAATGGCTGAAATTCCTGCGCCGTATCGACGCCGAGACGCCCAAGAAGCTCGACCTGCATCTGATCGCCGACAACTACGCCACCCACAAGCATCCCAAGGTCAAGGCGTGGTTGGCAAAACATCCTCGCTTCCATATGCACTTCACTCCGACATCCGCCTCCTGGCTCAGCCAGGTCGAACGCTTCTTCGGCCTGATCACCAGCGATCAAATCCGTTGCGGCGTGTTCAAGAGCGTCGCCGAACTCGAAACAGCCATTCAGGAATACCTCGAGCACCACAATGCCGATCCAAAACCCTTCGTATGGACCGCTTCCGCCACCGCCATACTCGAAAAAGTCGCTCGTGGGCGACAGGCGTTAGAGTCGGTACACTAGGACGCGGGAGTCGCCTTGGTGGTGGCTTCCTCGGTGGTGGCTTCCTCGGTGGTGGCTTCCTCGGTGGCGGCGTTCCTCGGTGGCGGCGTCCTCGGTGGCGGCGTCCTCGGTGGCGGCTCCTCGGTGGCGGCGTCCTCGGTGGCGGCGTCCTCGGTGGCGGCTTCCTCGGCAGGTGGTTCCGCCGCGGCCTCGGCCGCCGGAGGCTCCTCGGACACCTGGGCCTCGGCCGCCGGAGGCTCGGGCACCTCGGCCTCGGCCGCCGGAGACTCGGGCACCTGAACCTCGGCCGGCGCGTCCGCGAGGATCACCTGCTCCGGCAACTCCTCGGCCGCTCCGATGTCGACACCCGCCGACTGCAGCTCGTGCTGCAGGCCGGAGAGGACCGAGCGCGAGACCAGATCGAGATAGAGCTCGATCGCGCGCGCCGCATCGTCGTTACCGGGCACCGGATAGGTGATCAGGTCCGGGTCGACGTTGGTGTCGACCACGCCGATGATCGGAATGGAGAGCTTGATCGCCTCCTTGACCGCGATCTCCTCTTTGATGATGTCGATCACGAAGAGCATGTCGGGCAGCCCGCCCATGTCCTTGATCCCGCCCAACGCGCGGTGCAGCTTCTCCCGCTCGCGCGTCAACCGCAGCAGCTCCTTCTTGGTGAAGCCGACGTTGTCGCCGTCCATCTGCTCGTCCAGCTCGCGCAGGCGTCGGATCGAGTTGGAGATGGTCTTCCAATTGGTCAGCATGCCACCGAGCCAACGGTGGTTGACGTAGTACTGACCACAACGCCCGGCCGCGTCGGCGACCATCGCCGAGGCCTGCCGCTTGGTACCGACGAAGAGCAAGCGTCCGCCACCGCCGATCACGTCGCGCACGGTCACCAAGGCCTGATGCAGCAGCGGCACCGTCTCGCGCAGATCGATGATATGGATGTTGTTGCGGGCGCCATAAATGTAGGGCGCCATCTTCGGATTCCAGCGATGCGTCTGATGGCCGAAGTGCACGCCGGCCTCCAGGAGCTGGCGCATCGTGAAGTCGGGCAGTTGGGCTACGCTCATGCTTCGTTCTCCGGTTCTCTCCGCCACGGGGGTGTCAATTCACGCCGCCGACCGTCCGAGCCCAATCGGACCGCCGGCGGGCGAACACCGGAAGGCGGCGGGGGCTGTCTCTCCCGC
Organism: Alphaproteobacteria bacterium; assembly: GCA_965225945.1. Taxonomy (GTDB): domain Bacteria; phylum Pseudomonadota; class Alphaproteobacteria; genus JASLMY01. Next base: position 154,584 of record CBDDBZ010000036.1, on the reverse strand, counting down.
GCGCGCATACCCCGTGTGAGGTTTCAGATCGCCGCCATATAGACCCATACGGCGCCGTTCGCAAGCGCCGGGGCTGTGCTCACGTGGCGTTGTCGGCCCGGGCGCGCTCCGCGTCCCGCTTCCGCTCGACGAGCCTGATGCCGATGATCGAGACTTCGTAGAGCAGCAGGATCGGCAGTCCAAGGCCGATCTGGCTGATGATATCGGGCGGCGTCAAGAAGGCGGCAACCAGAAAGACGATGACGATGGCGTATTTCCGTTTCTTCGCGAGTCCGGCCGAAGTCACCAGGCCGACGCGCGCCATCAACATCAGCAGCACCGGCAATTGGAAGGAGATGCCGAAGGCCAGAATCAGCTTCATCACCAGGGAGAGATACTCGCCGACCCGGGCTTCGAGCTGGATCGGCAGCGTACCGTCACCACCTTCCGACTCGAAGCCGAGGAAGAACCGCCAGGCCAGCGGAAAGATCAGGTAGTAGACCAGCGACGCGCCGAGTATGAACAGCACCGGCGTCGCCAGCAGGAAGGGCAAAAACGCGCGCTTTTCGTTGCGGTAGAGACCCGGCGCGACGAAGACCCAGAGCTGCCCGACGATCAGCGGAAAAGCGAGGCAGACCGCCGCGAAGAAAGCCACCTTGAGGTAGGTGAAGAAGGCCTCGTGCAGGCCGGTGTAGATCAGCCGCCGCCCCTCCTGACCTTCCATCAGGTCCGCGAGGGGCTGCACCAGAAATGCGTAGATCTCCTCGGCGACGAAATAGCAGGCGACGAAAGCGATGGAGAGCGCGACGAGGGAATAGAGGAGACGTTGGCGCAGCTCGATCAGATGATCCAGCAAGGGCATGCGGCTGCGCTCGACCTCGTCGGGTGAAGCGTCTCCCTCGGAACCATCCTCGAGGCGATCCGGCTCGTCAGTCACGGCGGCCGCTCACGTCCCGGTCCGCACCCCCCCGGGAACATCCTCGGCGATCGAGGCGGGGGCGATCGAGGCGGGGGCGATCGAGGCGGGGGCGATCGAGGCGGGGGCGATCGAGGCGGGCCGCTCGCCGGCGACCTCGATCTCCTCCTCTTCCGGCGGTGGCGCGGTGGGCGCCACGGTCGGCTCGGACCGGGACCCATCGTCGATCGCGGCGGCGCCGGCCGGGAAGGCAGGGCGGCCGGTCGGATCGATCCCATTTTCCCAGTCGTCGGACCCACTGGTCTTGACGAGATCCTTGAACTCCTTCTGGTATTCCTCCAGCTCGGATTCCTGGATCATGTCGTCGACGCTGTTCTGAAACTCCCGGGCGACTCCGCGGACCTTTCCGACCCATTTGCCGGCCGTGCGCAACGCGCGCGGCAAATCCTTGGGCCCGATGACCACGAGCGCCACCATCGCGACCACCAGCAATTCCATCCAGCCGATATCGATCATCGTGGTCCACTCCGGCGCATCCCGTCCCTCGCGGGTGGCCCGAAGGCGCCCTTATCCCTTGGCCGTTTCGTCCTTCGCGGCCGAGGCGGCATCGATGGATTCTTGCTCGGTCTGGGCGACCGTCTCGTCGTCTCGCATGCCCTTCTTGAAGCTCTTGATACCGCGGGCGACATCGCCCATCAGCTCGGAGATCTTGCCCCGGCCGAACAGAAGAACCAACAGAACAAGCACAATGCCAATCTGCCAAAAACTCGGTGTCATGCGCGAAACTCCTGATTTCCTAAGGTTTTCGCCTCCTTGCGGCGAACTATGGCAGAAAGCCCGATCCCGTGCAACGAAACCGCCCGGCGGCCCGTCCGCGCCGCCGTTCGATGGACCTATTCCACGGACCTGGGAAAAACGAAGGTCTGCTCCGGATCGAGAGCGATGCCGACGGCCGCGCCCACGTCCGGCAGGTCGCGGCGCGGCACGCGGCAGCGGAGATGACATTGCCGACCCTCCACCGCCAACTCGACGATGGCGAAGGGCCCGAGCGACCGCGTCTGGACGACGCGCGCCGAATGTCCGTTGTCCGCACCCTCGAGGCGCAGGGCCTCCGGCCGCACCAGCACCTCGACCGGCGTGCCGCGGCAAATCTCCGGCGCCTCCAAGCAGCCGGCGGGGGTGGTGATCCGCCCATCGGCCTCGACCTCCGCATGCAACACGTTCAGCTCGCCGAAGAACTCGGCGATGAAGCGATCGGCGGGGCGGCAATAAATCTCGTCTGGCGCGCCTTCCTGAACGATCCGGCCATCCCGCATCACGGCGATGCGGTCGGCCATTCGCATCGCCTCGTCGGGATCGTGCGTCACCAACAGAGTGGCCGTGCCTTCGTCCCCCAGGAGCGCCAGCGTGTCCTCGCGGACCGCGTCGCGCAATCTGACGTCGAGGCCCGAGAACGGCTCGTCCATCAACATGACGTCGGGCCGAGGCGCCAGCGCGCGGGCGAGCGCCACGCGCTGCTGCTCCCCACCGGAGAGCGTGTGCGGGTAGGCGTCGGCGAAATCCTCGAGCCGCAGGCGGCGCAGAAGATCCAGGCCGATCCCCCGCCGCTCGGCCCGGCCCATCCGGTCGAGCCCAAAGCAAATGTTTTCCAGCGCGTTCAAATGCGGAAAGAGCGCGAAGTCCTGAAACACCATGCCGACGCCACGCGCCTCGGGCGGCAACTCGTGGCCGGGCCGGGCGACCTCGCGATCTCCGACCGTCACCCGGCCGCTTTGCAGCGGCTCCAGCCCCGCGGCGAGGCGTAGCGTCGTCGTCTTGCCGCAACCCGTCGGGCCCAGCAGACAGACCAGTTCACCCGGTGCCACGGCGAGGGTCAGGTCGGTGACCACCTGGTTGTCCCCATAGACGTGGCAAACGCCTTCGAGTTGGATTCCGACGCCGCTCATGGCGCCTCGACGCCGTGCGGCGCGCGCCCTTCATCCCCCGGCGTCGGCGGCACGGCGGCGCTCGCCTCCTCGTCCGTCTCCTCCAGCGGCTCCTCGTCCCCTTCGGCGGTCGAAATCGGGAACGGCGGCGGGGTCGCGTCCAGCAGGCCGGCGGCCTTCAACTCGGCAAGGCCGGGAAGCGACTGCAGGTCCTCCAGATCGAAATGCCCGAGGAAGCTATCCGTCGTGCCGTAAGTGATCGGTCGCCCGGGCACCCGCTTGCGTCCACGCGGGCGAACCCAGCCGATCTCCATCAAGATGTCGAGGGTGCCCTTCGACAGCCCGACGCCCCGCACTTCCTCGACCTCCGCGCGCGTGATCGGCTGGTGATAGGCGATGATCGCCAGGGTCTCCAGCGCCGCGCGGGAGAGCCGGCGCGGCTCGCGGCGATGTAGTTCCAACAGGTAACGGAGATCGGCGGCGGTCCGGAAGCACCACTTGCCGGCGACGTGGGCCAGGTTGACGCCCCGGCCCTCGTATTCCGCTTGAAGCCGCGCCAGGAGCGCCGGCACCTCCGTCCCCTCCGGCAGGCGGGCGACCAGCGTCGCCTCGTCCAGCGGCTCCTCGGCCGCGAACAGCAACGCCTCGATCATGCGAAGCTCGGCCGGGCTGATCTCGCTCATGCTTCGCGTTCCCTCGCCTTGACGAAGATCGGCCCGAAGGGCTGCCCCTGTCTGAGCGTCACGCGGCCGTCGCGAGCCAATTCCAGGCTCGCCGCGAAGGTCGAGGCGAGCGCGCTGCGGCGCTCGAAGCCGCGCGCGATCTCGCGCGGCAGAAAGGTCTCCAGGCTCGCCCAATCGGGCATTCGCCCGAGCAGGGTCTCGAGCCGGCGGAGCGCCTCCTCCATCGAGTAGGCCTTGGACGGGCTCAAGTAGAGCGATGTCACCTTGCCGCGCACGGCCTGGCCGGCATAGGCCTGCATCAACTCGAAGAGGGAGCATTCCCAATCGGTCTGGCGGATCACGCGCACACCCTCGGGCGCGCCCCGGGGGTGCAGATCGATCCCCATCCGATCGCGGGCCAACAGCTCGTCCATCACCTTGCGCATGGCCTGAAGTCGCTCGAGTTGGAATTGCAGGCGAAGGGCCATCTCCTCGCCCGTCGGCTCCTCGTCGGCCGTCGGCGCGGGCAGCAGCATTCGCGACTTCAGGTAGGCGAGCCAAGCCGCCATCACCAGATAGTCCGCCGCGACCTCCAGGCGCAATCGGCGCGCCACTTTAATATAGTCGAGATATTGTTCCGCCAGTTTCAGGATCGAAATGTTGGTGAGATCGACCTTCTGTTGGCGCGCCAGTGTCAACAGAAGGTCGAGCGGCCCTTCGAAGCCTTCCAGATCGACGACGAAGGCGCCGGCCACGGGGCCTTCCGGCGGATCTTCCTCGAAGCTGTCGATTTGGGACGTCGTTGTCATGGCGCCTCGATATATCACGCGAGCCCGGTGATCATGGCGACAAAATTATAGAGCATCCGGGTGATCGGCCAAACGACCTCGGCCAGCGGGTGCCAGTTCTTGCCGAATAGGCTGGCGACGATCGGCACGATGAAGAGGAGGCCCAGTAGAATCATCATGCCGTGACGCTCGAGCCGCGCGAGCTTCGCGTCGAGGGGGGGAGGTAGCAATCCGATCAGCACGCGGCCACCGTCGAGCGGCGGCAAGGGCAACATGTTGAAGACCGCCAGCAACAGATTGAGCAAGATCATGTTGCTCAAATTCATCAAAACCCACTCGCCCACCGCGCCCGAGAACAGTGGCGCGGCATGCATGGCCACCGCGGCGCCGATCGCCAGGGCCAGATTGGCGGCAGGTCCCGCCGCCGCGACGATAATCATATCGCGCTTCGGCTGGCGCAATCGAGCGAACGCCACCGGCACCGGCTTGGCGTAGCCGAACAGCACCGGCGCCTTGAACAGCAACAGCATCCCCGGCAGAAGCACGGTGCCGAACGGATCGACATGGCGAAACGGGTTGAGGCTGAGCCTTCCTGCCCGCGCCGCGGTATCGTCGCCCCGCCAATGGGCGGCATAGGCGTGCGCCGCTTCGTGCAGGGTGACCGCGAGCAGGATCGGCACGACCCAGACCGAGACGAGCTGGAGAGTGTCCTCGAACACGATCAGGCCCCTTCCCCAGCCGCGATCAGCGCCCGGAACCGCGCCACCGCCGTCTTGCGGTCGAACGGTTCCGCCGGGCGCAAGCAATCGAGCGCCCGGCGCGCACGTGTCGCGGCAATCGACTCCATCATCCCCGTCGCCCCGACCACGGCCCGCATCTCGGCCAAATCGCCATTGCAGTGCAGCACCACGTCGCAGCCGGCGGCCAGGGCACGCGCAGAGCGCGACTCGAGGTCGCCGCCGAGCGCGCCCATGGAAATATCGTCCGACAACAACAAGCCATCGAAGCCGATGTGGTCGCGGATCACCGTTTCGACAAGTATGGAGGAGAGCGTCGCCGGCGCGCTTCCATCGACGGCGTCGTAGCGAATATGCGCCGTCATGGCGAGAGGCAGGTGGCTGAGCGCGCGAAACGGCGCGAAATCGATGGCCTCCAAACTCGCGCGGTCCGCCTCGACCACCGGCAGCGTGTCGTGGCTGTCGACCCGCGTGCGGCCATGCCCCGGTACGTGCTTGATCACCGGCAGAACACCGCCTTGCAACAGGCCCTCGGCCTGGGCCCGCCCGAGGCGGGCGACCACCGCCGGGTCGCTCGAGAAGGCTCGATCACCGATCACTTGGTGGGTCAGGTCGTCGGCGACATCGAGACAAGGCAGGCAATCGACGGTGATGGCGAGACGGCCGAGATCGTCGGCGATCAGCCGGGCGCCGAGCCACGCCGCCTCAACGGCGAGGTCGATGTCGGTTTTGGCCAGACGGCCGAAGCAGGCGGCCGGCGGATAGCCGGGCCAATGCGGTGGCCGCAGGCGCCGCACCCGCCCCCCTTCCTGGTCGATCAGGATCGCCACCCGGTCTCGCCCCAGGCAATCGCGAAGTTCCCCCACCAGCGCGTGGACTTGCGCCGGCGTCTCGCAGTTCCGCTGGAAGAGGATGAAGCCCCAGGGCCGGGCGGCGGAAAAGAAGGCGCGTTCGTCCCGGGTCAGGCTCGGGCCCGCGCAGCCCAGGACGACGGCCCGCGACGCCTCGGCACGATCAGTAGCGGACAACGAAGCAATCCTGATTGCGCGATTTCAACGACTGGCAGGCGACATGCGCCGTCGCCTCGGTCGGATAGGGCCCGGCAAGCAAGCGATGAAACACCCCCTTCTCGGCGATGGTGATGCGTAGGATCTTCACCCTGAGCTTGCCGAGAATCCCATCGTGCGAGGCCTGGAGCTTGCGCCAGAGCGACGGGATCGCGTTCGGATCGCGGAGTGCCGCGAGCTGCAGGCCGAAAGAGCCGCTCGGCAAGGCCGTGGGGCGCGCCGTCGGCAGGGGTGGCAGGCCGTCGTCGGCCTTGTCCGGTGTCGGCTTGGCGAGGGGCGCGTCGGGGACCTCCGGCTTCGCCTTCGGCAACTTCAGCGCCACCGCGGTGGTGACGCCGACCTTGATGTCGCTCTCGGGCTGGCTCGGCGCCTCGCTCGGCTTGGGCAGCGGCATCTCCGGTGGCGGCAGCAGGCGCTCGACGTGCTCGCCGGGCCTCGCGCCGGTCATCCGTTCGTAAACCAGCTTGTCCTGGTTCGGCACCTGGAGACCGCCCGGTTCCTCCGGCTTCAGGCGGGTCGGCCCGTCCTCGGCGCGGACCGTCGGGACTTCGCCGCCGCCGCGCGCGTCGATCATGCCTTGGCGGTAGGCGTAGCCGACGCTGGCGGCGAAGATCAGCACGGCGAGCCCCGCGACGACCAGCGGCAGTCGCCGGCCATGCGCGTGTCGCGGCGCGTGCTCCGGCGGTGGCGCCGGGCGTTCCAACGGCGCATCGAGCCTATCGTGCGCGCGCTCGAGCTTCATGGCCTATCGCATCTCCTCCGCCGGCTCGACCCCGAGGATGGCGAGGCCGGAGGCGATCACCGTCGCGGTCGCCTGCAGCAGCGCGAGGCGCGCCAGCGTTCGCGACGGATCGGATGGGATAATAAAGCGAAGCGCCGGGTTTTCGTTCCCCTTGTTCCAGAGCCCGTGAAATTCGGCCGCCAAGTCATTGAGATAAAAGGCAATTCGATGCGGCTCGCAGGCCAACGCGGCGGCCTCGACGGTGCGCGGCCAGCGCGCGATCCGCTTCATCAGATCCAATTCCGCCGAATCGACCAGAGCCGAGAGGTCGGCCGTCGCCAGCGCCTCGGGCGCCACGTCGATTCCCTCGACGTCGCGCCGCGCGTTGCGCATCACCGAGCGGATCCGGGCATGCGCGTATTGGACGTAGAAGACCGGATTGTCCTTCGACTGCTCCAGAACCTTGGCGAGATCGAAGTCGAGGGGCGCGTCGTTCCGCCGGGTGAGCATGATGAAACGGACGACATCGCGGCCGACCTCGTCGACGAGCTCGCGCAGGGTGACGAAATCGCCGGCGCGTTTCGACATTTTGGCGGGCTCGCCGTCCCGGAGCAACCGGACGAGCTGGCAGATCCGGACGTCGAGATCCGCTTGCCCGTCCGAGACCGCGCGCACGGCCGCCCGCATGCGCTTCACATAGCCGCCGTGATCGGCGCCCCAGACGTCGATCATGCGGTTGAAACCGCGCTTGTATTTGTCCAAATGGTAAGCGATGTCGGCGGCGAAATAGGTCCAGCTTCCGTCGGCTTTCCGGAGCGGGCGATCGAGGTCGTCGCCGAACTCGGAGGCCTTGAAGAGGGTCTGCGGCCTGGGCTCCCAATCCTCGGGCGTCTTGCCCCTGGGCGGCTCCAGCACGCCGACGTAGATCAGCCCCCTCTCCTCGAGCCAGGCCAGCGCGGCCTCGATCCGCCCGTCTCGATGCAGCTCGTTTTCCGAGAAATAGACGTCCTGCTCGATCCCGATCGCCGCTAGATCTTCGCGGATCAGCACCATCATCGCCTCGACCGCGCGGCGGCGAAACGGCTCCAGCCACTCGGCCTCCGGCAGGTCGCGCCAGGCCGCGCCGTCCGCCTCGGCGATGGCCCGGCCCACCGGCACCAGGTAGTCGCCGGGATAGAGCCCTTCGGGGATCTCTGCGATGGCCTCGCCCAATGCCTCCCGGTAGCGGAGATGGACCGAGCGGGCGAGCGCCGTGATCTGGGCGCCGGAATCGTTGATGACGTATTCCTTGGTGACGGCGAACCCGGCCTTGGCGAGGAGCGCCGCCAGCGCATCGCCGAACACCGCGCCCCGCACGTGGCCGACGTGGAGCGGTCCGGTGGGATTGGCCGAAACAAATTCGACGTTCACCGCCTCGTCCTTTCCGATCGCGCCGTCGCCGAAGCTCATGCCCTCGCGCAGCACGATGGGAATGCAGTCCCGCCAAGCCTCGTCGCGCAGGCGGAGATTGATGAAGCCGGGCCCGGCGATCTCCACCTCGGCGACGGCATCGCGCGCGCGCAGGGCCTCCGCGATCGGCACCGCCAGATCACGCGGCTTCATCTTGGCTTGCTTGGCGAGTGCCAACGCCGCGTTGGTCGCGAGATCGCCGTGGCTCGGATCACGCGGCGGCTCGACCTGCACGTCGGCGAGGTCGAGACCGGCGGGAAGCCGTCCGCGCTCCGCGAGGCCGGCGATCTCCGCTCTCAGGAGGTCGCGAAATTCCGCGTAGATGTCCATCTATCCGTTCCGTTCAGGCGCCTTCAGCCGACGATGCTCGGCGAAGGCGAAACGATCCGTCATCCCGGCGATGAAATCGGCCACCACGCGGGCCGTCGCACCGTCCGTCGCGCCCGCATGCCCGCGCCATTCCGCCGGCAGCCGGTTTGGCTCGGCGGTATAGCCTCGGAAGAGGTCGCTGACAACGAGCCGTGCCTCGTCGGTCATGGCCGTGACACGGGCGTGGCGATACATCCGCTCGCCCAAGAAGCCCTTCAGCTCGGCATCGCCGGCGACCATCTCGGGCGAGAAGCCGATCAGGAAGCGGCCGAGCTCGCGGACCTCCCGCACAGCCCCGGGCCGCGCCCGCGCGATTCGGGCCCGGCTTTCGGCCAGCAGATCCAAGACCATGGTGTTGATCAGCCGGCGGATCACTTCGTGGTTCATGCGCGGCGCCTCGATGTCGCCGTGGCGGGCCCGCACCTCCGCCAACACCGGCCGGACGAGGGCGAGTTCCGCCACCTCCTCCAGGGTGAAGAGGCCGGCCCTGAGACCGTCGTCCAGGTCATGGTTGTTGTAAGCGATATCGTCGGCCAGGGAGGCGACCTGCGCCTCGGGTCCGGGATGGGTGTGGAGCTCCAGGTCGTGCTCGGCGTCGTATTCCCGGATCGCCGTCGCCACGTCCGCGCACTCGCCGTCGAGGACGAGGGGACCGTTGTGCTTGACCGTGCCTTCCAACGTTTCCCAGGTGAGATTCAGGCCGTCGAACTCGGCGTAGCGGCGCTCCAGTCGGGTCACGATCTTGAGCGTCTGGGCGTTGTGATCGAAGCCGCCGTGCCCGGCCATCAGTGCGTTCAGCACCTCCTCGCCGGCATGCCCGAAGGGCGTGTGGCCCAGGTCGTGGGCGAGCGCCAGGGTTTCCGCGAGATCGCTGTCGAGCCCCAGCACGCGACAGACCGATCGCGCGATCTGCGCCACCTCCAGGCTGTGGGTCAGTCGGGTCCTGTAGTGATCGCCCTCGTGATAGACGAAGACCTGGGTCTTGTATTGCAGCCTGCGAAACGCCGTGGAATGGATGATACGGTCGCGGTCGCGCTGGAACACGGTTCGGGTCGGGCTCTCCGGTTCCGCCACCCGGCGCCCCCGACTCTCGTCGGCGCGGGTCGCGTAGGGGGCGAGTTCGGAGACGGAGGTCATGGCCGGAAGCTAAGCCCTCCCCAGAGCGCGATCAACGCAGGCAATTGACAACCCCCCTCCCCCATCACATATCGTGGGGGACGGCGCGCGGGACCGCGCCGAGGAAAGAGGCACGACGATGTCGACACCGGGGCCCGACATCACCGTCTCCGCCAGCGCGGCTGAGCGGATCGGCGAGCTGATCGCCGCCGAGGGCGGGGCGGAGTTGAAGCTGCGCGTGCAGGTCACGGGCGGCGGCTGTTCCGGCTTTCAATACGCCTTCGATTTCGTCGACGCGATCGCCGACGACGATTTGGTGATCGAACGGGACGGCGTTTCGGTATTGGTCGATTCGATGTCGCTCGAATACATGGCGGGCGCCGAGATCGATTTCGTCGACGATCTGATCGGCGCCGCCTTCCGCATCAACAATCCGAACGCCACGGCCTCCTGCGGCTGCGGCACCTCCTTCTCGATCTAACGATCCCTCATCCACCCGTCGCGGGATGATGCCGCCCGCCGGGCATCGGCCGCTCGACGCCCGTGGTGGCGGGAAAGCTCAGCGGCAGACCACGCAGAGAACGGACGGCGAGGAAGGCGAAGGCCTCCGCTTCAAGCGCATCGCCGCGCCAGCCGACGGCTTCCACCGGCACGACCTCAACGCCCAGCGCCGCGCGCAACCCGGCCATGAGAAAACCATTGTGCCGTCCCCCACCGGTGACGAGCCAGCGCGCGGGCGGCTCGGGCAAGTGCCCGCGCGCGCGCGCCGCGGCGGCGATCGTGAAGGCGGCCAGCGTCGCCGCCCCGTCGGCATCTCCGAGCCCCTCGATCGGGCCGGCGTCGAAGTGGTCGCGGTCGAGCGACTTGGGCGCCGGCCTGGCGAAATAGGGATCGGCCAGAAGCCTCGCCAACGCCGCCCGCTCGACCGTGCCTCGCGCCGCGAGCCGGCCGTCGGCGTCCATCGCCTCGGCCCGCCGGCGGCGGACCCAATCGTCGATCAAGGCGTTACCGGGGCCGGTGTCGAAGGCAATCAGTTCATCGTGTTCCCCGATGTAGGTGACGTTGGCGACGCCGCCGATGTTCAATACCGCGAGGGGCCGTTGGAGATCACGGGCCAGCGCGCGGTGATAGACCGGCGCCAGCGGCGCCCCCTCCCCGCCCGCCGCCACGTCGGCGGCGCGAAAATCGGATACGACGTCGATGCCAATTCCCCGGGCCAGCGCCGCGCCGTCGCCGATCTGCCAGGTCCGGCCTTGCTCCGGTTCATGCAGGATCGTCTGGCCGTGAAAGCCGACGACGGCGATTGCCGCGGCCTCGATCCCGGTCTCCGCGAGGAACGTCCGGACCGCCGTCTCGTGCGCCTCGGTCACCGCCCGCGCCGCGACGGCGACGTCGCCCCGGCCGCCGAGCACGCTCCGAACAAGCTCCCGCGTCGCCGCCTCGTAAGGGTAGGAGCGCCACGGCCCGTCGGCCGCCACCCGCTCGCCCTCGGTGCGGATCAGGGCGACGTCGACCCCGTCGAGCGAGGTGCCGCTCATCAATCCGATCGCGGTTATCATGTCCATTGTCATCCGTCGGCGTTGAGACATCGCCATCATTCATGCTAGTGGATAGAATCCAACATATGGCGCGCCCGAAACCACGCGACAGTAAAGCCAGAAGCGCCATGAGCCGAGCCCACGCCTCCGAATTCGTCCAGACCATGGTCGAACGCGGCTACCTGCACCAATGCACCGACCTGGACGCGCTGGACGCATTGGCCGCGAAGGAGCGCGTCGTGGCCTATATCGGCTACGACTTGACGGCGCCGAGCCTGCATGTCGGCTCTCTGGTCTCGATCATGATGCTGCGTCATTTGCAACGCTGCGGCCACAAGCCGATCGTGCTGATGGGCGGCGGCACCACCAAGGTGGGCGATCCCTCCGGCAAGGACGAACAGCGCCGGCTGCTGAGCGAGGCCGACATCGCGCGCAACATGGACGGCATCAAGGCGGTCTTCGAGCGCTTCCTCGACTTCGGCGACGGGCCGAGCGACGCCATCATGCTCGACAACGCCGTGTGGCTCGACAGCCTCGAATACATCGCCTTTCTTCGCGACTACGGGCGCCACTTCTCGGTCAACCGGATGCTGGGCTTCGACAGCGTGAAGTTGCGCCTCGAGCGCGAGCAGCCGCTGAGCTTTCTCGAGTTCAACTACATGATCCTGCAGGCCTACGACTTCGTGGAGCTGAGCCGCCGCCACGCTTGCCGGCTGCAAATGGGCGGCTCGGACCAGTGGGGAAATATCGTGGGTGGGGTGGATCTCGCCCGCCGGGTCGACGGCACCGCCCTCTTCGGCCTCACCACGGCGCTGATCACCACCGCGTCCGGCCAGAAGATGGGCAAGACGGCCGAAGGCGCGGTCTGGCTCGACGACACCATGCTCTCGGCCTACGACTACTGGCAATTCTGGCGCAATACGGAGGACGGCGACGTCGGCCGCTTCCTCCGCCTCTTCACCGAGCTGGCGGGGGACGAGATCGCCCGGCTGGAAGCGCTGGACGGCGCGGAGATCAACGACGCCAAGAAGCTGCTGGCGACGGCGGCGACGGGGCTGGCACACGGGGCCGACGCGGCGGCGGCGGCCGAGGAGACGGCGCGGCGCACCTTCGAGGAAGGCAGCCGGGGCCAAGAGCTGGCGACGATCGAGGTCCCCCGCGCCGCGCTGGCCGAGGGCATCGCCGTCTTCCGCCTGTTGGCGGAGGCCAAACTCTGCGCTTCCAACGCGGAGGCCCGGCGGCTGATCAAGGGGGGTGGCGCCCGCCTCGACGACGTGGTGGTGCGGGACGAATTGCATGAGGTCACGCTCGGGGATCTGGACGGCGAGGGCGTGATCAAGCTCAGCGCCGGACGCAAGCGCCACGCGCTGGTCCGCGCAGTCTGACGGACCGGAGGATAAAGGATAAACCCACACCCACTATATGTAGTGTGTCTCCTTGGACACAATACTTCCGGCTAATTCTTGATTGTTCTGAAAACCGAAGGAGTTTAAGTCACGTACTTATTCGGGGGACGTCCCTTTATCCTCCTGCTGTCCCTTTATCCTCTGAGCCGGTCGAAGAAAGCGACGCGCTGGCCCTTTATCGTTGCGGTCCCCGTCCGCGCCTGTTAGTCTCCTGCGCGTTTTGAGTCGCAGCGAAGACGAAGCGACACGCAAGAACGTTTATCCTCAATCCGGTTACTTCATATGACGTATTGAGTCGAACTTGAAAACCAGTTCACAGAGTCTATTTGTGAATAATCCCGGCACTCGATCCTACAATTCAATGAAGCCTCCCGGTTTCCTGGAATATTCCATCGGTCCCGTTCATCCTCCGATTTCAGATAAATTTCAATGAAGTGACGGTCCCTTTATGCTCCCGGTCCCTTTATGCCAAATCCCGGTCTCAATGATTAGGATTTCCACCACGGTCCCTAAAGTCCTCGCCTAAAAGGTCGCTACAATGCCGTCCCGAGTCCCTGCTCGGCATCCCGGAGATATCCTCCCGGTCCCTTCGATCCTCACCGAGTCCCTTTACCTCCCGGTCCCTTTATCCTCCCGGTGCCACTTTATAGTCCCGGTCCCTGGGTGATCCTCCCGGATAGGCAAGGATCCTCCCGGACACAATACTTAACTTGAAAAGTCCCTAAGTATCCTCCCGTGTCCCTTTATCCTCCCGGCGAAGATGGCCTCAGTGGGCCAGGATCTGGCTCAGGAACAGCTTGGTGCGTTCGCTCTTGGGATTCTCGAAGAATTCCCGGGGCGTGTTCTGCTCCACGATCACGCCTTCGTCCATGAAGATCACCCGGTCGGCGACCCGGTTGGCGAAGCCCATCTCGTGGGTGACGACGAGCATGGTCATGCCGGTCGCCGCCAGCTCGATCATCACCTCCAGCACCTCGGCGATCATCTCGGGATCGAGCGCCGAGGTCGGCTCGTCGAACAGCATGATCCGAGGCCGCATGCACAGCGCGCGGGCGATCGCGACGCGCTGCTGCTGGCCGCCGGAGAGCTGCCCCGGGTACTTGTCCGCCTGCTCGGGGATGCGGACCCGGGTGAGATACTCCATCGCCAGCTCTTCCGCCTCCGACTTCGCCATCTTGCGGACCCAGATCAGCGCGAGCGTGCAGTTCTGCAGCACCGAGAGATGAGGGAAGAGGTTGAAGGACTGGAACACCATGCCCACTTCGCTGCGGATCTGGTCGATGTTCTTGAGGTTGTTGTCGAGGGCCACGCCGTCGATGATGATGTCACCCTTCTGGTGTTCCTCCAGACGGTTCATGCAACGGATCAGCGTCGACTTGCCGGAGCCCGACGGTCCGCAGATCACGATCCGCTCCCCCTTGTGGATCGAGAGGTTGATGTCCTTCAGGACATGAAACTGTCCGAACCACTTGTTCATCGCGTCGATGTGGATGATCACCTCGCTCGAGGCGGCGGAGGCCAGCGCCTCCTGATCTTGAATGTTTTCCACCGATGACATTGCCCCTGCCTCCGCTACGGCGCCTTCAGCGTTGGTCGCCGGCGCTCAGTTTTCGTTCGAGATGTTGGCTATATTTCGACATGGAAAAGCACATGACGAAGAAGATGACGGCGCCGACGAACAACGGCTCCTTGTGGAGGCCACGCCACGGCACGTCCTGGCTCGCCGCCTGGAGCATTCTCAAAATGTCGAACAGGCCGATGATGGCGACCAGCGTCGTATCTTTCAACAGGCCGATGAAGTTGCCGACGATATTCGCGATCATGAACTTCAAGGCCTGCGGCATGACGACGAAAGCCATCATCCGCCAGTAGCCGAGACCCATGGCATGGGCCGCCTCGTACTGCCCGCGGGGAATCGCCTGCAGGCCGCCGCGCACGATCTCCGCCATGTAGCAGGCGCTGAACAGACAGACCGCGACGATCACCTGCACCAGCTTGTTGAGTTCGAACCCCGGCGGCAGGAACAGCGGGAACATCGTCGTCGCCATGAACAGCACGGTAATCAGCGGCACCGAGCGGAAGACTTCGATGAAGGTGGTGCAGAGCGCGCGGATCACCGGCAGTTGCGAACGCCGGCCGAGCGCCAGGATGATGCCGGCCGGCAACGCCGTGGTGATGCCGACGCCCGCGATCACCAGGGTCAGGAATAGCCCGCCCCATTTGACCCAGGACACGGCCGGGAGCGTCCAGCTCATCTGCGCGACGAAGACGATCCCGATCGCCGCGACGACGAGGCCGAGCAGGATATTGCGCCGGGTCTTCTCCGGCTTGTCCGCGAGGCCCAGAATCCGGATCGCGGTCTCCTCGATCGAGCCCCCGCTCGTCACGCCGATAATTGAATGAATGATGACGCCCGCGAAGCAGACCAGCGCGATCGAGATCATGGGCTGGACGACGAAGCCCTTTTCCCCACCATTGAAGAGATAGGCGGCGAAGAAGGGATAGAAGGCGACGACGCTGAAGGCGATCAGGATCTTCGCCCGCACGCGCGGCAGCCACAAGGGCGCCATCCAGAGCACGAGCAGGATCGCGCCGAGGTTGATCCGCCACCGCTCGGTCAAGGGATAACGACCGTAGATGAAGGCCTCGAACCAGACGAACACGCCCGCCCAGCAGGCGCCGTTCGGGTTCTTGGTGAGGCACTCCCGCCGGTCTTCCGCGACCCAGACCGCGTCGGCGATGCCCCATTGCCAGAGCGCCGCCGCCACATAGTAGACAATCAGCAGCGCGATGATCGTCAGAACGATGTTGTACCAGGTGCTGAAGAGGTTTTCCTTCAGCCAGCGAACGGGATCCAGCTTCCCCTTGGGCGCGGCGCCCGCGCCTGCTTCAACGGCGGCAACCATTCTCAGCGCTCCCTGAGCTGGACGCGACGATTGTAAATATTGAGCAGACCAGAGATGGTCAGGCTGACCGTCATGTAGAACAGCATCGTCAAGGCCACGATCTCGATCGCGTAGCCCGACTGGTTGAGCGAGGTGTTCATGAACAGCGCCACGATGTCGGGATAGCCGATCGCGATGGCCAGCGAGGAATTCTTGACCACGTTCATCCAGAGGCTGATCAACGGCGGCACGATGGCCCGCATCGCCTGCGGAATGATCACCAAACGCAGAGTGCGGCCCGGCCGCATGCCGACCGAGGCCGAGGCTTCCGTCTGGCCCTTGTCGACCGAGAGAATGCCAGCCCGAACCGCCTCCGCCAGAAAGGAGGAGTGGTAGATGATGAGGGCGATCAGCAGGGCCAGGAACGCCGGCGGCAGCCGGGCGCCGCCGATGAAGTTGAAGCCCTCGAGCGCGGGGATGTCCCATTCCATGGGCTGACCGGTGACGAGGAAGGTCAGCGTCGGCAGCACCACGAGGATACCCAGCCCCGCCGAGAACATGGGGAATTGCGCGCCCGTGGTCTCCTGGCGCCGCTTGGACCACCGCTTCACGACCACGACCGCGACGAGGGCGACGACGGCGGCGACGATCGTGGCCCAGAACAGTTCGCCCGCGATCGGGCTCGGCATGTAGAGGCCGCGGTTGTTGAGGAACGAGACGCCGCCGCCCAGCATGTCGATGCTCTGCTTCGGTCTCGGCAACAGCGAGAAGACGCCCAGGTACCAGAAGATGATCTGCATCAGGAGCGGTACGTTGCGCACGATCTCGACATAGGCCGAGGCCAGCTTCGCGATCAGCCAGTTGGACGACAGCCGCATGATCCCCATGAAGAAGCCGAGGGCCGTCGTGCCGACGATGGCGATCAGTGAAACGAAGAGCGTGTTCAGGATGCCGACCAGGAGCACGCGGCCATAGGTATCGCCGGCGGCATAATCGATCAGCGAGAAATCGGTATCGAAGCCGGCGGTCAACCATATAAAATCGAACCCGGAGCTCATGCCCCGGGCCGCCAGGTTTCGCGTCGTGTTGTCGACGAGATACCAGGCGAGCGCGGCGACCACGCTGAAGGTGAAGATCTGATAGAAAACCGATCGGACGCGTTCGTCGTAGAGCAACGCCAATCCGCCGCCCCCAGTGGATGGCGCCTTATCCATGGTCGCCATGACGCCCGCCGTCGCTGTTTACGTCATCGATGAAACGCGCGAGAGCAGCGAAAGTGGCGCCCGAGCGAACTCGGACGCCACATTTGCGAACTCAACGGAACGGCGGGGAATACTGCAGACCGCCCTTGGTCCACAGCGCGTTCGGCGAACCGGCCCGGCCGATGCCGATGCCGAGCTTGCCGCCACCCATGTAGGCCTCGTAGACCTCGCCGTAGTTGCCGACCTGCTTGATGATGTTGTAGGCCCAATCCTTCGAGAGGCCGAGGCCCTTCTCCAGATTGCCCTCGACACCGAGCATGCGGCCGACTTCCGGGTTCGGCGGGTTCGTGCGCATCCTGTCGACGTTCTTCGAGTTGATGCCCAGCTCCTCGGCCGCGACGAGCGCGAAGACCGTCCACTTGACGATGTCCATCCACTGCGAATCGTTCTGCCGAACGACCGGACCCAGCGGTTCCTTCGAGATCGTCTCGGGCAGAATCACGTGCTCGGCCGGGTTGGGGAAATTCGACTTGGCCGATGCCAGGCCGGACTTGTCGCCGGTCATCGCGTCACAGCCACCCTGCAGGTAGGTGTCGTTGCGGACGTTGGGATCCTCGAAGGTCACCGGCTGTATCTTCAGGTTGTTGTTCCGGTTGTAGTCGGCGAGGTTCAGCTCGGTCGTGGTGCCGGTCAGCACGCAGACCGTGGCGCCCTCGAGCTGGAGCGCGCTCTTGATGCCGCTGCCCTTCGAGACCATGAAGCCCTGGCCGTCGTAAAAGTTGACCGCCGTGAAGTCGAGGCCGAGCTGCGTGTCGCGCAGCAGCGTCCAGGTCGTCGTGCGCGACAGTACGTCCGATTCACCGTTGGCCAAGGCGGTAAAGCGAGCCTGGGTGCTGACCGACTGGATTTCGAGCTTCTTGACATCGCCCAGCACCGCCGCCGCGATCGCCTTGCAGACCGCCACGTCGCTGCCATACCAGTTGCCGCTGGCATCTAGATTGTAGAAACCGGGCGACGGCGGGCCGACCTGACAGCGAAGCATGCCGCGCTTCTTGACGATTTCGAGCGTGCTCTCGGCCGAGGCGGCTGTCGCGCCGGCGGCGAGCAACCCAGCCGCCGCAGCGAAGGCGGCGGCGAATTTGACCAGTTTCATTCCTAACGTCCTCCCTTGGCAAGCCTCTTTTCGCAACGGGGACGATCCCGCGTCCCCCCTCAAGAGGTCAATGCGCGAGCCTAGCCAGACGCCAGGGCCACCGCAACAGGTTTCCGGTCGCCCGACCGCGACATGGGCCGAATAATCAATTGGATGACGGCCGCTTCTCGCAGGCGAAGCGCTTTTGGTAGGCGCGCGAATTGTACCTCTCCAGCCCGGTCTGGATGGCCTCCGCGCGGCTCTTGCTCTTCTCGCAGGCCTCGAGGCTCGGATAGGCGATCGAGCCCCAGCCCTCCAGGGTGTCGCCGCGGACCCACTCCCCCTGCATCAACAGAAAAACGACGAGTAGGTATTTCATGTCTCACCATTACGCCTGTTCGCCCGACCGGCTTGCCCTTCCGCGACGAGGCTAGCGTATTATCGTTGCGCGGAACATGGCGCCGGACCGGGAAAGAGACATGGCGGGCGAGACCAGGAATGTCGGCAGGTTCGACTACGTCGTGGTGGGCGCGGGCTCGGCCGGCTGCGTGCTCGCCAATCGGCTGTCCCGGGACCCGAGGAACAGGTGCTTTTGTTGGAGGCGGGCGGGCGCGACAGCTACATCTGGATCCATATTCCGGTCGGCTATCTCTACACGATGAACAATCCCCGAACCGACTGGTGCTTCATGACCGAGGCGGTACCCGGGCTGAACGGGCGGGCCCTCGCCTATCCGCGCGGCAAGACGCTCGGCGGCTGCAGCTCGATCAACGGGATGCTCTATCTCAGGGGCCAGGCGCGCGACTACGACCTCTGGCGCCAGCTCGGCAATACGGGCTGGGGCTGGGACGACGTGCTGCCCTATTTCCTGAAGTCGGAGGATTACGCCGAGGGGGCCGATGAATTTCACGCCACCGGGGGCGAATTGCGGGTCGAAAACATGCGGCTCTCCTGGGAAATCCTGGATGCGTTCCGCGAGGCGGCGGCCGAGGCGGGGCTGGCGAAGATCGACGATTTCAATCGTGGCGACAACGAAGGGGTCGGCTATTTCAAGGTCCACCAGAAGAAGGGCGTGCGCTGGAACAACGCCAAGGCCTTCCTCCGACCGGTGCTGCACCGCCCCAACCTCGAGCTCCTGGTCAACGCCCAGGCGACCGGCATCGAGCTCGCGGAGGGTCGCGCGAGCGGCCTCGCCTTCAGCCTCGACGGCGCGCCGGCCCGGGCAGAGGTGGCCGGCGAGCTGATCCTGGCGAGCGGTGCCGTCGGCTCGCCGCACCTGCTGCAGGTCTCGGGCATCGGGCCGGGCGAGGTGCTGAGCGACAAGGGCGTCGAGCTCCGCCACGAGCTCGGCGGTGTCGGCGAGAACCTGCAGGACCACCTTCAGCTCCGCCTCGTCTACAAGGTCGGCGATACCATCACGCTCAACGAGCGGGCGGGCAGCGCAATCGGCCGGGTGATGATGGGGCTCGAATACGTCCTCTTCCGGCGCGGTCCGCTGACCATGGCGCCGAGCCAACTCGGCGCCTTCGCCAAGAGCGATCCGAGCTACGACACCGCGAACCTCGAGTATCACATCCAGCCCCTCAGCACCGACAAGCTGGGCGCGGACCTGCACCCCTTCCCCGGCCTCACCGCCTCGGTCTGCAACCTCCGCCCGGAGAGCCGGGGCCATATCCGAATTTCCTCGCCCGATCCCAAGGCGCCGCCCGAGATTCAGCCGAACTACCTCTCGACGGCCAAGGATCGCCAGGTCGCGGCCGACTCGATTCGGCTCACCCGACGGATCTGCGCCGCGCCGGCGCTGGCCCGCTTCCGGCCCGAGGAATACAAGCCCGGCGCCGAGTTCCAGTCCCAGGAAGCCTTGGAGCGCGAGGCCGGCAACATCGGCACCACCATCTTCCATCCCGTCGGCACCTGCCGGATGGGCGCAGACTCGGGCGCTGTGGTCGATCCGCGCCTGCGGGTCCACGGCCTCGGCGGGCTTCGCGTGGTCGACGCCTCGGTGATGCCGATCATCACCTCCGGCAACACCAACGCTCCCACGATCATGATCGCGGAAAAGGCCTCCGACATGATCCTGCAAGATCGACCCTGAGGGCCGAGACGATATTCGCGCCTGACGCCCGGCGCCCAAGGGCGTAGGATGCGCGGCCTCGATCGGACGCGCTGGAGCGTAAGATGCGCGGCCTCGAAGGAGCGCGCGAACATCATGGAGTGAAGATGAAGGACGAAAGCAAGATCGTCGTCGCCGGCCGTCACCCGGAGAACTACGAGGGCGCGGTCAACCCGCCCGTCTATCACGCCTCCACCATCGTTTCGCGGACCCTCGGCGAATGGGAGGACTCGCGGCGGCGGCGCGAAGCGGGCGAGCGCGGCACCTTCTACGGGCGCTCCGGCACGCCGACCAGCTTCGCGCTCGAGGACTTCGTGACCGAGCTCGAGGGCGGACACCGGGCGCGGCTCTTTCCCTCGGGCATCGCGGCCATCGCCACGGTACTGACCGCCTATCTGAACGCCGGCGACCACATCCTCGTCGCCGACAACGTCTATGGGCCGTGCCGCCGCCTTTGCCAACGCTTCCTCACCCGCTTCGGCGTCACGCATAGCTTCTTCGATCCGCTCCGGCCGGAGGAGGTCGAGGCTCTCTTTCAGCCGAACACCAAGGCGCTCTACCTGGAAGCGCCGGGCTCGCTCACCTTCGAGATGATGGACGTGCCGCGCCTGGCCGCCCTCGGCCGCGCCAAGGAGGCCACGGTGATGATGGACAACACCTGGGCCTCGCCGCTCTTCTTCAAACCCTTCCAGCACGGTATCGATGTGTCGATCCACGCCGCGACCAAGTATCTCGTGGGCCATTCCGACGCCATGCTCGGCATCGCCAGCTCCAGCGAAGCGGCCTGGCCCCTGTTGGCGGAATGCACCACCGACCTCGGTCAGTGCGCGGGGCCGGACGACGTTTATCTGGGCCAGCGCGGCGCCCGCACCCTCGCCGTCCGCCTGCAGCGCCACGCCGAGAACGCGCTCGCGCTCGCCGACTGGTTCTGGTCCCGCCCGGAGGTCGAATGCGTGATGTATCCGGGCCATCCGAGAGATCCGGGACACCAGATCTGGCAGCGCGACTTTCTCGGCGCCAGCGGACTCTTCGGCGTGACCTTGAAGCCGCTTTCCAAGCAAGCCTTGACCGCCTTCGTCGATCGGTTGCGGTTCTTCCACCTCGGTGCCTCCTGGGGCGGATACGAGAGCTTGATCCTGGTAACGCACCCCAACGACATGCGCTCCGTCACCGCCTGGCCCCATCCCGGGCCGACGCTCCGCTTCCACGCCGGGCTGGAGGCGGTCGAGGACCTGATCCTGGACCTCGAGGCCGGATTCCAGCAGATGCGGGCCGCCGCCTGAGGACGGAGACGCGTCAGCGATGAGCACGCCCCTCGACACAAGCGAAGCCGGCATCGCCGAGACGGTGGCGGCGGTCGCCTTCGACGCGGAGGGCCTGGTGCCGGCCATCGCCCAGGCGGCCGATACCGGCCAGGTCCTGATGATGGCCTGGATGAACCGCGAGGCGTTGGAGGAGACGCTTCGCACCGGCCGTGCCTGCTATTGGTCCCGAACCCGCCGCACACTCTGGCGCAAGGGCGAGAGCTCGGGCCAGACCCAGACGGTCGTCGACCTGCTGCTCGATTGCGATGGCGACACCGTCCTGCTCAAGGTCCATCAGCGGGGCGTCGCCTGCCACACCGGGCGGCGAAGCTGTTTCTTCCGGGCGCCGCGCGAGGGGAAACTGCGCACGATCGCCGAGGTCGTCGTACCGCCGGAGGAGCTGTATGGCGGGACCGAGTAAGCCGCTCCTCGCGCCGCTCGTCCTGGCCATCGCGATTCTCGCCGGCGAAGCGCAGGCGGAACCGATCACCGTCTTCGCGGCGGCCAGCACCACCGAGGTCGTGAGCGCGCTCGCCCGGCGCTTCGAGGATCGGGGCGGCCCGGCGGTGCGCACCAACTTCGCCGCCTCTTCCACGCTCGCCCGCCAGATCCTGGGCGGCGCGCCGGCCGACGTCTACATCTCGGCCGATGCCGCCTGGATGGATCACTTGGCCGCTCGCGGCGCGATCCGCCCCGCCAGCCGACGCGATCTCTTCCGCAATCGTCTCGTCGTCGCCGTGCCCAGCAAGCGTCGAGGGGAATTTCCGCATCCGAGCCGAGGCGAGGCATTCGCCGAAGCCTTGGGCGACGGCCGCCTGGCGATCGGCGATCCCGACCACGTGCCCGCCGGACGTTACGCCGAGGCGGCGCTGCGCCACTTCGGCCTCTGGCGCGGGCTTGTCGACAGGCTCGCGCCCATGGGCTCGGTACGCGAGGCCCTGGCCTTGGTCGCGAGGGCCGAGGTGCCGGCGGGGATCGTCTACGAGACCGACGCACGGGTGACGACGGCGGTTCGGATTGCCTATCGCCTCCCCCGAGAGGCGCACCCGCCGATCGTCTATCCGGCGGCACGGATCGAGGGCGGCGAGCACCCTCGGGCGCCGGCCTTCATGGCCTTTCTCGTCTCGGCGGAGGCCCGGGAGGTCTACCGCCGACACGGCTTCATAGCCGTCGCGGACGGCGATTGAACGGGGACTCGAATTGATCCCAACCGACGTAAGTCCTGACCGCCCCGCTCCGCCGGCGTTCTTTGTCGATGGCCGCTCGCGCGGCCCGCCGGGGCCTCCCGCTCCCCCGCCCAACCACCCAGGAGCGGGAGGCCCCGGCGGCGAGTCGGGATCGGCCCGGCCGGCGCGCTCGGGTGGTTGGGCGGGGGAGCGGGCCGGCCGGGCCATGCCACGCGCACGCGTGGCGACGAATAACCCGTCGGGCGGGGGGGCGGGCTGGCCGGGCCATGCCACGTGCCAGCGTGGCGACAAAGACTCACGGGTGGTTTGGCCAGGGGAGAAGACCGGGGAGCGGGGCGGCGCGGGGAGTCGCCATTTATGGCGGTTGGTATGACCGCCGGCGAGATCGAGGTTCTCGCGCTGTCGGCGAAGGTGTCGGTCGTGGCGGTCGGCGTGGCCTTGCCGCTGGCGCTGCTGGCGGCCGTGGTGCTGGCACGGCTCGAGTTCCCGGGAAAGAGCCTGCTCGACGGCGTGATTCACCTGCCCCTGGTGTTGCCGCCGGTGGTGGTCGGCTATCTGTTGATCGTGAGCTTCGGGCGGAACGGCATCCTCGGCGCATGGCTGCACGAAAGCCTAGGCGTCACGCTGATCTTCACTTGGACCGGCGCGGCGCTCGCCGCCGGCATCATGGCCTTCCCGCTGATCGTGCGGGCGATCCGCCTGTCGTTGGAGGCGGTGGACCGGCGGCTGGAAACGGCGGCCCGCACGCTCGGCGCCGGCCGCCTCGACGTCTTCCTCACCATCACGCTGCCGCTGACGCTTCCCGGCGTCCTCGCCGGCGCGGTGCTCGGTTTCGCCCGCTGCCTGGGCGAATTCGGCGCCACCATCACCTTCGCCGCCAACATTCCGGGCGAGACGCGCACGCTCCCGCTCGCCATCTATTCGGTGTTGCAGACAGTGGAGGGCGAGACCGCGGCGACGCGGCTGGTCGTCATCTCGGTCGTGGTTTCCGTGGCCGCGCTCGCCGGCTCCGAATGGCTGGCGCGCCGGCTCGCCCGGCGGCTCGGAGGATAGTCATGCTCGAGGTGGAGATATCGGGGCGATGGGGCGATTTCGCACTCGACGCGACATTCGAGAGCGACGCGCGGGTGACGGCGCTATTCGGGCGCTCCGGCGCCGGCAAGACCAGCATCGTCGAGGCGCTGGCGGGGCTCAGGCGACCGGCCGCCGGGCGGGTGGTGGTCGACGACGTCGTCCTGTTCGATTCGCATCGCGGCATCGACCTCGCGCCGGAGCGCCGCCGCCTCGGCTACGTCTTCCAGGACGCGCGGCTATTTCCCCACATGACGGTGGCGCGGAACCTCGGCTACGGCGCCCGACGCGCGCCGCGCGACGCGCCTGGCGCCGACTTCGGGGAGGTTGTCCGACTGCTCGACCTGGCGCCGTTCCTGGCCAGACGGCCAGCCGATCTCTCGGGTGGCGAACGTCAACGCGTGGCGATCGGTCGAGCGTTGCTCGCCGGCCCGCGCGTGTTGTTGATGGACGAGCCGCTGGCCAGCCTCGATTCCGCGCTGAAGCACGAGATTCTGCCTTTCATCGAGCGGCTGGCCGAGAGCGGGGCGACGGCGATCGTCTACGTCACCCACGCGATGGAGGAGGTGTTGCGCCTCGCCGACCGGCTGGTGCTGGTCTCCGAGGGGCGGATCGCGGCCCAGGGCGGGGTCGAGGAACTGCTGTCGCGACTGGACCTGACACCGGATACCGGGCGCTTCGATGCCGGCAGCGCCTTCGCCTGCGAGGTCGCGACGCACGACGAGAGGTGGGACCTCAGCCACCTCCGATTCCCCGGCGGCGGTTTCTGGGTCCCCCGGATCGATCTCGACCCGGGTGCCCGGCTCAGGGTTCGGGTGCGCGCGCGGGACGTCAGCCTCGCCCTGATGCCGCCGGAACGCTCCAGCGTGCTCAACGTCTTCGCCGGCGAGGTGATCGAGGTCGGCGCCACCGAGGGACCGCAGGTCGACGTCCTGGTCGATATCGGCGTGCCGCTCAGGGCCCGGATCACGCGGCGCTCGCTGGAGGAGTTGGCGATCCGCCCGGGCGTGGCCGTCCACGCCGTGGTCAAGGCGGTGGCGATCGACCGCGCGAGCCTCGGCGGCGGCATCGACCGGCCGCCGCGTCGAGCCCTCGACGCGACGGCGGCACGGCAGTAAATTCTTCAAAACGAAGCGGAGCCAAGGCGATGATCGCGGTGATCTTTCAGGTGACGCCCAAGGACGGCCGCGCCGGCGAGTATTTCGATATCGCGGCCACGCTGCGCCCGGAGCTGGAGAGGATCGACGGCTTCATCTCCGTCGAACGCTTCGAGAGCATGACCACGCCGGGAAAATTCCTCTCCCTCTCCTTCTGGCGGGACAGGCAAGCGGTGAAGACTTGGCGCGCGCATGCCGAACACCAGGCGGCACAGCAACGCGGCCGGCGCGAGATCTTCGCCGATTATCGGATCTCGGTCGCGGAGATCTATCGCGACTACGGGTTGGCCGACAGCCGCGCCGCCGAGTGAGGCCGCGCGCGCCGTCTCACCCCCGGTTGGTGCCGAGTTCGTGGGCGACGAGTTCGACCCAGAATGCGGCGCCCCGGGTTCGGCGCGCCGGGCGGTCAGGAGGATAGACCCTCCATCATCGACCGGTTGATGTCGATCAAGGGCCCGAACTCGCTCTCGCCTCGCATCACCTCGCGGGAATGTCGGTCGACCCAGATGGCGAGCGAGATGATGCCGGCGCGAACCGGCTCGGGAAGCCCGTTGTCGTCGGTGGCGCAATCCGCCTGCAGCGTCAGCCAGAGCCGACGGTTCCAATGCAGCGCCTTGGTCCGGGCCGAGCGGTCGTCGCTCTCGGCGGCGTCGCGCAGTGACTTGGTCACCAGGGCGAAAAGGCGGTACTCGGTCCGCCGCCCGTCCTCAGTGGCGTTCTGAATCCGCTGATATGTCTGGAGGGACATAGTTCAACCTCGCTTCCTCGAAATCGTAGAGCCGCCGGCACGCCAGGAGCGCCTTGTAGTACTCCTTGTCGTGCACGAGTTGGATGATCTCGACACAGCCGGCCAGCGCGTCGGAATCGTGGATCGCGTTCATGAACTCGGTGATCCGCGTCGTGAACTCCTCGAAGTGCGGCTTCGGCTGCCTCTCGTCGAGGTACATCATCATGATCGCGAAGTAGACCCGCCGCATGGGCGTGTCGGCCTGCTCGGGCAGCAGGATGTCCTTCTCGCGCAGGATCGAGGCCTTGTTCTGGATCACGACGCTGGCGCGGCGGTCACCATTCTGGATCACCGCGCCATTGACCACCAACTTCTCGTTGGGCGAAAGCGTTAGCTTGAGTGCCATCTTCGGAGCCTTTCTTCCGAGCCTAGCAGCCTGTCGGACTGAGGTCCGCGAGAAGGGGTGTGGACGGATCGGGATGTGGAGAGGTCATGGGTTCGGGCATCTTTCGTGAGGACATGGCGTCCGGCCGCTTGCTCGCGTGTATCGCGAGGCGAGCATACACTTTAGGCCCTTTCGCGAGGACACGGAGTTGGGCCGCTTGCTCACGCGTATTGCAGGGTGAACAGTCTTTTGATGTTCCAAGCCAGGGTCACCAAGTTCCATTCGCCCCTGACCTTGTCCAGGCCGCGTAGCGAGAACTGGCGGAAGCCCATCACCGATTTGATGATGCCGAACACCGGTTCCGGCGTTTGCTTGCGCAGGGCGTAGAGTTGCCGGCCCTCGGGCGAGGCCAGTCGATGGCGCATCGCTTCCAGCGGCGTCGGGTTCTCCGGGGGCGGCGGTGCTCCGGCGAAGCGGTCCTTCCAGGAGAGATGATGGTGCTCCCGAGCGGGCGCGATCAGCGGCGCGATCCCGGCCTCGGCGCAGGCCTTCACGTTGGCCTCGCTGAAGTAGCCGCTGTCCGCCAGCAGGGTCTCGGGCGCGCCCAGCGCCTCGGAGAGCCGCTCGAGCGCTTCCAGCGCCGGCTCGATGTGTTGCTTGTCGTTGGGGGCCTGGACCACATCGTTGGTGACCACCAGCAGGCTGTCGACCGCCACCGTGGCCTGGGCGTTGTAAGACTGTTCGAAGCCACCGCCGGCCACCGGCGGCTTGGGCGGACGGCCGCCCGGCTTGCGGCCCGTCTTCCCGGCCTTCTCCGCGCGCGCCTGGAGCTTCGCCTCGTACTCGGCCCGCTCCCGCTCATGGCGTTCGCGCGCCCGCGCCTCGATCGCCGCCTTGGCCTCGGCGATGCGGGCCAGACGATCCTCGCGCCGGGCCAGTTCTTCCGGTACCGACATCCCGTCCGGCACATCCGCCGCATCGGCCGCCTCCGCCAGCCTCATCAGTTCCACCACCTCGGCCTTCAACCGGGCTTCGATCTCGCAGGCGTGTTTCCACGACAAGGCACTGTGGCGGCTCGCGTTGGCATGCACCTTGGTGCCGTCCAGCGCCACCGTGCCCAGCTTCAGCAGCCCGGTTTCCCGAGCCAGCAGCAGCACCTCGACGAACAGCCCTTCGATCGAAACGAGAAAGCGCCGCCGGAAGCTGGCGATGGTGTCGTGGTCGGGATGGTCGTTGGCGGCGATGAAGCGGAAGGCCACCGAATCATAGGTCGCGCGCTCCAGCTTGCGGCTCGAAAACACTCCCGTGGCGTAGCCGTAGACCAGAAGCCCCAGCAGCACGCTCGGGTGATAGGACGCCGAGCCCGAGCCGCGATAGGCCTTCACGAACGCCGAGAGGTCCAACTGCTCGATCACCTCGACCACGAAGCGCGCCAGATGCCGCTCGGGAAGCCATTCATCCACCGACGGCGGCAGCAGAAACCCCGTCTCGCGGTCCACCGCTCGGAAGTTGCTCATCACGGCCTCCATCAATCGCGGGCGAATCAACCGATGCCATCGAATCAGATCACACCCCTCGGCTCAAGTCCGACAGGCTGCTAGTGTCCCGATTCCGAAGTTCGCATGATTTTCGCCTGCTGTTCAGCGATTTCGATTGTTCGGAGGCAGAAGCGCTGGATGGCGCCGAGGATGTCATCGGCGGATTTGGTCCATTTGAAGGGTTTGGGGTTCTGGTTTGTCGTGTCGATGTAGTCGAGGATGGTGCGCTCCAACTCCTTGGTGGAGCGATGGACGCCGCGCCTGATCTGCTTGTCGGTCAGCAGCCCGAACCAGCGCTCGACCTGGTTCAGCCAGGAGGCGCTGGTGGGTGTGAAATGGGCCTGCCAGCGCGGCCGTTTGGCGAACCAGTCGCGGATCGCCTTGGTCTTGTGGGTCCCGTAGTTGTCCATGACGATGTGGATGTCGAGATCACCAGGGACGTTCGCCTCGACGAGGTCGAGGAATTTGCGGAACTCTCGGGCCCGATGGCGCGGGAAACATTTGCCGATGATCTCTCCCGTGGCGATGTCGAGGGCCGCGAAGAGAGAGGTCGTGCCGTGGCGCTTGTAGTCGTGGCTGCGCCGCTCCGCCTGCCCGGGGCGCATCGGCAAGAGGGGCTGGGAACGGTCCAAGGCCTGGATCTGGCTCTTTTCGTCGACACAGAGAACCAGGGCACGATCCGGCGGCGCCAAATACAGACCGACGATGTCGCGGACCTTCTCCACGAAGAAGGGATCGCTCGACAGCTTGAAGGTCTCCGAGCGATGCGGCTGCAAGCCGAAGGCCCGCCAGATGCGATGAATGGTCGAGGGCGCGTGGCCGCTCGCCCGCGCCATCGAGCGAAGGCTCCAATGGGTCGCGTCCGGCGGCGTCTCTTCCAGCGTCAGCCGGACCGCTTCCGCGATGGCGTCATCGCCGATTTGACGCGGCGCGCCGGGGCGGGGTTCGTCGTACAGACCGTCGAGGCCCTCCGCCGCATAGCGGCGACGCCACTTGCCCACGGTGTCCGCGCTCGCCTCGAGACGAACGGCGATCTCCTTGTTCTCCAACCCTTCCGCCGCCGCCAAGACGATCCGAGCCCGCCGCGCAAGCCCCTGCGACGTCTTGCGACGACGAGACAGCGCCTCCAATTCGGCGCGCTCGTCATCGCTCAAAGAGATCGTCACCGCCACTCTCGCCATCAATCGCGCCTCCTGAAAACAAATAGAGACATAATCATATCAATTTATCGATCAGGACACTAGAGGGGCGCCTTCGGCGCCCGCTCTTCTTAGCCCGGTTTAGTTAAAAAGACCACAGTACACGACTCGTTCATGCTGGCTTTGGCCTGGGCACCTGGACTGGTGGTTTTCCGGGGACGAGGAAACGAATCAGCTCAATGGCTTGACGCCTGTCGATAGGATTGACGAGCTGTCGCCTTATCCACTCGAAACCGTATCGGAAGATGGATTTTGCCATCCTTTTGTGGGTTTTGAGGCGGATCGGCTCGGCCTCGTGGAGCCAATCGCCGACTTTGTGCGCCCAGCAGAAGGTGATGGAAAGGACGGCGGTGAGCTTGGAGATGCGCTCCGGGTCGGTCATGTGGGTGTCTTCGAGGTTGAAGCCACGGGTTTTCAAGGCGGCGAAGAGGGTCTCGCTTTGCCAGCGCTGGGCGTAGATGGCCAAGGCCTCCTCGGGCGCGTCGTTGGTCACGACGATCAACATTTCGCCGGTCTTGAGATGGAGCGCGGCGACGAAGACGGGCCTGGCCTTGGGTTTTCTGGCCTCCGAGAGGCGCCTGGCGTTGGAGAGGATGCGGCTTTCCCCGGGTTTGAGGTCGCGAAACAGCTCCCTCGCCTTGACCATGCGACCACGCGTGTTGGCGATCTTGATGTTGGATCGGATGCGGATGTGAAAGGGGATGGCCTTTTCCTGCAACCATGCCAGCCAGGCGTCGCCGATGAATTCCCGGTCGGCCAGGAGGCTGGCGATCTTGTCGACCCCGAAGAGCCGGAGGACGTGTTCGAGGATCGCGATCCGCTCCTTGGTATTGGAATTGCCCGCCTTGTCGAGCACCCGCCAGCACACGGGAATGGCGATGGCGCGGTTGACGATGCCGATCATCAAGATGTTGACGTCGCGGCGACCCAGCCGCCAGTTGGTCCGGTCCATGGTCAGCCGCCACGGCCCCGCCTGGAGCCCCATCATCGCGACCAGGAACTCGGCGAGGCGATCGTAATCGAAATCGACTTGCTCGAAAAACCGTTGCAGGCGCCGATAGTTGGAGCTGGATCGCGCGCGCCCCGGAAAGTGGCAGGCCAAGTGAGAGAGGTTCACCGTCCGGGCGACGAACACGCCGAAGACCAAGACGCAAAGGCTCTCCAGACGGCTCTTGCGAAAGGCGAAGCCGCATCGTAGCGTCTCACGCAGGGCGTTGATCGGGTTGTCTCGCATGATTTCCCTCTTGACTCGTCGTGGAGTGAATCGGGAATCCTACAGCCTTTTCAACGTCCTACGTAAATGCCGTCGTGTACCATGTAAAAAGACTTAAAATCAGCTGCGGCGCCGCGTTGGCGATGGCCAAGGCCTGCACGCCCAACTGCTGCTTGATCTGCAGGGCCTGCAGTTGCGCGCTTTCCGCGGCGAGATCGGCGTCCACCAGGCTGCCGATACCGGCCTTCAGGATGTCGACCAGCTTGATCGAGAATTCGGTCTGCACCTCGAGTCGCTTGCCGACCGAGCCGAGGTTGGCGAGCTTCTGGTTCATCGTCGTGATCGCGGTGTCGATCACCGTGAGCGCCGAGAGCGCGCCGGCCGACGTCGCGAGGTAGAGAGAGGCAATGCCGAGGGTGGAGGAGTCCATGGCCTGCGCGCTGACGACAATGGTGCTGCCATCGACGGTGCTGAGCACGCTCAAGTTCGCCGAGCTCGCCTGAATCAAGTTGGAGCCGTTGAACTCCGCCGTCAGCACGATCGACGTGATCTGATCGCGAAGTGCTGCGAAGTCGTTGTGGATGGCGCTGCGCGAGGCACTGTCGAGCCCGGCCTGGTTTGCCTGCACCACCTTGGCCTTCATCTCGATCAGCATGTCGGAGATCGACTTGCCGGCCTCGATGGCGACGTTGACGATGCTCTCGCCGGTCGCCAGCGAGGTGCCCACCGAGCGCCAGCCGGAGACCTCGCCGCGCATGTTTTGCGCGATGGCATAGGTCGAGGCATCGTCCTTCGGCCCGTTGATCTTGAGACCCGTGGTGATGTTGAGCTGGGTCCTCTCGAGCTGTTTGTTGGTCATGTTCAGGTTCTGGAGCGCGACCATCGCTCCAAGGTTGGTATTTACCGACAGAGGCATTGTCTTCTCTCCTTGCCGTTCGCGCCGACGCCACTTCGACCTCGGCTGGCCTTCTTGCCTGCGGCTATTTGCGCAAGGGCCATGCCAAACCAACCGACGTCCCGGTCGATTTCGTCTACCCTTTTGTCTTTACGACGGAATTTCAAAAGGCTCAATTCGTGAATTGTATGCATTAGTGATAGAGTGCCTGGAACGTCAGGAGGTTGGGTTATGGACGGCAAGGGTTTCCAGGTGTGGCTTTCGGCGGCGCGCGGGCTGACGCGCGCGCAGCGGCGCGAGGCGCTCGCGGTGCTGTCGGGCCGGAGCGAGGGCGAGGCATCGAAGGCCGCGATCGAGCTTGGTGTGGACGAGGCCCGGCGCTGTCCGCACTGCGCGAGCGAAGGGGCGGTTTCGCGCGGTATGGCGCGGGGTCTGCGGCGCTACCAGTGCAAGGGCTGCGGCAGGACCTTCAACGCGCTGAGCGGTACGCCGCTGTCGGGCTTGCACCACAAGGAACGCTGGCTGTCGTTCGGGGCGTCGCTGGCGAAGGGGGAGACGGTGAAGGCCTCGGCGGCGCGCTGCGACGTGGCGGTGAGCACGGCGTTCCGCTGGCGTCACCGGTTTCTGGCGGCGGCGCGGAGCGATTCGGAGGTGCTCAAGGGGATCGTGGAAGCGGACGAGACCTACGTCCTGGAGAGCCGGAAGGGCGCGCGCGGGCTGGGGCGCAAGGCACGGCGGCGGGGCGGCAAGGCGAAGAAGCGCGGCCTCTCGCGCGAGCAGGTACCGGTTCTCATGGCGGCGGACCGGAGCGGAACGACGGTCAGCGCGGTGCTGCCCAGGGTCGATGCGGCGGCGCTCACGGCTGCCCTCGACCCGGTGGTCGCGAAGGACGCCCTGCTGGTCTCCGACGGCGGCGCGAGCTACCCACCGTGCGCCGCCGCGCTCGGGGTGAGCCACGAAGCACTCAACCGCTCGATGGGGGAACGGGTTCGGGGCGATCTGCATGTGCAGACGGTGAACAGCCGCCACAGCCGGTTGAAGGACTTCCTGCGTCCCCGCCGCGGCATCGCCACCCGCTATCTGGACAACTACCTGAGCTGGTTCCACCTCGTCGGCCTCGCCCCCGGCGCCAATGACCGAGCCTGCCTCGCCGCCGCCGTAACAAGGTGACGCATACAATTCACGAATTGAGCCTTAAAAAAACCCAGGACACGTATGCGCCACGCCAAAGCGGCGCCGGAACTCGCCGATTTCAGCAGTCCCGGGACCCGCATGTATTCCAGGACCGGCGCGATCGCAGCGCGCCAGCCCTGCTCTACTATACTCTCCACCATGCTCCGCCTGGCACTCGTGCTCACGCTCCACCCCGCCGTCGCCCTGGCCGACGTCACCGGCCCCGCCCGCGTGAGCGGGGCAAACAGATTCGATGGCAGGATACATGACGAGGACGGTATCCAGGCCAGTTCCGAAAAGCCACGGTTTTGCGGCCAACACGGTTTTCAGGAGGCACAGATTTCCCGCATGGCTCGTAGCGCCTCCCGGCCATGAGCGGCGAAGTCCTCCGCGAGCGCGTCGAGGAACTCCGTCGCCAGTCTGTTTTTCGACCCCTCCGGCCATCCCTGGGGATTGCCAGACTCGCCGTCGCTGTG
The DNA here is from genome assembly GCA_965225945.1 of Alphaproteobacteria bacterium. Lineage (GTDB taxonomy): Bacteria > Pseudomonadota > Alphaproteobacteria > JASLMY01. The sequence goes on along the minus strand of CBDDBZ010000036.1, from coordinate 122,254 downwards.
GTCGGATGCAGCCACCCCATGGAAGCGGACTGGGCATCGCGTCATGAAAACGCAGTGCTAGTGGATGAAATCCACTAGGGTGGCGACTATCGAGCCGGCCATAAAATTCCACCACCGAAGACTGGGCACCGGCGAACTCCGTCAGATCTCGCAGATCACCATCCGGCACAACGACCGCCTGGCGGAGTCCTATTGGAAAGGGACCCGCGACCACGACGTGGGCCAGAACTACGCTGCGATGTTGAACGCCATCGAGAGCGACTCCTCCCCCTACGCCATCCTCGATTTTGGCTGCGGCCCCGGTCGCGACCTTGAACACTTCCGCTCGCTCGGCCACGAGGCCGTCGGCCTCGATGGGTCGGCGGTACTTGTCACCATGGCCCGCGCCCATTCCGGGTGCGAGGTGTTCCACCAGGAATTTCTGGCCTTGGATTTACCCGAGCGCCGCTTCGACGGCATCTTCGCCAACGCCGCGCTCTTCCATGTGCCGAGCCAGGAACTCCCGCGCGTGCTCGGCGAACTCAGGGCGGCGCTCAAGCCGCGGGGGGTGTTGTTCAGCTCGAATCCCAGGGGCCGCAACGAGGAAGGGTGGAGCGGCGACCGCTACGGTTGCTTTTTCGATCTCAGGACCTGGCGAGCCCTGGTGCGAGACGCCGGTTTTCTCGAGGTGACCCATTACTATCGGCCGCCGGGATTGCCGCGGGACCAGCAGATGTGGCTGGCGACCGTGTGGCGCAAGCTCTGAGCCGACACCGTGCCCTCCGCCACCGCGCGCGGGCCCGAAGCGGAAATCTTGCGGATCTTCGGCCAGCCTCGGAGGGCCACCGGGCCGTCCCAAGCCGCATTTTCGCATTTTCGCAGTTCCGAGAATGTTAAAAAGTACACGTGAAGCGAATTGATGGACTTTTTGACAGGGAACTCGGTGATTCGCCGATGGACAGAAACGCCGACGAAAGCTGCGATCGTCGCCTCGAACCTCTCCTGATCGATCGCTCACGGGATCGATCCCAAACGTCGCATCAGGGTTGACCTGCCGTCGGGCTCACACGGACCGTGCCGCCGCAACCAGGTTTCGCAGCTTCGCGACGGCCGTCTGGCGATCAAGCATGATCAGCCCGCAGTCGGGTGCGGCAATTAGGCGGTCGTAATCAACATGGTTCAACGCGGCAATCAGCCGTGCGCGGATCTCATCGACGGTCTCCACACGCGTTCGGGCGATGTCGACGACGCCCAAGATAATCGAGGTCAGGGCAAACTGCTCGAGCAGGGCGAGTTCGTTGTGCCGATGCGCGTCCTCGAGCGACACGGCGTCCACACTGCTTTGCTCGATAGCCGCGGCGAGGTCGAAGTAAGCCCGTGGATCGGCCTTCGAATACGCCGCCAGATCCAGCTCCGAGGGGTAGCCGCAACAAATGTGTACGATCTTGCCCAGCCCCGCCGGCGCCTTGGCGAAGCAACGCTCGAGCGCTTCCATGCCGTAGGCGAGCGCCTTGTCGGGGTTACGCGCGAAGAGCGGCTCGTCGAGCTGAATCCACTGACAGCCGGCGTCGCCCAAACGGCCGATTTCGACCGCGAGCACGTCGGCCAGGGCGAACGCAAGGTCTTGCACGCTCGCGTAGAACGCGTTCGTCGTCGAATCGATAATCGTCAAGGGACCCGGCACGGTGATCTTGACCGGGCGATCGGTCGACGACTGGGCGATACGCCAATCTCGTGGAAGGAAGGGTGGGCCGACCTGCAACGGCGCGACGACGGTCGGCACCTCCGCCTTCCAGTTCCCGTTGCGCATGGTCGCGACCGTCAGATTGTCGAAGTCGAAACCCTCGATATGGCGCAGATGGTAATAGATGTAATGCTCGCGGTGGACTTCACCGTCGGTTGGAATATCGATCCCAATCTCGGCCTGCTCCCGCACGACCTCTCGCGTCGCTTGGTGGAGCAATTCCTCGTCGTCGTCCGACCGGTCGCGCAGCAAGGCGGAGTATGTCCGGGTCGGACTCCGCCGGTGCAGGTCGCGGAGCTCGAACCAGCCGGCGACGGTCGCGTAATCCGGTTTGGGATAGGACCCGATCGTCGTGGTCTTGAGCCCGGATTTTCCCTCGGTCGCCATCTTATCGTCGGTCTTTCCAACCCGCCATCGCCCGAAGGAGAGGAGCGGCGTCCGTTGCGCCTATACGTTAACGCCGGCGGTGCGCCCGAGCTATGAAAAAGGCTCAATTCGTGAATTGTATGCATTAGTGATAGAGTGCCTGGAACGTCAGGAGGTTGGGTTATGGACGGCAAGGGTTTCCAGGTGTGGCTTTCGGCGGCGCGCGGGCTGACGCGCGCGCAGCGGCGCGAGGCGCTCGCGGTGCTGTCGGGCCGGAGCGAGGGCGAGGCATCGAAGGCCGCGATCGAGCTTGGTGTGGACGAGGCCCGGCGCTGTCCGCACTGCGCGAGCGAAGGGGCGGTTTCGCGCGGTATGGCGCGGGGTCTGCGGCGCTACCAGTGCAAGGGCTGCGGCAGGACCTTCAACGCGCTGAGCGGTACGCCGCTGTCGGGCTTGCACCACAAGGAACGCTGGCTGTCGTTCGGGGCGTCGCTGGCGAAGGGGGAGACGGTGAAGGCCTCGGCGGCGCGCTGCGACGTGGCGGTGAGCACGGCGTTCCGCTGGCGTCACCGGTTTCTGGCGGCGGCGCGGAGCGATTCGGAGGTGCTCAAGGGGATCGTGGAAGCGGACGAGACCTACGTCCTGGAGAGCCGGAAGGGCGCGCGCGGGCTGGGGCGCAAGGCACGGCGGCGGGGCGGCAAGGCGAAGAAGCGCGGCCTCTCGCGCGAGCAGGTACCGGTTCTCATGGCGGCGGACCGGAGCGGAACGACGGTCAGCGCGGTGCTGCCCAGGGTCGATGCGGCGGCGCTCACGGCTGCCCTCGACCCGGTGGTCGCGAAGGACGCCCTGCTGGTCTCCGACGGCGGCGCGAGCTACCCACCGTGCGCCGCCGCGCTCGGGGTGAGCCACGAAGCACTCAACCGCTCGATGGGGGAACGGGTTCGGGGCGATCTGCATGTGCAGACGGTGAACAGCCGCCACAGCCGGTTGAAGGACTTCCTGCGTCCCCGCCGCGGCATCGCCACCCGCTATCTGGACAACTACCTGAGCTGGTTCCACCTCGTCGGCCTCGCCCCCGGCGCCAATGACCGAGCCTGCCTCGCCGCCGCCGTAACAAGGTGACGCATACAATTCACGAATTGAGCCTTTCAAAATGACGCATCATGTTGGCGCCGCCCGTCGGCCCTCACCGGTCGAGCGATGGTGCAAGGCTTGCCGAGCGGGGGCGGCAAAAGACGCCGTCGTGCTTAATCAAAAAGGCTCAATTCGTGAATTGTATGCATTAGTGATAGAGTGCCTGGAACGTCAGGAGGTTGGGTTATGGACGGTAAGGGTTTCCAGGTGTGGCTTTCGGCGGCGCGCGGGCTGACGCGCGCGCAGCGGCGCGAGGCGCTCGCGGTGCTGTCGGGCCGGAGCGAGGGCGAGGCATCGAAGGCCGCGATCGAGCTTGGTGTGGACGAGGCCCGGCGCTGTCCGCACTGCTCGAGCGAGGGGGCGGTTTCGGGCGGTATGGCGCGGGGTCTGCGGCGCTACCAGTGCAAGGGCTGCGGCAGGACCTTCAACGCGCTGAGCGGTACGCCGCTGTCGGGCTTGCACCACAAGGAACGCTGGCTGTCGTTCGGGGCGTCGCTGGCGAAGGGGGAGACGGTGAAGGCCTCGGCGGCGCGCTGCGACGTGGCGGTGAGCACGGCGTTCCGCTGGCGTCACCGGTTTCTGGCGGCGGCGCGGAGCGATTCGGAGGTGCTCAAGGGGATCGTGGAAGCGGACGAGACCTACGTCCTGGAGAGCCGGAAGGGCGCGCGCGGGCTGGGGCGCAAGGCACGGCGGCGGGGCGGCAAGGCGAAGAAGCGCGGCCTCTCGCGCGAGCAGGTACCGGTTCTCATGGCGGCGGACCGGAGCGGAACGACGGTCAGCGCGGTGCTGCCCAGGGTCGATGCGGCGGCGCTCACGGCTGCCCTCGACCCGGTGGTCGCGAAGGACGCCCTGCTGGTCTCCGACGGCGGCGCGAGCTACCCACCGTGCGCCGCCGCGCTCGGGGTGAGCCACGAAGCACTCAACCGCTCGATGGGGGAACGGGTTCGGGGCGATCTGCATGTGCAGACGGTGAACAGCCGCCACAGCCGGTTGAAGGACTTCCTGCGTCCCCGCCGCGGCATCGCCACCCGCTATCTGGACAACTACCTGAGCTGGTTCCACCTCGTCGGCCTCGCCCCCGGCGCCAATGACCGAGCCTGCCTCGCCGCCGCCGTAACAAGGTGACGCATACAATTCACGAATTGAGCCATCAAAAATAAACGCCGCGCGCCTTAACTGCCGGACATGATGGAACCCCGAGACGCCTTGCGCGAGGGCTTGGCCGCGCATCGATCCGGCCACTTGGTCGAGGCTGAGGCCCTCTATGTCCGCGCGCTCGGAGATGGCGAATGGCTCGAGGCGCTCTTCAACCTCGCGGTCTTGCACGCCGCGCGGGACGACCTCGCGAGCGCCGAGCAGTTCTATCTCCGCGCCCTCGATGTGGCGCCGGACGATGCGCAAATCCACGCCAACATGGCCAACATCTTCCAACGCCAGGGCCGCGACGAGGAGGCCGAGCGGGCCTATCGCCGAGCCTTGGAGCTCGACGCGGACCTGGCCACGGCGTGGGCCAACCTGGCGATGCTGATGGTTCGCCGCCAACACATCGACGAGGCCCTCGCGCAGTATCGCCAAGCCCTCGACATCGATCCCTTGTTCGCCCAGGCGCACGCCAATCTCGCCGCCCTCCTGCATGATCTCGGTCAATCCTCCGAGGCGATGTTCCACGCCGCGACCGCGGTGGAGCTGTTGCCGGAGGATCCGGGCGTGCACCTGAACCTCGTGATCCTCCACCGGCTGACGGGCGAGATCGACCAAGCCGAGGCGACGCTCGCGCGGTTGGAGGAAATGCGTCCCGGCCTGATCGAGGCCGCCGTCGAGCGCGCCCGGCTGGCACGCTTACGGGGCGCGCGCGAGGTCGAGGAGGAACTGTTGCTGGAGGCCGTGGCGCGCGAGCCCGGTTGCTTGCCGGCCCGGCGGGAATTGACGCAGCTCCATCTCGATCTCGGCCGTCCGGGCGACGCCCTCGAAATCGCGCGCGAAACGGTCGCGCGCGGGGGTGGCGAGGCAGCCGATGCCTACCTTCTGGCGCAAGCCTTGCAGCGCTCGGGGGAGGGTCGGGCGGCACTCGCGCACTACGAGACCGCACTTGGTCGCGCGCCCGCCTCGCCCGAGATCCGCCAGGGTCTGGCGAGCGCTTTGCAGGAACTCGGCCGCAACGCCGAGGCGCTGACGCTCGTCGAGGAGCTGCTGGCGGCGGCGCCGGACTTCGCCGAAGCGTTGGTCACCCGAGGGAACTGTCTCTGCGGCCTCGGTCGTCATGACGAGGCGATCGAGGTCTATCGCCGCGTGCTGGCATGCCGTCCCGAACTCCTCGTCGCCCGCTACAACCTCGCCCATGGCTTGCGCGTGCTCGGCCGCCTGGAGGAAGCGACGGCCGAATTTCAAGCGGTACTCGCCGCGACGCCCGAATGCCTGGAGGCCTTCAACGGGCTCGGTGTCGTGGCCCAGAGTCGGAACGATCACGAGGCCGCCCTGGTTCATTTCGAGGCCGCGCTGGCGATCGACGCCAATTTCGGCGACGCCATCAACAACAAGGCGATCTCGCTGCAAAGGCTCGGCCGCTACGGCGAGGCGGTCGCGGCCTATGGCGACTTCCTGGAACTCCAACCCGAGCGGGCCGAGGTCTACTTCAACCTGGGCGGTCTGTTGCAGAGCCTGGAGCGCTGGGACGAATCGATCGTCGTCCTGCGCCAGGGCTTGACCCAGGACGAGGGCTGCCCCGACATCTACCCCTATCTGCTGCATGCACAGATGCAGCAATGCGATTGGGAAAACCTCGACGCCATCTTGGCAAAAGTCCGCACGATCACCGAAAACCAGCTCGAGGCGGTCGGCAAGGTCTCCTTCACGCCCTTCGCTTTGCAAAGCTTGCCGGTCGAGATCCCGATGGCGCTGCGGCGCCGAGTCGCCGAACGCATCAGCGAAAACGTCGCGCTGGCGGTCGGCGCCGCGATGCCGGGGCGACGCGCCAGGGGGACGCGGGGCGAAAAGCTCCGGATCGGCTACGTCTCGCCCGACTTTCGCGCCCACAGCGTCGCCGTCGCCTTCCAGGGCATCGTCGAGCATCACGACCGCGACCGCTTCGCCTTGCACGCCTACGCGCTGAACGGCGGCCGGCCGGATTCGATGACCGAGTATTTCCGCCGCGGCTTCGACACCTTCGACGACATCGCGGCCCTGACGCACCAGGGCGCGGCCGAACTCGTCGCCGCCCGGGAAGTGGATATCCTGATCGACCTCGCGGGCCACACGCGGGGCACCCGGCTGGAGCTCTTCGCGCTCCGCCCGGCGCCGCTGGCGGCGCACTATTTGGGCTATTCGGCGACTATCGGCGCGCGCACATCGACTATCTGATCACCGACGCCCGGCAGCTCTCGCCCGGCGCCGAGGCACATTTCACCGAGGCCTTGATCCAGCTTCCCGATGCCTTCATGGCGGCCCGGCCGGCCGAGATTTCCGAGCGGCCGCTCTCCCGCGCCGACCTCGGTCTGCCCGAGGACGGCTTCGTCTTCGCCAACTTCAACAAGCACTACAAGCACGAACCGCGCATGTTCGGGCTCGTCATGCGCCTGCTGAAGCGCCTTCCCGGCAGCGTCTACTGGCTGAAGCAGGGGACGGCGCGCAGCACCGATAACCTGCTTCGCGAGGCGACGGCGCGGGGTATCGCGCCGGGCCGAATCGTGCTCGCCCCCAACTGGCCGCACGGTGAGCATCTGGCCCGGCTGCGCCTCGCCGACCTGGCGCTCGACAACCTCTATCACGGCGGCGGCGTCACCACGGTCGACGCGCTCTGGGTCGGCCTGCCGGTGCTCACCATCGCCGGCGCCACGCCGCAATCGCGCAACGGCGCGAGCCTGCTGCACGCGATCGACATGGCCGAGCTGGTGTGCGAGGACTTGGCGACGTTCGAGGCCGCCGCCCTCGCGCTGGCCACCGACCCGGCGCGCCTCGCCGACGTGCGGCGCCGCCTGCTGGCCAACCGGGCGACCCGGCCCCTCTTCGACATCGCCCGCCTGACCCGCCACCTGGAGCGCGCCTACGAGACCATGTGGGAGCGTCACGCGGCGGGCCGCCCACCCCGGGGCTTCGCGGTTCCGGCCGAGGATTAGAGCGCTTCGGGTTTGCAGCGAATAGCCGGGGGGCAGTTTATTCGGCGACGCAAATTCCCGCCGTGCAGGATAGTGCGGGAGGCGGGCAATTCCTCTCGCAACGCTCGGCGAATCGAATGGCGGCGCACAGCCTTTCGAACCGCGCCTCGTAGCCTTCGGCCGCGACCTTGGCCACCGGCGTGCCGCAGCTGCACGCGCCGCAGTGGGTTTGCACCGAGGTGCAGTCTTCGGCGCGCCGGCAGACGCGGTCCGCCATCCCGACCTTCATGTGATAGCCGATACCGATTCTCCGCTCCAGCTTGGCGAGAGTGCCGAATTCGGCGGCATGTCTCAAATCGATCGTGTGGCCGCAAAGCGGCGTCCAGAAGAGATTTTTGACCTGTCGCGGGCTGACCACGAGGTAGGCTCCGCCCTCGGCAAAGCCGTCTCCCCAATAGGTGTTGAAGAGGACATCGACGCTCTGACCCCTCGTCGCTCCCTTCCAGCCCCGCGTCACCGCGAATCTGTAGACCCTCAGGTCCTCGGTCCTGCCGCCCTTTGCTTCGATGGCGTGCCTTCGGACCGCCGCTCTTTCGCGACGATCGAGGGAGCGTTTCGGCCCCGCGGTTCCCTCGAAAATCATGATGGCGGCAGCGATGGCGGTTTCGTCCAGGCTCGGGCGCGCGCAGCTCAGCCCGAATGCCGCGCCTGGTGAAATCAGGCCCAGTGCCGCGACGACGATAGCCAACGACCCCTTCAAACCTTGCCTATCCGGTTATCACCCACACCCACTATATGTAGTGTGCACCCATTTTCCTGAGTAAAGCTCGGTGCAGGTCGAAGCGGAGATATCTCCGGCGATGCCGAGCAGGGACTCGGACGGCATTGTAGCGCCTTTTAGGCGACACTTTAGCGTGGTGGAAATCCTAATCATTGAGTCGGATTTGGCAAAACGCCACGTTGCATAAAGGACCGTCACTTCATTGAAATTTATCTGAAATCGGAGGTGAACGACACCGATGGAATATTCCAGGAAATCAGAGCTTCATTGAATTGTAGGATTCGAGTGCCGGATTATTCACAAATAGCTCTGTGAACTGGTTTTCAAGTTCGCTCAATACGTCATATGAAGTAAACGGATTGAGGATCACGTTCTTGCGTGTCGCTTCGTCTTCGCTGCGACTCAAAACGCGCAGGAGACTAACAGGCGCGGACGGGTTCTTCGCAACGATTCGTGCCAGCGCGTCGCTTTCTTCGACTAGTGCCGTCAATCGCTCAGACGATGTCGTTTCATCAGCAGCTTCCCGTCTGGCCGTGGGTTTCTTCGTTTTTCCCTTGGTCGCCACCGTTCCGTCCCCCGATGTTAAGTACGTGACGTGAATTAAACTCCGGTTCGGTTTTCAGAACAATCAAGAATTAGCCGGATCGCCTCCTCAATGCGCCTGCGCCGGCCCTTGCCTGCAGTCCAAGGAGACACACTACATATAGTGGGTGTGGGTGATAACCGGATAGGCATGCTTCAAACAAGCTTCTCCCAAGTCATCATTTCGCTCAACCTGGGCTTATCTAGCGAATTTGGCCCGGGTTGTCCGCCGCCGATTAAAGCACGATGCCAGCATGGACGTCGAATAACCCGACATTTCCCGGACAAGCTTCAAATCCATGGCAAGGCACCACCGATTAGTTTCAGTGGCGTTACTTTCTATAATCAATCGCGGTGAAACTTATCTGGACGTAGTCATTGTATTCGCCATCCGTTAGTTCGTGACGTTCGCGGCCATTTGTTTGAACAGCAACATCTATTAACAAAAACCGTACAAATGTCCGAGCGGCGCAGCCCGATCGGTCCAGTCGATATCGTCGTAATTAGCCTCTTGGAACACAAGTGGAACCAGGGAAAGTTCGCGTCGCTGATCGCGATCCGTGGGAAAACCCGTTCTCTGCAAGACCTCGCGCAAGTGAAGCAATGCGCTATGACGCGCCCCGGCCACGGCATTGTCGACGGGCGTCAACCGCGAGACTTCTTCGTTGATCAGGGAGATTAAATCGTCGGCCGAGAGCGCCATGGTATTGCTATCTTTATCCCTCCATATACGATGGAGCACAATAGTGTTCCAAGAGCAAGCCAGATGGTATGGATGACCCCCGCCACCGGCATCGCAACCTGCCGTTTTTCACTTCCTCGTGAAGAGCCGCTCAGCGGAAAACCGACCCTTTGTATTAGAAGAATGGAATGTCTTGGGCGGCTCAATCAATATGGTGTGGTGTATTGCAACGATATTGCCGCGGATCAAGCTGCCCGAGCATCGCTTTCCTGCCCGGTTTGTGCCGATGCGGCGGCGAGATTCATTTGGGGCAGGAAACTGGCGTCGGGGACCTGACAGGCCTGCCGGCAGTGGATGATCGCGTCATCGTCGCGAGCGAGAAAGCCTAGCGCCGCTCCCGTGAGCATGCGTGTTCGCAAGAGTTCGGTTCAACGTCGTTGTTCGCGATGCTCGATCACCATGCACGTGATGGCGTAGAGCACACCCCAGACGAAGAGGGCGGAGATCGCGATGACGAATGGTTTGGGTCCCGATTGCGCCGTTAAGGCCACGGAGGTCTGGACTTCCATCCACCAGAGAAAGGGCGTGATCACATAAGCGGTGACGAAGCCGACCGGCACCGATAGCGCCAGAATCAATCCGGCGAGCAGGTACCGTCCCCGCTTACCCTTGCCATCCTTCGCACCTAGGCTCGCCTCGAAACTCATCGTCATCGCGCCTCCTTCGCACGACCATCGATGATGAACGGTAAATCCTAAGGCGAGGTTAATCGCAAGGGCGTGACGTCCGGTGCTTGGAGATGTCCGAGCCGCCGGCTAGAGCAGCATCCGTCCAGTCGGAATCGCTTTCAGCGAGGCGATGTCCCGCCCAATGTTGAAAAGTGCGAGATAGGCATCGTCTGATCGAGAGGCTACGCGGCCACCTCGATGTCTTCAATGACGGACTTTGCTCCGGCCTTTCTCACCGCCTCCCGCAGGGCGGCGTCAAGGACGGGGAGCTGGCGGTAGGCCTTGAGGCGGCGGAAGGTCTTTTGCGCCTCCAAGAGGCCGGCGGCGGTCCAACGCAGCGCCATCTCGGCGTTGCGCCAGCGCTTGACGTTCCGCTGCACCGTCCGGACGGTGCCGATCGCGTTCTCGATGGCGTTGGTGCAAGCCAGGAGTGTCGAAGTTGCGGCGGGAGGCCGAGCCGGATCACGGTCAGGATCTCGTCCAGGCCCTCCAGGATCGAGCCCGAGACGCCGGGTGCGTCATGCTCCAGACGGCGGGCGAGGTTGCGCAAGAGCCGTTCGGCCTTGGCCGCGTCGTCCTGCTGCCAGGCCTGCCGCAAGACCTTCCTGACGCCGGCATGGAGGCTCTCGTCCAGCCGGTCCGTGATGTTGCGCCCCTTGTGCACCTGGCAGCGCTGGAGGGCCGCCGCCCGCCCGAAGGTCCGCCGGATCGCCTTCGAGAGCGCCTTGGCGCCGTCGACGATGTAGAGCCGAGGCCGTTCGGGATCGAGACCGCGCTCGATCAGGTTGTCGAGCATGGCTTGCACCGTGGCCGCGTTCTCCGTCGCGCCCTCGGCCAGGCCCAGCACGTGCTTCGCGCCGCCGGTGTCGATGCCGATCGCCGCCACCATCAGGTGATCGCCGACATGGAGCCCGTCGATCTGGAGCACCACGAGATCGAGATCGTCGAGCGGGCTCGCCAGCCAGGCCTTCAGCTTGCTTCGCGTCAACGCCACGAAACGGCGCGAGACCGCCGACTTCGAGGTTGCGTCACCCGATGCCGCCGGCAGATCGCCGCCCGCATCGTCCGGCAGGCGCACCGCGCGGGCATACTTGCGGGTCGAGACGTTGATCACCATCAGATTCATCGCCCAGGCTTGCAAGAGTTCGGGTTCCGACAGCAGCTCCCAACTCGGCAGGCTCATCTCCCGACCCGCGAAGTCCCGCACCCGAGGGCGCTCGACCTTCACTTTGCCGCCGTGGTAGGCGATCTCGCTCCGGGTCGTGCCCCATCGATGGCCCTTGCGCTCGCCCGAGCGGGCGTGGCGCGAACCGCACAAGGCTTCCGCGTCCGCCGACATCATCTCGTTCAAAGACTCGAGGCCCGCCAAAAGGCAGAAGCGATCGACGCTCATGCGCAGATCGTCGAAGGCCTCCGGCATCGATGGCAAGAGCCGACAGGATGGTTCCGAGGAACGGTCGTTGCGTGTAGTCTTGGTCATGGCGTCGTTCTCCTTGATGGAATCAGCACCCAGAGCCTAGCGGCTCCAGGCGGACGACGCCTACTTCAGCTTTTCAACAGAGCCCGGGACATCCCCTTCAGCGATCCAACTGGTGGATAAAGCTGCTCTACCTTATTGAAGTATAGAGCAAATTTATCCGAACGGATTGAACCGCACGGGTTCAATCCGTTCGGATATTGCTCTAGGGGGCGCAAGCCATACGGGTGGACCGGTTTCCGGTCGGGCGGGACGGGGGCCGAGTTTCGAAACGCGCGGGCCGCCTCCCGCCTCAAGCCTCCTCGGCCGGCGCGACATTGGCGATGCCGGCCATGAGCGAGGCGGGCACGGTCTCGATCAGCTCGTCGACGGTGAACATGCCGCCGTCGGTGTGTTTGTAGATCGAACGCGCCGCGTCGCCGAAATAGTAGGTGTGGATCAGCGACCGCTCCGCGTGGAACAGTTGGCCGTTGACGTCGCGCGAGTCTTCGGTGCAGAGATAAGCCACCATCGGCGCCACGAATTCCGGCCCCGGCATCGCCATCCGCGCATCGTAATCGGCCTGTGACAGCAGGCCGCTTTCCAGCCGCCGTTTCCAGCTGGCGATGACCGCGTCGTTCACCGTCATGCGGGTCGCCGCCATCGGGCACATGGCGTTGGCGGTGATGCCGTAGCGGCCGCACTCGGCCGCGATCGTGCGGGTCAGGCCGATGATGCCCGCCTTGGCGGCGGCATAGTTGCACTGCCCGACCGAGCCCTTGAAGGCGTCGGAGGAGAAATTCACGATCCGGCCATAGCGCGCGCCGCGCATCACCTTGATGGCGTGGGTACACATGTTCCAGTGGCCCTTCAGGTGGACCAATATGACCTGGTCGAAATCCTCCTCGGTCATGTTCCAGATCATCCGCTCGCGCAGCATGCCGGCCACGTTGACGACGAAATCGATCGAGCCGAAGGTGTCGACGCATTGCATGACCATGCGCCCGGCGTTGGCGTAGTCGGCGATCGATTCAGCGCTGGCGATCGCCTTGCCGCCGCCGCCCGTGATCTCGGCGACCACCTCGTCCGCCGGCGTCTCGTCCATCTCCTCGCCGCTACGCCCGACGCCCAGATCGTTGACGATGACTCTGGCGCCCTCGCGCGCCAACAGCAGCGCGATCTCGCGCCCGATCCCGCGCCCCGCGCCCGTCACGATTCCCGCCCTGCCTTCGAGATTCATCGGATGTCCTCCCTTTGAGAATGCTCGCGTCGGCCTTGCCTGATTACGACCCGAGGGTGGTTCCGTGACCAATCGATACCGCCCCGGCGGTCTTCTACCATGGAAAAAAATCATGGCTCAATTCGTGAATTCTATGCGTCACCTTGTTACGGCGGCGGCGAGGCAGGCTCGGTCATTGGCGCCGGGGGCGAGGCCGACGAGGTGGAACCAGCTCAGGTAGTTGTCCAGATAGCGGGTGGCGATGCCGCGGCGGGGACGCAGGAAGTCCTTCAACCGGCTGTGGCGGCTGTTCACCGTCTGCACATGCAGATCGCCCCGAACCCGTTCCCCCATCGAGCGGTTGAGTGCTTCGTGGCTCACCCCGAGCGCGGCGGCGCACGGTGGGTAGCTCGCGCCGCCGTCGGAGACCAGCAGGGCGTCCTTCGCGACCACCGGGTCGAGGGCAGCCGTGAGCGCCGCCGCATCGACCCTGGGCAGCACCGCGCTGACCGTCGTTCCGCTCCGGTCCGCCGCCATGAGAACCGGTACCTGCTCGCGCGAGAGGCCGCGCTTCTTCGCCTTGCCGCCCCGCCGCCGTGCCTTGCGCCCCAGCCCGCGCGCGCCCTTCCGGCTCTCCAGGACGTAGGTCTCGTCCGCTTCCACGATCCCCTTGAGCACCTCCGAATCGCTCCGCGCCGCCGCCAGAAACCGGTGACGCCAGCGGAACGCCGTGCTCACCGCCACGTCGCAGCGCGCCGCCGAGGCCTTCACCGTCTCCCCCTTCGCCAGCGACGCCCCGAACGACAGCCAGCGTTCCTTGTGGTGCAAGCCCGACAGCGGCGTACCGCTCAGCGCGTTGAAGGTCCTGCCGCAGCCCTTGCACTGGTAGCGCCGCAGACCCCGCGCCATACCGCGCGAAACCGCCCCTTCGCTCGCGCAGTGCGGACAGCGCCGGGCCTCGTCCACACCAAGCTCGATCGCGGCCTTCGATGCCTCGCCCTCGCTCCGGCCCGACAGCACCGCGAGCGCCTCGCGCCGCTGCGCGCGCGTCAGCCCGCGCGCCGCCGAAAGCCACACCTGGAAACCCTTGCCGTCCATAACCCAACCTCCTGACGTTGCAGGCACTCTATCACTAATGCATACAATTCACGAATTGAGCCAAAATCATTGCCACATGACGGGTCCATATACTATACGTATTACATATGACGTCTAAGCCACGCATCGGTCGCTCGCGCGATGATCGGAAGCTATCGGGACGGAAGAACTCGAAACTTCGCCGCCGGTGATTTCGTGCCGGCGTTTCAAGGTTTTGCGCGCCAGGCGGAGAAGCGACTGGAAATCCTCGACGCGGCGGAGAGCCTCGCCGATCTCGCCGCACTACGAAGCAATCGGCTCGAGGCACTGACCGGTGATCGTCGGGGGCAGTACAGTGTTCGAATAAACCGCCAGTGGCGGATTTGTTTCGAATGGCCGGCGGCCGGCCCGGAGAATGTCGAGATCATCGACTATCATTGACGAGGACCTGCGCATGGCCAGAACACCGATTCACCCGGGGGAGATCCTCGGCGACGAACTCGAGGCGACGAACATCAGCGCCGCCGAGCTGTCGCGGCGCCTGCACGTGCCGGAAAACAGGGTCAGCCAGATCATTGCGGGCAAGCGGCGAATCAGCGCCGACACCGCGCTTCGCCTCGGCAGGTGGTTCGCTACCTCCGCCACCTTCTGGCTGAACCTTCAGACCAGTCATGACCTCCGCTTGGCCAAACTAAAGGCTGGCGCGGAGATCGAGACGATCGAACCCCGACTCCAGGAATCCTCGACGCCGGGCTGAAGCGCCCCTACCCCGCCACGCGGTCGACGAAATCGATGATCGCACGGGCGGCTTCCTCCGGCATCTCCTCGGGGATGAAGTGGCCGCAGGGGAACGCGCGGCCCTCGACCCGTTCGGCCCGGGCGCCCCAGGTGTCGAGCAGGCTCGCGCTCTTTCCCGTCTGCCAGCCGGGACGCTTGGCCATCTCGCCGGCCCAGAGGACAAGCATCGGCGCCGTGATCTTGCGGCCGCGATCGACCTCGTCGTGCTCCAGGTCGAGGACGATGCCGCGATAGTCCATGCAGGTCGCCCGAATGCAGGCCGGATCGGAGAAGCAGCGGAGATACTCCGCCCGCGCTTCCACGGTGATCGCGCCGGCCACGTGGACCCAGGTGTCGAGCAGGAAGTTCAGATAGACCTCGACACTGTTGCCGATCAGGGTCTCCGGTATCGGCGAGGGCTGGCGCATCAAGTTCCAGTGGAACCAGGAATAGGCGAGGTCCGCATCCATCGCCTCGAAGGCGGCTTGCGAGGCGTTGACATCCAGATTGACGAAGCTGCGCACCGCGCTCGCTTGGTCCAGCGCCATGCGATGGGCGACCCGGGCGCCCCGATCGTGCCCGACCACGTGGAACGATTCGTGGCCCAGCCGGCGCATCACCGCGACCTGGTCGGCGGCGTTCGTCCGCTTGCAATAGACGGTGAAGTCGCCGTCCGCCGCCGCCGGCTTGTCGCTATCGCCGTAGCCGCGCAGGTCCGTGGCCACGACCTGGAAGCGCTCCGCCAAGAGCGGCGCCAGTTTGTGCCATTCGACCAGGCACTGTGGATAGCCGTGCAGCAGCAGCATCGCCGGCGCGCCGGCGGGGCCGGCCCTGACCAGATTGATGGCGACGTCGTTCACCCGGATCCGTTCCCGCGCAAATCCCTCGAACATGTCCCTCTCCCTCCCGGCTTGGGTTCCGCTCGCCGCTTTGGCATTCTGGCGGCGCCCGATCATGGCGGCGCCGGCAAGCCGTTTCCAGTCGGACCCGAGGCGAGGGAGCGCGCGCAAGGTGTCGAGGGCGAGCCGTATCTTCATCGTGCTGTGCGCAGCCTACGTGGCGAGCCAGTTCTACCGCGTCGCCAACGCCGTCATCGCGCCGGAGCTGATGGCCGACCTCGCGCTCTCGGCCGAGGCGATGGGGGTGATGACCGGCGCCTTCTTTCTGAGCTTCGCCGTGGCGCAGATCCCTGTTGGCGTCCTGCTCGACCGTTTCGGCCCCCGAGGCACGATGTCGGGACTGTTCCTCCTGGCCGCCCTCGGCGCCGCCGGTTTCGCCTCCGGTCCCGACCAGACCACGGTCACGATCGCGCGGGCGGTGATCGGCGTCGGCTGCGCGGCGGGGCTGATGGGCTCCCTCGTCGCCATCGCCCGCTGGTTCCCGGCGGAACGTTTCGCCGCGCTCTCCTCGCTGCTCTTCGCCATGGGCGGCCTCGGCACCCTTCTCGCCACCACGCCGCTCGCCTGGCTCAGCGAAGCGATCGGCTGGCGCGGCTCGTTCTGGGGCATGGCGGGGCTGACCGCGCTGGCGGCCTTGGCTCTTTACGCCGTGGTGCGCGACCGGCCGCCGGGCACGATCGAGGGCGAGGGACGGCCGGAGAGTTGGCGCGAGGTGGCGAGCGGACTGCGAGACGTGCTGGCGAACCGGCAGCTTTGGCTCGTCTGCGCTATCCAGTTCACCGGCTACGCGACCCTACTGGCGGTCATGGGTCTGTGGGCCGGGCCTTACTTCGCCGACGTCCACGGGCTCGACACGGTGCAACGCGGCCACGCCCTGATGGCGCTCAACATCGCCTCGATCCTGGGCGTCATGGCCTATGCCCGGCTCGACCGTCGGGTGGCGCGGCGCAAGTGGCTGATCATCGGGGCGGCCTCGGCGACGGCGGCGATCCTGCTGGTCCTGGCGCTCTGGCCCGCTCCGGGCCTCGTCGCGGCGATGGGGCTGCTGGTGCTGTTCTCGGGCGTCGCCAGTTACGTCATGCTGAGCCATGCGCACGCCCGGGCCATATTGCCGGACCACCTGGTCGGTCGCGGCCTGACCTTGCAGAACCTCGCCGTCTTCCTCGGTGTCTTCACCTTGCAGGCGGTGACCGGGTTGATCGTCGGCGCCTTCGAGCCCGGGGCGGACGGCACCCCGCCCGAGGCGGCACACCGCGCGGTCTTCGCCGCCCTCGCCCTCTGCTTGGCGATATCGGCGGCGATCTTCAGCCGCGCCCGCGACGTCCGTTAGCGGGAAGCGCGAGTGGAGAGCGCGAGCTCCAGTGCTCTTTGACGGAGGGGTGGTGCCCCGGCGCCAGCGCATTGTTTTCCCGTACCCGGGTCGTGGAACGGGGAGACGTCGGAGAAAAATCGGGCGGCGCCGGCACTACCGGCAACGTCGCCCGAACGTTCGCCCGGGATCACGGAATCTGACACTATTCCAAGAGAACTGTCAGAATTATGGTTGGTGCGGGCAAGTATTTGATTCTGTTTGAAGAATTCCAGTGGCCAGAACAGTGCGACGCACCTGACACTATTAGGAATAGTGTCAGTATAAACACAGAATTGGCGGATTTCCGCAGGTGAGGGGAGGCACCACAGAAACGACCCGTTTGTGCGCGCCTACCGAGGCGAGAATTATTGTTGGAATATAGAAAGTCGGATTAACACCCAAATGGGTGATACGCTTGACCATTGTCCGGCATCTCCCGCCTTCGCCACGGCCGCCCCATCGCCGACGGCGGCGCGCCCAGGCTTTGCGGGTAGGTCGTGGGCGCAAATTCATCCCTCGGGGAACGTCAGTATCCCAACAATGAATCCGAGGCCCCAAAAGGCGACGAATGCAAATACGCTGTAGAGACAGCGTTTGCGGTACCGGATGCCCGCGGCGGTATAGCTGGCATTGCCGACCGGCTCACTCCCCATGAGGGGAAGGGGGCGATGTCGCCGCCACAAGCCATCGCGGCGCTCCACCCAGGTCCGTAGACCGAAATATACCATCGCGAACCAGGAAATCGCGGCGCCGAGCCAGGCGATCATAAATGCGATCAATCCCAGAAGTCTGAGTGCATCCATCGTTGCGAATTTCATCCCGAATACTCTCTCATGGGGATCGACCACTTCAACGCCAACTTCTGGTTCGGCGACCTGGCCCACGAGCGGGTCCTGAAGTCGATGGAACTCTTCGCCGAAGAGGTCATGCCGGCGTTTGTCTGACGCCCGATCCCGACTGATCAAAGCTCCGTCGGCCTTGGCCGGCGGGGCGTCTTCTTTGAAATGCTATTTTAGCAGATGACAGAATTACCAATAATGTAAGATCGAGGCGGAGCCTCTGACCGCCACCTGCCCTCGACCACCCGTCGGCCCAAGTGCCAAGTTGCGCTCATCGTGGACGACGGGCGTGTCTCCGTAATCGACACGGCTAATCGAGGCCGCAGTCACGGCGCACCAGATCCTTGTAGAGCGCGCGAATGCGGTGGAAGATCGGGCCGGGCGCGCCCTCGCCGATGGTTCGCCCGTCGATCTCCACCACCGGCGTCTGGGCGCCGAAGTGATTACGGTGACGATTACGGTGACAGTGCACTCATTTTCGTCCCTCGGCGTTCGACTTCGGTTTCCGGCCGGGCTTTCGTGGCGTGATGCAGCGGCCGAGGAGGGTTTCGATCGTCTCGATGAATGCCGCGTCGCCGAGGGGGCGCCCGATGCATTCCGCGCGGCGCAGCCGGTCATGCACGGCGTCGTCCCCCTCACCCCCCGCCAGCAGGGTGGCGATGTCGGGGAGTCGTGGATCGAGGGCGCCGGGCGTCGTGGCGCCGTCGTCACGGCCGGATAGATGCGCATGCAGGCTCGACCAGGGCCAGTCACGGGCAAGCTCGACCAGCCGAGCCCGCACGGGATTGAGCAGGACATAGCGCACCGCCGCGGCCAGATGCGCCTCATCCATCGCCACTGCGCCAAAGCGTCCCTGCCAGAAGTGGCCGGTCCGCTCCAGCCGCGCGTGAATTCGCCCGGCATGGGCGCGATGCACGCGGGCGAGCGCACGCGGGCGAGCGCACGCCGCACGCCGTCCGAATCGGCGGGCACCAGGATCAGATGAACGTGGTTGGGCATCAGACACCAGGCCCAGACCTCGACTTCGGCGGCCCGGCATTCGCGGCCGAGCAGATCGCGGTAAAAGACGTAATCCTCGTCGTGGAAAAATGTCTACTGTCGACAGTTGCCACGTTGGGTCACGTGATGCGGGACGCCGGGAACGACGATGCGGGCAAGACGGGCCATGCACGAAATCTCCCTCCATGCGGAGGATTTGTCAAATGAGTGCACTGTCACCGTAATTTATAGATGCACTAATTCTTCAACGTGCGATCGAAGAACGCGATGATACCGGCATTCATGATGTCGTGGAAAGCAGTCTGGTCGAAGCCGGGCGTGTCAACGCAGATCTTGTTCCAGATACGCGGATTGGCGTCTTCGAACGCCGGATTGCAGGGTGTAAGAAAGGCAAAGTGCCCCGCCTGATCGACCACCTGCACTTCAGCCGGCCTGGGAAGCTGTTTGGCGAGCGGTGCGACATTCGTCTCATGCGGAACTCTGTCATCCAATGATCCCGACCAAATCTGGACCGGTACCGAGAGGTCGGCCAGCCCGTCGCGCCCAAAGGCGAAGCCCAGGCCGGGGGCTGCAATGCTGATCGCGCGAATGCGCGGGTCCGACGAGAACGCCGCATCGCCCGTGCGAAGACTGCTCGCTGCCACCTTATCCACCAGACCGATCCGGCACAGGAACTCCGCGGGGTTGCCCGCACAGTGCTCGATCGCCAGCGCAATGTCCGGTGTTGCGCCCGCGGCGACGAGGGCGGTGTAGCCACCGGCCGAAAACCCAAAAACGCCGATCTGTCCGGGCGCGAGCCGTCGGGAATGTCCCCATTCTTCAAGCATGAAGTCGATGACAGAGCTGATATGTCGAGGACGCGATACCATCCATTCGGACGGCGGGGCGCTTTTGTCCTCGTAGTTGCTTCCGGGATGAGTAGGGGCGACCGCAACAAATCCGGCTTCGGCCAGCGCCAGCGCCGTATCGGCATGACCTCCCATCCAGCCACCGTAACCGTGCGACAGCACGACGAGGGGCAGCCCCTCGCCCGTTGGTTCCCCTCCGATTGCGACCGCTTGCCGGAAGGGTGTGTTGAATTCATCAGGTTGCGGATCGTTGGATGGATACCAGATCCCAATGTCTATCGGTTGCGCGGCCGCAACCGTGGCCCGCTCAAATCCGGCGGCCTGTGCGGAGGGCGCAATGAGGCTCAGGAAAAGTGCGGCGGACCAAAAGGAACGGCGCGGTTTCATCAATTCATCCTCTTCTCAACCGGCATTCCCCATTTGGATCGCCTTTCGGCATGGTAGGAGCGTCTGGAAAACGTCGCAACCCTCTGCCATCCCGGCGGTCGTTGAAGATTACACAATTACCAATAGTGTAAGATCGAGGCGGAGCCTCTGACCGCCACCTGCCCTCGACCACCCGTCGGCCCAAGTGCCAAGTTGCGCTCATCGTGGACGACGGGCGTGTCTCCGTAATCGACACGGCTAATCGAGGCCGCAGTCACGGCGCACCAGATCCTTGTAGAGCGCGCGAATGCGGTGGAAGATCGGGCCGGGCGCGCGCCCTCGCCGATGGTTCGCCCGTCGATCTCCACCACCGGCGTCTGGGCGCCGAAGGTGCCGGTGGTGAAAGCCTCGTCGGCGCCATAGGTATCGAGCAGGGAATAGTTGCGCTCGAAGACCGGGATTTGGGCGTCGCGGCAGAGCTCGATCACCTTGGCCCGGGTAATCCCGTTCAGGCAATAGTCGCCGGTCGAGGTCCAGACCTCGCCCTTGCGCACGATGAAGAAGTTGACCGAATTGCAGGTCGAGACGAAGCCCTGGGGGTCGAGCATCAAGGCCTCGTCGGCGCCGGCCTTGATCGCCTGGATCATCGCGATGATGCAGTTCAGCTTGCTGTGGGAATTCAGCTTCGGGTCTTGCGTGTCCGGCAGGCCGCGATGGTGGTGCACGGTGAAGAGCTCGAGACCACGCCGGATGTATGACTCGGTAACGAGGCGAATGAGCGAACCTGATGGGAACTCGGACTAATGAAACCTGTCGCGCCGTCAGCGTCCCTTCCAGTCGGGCTTGCGTTTCTCCGCGAAGGCCTTCGGGCCCTCGACAAAGTCCTCGCTGGCGAACAGCTCCAGGACGGCCGGATAGTCCTCGCCATAGGATTGCGCGAGGCTAGCCATGTCCAGCCCCCGGGTGACCGCCTGCTTGGAGGCGCGGATCGACATCGGCGAGCATTCGAGGATCAGCCCGGCCCATCGCCTGGCCTCGGCCAGCGCCTCGCGCTGGGGCGCCAGCGCGGTGACGAAACCGAGGCTGGCGCCCTCCGCCGCCGGAACGTGCCGCCCGGTCAGGATCATGCCCATCGCCTGCTTCAGGGGCATTTGCCGCGGCAGCCGCGCCAGGCCGCCGCCCCTGGCCGCGAGGCCCACGCGCGGCTCGGGTAGCGCGAAGCGCGCGTTCTCGGCGGCGATGATGATGTCGCAGGCGAGTGCCAGCTCGAAGCCGCCGCCCATGGCGACGCCGTTCACCGCCGCGATCCAGGGTTTGGTGGAATTGAATCGCTTGGTGAAGCCGCCGAAGCCGCTCTCGGGCCGGGTCATGTCGTTGCCGGCGGCCTGATATTTGAGATCGTTGCCGGCGCAGAAGGCGCGATTCCCGGCACCGGTCAGGATGCCGATCCAGAGTTCGGGATCGGCCTCGAAGGCATCGAACACCGCGCTCAACTCGAAACAGGCCGGCGGATGCAGCGCGTTCATCACCTCCGGTCGGTTCAGGGTCACGATCATCAGATGACCGTCGCGTTCGACGCTGCAGAATTGCTGGCTGGACACCGGCGCCTCCCCTGGGTTGGAATGCCCTGCGGGCTCAGGGCGCCCGGAGCATGGCGCCTCGCGAGGGGTCGGGCAACCGTTCCCACAAATCGGTTCACACAAACGCGGGAGAAGGCAATGAACGGCGAGGCACAGCGTCGCGATTTCGTCGGCTACGGGGCAAATCCGCCGGACCCACGGTGGCCGGGCGGCGCGCGGCTGGCGCTCAACTTCGTGATCAACTACGAGGAGGGCTCGGAATACGCCGTGCCCGAGGGCGACGGCTATAGCGAGGCCAATCTGACGGAATCGCCGACCTCGCCGGTGCCCAGGGGCGATCGGGACTTGGGCGCGGAATCGATGTTCGAATATGGCAGCCGCGTCGGCTTCTGGCGCCTGATGCGGCTCTTCGCCGCGCATGATTTTCCACTGACCATATTCGGCTGCGCGCTGGCGCTCGAACGCAATCCCGATGCCGCTCGCGCGATCACCGAGGCCGGCCACGACGTCTGCTGTCACGGCTGGCGCTGGATCGAGCACTATCGGCTGTCGGAGGACGAGGAGCGGCGCCACATCCGGATGGCGATCGAGTCGCTGGAACGGACCGTCGGCGCCCGGCCGGAGGGCTGGTATTGCCGCTACGGCCCCAGTGTCAATACCCGGAGACTCTTGCTTGAGGAAGGCGGATTTATTTACGATTCAGACTCTTACAATGATGAATTGCCATATTGGACGAACTTGGACGGACGCTCGCATCTGATCGTCCCCTACACTTTGACCAACAACGATACCAAATTCGTTCGCGGTTTCATGGGCACCGGCGAAGACTTCTTCCGCTGGCTTCGCGATGCCTTCGACCTGTTGCGCGAGGAAGGCGCGGAAGCCCCGAAGATGATGTCCGTCGGGCTCCACATGCGCCTCTCAGGCCATCCCGCGCGGGCCCGGGGGTTGCAACGGTTCCTGGAATACGTGGCGGGTTTCGACGACGTTTGGGTCTGCAAGCGGATCGATATCGCTCGCCATTGGGCCCGGGTCCATGCCCCGAGCGAAACGACCGGGTGACGACCGCGACGCGGGCGCGAACAGTGTTACCGTGTTGTCACGATCACCACCGAAACGCACGTAAATCGACGTCGCGTGACACCACGCGAAATTTGGCATCGCACGACGTCACGTGCTATCATCTTGCCGGATGGAGGCCGAATTGCGAGGACGACAGCTCACCATCGATCCCGACCGGGAGACACTTCCTCCATCCCTGGCGGCGTCCGGCGGGTAACCCGCGTCCGGTTTTCGTAACGACAACGCTAAACGACAACGCTAGAAGGACGAGTTCTCGCTCATGTCATCCGGTTCGAAGGTTTTGGTATTCGCCTCGCAGAAAGGGGGGTCCGGCAAGACCACGCTCTCCGGCCATATCGCGGTCCAGGCCGAGTTGTCCGGCCAGGGGCCGGTGGCGGTGGTCGACACCGACCCGCAGCGCAGCCTCGCCCAGTGGCGTTATGCCCGCGAGGACAACTCGCTGGTTCTCAAGGTGAGCGATGTCGACAACATTTCCAACGACATTCAGGAGCTCAAGGACCTCGGCATCGCGTTAATCGTCATCGACACCCCGCCGGCGGCGACCTCGGCCATCGGCGAGGTGGTGCGTCACGCCGATCTGGTGGTGATCCCGACGCGGCCGAGTCCGCACGACCTGCGCGCCGTCGGCGCCACCATCGACATCGTCGAATCGCACCGTCGGCCGATGATCTTCGTCCTCAACAGCGCCGCCAGCCGCGCCAAGATCACCGCCGATGCGGCGATGGCCCTCTCGCAGCACGGCACCGTGGCGCCGACGATCATCCATAACCGGGTCGACTTCGCCGCGAGCATGACCGACGGCCGCACGGTGATGGAGGTCGCGAAGGGCTCCAAGTCGGGCAAGGAGGTGGCGGCGCTCTGGGATTACATCGCCTCGCGCATGGCGCGGATCGAGGAATTGGCGGCAACCCAACCCGACGAGGTGGCGGCGCCGGTCGCGGCCCCGGCCCCCGAACCGGAGCCCGCGCCGGAACCCGAACCCGTCGTGGCGGCGCCCCAACCCGAACCCGTCGCGGCGGCGCCCGAACCGGAATCCGAGCCGAGCGAGCGCCCGACACCGCCGACGGCCCCGGCCGAACTTCAGCGCGAGCCAACCCCGACAGCGGAGCAGTTTTTCGCCCAGCGCCGGCTGACTCGAACGCCGACCTACTTCGGACCGGATCGCCGACGTCAGGACAAGGGCACGCCTAGCGGGCCCGAGCGACGAGGGCCGTCCTTCGGGCGACGCAACACCTGAGGCGACCGCCGGACCAGCGATCGTGAACGGCCGAACAGATACGGGATGCATCGATGTCAAAGAGCGCAGCGTCACTGACCGTCGGGCTGATCACCCGCAGGATCGAGCCGAGCGGCGAACCCACCGTACCGCCGCTGACGATGGCGGAGAGGGCCGAGTTCCAGGCCCGGATCCGGGAGATCGAGGCAATGCCTTCGACGCCGGCCACGCCCGACGCGCAACCTGCCACCAGCCTGAGTGCGGCGCTGATCGGCGCCGGGCGGCACGTCCACAAGGCCGAGCGTCAGCGCCGCGCCGAACTCGGCAGCGGGTCCGGATACGATCTCACCCGCCCCGACCTCGAGGCCGATTCTCGCCGCGCGCCGCAGGCCCCTCGGCCGCGCTGGAGCCAGGACTCGCCAACACCGATGCCCCGCGTCGCCGCGCCCGAGCTGCCACCAGCGCCCGACCCGATGGCGCAGACGCCGGAAATCTTCGCGCCGAGCGTCGAGGAAGCGTCGGTGCCGGGGCCGCCCCGCGACCTCGCCGGGCTTCCCGGACCGCCCGTCCACGGCCGGCGCAAGTCCCTCACCCTTCGCCTGACGCCCCTTCAACACACCTGCCTCGCGGATATCTGCCGGGGCCACGGATGCTCGTTCCAGGGCCTGGTGATGAGTTCGCTCGAGGCCTTTCTCGACGATCTGGATCAGGGCACGGCACCCGCTTCCGTTCTCGCCTCCACCATGGCGAGAGGCGGCGCCGAATATCTCGGACGCCACGACCGGGCGCCGGACGCGGGCGCCGACGTGCACTATTTCCAGATCGCGCAAGGCTGGCGGGTCGCGGTCTGGCGCGACGAGGATGAGGCGGAGGCCGTCGAGCACGCGCCGGCCGAGGCGCTGAGCGTGGCGGTGCGCGACGAGAGCGTCGCCGAGCTCCTCGGCAAGGCGGCGGAAGGCCTAGGCAAGACGGTGCTGCAATCGGCCGCCGACATAGGGTCTTCCGGCGACCGGCGCGTCGCCCTGACGATCCGCCTGGACGAGGAGCTGCATCGCAGACTGCTCGACGCCCGGCGGCGTCTCGCCAAGACCAGCCAGACGATCCTGATCGAGGCCATCGACGCCCACCTCGCCCGCCTCTAAAGCAGGGTGCCGATTGGTCGGCCCTCTGGGCGCGAGATCGTCTCCACCGCACTCTCCCGTTATTCCAGCCCCTCGCTTTCCGACCATCTGGCCATCATCCCGTTCGACGGCAGGGTCTCGTCCACCAGCTTGCGGGCCGTCTCCACCCCCGCGATCGGCAGCTTCGCGGGGTCCAACAGCCCGATCTGCGCCAGCACCGAGGCCTGGTCCCAATAGATGTGCTCGTTGTAGAGCCGGCCGCCCCGGAAGCAGACGATCGCCACCAAGGGCACCTCGACCTTCCTGCCCGTCGGCGCGATGCCGGGGAGCATCCAGTCGATCTCGATGTCGTGGGTGAAGCTGAAGACCATCTCGTCCACCACCCGGTCGGCGCCCACCGTGCGGCTTATCGGCGTCAGGCTGGTGTCGGCCGGCGTCATGGGGATGAAGTGGTTCTTGTAGAAGCGATAGAGATCGCGGTAGCCGACGCCGCCGGTCAGTGTCGGGATGTGGTTGACGTAAGGCTCCGCCACCATGGTGTCCATCGTCGCCTTGGCGTCGCGCGCGCCGAACTCGCAGGCGCAATGCTCGTCCCAAAGTCCGCTCAGATCGTAGCGCGGCCCAAGGGTGCGGTGCAGCAGCGCGATGGAGCGCGAATGCGCCATGATCGCCGTCGGCCGGCTGTATGAAGGCCGCGCGCCGCAATTGAAGCCGTGCTCGGCGCCGGGATAGGTGTAAATTTCCGTCGCCTCGCGCTCGGCGCAGGCGGCTTCGATCTTGGCCACCGAGGCCGGCGGCACGTGGGAGTCCTCGCCCGCGAAGTGTAGCAGGATCGGACAATTGGCTCGGTCCAGTTCGTCCAGGTTGTTCTCGATCCCGACGCCGTAATAGCCGATGGCGCACTCGACGCCGGCCCGCGTCGCTGCCAGATAGGCGAGCTTGCCGCCGAGGCAGAAGCCCATGGCGCCGACGCCACCCTCGCAGGCCTCGTGCGCGCGGAGGTGGGCGACCGTCTGGGCGATATCCTCCGCGCTCCTGTCCTCGTCGAAGCGGCCGAGGACGGCGAAGGCCTTCTCCCGGTCCTCCTCGCCGTAGCCGAGCTGGAGGCCCGGCTCGACCCGCCAGAACAGGTCGGGCGCCAGCGTCACGTAGCCTTCCTCGGCGAAACTGTCGCAGACCTCGCGGATGTGCGCGTTGACCCCGAAGATCTCCTGCAGCACCACCAGGCCGGGGCCGGTCCCGCCTTCGGGCAGGCTCAGATAGCCCTGGAACGTGCCGCCGTCGGCGGCCTCGATTTCGACCTCTCGCCCCTGCATCGCTTCGTCTCCCCGTGTGAGAGCGCCGATTGCGCCCAGGCGCGAGGATAGCGCAGAGTGAGCCCGGGTCGAACATCCGGAGGCGCGCCATGGCCGGGCCGGTGAGCTATGAGGGGGTGGCGCTGACGACGCCGGTCTCCCTCGGCTATGCCCGCCACACCGCGCGCTCGACGCAGTGGTATCTCGCGCGCCTGTTGAAGGAATGCCTCGAGCGGACCGGCCTGGCGAAGACCGACATCGACGGCCTGGCGCTCGCCAGCTTCACGCTTCCCCCCGATGGTGCTGCGGCGATGACCGAACAGCTCGGCCTCTCGCTGCGCTTCCTGGAGGATATCCACCTCGGCGGCACCTCGGCGATCATCGCGCTCCGCCGCGCCGCCCGCGCGGTGCAGGCGGGCGAGGCCGACATCGTCGCCTGTCTCGCCGCCGACAACATGGGCAGGGGCGACTTCGACGCGCTGATCGCCAATTTCTCGGGCTTCGCGCGGGACGCCATGCACCCCCATGGCGCCGCCGGACCGAACGCCGTCTTTGCCATGATCACTCAAGCCTTCATGGCCGAGCGCGGCGCCCGGCGGGAGGATTTCGGCAAGCTCTGCCTCGCCCAGCGCGCCCACGCGGCGGCCAATCCGCTGGCCCTGCTGCGCCGGCCCCTGACCATGGAGGCCTACCTCGCCGCCCGCCCGATCGCCGAGCCGCTGCATCTGCTCGACTGCGTGATGCCGTGTGCCGGCGGCGAAGCCTTCCTGGTGATGTCGGGCGAGCGGGCCCGCCGGCTCGCCCTGGGGCACGTCACCATCGCCGCCGCGGTGGAGCGCCACGACGCCTCGGCCGGCGACGATGTCCAGCGCCGAGGCGGCTGGGCGCTCGACGTCGACGAGCTCTATCGGCAAGCCGCGATCGGCCCGAGCGAGATCGCCTTCCTGCAGGCCTATGACGACTATCCGGTAGTGGTGCTCTGGCAGATCGAGAACCTGGGCCTGGCGCCGGCCGGCGACGCGCTGGCCTTCATCCGCGAGGCCTCGCTGGAGGTCGGCGGCGGCGGCCTGGCGATCAATACCTCCGGCGGCCAGCTCTCGGTCGGACAGGCGGGCGCGGCGGGCGGCTTCCTCCCCCTGGTGGAGGGCATCCGTCAACTGACCGGGGAGACCCTCGGCCGCCGCGTCGAGGGCGCCCGCTTCGGCATGGTCGCCGGCTTCGGCATGGTCAATTACCTGAAGGGCGTCACCTCCGGCGCGGCGATCCTGGCGGCGGCGGCTAGCCCATGAGGAAGCGCCCGCACCTGCCTCCCAGGGCCCGCGGGCCGGAGGCCCTGAAACTGACCTCGGCGGCGGCGCGGGGCGAGCTTCGGTTGCCGGTCTGCAATGCTTGCGGGCGGGTGCGATACCCGCCCGGGGAATTTTGCGGCGACTGCCTTTCCGACGCCTTGACCTGGCGCGAGGTGGACGGGCGCGGGATCTGTCTCGCCACGACGAGGCTGCATCGCTCAAACGCGAAATTCTTCGAATCCCGGATGCCCTGGCTGGTCGGCATGGTCCGCCTCGAGGCGGGCCCGGTCGTCGCCGTCCATCTGGCGCCGGGCATCGAGGCCGAGAGCGTCGTCCGGGTCAGGGCTCGGCTCGACGCCGCCGGGCAAGGCGTGTTGTGCGCCGAGGCCCTGGAGGGGGAGACAAAACCAATGAGCGAGGTCATGGCCAACACGGAGATCGAGGGTCGGGTGGTGCTGATCACCGGCGCCGGCGGCGGTATCGGGCGGGCGCTGGTGGCTGCCTTCGCCGCCGCTGGGGCGGCCCGGGTCCTGGCCGCGACGCGCGACGGCGCGGGCGTCGGCGACGCGAGCCCGCTGGCCCTCGACGTGACCTCGGCTGAATCGATCGCGGCGCTGGGCGGCGCGCTGGACGAGGTCGAGATCCTGGTCAACAACGCCGGCCGAAATTTCAACGAGGGCCTGCTCGCCACCACCGACATGGCCCTCGCCGAGGAGGAGATGGCGGTCAACTACTTCGGCGCGCTTCGTCTGATCCGCGCCGTGGCGCCGGCGATGAAGCGGCGGAACGCCGGCCTGATCGTCAACCTCGCGACCATCCTCGCAATTGTGAACCTGCCGCTGATGGGCTCCTACTGCGCCAGCAAGGCGGCGCTGCACTCGGCGACCCAGGGCATCAGGGCGGAGCTGGCGCCCTGGGGCGTCAGAGTGATGGGGGTCTATCCCGGCGCCGTCGACACGAGCATGTCGGCCGACTTCCCGCCGCCCAAGATGGCGCCGACGGCGCTTGCCCGCGCCGTCGTCGAGGCCATTGCCGAGGGCATCGAGGATTGCTATCCGGGCGACATGGCGCGCGAATTGCGCGCCAAGCTCGACGCCGACGCCAAGGCGGTGGAGCGCGAGCTCGCGGCCTATCTGCCGGAACCCGACTAACGGCGGCACAACAGGACCAGGGGTGCGGAACATGAGTGAGGAGACGGTACTCTACGAGCGCCGCGGCGCCGGTGCCTGGCTGACGCTCAATCGGCCTCAGGCGTTGAACGCCCTCGATCTTTCCCTCGTCCACTGCCTCGATAGCTGCGTCAACCGGGCCGAGGCGGACGATCGCGTCCGCGCCATCGTCATCACCGGCGCCGGCCGCGCCTTCTCGGCCGGCGCCGACCTCAAGGCGATCCGCCATCTCCTCGCCGACGGCGTCGATCGCTTTGCGGCAGAGTTCGTCCGTCCCCTGCTCGACGTCCTCGACCGGCTGGAGACCTCGCGCCTGCCGGTGATCGCGGCGGTGAACGGCATCGCGGCGGCGGGCGGCCTGGAGACGATCCTGGCCTGCGATCTCGTCATCGCGGCGGAGAGTGCGCGGATCGGCGACGCCCACGCCAACTACGGCCTGATCCCGGGCGGCGCCGGCTCGATCCGCCTGCCACGCAAGATCGGCCCGACGCGGGCCAAGGCGCTGCTGTTCACCGGCCGCTTCCTGGCGGCGCGCGAACTGATGGCAATGGGGCTGGTCAATCAGGTCGTCGCGGACGAGGCCTTGGCGACGACGGTCGAGGAACTGGTGGCGGAGATCGCGGCCAAGAGCCCGCTCTCCATCGCCGCCATGAAACAGCTCGTCCGCGATGGGCTGGAGCAGTCTCTCGACACCGCCATCAAGCTCGAATACACCATGCTCCAGGCGCACATGCGCTCCGAGGATGTCGCCGAGGGCCTGGACGCCTTCGAGCACAAGCGCCGCCCGGAGTTCAAGGGCCGCTGAGCGAAGCGTGCGTCGCGAGACGGAGAGATCGGACCATGGAATTCGTGCCTCTGGAAGGAAACGTCGGCTTCGAGGTACGCGGCGCCACCCTGAGCGCGCTTTCGGACGGTGAGTTCGCCGACCTGCGCCGCGCCTGGGTCGAGCGCGGCGTGCTGCTGGCGCGCGAGCAGAGCTTGGACGCCGCCTCGCTACAGCGGCTTGCGGCGCGCTTCGGCGAGCTGGAGGGCCCGCCGGCGAGCGAGCGGAGCGGACGCGAAGGCGCGGGCGCCGACCAGGCGCCATACGTCTGGTACATCTCCAACGTGGTCGAGAACGGCAAGCCGATCGGCAGCCTCGGCGCGGGCGAGGCGGAATGGCACACCGACATGTCCTATCTGGAGACGCCGCCGAGCGCGAGCCTGCTCCACGCCCGGGAGATCCCACCGAGCGGCGGCAACACCTTTTTCGCCGACATGGCGGCGGCGCTCGACGGGCTTCCCCTCGAGCTCCACCGGGCGATCGACGGCCGCACGGCCAAGCACAATGCGTCCTATACCAGCGCCGGCGAACTCAGGAAGGGCGCCGAAGCCGTGCCCGATCCGAGCACCGCCGCCGGCATCTCCCACCCGATCGTCCGCACCCACCCGGAGAGCGGTCGCAAGTCGATCTTTCTCGGCCGCCGCCGGCATGGCTATATCGACGGCCTGGAGCTCGAGGAGAGCGAGCGGGTGCTGGACGAGATCTGGGCCTTCTGTGGCCGGCCCGAATTCCACTACGAGCATGTATGGCGGGTGGGCGACCTGTTGATCTGGGACAATCGTGGCATGGTCCATCGCCGCGAGGCCTTCGATGCGACCAGCCGGAGAGTGA
The DNA here is from genome assembly GCA_965225945.1 of Alphaproteobacteria bacterium. Taxonomy (GTDB): domain Bacteria; phylum Pseudomonadota; class Alphaproteobacteria; genus JASLMY01. The sequence continues at coordinate 91,929 of CBDDBZ010000036.1, read as the reverse complement.
TGCTGCGGGCCCAGGTGAAGGGCGACCGGCCGGCTTAGAGCATGAGAATGGCGCGAACGGCGCAAAGCTACGTCTGCCAAGACTGCGGCGCGGTGAGCCGACGCTGGTCGGGCCGCTGTGGGGCCTGCGGCGAATGGAACACCATCGTCGAGGAAGTCGTGCCCGAGGCCGTGCCCAAGGGCCTGGGGCCCGGAAAGGGCCGTAAAATCACGCTGCAACCGCTCGACCTGCCGGAGATGGACGAACCGCCCCGCATGGTCACCGGCATCGGCGAGTTGGACCGGGTCGTCGGCGGTGGCTTGGTGCCGGGCTCGGCGGTGCTGATCGGCGGCGATCCGGGGATCGGCAAGTCGACCGTGCTGTTGCAGGCGGTCGCCGGCCTCGCGCGCGCCGGAATTCGTTGCGCCTATATCTCCGGCGAGGAGGCGACGGCGCAGATTCGCATGCGGGCGCGCCGCCTCGGTGCCGAGGCGGCGCCGGTCGAGCTGGCGGCGGCCACCAACGTGCGTGACATCACCGAAACGCTGAACGCCGAGGGCGCGCCGCGCGTGGTGGTGATCGATTCGATCCAGACCATGTTCGTCGACGCGCTGGAGAGCGCGCCCGGCACCGTCGCTCAAGTGCGGAGCTCCGCCCAGGAGTTGATCCGGGTCGCCAAGCGACGCGACATCGCCCTCCTGCTCGTCGGCCACGTCACCAAGGACGGGCAGATCGCCGGCCCGCGCGTGCTCGAACACATGGTCGACACCGTGCTCTATTTCGAGGGCGAACGCGGCCATCAGTTCCGCATCATGCGGGCGGTGAAAAACCGCTACGGACCGACCGACGAGATCGGCGTTTTCGAAATGAGCGATGCCGGCCTGATCGAGGTCGCCAACCCCTCCTCCCTCTTCCTCGCCGAGCGGGACGGCGCGCCGGCCAGCGGCACGGCGGTGTTCGCCGGGATCGAGGGCTCGCGACCGCTGCTGGTGGAGATTCAGGCCCTCGTCGCCGATTCCCCCCTCGGCACGCCGCGCCGCGCCGTCGTCGGCTGGGACGGCAATCGCCTGGCGATGGTGATGGCGGTGCTGGACGCGCGCTGCGGCCTCGCGATCGCCGGGCGCGACGTCTATCTGAACGTCGCCGGCGGCCTCCGGATCGTCGAGCCGGCGGCCGACCTCGCGGTCGCGGCGGCGCTGGTATCCTCGCTTCTGGACACGGCGCTGCCGGCGGCAACCGTGCTGTTCGGCGAGATCAGCCTGTCCGGCGAGATCCGCCCGGTGAGCCAAGCCGACATCCGCCTCAAGGAGGCGGCCAAGCTCGGCTTCCGAAAGGCCGTGACCGCGCGGGCCGCCAGCCGCGAGGCGCCGCTCGAGGTCGAGGAGATCCGGAGCCTCGACGAGCTGGTGCAAGGATTTTACCCGGGCGTCGGAAGCCGCCTATAGTTCGGCCATGGAAGTGGGCGCCTTCACCTATGCCGACGTCGGGATTCTGGCGGTCCTGCTGATTTCCGGCCTAATCGCTCTGGTTCGGGGCTTCGTCAAGGAGCTGCTGCATATCCTCTGCTGGATCGCCGCGGCGGTGATTGCCGTGAAGGGCTTCGAATATGTCCAGCCCCATGTCGTCGGCTACCTCCAGCCGGAGATCCTCGCCGATGCCGCCACGGCGGGCGGCCTCTTCATCACCAGCCTGGTCATCCTGGTCATCATCACCACGTTGATCGCGCGCAAGGTGCGCAAAGGCAAGATCGGCACCTTCGACCGGATTCTCGGCCTCGGATTCGGGCTGGTCCGCGGCGCCTTGGTGTTGGCGCTCGCCTATCTCGTGGTGATCCAGTTCCTGCCGCAGGACGCGGAGGAGCAGCCGAACTGGTTCCGGGAATCCCGCGCGATGCCGTTGGTGGCGCAGAGCGCGCGCGTCCTGACCTCGTTCGCGCCCGAGGTCTTCGCCCGAACCCAGGACGCAATTCGCGAGGCCGGCGAGAGCGCAAGCGAAGTGATGGAGAGCAGCGCGCGCGACATCGTGACCGACGCTCCGCAGACCACGTCGCCGGGCGGCGGGAAAAACGCCAAGTCCGGCTACGACCGCGACTAGCGCAAGGATAGGGATCAGTTGATCGAAAGCCGACAAAAAGCGGGCGAGGGATAGGGCTTTGTCCGCTTCGCGGATGCGGATTACGCCGTGCGCGGCCTCGGCAAGGGCGACGATGGCCGCTGACTCGACGGTCGAATCGGTCTATAAGGTGGCGCGAAGCGAGATCGGAGTCGGCCCGCCATGACCGCCGCGACCCCTAGCGAGGCATCCAGCGCGGCGACGCGGCCCGGTGCGATGCGGCGCGGTGCCACTCACCCCTTCGACGACGACAAGCTGCACGAGGAATGCGGTGTCTTCGGCATCCTCGGCGCCGACGACGCCTCCGCCCTCGTCGCCCTCGGCCTCCACGCGCTGCAGCACCGGGGCCAGGAAGCGGCCGGCATCGTCAGCTATGACGGCCGCCAATTCCACGCCCATCGCAGCCTCGGTCAGGTCGGCGAGAGCTTCAATTCCGAGGACGTCATCGGCCGCTTGCCCGGACGCTCGGCGATGGGGCACAACCGCTACTCGACGACCGGCGAAACCGCGCTCAGAAACATTCAACCGCTGTTCGCCGAACTCGCCGTCGGCGGCTTGGCGGTCGCGCACAACGGCAACCTCACCAATTCGGGCCTGCTCAGGCGCGAACTGGTCGAACGTGGCTGCATTTTCCACTCGACCATGGACACCGAGGCGATCATCCATCTGATCGCGACCTCTCGACAGCACGATCTGCTCGACCGTCTGGTCGACGCGCTTCGCCGCTTGGCCGGCGCCTATAGCCTCGTCGCCCTGACCGAGACGATGCTGATCGGCGCCCGTGATCCGGTCGGTGTCCGGCCCCTGGTGCTGGGCAAATTGGACGGCGCGCCCATCCTGGCCAGCGAGACCTGCGCGCTCGACATCATCGGTGCCCGCTTCGTTCGCGACGTGGCGCCGGGCGAGATCGTCGTCTGCACGCCCGATTCCGTGCGGAGCCTGCATCCCTTCCCGCCGGCCCGCCAACGCTTCTGCATCTTCGAATACATCTACTTCGCGCGGCCCGACAGCAATTGTGAGGGCGTCAGTGTTTATGAGGCGCGCAAGCGCGTCGGCGCGGAACTCGCGCGCGAGGCCGCGGTGGCGGCGGATGTGGTGATCCCGGTGCCGGATTCGGGCGTGCCGGCCGCCGTCGGTTACGCTGCCGAGGCCGCTATCCCGTTCGAATTGGGGATCATCCGCAATCACTACGTCGGACGCACCTTCATCGAGCCGACGCAGCCCATTCGCGACTTCGGCGTCAAGCTCAAGCACAACGTCAACCGGGCGGAGATCGAAGGCAAGCGGCTCGTCTTGGTGGACGATTCGATCGTGAGGGGCACGACCAGCCGCAAGATCGTGCAGATGCTGCGCGATACCGGCGCCCGGGAGGTGCATATGCGGATCGCCAGTCCGCCGACCATGCATTCCTGCTTCTACGGCATCGACACGCCGTCGCGCGAGGAACTGCTGGCGGCGAACATGTCGGTCGACGAGACGCGCGATTATATCGGCGCCGATAGCCTTTCCTACGTCTCGATCGACGGTCTCTACCGCGCCGTCGCCGGCGCGGAGCGCGATTCCACCAGCCCCGCCTATTGCGATGCCTGCTTCACCGGGGACTATCCGATACCGCTGATCGACCGCACCGGCGGGGAGACGGTGCGCCAGCTCTCCCTGCTGGCGGAACCCGCCTGAGGCGAGCGGTGGCCGGGGCCAGACTGGACGGACGGATCGCCCTCATTACCGGCGCCAGCCGAGGGATCGGTGCCGCGTTGGCCCGCGCCTATGGGGGCGAAGGCGCCCATGTCGTGTTGGTGGCGCGGACCGAAGGCGGCTTGGAAGAGATCGACGACGAGGTCCGCCGGCTGGGCGGCACGGCGACGCTCGTGCCGCTCGATCTCTGCCAGCACGACGGCATCGACCAGCTCGCGGGAACCGTGTTCGAGCGCTGGGGGCGGCTCGACGTCCTGGTCGGCAACGCGGCGATGCTGGGCGATCTCACGCCGGTCGGCCATATCGAGCCGAGGATTTGGGAAAGCACCTTCGCGCTCAACGTCACCGCCAACTGGCGGCTGATCCGGGCCTTCGACCCGCTGCTCCGCCAATCGCAAGCCGGCCGCGCGATCTTCCTCACCAGCGGGGCCACGCGCTCGCTGCCGCCCTATTGGGCGAGCTATTCGGCCAGCAAGGCGGCGCTCGAGGCCCTGGTCCTGACCTGGGCGCGGGAGCTGGAGAAGACCAACGTCCGGGTCAATTTGGTCAATCCGGGCCCGACGCGCACGGCGATGCGGGCCGAGGCCTTTCCGGGCGAGGATCCGGCGAGCCTACCAAGCGCCGATCACCTGGCCGAGGTGATGATCCGCCTCGCCAGCCCCGCCATCTGCGGCCATGGCCTGTGGGTCGCCGCCGACCAGGCCGGCGCCCTCGAGCAGCTCGCGTGAACGCCTGCGCGAACCGCTCGGCGCTATCGTCGCTTGGCGCGACCCAATGCGTCGAGAAGCGCCCTCGCCTCCTGGAGGTCCGGCGCGTCGAAGTCTTCGACAAACCAATCGTAGACGGGCTCGATGGAGGCGCTATCTGGGCGATCTCGCTCGTGTTCCTAGGCACCCAGGTCTGCCCAAAGTGGCGACAGCTCACACACCTTAACTCTCGTGATAAGTCGATGGAGATTGGTGAACTTCTGTCAAGGGTTCCCGGCATCTGTTGGCTTCAGCGATGGAGTTGCTGATGGCGGTCGCGCTGGCTATTCTTGCTGTCTCGCCAATGCTGGCGCATGGCCGGGTGATTTGCCGCTGGAACATCCAGGCACAATACGGCATGTTTCGGCCTACGATGGCAAAGTCGAGCACAAATTGATCGAAGGAATGCCTGAACGTCATGTATTTGTCTATTTCAAGAACTCCCTCGAAGTCCGTGATCGAGAGGCCGCTGACGAAGTGGTTCCGATCGTCGAGGTGGAAATGATTTCGATGAATGCGAATGGTCAATTCGTCCCGCCACAAGAGGCGGTGCGAGTCGATATCTATGAGTTCGGGCCGGAACGCCAACTCTTGCGCACCACGCATATGATGCGGCATTGCCCAGATGGTCCGCAATTTTGCTGATCTTTAGTGTCGATTCACAGGCCAGGGGTCACAGGCCAGGGGTCACAGGCCAAGGGTCAAAGGCCAGGGGTCACAGGCCAGGGGTCAAAGGTGTATCGCACCCGGTTCCTTGGACACAAGTTTGTCTCATGCGGCGGGCCTGAGTGACATCGCGGTGTGCCACGCCTGACGAGCTTGAGCGGGGCTCAGGTAGCCGTTCTTCTCCACGATCCACTGGGCATTGTACTGTTCGACGAACCCGCGGACGGCGTTCCGCAGCTCCGCGATGTTGCGGTAGATGCGGCCATGGATGATCTGTTCCTTGAGCGTGCGATTGAACCTCTCGGCGACGCCGTTGGTCTGGGGCTGTTCGACGAAGGCGTAGGACGGCTGGATGCCCCAGAACTTGATCTGGTTGGTGAAGTGGTCCGACAGATACTGGGAGCCGTGATCCATCCGCAAGGCCAGCCCCCGCGCCGCACCGGCGGAGGTCGAGGCATACAGCCTCGCAAGCCCCATGGAGATCGGCTGAAGGGCGGCGAAGCGGTCGCCTCGCTTGCACACATGCCAGCCGACGCACTCGGCGTTCCAATGCTCGATGGCGGTGAATATCCAGCCCCAGCCGTCGTCCACCGTGAACACCCGAACGCCGTCCGTGCCCCACATGAGGTTGGGGGCATGGGTGATGATCTCACCGACATGGGGATTTCCGCCACGGCGGCGGCAGCGATGGGGCGAGAGCAGGTTGTTCTCGCGCATCACCCGGAGCACCCGCTTGCGGGAAACACGGATGCCACGACAGACCCGAAGCCGAGCCCAGACCTTGCGGTGTCCCTCGCCCTCCCAGGGGGATGCCTCCAGGTCGGCCTCGATGGCCACCAGCAGAGCCTCGTCCGAGATCGAGGGCTTCGGTCCCCGGCGCTTTGCTGGTGGGCGCTCAGCGGTGGCCTGCTGCCGGGATTTCATGGCGTAGAACGAGGAACGGGCAAAACCCCAGGCCGCACAGACCCGCTGGAGGCCGTAGGCCAAACCCGTGCCGGGAGAGGTGGCGGCACTCATCGCCGCGACCTCCGCCGCCCCAAAGGGCCGGACGTCTCCGTCTTGGCCTCCAGCAGTTCCACCTGCATGATCAACTCCCCGATCCGCTTCATGGCGATGTCCAGTTCCGCCTTTACCGGATCGCCCTTGCGTTCCTTGAGCGAGGCATCGATCCCGGCGATCGCCTTCTCACGCCACTGCTCGAGCCGGAAAATCTCCACGCCCAACTGCCGCGACAAAAGTTCCACCGGCTCGCCACGCAAAAGCCGCAGGGCAACCTCACGCTTGCGCGTCACCGTCCACCGCTGGCCAAGTCCCAGCGGGCCTGCCGGCGAAACCTGGCCCGGGGAAAACGTGGACGAGCCAAGCTCGCCCTCGTTTACCACAGGCCCATCAACAGCAACTTTGTTCTCAAAATTGTCGGTCATGTTCCGGTCCTCCTTGGACACTTCGATTAAGCCAATTCTGTGTCCAAGGAAATCGGGTCCGACTCACCAGGGGTCAAAGGCCAGGGGTCAAAGGCCAGGGGTCAAAGGCCAGGGGTCAAAGGCCAGGGGTCAACCATTAGGCCTCTGTTTGCAAGAGCGCGCATCTTTCCTTTCCTCCGGCGATGTGCCGGCAGGTTGTTTCGTTCCATTTCTTCGGGTTTGGTGTCGGCGGAAAGCGCGCACCCCTCACCCATTCAAGGCCTCTGTTTGCAAGAGCGCGCATCTTTCCTTTCCTCCGGCGATGTGCCGGCAGGTTGTTTCGTTCTCCTCGCTCCCTCCTTGCGGCGTCGCATGCTGGATTTCTTCGGGTTTGGTGTCGGCGGATGAAGCGCGCACCCCTCACCCATCAGGATCAAGACCGTTCCCCCGCTCGGCGGACCGCCGCTCGAGGCAGGGTCCCTGGCGCCCGGTGGCGCCCCAGAAATCCTCTTGTGCCATGCCGCCTCCAATGGGGATCATCACAGATCTCGTGGCTCCCGGTGTCGGGTCCAACCCCTGGTGGCTGACGCCATGGGCGCGCCGCGTCCCCGCAGGTCGCGTGGCCGGGAGGGCGGCGGCCAATCATAGAAAAAAGGGTCATTATTGGAGTGCACCCCCTGGATGACACAAAGAATCAGGGACAGTTGGTTGTCATTTCCAGCGCCCGCCGGGCGGCGGTCTCTGGGGTGATGATGGTGTTTTCGAACTCCTCTGGTGATAGGTATCGAAGCGCCGAGTGGAGGCGCGTCTGCCAGCGCGACAGCGTGTTGTAGACCTCTTTGATGAAGCTGGCGATGTCGCTCTCGGCGTGGGCGATGTCCCGGTAGGGCCTGCCCTCAACCTCCTCTGTCTTCAAGGTCTTCATGAAGCTCTCCGCCATGGCGTTGTCGTAAGGGCAGGCGATCCGGCTCATCGAGGGCAGGATGCCATGGGCCTCCAGGCGGGCGATGTAGTCGCCGGAGGCATATTGAACGCCGCGATCGGAGTGATGCACCAGGCCATCGGGGATCACCTCGCGCTCCAGAAGCGCCATATCCAAGGCCGCCAGCGTCAGGCTCGCCTTCAGATGATCGGCCAAGGCCCAGCCGATGACGCGCCGGCTGTGCGCATCGAGCACGACCGCCAGATAGGCGAAGCCCTCCAGCAAGCGAACATAGGTGATGTCGGCGACCCAGAGCTGGTTGGGGGCCGTCGTCTCCAACCGGCGCGCCAGGCTGGGATAGATCCGATAGCTATGCTTCGAGTCCGTGGTAGCCGGCGCGAAGCTCCGTCGACGCAGGCATAGCAGATTGTCCTCGCGCATCAAACGCAGCACCCGCTTGTGGTTGACGCTCCAGCCCTCGCGCCGCAACAGCGCCCCGATCCGCCGATAGCCGTAATGTTTGTTGTCGATCGCCAGGCGCTGGAGCTTATCGCGTAACGCCGTTTCCTCAGCCCTCGGCCTCGATGCCCGCCAATGGCGGTGAAAGCTCGATCGGCTCAGCCCCATCAGATCGCACATCCGTCCCATGCTCAATCCGCCTTGCCGCCGCGACCCGGCCCGGACGAGGCCGAAGACGCGCTCCCGCCAGAGCGACCGTTCGCTCCGCGGCAGCTCTCCGAGAGCCGCAAGGCTTGCCTGAAAAAATCCGCTTCCAAGGCCTGCTGGCCGACCTTCCGCTCCAGCTCGGCGATCCGCCGGCGCGCCAGGCTCAGGGCATCCGGCCGGACCGCCGGAACAGCACTTTCGGACCCGGCGCGGAGGCCTTGCGCCCGCCTCCCTCCGACGACCGTGCTTCCCTTTCTGGGCCGGCCGGGCGGGCGCAAGGCCTCCGCGCCGCCCGCTCGGTAGGCATCGCGCCACTCGTAGAGCAGCTTGCGCCGGACCTCGAGCTCGCGTGACAGCGCCGAGACGTTCTCGCCCGACTCCATCCGCGCCAGCGCCGACAGCTTGAAGTCTCGGCTGAAACGCCGTGCACCTTTTCGTTCCATCAGTTCCTCCTCGGAAGAACTGTCACTCATTTCTCTGTGTCAGGACAGGGGTGCGGTCCATTATACTTCCTGCTTATCCGTGACACTCCGTCCGAGGAGGTATATGTTCTCAATATGTTCCGTATGAGGGGGTCACGGATATGAGGTTCAAGGTTGCATCGCGCGTGCGTGGTCTGAGCGACGAGGCGTTTCGGGAGGCCTTCGGCACCGAGGAGCAGTGCCGCACGGCGCTGCTCCGGCTACGCTGGCCGGACGGCTTCGTCTGCCCCTGCTGCGGCCATCGGGAGCATTGCGTGCTGGCGGGTCGGGGTCTCTATCAATGCAACCGGTGCAAGAAGCAGACATCGCCGACGGCGGGCACGATCTTCCACGCGACCAAGCTGCCGCTGACACTCTGGTTCGCCGCCATCCACCTGATCGTGACGGCGAAGAACGGCATCTCGTCGGTGGAACTCGGCCGCCGTCTCGGGGTCAAGCAGCCGACGGCCTGGACCGTGCAGCACAAGATCATGGCGGTGATGGCGCGGCGCGAGGGGGAGACGGCGCTTACGGGGCGGGTCGAGATGGACGACGCCTATCTCGGCGGGGTGCGCTCCGGCGGCAAGCGGGGCCGCGGCGCGGCGGGCAAAACGCCCTTCGTGGCGGCGGTCTCGACCAGTCCCGAGGGGCGCCCGCGCAAGCTGAAGCTGGCGCCGGTCAAGGGCTTCCGCAAGCGCGAGATCGCGCGCGGCGCCAACCACTGGCTGGCCCCCGGAGCAGCGGTTGTGACGGACGGCCTGGGCTGCTGGAGCGCACTCGACGAAGCCGCCTGCAGCCACCAGGCGATCCGCACCGGGTCGGGCCGACAGGCGGCCCGCAGGGCGCCGTTCAAATGGGTGAACACGACGCTCGGCAACATCAAGAGCGCGATCACCGGGACCTATCGCCAGCTCGGCCCCGATCACGCCGGGCGCTACCTCGCCAGTTTCGCCTGGCGCTACAACCGGCGCTATCAACTCGAAACCATGATCCCGCGTTTCGTCCATAGCGCCGCACGCACCGAGCCCTTGCCCTATCGCCGCCTCATCGCCGGATGACTTTCAGGGATAAGCAGGTTATACTTTATTCGGCGGAACGGACCAAAAAGCAGAATGACCCCTTTTCCCCAGGCGCATTCCGAGGATCGCGGCCACTGATTGCGACGCCCCACGCCCGCCCGGCAGATGCCTGTAGAACGTCGACGGCGACACCTCCAGCCGGCTCCGCCACCTCCGAAAGGAAAAAGGGACCCCTCATTGTACTTTATTCGGCGGAACGGCCCAAAAAGCAGAATGACCCCTTTTCTGACCCCTTTTGCGCGCCAACCCTTCCGCGCGATCGCGCTCACAGAGGGCGTCGAGAGTTTCCGGCGCGGCGCCCGTCAGCGGAACTTCCGAACGCGCCGTCCGCGCCGCCTCGCGGAGGCCGCCGGGGAACGCCTCGCCACCCACGACAGGCCAATGCAATATGCAAGACCTGATCCCTAAACCTGCGAACGAGACCGGCCCTCCCGGCGCCGCGGGAAACCCACCGCTCGGGTCGTCATTTAGGCTCCGAGCGAAGCAAAAGCATTCATTTTAGGCGAAAAGCATTCATTTTCGGGCGATTTTGAGGCACTATGAGTGCCCCTTTTCGCCGCCGCAGCGCCCCCCTCGACACACTCCGGAAGCGAAGCTGGAGGGCCCCTCGACACACTAAAGAAGAGAAAAAGAAAAACGGGGCGGGCCGCGACCGTTATTTGGTCCGCGACCGCCCGCGAAGATGTCGTGGCCGGTGGCGCCGGGCGACTCCTCCACCATGAGTTGTAAGGGCGAAACCAGGCGCCTTCCCTTCCACGCAATTCCGCGAAGAACCAAAATAATCCCGCTTGAACGCCCTCAAGCGTAGGGATTGGCGCCGCGCCGCAAGTTGAGGCGGAGCGGCACGCCGTCGAGGTCGAAGGCGTCGCGCAGACCGTTGCCGAGAAATCGAAGGTAGGAATCCGGCAACTCCGCCGGACGGTTGGTGAAGATCGCGAAGGTCGGCGGCCGGGCCTTGGGCTGCGTCATGTAGCGCAGCCGCACGCGCCGCCCGCCCGGCGTGAGCGGTGGCGGATGGCGGGCGATCATCTCCTCCAGCCACTGATTGAGCCTCGCCGTCGGCAAGCGCCGGCACCAGCGTTCGTGGACCCGAACGATTTCCGCCATCAGCCCCTCGACGCCCTCGCCGGTGAGGCCGGAGACGGGACAGAGCGAGAGCCCGCGGGCCTGGGAGATCGAACGCTGCGAGCGGTCCACCGCGAGCCGCATGGCGCCGGCCCGATCCCCGATCAGGTCCCACTTGGCGAGACCGACCACCAGCGCGCGGCCCTCGTCCAGGATCTGGCGGGCAATGACGAGATCCTGGCGCTCCAGGGGCGCCACGGCCTCGGTCAAGAGAACCACGAGTTCGGCGAAGCCCATGGCCCGGATCGCATCCTCGCGCGAGAGCTTCTCCAACCGATCGCTCACCCGCGCCCGGCGCCGGAGGCCGGCGGTGTCGACCAGGCGGATGCGACGGTTCCGCCACAGCCAGTCTATCGATATCGCATCGCGGGTAATCCCGGGCTCCGGCCCGGTGAGCATCCGATCGCGCCCCAAAAGGTGGTTGATCAGGGTCGACTTGCCAGCGTTGGGGCGACCGAGCACGGCGAGCCGCAAGGGCGCGTCGGGGTCGTTTTCACGCCGTCCGTCCCCGCCCTCGGGCTGGACGGCGGCGATGGCGTCGTGCAGCTCGACCAGACCCTCCCCATGGGCGGCGGAAACCGCCACCGGTTCGCCCAGGCCGAGGCCATGCGCCTCCGCCAGGACGACGCCGACGTCGCCCCGCTCCGCCTTGTTGGCGACCAGCACGATCGGGGTCTCGTGGCGTTGCAGCCAACGGGCGAAGTGGGCGTCGAGCGGAGTCACGCCGGCGCGCGCGTCGATCACCATCAGCGCCAGATCGGCCTCCAGCAGGGCGGCCTCGGTCTGCAGGCGCATGCGGCCCTCGAGCGAAGCCTCGCTCTCGTCCGCCAGTCCGGCGGTATCGATCACGGCGAAGTCGAGCGGGCCGAGCCGCGCCTCGCCCTCGCGCCGATCACGCGTGAGGCCGGGGGTGTCGTCGACCAGCGCCAGTCGCCTGCCGACCAGGCGGTTGAACAGCGTCGACTTGCCGACGTTCGGTCGGCCGACGATGACGACGGTGAAGGACATGGTTCGCTTCAGCGCAGCGCCGCGAGATTGGCGTCGTCGGTCAGGATATAGAGGGTCGCGTCGGCCACCACCGGCGCCAGTAGTGCGGCACCGCCGAGCGGGAGGCGGCCGATCAACTTGCCGGTATAGGGCGAGATCGCCACCGCCCGGCCGTGGCTGGAGACCAGCACCAACCGATCGCCGGCGAGCACCGGGCCGGCCCATTGCACCGGATCGCCGCCGCCGTCCTCCTGCTCGAAGCGCTGCAATTGGGTCACCCAACGAATTCGCCCGTCGCGGCGCGAGATGCAGAGAATTTCGCCCTGGGTAGAGACGGTGAAGATGAAGTCGCCGGCAACCCAGGGCGTCTCCACCCCCTCGACGTCGATCTCCCAGACCCGGGTGCCGGTCCTGAGGTCGACCGCGACCATGCGGCCCGAATGGCTGACCGCGATGACGAGGCCGCGATCGATCACCGGCGAGCCCCTGATCTCGCTCAACACCGCGAGCGGCGTGAAACGGGCGATCCGAACGAGCTGGTCCTGCCAAATGGGACGGCCGTTTTCCACCCGGAGCGCGAACAACTCGCCCGAGGAATAGGCGGAGACGACGATGGGGCCGTCGATCGCGGGCGCGGCACCGCCGATCAGTCCCGCCTCTTCCGCGATGCCCGAATGTTCCCATAACGGGCGGCCGTCGGCGGCGGCCAGCGCATGGGTCCGGTTGTCGACGCCGATGGCGAAGACCCGCCCATCGGCCGCCGCCGGGGCCACGCGGAAGGGCGTGCCGAGCCGCTGGTGCCAGACGACCTCGCCGCTGGCCGCGTCGAGGGCCACGACCTCGCCGTAACCCGTCGCCGCGAAGATGCGGCCGCCGTCCCAGGCGATGCCACCGCCGAGCGCGCCCGAATCCTCCTCTTCCGGCGTCAGGTCGATCCGCCACAGAGGCTTGCCGTCACTCGCATCGAAGGCGGCCACGTTGCTTTCCGCATCGAAGACATAGACCCGCCCCTCGGCGACCACGGGGCGAGACAGCAGGCGCGTCGAGCCGCTCGATCCCTCGCCGGCGTCGCGTTGCCAGACGGTCTTCAATTCGCCGCCCAGCTCCAGGTGGTGCATGGCGTGGTTGGAAAATCCGTCGGCCTGCGGCCAAACCGCGTTGCGCCACGGCGGCGGCAGCTTCACCGCGAGATCCGAGATCCCCGGATCCGGCTCCAGCGTCTGCTCCAGCCTGAGCACCGAGACCCGCTGACCGGGAAGCGGTGGATCCTCTGATTCACCCATCCAGTCGCTCAACGTGTCGCAGCCGCCGAGCAATAGCAGCGCAACGGCGCCGGCCCCGAGAAGGCTAATTCGTCCGCCGTGCATGGCTCGCTCAGCTCCCGTCCGTCAAGGCCGACAGGAGTTGTCGGGCCCGCGCCCGCGTGCCCGTCGGCGTGTCGCCATCCTCGATCAACGCCTGGAGACCGCTGATCGCGTCCTGGCGACGTCCCTGGTGGAGTGCCAGGACGGCCTCGATTTCGCGGGCGGAATGTCGCCAGACATTGTCGCCCTCCAACAGCGGCGCCAAGCGCTTCTCCACCTCCCCCGGCGCGCCCTCGTCGACCAGCCGCATCGCCGCCAGGAGGCGGGCGAGATCGCGGTAGAGCGACGCCACGCCGTCGTCGTCGGCTAGCCGGTCATAGGCTAGGACGGCGCCGCTCGCGTCGCCATGCTCGGCCCGCGCCGCCGCCTCGCGGAGCCGGGCGATCACGCCGTAGCCATCGCCCGCCTCGTCCGCGAGCGCGGTGAAGGCGTTGATGGCAGCGCTCTCCTTCTCCGCTGCCAGCAAGGCCGAGGCCTCGAAATAGCGCAGGGAATCGGCGAGGCGCGACTGCTCCTGATAGTGTCGCCAGGCGGCCTTGCCGCCGGTGCCGAGAACGAGCGCGACGGCGACGATATAGACGTAGACGCCATACCGCTTCCAGAGTTTCTGAAATCGGTCGTGGCGTACCGCCTCGTCGATCTCATGGAAGATATCGGCCACGAATCGCTCTCCTTGGGAAGCGCCGCGTCAACCTATATAGGCGCCCGGTTTCCGGCAAGTCGTAGCCGCCGTCATGGCGCGCGCCCGCCCCTCCCGCGTGCTATAGCCGTGAGGTAAGCCTGACAAGAAGAAAATTCGAGGCTAGGTGTGAAACATGGTCGAGCACGACTGGCAGCGGCTGCTCTATCTCGTCGCCTGGTTGGCCCTGCTGGGGCCGGCTTGCTACATGCAGTGGCGGACGCACGGCCGAATCTGGCGCGACCTCGCGATCTGGATCGCCATCATCGGCGTTCTCGCGACCGTCTATCAATTCGTCGAGCCGAGCTGACGGCCGTTATTCCCACTCGTCATTATTCCCACTCGTCATTATTCCCACTCGTCATTATTCCCACTCGGTCCCGGGCGGTTTCGAGGTGATGTCGTGGAGCACCCGGTTGATGCCCTCCACCTCGTTGATGATCCGGGTGGCGACCCGGGCGAGGAAGGCGTGCTCGAAGGGGTATGAATCCGCCGTCATCCCGTCGCTCGAGGTCACCGCGCGCAAGGCGAGCGCGTGCTCCCAGGTTCGCGCATCGCCCATCACGCCGACGGAACGTACCGGCAGCAGGACGGCGAAGGCCTGCCAGATCTCGTCGTAGAGCCCGGCGGCGCGGATCTCCGCCAGATAGATCGCGTCGGCGCGGCGCAGGGTCGCCAGCTTGTCGGGGGTGATCTCGCCGGGCACGCGGATGGCGAGGCCGGGCCCCGGGAACGGATGGCGCCCGACCAGAGCTTCCGGCAAGCCGAGCTCGCGCCCGAGGTCGCGCACCTCGTCCTTGAACAATTCGCGCAGCGGCTCCACCAGATCCAACGCCATCCGTTCCGGAAGGCCGCCGACGTTGTGGTGGCTCTTGATCGTGACGCTGGGGCCGCCGGTGAAGGAGACCGATTCGATGACGTCGGGATAGAGCGTGCCCTGGGCCAGGAACTCGGCCCCGCCGAGGCTTTTCGCCACCGCCTCGAACTCGTCGATGAAGGTGGCGCCGATGATCTTGCGCTTCGCCTCCGGGTCCTCGACGCCACCGAGCGCGCCCAGGAAGGCCTCGCTCGCGTCCCGGTGAATCAGCGGGATGTTATGGTGATCGCGAAACAGCTCGACCACCTCGGCCGCCTCGCCTTCGCGCAGCAGGCCGGTGTCGACGAAGACGCAGGTGAGCGAATCGCCCAGCGCGCGGTGCAGCAGGGCCGCCGTTACCGAGGAATCGACCCCGCCCGAGAGGCCGCAGATCACCCGCGCCGCCCCCACCTGATCGCGAACCCGCACGATCGCGGCCTCGAGGAACGCCGCCATGCTCCAAGTCCCCGCGCAGCCGGCGATGGCGTGGGTAAAGTTCCGCAGCAGACGACCGCCTTCGGGCGTGTGCACGACCTCGGGATGGAACATGGTGCCGTAGAAGCGCCGAGCCTCGTCGGCGATCACGGCGAAAGGGGCGCCCTCGCTCCGCGCCGTCACCCGAAATCCCTCCGGCAGCCGGGTCACGGAATCGCCGTGGCTCATCCACACGGTTTGGCGGCCGCCCGGCGACCAGACGCCGTCGAAGAGGGGCGAAGCGGCGATCACCTCGATCTCGGCGCGGCCGAACTCGCGCCGGCTCGAGGCCTCGACCTCGCCGCCCAATTGCGCGCAGAGGGTCTGCTGTCCATAGCAGATGCCCAGCACCGGCACGCCGAGCTCGAACACCTCGCCCGGCGCCCGGGGCGGGGCCGCCTCGGTGACGGAGGCGGGGCCACCGGAGAGGATGACCGCTTTCGGCCGGCGGCGTTCTAGCGCCGCGCGTGCGCGATCGA
The DNA here is from genome assembly GCA_965225945.1 of Alphaproteobacteria bacterium. Classification (GTDB taxonomy): domain Bacteria; phylum Pseudomonadota; class Alphaproteobacteria; genus JASLMY01. The sequence continues at coordinate 76,236 of CBDDBZ010000036.1, read as the reverse complement.
ACGGCGCGATCTCGCAATAGACGCCGTTCTCGCGCACGCGTCGCGCGATCAGTTGCGTCACCTGCGAGCCGAAGTCGATGATCAGGACATATTCGCTCATGGCCTCGAGCTATCGCATTCTCCGCTCATCCGGCTTCATCCGGCCTCATCTGGCCTCATCTGGCCGTCGATGTGTCGGATGCGGTCATTCCTTATGGGCGTCGATGGCCTTTTGCAGGGACTGGGACTCGGGGCAAGTCTCGCCGCAGCGGCTTTCCAGGTCCGCCAGGGCCGCCCGCGCCTCCTCCACCTTGCCGGCCGCGAGCAGGGTATCACCACGCTCGCTGAGAGCGGGGAAGTTGTTCGGCTCGATCTGCAGCGCGAGACGCATGTACTTCAGGGCGCGATCCAGATCGCCCAGCCCGCGATGCGATTGCCCGAGCCTGAAATAGGCCTCCGAGCTCTTCGGGTCGGCGACGATCGCGCGCTCCAACTGGCGGCGGGCGGCCTCGAAGTCGCGGGCCTCGAGCGCGCGCACGCCGGCGACCAGGTTCGGCTGCGGCGTCTCGGCCTCGGCCACCCCGGGCGGCACGGCGGCACAAGCGCCAATAACGACGGCGAGACCCGTCACCAGGGCGAAGACAACGCGCCTCGACATTCCGCCTCGCTCCCCTCTCGACCCCACGAGCTTGGCCCACGAGCTTGGCCCACGAGCTTGGCCCACGAGCTTGGCCCACGAGCTTGGATCGCGCGGAGTATAGGGGCGAGCGAGGCGTCGTGGCCAGACCATGGCGTCGCCGGAAGATGTTAAATCGCGCTTCACGAGGCCATCCATCCGCCGTCGACCATGAGGTTGATGCCGGCGATGTAGCTCGCCTCGGCGCTGGCGAGGAAGAGCGCCGCGTGGGCGACGTCGTCGGGCCGGCCGAGCCGGGCCATCGGCGTGCGGGCCTCGGAATAGGCGATCACCTCGGGTGCCTGGGCGCGGCCGCTCTTGCCGGTCAGGATCTTGCCGGGGGCCACGGCGTTGCAGACGATGCCGTGGCGGGCGTAATCGGCGGCGATCTGGCGGGTCAGGTAGACGACGCCGGCCTTGCCGACGCCGTAGGCGATGTCTCCGGGGGCGGCGATCATGCCGTGTTGGGAGGAGATGTTGACGATCCGTCCCCGGACGTCGTCCGCCTTCGGCGCTTGCGCCACCATCCGTCGGACGGCGGCCAAGCAGGCGAAGAAGACGCCCTTTAGGTTGACGTCGAGCACGCAGTCCCAATCCGCCTCGTCGGTTTCCAGCAGCGCCTTGTCGAGGCCGATGGCGGCGTTGTTGACGATGACGTCGAGCCGGCCGTGACAGGCGACCGTGTCGGCCACCAGGCCGTCGACGTTGGCCCACTCGGTGACGTCGCAGCGGATGGCATCGCCGCTGCCTCCCGCCTCTCGGATCAGGTCGATGGTCCGCGCACCACCCTCGCGCGGCATCTCGCGCACATCGGCCACCACCACGTGCGCGCCCTCGGCCGCGAACAGGCATGCGATCGCCCGACCGATACCGGACGCGGCGCCGGTGACGATTGCGACATCACCCTTCAGTCGCATGATGCGCGGCGATCGCGGACGCGGCTCGCGCGTGGCTCGGCGGCGGCGGTCACCGGCGTCGCGCCTCCCATTCCCGCGCGCGGCGGCGCGCCTCCGCAATCTCCGCGCCTGTCATCACGGCCAGCATGGTCTCGCGCGTGCGCTTGTGATTGGCCAGCGTCGCCCATTTCAGGCCCTCGACCGCATCGCGGCGGCACGCCATAGCCCCGGAAGTGGATGATGGCGATAAAGATCTGCGAGTTGCGATCGCCCCGCTCGGCGAGCGGGGCGAAATTCGCCCGCGCGGTTTCATAATGGCCCCGCATGTAGGCGTGATACCCGGTCTCCTGGTCCTGGGCCGCCACCGAAGGGCTGAGAATCAAGACGAGAAGCCACGGCAATATCCAACGCATCACGCACTCCCCCAGTGACGCCGGCACGCGCGGGGCGAATCTCGGCGCCGCGTATCCTATCGCCCGAGGCACGTCGAGCGCGAGCCGAGATATACGCCTCGCTCGAGGGCGCCCGCGTCCATGGCCTCGCGCGAGCGGGAGGAAGCCACCATGAGCGACGGCGCCAGTGTCACCGATATGGCGCGGGCGCACGATTTCGAGATGATCCAGGGCCGCCGATCGGCACACGAGCCGGGCCATCCGCGCCACGACGAGGTCCATGAGATCCACGAGGCGCGGCCGCCGCCGACCTCCGGCGTGGCGTCGAAGGATCGAATCGCCCCCGCCGCCCTCTTGCCTCTGCGCGTGAATTCCGTTATGCGACCGCCTGTCACGCGGCGCTGGCCGAGGCGAGACGGGCGCGGCGTCCCGATGGCGCGCCTTGGTGTGGCGGGGTAGCTCAGCTGGTTAGAGCAGCGGAATCATAATCCGCGTGTCGGGGGTTCAAGTCCCTCCCCCGCTACCAAATAAAAGCAATGACTTAGCCGCCTTCGGGCGGTTTTTTTATGGCGAATCGCTTGCGACATGGTCGCTAAAAATACCGCAGATTTCCGCTGATTCCAAACGGCTCCGATGTACTCCCTGCGACATGACTGCGACATGGCGGGGGTCTTCGCGGACCTGATCCACCGCCCGCCGATCGACGGAGTGCTTACAAAGGGGAAAACAGCCTCTATTATTTATGGCGACTCACAGGAGGCGCTTGCAATGCCGCGCGATACGTCGAATACCGTGACCGGGATCGCTCGCCGCATCTGCCGCGATGGCGACCCGGCCGAGATCAAGCGGCTTGCCGAGCAAATCCGATACTGGACGCGCGAGCGCCTACTCCGGCCCGAGGGCGCGATCCATTCGGGGACGGGCCGCTGGCGGACCTACGCGCAGGCCGAGACTCACAAGGCGGCGATCCTGCATGAATTGTCCCGGCGCGGAATGACGGTCGGCGCAATGGCCCTCTTCATGTCGGGCCTTCGGGCGAACGAGTGGCAAGCGGCCAGGGACGATCGGGAGACGAGTTACATCGACATGGCCCTCGAAACCGAGCGCACGATCTGGCTTGAGGTCTTCGAGCCGGGCGCCCGAGGCCCCTCGGGCCGTGACGATGTCCTAGTCGTCGGCTGGGACGAGGGCGGCGTCAGTCACGCCCCGGATACCGCGCGATGGTCGCTTCGCCTCAATCTGACTCGGATTCTTGACGGCGTTCGCGAGTGAAATTTTTTCCTGATTACGCACTAACCTCAGCCAATTTCAGGAGCCGATATGGCATGGGCGGCGTGCGCAGGGCATCGCGGCCGAGGGCTTCGATCATGTCGGCGAGCCGGTAGCGGCGGTTGTATCGGTACTGGAACGCCGCCAGTTAGCGCGGCACATGCTTGGGTCGGATCGCATGGTAGGTACCGCGCAGGGTGTTTTTGAGGTTGCCGAGGGTGGTGTTGACCCATTTGAAGGCGGGCACGGCGACGGCCCCGGGTCCGGAGCCGGTGGATATCGGATGATGCGCACAGCCCCGCGTGGTGACGGCGGTGAAGCAGTTGAGCCCGTCGCTGAAAACGCTCGCCCCAGGGCTCAGGTCGCGCTTGGCCATCTTGGCGATCTCGCTCTTGCGGAAGCCCTTGACGCGGCGGAGCTTGATGCGCACGGGCTGGCCCTCCGCCGTGGTCTGGACGGCGGCGACGAACGGCGTCTTGCCCGGCGCGCCTCGGCCGCGCTTGGCCCCGGAACGCCGGCCGCCGAGGTAGGCATCGTCCATCTCCACCCGCCCGGTGAGCGGCAATTTGGCATCGCGCTCGAGCATGGATTGCATCAGTTTCTGCTTGATCTTCCAGGCCGTGGTCTGGGTGACGCCGAGCCGCCGGCCGAGTTCGAGGGAGGAGATCCCCTTCTTCGATTGGGTCATGTGATAGATCGCCGAGAACCACAGGGTCAGCGCCAGCTTGGTCGCGTGGAAGAGCGTGCCGGCGGTCAGCGAAACTTGATGACGGCAGGCGGCGCATTGGTAGAGTTTTCGCCCGGCGATCTCGCAATGGCGCGTGGCGCCACATCGGGGGCAGGCGAACCCCTCCGGCCAGCGCCAGCGGAACAGGGCCTCGCGACACTGCTCCTCGCTACCGTACAACTCACGAAAACGCGGCTCGCAGAGCCCCTTCTGGAACTGAACCTTGTTGCGTGGCATTGTGAACCCCCAGAAAAACCGCCATTTGTTCACGATTTGTACCACATCAATCCAGCTGAGTTAAGTGCGTAATCAGGAATTTTTTTGAGTCTTAAAAGGGAAAACGGCTCTTATCGTGAAAGGAACTACAATGGACTGACTCGCAGACGATCTACTGGACGGCGCCCAAGCTATTGCCGACGAGATTGGCGTGCCCGTCAGGACGGCATATCATATGCTCGAAAGAGGGCAGATCCCGGCCGGCAAGGTCGGCTCCAAATGGGTCGGATCGAGGCGGCGTCTTCGCGCGTATTTCGATCGCCTGACGAGCGGCGAGGCGTGACACCTTGAGCCGTTTAACCACCGGGGGTGATAAACGCCGCAAGCGCCGGACCCAGGCCGCGATCGCCCAGCTTGATTCGCAGATCGTGTCCGCCCTGGTCGACTACCACCCGCAGAGCGTTCGCCACATCTTCTACCTGATGACCGACCCGCGCTTGCCGGAGCCGGTGGAGAAGACCGAGCACGGCTACAACCAAGTCAAATACCGGATGAAGAAGCTCCGGCGCAACGGAAGCGTGCCCTAACCGGCACGTCCGGCAAAACGACGTAGGGGTTCCTGCAACGTGATCAACTTCGAGGCCAACGCCTTGGCCGAAAATAGCCAGCCCCCTGTGGGCTCCGAGCCATCGGCCGTACGTGGCATAACGGTGAGCACTCGGATCGCAAGCGGAAGGGCATCCGCATCAAGGTGAGACGGACCCGCCTCGGCGGCAACTGATCACCAGGAGAGGGCAACGGATTGCTCCGACCCTCAGCAGGCTACCGAGCCGGCGGACTGGCAAGGTAGCTAAAGCGTGCCGTGAGCACGTCGCCGCGCCAGATGAAGCGCGAGTAAAGGCCGACAGCCTGACCCCGGCCTCCCTCGATAGAGGTTTCGTCAGTCCGCCGACGCACAGTCTCCCTCACGACGGTGACGGTTCCCATGAACTGGAGACGGCGGGCTTCGCCAGCGCTTGGCGAAGCTCTGCCTGCAACCCTTCTCGGGCTCTGGTTCCCATGGGGGTTTGGTAGCCATCATCAACTGCATCAACGACGCGAAGCGACGTCGGCTTTCAAGCCGGAACCGCCGGGCGGCAGCGAACCCGAGCCGACACCACGCCGAGCGCTCGACGAACGATCGACGATGCTCCTGGAAGGAAAGACCACAGATAATAAGCAATTCCTCATATAATTGGCCACCATTAGATATTGCTCATACGAAGGCTCCACCACCACACGAAAGGAGACGGATATGACGTGCAAGAAGTGCGGCGGCCGCATCATCGGCAAGTACTGATAGCGGTGCGGTCCCTAGAAAGGGCCGCGCTGACATCGAGAGGAAAAGGGAGGCCCGAAATTTTTGGCGCCGCTCGAAAACCCTTCCGAAACCCTATTGGAAGGGTTCCACCACCACCACGAAAGGAGACGATCGATGCGCAAGCCGAAGATCACGGGCCCAAAGCTCCTGGCGTTCCCGACGGGCACCACCACCTGCCGCGTCTGGTGCCCGAACTGCGCCCGCTGGCATTCCCACGGGGTCCCTGCTGGCGAGGCGACAGCGCGAGGAGGAAGATGACGATGGATACGAGCAACGTGGCGCCGGTCCTGGACGACTTGGCGCAGAAGATCAACGAAGAGCACGAATGTGTCGAAGGCGCGTTCAAGACGGCCATGGGCCATGCCCTGAAAGCTGGCGAGCTGCTGATCGAAGCGAAGGGCGCAGCGCCACATAGCGGATGGCTGCCCTGGCTCGAAGCCAACTGCTCGTTTTCCAAACGCACCGCCCAGGCCTACATGAGGCTGGCTCGGGAGATGCCGAAACTCGACCCCGAGAAAGCGCAACGCGTTGCGCATCTGAGCTTCAGGGATACCATGAAGGCGCTCGCCAACGATATGGCGGCCGTCTCGGCGGCGCCGGAGGAAGCGGCCACGATAGCTCTGGACCGCATCGAATCCGGTGAAGGCGAGAGGGTCCGGCAGGAGGTTGCCCGAGCATGTCGGGAGGTCGATGTTGCCAGGAAAGTCCCGCCGGCTGCGGAGAGCGCGCCCCTTAATACCGGTGACGCTCTTCACGGCCTGTCAATCGGCGTTGAACATTGACCCCCTATCGGCGTGCAATGTTGACCCCTTTGGGGATGCACGGCGGAGGTCGTACAGGTAGTCCATAGGAGGGGCCCGCGCGCGGGCCGACGCGCCCACCACGCGGCTGGCGGCGGACCGCGCGTGGGAGGTTCCTGTGGGCCCACCTGGGCGACCGGGCCGCAGGTGGATCGGTTGCCTTTAGGACCGATTCTTGAAGCGCCAGGAGTCGTTTCCGGTCTCGATGATCTCGCAGTGGTGCGTCAGACGATCGAGGAGCGCGGTGGTCATCTTGGCGTCGCCGAAGACGGACGGCCATTCGCCGAAGGTCAGGTTGGTGGTGACGATGATCGAGGTGCGCTCGTAGAGCCGGCTGACGAGGTGGAACAGCAGCTGGCCTCCGGTTTGGGCGAAGGGCAGGTAGCCGAGCTCGTCGAGGATGACGAGGTCGCGCCGGGCCAGCTGATCGGCGAGCCGGCCCTGGCGGCCGGCGCGGGCTTCGGCCTCGAGCCGGTTGACCAGGTCGACGACGTTGAAGAAGCGGCCCCGGGCGCCATCGCGGATGCAGGCCCGCGCGATGGCGACGGCGAGATGGCTCTTGCCGGTGCCGGTGCCGCCGATCAGCACGGCGTTGCGCTGGTTGGCCAGGAAGCCGCCGACCGCCAACTCGCGGACCAGCGGCTCGTTGACCGGGGTGTCGGTGAAGTCGAAGTCGGCCAGCTCCTTGGCCAGCGGCAGCTTGGCGCCACTCATCTGGTACTTGATGGATCGCGCCTGCTTGTCGGCGATCTCGGCCTTCAACAGCTCGCCGATGATTCGCTGCATCGGATGCTGGCGCTTGAGGCCGTCGGCGAGCACCTCGTCGAACGCGTCGCGCATGCCGGCGAGCTTGAGTGCGGCCATCATCTCCAGGACCTCATGGCGCTCCATGGCCGACCCCCCTCAAGCGGTCGTAGCGGGTGCAATCGGCCACCGGCTCAAAGCGAAGACGCAGGTTCGCGGGCGTCGGGATCGGCGCCGTCTCGGACGGCTGGCGCCGACGATTGAGGATGTTGAGCACGACGTCGGCGCTGCACACGCCGCCAGCGAGCGCCTCGGCACAGGCGGCCTCCACCGCCGCCAGCCCATCCGCCAGCACGGCGGTGAGGATCTCGACCATCTGCCTGTCGCCGTCGTCGTGGCCGGCGAGCCGGACGCGCACGCGACCCAGGGCGCCGGGCAGCGCCCAGTCCTTGAACGGCGCGCCGTTACGAAGCGCACCGGGCTTCCTCGCCAGCACGGGCACGTAGTGCCACGGGTCATAGACGGTCTGGTCGCGGCCGAAGCGCCGGGCATGCTCGGCGACGATCTCGCCGTCCTGGCGGATGACGATGCGATCGGCGTAGGCATGGACCTCGACCGGACGGCCGACGGCGCGCGCCGCCACGCTGTACTTGTTGCTGTCGAAGCGCACCAGGCAGGTCTTCGACACCGACGCCGGGACCGCGTGGAAGCCGTCGAACGGCCCGCGATAGCCGACCAGGGACGGACGCTCGTCCTCGAACACCTGCCAGACAGTCCTGTCCTTGAACACCGGGTGGGGATGACGCCGGGCGTAGGCGACGCACTGGTCCAAGAGCCAGGCGTTGAGCTCGTCGTAGGTCTTGAAGCGCAGCCGCGGGGTGAAGAACCGACCGCGGATGATCCCGACCTGGTTCTCGACCTGCCCCTTCTCCCATCCCGCTCCCGGCGTGCATGCTGTCGGTTCGACCAGGTAGTGGCCACACATCTGCACGAAGCGCCGGTTGAACGCGCGCTCCTTGCCGATGAGGACGGTCTGCACCGCCGTCTTCATGTTGTCGTAGATGCCTCGCCGGCAGGCACCCTGGAACAGCCGGAATGCCCGGTCGTGGGCGTCGAACACCATCTCCTGGCTCTCGCGCGGATAAGCGCGGACGAAGAACATTCGGCTGTGGCACAGCCGGACGTGCGCGACCTTGACCTTGGTCGTCACCCCCGCCAGCACCACGTACTCGTGGCTCCAGTCGAACTGATAGGCCTCGCCCGGCGAGAACACCAACGGCACATAGGTCTGCGCCGTCGATGCCGAACGGCGCCACCGCCACGCCTTGGCGTAGCGCCGCACCGCGTCGTAGCCGCCGCCATAGCCCAGACCCTCGAGGGCTTCGGAGATCCGTAGCAGCGTCAGCCGCTCCCGCTTCGACTTGGTCTCGTTGGCCTCCAGCATCCGCTCCAGCTCGGCCGTCCACGGCCCCAGCTTCGGCATCGGCTGGACCCGCCGGTCGTAGGTGAACGCCGTCGCCTGCGAACGGATCACCTTGCGCACCGTGTTGCCCGAGACCTTCACGTCCCGCACGATCTCCTTGATCGGCTTCCCCTTGACGAAATACTCCCGCCGGATCCGCGCTATCGTCTCCACGACCAACATCCCCCACCACCTCGTCCGCCCAAAAACGAGGTGACTTGGACTAGCCAGGCTCAGGGGGTCAAATTTGGACGCCGATCACCCCTCAACAGGGGTCAACTTTGCACGCCGTTCCACAGCGCCGGGCATCGAGGCCACCAACCGCCCTTCATCCCGTGGGGGCCACCACGGGATGAAGGGCGGACCACGGCCACGACCGAGCGGACGCCTTCGCTCCGCCGACGAGACCGGGACCGGCCCTCCCGGCGCCGCGGGAAACCCATCGCCTAGGACCTCATTTCGGGCCCCGAGCGAAGTCGCGGCATCTGTCTATGCAACCATCACGGCATCGCGTAGGACCTCATTTTGGGCCCCGAGCAAAGCGAAAGCATTCATTTGGGCGGAAATGCATTCATTTTCGGGCGAAAATGAAGGCTCAATTCGTGAATTATATGCGTCACCTTGTTACGGCGGCGGCGAGGCAGGCTCGGTCATTGGCGCCGGGGGCGAGGCCGACGAGGTGGAACCAGCTCAGGTAGTTGTCCAGATAGCGGGTGGCGATGCCGCGGCGGGGACGCAGGAAGTCCTTCAACCGGCTGTGGCGGCTGTTCACCGTCTGCACATGCAGATCGCCCCGAACCCGTTCCCCCATCGAGCGGTTGAGTGCTTCGTGGCTCACCCCGAGCGCGGCGGCGCACGGTGGGTAGCTCGCGCCGCCGTCGGAGACCAGCAGGGCGTCCTTCGCGACCACCGGGTCGAGGGCAGCCGTGAGCGCCGCCGCATCGACCCTGGGCAGCACCGCGCTGACCGTCGTTCCGCTCCGGTCCGCCGCCATGAGAACCGGTACCTGCTCGCGCGAGAGGCCGCGCTTCTTCGCCTTGCCGCCCCGCCGCCGTGCCTTGCGCCCCAGCCCGCGCGCGCCCTTCCGGCTCTCCAGGACGTAGGTCTCGTCCGCTTCCACGATCCCCTTGAGCACCTCCGAATCGCTCCGCGCCGCCGCCAGAAACCGGTGACGCCAGCGGAACGCCGTGCTCACCGCCACGTCGCAGCGCGCCGCCGAGGCCTTCACCGTCTCCCCCTTCGCCAGCGACGCCCCGAACGACAGCCAGCGTTCCTTGTGGTGCAAGCCCGACAGCGGCGTACCGCTCAGCGCGTTGAAGGTCCTGCCGCAGCCCTTGCACTGGTAGCGCCGCAGACCCCGCGCCATACCGCGCGAAACCGCCCCTTCGCTCGCGCAGTGCGGACAGCGCCGGGCCTCGTCCACACCAAGCTCGATCGCGGCCTTCGATGCCTCGCCCTCGCTCCGGCCCGACAGCACCGCGAGCGCCTCGCGCCGCTGCGCGCGCGTCAGCCCGCGCGCCGCCGAAAGCCACACCTGGAAACCCTTGCCGTCCATAACCCAACCTCCTGACGTTCCAGGCACTCTATCACTAATGCATACAATTCACGAATTGAGCCAAAATGAATGCCTCATGAAGGCGCCTCTGCGATGCCGGAGGGCCCCTCGACAGACTCGAATAGCGAAGCCGGAAGGCCCCTCGACACCCTCGAGAAGCGACGCCGGAGGGCCCCCTCGACACACTCCAAAAGCGAAGCCGCAGGATCCTTCGGTACACTTCAAAAGCGAAAAAATAAAACGGGAGCGGGCCGCGACCACAACAATTCGGAGGGGGAAGCGTGGGAGGACGCCTTCAGCCGGCCTCGAGCGGCGCAATGTCGCCTTGCCCCTGGGCGGCGGTAAATTCGGCGGCGAAGGCCTCCAACTCGTCTTCGCCGATCGCTCGGCGCAAGCCCGCCATCAGGTCCTGGTAGTAGGTCAGATTGTGCCGCGTCAGCAGCATGGCGGCGAGGATCTCGCGGCCGCGCACCAGGTGATGCAGGTACGCGCGGGTATAGTTGCGGCAGGCGGGACAGCGGCAGGCCTCGTCGAGCGGCCTCGGGTCCTCCGCGTGGCGGGCGTTTCTGAGGTTGATCGGGCCGCGCCGGGTGAAGGCCTGGCCGGTGCGCCCGGAGCGCGTCGGCAGCACGCAGTCGAACATGTCGATGCCGAGCCGCACCGCGGCCACCAGGTCGGCCGGCTTGCCCACCCCCATCAGATAGCGCGGCCGGTCCTCGGGCAGCGCCGGCACCGTCGCCTCGAGCACCGCCAGCATCTTCTCCGGGCCCTCGCCCACCGCCAGGCCGCCGACCGCATAGCCGTCGAAGCCGAGCGCGACCAGCCGCGCCGCGCTCTCGACGCGCAGCTCGGGGTAGACGCTGCCCTGGACGATGGCGAAGAGGCCGTGCCCGGGGCGGGGCCGGAAGGCCTCGCAGCCGCGCCGCGCCCAGCGCATCGAGCGCGCCATCGAAGCGCGCGCCTCCGCCTCGCTCGCGGGGAAGGCCGTGCACTCGTCCAGCACCATGGTGATGTCGGCGCCGAGCCGGTGCTGGAGTTCGACGCTTCCCTCCGGCGTCAAGCGGTGGCGGGCGCCGTCGAGGTGCGAGCGGAAGGTGACGCCGGCCTCGTCGAGCTCGCGGAGCGGGGCCAGCGACATGACCTGGAAACCGCCCGAATCGGTCAGGATCGCCTTGGGCCAGTTCATGAATTTATGCAGGCCGCCCAGCCGCTCGATTGGGCCCGCGCCGGGCCGCAGCATCAGATGGTAGGTGTTGGCCAGCACGATCTCGGCGCCCGTTGCCGCCACCTCCTCGGGCGCCATCGCCTTGACCGCCGCCGCCGTGCCGACGGCCATGAAGGCCGGCGTCCGGATCTCGCCCCGCCCGGTGAGCAAGCGCCCGGCCCGCGCCGCGCCCGCGCGCGCCTCGAGGCGGAAGCCGAACTTACCGCTCACCGCGCGCGCTCCAGCAGGCAGGCGTCGCCATAGGAATAGAACCGATAGTGGCTGGCGATCGCATGGCCATAGGCCCGCCGGATCCGCTCCAGGCCGGCGAAGGCGGCGACCAGCATGAAGAGCGTCGAGCGCGGCTGGTGAAAGTTGGTCACCATCAGATCGGTGATTCTAAAGCGGTATCCGGGCCGGATGAAGAGCGCCGTCCGGCCCTCGAAGGGCCGCACCCGGCCGTCCTCGGAGCACGCGGTCTCGATCAGCCGCAGGCTGGTGGAGCCGACCGCGACGATCCGCCGGCCCTCGGCACGGGCCCGGTTCAGCGCCTCCGCGCTGCCCTCGGAGAGGAGGGCGCGCTCCGCCCTCATGCGGTGCGCGTCGATCACCTGCGCCGTGACGGGGAGGAAGCTGGCGGGCCCGACGTGGAGCGTCACCGGCACGATCTCGATGGCGCGGGCTTTGAGCCGGCGAACCAGGGCCGGGGTGAAGTGGAGCCCCGCCGTCGGCGCGGCGACGGCGCCCTCGGCGGCCGCGAACATGGTCTGGTAGTCGGCCGCGTCGGCCGCATCGACCTGACGCGTTATGCGAGTATCGTCGACCGTCTCGGTCTCAACCGCGGCTCGAGTATCGCCGGCCACGCGCGTTGCGAGAATATAGGGTGGAAGCGGCACCGAGCCGTGCATCCGGAGCCGATTTATGACAGCTTTCGCTGTCATTTCGAACTCAAATTCGACCTCGCCACCGTCACGATTCAGCACAATAGCCTCAAAACCGGCCGCGAAAATGACGATATCGCCTCTATGCAACCGACGCGCGGGTCGCACCAGCGCGCGCCAGCGGCCGGGGCTGGTAGGCTCGATCAGCGTCGCCTCGAAGCGAACTTCGCCCCGCCGCCCGAGCAAGCGGGCCGGAATGACCCGGGTGTCGTTGACCACCAGCAGGTCGCCGGGGCGCAGCAGCTCCGGCAGGTCGGCGATCCGCCGATCGGCGAACTCGCCCGGCCCGGCGGCCGGCTCGGGCCCGACGCACAGTAGCCGCGCAGCATCGCGCGGCGCCGCCGGCCGCGTCGCAATTCGGCCCGGCGGCAGCTCGAAGTCGAACTCCGAGAGGCGCATCCCCATCCCCCTCCCCCGGCCAGGGCCCCGGCCGGGCGGGCGGCGCCCGCTCACTCGACGTCGGCGGCGACCCTCAGCGTGATGATCTTGTCCGGATCCGAGACGATGCCATCGCCGCCGCTGCCTTTCTTTATGGCGTCGACATGTTCCATGCCGTCGACCACCTGGCCCCAGACGGTGTACTGGCCGTCGAGATGGGGCGCGGGCGCGAGCATGATGAAGAACTGGCTGTCGGCGCTATTTGGGCTGCTCGCCCGCGCCATCGAGGTGGTGCCGCGCAGATGCTTGGCCTCGGGCGAGAACTCGGCCTCCAGCTTCTGGCCCGAGCCGCCGCGGCCGGTGCCGGTCGGATCGCCGGTCTGGGCCATGAAGCCCTCGAGCACCCGGTGGAAGACGATCCCGTCGTAGAACTCTTCGCGCGCCAGCTCTTTGATCCGCGCGACGTGAACCGGCGCGAGATCGGGCCGCAGCTCGATCACCACGCGACCGTCCTTCAGTTCGAGATAGAGGGTGTTTTCCGCTTCGGCGGCCATGGCCATTCCCTTCGGCGAGACGAGCGAGAGCAAGAGCGAGAGAGCGAGGAAGAGAGTGCGCATGTTCGTCGGGCCTCTCATCGGGTTGGGGGGGGGGGTCAGTCGACGGCGGCGCCAGCGGCGGCCACCACCTTGCCGAAGGCGTGGTAGAGGCGGGCCGCCACCGGGGCCGAGACGAAGTGGTCGATCTTGCCGTCGAGCCGCGCGATCTCCTTGACCAGGCGCGAGGCGATGAACTGGTAGCGATCGCTCGCCATCAGGAACACGGTCTCGATCTCCGGGTTCAGGCGGTCGTTCATGGCGACCATCTGAAATTCGTAGTCGAAGTCGGAGACCGCGCGCAGGCCCCGGATGATGATGCCGGCGCCGACCTCCTCGGCGTAGTGCATCAACAGGTTCTCGAACGGTCGGACCTCGAGCGTGGCGCCGTGCAGGTCGCCCATCCGGGCAATTTCGGCCTCGACCATCTCGATGCGATCCTCGAGCGCGAACAGCGGCCCCTTGTCGCGGTTGATCGCGACCCCGATCACCAGGTGATCGACCAGCCGGGTGGCGCGGTGGATGATGTCGATATGGCCGAGGGTGATCGGATCGAAGGTCCCCGGATAGAGACCGATACGCCGCTGTGCCAAGGTTCCGCCCCCTCTGGTGGTGCGCCGGGGTTGGCGCCATCGCCGGCGCCAGCGCGGGCGCCGGGCGATATTTGGACCAGCACCGCCCGCTTGTCCAGCCCGGCGCCCAGCGCGGGCGGCGCGCGGATCGGGCGCGCGGGCCGGGGCGCGGGCCGGACGCGGGCGGGTTCGCCAGGGAAATCGGCCGCCTTCCCCTCCTCCCACCGCCGAGCGCTGCTGGCGGCGGCGGGCCGGGGCGCGGAGGCCGAGCATCCGTCGAGAGTGGGCAGGCGGTGGGGCTCGGGGACAAGGCGCGTTGCCCACCACGCCAGGCTGTGTCGTCGCTTCGAAGTATCGCCCCGAAACATCGAGAAAATGGTAAACTGGACCGCACCCCTGTCCTGACACAGAGAAATGAGTGACAGTTCTTCCGAGGAGGAACTGATGGAACGAAAAGGTGCACGGCGTTTCAGCCGAGACTTCAAGCTGTCGGCGCTGGCGCGGATGGAGTCGGGCGAGAACGTCTCGGCGCTGTCACGCGAGCTCGAGGTCCGGCGCAAGCTGCTCTACGAGTGGCGCGATGCCTACCGAGCGGGCGGCGCGGAGGCCTTGCGCCCGCCCGGCCGGCCCAGAAAGGGAAGCACGGTCGTCGGAGGGAGGCGGGCGCAAGGCCTCCGCGCCGGGTCCGAAAGTGCTGTTCCGGCGGTCCGGCCGGATGCCCTGAGCCTGGCGCGCCGGCGGATCGCCGAGCTGGAGCGGAAGGTCGGCCAGCAGGCCTTGGAAGCGGATTTTTTCAGGCAAGCCTTGCGGCTCTCGGAGAGCTGCCGCGGAGCGAACGGTCGCTCTGGCGGGAGCGCGTCTTCGGCCTCGTCCGGGCCGGGTCGCGGCGGCAAGGCGGATTGAGCATGGGACGGATGTGCGATCTGATGGGGCTGAGCCGATCGAGCTTTCACCGCCATTGGCGGGCATCGAGGCCGAGGGCTGAGGAAACGGCGTTACGCGATAAGCTCCAGCGCTTGGGCGATCGACAACAAACATTACGGCTATCGGCGGATCGGGGCGCTGTTGCGGCGCGAGGGCTGGAGCGTCAACCACAAGCGGGTGCTGCGTTTGATGCGCGAGGACAATCTGCTATGCCTGCGTCGACGGAGCTTCGCGCCGGCGACCACGGACTCGAAGCATAGCTATCGGATCTATCCCAGCCTGGCGCGCCGGTTGGAGACGACGGCCCCCAACCAGCTCTGGGTCGCCGACATCACCTATGTTCGCTTGCTGGAGGGCTTCGCCTATCTGGCGGTCGTGCTCGATGCGCACAGCCGGCGCGTCATCGGCTGGGCCTTGGCCGATCATCTGAAGGCGAGCCTGACGCTGGCGGCCTTGGATATGGCGCTTCTGGAGCGCGAGGTGATCCCCGATGGCCTGGTGCATCACTCCGATCGCGGCGTTCAATATGCCTCCGGCGACTACATCGCCCGCCTGGAGGCCCATGGCATCCTGCCCTCGATGAGCCGGATCGCCTGCCCTTACGACAACGCCATGGCGGAGAGCTTCATGAAGACCTTGAAGACAGAGGAGGTTGAGGGCAGGCCCTACCGGGACATCGCCCACGCCGAGAGCGACATCGCCAGCTTCATCAAAGAGGTCTACAACAAGACGCGCCTCCACTCGGCGCTTCGATACCTATCACCAGAGGAGTTCGAAAACACCATCATCACCCCAGAGACCGCCGCCCGGCGGGCGCTGGAAATGACAACCAACTGTCCCTGATTCTTTGTGTCATCCAGGGGGTGCACTCCAAGCCTGACCTTTCGCCCCTCGCCCTCCTGATCGGTTTTGCTCCGCCTTAGAGCCTGACTGAAAAAGGGTTGAGTGGAATCAGTCACTTGTGGTTTCCTTGTTGTGATGAATCAGCCTTGCCTATCCGGTTATCACCCACACCCACTATATGTAGTGTGCACCCATTTTCCTGAGTAAAGCTCGGTGCAGGTCGAAGCGGAGATATCTCCGGCGATGCCGAGCAGGGACTCGGACGGCATTGTAGCGCCTTTTAGGCGACACTTTAGCGTGGTGGAAATCCTAATCATTGAGTCGGATTTGGCAAAACGCCACGTTGCATAAAGGACCGTCACTTCATTGAAATTTATCTGAAATCGGAGGTGAACGACACCGATGGAATATTCCAGGAAATCAGAGCTTCATTGAATTGTAGGATTCGAGTGCCGGATTATTCACAAATAGCTCTGTGAACTGGTTTTCAAGTTCGCTCAATACGTCATATGAAGTAAACGGATTGAGGATCACGTTCTTGCGTGTCGCTTCGTCTTCGCTGCGACTCAAAACGCGCAGGAGACTAACAGGCGCGGACGGGTTCTTCGCAACGATTCGTGCCAGCGCGTCGCTTTCTTCGACTAGTGCCGTCAATCGCTCAGACGATGTCGTTTCATCAGCAGCTTCCCGTCTGGCCGTGGGTTTCTTCGTTTTTCCCTTGGTCGCCACCGTTCCGTCCCCCGATGTTAAGTACGTGACGTGAATTAAACTCCGGTTCGGTTTTCAGAACAATCAAGAATTAGCCGGATCGCCTCCTCAATGCGCCTGCGCCGGCCCTTGCCTGCAGTCCAAGGAGACACACTACATATAGTGGGTGTGGGTGATAACCGGATAGGCAAGGAATCAGCAAGGGAGACACAAGATGTGGACCAAGACCATTCGCAAGAAGTCTGCGCGCGACGGTGGCCGGTATGCAAGCGACATGACGGACGGGGAGTGGGCGGTGATCGGATCGCTGCTGCCCGCGCCGAAACGGCTCGGCCATCCCCGAACGACGGATTTGCGCGAGGTGGTGAATGCAATTCTCCACAGTACACGACTCGTTCATGCTGGCTTTGGCCTGGGCACCTGGACTGGTGGTTTTCCGGGGACGAGGAAACGAATCAGCTCAATGGCTTGACGCCTGTCGATAGGATTGACGAGCTGTCGCCTTATCCACTCGAAACCGTATCGGAAGATGGATTTTGCCATCCTTTTGTGGGTTTTGAGGCGGATCGGCTCGGCCTCGTGGAGCCAATCGCCGACTTTGTGCGCCCAGCAGAAGGTGATGGAAAGGACGGCGGTGAGCTTGGAGATGCGCTCCGGGTCGGTCATGTGGGTGTCTTCGAGGGTCAAGTCCGGATTCTGCTGGGAATTTTCTCCGGGGTTGCCTCCGTCGAGGCCTGTTCTGGTAGTTCCAGCTGGGCTTGGTATTCCTGATCGAGTTCCTTCCTGACGGCGTCCATCTGGCGCCGCTCGAAGACGGTGACCTTGACTGCTTTCCATCGCTCGGCGGCGCGGCTCATGGCACCGAACATGAGCTTCAGTACCGCCTTTTCGCCGAAGGCGTTGGGGATGATCTTCAAGCGCCGGCGCTCCTCCCCGAACAATCTCTCCAGCAGGTTGGTGGTGCGGATCGCCCGGCGGTGATTGACCGGCATGCGCAGGTGCGCGATGCAGGCCTCGAAATCATCCAGGAAACAGGCCACCGCCGAGGGCAGCTCGCGCTCCCAGTCACGCACCACGCCCTCGGCCAGATCGCGGGCGATGGCGCGCGAGGGGGCCTGGTAGGCCGCTTGGGCGCGGGCCTTGAACTCCGGCCAGAGATCCTCGGGCACCTTCGCCGCCAAGTTCCTCATCCGGTGCGCGAGGCAGCGTTGGCGCGCGCTCCTGGGAAAACAAATCTCGATCGCCTTGATAATGCCAGGCGCGCCGTCGGAGGCGATCAGGAGAGGATCGCCCAGGCCTCGGCTGCGCATGTCCTGGAAGAACGCGGAGACGGTCTCGTTGTCCTCCTTCGAGCCCGCCATCAGATGCAGGAGAACCTTCTTGCCCTCGAGCGTGAAGCCCCAGGCCGCCAGCACCGGCTCTCGCCTCTGCCCGGCCCGCAGCCGCTCGGCGATGCCGTCGACGAAGAGGTAGGCGATCTCGAACTCGCTAAGGTCGCGCTTGGCGAAGCCGAGGTAGTCCGCCCAGAGCCGCTCCCCCATCTCCGAGACCGCCGTGCGCGACAGCAGCAAGCGCCCACTTTCTTCCCTGAAGGCATCTTCGATGTCGCGCACCGAGAGACCGCGCGCCAGCATCTCCACGGCTAAATCCTCCAGGCCCTCGGAATGACCCTTCAGCTGCGCTCGCAGATCCGAACGGAACGGTTCGTCCGTCCCGGCGACCTGCGGCGCCGCATACCTGATCCGCCCCTCGGCCGTCTTCAGATGACCTTCGCGCGAACCGTTCCGGTAACCTCGGCCAGGCTCGGAACCGTGCTCGTAATAGTCCCGGCCCAGGGCGTCGCGCACCTCGGCCTCCAAGCCTTCCTCGATGATTAACCGCGTCGCCAACCGCACCAATTCACTCTTCGCGTCGACCACGCGGGCGCGCCCTTCGATCAGGTCGTTCTAGGCTTCACGCGTGCGCTCGCTTCCGGGTAGTCTCTTCGTCATGGAGGTGCCTCCTGTGCTGGGCTGGCGCGCAGCCATGCCCGGGTGGGAATCGACACCTCGAAGGATGCACCTCCTACCAAATTCCCAGCAAGTCTAGGACTTCACCGTCTTCGAGGTTGAAGCCACGGGTTTTCAAGGCGGCGAAGAGGGTCTCGATTTGCCAGCGCTGGGCGTAGATGGCCAAGGCCTCCTCGGGCGCGTCGTTGGTCACGACGATCAACAGTTCGCCGGTCTTGAGATGGAGCGCGGCGACGAAGACGGGCCTGGCCTTGGGTTTTCTGGCCTCCGAGAGGCGCCTGGCGTTGGAGAGGATGCAGCTTTCCCCGGGTTTGAGGTCGCGAAACAGCTCCCTCGCCTTGACCATGCGACCACGCGTGTTGGCGATCTTGATGTTGGATCGGATGCGGATGTGAAAGGGGATGGCCTTTTCCTGCAACCATGCCAGCCAGGCGTCGCCGATGAATTCCCGGTCGGCCAGGAGGCTGGCGATCTTGTCGACCCCGAAGAGCCGGAGGACGTGTTCGAGGATCGCGATCCGCTCCTTGGTATTGGAATTGCCCGCCTTGTCGAGCACCCGCCAGCACACGGGAATGGCGATGGCGCGGTTGACGATGCCGATCATCAAGATGTTGACGTCGCGGCGACCCAGCCGCCAGTTGGTCCGGTCCATGGTCAGCCGCCACGGCCCCGCCTGGAGCCCCATCATCGCGACCAGGAACTCGGCGAGGCGATCGTAATCGAAATCGACTTGCTCGAAAAACCGTTGCAGGCGCCGATAGTTGGAGCTGGATCGCGCGCGCCCCGGAAAATGGCAGGCCAAGTGAGAGAGGTTCACCGTCCGGGCGACGAACACGCCGAAGACCAAGACGCAAAGGCTCTCCAGACGGCTCTTGCGAAAGGCGAAGCCGCATCGTAGCGTCTCACGCAGGGCGTTGATCGGGTTGTCTCGCATGATTTCCCTCTTGACTCGTCGTGGAGTGAATCGGGAATCCTACAACCTTTTCAACGTCCTACGTAAATGCCGTCGTGTACCATGGGAATTCTCTACATCGCCGAGACCGGTTGCCAGTGGCGGATGCTGGCCAAGTGCTTCCCGCCCTACTCGACGGTTCAGGGGTATTTCTACCGCTGGCGCGACGAGGGTCTATGGGCTCGCATCAACCATCACCTGGTCATGACGGAGCGTCTGGCGGCCGGCCGCGAGGCCACGCCCTCGGCCGGCGTGATCGACTCTCAGTCGGTGAAAACCACGGAAAGCGGCGGTCCGCACGGGCTTGACGCGGCCAAGTTGATCAACGGGCGCAAGCGTCATATCATCACCGACGGCGCCGACGCGGGGGAGAAACCGCGAGGCGCACTTGAGGAGATCGGCAAAGGGACCCTCGAAATCATCAACCTAAAAACGGCGGTTGGGATTGTCGGCGCTGTTGGGAAGTCCTTGTAGAATGTGGCGATGGCCGAATCGAGACAGCCTCTCGAGGGGCACCCGACGGGTGATCTACCCAGCGTTGAGCGGGAGGTTCCCCTGGAGCCGGTGAGCTTGGACACTTATGCCGGTCCGGTTCACGTGGAATGGGATCCGGACGCGGCGGTGACGCCGCTCGGTCACCTGGCGTTTTTCGCCGAATACCTGAAGGCGAGCAGACGCTTCGATGCCCTCGTCGCGAACAGCCCGCTTCATTAGACGAGCCCCAACGCGCCCGCGAAGCGCGACGTGCTCGGCACGGTTCTGCTGTCGATCCTGGCGGGCCAGTGGCAATTACGGTGACAGTGCACTTAATCTCGATCGGCGGTCTTCTGCTTTGGTCTCAGTCCGTGGTGAAACTGCCAGGATTAAGTGTATTGTCATCGTAAATCGGTTACATATGTCTCAGTGGATCGCGGCTTGCGTGCAGGACACGCGCAATCTCAATGTCATCGGTAGCCAAATAGTAATAGATGGAATGGCTCGCATATTCGTAACGGCGATACCCTTCCTTGATATGTCCTATATCCCGCCCCAAGCGGCGGTTGTCGGACAGAATCTCGAATGCTCCAAGGATACCGAGCAAATAGTCTTGCGCCTTCGCCAAGCCAAATTTCTCGATCGAGTATTCCTAAATTTCGGAAAGGTCCGCATCGGCTTTAGATGTTAGGCGGTACCCGGCCAGCTTCCCTCATATTTTCTTCGACCGCCGCCATAATGTCCTGCACGGTACGGTCACTAAAACCACTCTCCTCGGCATTATCGAGCAGCTGGCGAAGCTTCATTTCGTTCTGGCGGCGCTCCTGATCACGTCGGATCAAGTCTCGGTGAGTCGGACCCGATTTCCTTGGACACAGAATTGGTTTAATCGAAGTGTCCAAGGAGGACCGGAACATGACCGACAATTTTGAGAACAAAGTTGCTGTTGATGGGCCTGTGGTAAACGAGGGCGAGCTTGGCTCGTCCACGTTTTCCCCGGGCCAGGTTTCGCCGGCAGGCCCGCTGGGACTTGGCCAGCGGTGGACGGTGACGCGCAAGCGTGAGGTTGCCCTGCGGCTTTTGCGTGGCGAGCCGGTGGAACTTTTGTCGCGGCAGTTGGGCGTGGAGATTTTCCGGCTCGAGCAGTGGCGTGAGAAGGCGATCGCCGGGATCGATGCCTCGCTCAAGGAACGCAAGGGCGATCCGGTAAAGGCGGAACTGGACATCGCCATGAAGCGGATCGGGGAGTTGATCATGCAGGTGGAACTGCTGGAGGCCAAGACGGAGACGTCCGGCCCTTTGGGGCGGCGGAGGTCGCGGCGATGAGTGCCGCCACCTCTCCCGGCACGGGTTTGGCCTACGGCCTCCAGCGGGTCTGTGCGGCCTGGGGTTTTGCCCGTTCCTCGTTCTACGCCATGAAATCCCGGCAGCAGGCCACCGCTGAGCGCCCACCAGCAAAGCGCCGGGGACCGAAGCCCTCGATCTCGGACGAGGCTCTGCTGGTGGCCATCGAGGCCGACCTGGAGGCATCCCCCTGGGAGGGCGAGGGACACCGCAAGGTCTGGGCTCGGCTTCGGGTCTGTCGTGGCATCCGTGTTTCCCGCAAGCGGGTGCTCCGGGTGATGCGCGAGAACAACCTGCTCTCGCCCCATCGCTGCCGCCGCCGTGGCGGAAATCCCCATGTCGGTGAGATCATCACCCATGCCCCCAACCTCATGTGGGGCACGGACGGCGTTCGGGTGTTCACGGTGGACGACGGCTGGGGCTGGATATTCACCGCCATCGAGCATTGGAACGCCGAGTGCGTCGGCTGGCATGTGTGCAAGCGAGGCGACCGCTTCGCCGCCCTTCAGCCGATCTCCATGGGGCTTGCGAGGCTGTATGCCTCGACCTCCGCCGGTGCGGCGCGGGGGCTGGCCTTGCGGATGGATCACGGCTCCCAGTATCTGTCGGACCACTTCACCAACCAGATCAAGTTCTGGGGCATCCAGCCGTCCTACGCCTTCGTCGAACAGCCCCAGACCAACGGCGTCGCCGAGAGGTTCAATCGCACGCTCAAGGAACAGATCATCCATGGCCGCATCTACCGCAACATCGCGGAGCTGCGGAACGCCGTCCGCGGGTTCGTCGAACAGTACAATGCCCAGTGGATCGTGGAGAAGAACGGCTACCTGAGCCCCGCTCAAGCTCGTCAGGCGTGGCACACCGCGATGTCACTCAGGCCCGCCGCATGAGACAAACTTGTGTCCAAGGAACCGGGTGCGATACAGGATCAAGTCACGGAAATACTCGCTGTCGCTAGCATAGCGCCCGTCGCTGATCTGAGCCTTGACCCAGTCTTCCATGGCTTCGGGAATGGTGATGGTCTTGCGGGTCATCGTCATGGCGACACCTCCTTACCTCGCCACCATATCGTATGATGAAAGTATGATCAAACTCATATTGCAAAAAACATAGCTTATATGTTTTTATGCACACGGCAATATGGGGAACGGCGCTCAAACTTCGTCGGCGTGATCGATCTCCTCGCGCCAGAACCGGTACTGCTCGCGATGGGCCAAGGCGTGCGGCTCCAGGCCTGCGTGAAGGCGCGCGCCACGGCGGCGAAGCGGGCCTCGCGCCCGCCCTCGCCCCGCATCTCCAAGGGCGGCTCGATCACTGTCACCGTAATTTCTGTCACCGCAACTTGCCATTCGCGCCGCCGGATCGACGATTGCCTCGGCGGTGTCCTTGCGCCGCGGCCGGGCGTGTCGGTCGGTCGCGCCGAGGAGCGCATTTGGGGGTTGCCGACGGAGAGAGCGTTTGGGACGGCCTAACGCTTCGCGGCTCTCTTGGCCAGCACCTTCTTGTAAAGTTCAGGGAACTCCCGATGGATCTCCCTGGCCTCCGCTTGCATCGATTTGAGCTCGAATGCGGTCAACATTCTGGGTGCGAAGGAGGTAGCCGGCTTCGGGCTCGCTGAGTTGGTCGAGTCCATGGCCAAATCGCTCCCGCCAGAAGGTTTCGAGGTCGTGCCCATGCTTTTCCCGCAACTTCCGCAGCGTCTCCGGCGAAAGGGCCAGTCGGTGGCTGTCCCTCGACTGCGTCACCGTGGTTGCCAGCACGACCTTGCCGCCATTGCTCTCAATATGGCCTCGGATATTAGCGAGCGTCCCACCAAGGCCGACATGGTCGTCGACGACTAGATACCTCCACCCAGACCTGATGTCACCAAAAAACCAAGCGGGCCGTGCCAATCGCTCGAAGCCGCTCGCCCGAGTGGGTACGACAATATTGGCCTGGACGACTTGTTGGTCGACCTCCAGCCCCAGCCGTGACGCCAGTATCTCGGCCATGAGATCGGGGATCACGTTGCGCCCCTGTAATTCCAGCGCGCGGACTGGGACGATGACGGGCTTGCGATCGCCCAGTCGTCGATGAAGCTGCTCGATTGCCCCGTCGTCGAGCAGGTCCTCGACGAGCTCGACCGCGGCCTCTCGATCACCGCTCTTGGCGGCGGCATAGGCCGGGTGGGCGTCGCGGACCTTCACGGTCGTATGCGTCTGAACTTCCGGGAAGTCGCTGGGCCATGCCACCCTCGGGGCGAATCCGGTCATGATGGTTCGGCGTCCCAACTCGCCGTCATTCAATCTTCCTCGGCGTGATCGATCTCTTCGCGCCAGAACTGATACTGCTCGGGATGGGCCAAGGCGTGCGGCTCCAGGCGCCGCGTGAAGGCGCGCGCCACGGCGGCGAAGCGGGCCTCGCGCGCGCCGTCGGCCGGCAGCTCCAAGGGCGGCTCGATCACCACCTCGAAGCGGCCGGAGGGCCGCCTGAGGGTGAACACCGGCAGCAGGGGCGCACCAGCCGAATAGGCGAGGTTGATCGGGCCGGTGGCCAGCGTGATCTCCGCCTCGAACAGCGCCGCCCGGACCGTCCCCATCGCAGCCTGCCCCTGGGTGATCGAGACGATGCGATTTTCCGCCAGGCGGCGACGCAGCGCACGGCTCATCGCCATGGTCTGGCCCGGCCGGTAGACGATTCGGCCCGCCAGGTGGCGCGCCTCGCCCCTGAGCCAGATCGGGCTCAAGACGTGGCTCGCATACCAACTGCCGACGAAGCCGTGCGACGGGCGGCTCAGGTGATGTACCTCCAGGCCGGCACGGCGCATGCCCTTCTTCGTCACCACCGGGGAATGGACGAAGCGCGAAACCCAGAGCACGACGCCGCGCCCGCCCTCGCGCGCGCGCTCGATATGCTCAGCCCCCAGGACCTCGATTCCAGGATGCCAGCCGTGCGGCGCCGCCTCGCGGAAGCGCTGGAAGTGCGCGAGATTGTGATGGTAGGTCAGCGCGAAGACCGTGGCGTCGTGAACCGCGGGTGGAATTCGGTTCCCGTAGATCTTCACCAGGCGGCGAATGCGGTCCTGGTGGCGCGTGGCGTAGCGGCGAACCACCGAGGCGGCATAGGCCCGCAGCACCGGCTCCCACCACGCCTCGGGCAGCAGCCAGGCGAGCGCGATGCCGCGCAGCAGCTCCAGCGATTCCCGGACGTCCTCGCCGCGAAGAAATGGCTCTCGGAGCTCTCGGGGCTCTCGGCGCGCGGCGGGATCGGCCACGGCGCTACTTGCGCCCGCGCCGGGCGGCGAGCCGGCGCTCGACGTCGGCGGCCGGCCGCATGGCGATGACGTGATCCAGCAAAGCCATGTCCGCGAGCCATCGGATCGCCCGCCAGCGTTCCATCCCCTCGACGATGTAGCGACGCCATTCCCGGTCGCCGTTGAACGGCGCGTCGTTGCGCTGCGCCAGCACGACGGGAACGAAACCATGCTCAACCAAAAGCTTGTTCAAGACCATGAGGCTGAGCCGGGTGTTGCCGTCGCGGAAGGGGTGCAGGTATTCGAACCAGCGGTGCAGCCGGGCGATCTCCAGCAGCCGGGCATCCGCGTCCCCCGGATCGATGCCGGCCATGGCCGCGCCGAAGGCCGCGAGGCGAGCGTCGATCATGGCGCGCACGGTCTCCGGGCGCCGAGGCCCCTCGACCAGCGAGACCTCCATGCGCAGGAATTCCTCGTCCAGCAACTTCGCGCCGATCGGCGGTTTCGGCCCGTGCTTGGCCATCAGGATCTCGGCGATTACGGGATTGTCGGCGATGAAGCCGTCCATGTCGTCGCCATAGAGATAGTCGAAGGCCGCGACCTCCCAAGCCCGATGCCGAATTCGGCGGTAGTGGCGGGGCGAAATCTCAGCCAAGACCTCACCGTCCGCGCGCGACCAGTGGCGCGTCAAGTGGCGCGGCGAGAAGTCGTATTCGACCGCCCAGGCGCCGCGATAGCCGAGTGCCGTGTTCTGCAGCCGCTCGTAGCCGGCGCCGTCGAGGGGCCGCCCCAAGGTCTCCGCCGTCGCGCGCTGCATGGCGAGCGCGTTCTCCAGGTAGCCCGGCTCCCCCCACCCGCCGTGGAGGCCCTGGTCGTAGACCTCGGGCCCGAAGTCCTGGTCCTCCCAGTCGACGTGCAGGCGCCAGGTCTCCTCGCCCAGCGCCTCGAGCAGGCCACGCATCGCCGCGAGCTCCGCCTTGCCCAGCACCGTGGCCCCGCTGTCGGCGGCGCCGGGTTCGGGGCGAAGGAACGGGCGGCGAAGGACGCCGGCCCAGCCGCCCAGCGGTGGCGTGTCGAGCAGGCCGGCCAGTGCGGCAGCGAGCCAGAGGCCGAGGATCCGCCATTTGGCGAGCCCCCGGATGTCTGCGAGGGCGAGATCGATCTTCGGCTTGGCGAAGGAATAGGGCACCTCGACCGCGTAGACCCGCTCGACATGGCGCCCGATCACCTCGCGGGCCTCGGCGCCGGCGAGCGCGGTCATGGCGTCGACCAGCTCTTCGAGGCTGCTGGTTGCGAGCAGCGCCTTCAGCACCTCCGGGTCACGCGCAATTCGCTGGGCGACGGTGCTCAGCTCCGGCGGCGTGGACGCGTCCACCTCGCTTGCGTCGATCTCAGGTGGCGGGGCCGTCGACATGCGGGCGCCTCGCGTCCGACGTGGCTGTCACGAGGGGATTACACCGTCGAGAGCCGCAATTGAAGCCCCCTGAGCGGTGGCCCAAAATAACTCGGAGCCACCCGCCGAGGCGGCCCTCAGGCTAAATGTCCATCAGGTTCGGCAGCCACAAAATGATCCCGGGGAACGCCAGGAACAGCGCGATGGTGACCGAGTCGGCGACGAAGAAGGGGGCTATGCCCCTGAAAACGTCGCCGAGCGGTATATCCGGTCTGACCGAGTGGACCACGTAACAGTTCAGGCCGACGGGCGGCGTGATCAGGCAGACCTCGCACATCTTGACGACGATGATGCCGAACCAGATCGGATCGTAGCCCAGCGCGATGACGGCGGGATGGACCACCGGCAGCGTCAACAGCAGCATGCCCAGCGCATCCATGAACATGCCGAGCACGCCATAGGCCAACAGAATGCCGATCATGATGATGATGGGTGGCAGCGGCAGCTCGGTGATCCACAGGGAAAAGGCCTGCGGCAGGCCGGCATAGCCGAGGAAGCGGACGAAGATCAAGATGCCCCAGATCAGGGCGAAGATCATCACCGTGAGCTTCGCCGTCTCTTCCAGCGCGTCCTTGAGGTTGTTCCATTTCATGCCGCGGAAGAGCGCGATGACGAGGACGACGAAGGCGCCGAGCGCGCCGGCCTCGGTCGGCGTCGCGAAGCCGGAATACATCGAATAGAAGATGATGGCGACGACCAGGACGATCGGCAGGGTCCCCGGCAAGCTGGCCAGCCGTTCCGACATCGGCGCCGGGGGGAGCGGCTTGCCGAGCTCCGGGTTTATCATGCAGCGGCCGATGATCAGCATGGCGTAAATGATCGCCGAGATGATGCCGGGAACGAAGCCGGCCATAATGAGCTTGCCCACCGATTCCTCGACGATGATGGCATAGAGCACCAGGATCGCGCTCGGCGGGATCAGCGAGGCCAAGGTGCCGCCCGCCGCCACCACGCCCGCCGCCAGCTTGCGGTCGTAGCCGTGTTCCAGCATGTGCGGGATGGCGACGCGGCTGAACACGGCCGCCGTCGCGGTGCTGGCGCCGGAAACCGCGGCGAAGCCCGCGGTGGCGAAGATGCTGGCCACCGCCAGGCCCCCCGGCACCCAGCCGAACCACGCCCGCGCCGCCCGGAAGAGCGCGTGCGTCAGACCGGCATGATAGGCGATGAAGCCGATCAGGATGAACATCGGCAAGACGGAGAGCGCATAGTTGACGGACTTCGAGTGCGGCACGGTGCCGCTGATGGCGGCGCCCGAATGCCACCCGATGATCGCCACGACACCCAACATGCCGACCAAGGCGGCGACGATGTAGACGCGAACGCCCGCGAGCACCATCACGAGCAGGGCGCCCGTGCCGATCAGGCCGATGGCGAATTCATCCATCAGGCCTGCTCCGCCCTTCCAGGCACGATCACGACTTTCTCCTCCTCGCCGGCGAGGCCGACGTCGATCTCGTGCTGGGCCACCTCGTCGACGGTCGCGATCATCGGGATCGCGATCGGCACGGCGTCGGGGTAGACGACGAGACGCAAAAATCCGACGAGTTGGATCACCAGTCGGCCGATCAGAGAGACGAACGCAATGACGACGATTATCTTGCCGGGCCAGATCGGTAGCTCGATATCCATGGAGGAATCACCGATCAGCCAGGCCCGCAGGAAGTGCTCGTAGGCGTACCAACTCAGGACCGTGATGATGAAGATCGCGATCAGCGTACTCAGCGTCTCCAGCACCCAGCGCGTGCGGCCGAAAAACCTTCCGATCACCAGTTCCATTCGAACATGTCCGCCCAGCCGCTGGCAGTAGGCGATGCCGAGGAAGGCGAACACCGCCATGGCGCTTTCAACCCAATCGACGTAGCCCATGACCGGATAGTTGAAGAACTTGCGGCCCACCACCTGCGCGACGGCAAGCAGCATCAGCGCCATGATCACCATCCCCGCAGTCAGGTTGAACAGCTTTTCGACCTGGAAGGCCCCCTGGTCCGCACGGAGGAGCCATTGCTCGCCTGGAGAATATTCGGTCCGGTCGTCGAGCGACATGTTGGATCACCTAAAGCAACGAAGTGAGATTAATGCGCCAAGGGCCGCCGGCGAAACCACCGACGGCCCCGTTGCCCACGCATGACTACATGACTAGGAGCCTTTGGCGGCGTTCAAGACGAGGTCCAACAGCTCTCGTGCCGGAAACTCCTTCTCGTTCTCCTTGACCCATTCATCCCAGATCGGCTTGCCACCGATGCGACGGAACTCCGCCATTTCATCGTCGGCGATCTTCACCGCCACCAGCTTGGGATTGTCGGCCCATTTCTTCAGGTTGATTATGTCCTTGGCCGCGTAGGCCTTCTTTTGTGCCGCGGAGAAGTCCAATTTGAGGTCGTTCAACAACGCTTTGTATTGATCCGGCAGCTTCTTCCACGCGGCTTGGTTGAAGACGATCGGGCAACCCACCGTGCCGAGCGACATGTTGGTGGTATACCAGTCGGCGACCTCGTCCAACTTGTATGCCGCGAAGGTGTAGGTAAAGGGGAAGCCGATGGCGTCCACCGTACCGCGCTGCAATGCCGTGTACACTTCGGAGGCGGTCATCGACGTCGGCACCGCCCCGATCGCCTTGGCCGCGCGGCCCATGCCGCCGAGCGCGCGCAGACGCATGCCCTTGAAGTCGGCGACCGAGGCCGGCGGCTTGCCGCGGCCCATGTACTCGTACTGCGGCAGGATGTTCGGCACGTAGAGCATCGCGTTCCACTTGGCCAGGGCCGCCTTGGCGGCCGGGTGAGCGAACACCGCGTTGTTCGCCTTCAGCATGATGTCGAGATTGCCGAGCGGCAGGAACGGCAAGTCGAGCACGTTCAGCGGCCGAGCCTTGTCGGGGGAGTAGGAGGGGCAGATGAGTGCCGCCTCGAAGGCCCCGACGGAAATGCCGTCCAGATTCTCCTTACTCTTGGAGAGCTGCTCGCCATAGTAGAGCTTTACCTGGAACTTGCCGGCGGTCCGCTTCACGACCTCGGCCGACAAGAACTCCAAACCTTCCGTGAAAGCCCGGCGCTTGCCCCAGAGCGAGAGGCGCCAAGTGACCTTCGGTCCATCGACCATCTGCGCCTTGGCGGTCGCGACCACGCCGCCGTCCGTGAAGACGCTACCTCCTGCGAAGACGAAGGCGGCGAGCGCGACGGCGCTCATGATCAGAATTGTTTTTCGCATCGTAACGTTCCTTCCCTGTGAGAACCTGCCGGAGCCCCGCCCCGAGGTAGCCCGGAATCACGAGTGCCCCTTATGGCCGCGCAGCATAGCGGCACGGCCGAACCGCTTCAACGAATTCCTGCGGCGCTCGAGCCGGCGTCTCGACGCTTCGAGAGGGCCGAGAATCCGCTTGTCCGACCGCCCCCGCCCTCCGCTATACTCCGCCGGACCGCAGCGCAAACGCCAGCCGCGAAGCTGGCCCGACGGACCGAAGCGCAATCGATCGCCGAACCAAGGGGGGGACATCATGGACGCCAAAGCCGCCGTCGCCACGGAAGCCGGCAAGCCGCTCACAATCGAGACCGTCCAGGTCGAGGGTCCCAAGGCCGGCGAGGTCATGGTGGAGATCAAGGCGACCGGCATCTGCCACACCGATGAATTCACCCTCTCCGGGGCCGACCCCGAGGGCCTGTTCCCGGCCATCCTCGGCCACGAGGGCGCGGGCGTCGTCGTCGAGGTCGGCCAGGGCGTCACCAGCGTGAAGCCCGGCGACCATGTCATTCCGCTTTACACGCCCGAGTGTCGGAGTTGCGAATACTGCCTCTCGGGCAAGACCAACCTGTGCCAGGCGATTCGCCTGACCCAAGGCCAGGGCCTGATGCCGGACGGCTCCAGCCGCTTCTCCATCGGCGGCGAGACGCTCTATCACTACATGGGAACCTCGACCTTCTCGAACGTCACCGTGATGGCGGAGATCGCGGTCGCGAAAATTCGCGAGGACGCGCCCTTCGACAAGGTCTGCTACATCGGCTGCGGCGTCACCACCGGGCTCGGCGCGGTGATGAACACGGCCAAGGTGGAGGCGGGCGCCAACTGCGTCGTCTTCGGGCTGGGCGGCATCGGCCTCAACGTGGTCCAGGGCTTGCGTTTGGTGGGCGCGGACATGATCGTCGGCGTCGACCTCAACGCCTCGAAGCGGGAGCTCGCCGAGAAGTTCGGCATGACCCACTTCGTGAATCCGAGCGAGGTCGAGGGCGATCTGGTCGACTATCTGGTCAATCTCACCAAGGGCGGCGCCGACTACAGCTTCGAGTGCATCGGCAACGTCGACGTCATGCGCACCGCGCTCGAATGCGCGCACAAGGGCTGGGGCGAGAGCATCATCATCGGCGTCGCGGGCGCGGGACAGGAGATCAAGACCCGGCCCTTCCAGCTCGTCACCGGTCGGGTCTGGCGCGGCACCGCCTTCGGTGGCGCCAAGGGCCGGACCGACGTGCCCAGGATCGTCGACTGGTACATGGAGGGCAAGATCAACATCGACGATCTGATCACCCATGTGATGCCGCTCGAGGAGATCAACAACGCCTTCGATCTGATGCATGAAGGCAAGAGCATCCGCAGCGTCGTCACGTTCTAGGCGGCGGCGGGATGGCCCGCGCGGGCGGCAGCGGCGTCGCCCGGCCCCCGGGCCGCGTGGAAACCATGCCCCGATCGCTCTGCGAGGTGGGCGCGGGCCCCGACCCTGGGTCGGCGATAGGAAAACAAGGTGGTGGTCATGGCGTCCAGAATCGCTAACGGACTCTCGATCGAAGGTGAGCTGAAGTGCGACGGCGACATCGAGGTCGACGGGCGCGTCGAGGGGCGGATCGGCGCCAAGCGCGTGACCGTTCTCGAAGGCGGCCACGTGAAGGGCACGATCCTGGCGGATACGGTCCACGTCAATGGCACGGTCGAGGGCGAGATCGGCGCCATCGCGGTGATTTTGGGCGAAAAGGCGGTGGTCAGCGCCGAAATCACCTACCGCTCGATCGAGGTGACGCAGGGCGCCTGCTTGGTCGGCGGCCTCCACGGCACCGACGCCGGCGATCCCAGCGGCTGACCCGACGCCGATAGCGCGAACGAGGGATTTTTCACGCTCGACGCCAACGAGGGATCTTCAGCCGACCCGGCGGGCCTCGCTCCTCGCGGCCCGCGCCGCGGCCAGGCGGGTGAGCCAGTTGCGATAGATGAACCGGCCCTTGTCGCGCCATCGCGCCGTCGGCTCGCGGCTCGGGTCGCCGCCGGGGAAATAGTTCCTCGGCACCTGAATCTCGGCGCCGGCCTTGACGTCGCGGAGGTATTCGTCCCGCAGCGTCAAGGCATCGTATTCCGGGTGGTTGAAGTTGTAGACGATGCCGCGCGCTGGCTCCTCCAACAGGCAGAGGCCCGATTGCGAGGATTGCGCCACCACCCGGACCGCGCCGCTGGTCGGCAGATCCTCGCGCCGAGTCTCGGTGTGGCGAGAGACCGGAAGCTCGAAATGCCGCCCCATGCCCTGGACCAAGGTGCTGTCGGGCGCGTCGACGTCGTGCGCGAAGACCCCGAACATCTTGGCCTCGAGCTCGTACTTGGGCACGCCGTGGAAATGATAGAGCGCCGCCTGTGCCGCCCAGCAGATGTAATAGCAGCCGCCGACGTGGCCTTCCGCCCATTCGAAAACCTCGCAAAGTCGGTCCCAATAGGTGACGTCGTGGAACGGCAGGGTCTCGATCGGCGCGCCGGTGATGATGAGGCCGTCGTGCTCGCGGGCACTGATCTCGGACCAGCTCTCGTAGAAGCTCTCGATATGGCCCGCGTCGACGGTCTTCGGCGTGTGGCCCTCGGGCACGAAGAAGCTCAGCGAAACGTCTTCCGGGCCGCTCGCCAGCATGCGGGCGATCTGGGTTTCGGTCGATTCCTTCTTCGGCATGAGGTTCAACATGGCGATCGAGAGCTCGCGCGACCCCGCCGCGCCCGATGTTCGCTCGCGGACCTCGAGCCCCTCCCCGGCGAGATTGCGCGCCGCCGGCAGCCCTGGGGGCAGTGTAATCGCCATGATTCTCGCCTCCCGGCCCGCCTCGCGGCGTCGACCCCGAGGATATCACGCATCGACGTGGTGACCATGTAAGACGAAGGGCGCCGGCGTCAATTGCCGATGAAGTTCGGCTTGCGTTTCGCGAGGAAGGCCGCGATGCCCTCCGCCACGTCGGCGCCGCCGGTCATCTGGGCGATGAAGCGCGCTTCGCGCTCCATCTGACCTTCCAGGCCGTCGCCGAAGGTGGCGGCCAGGAGCTTCTTGACGCCACCGAAGGCCCGGGTCGGCCCGGCCGCCAGTTCGCCCGCCAGCGCCATGGCCTCGTCGAGGCAATCCTCGTCGTCGACCACGCGGTTGACGAGGCCCCACTCCAGGGCTTCCTCGGCGCTCAAGGTGCGGTTGGTGAGCGCCAGTTCCATCGTGCGGCGGACGCCGATCACGCGCGGCAGGAAATAGCTGGAACTGCCGTCCGGCGTCAGGCCGATGCGGGTATAGGCGAGGGTGAACTTGGCCGAGCGCGCGGCGATCACCAGATCGCCCATGATCGCGATGCTCATGCCGCCGCCGCCGGCCGCGCCGTTCACCGCCGTGATCAGCGGCGCGTCCATCCAGGCGAAGCGCGAGATGGCGCCGTGGAAATAAAGCGTCATGCGTTTGGTATGCGCCCCCAGGTCGTCACCGAGCGAGGCGAACTCATTGATGTCGCCGCCGCCCGAGAAGGCCCGGCCGGCGCCGGTCAGCACCACGGCGCGAATTTCCGCTTCCGCGCCACACAGGATCGAGGCCTCCGACAATTCCTTCGCCATCTCCAGGTTCAAGGCGTTGAAATTATCCGGCCGGTTGAGGGTGATCTTGGCCACGCCCCCCGACACCTCGAAGCGTAGGGTCTCGAATTCCATCGTTTCCGCCCTTTCCTGATCAGCGGTGCGATCACGCGCCCACCACCTTGGTATTGGCACGGTTCTCGAAGCCCCGGATCAGCATGTTGACGTCGGCCTCGGCGCCGAACTCGTTGATCGCGGTCTGGAAGATCTCCCGCACGAGGTTGGAGATCAGCATCGGCGCGCCCGAATCGAGGCCCAACTGGGTCGCCAGACGCACGTCCTTGTGCATCAATCCCATGGTGAAGTTGGCGGCGTGATGGCCCGCGACCAAGCCGGGCAGCGTGATCTCCGTCGTATAGCTCCGGCCCGAGCTCTTGTGCAGGATGTCGGCGCAGGTCGCGAGGTCGAGACCGTTCTTGACCCCCATCACCACCGCCTCGAAGGTGACCGCGCGGACGCTCGCCGCCACCATGTTGTTCACCAGCTTCATCACATGCCCGGCGCCGACCGGGCCGGCGTGAAAGACGTTGGGAGAGATGGTCTGGAAGAGCGCCAAGCAGATCGCGTAATCGGCCTCGCTGGCGCCGACCATGATGGCGATGGTGCCGGCCTCGGCGCCGTGCGGCCCGCCGCTCACGGGGGCGTCGATCAGCGTGATGCCGCGCGCCTTCAGCTCGTCGGCCATGCGCCGCGTCGCGTTGGGATCGCCGGTCGTCATATCGGCGATGATGCCGCCCTCGTCGATTCCGGCGGCGATGCCGTCCTCGCCGAAGACCGCGTCCTCGACCTCGTCGGAAGTCGGCAGGCAGGTCATCACGACGTCGCAGCCCTCGGCCAGCGCGCGGGGCCCCTGGGCCGGAGTGGCCCCCTCGGCGGCGAAGGTCTCCATCACCTCCGGCCGCAAATCGAAGACGCGGAGCGCGTGGCCCCGCATCAGCCGGCGCGCCAGCGCGCCCCCCATGTTTCCCAAGCCGACATAGCCGAGTTGCATGTCAATCCTCTCCGTCTCCGAGTTTCCAACCGCTCCCGTCAGCCGACCAGTGGCATGACCTCGCGCGCCAAGGCCTCGACCCGGTCCTTGGCCTCGTTCACGTCGTCGGTCTCGAAGCCGATCAGCACGGTCTGGAGACCGGCCCGCGAATAGGCCTCGAGGTCGGCCGCGATGTCCGCCGCCGTCCCCGTGAACGCCAGCCGCTCGCCCTCGGCGCCCCGCCTCGGCGCGCCCAACCGGTACCAGGAGGCGAACAGGGCGGTTTGAATCGCGCTCGGGTCGCGTCCCGCCGCCTCGGCGTGCGCGCGGACCTCGGCCAGCCCCTCGGCGAACCTGGCCGGCGTGTCCAGCGGGACCCGGGGGCTGGCGACGACCGGATACCAACCCTCGCCCAAGCGTCCGGCGCGCCGGCGCGCGGGCTTGCCCTCGCCGCCGATCCAGATCGGCGGATGTGGCTTTTGGACGGGTTTCGGCGTGAACAGGATATCGTCGAAGGCGACGTGATCGCCGGCGTAAGCCGGCCGGTCCTCGGTCCAGAGCACGCGGAAGGCCTCCAGGTATTCCTCCGCGGCCTCGACCCGGTTCTGGTAGCCGGGGCCGCCCAGGACCGCCATCTCCTCCGCCATCCAGCCGATCCCGGCGCCGACCACGAGGCGCCCTTTCGAGAGCACGTCGGCCGTCGCCAGCATCTTCGCGGCCAGCACCGGCGGGCGGTGGGGCAGGACCATGACCGAGGTCAGCAGCCGGATGCGCTCGGTGACGGCGGCGGCGAAGACGATGGTGGTGATCTGCTCCAGGCAGAAGCCGGTATCGCTCGCCGGCCAACGGCCGCTCTCGTTGTAGGGATAGCGGGAATCGACGCCGCGGGCGATGACCACGTGGTCGGAGAAGCCGAGGTGGCTCAGCCCCATCGCCTCGCAGTGTCGTGCCATCTCGCGGATTCCCTCGGGCGTCGCCGCGACCCCGCGGGTGCCCAGATGCAGGCCGAATTGCATGCTTCCCATACCTCCCGACGCCATCGACCTCGTCTCGTCGCGGCGGAGTCTGCCCAGGTGCGCGGCGGACTGCAAATGGGGCGCCCGGCAGCCCGGAAAACGACCCTTGCGCACGGGCCGGGAAAGCCCAAGCATCGATCCACCAACGGGGCCGAGGGAGAGGCGAAATGGCGGAGATCGAGATCCGCCCGATGACGGCGGCGGATGGTGCTGCCGTGTTGCGGATCTACCGGCAAGGAATTGACACCGGCGACGCCACCTTCGAGGAAGCGGCCCCGGATTGGCCGGCCTGGGACGCCTCGCGCCGCGCCGACTGCCGCCTGGTGGCGGCGCGGAGGGGCGAAATTCTCGGCTGGGCGGCGCTGTCGCCGGTCTCCTCGCGGCCGGTCTACGCGGGAATCGCGGAGGTCGCCATCTACCTGGCCGACGCCGCGCGCGGCCGGGGCCTCGGCCGGCGGCTTCTCGGCGCCCTGATCGAGGCCTCGGAAGCGGCGGGCGTGTGGACCCTCGAAGCCGGCATCTTCCCCGAGAACGCCGCCTCGATTGCGCTTCACGAGGCCTTGGGCTTTCGCCGCCTGGGCGTCCGCGAGCGGCCCGGTCGGATGCGCCACGGCCCGCACCGGGGACAATGGCGCGACGTGGTTCTGTTGGAACGCCGCAGCCAAACTGTCGGGCGCGATTGATGCTGCCCGATCACCCCGGCCAGGTGGTAGAATTCGGAGCTTCGAACAGAGGGGGGAGCAATATGGCGACCAAAGGAGTGAACTGGAGCGTGGCCGCCGGCTTGGCGACGACTCTGGTGATGGCGCCGCTCGCCGCCGGGGCGCAGAAGGCGGAGTTGACGCTGTTGCACGTGAACGACGTCTACGAGATCTCCCAGAAGCGGGGCAAGGGCGGCCTGGCGGAGCTGATGACCCTGCTCCGGGCGGAACGTGCCCGCGCGGCCAACCACCTGACGACGCTGGGCGGCGACCTGATTTCGCCCTCGGTGATGTCGGGCCTGACCAAGGGCGCGCAGATGATCGAGCTGATGAACGCCATTGGCCTCGACGTTGCCGGCCTCGGCAATCACGAGTTCGACTTTGGCGACGACGTGATGATCCAACGCATGCAGGGCTCCAACTTCGTCTGGCTCGCCACCAACACGCTCGGCGCCAACGGCCGGCCGTTCGGCGTCTCCCAGGCGACCATCGTGCGACCCCTCGGTGAGCTGAAGATGGGCCTGTTCTCCTTGCTGACGCCGGAGACGAGCACGCTCTCCAGCCCCAGCGAGAAGATCACCTTCACCTCGGCGGTCGAGACCGCGCTCAAGGCGGTCGAGTCGCTGAAGGCGGACGGCGCCGACTTCATCATCGCGTTGACCCACCTCGATCTCGCCCAGGACCGCGAGCTGGCCAAGCGGGTCAGGGGTATCCACGTGATCCTCGGCGGCCACGACCACGATCCGATCAGCGTCTACGAAGGCGGCACCTTGATCCTCAAGGCCGGCTACGACGCGCATTATCTCGCCGTCGCCGACATCACGATCGAGAAGAAGAAGGGGCGCGGCGGCACCCGGGTCTCGATGCTGCCGCAATGGCGTTTCCTCTCCACCGCCGGGGTTACGCCCGATCCGGAGATCGCTCGTATCGTCGCCGGCCACGAAAAATCGCTCGACGAGAAGCTCTCGGTGCCCGTGGGCAAGACCACCGTGCTGCTGGACAGCCGGCGGGCGACCGTGCGCGGCAGGGAAAGCAACTTCGCCAACCTGATGGCCGACGCCATCCGCGCCAGCCTCGAGGCCGACATCGGCTTCACCAACGGCGGCGGCATCCGGGGCGATCGGACCTACGAGCCCGAGACCACGCTCACCCGAATGGACGTGCTGAGCGAGCTTCCCTTCGGCAATTACGTGGTCCTGCTGGAACTCACCGGGGCACAGCTCTTGGAGGCGCTGGAGAACGGCGTCAGTCGGGTCGAGGATATCGCCGGCCGCTTCCCCCATGTCTCGGGCATGGCTTACGCCTTCGATCCCAAGCGGCCCAAGGGGAGCCGCGTGGTCGAGGCGACGGTCGCCGGGCAACCGGTCGAAGGGGCCAAGCGCTACAAGGTCGCGACCAACGAATACATCGCCGGCGGCGGCGAACGGCTACGCGGTGCTGAAGGAGGCCAAGACCATCATCGGCGCGGCGGGCGGCGCGCTGATGGCGACCGTGGTGATGGACCACATCGCCGCCCAGGGCACCATCTCGCCGGCCCTCGAGGGGCGGATCACCGTCAAGTAGTGCGTCGATCCAGGGCGGCGCCTCGCGCGGACAGGATAAGGGGACACAATACTTAACTTCATGAAGTTAAGTATTGTGTCCCCTTATCCTGTGTCCCCGTATCCGCCTTGCGCCGAGTGCGCCGCGCGACCTATGAAGGGTGGCGGCAACGGCGGCGAAAGACCTGAAATGCGTCCCATTCACATCATCGGTGGTGGCTTGGCGGGCTCGGAGGCGGCTTGGCAGGCGGCCCGCGCAGGCGTGCCGTCGGTGCTGCACGAGATGCGCCCGACCCGGTCCACCGCCGCCCATGGGGGTGACGGGCTGGCGGAGCTGGTTTGCTCCAATTCGTTTCGTTCGGACGACGCGGAGCGCAACGCCGTCGGGCTGCTGCACGAGGAGATGCGCCGCGCCAATTCCCTGATCATGGCCTCGGCGGACGCCAACAAGGTGCCCGCCGGCGGTGCCCTCGCGGTCGATCGCGTCGCCTTCTCCGCTGCCGTGACGAGGGCGCTGGAGGGCGAGCCGCTGGTCGAAATCGCCCGCGAGGAGATAGCGGACCTGCCGCCCGAGGCATGGGACAGCGTGATCGTCGCCACCGGCCCGCTGACCTCCGAGGCGCTGGCCGGCGCGATCCACGCCCTGACGGGCGAGGACTCTTTGGCCTTCTTCGATGCCATCGCGCCGATCGTGTACAAGGACTCGATCGATTTCTCCAAGGCGTGGTTCCAGTCGCGCTATGATAAGCCAGGCCCCGGCGGCGACGGCAAGGACTATATCAACTGCCCCTTGACGCGGGCTGAATACGATCGCTTCATCGCCGATCTGCTGGCGGGCGAGACCACCGACTTCAAGGACTGGGAACGCGATACGCCCTATTTCGAGGGTTGTTTGCCGATCGAGGTGATGGCGGCGCGGGGGCCCGAGACGCCGCGCTTCGGGCCGATGAAGCCGGTCGGCCTGACCAACCCGCACGCGCCGAGCGAAAAGCCCCACGCGGTCGTCCAACTGCGCCAGGATAACGCGCTCGGCACGCTCTACAACATCGTCGGCTTCCAGACCAAGCTGCGTCACGGCGCGCAGACCCGGATATTTCGCCAGGTCCCGGGCCTCGAGGGCGCGCGCTTCGCCCGCTTGGGCGGTATCCACCGCAATACCTTCCTCAACAGCCCGCGCCTGCTCGACGCCACCTGCCGTCTCCGGGCGGCGCCGAGGCTGCGCTTCGCCGGGCAGATCACCGGCGTCGAGGGCTATGTCGAGAGCGCCGCGATCGGCTTACTGAGCGGGCGCTTCGCCGCCGCCGAACGGCGGGGCGAGCCGGTTCGCCCGCCGCCGCCGACCACCGCGCTGGGCGCGCTTCTGGCGCACATCACCGGCGGCGCGGACGCGAAGACGTTCCAGCCGATGAACGTCAACTTCGGGCTCTTCCCGCCGCTGGGGGGCAAGCTTGGACGGCGCGAGCGCAAACCGGCGACGGCGGCCCGCGCGCGCCGCGACCTCGCCGCCTGGCTGGTGCCAGCGGTCGCCGCCGCCGAGTGATGCCAGCCCTGGCGCGATGAGCCACGCCTATCTGCCGATCCTCCTCTCGCTCGCGTCGGCCTGCCTCTTCGGCTTGAGCGAGCAAATTCTCAACCTCGGCCTCAGGCACGCGGATTCGCGCACCGGCACGATGCTGTCGCTCGCCGGCTCTACCGCGTTCTATTGGCTGCTGGCGCCGTTCTTCGTCGAGCGCTGGTTCTGGCTCGACGGGGCCATCGTGATCTTCGCCGCGGTCGGCCTGGTACGGCCCTTCCTTTCGGGCAACCTGGCGCTCGCCGGCACCCGTTATCTCGGCCCCACGTTGGCGGCCACGATCGCCTCCACCTCGCCGCTCTTCGGCGCGCTCCTGGGTGTCTTCTGGCTCGGCGAAAGCCTGAGCTGGCCCGTCGCCGTCGGTACGCTGGTCATCGTCGGCGCGATTCTCCTGTTGGTCCGGCCCGGTGGCCTCCCCGGGGGCCTCCCCGGGGGCCTCGAGGTAAATTGGCCGCGCTGGGCGCTCTCGTTGCCGCTCGCGGCGGCGGTGATCCGCGTCTTCGGCCATGCCCTCTCCAAGGTCGGGATGGAAGTCCTGCCGAGCGCCCATTTCGCGGGTCTGGTGAGTGTCACCGTTTCCTTCGCGATCGCGCTAGCGGGCGAGCGGCTGCGGCGCCGGCGGCGTCCAGCGATCACCTGGCGCCGGCCCGGACTGGGCTGGTTCCCCCTCGCCGGGCTGATCAACGGATTGTCGCTGCTCTCGCTCAACACCGCGCTGCAAACCGGCGAGCTGATCGTCGTGGGGCCGATCGTCGCCGCCTCGCCCTTCGTCTCGCTGATCCTGAGCCGCTATCTGTTCCGCGCCGAAGTGCTGAACCGGCGCGGCGTGCTGGCGCTGTTCCTGATCGTGCCGGCGGTGATGCTGATCGCTTTCGGCCGCTGAGGAGTCTTTTTTTGCTCGCCGCTCGCGCGGCGTGCCGGGGCCTCCCGCTCCCGGTCTTCTCCCCCGGCCAAACCACCCAGGAGCGGGAGGCCCCGGCACGCCGTCTGGCATGGATTGCTCCGGCCGGCGTGGCATGGCCCGGCCGGCGCGCTGGGTGGTTGGGCGGGAGAGCGGGAGGCCGGGCCATGCCACGCCGAACGCGTGGCGACAAAGTCTCAACGCGGGATCTCGGGCGCGTCCAGATGGATCGTGTGGGTGATCAGCCCGCCTGCCTCGCCGAGCCAGAGGTGGAGATGGGCCGCCGGTGGTTCGGCCGTGATCATCGGGCGATCGCGCACTTCGAAGGTCAGACCGAGCTGATGCGCCGTCGCCGGCGCCGTGCTCACGGGCCGACCGGCGACCGTACCGTTGATCGCGCGATGCAGGTGCCCCGCCACCACGCGCAGGACGTTGGCATGGGGCGCGATCACCTCCGCGAACGCTTCCGAACCGTCGAGGCCGACCGCGTCCATCACCGGAATTCCGCTCCGGAACGGGGGGTGGTGGAGGGCGATCAGCGTCGGCCTTTCCGGCGCCTCGGCGAGGCGCGCCGCCAGCCAGTCGAGCCTGCGGGCGCAGAGCCGGCCACCGATCTCGCCCGGGATCAACGTGTCGAGCATGATGATGCGGAGCGGCCAGTCCTCGATCACGTAGTGCAGGAACTCGTCCTCGCCCGCGAGATAGTCGTGGGTGGGAAAGGCGGCACGCAGGTTGTCGCGATCGTCGTGGTTGCCGGCGGCGAGGTAGAATGGGATTTCGAGTCCGTCCAGGAATTCGGCGAGCCGGGCGTATTCCGCCGCCTCGCCGTCGTTCACCAGATCGCCGGTGGCGAGCACCAGGTCGGGTCGGGGCTCGTGCGCGTTCAGGCGCGCCACCCAGCGGGCCAGCCGGCCCGAGGTGTCGTAGACCTCATCCGCCCGGCGGCCGGGCACGGTCACGTGCATGTCGGTGATCTGCGCGATCAGCATTGTCCGCCTACCCTCGGCCCTTGTCCTTGCACGACGGTCCGGCCTCGCTTCCGGGCGGGCCGCAGCCAAGCCATAATATGGCGCAATTCCGATAAGGAAACCGCAGCCATGGAATGTTTGCGCCACAGCCGCGCGGCCCACGGTGCCGGAGGCCGGGCCGATGGCCGTCTCGCCCGAGTATCGTGACCATCTGCTGGACCTGCTGGCGCCCCTCGGGCCGGTGACGGCGCGCCGCATGTTCGGCGGCCTCGGTATCTTTTACACCGACGTGATGTTCGCGCTGGTGGTCGAGAATGGCCTGCACCTGAAGGTCGACGAGGCGACGAAGGCCGATTTCGAGGCCGCCGGCAGCGGCCCCTTCACCTACCAACGCGTGGGCAAACCCCGTGCGCTCAAATCCTATTGGCAGGTTCCGGACGAGATCCTCGACGACGAGGAGGACATCCTCGCGTGGGCGCGCGCGGCGGTCGATGTGGCGCTCTCGGCGCAAAAGGCGAAGGCTCCCGCCAAGAGGCGACGCACCAAATCAGCCCGACAGCCTTGACCCGGACCCGCCGTTTGGACTGAATGAGGCAACTAGGGTTTCGGGCAAGGAGCCGTGCGCGATGCTGCCGTTGACCGGATATAGCGACCGGATCTCGATTCCCCCCGGCGGGCGGATCGAGTTCAAGGTCTCCAGCACCTTCGAGGAACCTTATGGCGCCGACCTGGTGCGCATCATCCACGCCGACCCGAACCCGGACGGCCCGGGGCTGAAGCTGGAAGCGGTGGCGGCGGGCTTCGCCGGCGAGTATCCCTCGCGCCATCAGCCGGTCCGCCTCGGCTCGTATGCAATCGTCGAGGATGCCGACGGGCTGGACGATCTGGCCGATTTCACCATCGCCGCGACGATCTGGCCGACGCTCCCCGGCGCGCCACAGGCCGTGATCTCACGGGCCGACGAGGATGGCCGCAGCTTCGCTCTCTCGATCGGCGCCGAGGGCGCCAGCTTCGCCCTCACCGACGCGAACGGCACATTGCACGAGGTTTCCGTCGGCAAGGCGGTACGCAATCGCTTCTGGTATCGGATCTGGGCGAGCTTCGAGGCCCAGAGCGGACGCCTGGCGATCCATCAGCACCGCCTGTCGCCCCGCCAGAAGATAGACGACGAGGGCTCGGGCGTGATCACCGTCGCCGATCCGGCGCTGCCGCGTGGCGGCCCGCTGCTGATCGCGGCCCGACTCGCATCCCACGCCGTCGAGCACTTCAACGGCAAGATCGAGCGGCCCTTCGTCGCCGCCGCCAGCCTCGACGAGGCCGCCGTCGAGCGCGCCGCCCGGGGCGAGATGGTCGACGGTCTCCGCGCCGCCTGGAATTTTTCCCGCGGAATCGACGGGCTGGATATTCACGACGCGGGCCCGGCGAGACTGCATGGCCGCCTGGTCAACCTACCGGCGCGGGGGATGAAGGGCTCCAACTGGTCAGGCGCTGAGATGTGCTGGCGCCATGCGCCCGGGGAATACGGCGCCATCCACTTCCACGACGACGACATCCACGATTGCGGGTGGGAGACCGACTTCGCCTTCGAGGCGCCGGCGAGCTTGCGAAGCGGAGTCTATGGCGCCCGCCTCCGCTGTCGGGGGATCGAGGAGATCATCCCCTTCTACGTCCGGCCCAAAACCGGCAAGCCGACGGCCCGGATCGCCGTTCTCGCCGCCACCTTCACCCATCAGATCTATGCCAACTACGCCCGGGGCACGAGCGACCAGGCCTACTACCAGCGGGTCGCGGACTGGGGCGCGCCGAAGTGGAACCCGGACGAGCACAAGGACTACGGCTGCTCGACCTACAACTTCCATTCGGACGGCAGCGGGATCTGCTATTCCTCGAGGCTGCGGCCGATCATCACCATGCGCCCCGGTTTCCTGAGCTTCCTCGATCCCCGCGGCTCCGGCCTTCGCCACTTCCCGGCCGACACCCACCTGACCGACTGGCTGGAGGCCAAGGGGCACGCCTACGACGTGGTGACGGACGACGATCTGGACGAGGCGGGCGCGGCACTTCTGGCGCCCTACCGGGTGCTGCTCACCGGCTCGCATCCCGAATACCACACCGAGGCCTCGCTCGACGCCATCCAGGACTTCGTGGACGGCGGCGGCAACCTGATGTACCTCGGCGGCAATGGCTTCTATTGGCGCGTGGCGCGGAGCGAGAAGGTGCCGGGCGTCCTCGAGATCCGCCGGGGCGAGGGCGGAATCCGCGCCTGGGCCGCCGATCCGGGGGAATATTATAACGCCCTCGACGGTGCTTACGGTGGCCTCTGGCGGCGCAACGACCGGGCGCCCCAGCGGCTCTGCGGCGTCGGTTTCTCGGCCCAGGGCGCCTTCGAGGGGGCCTACTACGTCCGCGCGGCCGGCGCCGAGGATCCGCGCGCCGCCTGGATCTTCGAGGGCGTCGAGGACGAGATCATCGGCAACTTCGGCCTCAGCGGCGGGGGTGCCGCCGGCTTCGAATTGGACCGGATGGACCATCGGCTCGGCTCGCCCGAGAACGCCATCGTCGTCGCCAGCTCCACCGGGCATCAGGAGAGTCATATCGTGGTGCCCGAGGAGCTGCTGACGCACCGCGCCACCTGGTCGTTCGAAACGCACCAGGAACTGGTCCGCGCCGACATGACCTATTTCGAGACCCCGGCCGGCGGCGCCGTGTTCTCCGTCGGCTCGATCACCTTCTGCGGCAGCCTCTCGCACGACGGCTACGACAACAACATCTCCCGCATCATCAATAACGTGCTGACGCGCTTCGCCACTGAGGGAGCATGATGGCGTGAGCCGGGTTTTGCGCTTCCTCGTCGTCGACGGCGATACCCGCGAGGGCCGGGCCGATCTCGCCCGGGGCGGCGCCAGCGGCGCAGACCTACGTCGAGTGTCGCACGCCCGAGGTCAAGGGCCGCTGATCAGCGCCGTTTCTTCTTCGCCGTCTTGGCCATCACCGCGCTATCCGATATCGAGGCCGGATCGCGCCGCCCCCAGCGCCCCTGCTCGACCGAGGTGAGGAACTCCTGCACCGCCTGGTTGAAGGCCGCCGGCTCCTCCAGGTTGATGGTGTGGCCAGTCTTGGGCAGCACCACCAGGCCGGCGGAGGGGATCTTGCGCTTCATGAAGAGGGTGGCGTCGAGGCAGGGCTCGTCCTCGTCGCCGGTCATCAGCAGCATCGGCACCTTGATCCCCACCAATTTCGCCGCGAGGTCGTAGATCGACGGCCGCTCGCCCTGGACGCCCCGGAAGGTGTTGGCCGCGCCGACCGCATCGTGTTCGGCCAACTGCCGGGCGAACTCGGCAAAGCCTCTCGGATCCTTCGCCTTGAACTGCACCCGGGTCGGGCCAACCGAATATTGCTTGGCGAAGGCGGTGATGCCGTCGGCCTCGATGGCCTTGGCCAGCGCGGCGACGTCGGCCCGGAACTTCCTGCGCTCCGGCCCCTTGGGCGCGCCGTAGCCGCAGCCGGCGACGACGGCCGATTGCGCCATCCGGGGATAACGGATCGCGAAGTGGAGCGCCGCGAAGCCCCCCATCGAAAGCCCGACGATGTGGGCCTTCTTGATCCCGAGGCCTTTTAGCACGGCGGCGATGTCGTCGGTGGCGATGTCCTGACTATAGAGTCTTGGATCGGACGGCACGTCCGAGGGCGGATAGCCCCGGGCGGCATAGCTGATGCAGCGATAGCGCCGCGAGAAGTAGCGCACCTGCGGCTCCCAACTGCGATGGTCGCCGGCGAATTCGTGCACGAAGACGATCGGCTGTCCCTTGCCCGCCACTTCGTAATAGAGCTTGGCCCCCTTGGCCTCGGCATATGGCATCTCGTCTCCTCCCCTCGACAATGAATACGAATGACATTCTAATCCCCGAACGGATCGCGGGCATCCGCGATCTCGAAGCCGAGCGCCTTCAGCGCCTCGCGGAAATGCGACGGCGGCGGCGCCTCCAACGACGTCCATCCCCCCCGACCGTTCGGCACCCTGAGCGCGCGGGCGTGGAGGTGCAACCGACGGGCGACGTCGAGACCGCTGGGGAAGGCTTCGGCGCCACCATATTTCCCGTCGCCCAGGATCGGCGTGCCGATGGCCGCCGCATGCGCGCGCAGCTGATGGGTGCGCCCGGTGAGCGGCCGCATCGCGAGCCAGGCGGCGCGGCGGCCCGCCCGGTCGAGCACGGCGAATTCGGTGATCGCCCGCCTGCCGCCATCATCCACGATTCGCATCCGCTCGCCGCCCGGCCCCGCCCGCTTGGCGAGCGGCAGGTCGATCCGGCCCCGAGGCAGCGTCGGCAAGCCCACGACGAGCGCCCAGTAGGTCTTTTGGATCTCGCCGTCGCGAAAAGCGCGGGTCAGCCGCGCCGCCGCCCGGGCGGTGCGGG
The DNA here is from genome assembly GCA_965225945.1 of Alphaproteobacteria bacterium. GTDB lineage: Bacteria > Pseudomonadota > Alphaproteobacteria > JASLMY01. The sequence continues at coordinate 31,608 of CBDDBZ010000036.1, read as the reverse complement.
CCACCAGCAACAGCCCGCTGGTATCCTTGTCGAGGCGGTGGACCAGCCTCGGCCGCTCCCCACCCGCCTCCCGCAGCCCCTCCAGCATCCGGTCGAGGTGACGGGTGACCGCGCTGCCGCCCTGCACCGCGAGGCCGGGCGGCTTGTCGATCGCGATCATCTCGTCATCGCCATAGAGCACCAGCGCTCGGACCTCTCGCGAGTCCTCGGCCGAGGCGCGCGGGGCCGGAGGCGCGCCTTCCACCGCCACCGCCTCGGGCGGAACGCGCACTTTCTCTCCGCCGGCCACGCGATAGCTCGCCTTGACGCGCCGGCCGTCGACCCGCACCTGGCCCGTCCGCAGCAACTTCTGCAGGCGTCCCTGGCCGAGCCCGGGGTAGTGGGCGCGGAACCAGCGGTCGAGCCGCTGTCCGGCCTCGCCCGAGTCGACCTCGTGGATCTCGACGCTCATGAGAGGAGCTGGCGGAAGACGTAGAGCCCGGCGAAGAGCGCGCCGATCGAGGGCAGCACCGAGACGGCGACGTAGAACGACGCGGCGCCGAGCTGGCCCCGCTCCATCAACACGGCGACATCGAGCGAGAAGGTCGAGAAGGTGGTGAAGGCACCGAGAATGCCGACGGTCAGGAACGCCCGCAGTTCCAGGCCGACCGACCATTTGAGCGCCACGGTCTCCACCAGCGCCCCCAAGATGAAGGAACCGAGGACATTGACCGCCACCGTGCCCCAGGGGAAGCCGCCGCCGGCGAGCTTCATCACCTGCCCGGCGGCGAAGTGGCGGCCGACGGCGCCGATGGCGCCGCCGAGCGCGATCGCGGCGACCAGTTTCACGTCCCCTCCTCCCCGCCACGATCCTCCCGCAGCCGGCGCCAATAGGCCAGCCGCTTGGTGATCTCGCGCTCGAAGCCTCGCTCCCTCGGCCGGTAATAGCTCTCGCGCGCCATATCAGCGGGGAAATAGTCCTGGCCGGAAAAGCCGTCCTCCGCCTCGTGATCGTAAACGTAGCCGGCGCCGTAGCCGAGATCGCGCAGCAGCCCGGTCGGCGCGTTCAGGATATGCGCCGGCGGCATCAGCGAGCCGTGTTCCTTGGCCGAACGTTGCGCCGCGCCGAGGGCCCGGTAGGCGGCGTTCGACTTGGGCGCGGTAGCCAGATAGATCACCGCCTGGGCGATCGCCAGCTCGCCCTCCGGGGTGCCGAGAAAATCGTAGGCGTCCTTGGCGGCGAGCGCCTGCACCAGGGCCTGGGGATCGGCGAGGCCGATGTCCTCCACCGCGAAGCGGACCAGACGCCGGGTGATGTAGAGCGGATCCTCGCCGCCGGCGAGCATGCGGGCCAGCCAGTAGAGTCCGGCGTCCGCATCCGAGCCCCGGAGCGACTTGTGCAGCGCGCTGATCAGGTTGTAGTGGCTCTCCTGCCCCTTGTCGTAGACCGGCGCCCGGCGCTGCACCAAGCGCGTCAGCGCCATGGTGTCGATCGGTGCCGTCTGGGGGCCGAGGAACAGTTCCTCCGCCATATTGAGCAGAAAACGGCCGTCGCCGTCGGCCATGGCGCGGAGCGCGGCTCGCGCCTCGGGCAGAAGCGGCAGCTCGCCTCGCTCCACCGCCTCCGCCCTGGCCAGCAGGGCCTCGAGCGCCTCGTCGTCGAGACGGCTCAAGACCAACACCTGACAGCGCGACAACAGCGCGGGGATGAGCTCGAAGGAGGGGTTTTCCGTCGTCGCGCCCACCAGCACCACCGTGCCGTCCTCGACATAGGGCAGGAAGCCGTCCTGCTGGGCCCGGTTGAAGCGATGGATCTCGTCGACGAAGAGCAGCGTTCCCAAGCCGTCCAGGCGACGGGTGCGGGCGGCGTCAAAGGCCTTGCGGAGGTCGGCGACGCCCGAGAACACGGCGGAGAGCTGTTCGAAATGGAGCCCCACCGCCTCCGCCAGCAGCCGCGCGATGGTCGTCTTGCCGGTGCCGGGCGGGCCCCAGAACACGAGCGAGGCTATCCGGCCCGCCTCCAGCATCCGGGCGAGCGGGGCTTGCGGCCCCAACAACGCCGGCTGCCCGACCACTTCACCCAGCGTCTTGGGACGCAGGCGGTCCGCGAGAGGCGGCGCCGGGCCGCGATCGAGGCCGGCCGCCTCGAAGAGCGTCGTCACCCCTTCACCACCACGTCGAAGACCTTGGCGCCCCGCTTGACGCTGAGGCGCCACTTCCCTCGCCTGTGCTCGACCAGGCCGGCGAGCCTCTTCGTGCTGATGATCTTCTCGCCGTTCACGCGGGCGATCAGGTCGCCGGGGCGGAGCTTCAGGCGCCGGGCCGGGCTGTGCCTGGCCACGTCGGTCACGACGACACCGGTCAAAAGCGTATCCAGGCCCATCTCCTCCGCCAGCGCCGGCGAAAGATTGGCGACAGTGGCGCCGGCGAGCGGCGAGGGTCCGGCGAGGTCGCGCGCGTCGCGGGGCGGATCTTCCGGTGCCCGGCGCAGCGCGAGCACGCCAGCGATCTCAGACCCGTCACGGAGCAGCGTGAGCTTCATCTTGCCGCCCACCAGGCGGGTTCCGATCCGATATCTCAAGGCCTCCGAATCGTCAACCGAGAGGCCGTCGATGGTGGTGACGATATCGCCGACGCGAATGCCTGCCTTGTCCGCCGGCCCCCCCGGATGCACGGCGCGGATCAGCACGCCGGTCGGCCGCTCCATGTCGAGGGCGGCCGCGAGCCCCGCCGTCACCGTCTGTGCCGACGCCCCGAACCAGGGCCGCCGCACGTGGTCGAGCCCGTTGCGCGCGCTCTCCAGCACCACCCGCGCCATGTTGGCCGGAATCGCGAAGCCGATGCCGTGCGAACCGCCGCTCTTCGAGAAGATCGCCGTGTTGATGCCGACCAGGTTGCCGTCCATGGTGACCAGCGCACCACCGGAGTTGCCCGGGTTGATCGCCGCGTCGGTCTGGATGAAGAACTGGAAATCGGCGATGCCGACGCCGGTGCGCGCCGCCGCCGAGACGATGCCGCTGGTCACCGTCTGCCCGACGTTGAAGGGATTGCCGATGGCGAGCACTAGATCGCCGACCTCCAAGGCGTCGGAATCGCCGAGCGTCAGATAGGGGAGCTTCTCAGCCCCGATCTCGATCCGGAGAATGGCGAGGTCCGTGCGCTCGTCGTCCAGCACCAACTTCGCCTCGAACTCGCGCCGATCGCTCAGCGCGACGATGATCTCGTCCGCCCCGGCGATGACGTGATGGTTGGTGACGATCAGACCGTTGGCGCCGACGATGACGCCGGAGCCGAGGGAGTTCTGCTGCTTGGCCACGCGCTTGCGATCGCCGAAGGCGAACCGGTCGCCGAAGAACTGCCGGAAGAAGGGATCGGAGAAGAGGGAGGAGCCGACCACCTCCTCGACCACGCGGCGGGTATAGATATTGACGACGGCGGGCGCGACCTGCTTGACGAGCGGCGCGAAGGAGAGGCGAATTTCGGTGGCGTCGCGCGGCAGCCGTTTCTCCGCCGCCGAGACGAGGCCCGGCGCGACCATCGCCAAAACCATCGTCGCGGCCACCAGAAGACAAACGCGGAGCGCGATCCCCCTGGACATTGGCCACCTGGACATTGGCCACCTGGACATTGACCGTCCACCGCTCATCGCCGGACCGCATCCGGCATGCTCGCCGCCGCTCGCCCGGCGCGCGCGGCGGCGATCAGGCCGCCTCGTCGACATCCTCCTCGTCGCCGGGCACGGGGCCGGAATCCTGGCCCTTGGCCTCGACATCGCGATCGACCAGCTCGATCACCGCCATCGGCGCGCTATCGCCCTTGCGGAAGCCGGCCTTGAGGACCCGCGTATAGCCGCCGGGGCGGTCGCGGTAGCGCTCGGTCAGGACGTCGATCAGCTTGTCGACCATGGCGGCGTCGGGCAATCGCGCGTGCAGCAGCCGCCGCGCATGGAGATCGCCACGCTCGGCGAGCGTGATCATCTTCTCGACGATTCGCCTCAGGTCCTTGGCCTTCGGCACGGTGGTCGTGATCTGCTCGTGCTTGATCAGCGCGCTGGCGAGGTTCTGGAACATCGCCTTGCGGTGTGCGCTGGAACGGTTCAACCGCCGTCCCCGTTTGCGATGGCGCATGGCGCTCTACTCCCCGATGCCCCGGTGCCGAAAGGGACGACTAAAACTCGCCGTCGAGCTGCTTGGCCATGTCGTCGATGTTCTCCGGCGGCCACTCCGGCACTTCCATCCCGAGATGCAGGCCCATCTGGATCAACACCTCCTTGATCTCGTTCAACGACTTGCGGCCGAAGTTCGGCGTGCGGAGCATTTCCGCCTCGGTCTTCTGCACCAGATCGCCGATGTAGATGATGTTGTCGTTCTTGAGGCAATTGGCGGAGCGGACCGAGAACTCCAGCTCGTCGACCTTGCGCAGCAGATGACGGTTGATGCGGGGTGAATCCGGCTCGACGCGGCGCTGTTCCACTTCCGGCTCGTCGAAGTTGACGAAGAGCTGCAACTGGTCCTGCAGGATCCGCGCGGCATAGGCGAGCGCGTCCTCGGGCGTCACCGTGCCGTCCGTCTCCAGGTCCATCGTCAACTTGTCGTAGTCGAGGATCTGGCCCTCGCGGGTATTCTCGACCCGGTAGGCGACCGTCTTCAGCGGGCTGAACACGGCGTCGACTGGGATCAGCCCGATCGGCGCGTCCTCGCTGCGCATGCGGTCGGCGGGCACATAACCCTTCCCCGTCTCGACGGTCAGCTCCATGTTGATCTTGGTGCCGTCGTCGAGATGGCAGAGCGAGAGCGTGGGATTGAGGATTTCGACGTCCGCGCCGGTCTCGATGTTGGCCGCCGTCACCTCGCAGGGACCTTCCGCCCGAAGCGTCATCCGACGCGGATCGCCGGAGTGGCAGCGCACCGCGATCTGCTTGATGTTGAGCACGATGTCGGTGACATCCTCGCGGACCCCGGGAATCGAGGAAAACTCATGCAACACGCCATCGATGTGGACCGACGTCACCGCCGCGCCATGTAGCGAGGACAACAGAATGCGCCTGAGCGCGTTGCCCAGCGTCAAGCCGAAGCCGCGCTCGAGCGGCTCCGCCACGAACGAGGCCTTCCGCCCGGCGTCGACACCCGTCTCGACGTTCAGCTTTTCGGGCTTGATCAGGTCCTGCCAATTCTTCTCGATCACGCCTATGACCTCATGCGCTACGCCCGCCACCGGCGGCGGACGAGGTTCTCGTTATCGAATGTCACGACCGACGCTCTCACCGGCCCGGAAGCGGACCGGAGCGGCGGACGCGATCACACGCGCCGACGCTTGGGCGGTCGGCAACCGTTGTGCGGGATCGGTGTCACGTCGCGGATGGCCGTGATCGAGAAGCCGATCGCCTGAAGCGCGCGAAGCGCCGATTCCCTGCCCGAGCCCGGCCCCTTGACCAGGACCTCGAGCGTCTTCATCCCATGTTCCATCGCCTTTCGCCCGGCGTCCTCCGCCGCCATCTGAGCGGCGTAGGGCGTCGACTTGCGCGAGCCCTTGAAGCCCTGCGAGCCGGCGGACGACCAGGAAATCGCGTTGCCCTGCACGTCGGTGATGGTGATCTTGGTGTTGTTGAAGCTAGCGCTGACGTGGGCGACGCCGTTAGTAATGTTCTTCCGCTCGCGCCGCCGAACGCGCGTCCGTTCCCGGGCCATGGCGACTTCCTACTTCTTCTTGCCGGCGATCGGACGGGCGGGCCCCTTGCGCGTGCGCGCGTTGGTGTGGGTCCGCTGGCCGCGCACGGGGAGCCCCTTGCGGTGGCGCAGGCCCCGGTAACAGCCCAAATCCATCAGACGCTTGATGCTGACCGCGACGTCACGCCGCAGGTCACCCTCGACCAGGTGATCGCGGTCGATCGTCTCGCGAATATGCATGACTTCCTGATCATTCAACTCATTGACGCGGCGTTCCGAGGGAATACCGGCGCCGTCACAAATTATTCGCGCCTTGGAGCGGCCGATGCCGTGAATATAGGTCAGCGCGATCACGACACGCTTGTTCGTGGGAATATTGACACCTGCGATGCGCGCCACCGTCTAGGCCCCTCGATTTGCGAAAATACAGGCGATCCCGCGCTTTGGCGGGACTCCCACGGATGCCGGGGTGTATACGTTCGCCATGGTCATGTCAACCGCTCAACCCGCACCCAGGACGGCGGCCATCTCGGCGCTCACCGCGTCCGGTTCGGCCATGCCATCGACGCTCTTCAACACGCCTTTTCCCGCGTAATAGGGCAGCAACGGTGCGGTTTGCCCGTGGTAGGCGTCGAGCCGGGTGCGGACCGCGGCCTCGGTGTCGTCCTCGCGCCGCGTGAACGCCGTTCCCCCGCAGCGATCGCAGACGCCGTCGCGCGCGGGCTTGACGTTTCGGTCGTGGTAGCCGGCGCCACACGCGGCGCAGGTGTAGCGACCGGTAATGCGGTCGACCAAGGCCTCCTCGTCGACCTTCATCTCGATCACCGCGTCGAGCACCATGGCGCGGTCGGCCAGCATCTCGTCCAGCGCCTCCGCTTGCGCCACGGTGCGCGGAAAGCCGTCCAGGATAAAACCCTCGGCGCAATCCTCGGCGCCGATCCGCTCGGCGATGATGGCGAGCACGACCTCGTCCGGCACCAGTTCGCCCCGGGCCATGATCTCCTTCGCCTCGCGGCCGACCTCTCTATCGGCGGTGATCGCCGCCCTGAGCATGTCTCCGGTCGAAAGTTGGGCGAGGCCGTGGGCCGCTTCCAGGCGCCGTGCCTGCGTCCCCTTGCCGGCGCCTGGTGGGCCCAGCAGGATCAATCTCATCGATTGCGGCCCTTGAGCTTCGACTTCTTGATCAGGCCTTCGTATTGGTGGGCCAGGAGATGGGATTGCACCTGTGCCACCGTGTCCATGGTGACGCTGACGACGATCAGCAGCGAGGTTCCGCCGAAGTAGAACGGCACCGCGTATTGCGAGATCAACAGCTCCGGCAGCAGGCAGACCAGCGACAGGTAGGCGGCGCCGACGACGGTGAGACGCGTCAGCACGTAGTCGATGTATTCCGCCGTCCGCTTGCCCGGCCGGATACCGGGGATGAAACCGCCATAGCGCTTCAGGTTGTCCGCCGTGTCGGCGGGATTGAAGACGATGGCGGTATAGAAGAAGCAGAAGAAAACGACGCCCGAGATGTAGAGGAAGAGGTAGGCGGGCTGCCCGCGGCCCAGCAGCGCCGCTATGGTGGCCACCCAATCCGCCCCCCCGCCCTGGCTCGAGAAGCTGGCCACCGTCACCGGCAGCAGCAGCATCGAGGAGGCAAAGATCGGCGGGATCACGCCGGCGGTGTTCAGCTTCAGCGGCAGATGCGTGTTGTCGCCGCCGAACATCCGCGCGCCGACCTGACGCTTGGGATACTGCACAATCAGTCGGCGCTGCGCCCGCTCGACGAAGACGATGAAGACGATCGTGCCGATCACCATCAAGATCAGGGCGAGAATGAAGAAGGTCGAGAGCGCGCCGGTCTTGCCGAGCTCGAGCGTGCTGACCAGGGCGCTCGGCAGCTCGGCGACGATGCCGGCGAAGATGATCAGCGAGATGCCGTTGCCGACGCCGCGAGCGGTGATCTGCTCGCCAAGCCACATCAGGAAGATCGTGCCGCCGATCAGGGTGATCACCGCGGTAAAGCGGAAGAAGATCCCCGGATCCAGCACCACGCCGCCTTGCGAGCCGGAGAAGCCCTCGAGCCCGACGGAAATGCCGTAGCCTTGCAGCGCGCTCAGGATGACGGTCCCAATCCGCGTGTATTGGTTGATCTTCTTGCGGCCTTGCTCGCCCTCTTTCTTGAGCTGCTCGAGCTTGGGCGAGACCGTGGTCATCAGCTGAATGATGATCGAGGCCGAGATGTAGGGCATGATACCCAGCGCGAAGATCGTCATCCGCCCGAGCGCGCCGCCGGCGAAGACGTTGAACATCCCCAGGATGCCGCCCTGCTGCTGGCGGAACACGTCGGCCAGCGCGACGGGATCGATGCCCGGGATCGGGATGTAGGTGCCGAGGCGATAGACCACCAGCGCGCAGAGGGTGAACAGGATGCGCCGCTTCAGCTCCGTCGCCTTGGCGAAGGCGCCGAAGTTGATGTTGGCGGCCAACTGTTCCGCGGCTGATGCCATCGAAGCGCTCCCGGCCCCACTATCCCAATCGAACCGGCGTCCTAGGCCCCCTCGCCCGCGCCGTCGTCCTTGGCCACGCCGTCGTCCTTGGCCACGCCGTCGTCCTTGGCCGCGCCGCCGTGCTTGGCCGCGCTGGCGCCGGTAATCGCGACGCTGCCGCCGGCCTTCTCCACGGCCTCGACCGCCGCGCGCGAGGCGCCGGCGACCGTGATCTCTATCTTGGTGGCGAGCTCGCCCTTTGCAAGGAGCCTGACGCCGTCGCCGAGGCGACGAACCACGCCGACCTGGACCAACACCTCGCCGGTGATCGGCCGGCCGGCGTCGAGCTTGCCGGCGTCGATCGCCTGTTGCAGGCGGCCGACGTTCACCGCCTGGAAGTCTTTGCGGAAGATGTTGTTAAAGCCCCGCTTCGGTAGTTGGCGATAAATCGGCATCTGGCCGCCCTCGAAGCCGCCGAGCGAGATACCCGAGCGCGATTTAGCGCCCTTGTGCCCCCGGCCCGAGGTCTTGCCCACGCCGGAGCCGATACCTCGCCCGACGCGCTTGCGCGCCTTGCGGGCGCCGGGATTATCCCTCAGTTCATTGAGCCGCATGGTCCCACTCGCTTCCCTCTCGGTCGACCCAATTCGGTCCGGCCGCGCCGCCATCCCCGCTCAGGCCGTCTCCTCGACGCGGACCAGATGGGCGACTTTGTTGATCATGCCCCGCACCGCGGGCGTATCCTCCAGCTCGCGCGTCCGGTGCATCTTGTTCAGGCCGAGCCCGACCAAGGTCTGGCGCTGGCCGCGCTCCCGCCCGATTGGGCTCTTCACCTGGGTCACGCGCACCGTGGCCTTGGCCGTGGTCTTGGCCTTGGCCTTGGCCTTGTCCGGGGTCTTCGCCATCGTTCCCGACCTCACGCTTCCTGCGCCGCCTGGGAATCGCTACCCCGGCGGCGGCCGAGAATGTCACTCACCTTCTTGCCGCGCCGCGCCGCCACCATGCGGGGCGAGCTCTGCCGCTTCAACGCCTCGAAGGTGGCGCGCACCATGTTGTAAGGGTTCGAGCTGCCGATCGACTTGGTGACCACGTCCTGCACGCCGAGGCACTCGAACACCGCGCGCATCGGCCCGCCGGCGATGATGCCGGTGCCGGGGCTCGCCGTCCTGAGCACGACCCGGCCCGCGCCGTGGCGGCCGCGGACGTCGTGATGCAACGTCCGACCCTCGCGCAGCGGCACCCGGATCAAGGTCCGCTTGGCCTGCTCCGTCGCCTTGCGGATCGCCTCCGGCACCTCGCGGGCCTTGCCGTGGCCAAAGCCGACGCGGCCCTTCTGATCGCCGACGACGACCAGGGCCGAAAAGCCGAACCGACGGCCACCCTTCACCACCTTGGCGACGCGATTGATGTGAACCAGCTTGTCATGGAAGTCGCTGTCGCCGCGATCATCAAAACTTCTTCGTGCCATGCTTCGTCCGTCCTAAAATTCGAGACCGCCCGCGCGCGCCGCCTCGCCGAGCGCCTTGACGCGACCGTGATAGCGATAGCCGGAGCGATCGAAGATCACCCGCGCGACGCCGGCGGCCTTCGCTCTCTCGGCGATCAGCGCGCCGACCTTGCTCGCCGCATCGGTGTCCGCGCCGGTCAGCAGCGCCTCGCGGAGATCCTTTTCGATCGTGCTGGCGGCGGCCAGCGTGCGCCCCACCGTATCGTCGATCACCTGCGCGTAAATGTGCTTCGAGGAGCGAAACACGGATAGCCGGGTTCGCCCCTTGGCCGCCTTGCGCAACCGGCTGCGGATGCGCTGGCGCCGTTTGATCGCGTTCGTCAATGGTCTGCTCATCCGAGGTCTCGATCCCGATCCTGGCTACTTCTTCTTGCCTTCCTTGCGGAAGACATGCTCGCCCGCGTAACGGATACCCTTGCCCTTGTACGGCTCGGGCGGGCGGAAACGGCGGATTTCCGCGGCCACCTGGCCGACGTGTTGCTTGTCGATGCCGCTGATCTTGATCATCGTCGGCCGCGCGCATGCGATCTCGATTCGCTCCGGGATCGGATAGACCAGGTCCCTCGAATAGCCGAGCTGGAGGACCAGATCACTGCCCTGGACCGAGGCCCGGTAGCCGACGCCGACGATCTCCAGATCCTTGGTGAAGCCCTCGGTCACGCCGATCACCATGTTGGCGACGAGGCTCCGGTGCAGGCCCCACATCGAGCGGGAACGCTTGGTGTCGCCCCGTGCCGCCACGGTGATCGCGTCGTCCGCGTGGGTCACGATCACGTCGTCCAGGATCGACATGGAGAGCGTGCCCAGGCTGCCCGTGACAGCCAGCGAACCGTCCCCGAGCGTCACCTGGACGCCGCTGGGAACCGGCACGGGATGTTGACCGATGCGCGACATCGCCGCCTCCTAGTAAACCTGACACAGCACTTCGCCGCCGACGTTCTCGTCGCGCGCCTCGGTGTCCGAGAGCACGCCCTTGGGCGTCGACAGGATGGAAATCCCGAGCCCGTTGGCAAAGGGCTGCAACTCGCGGATCGACGAATAGACCCGGCGGCCCGGCGTCGACACCCGCTTGATCGTCTGGATCACCGGCGCGCCCTCGAAATACTTGAGGTCGATCTCCAGTACCGGCTTGTCTTGGTCTTCGTCGAGGCGACGGTAGCCTCGGATGTAACCCTCGCGCTCCAGCACGCCCAGCACGCGCTCGCGCAGCTTCGAGGCGGGCGAGGCCACCAAATTCTTGCCCGCCCGCTGGCCGTTGCGGATCCGGGTCAGCATATCCCCCAGAGGATCGGTCATCGTCATCGTCGTCTAGCCCCTTACCAGCTCGACTTCACCATGCCGGGAATGAGGCCCTTGGAGGCCATTTCCCGGAGCGCCACGCGCGACATCCCGAGCTTGCGGTAGTAGCCCCGGGGGCGCCCGGTAAGGCTGCAGCGGTTGCGCACTCGCGTCTCGGCGCCGTTGCGCGGCAGCTTCGCCAATTTGAGGCGGGCCGCGAAACGCTCTTCCGGCGGCACGCTCTCGTCCTTCGCCAGCGTCTTCAGGGCCACGCGCCGAGCGGCGTATTTTCTGACCAGCGCCTGCCGCTTGGCGTTTTTCTCAGTGGCGCTCTTCTTGGCCATGTTTCCGTTTCCTCCGAGCCGTCAGCTTGCAAACGGCATGTTGAATTCACGCAGCAGCGCCCGCCCCTCGTCGTTGCTGTGGGCGGTCGTGCAGATCACGACATCCAGGCCACGGATCTGATCGATATTGTCGTAGTCGATCTCGGGAAAGACGATCTGCTCCTTCAATCCCATCGCGAAGTTGCCGCGGCCGTCGAAGCTGTTCGGCGAGACGCCTCGGAAGTCGCGCACGCGCGGCAGCGCGATGGTGATCAGGCGATCGAGGAATTCGAACATCCGCTCGCGCCTGAGCGTCACCATGCAGCCGATGGTCATGCCGTCGCGGATCTTGAACTGCGCGACCGACTTCTTCGCCTTCGTCACCACCGCCTGCTGGCCGGCGATGAGCGTCAGTTCACGCTGCGCCGCCTGGATCACCTTGCGGTCCGTCGAGCCCTCGCCGACGCCCATGTTGAGGACGATCTTGTCGAGCCGGGGCGCCGCATTCGGGTTCGAATAGCCGAACTCCGCCACCAACTTCGCGCGCACGACGTCGCGATAGAGCGTCTTCAACCTAGCCGGCGGCGGCGGGGCCGCGCCGTTGCCGCCGCTGCCGTTTTTTCCCTCGTTGCCGTTCTCAGACATCGATGATCTCTCCCGAGCGCTTGGCGAAGCGCACCTTGCGGCCGTCTTCGAGGGTGCGGTAGCCGACCCGGGTCGGTCCGCTCTCCTTGGGATCGACCAGGCCGACGTTGGAAATATGGATCGGCGCCTCGCGCTCTATGATGCCGCCGGTGTTGGTCTGCGAGGGCCGCGTGTGACGCATCATGATGTTGACGCCCTCGACCACCACGCGGTTGTCCGCCCGGAACACCTTGAGCACGCGCCCGGTCTTGCCCCGGTCGCGACCGGTGCGCACGACCACCTCGTCGTCGCGCTTGATCTTGAATTTCGTCGCCATCACAGCACCTCCGGCGCGAGCGACATGATCTTGAGATGGTTCTTGGAGCGCAGCTCGCGGGTCACGGGGCCGAAGATGCGGGTGCCGATCGGCTCGCCCTGGGTGGTGATCAGCACGGCGGCATTGCGATCGAAGCGGATCGCGGAGCCGTCGGTGCGGCGGATCTCCTTCGCCGTGCGGACGACGACGGCGGTGTGCAAGTCGCCCTTGCGCACGCGGCCCCGCGGGATCGCCTCCTTCACGCTCACCACGATGCTGTCGCCGACCGAGGCGAACTTGCGCTTCGAGCCGCCCAGGACCTTGATGCACTGGACCTTGCGGGCGCCGGAGTTGTCGGCGACCTCGAGATAGGTCTCGGGGTAGATCATGGCCTCGTCCTCCGGGCCCTAGGCGCTCGCCTCGTCGACCAGGACTTCCCAACGCTTCAGCTTGGAAATCGGTCGGCATTCGCGAATTCGCACGATGTCGCCGGTCTTGTGGCGATTTTGGGGATCATGGGCGTGAAACTTGCTCGTGCGCCGAATGATCTTTTTGTAAACGGGATGGGTCACCCGCCGCTCGACCCGAACGACGACGGTCTTGTCGGCCTTGTCGCTGACCACCACCCCTTGCATCACACGCCTGGGCATGGCGAAACTCCCTAACCCTCGGCCCGGTGCAGGTGCAGCACCGTCTTGAGCCGTGCGATGTCGCGCCGCACCTGGCGCACCCGCGTCGTATTCTCCAGCTGCCCCGACGCCTTCTGGAAGCGCAGGTTGAACTGCTCGCGACGGAGCCCCATGAGCTGGTCGTTCAATTCGTCCGGGGTCTTGCCCCTGAGTTCCTCGGCTTTCATATCCTCGACGTTCCTAGGTCAGTCGGGTCACGAATTTGGTCTTGATCGGCAGCTTGGCCGAGGCACGGATGCAGGCCTCGCGCGCGATCTCCAACGGCACACCCTCGAGTTCGAAGAGAATCCGCCCGGGCTTGACCCGGCAGCACCAATATTCGGGCGTCCCCTTGCCCTTTCCCATGCGCACCTCGGTCGGCTTCTGCGAGACCGGTACGTCCGGGAAAATCCGGATCCAGAGCTTGCCGGCACGACGCATGTGCCGGGTGAGGGTGCGCCTGGCCGACTCGATCTGGCGCGCGGTCACCCGCTCCGGTTCCAGCGCCTTGATGCCGTAGGAGCCGAAGTTGAGCGTCGTGCCGCCCTTGGCGTTGCCGTGGATCCGGCCTTTGTGCGCCTTGCGGTATTTGGTGCGTTTGGGTTGCAGCATGGCTCCGTTCCGCCTGGATTAGTTCTGCCGGCCGCCGCCGGGCGACTGCATCTCGCTGTTGCGTTTTTCCTGCGCCATCGGGTCGTGGTCCATGATTTCGCCCTTGTAGACCCAGACCTTGACGCCACAGGTGCCGTAGGTGGTGAGCGCCGTCGCCTGGCCGTAATCGATGTCGGCGCGAAGCGTGTGCAGTGGCACCTGCCCCTCGCGGTACCATTCGGTGCGCGCGATCTCCGCCCCGCCGAGGCGACCGGCGCAGTTGATCCGGATACCCAGCGCGCCGAGCCGCATCGCCGACTGCACGGCGCGCTTCATCGCCCGGCGGAAAGCGACCCGCCGCTCGAGCTGTTGCGAGATGTTCTCCGCCACCAGCCGGGCGTCGATCTCCGGCTTGCGGATCTCCATGATGTTGAGATGAACCTCGTCGCCCGCCAGCTCCGAGAGCTCGCGGCGCAGCCGATCGATATCGGCGCCCTTCTTGCCGATCACCAAGCCCGGCCGGGCGGTGTGGATGGTCACTCGCGCGCGCTTGGCCGGCCGCTCGATGACGATCTTCGAGAGCCCCGCCTGGGCCAGCCGTTTGTCGAGGAACGCGCGGATCCGCAGATCCTCCGCCAACAGCTTGGCGTACTCCGGCTTTTCCGCATACCAGCGCGAATCCCAGGTCCGATTGATCCCCAGCCGAAGCCCGATCGGATTGACTTTCTGCCCCATCAGGCCGCCTCCTCCATTTCGCGGACGATGATTCGAAGCCGGCTGTAAGGCTTCTGTATCCGCCCCGTTCGACCTCGCGCCCGAGCCCGGAAGCGCTTCATCACGAAGCTGCGACCGACGCTCGCCTCCGACACCACCAGGCTGTCGACGTCGAGGTCGTGATTGTTCTCGGCGTTGGCGATCGCGGCCTCCAGCACCTTCTTGACTTCCGGCGCGATCCCCTTGCGCGAGAAGGTGAGCTCCGCCAGCGCCGCCTCGACCCGCTTGCCCCGGATCAGTCCGGCGACCAGGTTCAGCTTCTGTGGGCTCACCCTGAGAATTCGCGCCATCGCCAGCGCCTCGTCGTCGCCCAACTTCCGTCCCTTGGAGAGCTTGCCCATGCTCAGCCCCTCCGAGCCTTCTTGTCGGCGGCATGACCGTAGAAGGTCCGGGTCGGCGCGAATTCGCCTAACTTGTGCCCCACCATGTCCTCCGTCACCAGCACCGGCACGTGCTTGTGCCCGTTGTGGACGGCGAAGGTGATGCCGACGAACTGCGGCAGCACGGTCGAGCGCCGGGACCAGGTCTTGATCGCCTGCTTGCGCCCACTATCGCGCGCCGCCTCCGCCTTCTTCAGGAGATGACCGTCGACGAACGGTCCCTTCCAGACTGATCGTGTCACCGGAAATCTCCCATCACCGTTTGTGCCGGCGCCGGATGATCAGCCGGTCGCTCGGCTTCTTGCGGCGGGTGCGTTTGCCCTTGGTCGGCTTGCCCCATGGCGTCACCGGATGGCGACCACCACTGGTCCGGCCCTCGCCACCGCCATGGGGGTGGTCGACCGGGTTCATCGCCACGCCGCGAACCGAGGGCCGCTTGCCGACCCAGCGTTTGCGCCCGGCCTTGCCGAGCTTGATGTTGGAATTGTCGGGATTGGAAACGGCGCCGACCGTCGCCATGCACTCGCCGCGCACCAGGCGCTGCTCGCCGGAACCGAGGCGGAGGATGGCATGACCCTGGTCGCGGCCGACGAACTGCACGTAGGTCCCGGCCGAACGGGCGACCTGACCGCCCTTGCCGGCCTTCATCTCGACGTTGTGGACCACCGTGCCGACCGGCATGTTGTTGAGCGGCATGGCGTTGCCGGGCTTGATGTCGACCCTGTTGCCGGAGATCACGCTGTCGCCCGGCTGCACGCGTTGCGGCGCCAGGATGTACGAGAGCTCGCCGTCCTCATAGCGAATGAGGGCGATGAAGGCGCTGCGGTTGGGATCGTATTCCAGCCGCTCCACCGTCGCCGGCACGTCGAACTTGCGGCGCTTGAAATCGACGATCCGATAGCTCCGCTTGTGGCCGCCGCCGCGCCGCCTGGCGGTGATTCGGCCGGCGTTGTTGCGCCCGCCCTTCTTGCTCAACCCCGCGGTCAGCGTCTTGACCGGCGGCCCCTTGTGCAGGGCCGAACGGTCGACCAGCACCAGGTTGCGCCGACCGGGCGTCGTGGGGTTGTAGTGCCTGAGCGCCATGTGAAACGATTCCCCGCGCTAAATGCCCGTGGTGACGTCGATCATGTGTCCCTCCTCGAGCGTCACGATCGCCTTCTTCCAATCCGGCCGGCGCCCGAGGCGTCCCTTGAAGCGCTTGATCTTGCCCTTGACGCGAATGGTGTTCACCGACTTTACCTCGACCTTGAACAGCGCTTCGACCGCCGTCTTGATCCGTGGCTTGTCGGCATCGATGCGGACCCGAAAGGTGACCTGGTTGTGCTCCGAGCCCAGGGTCGACTTCTCGGTGATGACCGGGCCCAGCACCGTCGCGTAATTCCGTTCCGTCGTCATGCGAGGCGCGCCTCCAACTGCGCGACCGCCGACTTGGTGAGGGCCAGGGTGTCGCGGCGCAGGATGTCGTAGACGTTGGCCCCTTGGCTCGCCAGCAGACGCACGCCGACGATGTTGCGCGCGGCGCGCACCATGTTCTCGTCGAGTTCGGGCCCGTCGACGATCAGCACGTTGTCCCAGCCGAGCGTCTTCAGCTTGGCGACGAGAATTCTGGTCTTCGGCTCATCCAGCCGCGCGTCCTCCAGCACCACCAACTCGCCGGCGGCCTGCTTGGCCGAGAGCGCGCAGCGCAGCCCCAGGGCGCGCACCTTTTTCGGCAGCTTGGTCTCGTGGCTGCGGGGTTGCGGGCCGAAGGCGATGCCGCCGCCCCGGAAGATCGGCGCCTTGCGGTTGCCGTGACGCGCCCGGCCGGTGCCCTTCTGGCGCCAGATCTTGGCGCCGGAGCCCCGGATCTCGGCCCGCTGCTTGGTCTTGTGGGTCCCCGCGCGGCGCTTGGCGAGCTGCCAATTGACCACGCGATGCAAAATGTCGGTCCTCGGCTCGATGCCGAAGACCGCCTCGTCGAGCTCGATCGTGCCGGCGGCGGCGTTGTCGAGGGTCTTGACCTCGGCCTGCATGTCCCTAGTCCTTCTTTTCCGGCGTTTCGGCCGAGGGCACCTCGGCCGGCGCCGCCTCGTCGGACTCGCCCCGGGACTCGACCGCCTCGACCTCGCCGTCTTCCGCCGCCGCCTCGACCTCGGCGTCCGCCGCCTCGGGCTCGGCCAAGTCGCGCTCGCGGACGGCGCCCGGATAGGGTGCTTCCTCGGGCCGGGCGTGCTTCACCGCATCGCTCACCAGCACCCAAGCGCCCTTCGGGCCCGGCACCGCGCCCTTGACGAAGATCAGGCCCTTGTCGCCATCGCACTGGATCACCGTCAGGTTCTGCACCGTCACCCGCTCGTTGCCGAGCTGGCCGGCCATCTTCTTGCCTTTCCAGACCTTGCCGGGCTCCTGAGAGTTGCCGGTGGAGCCGGGCGAGCGATGCGCGAGAGAGACACCGTGGCTCGCCCGCAGGCCGTGGAAGTTCCAGCGCTTCATCGCGCCGGCGAAGCCCTTGCCGATGCTGGTGCCGGCGACGTCGACCCGCTGGCCGGAGACGAAGTGATCGGCGGTGAGCTCGGAGCCCACCGGGATCAACGCGTCCTCGGCGACGCGAAACTCGGCGAGCTTGCGCTTCGGCTCGACCCGAGCCTTGGCGAAATGGCCGCGCATCGGCCGAGAGACGTTCTTCGTCTTGGCCTCGCCGACGCCCAGTTGCAGCGCCGTATAGCCGTCCCGGTCCCGAGTGCGCTGGGCCACCACCTGACAGTCGTCGACATGCAGGACGGTGACCGGCACGTTGGTGCCGTCCTCCCGGAAGATCCGGGACATGCCCAGCTTCCGCGCGATCACTCCGGCGCGCATCGCCCCCCCCCCTAGAGCTTGATCTCGACGTCGACGCCGGCGGCCAGATCGAGCTTCATCAGCGCGTCGACCGTCTGCGGCGTCGGGTCCACGATGTCCAGCAGCCGCTTGTGGGTGCGGATCTCGAACTGCTCGCGCGACTTCTTGTCGATGTGCGGCGAACGCAGCACCGTGTAGCGCTCGATCTTCGTCGGCAGCGGGATGGGGCCGCGCACGTTGGCCCCCGTCCGCCGCGCCGTGCTGACGATCTCGCTGGTCGACTGATCCAACACGCGGTGGTCGAAAGCCTTCAACCGTATGCGGATATTCTGTTTATCCATCTCGTGCCCTCCGCCAAACGTCGCCCGCGCGGGACCGCGACGGCGCCCGTCTCGTCGCTTTTACTGTTTACTCGGCGATCTGGGCGACGACGCCGGCGCCGACCGTGCGGCCGCCCTCGCGGATCGCGAAGCGAAGCCCCTCGTCCATCGCGATCGGCGCGATCAGCTCCACCGTCATCGACACATTGTCGCCCGGCATCACCATCTCCGTGCCTTCCGGCAACTCGACGATCCCCGTCACGTCGGTCGTGCGGAAGTAGAATTGAGGCCGGTAGTTGCCGAAGAACGGGGTGTGGCGACCGCCCTCCTCCTTGGTCAGAATATAGGCCTCCGCCGTGAACCTCGTGTGCGGCGTGATCGAGCCCGGCTTGGCCAGAACCTGACCCCGCTCGACCTCCGTGCGGGCCACGCCGCGCAACAGACAACCGACGTTGTCACCCGCCTCGCCCTGGTCCAGCAGCTTGCGGAACATCTCGACACCCGTCACCACCGTCTTCGAGGTCTCCTTGATCCCCACGATCTCGACCTCGTCGCCGACGTTCACGATCCCCCGCTCGATCCGCCCCGTCACCACCGTGCCACGGCCCGAAATCGAGAACACGTCCTCGATCGGCATCAGGAAGGGAAGGGCGACCGCGCGCTCCGGCTGCGGCACATAGGTGTCGACCGCGCCCATCAGCGCGATGATCGAATCACGGCCCTGGCTCGCCTCGCCGTCCTCCAGCGCCAGCAGCGCCGAGCCCCGAACCACGGGAATGTCGTCGCCCGGGAAGTCGTAGCTCGACAGCAGCTCGCGCACCTCCAACTCGACCAGCTCCAGAATCTCCTCGTCGTCCACCATGTCCACCTTGTTCAGGTAGACCACCAGCGCCGGAACCCCCACCTGGCGGGCCAGCAATATATGCTCCCGGGTCTGCGGCATCGGACCGTCCGCCGCCGAGACCACCAAAATCGCCCCGTCCATCTGCGCCGCGCCGGTGATCATGTTCTTCACATAGTCCGCGTGACCGGGACAGTCCACGTGCGCGTAATGCCGCGCCTCGGTCTCATATTCAACGTGCGCCGTCGAAATCGTGATCCCCCGCGCCTTCTCCTCCGGCGCCTTGTCGATCTCCTCGTAGCTGGTGAACGAGGCCCCGCCGCTCTCCGCCAAAATCTTCGTGATCGCCGCCGTCAGCGTCGTCTTGCCGTGATCGACATGACCGATCGTGCCGACGTTGCAGTGCGGCTTCGTACGCTCGAATTTCGCCTTCGCCATCGCTCGAACTCCGTTGGCTCCTCGTTGTTCCCTAATTCGCCCGTGCCGTGTCAGGCGAGCTTCGCCCGGACTTCCTGACTGATCGCCTCCGGCACCTTGGCGTAGTGATCGAAATGCATGGTGAACTGCGCCCGACCCTGGGTCATGGAGCGCAGCGTGTTGACGTAGCCGAACATATTGGCGAGCGGCACCAGGGCGTTGATTACCCGCGCGTTGCCCCGGATATCCGCCCCCGTCGGCGTGCCGCGCCGGGAGCCGAGGTCGCCATTGACCGGCCCGATGAAGGCTTCCGGCGTCACCACCTCGACCCGCATCATCGGCTCCAGCAAGACCGGGCGGGCCTGCAGCACCGCATCGCGGAAAGCCTGGCGGGCCGCGATCTCGAAGGCCATGACACTGGAATCGACGTCGTGGTGGTCGCCGTCCACGAGCGAGACCTTGTAATCGAGCAGCGGGAAGCCGGCCAGCACGCCCGAGTTCGCGACCGACTCGATCCCCTTCGCGACCCCGGCGATATATTCCCTCGGCACCGCGCCGCCGACGATTCTGCTCTCGAACAGCCGGCCGCTGCCGGGCGCTCCCGGCTCCAGCACCAGCTTGACGCGGGCGTACTGGCCCGAGCCACCGGTCTGCTTCTTGTGCATATGGTTGATCTCGCTAGGGCGCGAGATGGTTTCCCGGTAGGCGACCTGGGGCGCGCCGATTGTAGCGTCGACCTTGAACTCCCGCTTCATGCGTTCGACGATGATGTCCAGGTGCAGTTCGCCCATCCCCTTGATCAGGGTCTGCCCACTCTCGGGATCGGTGGAGACGCGGAAGGACGGATCCTCGTCCGCGAGGCGGCTCAGGGCCGTCGCCATCTTCTCCTGATCGTTCTTGGTCCGGGGCTCGACGGCGATCTCGATCACCGGATCGGGAAAATCCATCCGCTCCAGCACCACCGGCTTCGTCTTGTCGCACAGCGTGTCGCCCGTGGTGACCGTCTTGAGGCCGCAGAGCGCGACGATGTCGCCGGTCCGGGCTTCCTTGATGTCTTCGCGGTGATTGGCGTGCATCAGCAGCATGCGGCCGATCCGCTCGCGCTTGCGCTTGCCCGAGTTCAGCATCTGAGTGCCGCCCGTCAGCACGCCCGAATAGATCCTGACGAACACCAGGGAGCCGACGAAGGGATCCGTCATCACCTTGAAGGCGAGGCCGGCGAAGGGTTCTTCGTCGCTGGCCTCGCGGGTCACGACCTCGGCGCGATCGGGATGGGTACCTCTCATCGCCTCCAGGTCGCTCGGCGCCGGCAAATAGTCGACGATGGCGTCGAGGAGCGGCTGCACGCCCTTGTTCTTGAAGGCGGAGCCGTTCAGCACCGGAATGAAGGCGCCGGCCGTGGTGCCGGCGCGAATACAACGTTTCAGGGTGTCGATGTCGGGCTCGCTGCCCTCGAGATAGCCTTCGAGGACGGCGTCGTCGACCTCGACGGCGGTCTCGATCAGGCGGGCGCGATATTCCTCGGCCAGCGCCACGAGGTCCTCCGGTATCTCCTCCGCATGGTATTCGGCGCCGAGGGCTTCGTCCGTCCAGATGATCGCCTTCATCGCCAACAGATCGATCACGCCGCGATAGTCGCTCTCGGCTCCGACCGGGAGTTGCAGCACCAGCGGATTGGCGCCGAGCCGGTCGCGGATCATCTCCACGCAGCGAAAGAAATCGGTGCCCACCCGGTCCATCTTGTTGATGAAACACATTCGGGGGACGCCGTATTTGTCGGCCTGACGCCAAACCGTCTCCGACTGTGGCTCGACGCCGGCGACCGAATCGAAGATCGCCACGGCGCCGTCGAGGACGCGCAGCGATCGCTCCACCTCGATGGTGAAGTCGACGTGGCCGGGGGTATCGATGATGTTGATCCGATGATCGCGCCAGAAGCAGGTGGTGGCGGCCGACGTGATGGTGATGCCGCGCTCCTGCTCCTGCTCCATCCAGTCCATCGTCGCGGCGCCGTCGTGGACCTCGCCAATCCGGTGCGAGCGGCCGGTATAGAACAGCACGCGCTCCGTCGTCGTGGTCTTGCCGGCGTCGATATGCGCCATGATGCCGATATTGCGATATCGCTCGAGAGGCGTGGCGCGTGACATCGGAGTGATCCTCTAGCTCTACGCGCTACCAGCGGTAATGGGAGAAGGCGCGGTTGGCTTCCGCCATCCGGTGTATATCCTCCCGCCGCTTGACCGAGCCGCCACGGCTGTTGGCCGCATCGAGCAGCTCGCCCGAGAGCCGCTCCTCCATGGTGTTTTCCGACCGTGCCCGGGCCGAACTGATGAGCCAACGAATGGCGAGCGCCTGGCTGCGTTCGGGGCGCACCTCGACGGGCACCTGATAGGTCGCGCCGCCGACCCGGCGCGAGCGCACCTCGAGTGCCGGCTTCACGTTGGTCAGCGCCTCGTGGAAGACCTTCAGCGGTTCCTGGCCGGAGCGCGCCTGGATCCGGTCGAAGGCGCCGTAGATGATCCGCTCGGCGACCGACTTCTTGCCTTGCAGCATCAGGGAATTGGTGAACTTGGCCAGGACTCCGTCGCCGAATTTGGGATCGGGAAGGATCTCCCGCTTTTCCGCCCTGTGACGTCGTGACATCGGTTCGCTCCGGTCCTGGCTGGCGCTACTTCGGCCGCTTGGCGCCGTATTTCGAACGGCGCTGGCGACGATCGGAGACGCCCTGGGTGTCGAGGACGCCGCGGATGATGTGATAGCGCACGCCCGGCAGATCCTTGACCCGGCCCCCCCGGATCAGCACGACCGAATGTTCCTGCAAGTTGTGGCCTTCGCCCGGGATGTAGCTGATCACCTCGAAACCGTTGGTGAGGCGCACCCGCGCGACCTTGCGCAAGGCCGAGTTCGGCTTCTTCGGGGTCGTCGTGTAGACGCGCGTGCAGACGCCGCGCTTCTGCGGACAGGCCTGCAACGCCGGCACCTTGTTGCGCGTGACCGGCGCTTGCCGCGGCTTGCGGACCAATTGGTTGATCGTCGGCATATGGCGATCCCGTTCCTTACACTCGATCCGACACGGGCGTTGTTCCACGCTCGATCGGTCACGACTTCTCACCTGCGCCCGACGCAGGTAATGCGAAACCCCCTTGGCCCGAGTTTGGCCCCCTTCGCCAACCTCGCGACGTGGTGTCCCGCGTCGGTCATGTCCCAGATTGAGATCGCGCGACGCAGCGTCTAGGTCAAACGCCTACTGCCTGCGCCCAATTCAAGGTGCGCGGATACTATGTATCGACCCCTATCGCGTCAACAGAAAATTCACGTTTTTCCAACCGTTTGGCGACCATTTCCTGGCTCGTCGGATCGGTCGTCCAGGGGGCGGTCGGCGCAATTTCGTTGCGCCAGCCGCTCCTGAACGACACAAACTTGCGCGCCTCCGGTTCGAAGCGAAGCGCCGGGGCGGCCTCGACCAATCTCGAAGTCTTTCGCGCGTCGATCAATCGTCGCCGGTGGCGGCCTCCAACTGTTCCTCCGCCGGCGATGCCGCCTCCCGCGCCTGCTCGATTTCGCGGTCGCGATCGTGCGCGATTTGGCGCACCGCGTTCATCGCGGCACCGGTGCCGGCGGGAATTAGGCGGCCGACGATGACGTTCTCCTTCAGGCCAATGAGATCGTCCGCCTTGCCACAGACCGCGGCCTCCGTCAGCACGCGCGTGGTCTCCTGGAAGGAGGCGGCCGAAATGAAGGAGCGGGTCTGCAACGAGGCCTTGGTGATGCCGAGCAGCACGGGGCTTCCCTTGGCGATCTTGCGACCCTCGTCGGCCGTCTTCTCGTTCACCTCGTCGAACTCGAGCTTGTCGACCTGCTCGCCGATCAGGAAGGTGGTCTCGCCGCCATCCTCGATCTCGACCTTCTGCAGCATCTGGCGAACGATGACCTCGATGTGCTTGTCGTTGATCCGCACGCCCTGCAATCGGTATACGTCCTGGATCTCGTTGATCAAGTAGTTGGCCAAGGCCTCGACGCCCATCACCTTGAGGATGTCGTGCGGCGCCGGATTGCCGTCCAGCAACAGCTCGCCCTTGTGGATGATGTCGCCTTCCTGAACCGCGATGTGCCGTCCCTTCGGCACCAGGTATTCGACCTGCTTCTCGCTCTCGTCCAGCGGCTTCAGGACGACCCGGCGCTTGGTCTTGTAATCGCGCCCGAACTCGACCGTGCCGTCGATCTCGGCGATCACCGCGTGATCCTTGGGCCGGCGAGCCTCGAACAGCTCGGCCACGCGGGGCAGGCCGCCGGTGATGTCGCGGGTCTTCGCCGACTCGACCGGGATGCGGGCCAGCACGTCGCCGGCATGCACCTCGGCGCCGTCCTCGACGGAGAGGATCGATTCCGGCGGCAGGAAGTAGCGCGCCTCATTGCCGTTCGGCAGCTTCACCACCTCGCCCGCCGAGTCGCGCAAGGTCACGCGAGGACGCAGATCCTGCCCGCTCGCCTGCTGGCGCCAGTCGACCACCACTTTGTTGGAGATGCCGGTCTCCTCGTCCATGATCTCGCGCATCGAGGTGCCCTCGTCCAGATCGCGGTAGTTCACGAAGCCGTCCCGCTCGGTGATGATCGGGCGGGTATAGGGGTCCCACTCGACCAGCTTCTGGCCCTTCTCCACCACGTCGTCGGTGTCGACCAGAAGACGGCAACCGTATGGCAGCCGGTGGCGGCCGCGCTCGCGCTTGTTGTCGTCGATCAGCACGACCTCGGCGTTGCGGCTCATGACGATGAGATGGCCGGAGGAATTGGCGACGACGTTGCGGTTCTGGATATGGACCTTCGAGCGGTAGGCCGCCTCGATCGACGACTGCGCGGCGATCTGCGCGGTGCCACCGATGTGGAAGGTCCGCATGGTGAGCTGGGTGCCCGGCTCGCCGATCGACTGCGCCGCGATCACACCCACGGCCTCGCCGGAGTTGACGGAGGTACCGCGCGCCAGATCACGACCGTAGCAGTTGGCGCAGACACCGCCCCGACTCTCGCAGGTGAGGACGGAGCGGATCACGATCGCCTGGATCCCCGCCTCCTCGATCGCCACCGCGGCGTCCTCGTCGATAATGACCGCCGCCTTGCAGAGCATCTCGCCGGTCTCCGGATGCAAGATGTCGTCGGTGGAGGTGCGGCCCAGGATTCGCTCGGAAAGCGTCGAGACGATGTCGCCGCCCTGCACCACTTCCTTGACGGTGATGCCCGAGGTGGTGCCGCAATCGTGATCGACGATGACGCAGTCCTGCGCGACATCGACCAAGCGGCGGGTCAGATAGCCCGAGTTCGCCGTCTTCAGCGCGGTATCGGCCAGGCCCTTGCGGGCGCCGTGGGTCGAGTTGAAATACTCGAGGACCGAAAGTCCCTCCTTGAAGTTGGAGATGATCGGCGTCTCGATGATCTCGCCCGAGGGCTTGGCCATCAGGCCGCGCATTCCGGCGAGCTGCTTCATCTGCGCCGCCGAGCCCCGAGCGCCGGAATGCGCCATCATCCAGATCGAGTTGATGTTGACGTCCTCGGGGTCGGAGATGATCCGCATCATCTCGTCGGCCACCTTGTCGGTGCACTGGGCCCAGGCGTCGACCACCTTGTTGTACTTCTCGCCCGCGGTGATCAGGCCATCCTGGTACTGCTGCTCGTACTCCTTGACCAGGTCGCGGGTCTCGTTGACCAGAACCTCCTTGGCCTCCGGCACCACCATGTCGTCCTTGCCGAAGGAGATTCCGGCCTTGCAGGCGTAAGCGAAGCCGAGCTGCATCATCCGGTCGGCGAAGATTACCGTCTCCTTCTGGCCGCAGTGCCGATAGACCAGGTCGATGACCTGGGAGATCTCCTTCTTGGTCAGGAGCTGGTTGACGACCCGGTAGCCGAGCATGACGTTGAGCGGCAGGATCTCGCCGAGCAACATCCGGCCCGGCGTGGTCTCGACCCGGCGGACCACCATCTCGCCGTTCTCGTCGAGCTCCTCCAGGCGGGCGTGGATCTTGCTGTGGAGCGTCACCGCGCCGCTATCGAGCGCGATCGTGAGCTCGCTCATGTCGCCGAATTGCATGCCCTCGCCGGGCTGGCCCGGCCGTTCCATCGACAGGTAGTAGAGGCCGAGGACGATGTCCTGGCTCGGCACGATGATCGGCTTGCCGTTGGCCGGGCTGAGGATGTTGTTGGTCGACATCATCAGGACCCGCGCCTCGAGCTGCGCCTCCAGAGACAGCGGCACGTGCACCGCCATCTGGTCACCGTCGAAATCGGCGTTGAAGGCGGCGCAGACCAGCGGATGGAGCTGAATGGCCTTGCCCTCGATCAGCACCGGCTCGAAGGCTTGGATGCCGAGGCGGTGCAGCGTCGGCGCCCGGTTCAGCAGCACCGGATGCTCGCGGATCACCCGCTCCAGGATATCCCAGACTTCCGGTCGCTCCTTCTCCACCAGCTTCTTCGCCATCTTGAGCGTCGCGGCCGAGCCGTCGACCTCGAGCTTGGCGTAGATGAAGGGCTTGAACAGCTCCAACGCCATCTTCTTCGGCAGGCCGCACTGGTGCAGCTTGAGCTCCGGCCCGACGACGATCACCGAGCGGCCGGAATAGTCGACGCGCTTGCCCAGCAGGTTCTGCCGGAAGCGGCCCTGCTTGCCTTTCAGCATGTCGGCGAGCGACTTCAGGGGACGCTTGTTGGCGCCGGTGATGACGCGGCCGCGGCGGCCGTTGTCGAACAGCGCGTCGACCGATTCCTGCAGCATCCGCTTCTCGTTGCGGACGATGATGTCGGGCGCGCGAAGCTCGATCAGCCGCTTCAGCCGATTGTTGCGGTTGATCACCCGGCGATAGAGATCGTTCAGGTCGGAAGTCGCGAAGCGACCGCCGTCGAGCGGCACCAGCGGCCTGAGCTCCGGCGGGATCACCGGCACCACCTCGAGGATCATCCACTCGGGCCGATTGCGCGAGTCCATGAAGGCCTCGACCAGCTTCAGTCGCTTGACGATCTTCTTCGGCTTCACCTCGGAGGTGGTCTCCGCGAGCTCCACCCGCAGCGTGTCGCGCGCGCCCTCCAGGTCGAGCGCGATCAGCATTTCGCGGATCGCCTCGGCGCCGATGCCGGCGCTGAAGGCATCCTCGCCGTATTCGTCCTGGGCCTCCGCGAACTCGTCCTCGGTCAGGAGCTGGTGCTCCTTGAGCGGCGTCAGTCCGGGCTCGATCACCACGTAGTTCTCGAAATAGAGCACCCGCTCCAGATCGCGCAGCGTCATGTCCATCAGCAGGCCGATGCGCGAGGGCAGCGACTTCAGGAACCAGATGTGGGCGACCGGCGAGGCCAGCTCGATGTGGCCCATGCGCTCGCGCCGGACCTTGGAGAGGGTGACCTCGACACCGCATTTCTCGCAAACGATGCCCTTGTACTTCATCCGCTTGTACTTGCCGCACAGGCACTCGTAGTCCTTGATCGGACCGAAGATCCGGGCGCAGAACAGACCATCGCGCTCCGGCTTGAAGGTGCGGTAGTTGATCGTCTCCGGCTTCTTGATTTCGCCGAAGGACCAGGAACGGATCTGATCCGGGCTGGCCAGCGAGATCGTGATCTGATCGAAGGTCTCGGCCGGCTGAGTCACCGGCCCGAAGATATTCATCAATTCGTTCATGGGCTCGCTTCTCCACCTATCACAAACTCACCGTCCCGGAATTGCGCGCGATCCGGGCCCAGGGCAGCGTCCGAACCGGCCGGACGCCGCCCATACCGTCATTGGTTCCGCATCGACAACTGCACGTTCAGGCCGAGGGAGCGCATCTCCTTCACCAACACGTTGAAGGATTCCGGAATACCCGCCTCGAAGGTGTCGTCGCCCCGGACGATCGCCTCGTAGACCTTGGTCCGTCCGGCCACGTCGTCCGACTTCACCGTCAGCATTTCCTGCAACGTGTAGGCGGCGCCGTAGGCCTGCAGGGCCCAGACCTCCATCTCGCCGAAACGCTGACCGCCGAACTGCGCCTTGCCGCCCAGCGGCTGCTGCGTCACCAGGCTGTAAGGGCCGATCGAGCGGGCGTGGATTTTGTCGTCCACCAGATGGTGCAGCTTCAACATGTAAATGTAGCCGACCGTCACCTGGCGCTCGAAGGCTTCCCCCGTCCGCCCATCGTAGAGCGTGACCTGTCCACTGCCGTCGAGATCGGCCAGCTCCAGCATGGCGACGATGTCGTCTTCCTTGGCGCCGTCGAACACCGGGGTCGCCATCGGCACGCCGTCGCGCAGGTTGTCGCCGAGCTCCAGCACCTGCTCGTCGTCGAGCTCCTGGATCTGCTCCTTGAACTGAGCCTCGCCGTAGAACAGCTTCAGTCGACGGCGCAGCTCGTCCACCCGAGCGCCGCGACGCACCGCGTCGACGATCTCGCCGATCTGGCGCCCCATGCCGGCCGCGGCCCAGCCGAGATGGGTCTCCAGGATCTGGCCGACGTTCATCCGGCTCGGCACGCCGAGCGGATTGAGCACGATGTCGATCTGGGTGCCGTTCTCGAGATAGGGCATGTCCTCGATCGGCACGATTTTGGAGATCACCCCCTTGTTGCCGTGGCGACCGGCGATCTTGTCGCCCGGCTGCAGCTTGCGCTTCACGGCAACGAAGACCTTGACCATCTTCATCACACCCGGCGGCAGCTCGTCACCGCGCCGCAGCTTTTCGACCTTGGCCGCGAAGCGGTCCTGCAAGACCCCGCGCCCCTCGTCGAACTGCGCCTTGAGCTGCTCCATCTCGAGCTGCGCTTTCTCGTTCTTGAGGCTGAGCCGCCACCACTGGCCGCGACCGTACTCTTCGAGCAGGCTTTCGGTCACCCGCGCCTCGCCCTTGAAGCCCTTCGGTCCGCCGACCACCGTGCGAGCCAAGAGGAAGGTCTTCAGCCGGTCGTAGTTGTTGCGCTCCAGGATCGCCAGCTCGTCGTCGCGGTCCTTGGCCAGGCGATCGATCTCCTCCCGCTCGATGGCCAGCGCCCGCTCGTCCTTGTCGATGCCGTGGCGGGAAAACACCCGGACCTCGACCACCGTGCCGGAAACGCCCGGCGGCAGCTTCAGCGAGGTGTCACGCACATCGGAGGCCTTCTCGCCGAAGATCGCCCGCAAGAGCTTCTCTTCCGGCGTCATCGGGCTCTCGCCCTTGGGCGTGATCTTGCCGACCAGGATTTCGCTGGAATTGACCTCCGCGCCGATGTAGACGATGCCGGCCTCGTCGAGGTTCTTCAACGCCTCCTCGCCGACGTTCGGAATGTCGCGGGTGATCTCCTCCGGGCCGAGCTTGGTGTCGCGGGCCATCACCTCGAATTCCTCGATGTGGATCGAGGTGAAGATGTCGTCGCGCACGATCCGCTCGGAGATCAGGATCGAATCCTCGAAGTTGTAGCCCATCCACGGCATGAAGGCGCAGAGCACGTTGCGCCCGAGCGCCAGTTCGCCGAGTTCGGTCGAGGGGCCGTCGGCGATGATGTCGTCGGCCTGCACCTGATCGCCCACCTTCACCAGCGGCCGCTGGTTGATGCAGGTGTTCTGGTTCGAGCGCTGGAACTTCAACAGGTTGTAAATGTCGACGCCGCTCTCCGAGAGATCGGTCTCGTCGCTGGCGCGCACGACGATGCGGGTGCCGTCGATCTGATCGACCACGCCGGAACGCCGCGCAATGATGGCGACGCCCGAATCCCGCGCCACCACGTCCTCCATGCCGGTGCCGACGAGCGGCGCCTGGGCCTGGATCAGCGGCACCGCCTGGCGCTGCATGTTGGAGCCCATGAGCGCGCGGTTGGCGTCGTCGTTCTCCAGGAAGGGGATCAGCGCCGCGGCGACCGAGACGAGCTGCTTCGGCGAGACGTCGACATAGTCGATCTGCGCCGGCTGCGTCATCACGAAGTCGCCCTTGGCTCGACAGCTCACCAGGTCGTTGATGAAGCGGCCGCGCTTGTCGATCTCGGCGTTGGCCTGGGCGATCGTGTAGCGCCCCTCGTCCATGGCGGTGAGGTATTCCACCTTTGCGCTGACCCGTCCGTTCTCGACCTTGCGATAAGGCGTCTCGATGAAGCCGTAGCGATTGACCCGGGCGTAGGTGGCCAGCGAGTTGATCAAGCCGATGTTCGGCCCCTCCGGCGTCTCGATCGGGCAAATCCGGCCATAATGCGTCGGGTGCACGTCACGCACCTCGAAGCCCGCCCGCTCCCGCGTCAGGCCGCCCGGCCCGAGCGCCGAGAGCCGCCGCTTGTGGGTGATCTCGGAAAGCGGGTTGGTCTGGTCCATGAACTGGCTGAGCTGGGAGGAGCCGAAGAACTCCCTGACCGCCGCCGCCGCCGGCTTGGCGTTGATCAGGTCGTGCGGCATCATCGAATCGATCTCGACCTGGCTCATCCGCTCGCGGATCGCCCGCTCCATGCGCAACAGGCCGATGCGGTACTGGTTCTCCATCAGCTCGCCGACGGAGCGGACCCGTCGGTTGCCGAGGTGGTCGATATCGTCGATCTCGCCGCGGCCGTCCTTCAGCTCGACCAGGCTCTTGACCACGGCCAGAATGTCCTCCGGGCGAAGCACGCGGAGCGTGTCCTCGGTCTCGAAGCCGAGCCGCGCATTGAGTTTCACCCGGCCGACCGCCGAGAGGTCGTAGCGATCGGAATCGAAGAAGAGACCCTTGAACAGGTTCTCCGCCGTCTCCGGCGTCGGCGGCTCGCCCGGCCGCATGACCCGGTAGATCTCGATCAAGGCCTGCTCGCGGCTGGAGCTGCGGTCGGCCGCCAAGGTGTTGCGGATATAGGCGCCGACGGTGATGTGGTCGATGTCCAGCGTCGGGAGCGTCTTGATCTTGTTCTCGCGCAGCGCCGCCAACAGCTCAGGCCCCACCTCGTCGCCGGCCTCGCCGATCACGATGCCGCTCGTGCCGTCGATCAGGTCCTCCGCGAGATATCGGCCATACACCGCCTCGTCCTGGACCAGCAGCTCGCGCAGCCCCTCGCCGTGGAGCTTGCGCGCAAGCCTGGGCGACACCTTGGTGCCGGCCTCGATCGCGACCTTGCCGGTCTTGGCGTTCACCAGATCCGTGCCCGGACGCACCCCCCTCAGACGCTCGGGGTCGAATGCGATGCGCCAGCCGTCGCGCTTGGCGTCGTAGGCGTAGTTGACCTTTTTGTAGAAGAAGTCGAGCAGTTGCTCCGGAGTCAGACCGAGGCCCAACAACAGGGTCGTCACCGGCAGCTTACGCCGCCGGTCGATGCGGACGTGGACGATGTCCTTGGCGTCGAACTCGAAGTCGAGCCAGGAGCCGCGATAGGGGATGACCCGGGCGGCGAACAGGAACTTGCCCGAGGAATGGGTCTTGCCCTTGTCGTGATCGAAGAAAACCCCCGGCGAGCGGTGCATCTGGCTGACGATCACGCGCTCGGTGCCGTTGACGATGAAGGTGCCGTTGCGGGTCATCAACGGCATATCGCCCATGTAGACGTCCTGCTCCTTGATATCGAGCACGGACTTCGCCTGGGTTTCGGGATCGACCTCGAAGACGATCAGGCGCAAGGTTACCTTGAGCGGCGCGGCATAGGTCATGCCGCGCTGCTGGCACTCCTCGACGTCGTACTTCGGCGTCTCCAGCTCGAACTTGACGTAGTGCAACTCCGCCGTCTCGGAAAAGTCCTTGATCGGAAAGACGCCGCGGAAGACCCCGTTCAGGCCATCGTCGCCCCTATCGCCGGGCGCCGTGTCCATCTGCAGGAACTGCTGGTAAGAACTCTTCTGCACCTCGATGAGGTTGGGCATCGAGGTGACCTCGGGAATCCGCCCGAAGTTCTTGCGAATACGCTTTCGACCCGTGAAGGAAAGAGTCATGCCTTCTCCTCTTTACGCCCGCCGGACGCGGGTCGATACTTCGCGCGGTGCCTAGGTCCTCCGATGGCTCGCCCGTGGCGACGAGCACGACAGGACGGGCGCCCTAAAACGCTGTGCGTTTGGCGGACGCGAACGCCGACCGGTCGCATTAGCGACCGGTCGGCGCAAGACCTGCTACAAGGATTCCAGTTTTCAATCAATCGACCCGCGGCGATTGGCCGGGAATATATGCGATTCGGCCGGATCAATTCAAGCGTTCCGTGCAGCTAGCCGACGAATGCGCTCGTGGCGTCGCGCGGGCGGGTCCGAGGAACCGCCCGCGCGACCGCTAAAATCCGGCTATTTCACCTCCACGGTGGCGCCGGCCCCCTCGAGTTGCTCCTTGAGCTTGTCGGCCTCGTCCTTATTGACGGCCTCCTTGACCGCCTTCGGCGCCGACTCGACCAGATCCTTCGCCTCCTTGAGGCCGAGGCCGGTGATGACCCGCACCTCCTTGATGACGTTGATCTTCTTTTCGCCGAAAGACGCCAGAATGACGTCGAATTCGGTCTGCTCCTCGGCTTCCTCGGCCTCGGCGGCCATGCCCGGCCATCATCGCCATCGCCATCGGCGCCGCCGCCGAGACGCCCCACTTCTCCTCGAGCAGCTTGGCGAGTTCCGCCGCCTCGAGAACCGTCAAGCCGGAAAGCTGTTCCGCGATCTGTTCCAGATCCGCCATATCGTCACACTCCTTCGTTGCATCGGATCGACGCGCTGGCGCGCGTGGATGTCGTTTCG
>CBDDBZ010000035.1:0-410923 GCA_965225945.1 Alphaproteobacteria bacterium | reverse complement strand
CTTGGTCGCAAACCGGTCGCCAAACGGGTCAACAGGACCCTGGCGCGCATCGACGAGGTGCTCCGCAAGCGCTGGCACCACGACATCTGGGAAGTTGGTAGGTGGCTGGGGCGAGTCTGCAATGGCTGGCTCAACTACTTTGCCGTCCCAGGGTCAGGCCGGTTCATCCGTGCGTTCCTCCGCAGGCTGCAACGCCGGTGGATGCGGGCGCTACGCCGCCGGTCCCAGCGAGCCCGATTTAGTTGGAAGCGACTGGAGCGCATGACCGAAATCCTGTGGCCACGCGCCTCCATCCGCCACCCATGGCCGGACCAGCGGTTTGCCGTCAAGCACCCGAGGTAGGAGCCGGATGGTTCAACGACCACGTCCGGATCTGCGCGGGGGGTGCGCAGCAATGCGCATTCCTACCGTAACCGCGGGGGGTGCGCAGCAATGCGCATTCCTACCGTAACGACGAGAAACCGGTTGACGTTGAGCGCCACCGCGGCCGGCGGTTTGCCAGCCAGCACCTGCAGGAAGTGACGCCGGGCCAGATCGTCCTCGCCCTTGAGGAAGAAGGCCCGGGCGAGCTCGAGGCGCACGCGCACCAGCCCGGGATTGCGGATCAACATGGTGCGGAAATAGGCGATGGCCTCGCTCAGCAGCGTGTCGCGCGACTTCGCCTCCCGGCCCTTCTTCTGCGAGTGCTCCAGCGCCGCGATGCCGATGAGGAACAGCACGCTGTTCCGATGCCTGGGGTCCTGCACCAGCGGGCGCAGCACGGCGAGCGCCAGGTCGTAGCGCCGCAGCTTCATCAGGGCGCGCGCCTTGGCGATCTCGGTCTTGACGGACTTGCCGGCCGTCGACGGTGAGGGGGGCGGGACCTTCTCGGCGACCGACGCCGCCGCGGGGAGGATCAGGAACACAGACGCCGCAAGCACGCGGAGCAGGGGGCGGATGGACATCGTCGACTACTTTCTGAACGAGAAGAAGGAAAGAAAAAGAGGGTGGCACATTGTGCCACCCTCTCCAGAAGTACTCTTACCTGCAGGCTCAGGATCTCATAGCGAGAACCCGATCTGCCTGACGAGGGGTCTCTACTCTTTCCTCGCCCCGAAGCCGCCGGCAACCGAGCCATTGCTGAAGTTGGCGTTGAACTCGCCGACCACGCTGCCCGGTGCAATGGGCACATCGACCGTCACGGCATCGTCGTCGTCGTCATGGTCGTGCGCAGCCGGGCCGTGGAAGGTGGCGTTGAACGAGCCCACACCAGAGCCGCCCATGGCTGTGCCTTCCGCAGTGCCAGTGCTTTCGTCAATGGGACCCTGCAACGTCACCGACCATCCGGGGCCCGTGTCATGACCGGACAGATCGAAGTTGTCGATGGTGCCGGACAGTGTGTGCAACAGTGCCGGTGCGATCCGGTCTGCTTCGTCAAACGCGGTATCAGGGTCATTCACCGACTGATCGAAGTACGCCGTCAACTCGGCATCCGCCGTGAAGTGACTGAGGTGGCCGAAGCACGCGTGCCGTCCGAGTTGGTCACGGCATGCACGTACACGCCCGTGGCACCGCCTTCATAGGTTGCGCTGCCTATAACCGCATCAACGCTGTCGGTTTTGTCAATCGACGATTCGGCGAAGGTCTCGACCTCGTCGTACTCGACCACGCTATCCTCGTCCGTCGTCTTCTGCAGCCAGGCGCCGTAGTGCATGAAGTCGGCGTCCGGCACGTCGGAGGTAACACCCGGAGCGGGAGTGAAGATCCAGACCCCGCTCATGGTCGTGATCATACCCTTCGCGTTGAGCATGACCGTGCAGGCGGCGGCGCCATCGCACCTGTATGTGCCGTCTGAGCCGTTGTAGGTGCCCGGACCTTCGAATGCCGCCACAGAGTCATCTACGTTGTCGTTGACGTTGGTGTCCGCTTGCTTGTAGGGGAACTCCAACGTAGCCACGGTGCCTGCGGTGAACTTAGGCGACTTGACCAGCTTGAGAACAGCGGCAGTTTCATCGGGGCTACCGCCCAACTTAACCGTGAGAGCGGTATAGTCGTCGATGGCGGAGCCCTTTCTATCCGCGTTCACTTCGATATCAAGGTCACGGGCGTCCAGCGCCTGCCCCGCCACCTTCGCGAACAGCGTCGCCTTGGCCGCTTGGATGTCGGTTCTGACGATCACGACTTCTTCCACCACGTCGCCGTCGTCATCCGCTTCCATCACACGAGTGTGCATGGTGCGTCCTTCACCCAAGACCATGGCTTGCGTGAATTGCGGGCTTGGGGGGTCGGCATCCGCCGGATTGTCAGTGTCGGCGATCTTGATCACCGTGCTGCCGACGCGAGGGCGTTCGATGGTCATGGAGTAATTGGCAGCATTGGCAGTGCCACCGATATCGTTATCGGCATGGGCGGGTTGCTTGTCTTCGTCTTCAATGGCCTCCTCTTTGGTCTCCGCCGCTTTGGTGTTCGCCGCTACGACTGCCGGATCAGGCCGGGCTTCCACGATCGTTTCGTAGCCAGTGACCGACGTGCTCGCGGTAGTGACCAACGACGTCAGGCCGTCCCTCTCCGACTGCGACAGACCCGTCGCCACGTCCAGGGCATCCTGAGCCGCCGTCACCAAGTCCCTCGCGGCTGTCACCTGCGCATCGGTGGACTCGTCGTTCAGGCCATTGATCGCCGCTTGGGCCATTGAGAGCGCACTCAGCGCGGCATTCCGTTGCTCGGTCTGCATACGCTCGGTTTCCGCAGCCATCTGCAGCGTCTCGACGTTGCCGATTTGCGTACCCAGACCGGCAATTTGCTGTACCAGCCGGCCTTCTCGTCCTCACTCATCTCCATCGTATTGCTGACAGCCGTCTGTGCCGCCGTTACCAATGCCTTAGCGGCTTCGACGTCCATTTCGGTGGAGTCGGCATTCAGGGCAGCGATCTCCGTCGTAGCAGCAACAATCGCATCCCCAACCGTCTTCCGTTCGCCAGCCAGCCTGTTGGCGTCTCCAAGGTCGTCGTTCGCTGTCGTGAGTGCGTCAGTCAGACGCGCGATCACGTTCTCCGGCAGGGCCCTCGCAGCGTGAATCGCCGCTTGGGCATCTCCAACGCGCCGTAGGCCTCCGCTGCCTGCGCCGCCGTCGAAGTCGGCATCAGGTCATCCACTAGCCCCTGCGCGTGAGTAAGCGCCGCTTCGGCGACCTTCAACTGCCCGTCCGCCGTCGACCGGAAGTCGTCGATCCCCATGAGACTCATATTGGCAGCCGAGATCTCTGCGCTCAGGTCGGCCCTCTGCTCCTCCGTCAACGCCGTTGACGCTACAATGGCCTCTGTCACGGCCATCACCGCAGCGCGCGCCTCCGAGACAGCCGTTCCGGAGGAGGTAACTTGGTCCAAACCGCCAACGGCCGTATTCGCCATGCCGATCAAGCCTTCAATCGCCTGACGTTCCATCTCCGCGGTCCGCATCGTCGCGGCATCGCCGAGACTGTCGTACACACCCATGACCGACGCATGCCGGGGGTCGTCCGCCGACAGATCCGTCGCCAACGCAAGCTCCGCCTGCGCCGCCATGACCGCGTCTCTCGCCGCCGCCACTTCGTCGTCGGTGGAGGCGTTCGACAAGCCGCCCACCGCCGTCTGCGCCGCCATCAACGCCGCGTCCACCATCCCCTGCTGGGAATGGACGGTCCGCATCATCTGGACACTCTCAAGTGCGGTGGCAACCGCAGCCACCGACGTATGCAGAGCGTCGTCCGCCGGAAGAGCCGACGCATTGGCAAGCGCCGTCTGCGCCGCCGTGACCGCAGCATTCGCCGCCGCCGCTTCCTCGTCGGTGGAAGTCGCCGACAAATCGCTGACCGCAGTCTGCGCGGCGGTCAAGGCCGTGCCCACGCTGTCACGCTGGCCGGCCAGCATCGTTGCGTCATCCAGATCCATCTGGATCTGGATGATCCGGTCGCGCAGCAGTGCGATCTGGTTCTCCGGAATGCTCTCGGCAGTCGCAAGCTGCACCTGAGCCGCAGCCAAGGCAGCATAAGCCGCCGAGATCTGAGCGGGAGTGGTTGCGGCAGCTACGGCCGTCTCCGCAGCCGTGACCGCGTCCTGCGCCATCGTGAGCTGTTCATCTGCCGTGGGGAGAGGATCAGCGGTCGTGGGGGGCGGAGGCGTCCGGTCCGGCGCCGCCGCTTGATCGCTGTCGCTACCACCGCCGCACGCGGCGAGACCGAGCGTGAGCACGGCAGCTGAGCACAGCGTGATCAAGTTTTTTTGTATAGACATCTTCAAGGCTCTCCTCTCGAAAGTTGAGCGGTGGCCTCGAGACGAGGCCTTCAACTAGGTTACAGCGTCAGCCGCGGATGTACAGCATCAAGCGGCACGCTGACAAGCATATCGGACCTTCTCCGCCGTGTCGATACAGACAAGGGCTCCTCCGCGTAGGTCGCCTTGGCAACGAGCATCCTCGGATACCAGTTGCCCCTGCGGTCCACATGGGTGGAAGACTGCCAAGTCGTCTACTCCCTCCACGGCTTCTTGTCGCCTGCGCCCATCCCCCGAAGGGTCGAGCAGGCGAACGCAACCACAACTACCGAATCATTTCAAGCACCGAATTTCAAGCACCGAATTCGATCGACAGGTCAATCAGTTGGCGGTTGTGGCTGATCGGCACCACGACCCGAAAATCCCAGCTTTCTCCGGCTACACGGAAGCGAGTTCGGATGGACCGGTCGAATCCGCCGCATTGCCCGGCATGCGGCGATATGCCGGCAGGCGCAAGCCGGGCGAGGACCGATCCGGCGCGGCCGTTTTTAAATCACCGCTCGTACCCGAATCGGTGCTCAGGGGAGAACCGTCGCATCGATACCCTTGGCGGAGCTTTAAGGCAGTATGTCCGCGCCGATGCTGGCGGCAACCCGGGCCGCCGATTCCTGCACCGAATCGCGCGCGAGATGGGCATAGCGAGCCGTCGTCTGGATCTTGGTGTGCCCCAGCAACTTGCCGATCATCGGCAGGCTCTCGCCCAGCGCCAGGGCACGTGAGGCGAAGCTGTGTCGGAGGTCGTGGAGCCGGACGTCTTCAAGGTCGGCGCGGTCCCGCACGCGATACCAGTGGTAAGCGATGTGCGACAGCCGCGTGCCCGGTTTGCGGCCCGCGATCACCCAGGGATTGTCGGCAGCGTGCGGCAAGCCTGCCAGAACCCTCGCCGCCGCCGGCGACAACGGAACCACGCGCGGACCGGTCTTGCTGTCGCGGAGCCGGATCTCGCTCACCTCGAGATGCACGTCCTCCCACCTCAGGGTCATGATCTCGCTGCATCGGCACCCGGTCAGCATCAGCAACCGCAGCGCCGCCGCCGCGTACACCGGAAGCCGTTCCTCCGCCTCCAGCTCGTCCAGCACCCGGCCGAGACGGCGGAACTCCTCCTCCGTCAGGAAGCGCTCAAGCCGGCGCGACCTGTACTTGGTCACGAAGCGGCAGGGGTTGCCACCCGCCGGGACCAGCCCCCACGCTTCCGCCTGATTGAAAATGCGCGACAGAGCGCCGACCGCCTCGTTCGCCGCGGCGGGCGTCATGCGCAGACGGTGGTGCAGGTCGGCGACATGTTCGCGCCCGAGCGCGGCTGCCGGCAGCTTGCCAAGCGTGGGCAAAATGTACTTGGCGATCACCCGGCGATATCCCCTGGCCGTGTTCGGCTTGCACCGCACCGCCACATGCTCCCGGAGATATCTTTCCGCGAGTTCGCCCACCGTCGGCCTGGCTGCCGTGCCCGGCCGAGGCTCCAGCTCCTCCCCCGCCTTGATGCGGGTCAGCAACATCGCCCCCCGCCGCCGTGCCTCGTCGGCGGAGATCACCCCGTGCCGGCCGACCGCAATCCGCTTCGACCCGCCGGGCCCGCGGCCCTGCACCAGATAGACCCGGGCTCCCGAGCGATACACCCTCACCCCGAAGCCCGGAAGATCCCGATCCCAGTAGATGACGTCCTTGCCCTCGACAGACAGCCGGTCGACAACGCGATTCGACAGCGACCGGTATTGCAGCTTCGCCATGCCTCCGCTCCCTTTCCACGAATCCGCCTGTTACGCCTTGGCTCTCTGCGCGGCGCTCTCCGTCCGCAGGATGTCGGCCTCGATGCTGCCGCCCACCCGGGCCACCGCGGTCTTCTCGGCATCCCGCGCCAGGTGCGCGTAACGCGCCGTGCTCCCGACGTCGGTGTGCCCGAGAAGCCGCCCGATCATGGTCAGGCTCTCGCCGAGCGCCAGGGCCCTGCTGGCGAAGGAATGTCGCAAATCGTGGATCCGCACGTCTTCCACCCCGGCCCACGCCCGCACGCGATGCCAGTACGTGGTGAGTTGCGACAGGCGCCTGTCCGGTTTGGCCCCGGTGAACACCCAGGAGCTCCGCGGAACACGGTCAATCCCTGCCAGAACGTCTATCGCGGTGGGGGTCAAAGGCACCATGCGCGCGCCCGTCTTGGCGTCACGCAGGCGCAGCTCCCCCGCCTTCCGGTCCACATCGTCCCATCGCAGGGTTAGAATCTCGTTGAGCCGGCACCCGGTCAGCATCAGCAACCGCAGCGCCGCCGCGGCGCGCGCCGGTAACGGACCCTCGGCTTCCAGGACGCACAGCTCGCAGCCTATCCGCCTGTATTCATCCTCCGTGAGAAATCGCTCGCGCTTGCCTTCCTTGTACTTGCGCACGAAACGGCAGGGGTTGCCGCCAGCCGGAGCCAGCCCCCAGTCCTCGGCCAACGAGAACATCTTGGACAGCACCATGAGCGCCCGGTTCGCTGCCCGGGGGGTGTTGCGGAGCTCGTAGTGCAGCGCCGCCGCTTCGGACCGGCCCACCGAAGCGATCGGCATCTTTCCCAGCGCCGGCAGGATGTGGTTGTCGAGCGATCCCCGGTAGATCCCCTGGGTGTGCGCGTTACAGTTCACCGCCACATGCGCCTCCATGTACCGCTCCGCCAGATCGGCAACGGTGAACGCGGGCTCGGGCGGTGCCGCCACCGGGTTCTCGCCCCTTTTGATGCGGTCGATGACGGCAACCGCCTGTTTGCGCGCCTGCTCGACGGTGAGCTCGCCATGCCGGCCCAGGGTAATGCGCTTCGATCCGCCCGGTCCGCGGCTCTGCACCACATAGATCTTGCGCCCGGACGGATAGACGCGGACTCCGAAGCCGGCCAGTTCGCGATCCCAGAAGACCGCGTCCCTTCCCTCGACGGCCAGCCGGTCGACGGTTCGTTTGGAGATTGTGAGCTCGGCTCGTCTTGGCATCGGATCGGGTCCCCGTTCGCTTCTCGCTGCCGATCGCCGTCTTCGGTATCGTAAGCACTACGGAAGCGAGCGGCATCAAACACGTGCGCATTGGAGCACGTGTTTGGCGCGAGGTCAATGGATCAGAGAAGACATCAAGCTATTGAAATAGCGTCATTTATCATACCTCTGCGTATGTTGGCGCACGCGTGTCGCCGAAAGTCAGTTTAATATTTATACTTGAGGAGAGCCTGGGTGTAGGTCTCCAGCTCGCTGATCTTGTAGCGCTTCTTCCGGGTGACGAAGGGGAAGAGGGCATTGGCGAACGCTTCGCCGTTCATCCGGATCTTCAACGACTCGGCCGCGATCTTCAACACGCTCGGCGACACCGAGCCGAGCGCCTTGAAATAGGTCGGGTCGACCAGCGGCGAGTCGGTGTCGAGCCTCAGCGCCGACAATGCCTCGCGGACCGCGCCGATCCGCCGTCCATTCGCGTCCTCGTCTTTGCGGCATTCGCCGCTCTTCTTGTCCTCGATGCGTGCGAGCCGGAACGCTTCCCCCTCGATCGCCAGCAGCGCCCGCTCGACGCGAAGCGCGGCGTAGTCGGCGTCCAGCTCCGCGATCGCACGGGCGAGCGCCTCGATGTTGCGTCCGGCGGCGACATCGCCGTCCAGGTTCGCGTCGAAGGCCTCGCGAAGGGCCGGAATCGCTCCGGCCCCGAGCGTGGTGAGCGGCGTTGGCCCGCCGAGAGTGCCCGCCAGCAAGTACCTGACCTTGGGGCCCGGGTCGCCGCGCAGGAGGTCGGCCAACCTGCGGCCGGCGGTGCCGGGCCCGCCGACACCGCGATGGATCGCCCGGGCCTCGACGAGACCGGCGATAAAGGGATCGAGCGCGCGAACATGGTCGACGTAGCGCTCGATCGCCGGCGTCCCCGAATCGCTCGCCATGATCTCCTCCAACCGTTCGATGAGGGCGTCCGTCATCACCGGCTCTCGGTAGCGGGCCCGCAATACGGCTTCCGCCCGCGCCATTTTCCCTTCGGTTGCCAGCCGAAGCACGGCTTCGGCGAGTTGTCGGCTGTTCACCTGACCGCGGAGCGTCAGTTCCCGGATAACGACGTCGAAGCCCGCGTCGCGCTTCTCCGCCCACTTCCGTGACGAGAGATCGTGCAAGATCTTGAAATAGAACTCGGTGACGTTCCGATTCTCGTCGGAATCCGCCAACCACGCGAGCACCTCGGGTGCATCGTGGGCAACGCGCGCAATGAGCGCTTGTTCGACCAGACGGTCGGTGGCCTTCGGCGGATCGGCCGCGAGGACGCGCCCCGCGAACTCGAGCCTCAGCTTGGCCCACGCGTCGGTGGGATCATCGGGGGAGAGCGCGAGAGACTCGATCAAGCTCTCGGCCTCGAAGCGGATCGCGGGCTCGCTGGCCACCCGGGCCACCAGATAGTCGATCTTCTCGCGATGCGCGGCGATCGCCGCCTCGCTCCACCCGGCGGGGCCATTCCAGGTGACGTCTTTCAGGAAGCGATCGGTACGGGTGAGCTCGAAAAAGGCGAACGTGGCGCCACCCGCGAGCAGGGCCAGCACCACGAGGCCGATCAGGACCTTCTTGCCACGTGTCATCGTTCGCACCCGCCTCCGTTCCGGGGACCCCGTGGGCGGCAAGCAACGATCTTGCGGGGATCATTGTAAGGCGACGGGCGCGGCTCACAAGCGCCCCGGCGGGGTTCGGCCTATTCCGCGCCCTCGACGAAGAAGAGGCTTCCCTCGGAGGCGGATTGGCGGATCGGCACAATCGCCTGATAGCTCTCCGAGCCGTACCAGGCCTTGGCCGCTTCGAAGCTCGGGAACTCGATCACCACGACGCGGGAGCGCGGTGCATCGCCCTCGATCGCTTCCCAGCGCCCGGCGCGGACCACGAACGCACCGCCGAACGCCGCCACCGAGGCCGGCGTCCGGGCGGTGTATTTGGCATAGGTCTCGGGATCATGGACGTCGATCTGGGCGATGGCATAGGCGACGGGCATGGCGGTCCTCCTGGAATATGGTGGTAATTGGTCGCGGCTCAGGCGTTGAGGGTGCGGCCCTCGATGCCGAGGGCGGCTTCCTTCACCGCCTCGTTCAAGGTGGGATGGGCATGGCAGGTGCGGGCCACGTCCTCGGCGCTGGCGCCGTATTCCAGCGCCAGCACCAGCTCGGAGATCATCGTGCCCGCGTCGGGCCCCAGAATATGCGCCCCCAGCAGCCGGTCGGTGCCAGCGTCGGCCAAGAGCTTGACGAAGCCGTCGGCGTCACCGTTGGCCCGGGCGCGGGCGTTGGCGAGGAAGGAGAATTTGCCGACCTTGTAGCGAATTCCGGCGGCCTTCAACTCCTCCTCCGTCTTGCCGACGGCGGCCGCCTCGGGCCAGGTGTAGACCACGCCCGGAATGGCCTCGTAGTTGACGTGGCCGTCGTGGCCAGCGATCAGCTCGGCGACGGCGACGCCCTCCTCCTCGGCCTTGTGCGCCAGCATCGGCGTTCCCGGCAACAGATCACCGATGGCGAAGACGCCCTCGAGGTTGGTCTGGAAATATTCGTCGACCGGCACGAAGCCGCGCTCGTCGAGGGTCACGCCCGCCTCGGCGAGGCCGAGCCCATCGGTGAAGGGGCGGCGGCCGATCGAGACCAGGACGACGTCGCCCTTCAGGCTCTCCGCTTCACCGCCCGCCGCCGGCTCGAGCGTCAAATTCACCCCGCCGCGTGACCTCTTGGCACCGGTGACCTTGGTCTTCAGGCGGAAATCCATCCCCTGGCGGGTCAACATGCGTTGCAGGTTCTTGGCCAACTCCGCGTCCATGCCCGGCGTGATCCGGTCGAGGAACTCCACCACCACCACCTCGGCGCCGAGCCGGCCCCAGACCGAGCCGAGCTCCAGCCCGATATAGCCGGCGCCGATCACCACCAGACGTTTCGGCACCTTGGGCAGGACCAGCGCGCCGGTGGAAGAGACGATGCGCTCCTCGTCGATCTCGACGCCGGGAAGCTCCATCGGCTCGGAGCCGGTGGCGAGCACGACGTTGTCGCTTGCCAGGACCCGTTCGCTCCCGTCCTCGGCCGTGACGACGACGCTGCCGGCGGCGGCGAGGCGGCCCCGGCCTTCGAGGCGGGTCACCTTGTTCTTCTTGAACAGGAAGGCGATTCCCTTGGTCAGATCGTCGACCACCTTGTCCTTGCGCCCCAGCATGGTGGCGAGGTCGAGACCGACGTCGCCGGCGACGACGCCGTGATGGCCGAGCTCCGCCTTCGATTGGGCGTAGAGGTGCGAGGATTCCAGCAGCGCCTTCGACGGGATGCAGCCGACGTTGAGGCAGGTGCCGCCCAAGCTCGGGCGCAGCTCCACCGACGCGGTCTCGAGGCCCAACTGCGCCGCCCGAATCGCGCCGATGTAACCGCCGGGTCCGCCGCCGATGAAGACGACGTCGTAACGCTCCTCACTCATATGCTCTCTCGCTTCCTTGGCGGGCGACAGAGAGGATAAGGGCGCAAAATACTTGACTCGTGAGTTGAGTATCGTGCCGCCTCATCCGACCCATGCTCGCAACAATGGTATGGACCTTTCCTCGGGCGGGGTCGCTATGCTTCGGCGAAGCGGCCCCGCCGCCCTCATCCGATCGCCCTTGGAACGGAGAAAAGATCCAGCCGCGAGATTATGCTGATCGGGATCGATTTGGGAAAGAAGGTTTTGCAGCCTTGTGTCGCGGAGGTGACCTGGAAAGGTGGCGCCAGGCGGTCTGTAAGCCGGGTTCTGTCTCCACCGCGGCCGATTTCGCGGCGGTCGACGGCCATTCATCTGGGACGTCCGTCGCCGGACGCCTCACGCGACCTACCCGGGCGGCAAGGCGCGGAAACCCGCCCGCCGGGCGAGCCCGGCACGCCACCCCTATGCGGTCTTGCTCCCGGTGGGGTTTACCCTGCCACGACCGTTGCCGGCCGCGCGGTGCGCTCTTACCGCACCCTTTCACCCTTACCCGGCGCCCGTGGCGTCGGGCGGTTTGCTTTCTGTGGCACTTTCCCTGGGGTCGCCCCCGCCGGGCGTTACCCGGCACCGTGTTTCCGTGGAGCCCGGACTTTCCTCCCCCACCACCCGAGGGCGGCGAAGGCGACCGTCCGACCGCCTGGCGGGAGACGAGTTAGGCCGACTCCGCCACCAGGTCAAGCAAAGCCGCCAGCCGGCCGACCGTTTCCCCATCCGCCACGCCATCGACCCGGCTCGCCCGCCAGTGGCGCTGAAAGGCCACCAGCACGGCAATCGAGTCGGTTTCCGAGAGCTCGTAGCCGAGCCGCCCGAGGCCGGCCCGGGTCGCCTCGCTCGACCAGGTCCGAGGCGGCGCCGAATTCGGCCAGAGGCCGATGCCCGCCTCGGCCAGGCGGCGCCAGTCGAACAGCTCCCCCGGGTCGGCCTTGCGGGCGGGCGCGACGTCGGAATGGCCGAGGATTCGATGCGATGGAATCGGATGGCGCGCCACGATCTCGCCCGCCAGCACCTCCAGCGCCCGCATCTGCGCCTCGGGAAAGCCATGGTAGCCCAGGTAGTGGCCGGGATTGACCAGCTCGATGCCGATCGAGCGGCTGTTGACGTCGCGCTCGCCGGCCCACCAGGAGACGCCCGCGTGCCAGGCGCGGCGCTCTTCCGCCACCAGCGGAGTGACCTCGCCCGTTTCGTCGATCAGATAGTG
The DNA here is from genome assembly GCA_965225945.1 of Alphaproteobacteria bacterium. Taxonomy (GTDB): domain Bacteria; phylum Pseudomonadota; class Alphaproteobacteria; genus JASLMY01. The sequence goes on along the minus strand of CBDDBZ010000035.1, from coordinate 398,981 downwards.
CGCGCTCACCTTGGCGGCGGGATCGCAGAGCCGCGCCAGCGCCGCCGCCCGGCTCGCCATGCCGGTGTAGTGCAGCACCAGCATGTCGATTTCCGCCTCGCCCCGGCGGGCATCGTGATTGGGCGAGGCGTGGCGCACCGGGCGTCGCCTCAGCCGAGGCCGCGCTGGCGGCGAATTCGCCGAAAGGCCTCGTTGAAATGGGCCACCTTCTCGGTGCCGAGCGCGACGAACTCCTCCGGAAGGCCCCGGGCGATCAGCTTGTCGGGATGGTTCTCCCGTACCAGCGCGCGGTAGGTGTCGCGAATCTCCTCGTCCCTCGCGTCGTGGGCGACGCCGAGGATGACGTAGGGATCGGAGGCGTCGGGCGGCAGGTGATGGGCGCGGATGCGCTGGAAGCCGGCCTCGTCGAAGCCGAGGATCCGGGCCACGCCCTCGAGATAGACGATCTCGGCCGGATGAATGACGTTGTCCGCCTTGGCGATGTGGAAGAGGCCGTGCAGCAGGTCCTCCAGAACATCCGGGTTGTCGCGGAACATCCGCGCGACCTGGCGGGCATAGGGCTCGTAGCCGGCGGCATCCTTGCGCGCCATGTCGAAGACGCGGCCGACGTTTTTCATCTCCTCCGGCGGCACGTGAAAGACCTGCTTGAAGGCCTCGACCTCGTTCTCGGAGACGACACCGTCGGCCTTGGCCATCTTGGCGCCGAGCGCGACCACGGCGATGGTGAAGGCGACCTGCTTGGTGCCGTCCGTCGGCGGCCGCTCGCGCGCGCGGCGCTCGACGTCATGACCGGCCAGGCGACCGACGATGCTGCCGATCGGGGTATTGAAGGAAATTCCGGCGGCGCCCCGGATTATGTTGCTCCAGATGCTCATGTTTCGAGACCGTGCATTGCGCGCTCGAATCTACTCCGCGCGAGCGGCCATCGGAAGCACGGACGTTCTACTCCGCGCGAGCGGCCATCGGAAGCACGGACGTCCGCGCGAGCGGCCATCGGAAGCACGGACGCGGAACACGTCAGCTGATCGCCGAGGTGGCCCGGCGTCGGTGCTCTCGATCGCGTTCATAATAGAGTCAGCCATCGACACCCGCGCGCGAAGCGTCGACTTCGGGGCCGGATGCCTGGTTTTCGCCTTGGCAGCGGCCATCGGCCAAATCCCGCGGCTGGACGACGACATTGACAGGACCCGGCGGCTCGGCCGCAATGGCGGGGATGGAGAGAGCGAAGGTGGGGATGGAGACCGCGAGAACTTCCGCCATGGACCGGGTCACCCGGCCCGACCCGCGCGCCCGCGCGCGTGAGATCGCCGGCTTGCTCGGGGCAACGGCGGGAGAGATCGAGCGGACGCGGCGGATACCCGAACCGCTGTTGGGCGCGCTGCACGATTCGCGCCTCTTTCGCATGCTGCTGCCACGGGTTTATGGCGGCGACGAGGTGGCGCCGGGTGCGTATTTGCTGGCGCTGGAGGAAATCGCCAAGGCCGACGCCTCCGTCGCCTGGAACATGTTCGTCGCCAACAGCTCGGCCCTGATCGCGGCTTACCTGGCGCCGGAGACGGCGGCCGAGATCTTTGCCGATCGCAAGACCATTATCGCCTGGGGCCCGCCCAACGCGTGCCGCGTCCGCGCCGTCGAGGGCGGCTACGTGGTCGACGGCCGCTGGGATTTCGCCAGCGGCTGCCGGCAAGCCAACTGGATGGGCGCGCATGGCCTGGTGGTGGAAGCGGGCGGCGAGGTGCGGCTCAACCCGGCAGGCAGGCCGCATGTCCGCACGCTGCTGTTCCCGGTCGAACAGGCAAGGCTGCTCGACACCTGGGACACCATCGGGCTTCGCGGCACGGCCTCGGATTCCTACGCGGTCGAGGACGTCTTCGTGCCCGAATCCCATAGCGCCACCCGCGAGGACCCGGCGTTGCGTCTCGTCCCCGGGCCGCTCTATGCCATTCCGCAACAGGCGCTCTACGCGGTGGGCGTTGCCGGCGTGGCGCTGGGCACGGCGGGCGCGATGCTAGCGGCCTTTGGCGAGCTGGCGATGGAAAAGACGCCGCGCGGCCTCTCGCGCCTGGCCGACGACGAGGGCGTGCAGGACGGCTATGCCCGGGCGGAGGCCAAGATCGCCGGCTCGCGGGCCTATGTGCTGCAGACGCTCGGTGAAATTTGCGCGGCGGCGGACGCGATGGCGCCGATCGACATCGCCGAGCGCGCGCGGCTTCGCCTCGCCACCACCACCGCGATCCACCGGGCGATCGAGGCGGCGGACTGGGTCTACAAGGCCGCGGGCGTCGATTCGATCTTCCCCGACGGGCCGTTCCATCGCCGCTTCCGCGACATCCACACGCTCAGCCAACAGATCCAGTCGCGCGATTCGCACTACCGCACGATCGGCCAAATTATGCTCGGCGAGCCGGTCGAGGTGTTCTACTGAGCGCTATCCGGCGGGCCGCCGCCGCCATCTCCGCCGTTCTCCGTTGCCTCCGGAGTCCCCCCGAAACGCTCCGTGATATCAGCAGGCACGAACAGGAGCGGGCAACGCGTGGAGGCTCTAGCCTCGCCATCGCGCTGCTCAATACGCGGTAAACTGCCGGCAACACGGTGGCCCATCAAACGATTCAACCTGATCGGAAAGTGCTCTATGACCGACGACCCGATCGAGGCGGAGGGATCATGATCAGCGACGTCAACTATATCGCCGGCCGCGCGCCGGTTCGGGCGGTGAACGGGATGGTCGCGGCGGCACACCCGATGGCCGCCGCCGCGGGCGCCCGCGTGCTCCGCGAGGGCGGCAACGCCTTCGACGCCGTTGTCACCACCGCGGCGACACTGAACGTCTGCGAGCCGTTCATGTCGGGTCTCGCCGGCAATGGACTCGCGACCTGCTACGTCGTCGAGGAGGGCCGGGTCCGCGCGCTCGATTTCACGCCGGCGGTGCCAAAGGCCTTCGACCCCTCCGAGGTGACCAAGGTGGAGCTGGAGCAGGGGCCGAAATCGCCGGGCGTGCCGGGCAACCTCGGCGGCTGGTGCATGCTGAACCAGACCTACGGCACCAAACCGCTCAGCGAACTGTTGGCCAGCGCCATCCATCATGCGCGCACCGGCGTGCCGGTCTCCTCGCTCTATGTCGAAATGGCCGGCCGGGGCATCGAGCAGAAGTACGGCCAAATTTGGCGCGACACCTATCTGGAGCCGCTCGGCGGTTTGGCCGTCGGCCGGGTGCTGCGCCAGCCGCTCCTGGCGGACACGCTCGAGGGGATCGCCGCCGACGGCCCCGGCTATCTCTACGGCGGCCCCCTCGGCCGCAAGATAACCGAGCATCTACAAGCTGGCGGCGGCTTCATCTCCATGGACGACTTGGAAGCCGTCTCGCCGGTCTTCTCCGAACCGATAAAGGTCGACTACCGAGGCCTGACCGTGCACACCGTCCCGCCGCCGGCCGAGTCGTTCCAGGCGATCCTCACGCTGGCTATTCTTGGCGGATTTGATCTCTCCGAGATGGAGCACCTCGGTCCGGATCATTTGGACACCGTTTTCCGCGCCATCCGGATCGCCGCCGAGGTGCGGCTGACGAACAACCGCAAGCCCCGCGCCGACATCGAGACACTGTTCGATGCGGGGCACCTCGAGCGACTTCGCGCCAGGGTGGCCGACGGCCGCCCGGTGGTTGGTCGGGTGGAGCAATGGGGCACCGGCCAGATGCGGGAGACCGATTGGACGAAGGAGCACACCACCTCCTTCTCCGCCGCGGACCGCTTCGGCAACCTGGTCTGCATCACCCAGACGCTGGGCGGGCCATTCGGCTCGGGCATCGTCATTCCCGGCACCGGCGTGTGCATGAGCAACTATCTGAACTGGGGCGACCTCGAGCCCGACTCACCAAATTTGCTACAGCCCGGCCAGCCCTGGGCCTCGGTCGTGGCGCCGACCATCGCGACCAGGGATGGCAAGGGCGTGCTGGCGCTCGGTACGCCCGGTAGCTACGGGATTCTGCAGACCCAGCCGCAGGCCTACGTGCACTATCTCGATTATGGCTTGAACCTACAGACTGCCATCGAGGCGCCCAGGGCGCGGCTGTGGGACGGCCAGCGGGTCGAGCTGGAGTCGCGGGTCTCGGCGGCCACCGTCGCCGAGCTGGAGCGGCGCGGCCACGAAATCGAGCTGGCGCCGCCGCTTACCATGAACACCGGCGGAATGCAGGCAGTCTCGTATGACCCCGCAAGCGGGGCCATGGTCGGCGGCGCCGACCCGCGCCGCGACGGCGCCGCCGTCCCGGCGTGAGCAGGCCGGCGCCGAGGGGCTCTATATCGAAGCTTTACGCGGCGCTCGGGGCCAACTGGCAGAGTATAGGGAGTATAGGTATAGGGGTCATTCTGCTTTATCGGCCGCTGCGGCGGGCCTCTTGGTGCCTCGTGTCGCCGGCGCCAGCGGAGGCGAAAAAGTAGAATGACCCCTTTTTTGCGCTATCCCCGACCCGGGATCCAATCGGTGCCGGCGAGCGGGACGCCGGCCATCGCCGCCGCCTCGAGGGTGAGCGCGGCCAGATCCTCCGGCTCCAAATTCAAGACGTGCGACTTGCCGCAGGCGCGCGCCAGCGTCTGGCATTCGAGCGTCAGCGAGGTCAAATAATTGCGCACCCGGCGCGCCGCCGCCTCCGGCTCCAGCCGGGCCTCGAGGTCGCCATCTTGCGTCGCGATGCCGACCGGACAGCGCCCCGTATGGCAGTGGTGGCAGAAGCCCGGCCGGGTGCCGAGCGCCTCGTAATCCTCGACATGGTGCGGCGCGTTGCAATTGAGCGCCATCAGCGCCGCCATCCCGAGGCTGACCGCGTCCGCCCCCATCGCCAGGGCCTTGGCGACGTCGGCCCCGGTGCGGATGCCGCCGGAGACGATCAATTGCACCTCGCGATGGACGTCGAGCTCGACCAACGCCTCGACCGCGAGGCGCAGCGCCGGCAGCGTCGGAATGCCAACATCCTCGATGAAGACGTTCTGGCTCGCCGCCGTGGCGCCCTGCATGCCGTCGACCACCACCGCGTCGGCCCCGGCCTTGACCGCCAGCGCCACGTCGTAGCGGGTCCGCGACGCGCCCACCTTGACGTAGATCGGCAGCCGCCAATCGGTGATCTCGCGCAGCTCCAGGATCTTGATCGCCAGGTCGTCGGGACCGGTCCAGTCGGGGTGGCGGCAGGCGCTCCGCTGGTCGATGCCGGGGGGAAGCGTGCGCATCTCGGCCACCCGCTCGGTCACCTTGTGGCCCAGCAGCATGCCGCCGCCGCCCGGCTTGGCGCCCTGGCTGACGACGATCTCGATCGCGTCGGCCCGGCGGATCTGGTCCGGCTCCATGCCGTAGCGCGACGGCAGATACTGGTAGACCAGGAGGTCGGAGGCCTCGCGCTCCTCCTCGGTCATGCCGCCGTCGCCGGTGGTGGTCGAGGTGCCCATGGCGCTCGCCGCCAGCCCCAGCGCTCGCTTGGCGTTGGCGCCGATGGCGCCGAAACTCATGCCGGCGATGGTGATGGGGATCTTCAGGTGGAGCGGCTTGCGGGCGTTGCGGGCGCCGATCACCACGTCGGTATCGCAGCGCTCACGGTAGCCCTCCAGCGGATAGCGCGAGACCGAGGCCCCGAGCAGCACCAGATCGTCGAAGTTCGCCACCCGCCGCTTCGCGCCCCCGCCGCGTATCTGGTAGAGCCCCTCGTCGGCGGCGCGTTGGATCTCGGCGATCACTTCCGGCGGGAAGGTGGCCGAGGCCTGGAGCTTGCGTTCGTCGACCATTTCGCTGCCCCCTCAATAGCTCGCGGCGTTGTCGATCTCGAAGTTATAGAGCCGCCGCGCCGAGCCGTAGCGGCGGAAGCGCGCCGGGTCGTCTGCCATGCCGGCACCCGCCAGCAGCTCGGCGACGGCGCCCCGGTGTTCCGCCGTCATCTCCTTTTCGATGCAATCGGCGCCCAGGCTCGCCACCTCGCCGGCGACATAGAGCACCGCCTCGTACAAGGAATCGCCCAGGTGCGGACCGGCAGCGCCGCGCACCAGCAGACGGCCCGCCTGGCCCATGAAGGCGGCCATGTGCCCGACCGAGCCGCCGACCACGATATCGACCCCTTTCATGGAGATGCCGCAGCGCGCGCTCGCGTCGCCTTCGATCACCACCAGGCCGCCATGGCCGGTGGCGCCCGCCGATTGCGAGGCGTTGCCGGCGCAGCGCGCAACCCCGCTCATGATGTTCTCGGCGAAGCCGGTGCCAACGTTGCCGTCCACCGTGATGCGGGCCCGCTTGTTCATGCCGGCGCAATAATAGCCGACGTGGCCCTCGATTCGGACCTCGATCTCGCGGTCCAGGCCGACGGCGAGCGCATGCGCGCCCGAGGGATTGAGGACCCGCCATTCGGTCTCGTTGCTGTCGGGGCCGAGGTCGTGGAGCCGCTGGTTGAGGGCGCGGGCGTCGGATTGCGCCAGGTCGACCACCGGCACCGTTCAGGCCCCTTCCCAGAGGTAGATCCGCGCCGGCTCCGGCTCCCAGATCCGGGCGTCCTCGGCCCCGGGGAGCCGCGCGATGGCGCGAAACTCGGAGGCCATGGCGACCCATTCGTCGGTTTCCGCCAGCACTGCCGGTTTGCAGGCGACGCCATCGCGCACCACGGCGAAGCCGTCCCGGGTGCCGATGGCGAAGGTGAAGAAGCCGTCGAGATCGCGCAAGCCCGCCTCCACCGCCTCGCCCAGGCTCGCGCCCTCGGCCAGGCGGTGGGCGAAGTAGCCGGCCGCGACCTCGGAATCGTTGTCGGTTTCGAAGTCGATGCCGCGACGCTCGAGGTGCCGGCGGAGCCGGTTGTGGTTGGAGAGCGAGCCGTTGTGCACCAGGCAGAGGTCCTCGCCGGTCGAGAAGGGATGGGAATGCGCGGTGGTGACCGCGCTTTCGGTCGCCATCCTGGTGTGGCCGAGGGCGTGGCTGCCCTCGAAGCGGTCGAGCTCGAAGCGGGCCGCGACCTCGCGCGGCAAGCCCTTTTCCTTGTAGATCTCGATGGTATCGCCACTGCTGACGATACGGACCTCGGGCCTCGCCTCGGCGAGCCAGGCGCGCGCCTCCCCCGCCTCGGCGCGGATCGCGATCACGCAGTGCTTGTCGAGCGGCTTCGCCGGACCGGCCTCGCCGAAGCGCTTCGCCAGGGCCGCTTCCAGCCCCGCCCAATCGAACGCCGGATCGCCATGGAAGAGTGTCAGCTTGACCATCCCCGGCCCGACGGGATCGCGGTAGACGGCGATACCGGCGCTGTCCGGCCCGCGCTCCGACAGCTCGATCAGCATGGCGCCGAGATGGACGCCGAGCCGGGGCCGCCACGAGGGGTCCTTCAGATAGAGGCCGACGATGCCGCACATGGGCTGGTCTCCTCCTCCGCTTCGCCCGCCCCCGGGACCGCCTCGTGGAAGGCCGTTACCACGTCGCGCCAGGACTCGATGCCGTCGGCGGGGGGAATCGGGAAATAGAGCGAGACGCGCTCGATCAGCCCCTCGTAGCGCTGCCGCAGGACTTCGCCGATCTGGCTCGGCGGGGCGGCGACGGCGACCTCGTTCAGCAGCACGTCGGGCAGTTTGCGGAACATCGTCTGAAAATCGCCCTGGCGCATGAGCTGGCTCAATTCCCGGCCCAAGGAATCGAAGCCGTGGTGTTCCAACAGCGCGCGATAGTTGGGAGTCGAGGCGTAGAAGGCGACCTGCTCGCGGACCGAGGCCTCGGAGGCCGAGCGCTCCTCCTCCGTCTCGCCGTGGATCCAGAAGACCGAGGCATGCAAGCCGACATCCTCGCTCCGCCGCCCGGCCGCCCTCGCGCCCTCGGCTATCGAGGGGCGGACGATCGCCTCGACATAGCTCGGCGAATGCATGGGATGGACGTGGAAGCCCTCCGCCGCCTCGCCCGCCGCGCGGCACATCCGGGGATTGACGCCGGCGAAATAGACCGGGATCTCGGGTTGCTCGATCGGGCCTGGGTTGAAGAAGGCGTTGATCAGGTGGAAGCGGTAGAACTCGCCTTGATAGTCGGGCTCGGCGTCGTTCTGGAAGCTGTTCCAGATCGCCTTCATGCAGCGGGTGTAATCGACCAGGCGGCGGGCCGGATGCTCGAAGGGCATGGAGAAGCGCCGCTCCACATGCGCCCGCACTTGGGTCCCGAGGCCGAGGTGAAAGCGCCCGCCGCTCGCCCCTTGCAAGTCCCACGCGGCCTGCGCGGTGGCGAAGGGGCTGCGGGCGAAGGCGACGGCGATGTTGGTGCCGAGCTGGATCCGCTGCGTCGCCGCCGCCGCCAGCACCAGGGGATAGAACGGATTGTGCGCCGCCTCGAAAGTCCAGGCGCAATCGAAGCCCATGTCCTCGTGCCGCTTGGCCTCCGCGCCCATCGCCAGAAGCTCGCGGTCGCGAAGCTGGCTGTCGAAGTACATGGCCGATTTCTCCCCTTCGGACCGGGCGGACTATGCGCGAAGCGCCGAGCGCCCGCAACAAAGGGACCGGGGGCAATCGCGCCAAGGGTCGGACCGCGGAATTCGCTCGGGCGAGCCGAGAACGACGGCGAGGGGAAAACAGTTTACCATCCCCCCCGGGACGAAGGTGCGAGCGGGAGACGAGGATGAGCCGCTTCGAGAGCTACGCCGACAAATACGCATGCGTGCGAATGGAACGCCGGGACGGCATTCTGCAGATGACGCTGCACACCGACGGCGGTTCCCTGCGCTGGGGCCTGGGCCCGCACGGCGAATTGCCCGACGCCTTCGCCGATGTCGCGCGGGATCGGGCGAACCGCGTGGTGATCCTCACCGGCACCGGCGAGGAGTTCTCCGGCCCCAGGCCCGTGCCGGGAGCCTCCGCCATCGGCCCGGACATCACCGCCGCGAGTTTCGACCACATCCACCGCGACGGTCGCGCCCTGCTGATGAACCTGCTCGACATCGAGGTGCCGGTGATCGCGGCGGTCAACGGCCCGGCGTGGCGCCATTCCGAGATCCCGCTCTTGTCCGACATCGTGCTCGCCGCCGACACGGCCGCCTTTCAGGACTCCGCCCATTTCGCCAATGGCCTGGTGCCGGGCGACGGCGTGCACATCGTCTATCCCCTGCTCTTGGGGATGAACCGCGGGCGCTATTTCCTGCTGACCGGACAGACCCTGGACGCGGGCGAGGCCGAGAGGCTCGGCCTGGTGGCCGAGGTGCTGCCGCCGGACGAGGTGCTGGCGCGCGCCTGGACGCTGGCCGAGGAGCTGGCCGCTCGACCGACGCTTCTGTTGCGCTACACACGGCTGCTGTTCACGGAATATTTGCGTCGGCGCATGCAGGAACTCCTGGGCTATGGCTTGGCCCTGGAAGGGCTCGCGCTGATGGAGCGCCCGGAGGCGCCCGGCGGCGACGGGTGAGCCGGTGCCTGCGGCTCGGCTAGGGTCTTGAAAGTTGAATTAGCTCATGTGGCGGAGCGAGCCGAACCGCTCGACCGCCGCAGAGAGCGCGTCGATGAAGATTCGCCGCTCGGCGTCATCCTCGACGATGTCGGCGCGCGCGTTGCCGCGGCTGGTCACATGATGGAGCGCGCCCGAAAACTCGATGCGGAGCGGTCTCGACATGACGCGATGATCGGCAGGTCGAGGGCAAGATACAAGACCTGACTTCACCATGGTGGAGGGATCGCCCGGGCCGAAGCGCCTGTCAACGATCCCCGACCGAGGGTAGTGTCGCAGTTTGAAATTGACGGGGGTTGATAGATCGGACGCAGGCCCAGGTTCAGTTTCCACCAGGTGGCAACCCATCATCCTGAATCTGAGCCTGAACCAATGCAGCGAGGTATTCTTCCATTACCGAGAAATTCAGATGGCCCTGCTCCCATGCTTTATCAGCAGCCTTTAGCGCATCATAGTACGCCGTACGATCGTCGCTAATCCTTTCGGGGACGATTTTGCGGCCGCCGAGGAGGCCGCCTGATCGGGTGCAAAGGAGGTAGTAACAAGCCGCCCTTGCTGTTCTGCCGTTCCCTTCGATGAACGGATGTATCCAGTTGAGACGCCACAGTCCATAGGCCGCCAATTCTGTAAATGTCCAGTTGTACCAGTTCTCATGAATCGTGGATATAAATTGGTCCATGAGTTCGGAGACATCCCGAAAGTGTGGCGGCTTGTGATCTCCTACATAAATCGGTTCTTCCCGGAATCTGCCGCCAAACTGCGAAATATTCGCGACCGCGACGTGGTTCAGATCCCATAGTATGTACTTGTCGAAGACCCTGGCGCCTTGGCTAAGTCCAATTTCGATACAATTGGTTAGAAGATCAAATTGTCGAGCAAGATTCTTCTCTTGAATCCTATCGAATAGTTCTTGGTTTTCTTCTTCGAGCACTAGCATGGCTCAAAAAGAAGCCTGACTATGCATCAAGCTTCTCTCCATATTACTTGCTGCGATTCGGTCTAAGTCACTCGGACGCTTGTCGCGGCTCTTCGCGCGGAGTCTTTGGTGATCCTTGAGCCATCCGGCGCATTACCGTATGTAAAACTGACTCGTTGCTCCTGAAGTTGGTCTTCTGTCACGCCCGCTGCCAGCGATGCGGCCACCAGTTGGTCTAGCTCCGGGCGCGGTGGGGCTGACTTGAGAACTGCCTTGCGAGCGGCCATGTGAGTATCTCCTCCTTGGGTTGCTCGGCACGGCTAACCGCCGAATCTGAATCGTATATGTAGACGGCTCTGTGTGCACGCTAATTCACGTGGCCAAAATGCCGAGAACTTGGGATCAAGTCTTGAATATTGCATTTTTGGCCCGATCCCGAACCATGCCACCATCCATACCCCGCCATTACACGACCGGGGCAGCCACGCCGCGGGAGGGCATGTCGTAAGCGCCTGTATTTGACATAATCAATACGCCCTCGGACCAGGCCGGCAGGGCTTAATCCGTAAACTATTGATAAAACTCATAAATTTCGATCGAAGGCGCACCGAACCCGCCCCGATATGTATTTTTTGCGAAACGGATTTCGCCCCCCTCATGGCGGTCACGAAGCTTCGGCGCCCCACCGCAAGAAATGGACGGGCCCCGGCGCGGGCGCTATCTTGGCCGCCCGGGCCACGGGACGAGAGGACTTGGAACGATGACCACGCCAGACTCCGTCGCGGTCAACGGGCGCGACTACGCTTGGCCGGCCCGCCCCCTGGTGGCGGTCTGCGTCGACGGCTGCGAGCCGGACTATCTCGACCGCTCGATCGAGGGCGGGCACATGCCCTTCGTGGCCCGCGCGCGGGCCGAGGGCACCGATCTTCTGGCCCGCTCGGTGGTGCCGAGCTTCACCAACCCGAACAACCTCTCGATCGTCACCGGCGCGCCACCCGCCGTGCACGGCATCGCCGGCAATTATTTCCTCGACCCCGAAACCGGCGAGGAGGTGATGATGAACGACCCCGCCTTGTTGCGCTGCGGCACGATCCTCGCCGCCTTCGCCGAGGCCGGCGCCCGGGTCGCGGCGGTGACGGCGAAGGACAAGCTGCGCGGCCTGCTGGGCCACGGCCTGGGAATCGGCCCCGGCGGCGCCATCTGCCTCTCGGCCGAGCACGCGGACCGGGCGAGCCCGCAGGTGAACGGCATCGGCGACGTGCTGGCCAAGGTCGGCCTGCCGCTGCCCTCGGTCTACAGCTCTGCCCTCTCCGAATTTGTCTTCGCCACCGGCGTCCACCTGATGGAGAGCCTGCGCCCCGACGTCATGTACCTCTCGACCACCGACTATGTGCAGCACAAGCACGCGCCCGGAACGCCGCAGGCGGACGCCTTCTACGCCATGATGGACCGCTATCTGGGCGTCCTAGATGGGATGGGGGCGACCATCGCGATCACCGCCGACCATGGCATGAACGCCAAGCACGGCGCCGACGGGCGGCCGAACGTGATCTATCTGCAGGATCTGCTGGACGGCTGGCTCGGCGAGGGCGTGGCGCGCGTGATCCTGCCGATCACCGATCCCTACGTGGCCCACCACGGCGCGCTGGGCTCCTTCGCCACGGTCTATCTCGAGGCCGAGGGCGAGGCGGCCGCGCTCGCCGGTCGTCTCGCGGGGCTCGAGGGCGTGCAGCTGGCGCTCACGGGGGTGGACGCGGCGGCGCGCTTCGAATTGCCGGCGGATCGGATCGGTGACGTGGTGGTGGTCTCGGAGCGCGAGGTGGTGCTCGGCACCTCGGAGGCGCGACACGATCTCACAGGTCTCGACGCGCCCTTGCGCTCGCACGGCGGCATCACCGAGGAGACGGTGCCGCTGATCGTGAACCGCGCCGTCAGGCCCGGAGCCGAGGTCGCCTCGCCGCGCAATTTCGACCTCTTCGACCTGGCCCTGAACCGCGTGGCCTGACTACCCCGAAGGCCGGGCGAGGCTTTCGCGGTCGAAGCCGGCGATGGCCTTGTAGCCCTCGGAGAGCGCGACCAGCTCGTCTCGGGAGATGACGTCGGCGATGTCGCGGAAGGGCTTGTCGCCGGTCCGCTCATGGACCTCGCGCAAGATCGCGTCGGGCGGGTTGGCGCGGTTCGCCCGGACCACCCGGGCCGTCGTCTCCAGACGCTCCGCCTCGTAGCCGCGAAAGGCGGCGACCGGGTCGCTCTCGCGGGCCAGATGCCGGGCGAGCGCGCGGGCATCCAAGATCGCCTGGCCGGCGCCGTTGGAGCCGCGGGGATACATCGGGTGCGCCGCGTCGCCCAGCAGCGTGCGTCGCCCGAAGCTCCAGCGCGCCAACGGGTCCTTGTCGACCATGGGATATTCCAGAACGAAATCCGCCGCCCTCACCAGGCTTGGGATATCGAGCCACTCGAAAGCCATCTCCCGGCAGGCCCAGAAGAAATCCTCGAGCTTGCCCTCGCGGCTCCAGTCGCCGCTGGCCTCGCGCGGGGCCACGTTGAATTCGCAGAGCCAGTTGACCAACTGGCGCCCCGCCGCGTCGATATCGTCCAGGATCGGATAGACGATGACCTTGCCGGTGGCGATCCAGCCGACATAGACCATGCTGGCGCCGGTCAGATAGGCCGGCCAACGGGTGACGCCCCGCCACATCGTGATGCCGGAATAGAGCAGCGGATCGTCCCTGGGATAGAGCCCGGCGCGAACGGCGGAACGGATGCCGTCGGCCCCGACCAGCGCACCGCCGCGCGCCGCCGGCAGGGCTTCGCCGGTTTCGCCGTCGACGAATTCGGCGACGACCTCGCTCCCCTCTTCGCGCGCGGCGACCAGGCGATGGCCGGTGACGACGGCGCCCTCGCCAAGTCGTTCGGCCACCGCCGCCAGCAACAACTGATGCAGACGGCCCCGGTGAATCGAGTATTGCGGCCAGTCGTAACCGGCGAAGCGGCCACGCGGCTCGGCGAATATGAACTGGCCGTACTTGTTGTAGAAGGCGACCTCGCGGGTCTCGATCGCTTCGGCGGCTATCCTCGCCTCGAGCCCGAGACGGCTGAGCTCGCGCATCGCGTGCGGCAGCAGGTTGATGCCGACGCCGAGGGGAGCGACGCGCGAGGCCGCCTCGAAGACCCGACAGGCGACCCCGAGCCGATGCAGTTGCAGCGCCAGCGTCAGGCCACCGATACCGCCGCCCGAGATCAGGATGGTCAAGCTCGACGCCTTCGGCTTATCCTCAAGCGATATCCTCGAGGAGGGCGACGCCCGCCGCCGCCAGCTCCTCCCGCGCCGCCTGGAGCGAGCCGTCGAGATCGATTCCCCGGCTCGCCGCCTCGATCACCATCACCTCGAAGCCCGCCGCCTTGGCATCGAGCGCGCTCCACTTGACGCAGAAGTCGGTTGCCAGGCCGCAGGCGAAGACTCGCCGAATGCCCCGCTCGCGAAGACAGCCGGCAAGCCCGGTCGTGGTCTTCTGGTCGTTCTCCTTGAAGGCGGAATAGGAATCGATGCCAGCGCGAAAGCCCTTGCGCACCACCATCTGGGCCCGGCCGGTCGCCAAATCGGCATGAAATTCGGCGCCCGGCGTCTCCTGCACGCAATGGTCCGGCCACAGCACTTGGGTCCCGTAGCTCGCCTCGATGACGTCGAAGGGCGCCTTGCCGACATGCGAGGAGGCGAAGGAGTGATGGCCGCTGGGGTGCCAATCCTGGGTCAGGATCGCGTTCGGAAAACGGCCCATCAGCCGATTGACGACCGGCACCACCCGCTCGCCGTCCGGCACCGCCAGCGCGCCGCCGGGGCAGAAGTCGTTCTGCACGTCGACGACCAGCAGGACGTCGGCCTCGTCGATTTCCATTCACCCGCCCTCGCGTCGCGCCGGAAACCCCGGCGCGGCGTGGCGATCTTAGAGCAGGTTCCGACCAAATAGCACCGTTTGACCGGGATTATTTTGGGCCGTGGCAAGGCGCGCTTGCGACGGCGATGTGGGACATCGGTGAGCAAGCGCAACGCCGCCACAGCCCAAAAGAACCCGGCCTTCGGTGGGGCAAATCGGCCTCTGGGGTGCGTTGCGCCGCTTGCCCGATGGCCCGCATCGCGCGGCGCGGCGCGCCTGCCCCAGAGGCCGATTTGCCGCCATCAAACGGCGCTATTTGGTCGGAACCTGCTCTTACACGGGCGGGGGATGAATTATTCGATGACGCTGTATTTCTCGATGGCCCGGGCGAGCATGGCCTTGAGCTCGGTGCCGACCTCGCCCCCGTCGCCATTGATCCGTCCCTTGACGACGGCGTTCATCGCATCGACGTGCGCCTTCACGATCTCCACGTGAGCATCGAGATAATCATCGCGCGATCGCGTGCAGTCGAACAACGATTCGCCGAAATCGCTGATCAACGGGTAGCCGAAGGTGCCGCCCTGGCCCTTGAGGTCGTGCGCCAGCTCGTTCAGGTCCTTGAAGTGCTGACGGCGAGATTTGGGACTGTCGACGCAGCGGCCGTGGTGGTCGTAGAGCTTGCGAATATGGCCCTGAACCCAGTCCGGATAGTCCTCCGCCATCTTCTCGAACTCGGCCTCGGCCGCTTTGAGGACGTCGAGCGACAATTCGCCCGGACCTTTGCCACCACCCGGGGCGGCCTTCCGGCGCAACCGATTGGGCAGCCGGTAGATGCGGACCTTGGGCTTCCGCTTCTGGGCGGCGGGCGTGTCGGAGCTAGGTTCGGCCGACATGGACGATCTCGATATCTTCCTCCGGCATCACGCGACGCTCGTTGCCCTTGTAGCGCTCATCGTGGCGGCGGCGACGGTCGGGGCCGAAGTATTCGCTGGTGTGGAGGAACTGGCGGGGTCGGTCGATGAGCTGCAGCACCCGCTCCGTGACCGAGTTGACGGAGAAGGGTTTGCCGATCATCTCGGTCATGCCCAGGTCGCGTGCCTCCGCCACCTTGCTCGGCTCGGCATGGCCGGTGATCATGATGAAGGGGATGAAATGGTCGGGCGAGTCTTTGTGCCGCCGGACCCAGCGCAACAGCATCAACCCGTCGACGGGCGACATCTGCCAGTTCGATATGACGACGTCGATGTTCATGATGCCCGCGCGCATCGGATCCTTCTTCATCATGCGCAACAGCATCAACCCGTCGACGGGCGACATCTGCCAGTTCGATATGACGACGTCGATGTTCATGATGCCCGCGCGCATCGGATCCTTCTTCATCATGCGGAGCAGGTCGATCGCCTCGCCGCCATGATCGGCGGCGCGAACATTGCCGATACCCAGCGCCTTCAGCGACTGGATCAGCAGCGATCGGAGATAGATGCCGTCCTCCACCACGAGGAAGGAGAAACGCTCCAGGTCGTAGGTCGCCATGGGCACCTCGGCACGACGCAAGTCGGGAGAGACAAGCACGAAAGCGGTTAAGACTTTGTTTACGGCCGGCGGGGTGCGGCGCGCGGCCGTTCACTCGCCGAGAACGGCGAGCATTTCCTCGATCGTCACCAGCTTGCGCCGCGGTGCCGGGGCGAGCGCGGCCGCCTCCTCCACTGCCTGGATTCGGCGCCAATCGGCGTAATCGAGCCAGCGGGCGCCGCCGGCGCGAAGCTCCGCCTCGAGCGCCGCGCGGCCCGGCTTGCGGCCCTCGGCGATGTCCTCGACGATCTGCTCGACGGCGCCGCGCCCGTCGGCCTTGTTGGTGCCGATGACGCCGGTCGGCCCCCGCTTGATCCAGCCGACGGCATAGAGGCCGTCCGCCACCCGACCCTCGTCGTTGACGACGATGCCGCTCCACGCATCGAAAGGGATGTCTTCCAGCGGCTCGCCCCGGTAGCCGATGGCGGCGGCGACCAAGCCGCACTCGATCTCGAAGGTTTCGCCCGTGCCGACGGCGCGGCCGTCCTCGACCTTGTTGCGTTCCATCCGCAGGCCCTCGACCCGCTCGCCGCCCAGGATCTCCACGGGCGAGGCGAGGAAGGCGAAGTGGCACCGCTTCGCCTTGCCGGTGGGATCGAGGGTGGTGAACTCGCGGAGCGTGGCGAGGTTGCGTTCCTTCAGGCGGCGATCGCGGGAGCTCTCCATGTCGCCGACCGCGTCGGGAAGCTGGGCCGGATCGACCACGGGATGGCAGTTTTCGAGATGGCCCATCTCGCGCAACTCGACGTTGGTGAACTTGGCGTCGAGCGCGCCGCGCCTGCCGAACATGTAGACGTCGGTAATCGGCGCCGCCTGGATCGGATCGAGCGCGTAATCGGGAATGTCGGACTTGGCCATCTCTTGCCGCGTCTTCACCAGGACCCGGGCGATGTCGATGGCGACGTTGCCGACGCCGATCACCGCCGCGGCGCCGATCTCGAGGTCGGGGTCGAGGTCGCGGAAGTCGGGATGTGCGTTGTACCAGCCGACGAACTCGGCCGAGCCGAACACGCCTATCTTGTCCTCGCCGGGAATGTCGAGCTTGCGGTCGAAGGGCGAGCCGATGGCGAGCACCACGGCGTCGTAGAGTTGGCGCAACCGATCGAGCGAGACGTCGCGGCCGACCTCGACGTTGCCCCAATAGCGGACGCCTGAGTCGCCGGCGGTCTTGTCGAAGGCGCGGGAGACGTTCTTGGTGGTCTGATGATCGGGCGCGACGCCGTAGCGGATCAAGCCGTGCGGCGCCGGCAGCCGCTCGATGATGTCGACGTCGAACGCGACGTCCGACTTCAGCAGGGCATCGGCGGTATAGAACCCGCTCGGTCCCGATCCCACGATGGCAACCGAGATCCCCACCTGGCACTCCCCCAAAGGCCCATGCCGCGCCCGCCCGGAACGAGCGGCGGTTCCGGGAGGCGTCGAGAACCGCGCCGCCGACAGAATCACGCCGGACGAGAGTGGCCTCGCGTCAAACCGTCCAGGTGGAGCCCGAGCGCAACAGCGCGTTGAGATCGGGCTTGGTCGAGGCCGCCTTCGCCGCCTCGATCTGATCGACCACCGAGCGTTCGTAGGGTTCTGCCTCGGCCTGGTAGAGCACCCCCATCGCCACCGGCAGGTCCGGCGGCTCCATCTCGGCGAGCATGGTGGCGAGGATGCGGTTGCCCGCGTCGTGGACCAGGACGTCGTCCCCAGCCCCGCCGTCCTCGCCCAGCCCCATCACCTCCAACGCCATCCCGCCCGACGCCAGGCGCAGGCCCTTGTCGCGCTCTTTGCCGAAGATCAGCGGCTCGCCGTGCACCGCCTCGATCTGTTGGTCTGCGGCCACCGAGCGATCGGTGAAATAGTCGAAGACCTCGTCGTTGTATACGATGCAGTTCTGGAACAGCTCGACGAAAGCCGCGCCCTTATGGGCATGCGCGGCCTTCAGAATGCCGGGCATCTGCTTCTGTTGCGTGTCGACCGAACGGGCGACGAAGGTGGCGCCGGAGCCGAGCGCGAAGAGCACGGGCGAGACCGGCAGGTCGACCGAGCCCCTGGGCGTCGAGGGCGACCGGGTGCCGAGACGCGAGGTCGGCGAATACTGCCCCTTGGTCAGGCCATAGATCTCGTTGTTGAAGAGCAGGATCTGCACGTCGAGGTTGCGCCTGAGGATGTGCAGCAGATGATTGCCGCCGATCGAGAGGCCGTCGCCGTCGCCGGTGACGATCCAGACGTCGAGCGCGGGATTGGCGAGCTTGATACCGGTGGCGATCGCCGGCGCCCGGCCGTGAATGGTGTGGAAGCCGTAGGTCGCCATGTAATAGGGAAAGCGCGCGGCACAACCGATGCCGGAGACGAACACCGTATTCTCCGGCCGCGCGCCGATCTCGGCCAGCGTGCGCTGCACGCCCTTCAGGATGGCGTAGTCGCCGCAGCCGGGGCACCAACGCACTTCCTGGTCGGTCGCGAAGTCCTTCGCCGTGAGCTTCTCGATCGTCGTCGGGACGTTCATCTCAGGCCTCGTTCAGGGCAAGGATCGCGGTCATGATTTCGGCGATCTTGAAGGGCTGGCCGGTGACCTTGTTCAGGCCTTCGGCCGGGATCAGATATTCCGAGCGGAGCAGCGTCAAGAGCTGGCCCCGATTCATCTCGGGCAACAGGACCTTGTCGTAGCCGGCCAGCAGCTCGCCCAGATTGCGCGGCAGCGGCCAGATATGGCGCAGATGAATGTGGCTGACGTCGACGCTTTCCTGGCGCAGGTTGTTGATCGCGCGGCTGATCGGCCCATAGGTCGAGCCCCAGCCGACGATGGCAATTTTGCCGCCGGGCTCGCCCTGGTCGACGGCCTGTTCCGGCACGTCGTTCGCGACCCCCAGTATCTTCTCGGCGCGCACGGCGGTCATCGTCGCGTGGTTTTCGGGGTCATAGCTGATATGGCCCGAGGCGAAATCCTTCTCGATGCCGCCGATGCGATGCTCCAGGCCGGGCGTGCCCGGCACCGCCCAGACCCGGGCCCCGGTCTCCGGCACCCGCTGGAAGGGGTGGAAGTCTTCGGCCTCCTCGTGGAAGACCACGGGGAAGGGCGGGTAGTCGGCCATGTCCGGGATGCGCCAGGGCTCCGCCGCGTTGGCGATGTAGCCGTCGCTCAGCAGGATCACCGGCGACATGAACTTGGTGGCGAGACGGATCGCCTCGATACCGCATTCGAAGGCGTCGGTAGGCGAGCGGGCGGCGATGACGATCGCCGGCGAGTCGGCGTTGCGACCGAACACGGCCTGATGCAGGTCCGACTGCTCGGTCTTGGTCGGCATGCCCGTCGAGGGGCCGGCGCGTTGTGAATTGACCACCACCAACGGCAGCTCGGTGCTGATCGCGAGGCCGATCGCCTCCCCCTTGAGGGCGATACCGGGACCGGAACTCGAGGTCACGCCGATCGAGCCCGCGTAGGAGGCGCCGATCGCGGCGCAGACGGCGGCCATCTCGTCCTCCGCCTGGAAGGTCATGATGTCGAAATGCTTCATGTTGGCGAGCACATGCAGCAGGTTCGAGGCCGGCGTGATCGGATAGGAGGCGAACACCATCTTGATCGAGGCGAGCTGGCTACCCGCGGCCAGGCCCCAGGCCAACGCCTCGGCGCCGGTGACGGTGCGATAGAGGCCGGGCGGGATCTCGGCCGCCTCGACCGCATAGCCGATGAGTCCGCTCGGCAGCTCCGCCGTCTCGGCATAGGCGTGGCCGGCGTTGAGGGCCGCGATGTTGGCTTTCGCGATCTCCGGCCGCTTGGCGAATTTGGCCTCGAGCCATTCGACGGTCGGCGCGCGCTCCCGGTCATAGAGCCAATAGACCAGCCCGAGGGTCCAGAGGTTCTTGCAGCGCAGCGCGTCCTTCTGGCTGAGGCCGATGTGCTTGACCGCCGCGAGCGTCATCTTGGAGACGTCGATCGGGAAGACGACGAAATCATCGAGGCTGTCGTCCTCCAGCGGATTGGTCCTGAATCCGGCCTTGCGCAGGTTGCGGTCGTTGACCGCGCCGGCATCGATGATCACCATGCCGCCCTTCTTCAGGTCGCCGAGGTTGACCATGAGCGCGGCCGGGTTCAGCGCCACCAGCACGTCCGGCTGGTCGCCCGCCGTCATGATCTTGCGGGCGCCGAAATTGATCTGGAAGGCGGAGACGCCGTAAGTGGTGCCGATCGGCGCGCGGATTTCCGCCGGAAAGTCGGGGAAGGTGGCCAGATCGTTGCCGGCCAGAGCCGTCGCTTGGGTGAACTGGCTGCCGGTCAATTGCACCCCGTCGCCCGAATCTCCGGCGAAGCGGATAACGACCGATTCCAGCGATCGGCGCTTGGCGCCGTCCGACGGCAACTGTTCAACGGTGCTGCTCGCCCTCATGGCCACGCGATCCATCTCAGCCCAAAAGACGCGAAGACGGCGCCGGCCCCCGGCCGGCCCCAATATCCAGAACGCTGAATAGCGCGATTTTGCACCCGGCGTCAAAGCGACTTTCGGTTGCCATTTCCTCGCGCTCCGGCGTGGGCGCCGGGTCCCGGATCGAAGTTCGCCATGATAATCCGTGTCGGCCGACGCGTCGGCAACGCGGAGTTCAATTCTTGGTGTTCGCCGCCGCGCCCGGAGCGGTCCAAACCAGGCGGTCGTCGGCCAGGCCGTACACCAATTCCAGCCGGCCGTCGGCGTCGAAGTCGACGGTTCGCACGGCGGTGACGATGCGTGATTCGTGCGCCACGCGGGCGATCTCGCGAAAGTTTCCCCCGGAAAAGCCGACGATGCGGATCGCCCGTCGATCGGCGCTCGGCAGCGCCAGATCGTCGATCCCGTCCCCGTCCGCGTCGAGCACGGCGGAGAGGCCGAGTTCCCGGCTTCCCATGACGTGGTTGGAGAAGCCCGGCGCCGAGCCCTCTCGGCGCATGCCGGCGCGGGTGAACTCGTAAATTTGCAAGCTCCCCCCGATGTGCGGGGTGACGACGATCGCCACCTCGCGCCGGCCGTCGCCGTCGAAATCGCCGAAGCCCGCCGGGTTGAGCCAGCGATGGGCAAGCCCGATCGGTGGCGTCTCGGCCAGCAGGCGCAGTTCGCCGTCGACCAGGCCGAGGACCACGAGGGCGGCGCCGAGGTCGAGATCGGAGCGGACGACGACGATTTCGTTCTGCCCGTCGCCGTCCATGTCGACCACCCGGGCGAGGCGGTCCTCGAACACCTTGTCCGCCGGAAGCGCAAAGCGATGACGGCGCCTCAGATCGTCGATCGCCACCACCGCCGAGGCCTCGATGTCGTCGCCCAGCACCGCGTGATCGTAGCGACGGGTGGGTCCGGCGAGCCAGGCCTCGACGATGCCGGCGCGGCCGAAGCGCACCTCGCCGTCCGCCAGCATGTCCTCGCGCCACTCGGGCGAGGCGATGTCGAAATCGACCAGGGCTTCCAGCAGCAGACCTTTTGGTCCCCGATGGACCTTCTGGTAGCGCGTGCCGCCCGCCCCGGGC
The DNA here is from genome assembly GCA_965225945.1 of Alphaproteobacteria bacterium. Classification (GTDB taxonomy): domain Bacteria; phylum Pseudomonadota; class Alphaproteobacteria; genus JASLMY01. The sequence goes on along the minus strand of CBDDBZ010000035.1, from coordinate 377,716 downwards.
ATCCGCGTCCGTACCAGGACCGCGCGTCCGTGACGAACCAGGGCCTCGATCCCCCCGCTCACCGCGATCTCGCGGGAGCGCCACGGCTCGCCCTGGACGCCGCCGCTCAACAGCAGCGCCAGCAGGGCCGGGATGACGCGAACCAGGCCTGTCGACATCCTTCGCCGCCTCCCCTCGACGAGGCGATGGTAGCGCCCGAAGCAAGCCGCAATCCCGGCCAGCACGCAAGAGGCGTGGGGCCATGACGATCAGTAAAATCGCCCGCGACCTCGACGCGACCGACGGCGCCGCTGCTTGCGCCAAAGCCATCGCTGTGGCTAGTCTTGCCCTGTTGCCGAAGGACTACCCGGGGGATGGCCGCGTCCGGTCCCGCTGGCGCGACTTTCGAGATGACGACAAGGGGACGAGACATGGCCAACGGTACGGTCAAATGGTTCAACGCCACGAAGGGTTTCGGCTTCATCCAGCCGGATGACGGCTCGAATGATGCCTTCGTGCATATCTCGGCGGTGCAGCGAGCGGGCCTCGCCGGCCTGCGCGAGGGTCAGAAAATCCAATTCGACCTGGTGCCCGGACACGACGGTCGCACCTCGGCGGAAAACCTGGTGGTCCAGGACTAAGGCATCATCCGCACCCGCGGCACCGCGCGGCCACGACATCGCTGCCGGCCCGCGCCAGGCACGCTATTTGTGCTATCATTGTCGCCGCGTGGCGAGCGAGCGTCGCGCGTGCCCGAGCCGGTGGGGAGGTGACGCAGGTGTCGTTTCCCGATCGACCCTATGCCGGGGTCGACGAATTTTTCCGCGACTATGTCGAGGGCTATCGCCGAGCCAGCGCCTCCCTCGACGCGGACGCCCTGGCCCAGGCGGCCTCGCTTTTGCTCGCCGCCTACCGCGCGCGTCGTTGGATCTTCTGTTGTGGCAACGGGGGCTCGGCATCGATCGCCAATCATCTGGTCTGCGATCACGTCAAGGGCACGGCGACGGACACGCGGCTCCGGCCGCGCGTCGTCAGCCTCTCGAGCAATGTCGAGCTGCTGACGGCACTCGCCAACGACATCGAATACGACGAGGTCTTCGTCCGCCAGCTCGGCGCGCTGGCCGAACCGGGCGACGTGTTGATTACCATCTCCTCCTCGGGTGATTCCGAGAATGTCGTGCGCGCCGTCCGCTGGGCCAAGGACCACGGTCTGGTCACCATCGCGTTCGCCGGCTTCGCCGGCGGCCGCACGAAGGCGCTCGCCGACGTCGCGCTCCACTGCGAGAGCGACAACTACGGCGTCACGGAAGACCTGCATCAATCGATCATGCATGTTTTGGCGCAATTTCTGCGCCAGGCGGAGATGCCGGACGAGCTGATCGCGGCGCGGACCTTTTAGAGGGCGATGTCGGGACCGCCGGTTCCAGGCGTTTCGACCGCCTCCCTGGACGGCGGGGAATGAGCGCGGACCCGAACCCAGAGATTGTCGCCCCCGGCATCCTCGGGCGGATCCTCGCGGTCTATGGTCGCACTCAGTTCCTGCGCTATCTGATCTTTTCCGGGCTCGCCGCGGCGACCAATTTCGGCGTCGGAGTGTTGCTCTACGACGTCGCCGGATGGGACGGCCCGGTTTCCTACAAATCCGCCGTCACCATCGGCTTTCTCGCCGGCATGGCGGTCAGCTACCTGTTGAACCGCGCCTTCACCTTTTCCCGCTCGGGACGTCGCACCCACCAGGAGATCCGCACCTTCATCATCGTCTCCATGGGCGGCCTCCTGTTGACCGTGGTCATCGCGGCGGGTCTCAGGACCGCTGTCATGCCCCTGCTGGCGGCCGCGGCGGCGGAGGTCCCCATGCTGGGGCCCGTTCTGGCCAACGGCGAGGCCAGTGGTCATTTCGTCGCCATCGCCCTGGTCGCCTTCTATTCCTTCGCCTGCCACAAGTTCTTCACCTTCGACAAGGGCATCACGGCGGTCCTCAGGCGCCTCCTGGCATCGCGTCGCTGACTCGCGCCGCGATCGGCGAGAGGCGATGCGCGGCGACGACGTGAATGCGATCGCGACCCAGTAGCAAGGCCTGAAAACCCTCGGGAAAGAGCGGCCGAAAGGCCGGGTCCAAGACGTCGAGGCCGCCGGCGTAGGCGCCGAGCGCGGGCAGCACCAGGCGCTGGCCGTCGGTCGCGAAGCAGCGTCTGACCAGGCGGCGTCCGCGCAAGCGGATCGCCGCCTTCGGGTGGAGGTGACCGGCGACCTCCCCCGGGTCTGCGTCGAGCGAGGGCTCGTGGCGGAAGCGGAGCCGGCCGATCGCCACTTCTTGGTGGACCTCGCCCGGCAGCCATGCGGGCGGCGCCGGATCGTGGTTACCCGCGATCCAGAGCCACGCCCGCCCCGCCGCCAAGGCCTCGAGGCTCGCGATCTCCACCTCGCCGAGCCGCCCCGGCGCGCCGGAATCGTGGAAGCTGTCGCCGAGGCAGAGGATCCGCGCCGGGTCGTGGCGTCGGATCATTTCGCTCAGGCGCGCCAGCGTCGCGCGGGAATCGTAGGGCGGCAGCGGCACTCCCCGGCGGGCAAAGGCGGAGCCCTTCTCGAAATGCAGGTCGGCGACCACCAGCATGGCCTCTTCGGGCCAATAGAGGCCGCCCTGGGGGTTGGGAACGAGATCGACGCCGTTGACCAGCATCGATGACGCTTAGCCCGATTCGCCCGCCCTCGCCAGAGGCTGCGAACGCCGCCAGCGACGCGACGCGCGCATGTTACGATCCACCGATCCCGGGGAGCGAGGAAACAGGGGAGTGATGCGATGTCCGAGGAACTCGATTCGGGCGACATGCGGGCCATGTTCGCGCCGCGCTACGCGGAGATCGCCACCTTCATGCGCGCGCCCCTGGCCAGCGATCCCGGGGACGTCGACGTCGCGCTCGCCGGCGTGCCCTTCGACGGCGGCACCTCCAACCGGCCCGGCGCCCGGCACGGCCCGCGTGAGATCCGCAACATGTCGAGTCTGATGCGGGCCTATCACCACGTGACGCGGATCAATCCCCACGCGCTCTGCCGGGTGGCCGACGTCGGCGACGTGGCGTTCCAGCAGGCCTACGACATCGAGGCGGCGTTGGGCGAAATCGAGGCCTTCTACGCTACCCTGCATGGCGCCGGCGCGGTGCCGATCAGCGCCGGCGGCGATCACACGATCACGCTGCCGATCTTTCGCGCCATCGCGCACGCCCGGCCGTTGGGCATGGTCCATGTCGATGCCCATACCGACACCTGGGACGAATTCCAGGGCTCGAAGTTTCATCACGGCTCGCCCTTTCGCCGGGCCGTGGAGGAAGGCCTGCTGGACCCGAGGCGAACGGTGCAGATCGGCATCCGGGGCGCGCAGAACACCGAGAGCGGCTGGGACTTCTCGCTCGATTCCGGCATGCGGGTGATCTTCATGGAGGAGTTCACCGAGCTCGGGGTCGACGCCGTGGTGGCGGAGGCGCGCCGCGTCGTCGGCCAGGAGGCGACCTATATCTCCTTCGACGTCGACGGTCTGGACCCGGTTTACGCGCCCGGTACCGGCACGCCCGAGGTCGGCGGCATCACCACCATCGAGGCGCAACGGCTGCTGCGTGGTCTTCGCGGCCTGAACCTCGTCGGCGCCGATGTCGTGGAGGTGGCGCCGCCCTTCGATCCGAGCGGCAACACCGCGCTGGTCGGCGCCACCCTGATGTACGAGCTGCTGTGCCTGGTGGCCGAGGCGGTCGCCACGCGGAACGCGGAGCGATCGAAATAAACCTGCGCCTCGGCCGGCTCGCCGCCCGGCAGACTAGCGCGACGCGCGCCCGTTTGGCACTTCGGCGAGGCCGTCGTATACCTCGGGCGACCCAGCCGGGGCGATCTGGGAGGACGTGGACCGTGGCCAAGACGCTATTCGACAAGATCTGGGACGACCACGTGATCGTCGCGCGGGACGACGGGCAAACGCTGCTCTATATCGACCGCCATCTCTGCCACGACGGCTCCTTCGCCGCCTTCCGCGCGCTGCGCAAGCAAGGCCGGCGGGTGCGGCGGCCCAATCAGACCTTCGCCACGCCCGACCACTACACCCCCACCCACTCGGCCGCGCTCGACGACCTCGCCGACCCTCGGGCGCGCGAGATCGTGCGGGCGATCGACGAGAACTGCGCGGAGTTCGGCGTCCGGCTCTTCCCCTGGGGCGACGAACGGCAGGGGATTGCCCATATCGTGGGGCCGGAGCAGGGCATCACGCTCCCCGGCATCACCCTCGTTTGCGGCGACTCCCACACCTCGACCCACGGCGCGCTCGGAACTCTCAGCTTCGGCATCGGCGCCTCCGAGGTGGCGCACGTGATGGCGACCCAGGCGATCTGGCAGCGCCGCCCCAAGACCATGCGCATCTCTGTCGAGGGCACGCTCGGCCCGGGCGTCGTGGCGAAGGACGTGATCATCGAGATCATCCGCGTCATCGGTGCCGCCGGCGGCGTCGGTTACGCGATCGAATACGCCGGCTCGGCGATCCGCGCGCTCTCTCTCGAGGGCCGGATGACGCTTTGCAACATGACCATCGAGGCCGGCTCGCGCACCGGCATCGTCGCCCCCGACGATTCGACGATCGACTATGTCGCCGGCCGGCCCTTCGCGCCCGAGGCCGAGAGATGGGAGCGCGCGGTGGCCCATTGGCGCCGCCTTCGAAGCGACGGGGACGCGGTTTTCGACGAGGAGGTGTCGCTGGACGCGGCCGCCATCGCGCCGATGGTGACGTGGGGCAACAGTCCGCAAGACGCGGTGCCGGTTACGGGACGCATTCCCGACCCGGCCGAGGCGGGCGACGCCGACCGGCGCGAGGCAATGCGGGCGGCGCTCGACTACATGGGTCTGACGCCCGGCACCAGGATCGAGGAGATCGCCGTCGACCGGGTCTTCATCGGCTCCTGCACCAACAGCCGGATCGAGGATCTTCGCGCCGCCGCAGGCATAGCCCGGGGTCGCAAGGCGGTGGTGCCGACCCTGGTCGTCCCCGGCTCCGGCCTGGTGAAGGCCCAAGCCGAGGCGGAGGGCCTGGACCGGATTTTCACCGACGCGGGTTTCGAGTGGCGGCTTCCCGGCTGTTCCATGTGCGTCGCCATGAACGGCGATTTGGTGGCGCCGGGCCAGCGTTCGGCCTCCACCAGCAACCGCAATTTCCAAGGCCGCCAGGGACCCGGCAGCCGAACCCATCTGGTCGGCCCGGCGATGGCGGCCGCCGCCGCCGTCACCGGGCGCTTCACCGACGTTCGCCGCTTGAGCGAAGGGGCCTGAGATGGAGGCCTTCACCACCTTCGAGGCGGCGGCGCTGCCGATCGACATCCCGAACTGCGATACCGACCGGATCATCCCGGCCCGCTTTCTCAGGCTGGAGCCGGAGACGCCCGACTACGACCGGGTGCTGTTCCACGACCTCCGATTCGATTCCGAGGGTGGGGAACGGGCCGACTTCATTTACAACCGGCCGGAATTTCGCGAGGCGCGGATCGTCGTCGCCGACCTCAACTGGGGTTGCGGCTCGTCGCGCGAGGCGGCGGTACACGCTTTGCTCGCCAACCGCTTCCGCTCGGTCATCGCGCCGAGTTTCGGCGACATCCATTACAACAACTGCATGAAGAACGGCGTGCTGCCGGTCCGCCTCGCCCGCGCGGTCTGCGACGATCTCCGCCGCCAGCTCCACGCGCGCCCGGGGAGGAGAATCGCCCTCGACCTGGAAGCTCAGACGGTGAGCGGCCCGGACGGACGCACGATGGCCTTCGAGATCGACGCCTTCGACAAATACCGGATGGTGAACGGCCTCGACGACATCGACGTGACCCTGACCTACGGGCCCGAGTTCGACGCCTTCGAGGCCGAACATCGCCGAAGCCACGACTGGCTGGATACCTGACCAGCGCAATCGAGGGAGACTCCCATGCGCAAGACGACCCGCCTTCGCGAGCTGCTGGCCGCCGGCGAGACCCTGTTCGTGCCCGGCTGCTACAACGCGCTCAGCGCCCGCATTCTAGACGCGGTCGGCTTCCCGGCGATCTACATGTCCGGCTACGGCACCTCGCTCTCGCTCTTGGGCCTGCCGGACGTCGGCCTGGCGACGATGAGCGAGATGCACCTGAACGCGCGGGCGATCGCCAACGCCACCACGGTGCCGGTGATCGCCGATTCGGACACCGGCTACGGCAACGCCATCAACGTCATCCGCACGGTCAAGGAATACGCCCAGACCGGGGTCGCGGCGATCCACATCGAGGACCAAGTGGCGCCCAAGCGCTGCGGCCATGTCGCCGGACGTCAGGTGATCGGAATCGAGGAGGCCTGCGGCAAGTACAGGGCGGCCGATTTCGCGCGGGGCGAGGTCGATCCCGATTTCGTCATCATCGCCCGCACCGATGCGCGCGGCGCCCACGGCGGCACGCTCGACGATGCGATCCGCCGCGCCAACGCCTATCTCGCCGCCGGCGCCGACGTCGCCTTCGTCGAGGGGCCGGTCGACGTCGACGAGGTCCGCCGCGTCTGCGCCGAGGTCGAGGGGCCGATTCTCTACAACCAGACCGGAATTTCACCGCGCTTCAGCCAGCAGGAGATGCAGGAACTCGGCATCGCCATCACCATCGCGCCGGGGGCGACGCTGAGAGCGACGATGCAGGCGGTCTACGATCTGGCGGTCGCCCTGCGGGACGAGGGACCGATGGCGGAGAAGACCTTCATCGATCGATTCTCCGATCACCCCATGGGCGATTTCCACACCTTCGCCGGCTTCGACCAGATCATGAGCTGGGAGCGTGAGTTCATGGGCGAGGCGGAATTGGCGAAGTATGCTGAGTCCGTCGGCCACCAACCGAAGGCGGCGCCATAGCGCCAACGCGATTTCCCCCCGGGGGCGTCACTTCGACGCAACCCGTTTCGCCGAGGCAAAGCATTGATCCGGCGGACATCCTTGCTATATTCCGCGCGAGCACGCGACTTGGGAGGTGGATCGACATGGTCGACCAAGCACAAGGCGACGCGGAGCTTCGGGCCAAACAGGACACTTGGACCGGCTTTTGCCGTGTGATGCTCTGTGGCGGGGCCTTGGTCGCGATTTTGTTAATTCTCATGGCGGTTTTCCTGGTCTAGCATCTCCTCCGCGCGGTTCGACGGCGGACAGGTGATTGCCGTTCCACACGTCTCGCTTCGCAACCGACGGATGGACCGGTCCAGGGTGTCCGGCGCTAGGATTTGTCAACGATGAAGCTCGCCGTACCGAGAGAGCGACGGCCCCACGAAAGGCGCGTCGCGGCCTCGCCCGACACCGCCGCGAAATTCGTCAAGTCGGGCTTGGACGTCGCCGTCGAGCGGGGCGCCGGCCTCGCCTCGAGTTTCCGCGACGCTGATTACGAGGCGGCGGGTGCCACAATCGCCGAAACCCTCGACGATCTACTCCGGGACGCGGACGTGGTTCTCAAGGTCCGCCGGCCGATCGAGCCGGGGGAGGAGGGCGAGGAGGAACTCTCTGCCCTGACGAGCGGGACGATCCTCGTCGGCATGCTCAATCCGCTGGGCCAGCCGCAATCGGTCCGTTCCTACGCCGAGGCCGGCCTCTCCGCCTTCGCCATGGAGCTGATGCCGCGCATAACCCGGGCGCAGAGCATGGACGTGTTGTCCTCCCAGGCCAATCTGGCGGGCTACAAGTCCGTGCTTGACGCCTGCGAGGTGTTCGGCCGAGCGCTGCCGATGATGATGACGGCGGCCGGCACCATCGCGCCCGCCAAGGTCTTCGTCATGGGCGCGGGCGTCGCGGGCTTGCAGGCGATCGCGACGGCGCGGCGGCTGGGCGCGGTGGTCTCGGCGACCGATGTGCGCCCGGCGGCCAGGGAACAGGTGGAATCGCTCGGCGCCAACTTCATCATGGTCGAGGACGAGGAGACCGCGACGGCGGAAACCGCGGACGGCTATGCCCGCGAAATGAGCGAGAGCTACAGGGCCAAGGAGGCCGCCCTGGTGGCCGAGACCATCGCGAGGCAGGACATCGTCATCTGCACGGCGCAGATCCCGGGCCATCGCGCACCGATCCTGGTCGACGAGGCGATGGTTCACTCCATGCGGCCGGGCTCCGTGATCGTCGATCTGGCGGTCGAGACGGGGGGCAATTGCGCGCTCTCGAAACTCGGCGAGATCGCCGTCGTCGACGGCATCTTCATCGTCGCGCACTACAACGGGGCGGCCCGGGTGCCGGTCGACGCCTCGGCGCTCTACGCGCGCAACCTTTACAACTTCCTGGCGCCGATGATCGATGCCGAGAGCGGTGAGCTGACGATCGACTGGGAGGACGAGCTGGTCGTCGGCACGCTGATCGCGCACCGCGGCGAGGTCGTCCATCCGACGCTGGGGCAGGCGGCGGAGTAAGCCCATGGAGGCGGCCGCCGGCATCGACCCGTTCATCTTCCGCCTCGCCATCTTCGTGCTGGCGATCTTCGTCGGCTATTACGTGGTCTGGAGCGTGACGCCGGCGCTGCACACGCCGCTGATGTCGGTCACCAACGCGATTTCCTCGGTGATCATCGTCGGCGCCCTGATCGCCGCCGGCCCGGCGGAGGTCAGCTTCTCCAAGGTGATGGGCTTCATCGCCATCGTGCTGGCCTCGGTCAACATCTTCGGTGGCTTCGCCGTCACCCAGCGCATGCTCTCCATGTACAAGAAGAAATAGTCGAGGACGCGGGGCGCCGGTATGTCGGAGAATTTGACGGCGCTCGCCTATCTGATCGCCTCGATCCTGTTCATCATGGCGCTGCGCGGGCTGTCCTCGCCGGAAAGCGCGCGCAAGGGCAACATCTACGGCATCGTCGGCATGGGAATCGCGATCGCCGTCACCGTGATCCGCCCGGACGTCGTCTCCCACGGCTGGATCCTGGCGGCGATCGTCATCGGTGGTGGCGTCGGCACGGTGATCGCGCTTCGCATCCAGATGACGGCGATGCCGGAACTGGTGGCCGCTTACCACAGCCTGGTGGGCATGGCCGCCGTGATGGTGGCGGCCGCCGCGCTGTACAATCCGAGCGCTTACGGCATCGCCGACGAGACCGGCGTGCTGAAGCTCGCCAGCCGGATCGAGATGGGCCTGGGCGTGACGATCGGCGCCGTCACCTTCTCGGGCTCGGTGATCGCCTTCGCCAAGCTCAAGGGCGTGATGACCGGCAACCCGATCGTCTTTCCCGGCCAACACCCGCTGAACGCGACGATCGGCGTGGTGATCGTCGGCCTCCTGGTCGTCTTCGCGAGCGAGCCCTCGCCGATCGCCTTCTGGGCGATGACGGCGCTCGCCTTCGCCGTCGGCTTCCTGCTGATCATCCCGGTCGGCGGCGCCGACATGCCGGTCATCGTCTCGATGCTGAACTCCTATTCCGGCTGGGCGGCGGCGGGGATCGGCTTCACGCTGGAGAACACGGCGCTGATCATCACCGGGGCACTGGTCGGCTCCTCCGGCGCGATCCTGAGCTACATCATGTGCCGGGCGATGAACCGCTCCATCTTCAGCGTCGCCCTGGGCGGCTTCGGCGGCGAGACGGCGGGCGCCGGCGCGGTGCGGAGCGACCGCCCGGTGCGGCCGGGAAGCGCCGACGATGCCGCCTTCATCATGAAGAACGCCGGCAGCGTCGTCATCGTGCCCGGCTACGGCATGGCGGTGGCGCAGGCGCAGCATTCGGTCCGCGAGATGGCCGATTTGCTGAAGGCCAACGGCGTCAAGGTACGCTACGCGGTCCACCCCGTCGCCGGGCGCATGCCCGGACACATGAACGTGCTGTTGGCCGAGGCCAACGTGCCTTACGACGAAGTGAGTGAGCTGGAGGACATCAACGCCGACTTCTCCTCGACCGACGTCGCCTTCGTGATCGGCGCCAACGACGTGACCAACCCGGCCGCGCGGACCGATCCGACGAGCCCGATCGCGGGCATGCCGATCCTCGACGTCGACAAGTCGCGCGCCGTGCTCTTCGTCAAGCGCTCGCTCTCGCCGGGCTATGCCGGGATCGACAACGACCTGTTCTATGCCGAGAACACGATGATGCTGTTCGCCGACGCCAAGAAGATGGTCGACGATATCGTCAAGTCGCTCTGAGGACGGCGCCCCCCTGGCCTCCGTTTTTTTGCTCGCCGCTCGTGCGGCGTGCCGGGGGATATTCACGTCGGACGCTCAGAGTTTCCTGCCCTTGATCTTGGGCCGGAGGCGGCGGATCTCCGCCTGGATCTGCGCCATGTGCGGGTTCACCTCGACCGCGCGCTCGAAGAATTCCAGCGCCTTGGCCTCGTCGCCGAGCTGCCTGTGGATCAGGCCAAGGCCGCTGAGCGCGCCGAAGTGCCGGGGCTCGAGCGCCAGGGTGCGGTCCACGTCGGCGATCGAGTCCTCGAAGCGGCGCATCAAATAGAGCACCGTCGCCCGCTTGTTCCAGCCCTCGGCAAAATCCGGCGCCAGCTCGACCACGCTCGACAAATGGGTCAGCGCCTCGTCGAACTTCTCGACGCTCATCGCCATCATGCTCCGCTGCATCAGCAGGTCGATGGTGTCGCTGCCGGAGATGTGCCAGGTGCGCCAGATTTCCGTCTCGATCCGGCTCGCGAGGAGCTCGTCCTCGGTCCGCCCGAGCTCGGCGAACAGCCGTTCGAGCTTGGGGTCGTTCTGGTCGGCGAGAGCGCCGGGGAGCGACCCGCCATGAGCAACCATGGCGAGGACCAAGACCGACAGAATGTGCCGAAGCCGTCGCATGGGAAGAATAATAGCACCGCCGGCAGCCGTGCCAAACGGCATCGCCCGAATGTGAACGGCGGCGAGCTATCCGCCCGGGCGCGATCGTAGCGGTTGCGGCTTCGAAAAAGGGGTCATTCTACTTTTTTGGTGGTTTGCGGGGCCGGCCACGGGGTCTCAGGGTGGACTCGAGGCCGAGCCGACGGGCGGTGCGCGGAACCCAGCGATCGTCGCCGAACGGCGTCCCGCGATTGACGCTGTGGCGAACCGCCTCGAGTTGCGCCGCCGCTTCCGCACGCCCGACCACGGCCCGCCAGTTGGCCGGCAACGGCACCGGGCAGTGCCGCTTCGGCGCGCCGGCCGGCGGCGCCGCCGCGAGGCTCGACCAGCGCCAGTCCTCGGCTCGGGCAACCAGACCCGCGCGCAGCGGATTTCGCTCCACGTAGCGCACGACCGTCAACAGGTGATCGTCGCGCTGGATCGGAAAGGCCTTGAAGCGGCCCTGCCAGACATGCCCGCTGGTGGCGTGGCGGCGGTGGTGGCGCCGGACATGCGCGGTCATGAGCCATTGCATCCACGCGCTGAGGCCCTCGTCGTCCGGCGGCCAGAGGACGAGATGAAAATGGTTGGGCATGACGCAATAGGCGGCGAGGCGCATGGCGATGCGCTCCGAGGCCTCGCCGATCAAGCGGACGAAGGCGGCGAAATCGTCATCGTCGTGGAATACCGTCGCCTTGGCGTTGCCGCGGTTGATGACGTGATAGGCCATGTTGGCGACGGCGGCGCGTGCGGTGCGAGGCATGCGCCGATCCTAACGCAACCGTTCCGTCAAATAAAGTACAATGACCCCTTTTTCCAGAGAGCCGGGCGAGCTGAATTCGGGTGATCGCGGTTATCAAGGGACCGAGGGCGAAGGAGTTGGATGGGTCATTCACGACAAGTCCCCATCGCCAGCGCGCAGCGGTTCCGGCTTCGGCCCACCGCTCGCCCAGTCCAGAAGCTCCACGGTGTGCACGACGGGCGAATCGGTGGCACCGCCGATCTGCATCATGCAGCCGATGTTGCCGGTGGCGATCACCTCGGCCCCGGCCGCCTCGATGTTGGCGATCTTGCGCTCGAGCAGCCGATCAGCGAGTTCCGGTTGCAGCAGATTGTAGGTTCCGGCGGAGCCGCAGCAGAGGTGGCTCTCGGCGACGCCGCGAACCTCGAAGCCGGCCGCCGCGAGCAGCGCCTCGGGCAACGCCGCCACCTTCTGGCCATGCTGCAGCGAGCAGGCCGAGTGGTAGGCGACGGAGAGCGCCGGCGCCGCGCCGCCGGCCGGCAGGCCGAGCCTGTCCACCAGCTCAGCTACGTCGAGGGCGTGCGCGGCGACCCAGGCCGCCATATCGGCGAATTTGGGATCGTCGCGGAACATGAAACCGTAGTCCTTGACCGTGGTGCCGCAGCCCGATGCGTTAATCACGATGCCATCGAGGCCACCCGCCTCCCGCTCGGCCCACCAGGCCTCGATGTTGGCCCTGGCGGCGGCGAGCGCGGGCGCGCTTTTGCCCATGTGATGGCTGAGCGCGCCGCAGCAGCCGGCGCCTCGCGCCACCACGACCTCGCAGCCGAGCCGGGTCAACAGGCGCACCGTCGCCTCGTTGATTCGGGGCGCCAAGACCTGTTGCGCGCAGCCGTTCAGCAGCGCCACCCGCATGCGCGTCTCGCCCGCCGCCGGGAAAACCTGGGGAGAATCGACCTCGGACGGCGCCTCCAGCCGTCCGGGCGCCATCTCGACCATGCGGCGGAGTGCGGCCGGCAGCAGACGCCGGAACGGCCGGGCGAAGCTCGCGGCGCCGAGCGCCAGGCGAAACAGCCTGGCTGAGGGCAGGACTCGGGCCAGCATGGCGCGGAGCAGACGCTCTGGCGCCGGGCGGCGATACGTCGCCTCGACGTGATGGCGGGCGTGATCCACCAAGTGCATGTAGTCGACGCCCGAGGGGCAGGTGGTCATGCAGGAAAGGCAGCTCAGGCAACGGTCGAGATGTCGCGCCACGCCGGCAGGCGCGGGGCCGCCATCCTCCAGCATGTTCTTGATCAGGTAGATGCGGCCGCGCGGGCTGTCGAGCTCGTCGCCGAGCAGCACGTAGGTCGGGCAGGTCGCGAGGCAGAAGCCGCAATGCACGCAGGAACGCAGGATCTCGTTGGCGGTCTGGATGTTCGGATCGGCGAGTTGCGCCAGGCTGAAGTTGGTCTGCATGCCCGCCCTCACGCCTCCTCGTACATGCGGCCGCGATTGAGCACGCACGCGGGATCGAAGCTCTGCTTGATCCGAGCCGAGAGCCGGGCGAGCGGTTCGGGCTGGGGATGGAACACCGGCACGCGGGCGCGGACCGGGGCCTCGGCCCGGATCAGCGTCGCGTGGCCCTCGGCCCCGACGGCGGCCCGGACCGCCACGTGCGCCGCGTCCTCGCTCGAAGGCAGCGCCAGCCAGACGAGGCCGCCGGCCCAGTCGTAAAAGGCCTCCCCCACCGCCTCGGCCAGCAGCGCCCTGACCACGCCCGGCGCCGCGCCCGGCGTCAAGGAGAGCTTCCAGACCGTCGCAAGCGCGGGGTCGATCAGCTCGCTCACATCCGCGACCTCGCGCCAGAAGCGTCGGGAATTGTTGCCGTGCAACTCCTCGGTGGCGCCGTGCCGGCCCATGGCCGCGTGCAGCGCCTCGGTCCGATGCAGCACCGAGGGCTCCGGCCCCTCCACCCGGGCCGCCGTGATCGCCCCGCCGGCGCCGGCGACATGGCCGACGCCCGAGCGCGCCGCCACCTCGGCTGGAAGATGCGCGAGGCCCGAGACCTCGTGCGGACTGCCGCCGAGTTCGGCCAGCAGGGCCACCGCCGCCGCGTCGGCCATGCCCTGGACCAATACGGTCCGGAGCATCCGCGGCGCCGGCGCCACCTTGACCGTGACCTCGGTCATCGCGGCAAGCGTGCCGTGGCTTCCCGCCAGCAGCTTCGAGAGGTCGTAACCGGTGACGTTCTTCATCACCCGACCTCCGGAACGCACGATGTCGCCCCGGCCGGTCACCGCCTGGAAGCCGAGGAAATGGTCGCGCGCGGCGCCCGCCTTGAAGCGCCGGGGCCCGGAATGATTGGTCGCGAGCACGCCGCCCAGCGTCGGGCGCGCCTCGGCGCCCAAGAGGCCGCAGAGATCGGCCGGCTCGAAGGCGAGCTGCTGGCCGTTCTGCGACAACAGACCCTCGATCTCGTCCATCGGCGTCGCCGGGCCCGCGCGCAGGACCAGCTCCTCCGGCTCGTAGAAGTCGAGGCCCGCGAGGGCCGAGAGGTCGAGCACGTGCTCAGCTACCGGCGGGCGCCCGAGGCCGGCCTTGGAGCCGGCGCCCCGCACCTCGATCGGCGTCTCGTTTCCGGCCGCCCAGCGAATCGCCTCGCGCACCTCCTCGGCGTCGCCCGGCTTCAGGACCTCCCCCATCAGAAGCGCGGAAGCTCCGGGAACGCCATCCGACCGCCCCGGACATGCACCCGGCCGAGCTCGGCGCAGCGGCGGAGCTGGGGGAAGACCTTGCCGGGGTTGAGGCGCCCTTCCGGATCGAAGGCGCATTTGACGCGCATTTGCTGGTCGAGATCGGTCTCGGTGAACATCTCGCCCATCAGATCCCGCTTCTCGACGCCGACGCCGTGCTCGCCGGTCAAGACGCCGCCGACCTCGACGCAGAGCTTCAGGATCTCGGCGCCGAATTCCTCCGCCCGTTCCAACTCGCCGGCCTCGTTGGCGTCGTAGAGGATCAGGGGATGCAGATTGCCGTCGCCGGCGTGGAACACGTTGGCGACGCGGAGGCCATGGCGGCGCGACATCTCCGCCATGCGCCGCAGCATCAGCGGGAGCTGGCGGCGGGGAATGGAGCCGTCCATGCAGTAATAGTCCGGGCTGATCCGCCCGATCGCCGGAAACGCCGCCTTGCGCCCGGCCCAGAAGCGCAGCCGTTCTTCCTCGCTCCCGCTGACCTTCAGGTTGGCGGCGTTGCAGTCCTCGGCGATGGTGCGAACGGCGTCGGTCAGATGCGAGACCTCGACCTCGGGCCCGTCCAGCTCGACGATCAGCAGGCTCTCGACGTCCAGGGGATAGCCGGACTCCGAGAAGGCCTCGGCGGCATGGATCGCGTCCCGGTCCATCATCTCCAGCCCGCCCGGGATGATGCCGGCGGCGATGATCCGGGCGACGCACTCGGCCGCGTCCTCGTTGCTGGGAAAGCCGATCAGCACGGCGGCCGCCGTCTCCGGCCGCCGGAGGATGCGGACCGTGACCTCGGTGATGACGCCGAGCAGGCCCTCGGAGCCGGTCATCAGGCCGAGCAAGTCATAGCCCTCCGCGTCCAAGTGTTTGCCGCCGAGCCTGAGCACGTCGCCGTTCATCAGCACGAATTCGAGGCCGAGGATATTGTTGGTCGTGAGGCCGTATTTCAGGCAATGCACGCCGCCCGAATTCTCCGCCACGTTGCCGCCGATCGTGCAGGCGATCTGGCTCGAGGGATCGGGCGCGTAATAGAAGCCGGCCGCCTCCACCGCATCCGTGATGGCGAGGTTGGTGACCCCCGGCTGCACGCGGGCGCATCGGTTGGGGTAGTCGACCTCGAGGATGCGGTTGAACTTGGCGAGGCCGACGATGATGCCGTCGGCGAGCGGCAGGGCGCCGCCCGAAAGCGAGGTGCCGGCGCCCCTCGGCACCACCTTGATCGCGCGCCGGTCGCAAACGCGCAAGGTCGCCGAAACCTCCGCCGTGGTCTCCGGCAGGACCACCAGCAGCGGGCGCTGGCGATAGGCCGTGAGGCCGTCGGATTCATAGGCCCGGAGCACCGTCTCGTCGACGATGACGTTTTCGGGTTCGACGATCTCGCGCAAGTCCGCGATCAACCCGTCGCGTTGCGCGAAGGCGCTCTCCTCCGGCGCCGGCATCCGCATGGCTCGTCCCTCTCGCTCCGCCGCGCGCCACTATAGCCGCTTTCGGGCGTCCCTGGGCTCAGACAATGTCGATGACGGCGCTCGCCACCAGGGCGACCGCGGCGCCGATCAAGAGGTACTGCAGGGCGGCGTGGAAGCTCGCCGTGGACGCGGCGCGGAAGGCCCGGGTGCCGAGCCAGATGGCGAGGAAGACCGCCGGCAGCAGCAGCACCGTGTCGATCAGGAGATCGATGCTCACCAGCCCGGCGAGGGTCACGGCAATCAGGCGGCCGACGACGAAAATGCCGGAAACCGCGATATTGGTGCCGCGCAGCGAGACCGGCGTGGCGCAGACGCCTCTGAGGTAGACCACCAGAAAATAGATCGTGCCGCCGCCGCTGACCGAGCCGATGGTGGCGCTGACGGCGGCGAGCACGAGGTTGATCGCGCGTCCCCTGAGGTCGATCACGCGCCCCAGCCGCTCCAGCAGACGTAGCCGATCGGCGCCGATGATGAAGAGCACCAGGACGCCCATCACCAGGATCAGCCAGTCGGCGTCCAGCGCGACGAAGATCCAAGTGCCGAGAACGATGCCGACCCCGATGCCGAGAATCAGCGGTCGGGCAATCGGCCAGTCCGCCGTCCGGATCGCTTGCGGGAAGAGGGCCACCTGCGAGACGATCGCGGTCAGCGTCACCAGCAGGATTGCATGGTGCGGCGCCAGCACCCAGGTCGTCATCAGCACGATCGGCAGGTTGGAGCCGAAGCCGAAGACGCCGCGAATGAAGAAGCCCAGGAAATAGGCGCCGAAGACGTAGGCGATCGCCCAGGGTGCCAGCCCCTGGAGGGGCGTGACCTCGAAACCGAGGAGCGCGAAGGACACCCGGCGCGCGCTCAACCTTCGCCGAGCGGGACGGTGGTTTCGCGAATGTCGACGATGCGCATGGCGCCCCTCCCCGCTGGCCGGCTTGCTGCGTCTAGCACGGCCACGGCGCCGGAGAGAAGCGAACGCCCGGGCGATCGCGGCGCAGAGGAGGCGATCGGGGGGCCGCCTGACGTCCTGTGATGCCTCAAATATACATATACTTCATATATACAGCTTCAAACCAACATCTGGCGAGTCACGAACTTGACAAGACCAAACCAGCGTTTATGTTGATTTGAATAAACATGAAGACAATTCATATAGGCTCAACCCAACATGCCAAACAAAAGTAAGATCACCGAGGCTCCGCCGGCCGCCGTCGAAGATGCCCTCCAGCGGCTCGGCCGCAATATCCGCACGGCCCGTTTGCGCCGAAGGCTACGGATCGAGGACGTGGCCGCTCGTATCGGCGCCTCTCGGTTCACGGTCGCCGATCTCGAAAAAGGCAAGCCGGGCACCTCGGCCGCGGCCTATTTCGGCGCGCTCTGGGCGCTGGGCCTACTGGACCGGGCGATCGACCTCGCGGACCCCGACCGCGACGAGGAAGGCAAGGTCCTCGAAGGCGCCAGGCGCCCGAAGCAAGCTCCGCGACGCCGGAGCCTCGATGATGACTTCTGAGCGCGAGTGCTACGTCTATATCGTCCTGCCCGAATCGACTGAATTCGTGACAGCCGGCCGCTTTCGCCTTTCCGAAACCCGCGAAGGCTCGGCCCGCGGCGAATTCGTCTACCGCCGCCGCTATCTCGCGCGAAGCGATGCGGTGGAACTCGATCCCGTCGAATTGCGCCTTGCGCGCCGCGTCCATGAAACCGGGCGCTTGGGCGGGTTCTTCGGCGCTATTCGCGATTCCATGCCGGATTACTGGGGTCGCCTCGTCATCGAGAGGCACTCGGGACATACCCGCCTCGAGGAGTTCGACTATCTGATGGAAGGGGCGGACGACCGCGCCGGCGCCCTCGGCTTCGGCCTTGATGTCGAGCCGCCGGCGCCCCGGCGACAGTTCAACCGGACGCTCGATCTCGCGCGTCTTCAGAGCGCCGCCGACGCGGTGATCGCCGGCGAGCCCGCGCGCGGCGGCTCCGCCGCGCCGCAGGTAGCGGAGCTTCTGCTCGTTGGGACCTCCATGGGCGGCGCGCGCCCCAAGGTCGTCGTGCAAGACGACCAGGGGCTGTGGCTGGCCAAGTTCGGGCGCCACGATGATCGCTGGAATCACCCCCGCGTCGAGCACGCCCTGCTGATGCTGGCGCGAGAATGCGGCTTGCGGCCCGCGGACAGCCGGATCGAGAGCGTCGGGAATCGCGACGTGCTGCTGGTACGCCGCTTCGACCGCGAAATCGCCGGCGATGGCTATCACCGCCACCGCATGGTCAGCGCTCTCACCCTGCTGCAATCCGATGACAGCCCGTCGAATCGCGGGCGCTGGTCATACCTTCTGCTGGCCGATGAAGTCCGCCGCGCGAGCGCGGCGCCGAAGGAGGATTTGCGCGAGCTGTTCCGGCGAACCTGCTTCAATGCGGCGATCTCCAATCTCGACGATCACCCGCGCAATCACGCGCTGCTCGCCACCGGCCGGGAGTGGCGGCTCAGCCCCGTCTACGACCTGACGCCGGCGCCCGTCGTCGCGCGCGATCGGCGTGATCTGGCCATGGTCTGCGGGCCGGCGGGCCGGCGGGCCAACAGGGCTAATCTGCTTGGTGCCGCCGGACGCTTCTTGCTGGATCAGGGTGATGCCGAAGCAATCTTCGATGGTATCGCTGGAACGGTCCGCGCTTCATGGCATTCCACGACGCGCCGCGCCGGCGTGAATAATCGGGACCGCGAGGCGATCAGCGGCGCGTTTCTTTATGACGGCCTGTTTTTCGAAATCGATGTCACCGGCGTCTGAGCCGGGAATTTCGGCGACCTTCATTCAGGACGCCGCCGATATTCTCGGTCATCGACTTTCGGCCAAGGCTCGGAAGCGAGGCGGGCGCCTCGGGCGGGTGATTTCGCGCCGGCGGGTCATGGGGTAGCCTCGCTCAGAGTTCACCGGGAAATCATGGCGAGGGGCCGATGTCCGAACCGAACCGCCGCGCTCCGAGCAGCCCTGAGATCGAGCGGCCGATCGCGCCCAACGCCCAGGTCCTGGGATGGGCCAGCGACGCCATCGCGGAAATGCTGCGGCGGCTCGAGATCGAATATGTCGCGCTGGTCCCGGGCTCCAGCTATCGCGGCCTGCACGACAGCATCGTCAACTATCTCGGCAACCGGGACCCGCGCATGCTGGTCTGTCTGCACGAGGAGCACGCCGTGGCGATCGCGCACGGCTACGCCAAGGTGACAGAGCGGGCGATGGCCGCGGCCGTGCACGCCAACGTCGGCTTGATGCATGCCAGCATGGCGATCTTCAACGCCTGGTGCGATCGCCAGCCGATCCTGCTTCTGGGGGCGACGGGGCCGCTCGACGCGGCGAAGCGGCGGCCCTGGATCGATTGGATTCACACGGCGCGCGATCAGGCGGCCCTGGTCCGCGCCTTTGTCAAGTGGGACGAGCAGCCCGGATCGCCTCAGGCGGCCATCGATGCCGTCGCGCGCGGTTTCAAGATCGCGAGCGAGGCGCCGCGCGCGCCGGTCTATCTCTGCTTCGACGTGAGCCTGCAAGAGGAAGCCCTGAGCGAGCCGCCGCGCTTTCCCGACGTGGCGCGGCGCCGCCCGGCGCCGGCGGCCTCGCCCGCGCCGGCGGTCCTCGCCGGCGCCGCCGAAGCGCTGCGCGGCGCCCGTTGTCCGCTCATCCTGGCGGGCCGCGTCTCCCGCAATTCCGACGACTGGGCGCGCCGGATCGCGCTTGCCGAGGGGCTCGGCGCCCGCGTCCTGACCGATCAGAAGGCGGCCGCCGCCTTCCCCACCACGCATCGGCTGCACAGCCTGGCGCCCATCTTCTTTCTCGACGAGGCGGCCAGAGAGTTCATTCGCGAGGCCGACGTCATCCTCTCGCTCGACTGGATCGACCTCGGCGGCACCCTGAGCCAGGTCTGGCCCGGCGAAACGGTCTCGGCGAGGGTGATCGGCGCCTCCCTCGACGAGCGCCTGGCCAACGGCTGAAGCTACGATCACCAGGCGCCGGCGGACCTCGACATCGACCTCGGTTGCGATCCGGACGTCGCGGTGGCGGCGCTCTGCCGGCAGCTCGATCTCGCCGCCCCGACGGCGGCGCCGATCGAGGCGGCGGGGATAGCGGCGAGGCCTGCGCCCGGCCCGATCGATCTCGACAAACTGGCCCGCGCGCTGGCCCGCGCCGGCCAAGATATCGAGACCTCGCTACTGCGGGCGCCGCTCGGCTGGCCCGGCCAGCACTATCCCATCACCCATCCGCTCGGCTATCTGGGCTATGACGGCGGCGCCGGTCTCGGCTCCGGGCCGGGCATGGCGGTGGGCGCCGCCCTGGCGCTTCGCGATTCGGGCCGGCTTCCCCTCGCCGTTCTGGGGGACGGGGACTTCCTGATGGGGGTGACGGCGCTCTGGACGGCGGCCCATTACGAGATTCCCTTGCTCATCGTCGTCGCCAACAACCGCTCCTACTTCAACGACGAATTGCATCAGGAGCGCGTGGCCTCGAGGCGCGACCGCCCCGTGGCGAACCGTTGGATCGGCCAACGGCTCGACGACCCAGCCGTCGCCATCCCGGCCTTGGCGCGCTCGCTGGGCTTGGCGGCGCCGGAAACGGTGCGGCGCGCCGAGGACCTGCCCGAGGCCCTGGCGCGGGCCATCGCCGACGTCGAGGGGGGCGGCGCGATCGTCCTGGACGTCGAGATCGATCCGGGCTACGCGAGCGAGATGGTGGCGCAGGAATAGAGCCCGTCGGGACGGCTCGGACGGCGCGCTAGCGCCCGGTAAACGTCGCCGCGCGCCGTTCGACCTTGGCACCGACACCCTCGCGCGCGTCGGTGCTGGCGAAGACGGCGTCGACCATGACATTGCACTCGGGGTGCGCGATGTCGCAATAGAATGAGGCCTGCTGCAACATTATCGCCTTCATCGTCCGCATCGAGAGCGGCGCGTTGCGCGCCAGACGCGCGACGATGGCGCCGGCCAGCGCCTCCAGCTCCGCCGCCGGCCCGGCCCGGGCGATGATGCCGAGCTGGTGCAGCCGCCCCGCGCTCAGCGGCTCGCCGAGAAGCAGGAATTCCCGCGTCGTCACCGGGCCCGCCGCCTCCATCAGCTTCTTGGTCAGGAACCAGGTGGTGGTGACGCCGAGCTGGGCCAGCGGCATGGCGAAGGGCGCGGTCTCGTCGGCGACGACGAAATCGCAATGCAGCGCCAGCTCGCAGCCGCCGGCGATCGCCGGCCCCTGCACCACCGCGACCACGGGGAGCGGATAGGACTGGACGGCATCGAACATCGCCTCGATGCGGCTGGCCTCCTCCGGCTCCACACCCGAGGGCTCGAGCTGTAGGCCGGCGCTGAACACCGTGCCCTCGGCGCGCAATACCGCCAGCCGCTCGTCGGCCTCGGGCTCGGCCTCGAAGGCGGCCTGGAGCTCGGCCATCATTTCGGCGTTGATGGCGTTCCGCTTCTCCGGGCGCGCCAACGTCACCACCCGCGCCGCGCCCTCGCGCTCGACCCTGACCAGGCTCATGGCGCACCTCCTCTCCACCTCGGAAAAATCTCGTCGCGGCATCGGATAACCCGATTTGCGCCGGGTTTCCATCCGCCCGCGCTCGGGTCACGCTCCGCGCCGTTGCCCGAGCGCGAGAAGGCGCTTCGTCGAGGGCCGATTCGAGCCGACGTCGGCGCCGGTGTCGCCGCGCGATGACATCGGGGAGCGGGTGAAGGCAGGGCCGAGTCGGGCTAGGCGGGGCAGCTGTCGCCGTCTGCCCTGACCGTGCCAGCCACCGATTTCGTCCGGCGATTGCGGGAGGTATTCAACCACTCACTTGGATGTCGGGTGCTTTTCCAGCCATTGTTTCACCAATCGCTTGCCCTCCGCCAAGTCGTCCGGATTCATGCGTTTTACGATAACATCGCGGGATACTCCGGCCTCCATGACGTTTCGCAGCGCGGCAAGGCTGTACCACATATACGCTTTGATCTTGTCCTTGGGCACGCCGTCGCCATTCAAAGACATGAGACCCAGATTGTATTGAGCATGCGCATGACCCTGCTCCGCGGCCTTGGTAAACCACGTAGCCGCCTCGGCGTAGTTCTTTGGCACGCCGTCCCCTCTTGCGTACAGGCTGGCGAGATTGTTTTGCGCCAGCGCCAGACCTTGTTCGGCCGCACGCCGGTACCACGACATCGCCTCCGCATGGTCCTTCGAGACGCCCTCGCCCTTTTCGTACATGGCGCCGAGACTGAATTGGGCACCCGCATGACCTTGGTCGGCCGCCTTGCGAAACCACTTCACCGCCTGGCCATGATCCTGCGGCACGGATATGCCTTTGTCGTACATGACGGCCAGAAAATGCTGCGCCGCCGCTTCGCCCTGGTCCGCGGCCAGACGAAACCACTTCAAAGCTTCGTCGGAGTCTTGCGGCACGCCGTCGCCGCGGACGTGGATGACGCCGAGCCAAATCTGCGCCTTGACGTGGCCCTGTTCCGCAA
Organism: Alphaproteobacteria bacterium; assembly: GCA_965225945.1. Taxonomy (GTDB): domain Bacteria; phylum Pseudomonadota; class Alphaproteobacteria; genus JASLMY01. The sequence goes on along the minus strand of CBDDBZ010000035.1, from coordinate 355,557 downwards.
GCGGGCGAATTTCACGCAGCGCGGCGGCCATGTCGCCCCGACGATAGGCGGCGATGCCCGCATCGAAATCTGCCCAAGCCGGTGTCACGAAGGCTAAAGCGACGATCAGCGCAATTAGGTGGCGCATGATGTTTTCGCCAATGCTAGCATAGCACATTGCGGTTTGATGTCCCCATGACGATCAGGCGCACGAAGCTCGATCCGGTCGGCGTGTGGCGCGAGGATTTTCAAGCCTCATGGCGCGCCGGTACGTGACCGCAAGACACGCCACCTGCCACCCGCGCCGCGCCTTCGCGCTCGACCCTGACCAGACTCATAGAGCACCTCCTCTCCGCTTCGGGGGTTTACCGCGTCGCGGCATCGGGTAACCCGATTTGCGCCGGGTATCCATCCGCCCGCGCGCCGCGCGCCCGCGCTCGGGTCACGCTCCGGGGCGGCGACGCGAGACGGCGGATCGGCAACGGGCGATCGCGCGGATGCGGATCAGGCTTCAGTGGCAGTAGTTCCGCGCCCCCACGAGCGTGGCGCCCCAAGGCGCATCGCCGACGCCGTCGATCAAGCTCTCGACCCGCCCCTGGAGAATATCGACGACGGCGACCCGGTCGATGTCGGAAAGAGCGATGTAGAGCCGCTCGGCGTCCGGCGTCACCACGCCGGTCTCCGGCGTTCCGGGCAGCGCGATCGCGCCGATCGGCGCCAGGCGCGCCAAATCCAAGATGATGATCCGCTTCTCGCCCCGGCTCAGCACCAGGGCGCGGCGGCCGTCGTTGGAGAAGTTGACGCCGGTCATGTCCTCGGCCCCCGGCAGCGTGGCGACCACCTCGCGGATCGCGACGTCGATCACCGAGACCGTGGCGTCGCCGTTGTTCGGCACCACCATGTGGCGGCCGTCGGGCGAGGCGTAGGCGCGCCAAGGCTGCCGCCCGAGTTGCAGCGAGGCGAGCTTGGCGCCGGTCTGGAGATCGACGACGGCGAGCTTGCCGCTTTCCCCATGCGCCGCGAAGCCGAGCTTGCCGTCCGGCGTCGGTGTCACCGCGATGATGCCCTGGTATTCCTCCGCGCCTCGGGCCGAGGCGACGGCGGCGCCCTCGCCGACCGCGATCTCGTCGATCACCCGGGCCGAGGCGACGTCGACCACGCTGATGTGGTCGGCGCCCAGGTTGGCGACATAGAGGCGACCGCCGTCCGGCGAATAGGTGAGATTGTGTGGCTGCGCCAAGCCCTCGATCCGCGCCGTCTCCCGCGCTTCTCGGAGGTCGACGAGCGAGACCGTGCCGGCGGCGATGTTGCCGATCGCGACGCTTCTCCCGTCGGGCGCCAGCGCCATGTGCTCGGGCTCGGCGTCGAGGACGAGCGTCGCGACCAATGCGCGCGTGTCCAAATCGTGGATGGAGACCGTGTCGTCACCGGTGTTGGAGGTGATCATTCGATGCGTCTCGTGCGAGAGCGAGACCTGATGCGGCGTCTTGCCCACGGCGATGCGCTCGATCACCCGATTGTCGCGCGTGTCGATCACGGCGACGGAGTCGGAGGCCATGTTGGGGACGTAGAGGTGAAACCTCGCGTCATGCGCACCCGCCGTCGCGGCCGCCGTCAGCAGCGCCGCCGTGACCACGCCAGCCATTGCCATTCGCCTGAAATCACGCATCGCTAGGAACCCTCCCTGACGCGGGCGAGGCCGGAGGCCCGGCGTCGCCCGATGGCCGACTATAGCGGCCGGGCCAGCGCCCGAACAAGCGGGGAAACGCTACCTCGGGAGATCTAGGCGAGCGCCTCGCGCGCCGCCTGGTACACCAGCGCATGACGACGCGCCAGCGCCAGCGCGTCCCTCGCGTAGCCGCCACCGACGACGGTCGCGAGCGGCACGCCCGCGCGCCGACAGCAGGTCACGACCAGGCGCTCGCGGGCGAGCAGGCCCGTATCGCTGAGCGCCAGCTTGCCCAGCGAATCGTCGACATGGGGATCGACGCCGGCGTTGTAGAAGACGATATCCGGCAGCACGCGGGCGATCAGCGCCGGCAGGTGACGTTCCAGGATCGCCAGATAGTCGGCATCGCCGGTGCCCTCGTCGAGCCCCAGATCGAGGTCGCTCCGCCGTTTGCGGGCCGGATAGTTCCGCTCGCAATGCATCGAGAAGGTGAAGATCGAGGGATCGTCGGCGAGGATCTCCGCCGTGCCGTCGCCCTGATGCACGTCGAGATCGACGACCAGGACGCGATTCACCCGGGCCTCGGCGCGGAGCAGCCGGGCGGCGACCGCGACATCGTTGAAGACGCAGAAGCCGGCGCCGTGGGCATGGCCCGCGTGGTGGCTGCCGCCGGCGGTATTGCAAGCGATGCCGTGCTCGAGCGCCAACTTGCCCGTCAGCACCGTGCCCGCGACCGCGAGGCGCGAGCGCAGCGCCAGCGCCGGCGAGAGCGGCAGGCCGATCCGGCGCATGATCTCCGGTCCGGCGGTCAGCCCGAGGATGGCCTCCACGTAGCTCCGATCATGCGCCAGCGCCAGCCATGCGGCGGGCGCCGGTTTCGGTGCCAGCGGCGCCCCGGCGCCCGCTTCGGCCAGCACCTCGCGCAGGCGGGCGAACTTGGCCATCGGAAAGCGATGTCCGTCGGGCAAGGGGGCGACATAGCCGGGATGGTGAACTATCGGCGGTAGCATGCCGCCACCTTGCGGGCCCGGCCGCGTCGAGGCAAGGCGGAATGCGGGCCTAGTAGTAGACCGCCTTCATCGCGCCGCCGTTCGCCACCAGCAGCTCGCCGGTCAGTGCCCGCGCCTGTTCCGAGGCGAGGAAGACCGCCACATAGGCGACCTCCGAGGCCTCCACCATGCGGCCGATCGCGTTGCTGTTCGCGCCCTCGGGGGCGAAGTCGCGGGTCTCGAGTTCCTCGGGCGTGATCCCTTGCGTCGCCGCCCTGGCGCCGAGCAGGGAGGGCGTTCGTTCCGTCCGGGTGACGCCGGGGTGAATGCAGTTGACCGTGATGCCGTCGCGGCCGAGCTGTAGCGCCAGCGTCCGGGTCATGTGGACGAGCGAGGTGTTGCGGGCGCCGCCGCTCAGGTTCCCGGGGATCCGCGCGTTGGTGCCGGAGATGTTGATGATGCGGCCCCAACCGCCCGCCTTCATGTGCGGGATCGCCGCCCGCGTGCAGCGCAGCGCGCCCATGTACTTGACGTCGAAGTCGGCCAGCAGGTCCTCGTCGACGATTTCGTCGATCGGCCCGATCGCCGTGGGCGAGCCGCCCGGCAAGGAGGCGCTGTTGATCAGAATGTCGAGGCCGCCCAAGCTCTCGACCGCGGAAGCGACCATGGCGTCGACCGCGCCTCGGTCGGTGACGTCGCAGGTGAGGGCGACGACCCGGCGCCCCGTCGCCCGGCCGATTTCATCCGCGCTCGCCTCGAGCTCGCCCGGCGAACGAGAGGCCAGAACCATGTCGACGCCCTCGCGGGCGAGCTCCCACGCGATCGCCTTGCCGATGCCGCGGCTGCCGCCGCCGACGATCGCCTTGCGTCCCTCGAGTCCCAAGTCCATCAGTCCCTCCTCTTGGTAGCTAGACTAGCGCACTTCGAAGACCAGCTTGCCCCTCAGGTGGCGCGCCTCGCTGACCCGATGCGCCGCCGCCGCCTCGGCCAGGGGATAGCGCGTGATCTCCGGCACGCGCACCGCGCCGGCCGCGACCAGTTCGACGATGCGCTCCAGATGCGGGCGATCGCGCCCGACATTGGGCCGAAGGGCGCGGACGTCGTCGCCGGGCGGCGTGGGTGCCTGGCCACCGGAGGCGATGAAGGCGGCGCGTCCGCCGGACCTCAGCACCCGGAACGAGCGATCGGCGACGTCGCCGCCGACGGTATCGAATACCGCGTCGCAGTCCGACACCACCTCGGTGAAATCCCGGGCGTTATAGTCGATGATCTCGTCGGCGCCGAGGTCGCGCAGATAGTCGTGGTTGGCGGCGCTCGCCGTGGTGATCACCCGGGCACCGATGTGCTTGGCGAGCTGCACGGCGAAGCCGGCGACACCGCCGGCGCCGCCCTGGATCAGGATCGTCTCGCCGGCCCGGAGTTCGAGGGTGTCCTCGACGGCGATCAGGGCGGTGAGGCCGATCAGCGCCAGCGAGGCCGCCTCGAGGTGTGAGAGCGAGTCCGGTTTGGCCGCGACGATGGCGGCCTTGATCGCCAACTTCTCGGCATAGGCCCCTTCCTGGCCGGCGTCGCAGACGCCGAAGACCGCGTCGCCCGCCGCGAAATCCTCGACGCCGGGGCCGAGCTCGGCGACGAGGCCGGAAAAGTCCCGCCCCAGGACATAGGGGAAGGTCAAACTCGAGCCGTAGCTGTCGGAGCGGACCTTCCAGTCGGCGGCGTTGACGCTCGCCGCATGGACGTCGACGACGATCTCGCCCGGCCCGGCGGTCGGATCGGGCACATCGCCATACACCAGCTCCTCCGGCCCGCCGTGTCTTTCGATCAGCGCCGCCTTCATCACCGTCTCCCTCTTGAAATGCGCATCAGCGGCCGACGACGCATGTGCCCGCCCGGTCGAACGACATGGTACGACTGCCGAGCGGCACCGGGATAGCCCGCTGGGACGTCGGCCTCAGCGCAGGGTGTCGAGATAGACCGCGAGATCGACCTCGTTGATCAGCGGCTCGCCGGCGAGATAGCGCGCCAGGTTGGCGAGAAAGAGCGCGTCGCCGCGTTCCGCCGTGGCCTCGCCGGCGAAGGAGGAGTGCGCGGTGAGGCGCACCCTCGGATGGTCCCAATAGCGGCTATTCCTCGGCAACGGTTCGGGATCGAAGACGTCGAGCACGGCGGCCTGGAGCTTGCCTTCGTCGAGTGCCGCCAGCAGGGCCTCGTCGTCGATCACGCCGCCACGCGCGACGTTGACCAGGATCGCGCCCCGTTTCATCGCGCCGAGGAAGTCCCGGTCGACCATGCGGTCGGTCTCGGCTGTGTGGGGGCAGGACAGGACCACGACGTCGCCCTGGGCCAGATAGGCCGGCAGATCGGCTTGCGTGCCGACCGCGTCGGCATGGCCCGAGGGCGTGGCCCGGCGGCGCACCGCCAGCACCCGGGCCCCGAACGCCTTGGCTCTTGACCCGACTTCCTGGCCGATGTTGCCGTAACCGACGATGACCCAGGTCGAGCGCGAAAGCTCGCGGAAGCCGAGCTGCTTCCATTCGCGGCGCGCCTGGGCCTCGCGCTGGGCCTCAATCGGCTGATAGAGGCTCAGCACTTGGGCGAAGGTGTATTCCGCGATCGCCACGGCCTGGGCGCTGCTGGCGCCGATGCGGATGCCGGCGGCGGCGATGGCCCGATAGCCCGGGTGGTCGAGACCGGCGTTGAAGGTCTGCAGCCACTTCACCGTCGATGAGGCCGCGACCGCCTCCATGCAGGCATCGAACAGGCCGCTAGTTGCCACTTCCAGGCTGAGCCAGACTGCCTCCGGCGCGACCTCGCCGAGCGGCAGGTTTTCGCCGTCGACCCGGCAGGTGCCGTCTTCGTGCAGCGGAAGGACGCGAACGGGGAGCTCGAGCGCGGCCAGACGATCGGCGACGCGTTCGTGGGCGATATGGTACATGGCGACGTCTAGGGTCATCGCTTCGGGCCTCACCTCGTTGCTGGTGGTCCTTCGGGCGTGCTCGGCGCCAACGTCGCCAACCGGCCGGATCATGGGCTAGAACAGGGCTTCGGCGATACCTTCGAGTTGCGCGCCCATCTCCGCCTCGGTGTCGACATGGTTCGGCCGCACGACGACGCGATACGCGCCCGCGTCGATGAGCGATCGGACCAGGGCGGGGTCGGGCTGCTGGCCGTAGACGGAGATCGTGATCGATTCGGGATCGCGGCCGGCGGCCCGTGCCAGTTCGTCGAGCTCGCGGCGACGGACTTCCAGATCGCCGGGCGTGATCCGGTTCGGCAGCCAGCCGTCGGCGTGCGCCACGATGCGCTTCAAGACGTTCTTCGCCGCGCCGCCGATGACGATCGGGGGGTGGGGCTTTTGCGCCGGCTTCGGGAAAGAGCGGACGGGCGGAAAATCGTAGCTTGCCTATCCGGTTATCACCCACACCCACTATATGTAGTGTGTCTCCTTGGACTGCAGGCAAGGGCCGGCGCAGGCGCATTGAGGAGGCGATCCGGCTAATTCTTGATTGTTCTGAAAACCGAACCGGAGTTTAATTCACGTCACGTACTTAACATCGGGGGACGGAACGGTGGCGACCAAGGGAAAAACGAAGAAACCCACGGCCAGACGGGAAGCTGCTGATGAAACGACATCGTCTGAGCGATTGACGGCACTAGTCGAAGAAAGCGACGCGCTGGCACGAATCGTTGCGAAGAACCCGTCCGCGCCTGTTAGTCTCCTGCGCGTTTTGAGTCGCAGCGAAGACGAAGCGACACGCAAGAACGTGATCCTCAATCCGTTTACTTCATATGACGTATTGAGCGAACTTGAAAACCAGTTCACAGAGCTATTTGTGAATAATCCGGCACTCGAATCCTACAATTCAATGAAGCTCTGATTTCCTGGAATATTCCATCGGTGTCGTTCACCTCCGATTTCAGATAAATTTCAATGAAGTGACGGTCCTTTATGCAACGTGGCGTTTTGCCAAATCCGACTCAATGATTAGGATTTCCACCACGCTAAAGTGTCGCCTAAAAGGCGCTACAATGCCGTCCGAGTCCCTGCTCGGCATCGCCGGAGATATCTCCGCTTCGACCTGCACCGAGCTTTACTCAGGAAAATGGGTGCACACTACATATAGTGGGTGTGGGTGATAACCGGATAGGCAAGAATCGTAGTACTGGCCGTGAAATTCGGCGATATCGTTGGTCCAGAGCGCCTTCATGACGTCCAGCGCCTCGCGGGTCTGGGTCCAACGACGGGGGAAGTCGCCGCCGAAGATCTCGACCTCTTCGCGCAACCAGCCGGTCCCGACGCCGAGAATGGCGCGTCCGCCGCTGTGGTGGTCGAGGGCCGCCACTTCCTTGGCCAGGAGTAGCGGGTTGCGCTGCGGAACCAGGGTGATGCCCGTCGCGAGCAACAGGGTCGTGGTGACGGCGGAGGCCCGCGCCAGCGCGATATAGGGGTCGGTGAAATGCGAGTAGGTCCACGGAATCTCGCCGCCCGTGGCCGGAAAGGGGCTGTCGCTCTCGACGGGAACGGCCGGATGCTCGGCGTACCAGATCGAGTCGAACCCCAGCTCTTCGGCCTTTCGTGCCATGAACGCCGGGTCGATGGTGTAGGCGGGAAGCGGAGTCGCAAGACCGATGCGCATGGGCTTTTCTCCATTTCTTCGACACCACCCGGGCGCACCGGGCGTGGAAGCGATAGTCGTGAAACCCACGCCCTTGGGCAAGCCGTCACGTGGCCGCTTCGCCTACGCCGCGAGCAGATGGTCGGCGACAGCTCGCCAGAAGACCGCCGGCGCTTCCACGTGCGGATTGTGTCCGAGGCGGGGCAGCACCTCGACCTCCCGGCCGAGACGTCGCATGCCGGTCACGGGTCCGACGGGGTCGTTCTCCGTGGCGAGAAGACGTAGGGGCGCGCGCGCCGCCCGCGTCATCGCGGCAAGGTCATAGGCGCCGATGGCGTTGACGAGGGGATCGGTCGCCAATCTAAACCGGCCCTCTTCCTCGGCAACGCCGACGGTCGCGACGCGTGCTGTCGGCGCCAGCAAATCGTGGAGCCCGGCGACGCGGAGGCAGCGCTCGGCCGCCGCCTCCCGGCCGTCGAACATGCGGGGCGGCGCGGCAGCGATCTTGCCGGCTCTCGAACGATCGTCCTCGCTCCACTCTACCTTGATGGAGAAGGCGACGACGGAGCGCACTCGGATTCCGAACATGCCCGTGGCGAGGGCGAGCGAGACGGCGCCGCCCATCGAGTGGCCGACCAGGATCACCTCGTCTCCTTGTCGGAAAAGGCCGGCCACGTCGGCCGCGTGAACCCCGATACCGTAGGGCGCGCGATGGAACGAGCGGCCGTGCCCTCGGAAATCGGGGATGATCCATCGCCCCGGCCAATGTTCGTCGAGGAGGGGCAGGAGGCCGTCCCACACCGCGCCGTTGGCGCCGAGGCCGTGCAGGAGGACGAGCGTCAGGCCGTCGCCGCCGCCGCGCTCGTGCCAGATCGTCGTTCCGTCGGCCATCGCCTCGCTCCGAATCGCGCGACCATTATACCAACCGACCCAGAGCATGATCCGAGCCTAGGGAAGGGTTTGATGGCGGTCCGTAAAGGCCAGTCGAATCAACCGCTTTCGGTTGACTCGGCCAATGGCCGGTGGGAGCATGACCCGGATTGAAATGGCCCCTCCGATGGGCCGGGGGGCCGCACCTGAAACGCGCCGAGAGTTCGCGCGACGGACGAGGATCGAGCCCGATGCTGAAAACGATTCGTGACCTGGCCTTGGCGCTGACGGGCGCCGGCGCGCTGTCTCTTTTGAGTGCCGCGGCGATGGCCGCCCCGCAGGCCCTCGCCCTGGTGGCAAGCGCCGGCCCGGTGCCGTTGACCTGCCTCGGCCCCGACTGCGCGGCCGAGTTCAGCGCCTTCTGCCTACAGCAAGCGCGCCGCCCGCCGGAGCCGGGTGAGCGTTACGCAATCGCCGACGCCGGCGCCTTGAAGTTGGTGGGCGAACGGGCGGACGGCAGCCTGGTGGTGCTCGACGCCGAGCGGGAACTGTCGTTCACGGCGCTCCGCACCCACGTGGCGGTGCGGCTTTCCATGTCGAGCCACCGATTCGATTCGATGGGATTGGTCAAGGCCTTCGTCGAGGTCGGCCGCAAGGCGGTGCTGTTTCCCGAAGCCAAATCGGACGACCCCAGCCCCTTCGGCGATGCCGAGAGGACGCTGGTCACCAACAGTCTCAGGAGCATGGGCGCCAAGCTGGTCGACGGCGACGTTGCCCGCATGGCGGCGGCGCGGATGACGCTGGCCATGGTCAATCGGCTCGGAACCTCGCACCTGATCCCGGAGGATGAGCGCGAGGTCCTCTATGACCGCGTCATCGAGACGCACGGCGCCATGACGCCGCGCGAGGGCCGCGCCCTCTTCGAGCGGGCCTTCGAGGGCTGTAGCGGCACCCAGGCCTACATGCTGTCGCCGCCGAGCTTCAGGGGCTGCCTACGCTCGAAGCACGACGGCTTCCTCGGCACCCTCAATTCCGATTACTGGGACGCCACGCGCTCCGGGAGCTGATCGGATCGTTCAGCCGACATCGACCTCGCCGCCGGCGCCGCCGCGATAGGCGTAGTTCACGTCGAGCCGCGCCATCAGATAATCGCCGTAGCGGACCGGCGGCCATCCCTCCCCTCCCCTAGTTGGCGAGCAGGCCGCCATCCACCGGCAGCACGACGCCGGTGACGAAGCTGGCGAGTTCGGAAACCAGAAAGACCACGGGGCCCGCCAACTCGTCCGGCTCGCCCACGCGGTCGAGCGGGACGCGGCTCAGAAACGCCGCCAGGGTTTCCGGATTGTCGCGATGCACCGTCGTCATCGGGGTCGCGATCAGACCCGGCGCGATGGCGTTGACGCGGATGCCGTCGCTCGCGAGTTCCGTCGCCATCGCCTTCGTCACCATCGCCACGGCGCCCTTGGAGGCGCAATAGGCGGCCGATTCCCGCGCCGCGATGAACGAGCGGATCGAGGCCAGGTTGACGATGCTGCCGCCGGTGCGCCGCAACTGGTCGAGACAGGCCTCGCTCATGTTCATCACGCCGTTCAGGTTGACGTCCATGGTCCGCCGCCAGCCTTCGCCATAGCCCTGGGCGCCGATCGCGTCGCGCGAAATGATGCCGGCGTTGTTGATCAGGATGGAGACCTCGCCGAGCGAGGACGCGACGGCGGCGGCGACGGTGTAACAGGCGCCCCGGTCGACCACGTCGAGATGGCGGGCCATGGCCTTGCCGCCGTCGCTCTCGATATCGGCCGCGACCTCGCCGGCGCCCGCCTGGTTGACGTCGGTGACGGCGACGGCGGCGCCGTGCCGCGCCAACCCCCGCGCGATCGCGGCGCCGTTGCCGCGCGCGCCACCGGTCACCAGCGCGACTCGGCCGGCCAGAATATCGGTTCGAATGTCGGTGCTCATCGATGCTTCCCTCCGCTTTGCGTCCGCCGTCGGCGCGCTCGGGCGTCATCGTCCGTCGAAAGGCGACGCGGGTCCAGCGCCGGCGGCGCGGATATCGCAGGAGCAGGGGAGCGGAGCGCGGTCAGGCGGCGGCCAAGAGGCCTTCCCTGTCGCCCTGGCCGGGATCGCCAAAGAGCTCGGCGAGCCCGCCGACGGTCCGGCGCGGCGGCACCACGGTGGCGAGCGCGGTATGCAGGATGGCATCGACACCCTCGGGGAGCAGGCCCTCACCCCGGAGTCGCACCATGAGCTTGCCGATCACAGCCGAGGCACCGGAAGCGAACGGCATCGGATCTTGGTTCAATTCCATGGCTCCCATCCCGCGAATCACCCCGAGCAGGGTGCCGATCACAGCCGAGGCACCGGAAGCGAACGGCATCGGATCTTGGTTCAATTCCATGGCTCCCATCCCGCGAATCACCCCGAGCAGGGTACTGAATCGACTGATTTTGTCCATGAAAAGGTAAAAAAGTGTAACTGCCCAGGTAGCTGATTTCGATGAGGCTGCGGATTGGGTCTCTGGGGGCAGATTTTGTGGGTTTGGGGCGCTGACGGCCTAGATTTCGTTTGACAGAGGGTGGTTGGTCGATTCTAAGGATTCGATGGATAGGGATGTTCTTGCCTTTTTGTCGAAAGACGAGCTGATCGATGTGGTGCTGGCCCAAGGGTCGCGGCTCGCCGAGTTCGAACTCCGGCTTGGTGAACTCGAGCGCCGGCTTGGCCTGAACAGCACGAACAGCGGCAAGCCACCGTCGAGCGATGGATTGAACAAGCCACCGGCGGGTAAAAAGAAGCGCACCAGGAGCCTCCGTAAGAAATCGGCCCGCAAGCCGGGCGGGCAAAAGGGCCACAAGGGCGAGACCCTGCGCCAAGTCGCCGATCCCGACGCCACCGTCGACCATTATCCCGAGACGTGCCAGTGGTGTGGTTCGGGATTGACGCCGGATATGGCTACCGGCCATGGGGCCCGCCAGGTTTTCGATCTACCCGAGCCCCGGCCCCTGGTGGTCACGGAGCATCGGGCGCATCGCTGCCGTTGCGGGCATTGCGGCACGTACACTCGGGCTTCTTTTCCCGTCGCCATCACCGGCCCGGTTCAATACGGCGCTCGGATCGGAGCCATGGTGGTCTACCTGTCGCACTACCAACTCCTGCCCGAGGACCGCCTGGCTGAATTGATGAAGGATCTGTTCGGGGCGGAACTGTCTCCGGCGAGCCTCGCGCGGATGGGCGGGAACAGCGCCGAGTCCGTCCAAGGCGTCGTCGATGTGATCCGCGAACTGGTGAAATCGGCGCCGGTCAAGCACATGGACGAGACCGGCTTGCGGATCGCCGGGCGGACCCAATGGTTGCACGTCGCCTCGACCGCGCGGTTGACCTTCTATCGGGTCTCGGAGCGACGCGGCAGCCTGCTCGGCGGAGTCGGCGGCATCGTCGTCCATGACCACTGGAAGCCGTACTTTACGATGGAGGGCGTACGGCACGCGCTGTGCAACGCCCATCACCTGCGCGAGTTGCAAGCCCTGATCGAGATCGAGAAGGAGGGCTGGGCACGCAAGATGCAGAGACTATTGCGCCGCGCCTGCCACGCGGTAAATCTCGCCCGGGAGCGGGGCGTGGCGCTGAAACCAGGCCTCGTCGAGCGCTTCCGAGGGTGTTACGACGCGATCACGGCCGAGGGCATCGCCTTTCACGAGGCACAACCTCCTCTTGCGCCCAGATCGAGCAAGGCCAAGCGCCGGGGAAGCAAGCCGCGCCGCACCGGGCACAACCTTCTCCGGCGCCTTCAGACACACAAGGAAGACGCGCTGCGCTTCCTCATCAATTTCGCCGTGCCGTTCACCAACAATCAGGCCGAGCAGGACGGGCGCATGATGAAGGTCAAGCAGAAAATCTCCGGCGGCTTCCGCAGCCAGAAAGGCGCCGAAGACTTTGCCACCGTCCGCGGCTTCATCTCGACCGCCAGAAAACAGGGCTGGAACATCATCCAGGCGCTCATGGAAAATCCCGAAACCCTGATCGAGCGTCTCCACGCCGCCTAAAAGGCCACCATGTACCTGGGCAGTTACAAAAAAGTTAACCAATGGTCCATGGTACACGACGGCATTTACGTAGGACGTTGAAAAGGTTGTAGGATTCCCGATTCACTCCACGACGAGTCAAGAGGGAAATCATGCGAGACAACCCGATCAACGCCCTGCGTGAGACGCTACGATGCGGCTTCGCCTTTCGCAAGAGCCGTCTGGAGAGCCTTTGCGTCTTGGTCTTCGGCGTGTTCGTCGCCCGGACGGTGAACCTCTCTCACTTGGCCTGCCACTTTCCGGGGCGCGCGCGATCCAGCTCCAACTATCGGCGCCTGCAACGGTTTTTCGAGCAAGTCGATTTCGATTACGATCGCCTCGCCGAGTTCCTGGTCGCGATGATGGGGCTCCAGGCGGGGCCGTGGCGGCTGACCATGGACCGGACCAACTGGCGGCTGGGTCGCCGCGACGTCAACATCTTGATGATCGGCATCGTCAACCGCGCCATCGCCATTCCCGTGTGCTGGCGGGTGCTCGACAAGGCGGGCAATTCCAATACCAAGGAGCGGATCGCGATCCTCGAACACGTCCTCCGGCTCTTCGGGGTCGACAAGATCGCCAGCCTCCTGGCCGACCGGGAATTCATCGGCGACGCCTGGCTGGCATGGTTGCAGGAAAAGGCCATCCCCTTTCACATCCGCATCCGATCCAACATCAAGATCGCCAACACGCGTGGTCGCATGGTCAAGGCGAGGGAGCTGTTTCGCGACCTCAAACCCGGGGAAAGCCGCATCCTCTCCAACGCCAGGCGCCTCTCGGAGGCCAGAAAACCCAAGGCCAGGCCCGTCTTCGTCGCCGCGCTCCATCTCAAGACCGGCGAACTGTTGATCGTCGTGACCAACGACGCGCCCGAGGAGGCCTTGGCCATCTACGCCCAGCGCTGGCAAATCGAGACCCTCTTCGCCGCCTTGAAAACCCGTGGCTTCAACCTCGAAGACACCCACATGACCGACCCGGAGCGCATCTCCAAGCTCACCGCCGTCCTTTCCATCACCTTCTGCTGGGCGCACAAAGTCGGCGATTGGCTCCACGAGGCCGAGCCGATCCGCCTCAAAACCCACAAAAGGATGGCAAAATCCATCTTCCGATACGGTTTCGAGTGGATAAGGCGACAGCTCGTCAATCCTATCGACAGGCGTCAAGCCATTGAGCTGATTCGTTTCCTCGTCCCCGGAAAACCACCAGTCCAGGTGCCCAGGCCAAAGCCAACATGAACGAGTCGTGTACTGTGCCAATGGTCAACATGAACATGACGCGCGGGACACGAGCTGTCTGGCGCCGCCCCCGAGCGGTGGGTCGATTTCGTATTCGGACACTCAGACCCGCTCGATCACCATGGCGATGCCCTGGCCGACGCCGATGCACATGGTGCAGAGCGCCCGCTTGCCGTCGCGCTCCTCCAGCGCGTGCAGCGCGGTGGTGATCAGGCGCGCGCCGCTCATGCCGAGGGGATGGCCCAGCGCGATCGCGCCGCCGTTCGGGTTGACGTGCTCGGCATCGTCGGCGAGACCGAGCTGACGTGTCACCGCCAGCGACTGCGCCGCGAAGGCCTCGTTCAGCTCGATCACGTCGATCTCGGCCATCTCGAGGCCGAGGCGGGCCAGGAGTTTCTGGCTGGCGGGCGCCGGGCCGATGCCCATGACGCGGGGCGGCACGCCGGCGGTCGCCATGCCGAGGATGCGCGCCCGGGGCTCCAGCCCGTGATCCGCCACGCCGCGCTCGCTCGCCAGCAGGATGGCGCAGGCGCCGTCGTTCACGCCCGAGGCGTTGCCGGCGGTGACCGAGCCGCCCTCGCGGAACGGCGTCGCCAGCTCGGCCAATCCCTCGAGCGTCGTCTCCGGCCGGGGATGCTCGTCGCGGGCGACCACGATATCGTCGCCCCGGCGGCGGGGAATCGTCACCGGGGTGATCTCGGCGGCGAAGAAGCCGCGCTCCTGGGCGGCGCCGGCGCGGGCCTGGCTGCGTTCAGCGAAGGCGTCCTGATCGGCGCGGCTGATCTGATAGGTCTCGGCCACGTTCTCCGCCGTCTCCGGCATCGAATCGACGCCGTACTGTTTCTTCATCGCCGGATTGACGAAGCGCCAGCCGATCGTGGTGTCGTAGACCTCGGAAGCTCGCGAGAAGGCGGTCTCCGCCTTGGCCATGACGAAGGGCGCGCGCGACATGCTCTCGACCCCGCCGGAGATCGCCAAGTCCGCCTCGCCCGCGCGGATGGCGCGGGCGACGTAGCCGGTGGCGTCCATCCCGGAGCCGCAGAGCCGGTTGATGGTGGCGCCCGGCACGTCCTCCGGCAGGCCGGAGAGCAGCGCCGCCATGCGGGCGACGTTGCGGTTATCCTCGCCCGCCTGGTTGGCGCAACCGTAGACCACCTCGTCGGTCCGGTCCCACTCGACGCTGCTGTTACGCTCGATCAGGGCGCGGATCGGGATCGCCCCCAGATCGTCCGTCCTGACCTTGGCCAGCGCGCCGCCGTAGCGGCCGATCGGGGTGCGGATGGCATCGCAGATATAGGCTTCGCTCATGGCGGCGGCTCCTCCGGCTCGACTGTCGTTGCACGGCATTTAAAGCACAAATCGAACCCGCTGAACCACCCGCGCGACGCCGGCGTTCCCTTACCCTCGGTTTGGGTCGATAATCGCCGCCGTCGAGGGCAGGAGTTCAAGAATGACCGACGCGTTCGTCTGGCACCCGGACAGGGAAGCGGTGGAACGCTCCAACATGATGGCCTTCATGCGCCGGCACGGGATCGAGACCTATGCCGACCTGGTGGCCCGCTCGGACGCCGAACCCGAGTGGTTCTGGAACGCGATCATCGAGACCCTGGGCACGCCCTTCGCCAAGCCCTACCGCACGGTTCTCGATCTCTCCGACGGCAAGCCCTGGCCCAAGTGGTGCGAGGGCGGCGAGACCAACCTGACCATGGCCTGTCTCAGCCGCCATCGGGGCTCCGAGATCGAGGCCCTGCCGGCGGTGATCTGGGAGTCTGAAACCGGCGAGGTCCGGCGTTGGACCTACGGCGAACTCGACGCGGAGACCTGCCGTCTGGCCGAGGGGTTGATCTCGCTCGGCCTCGGCCGGGGGGACGCCATCGGCCTCTTCCTGCCGATGAGCCTGGAGGTGGTAGCCGCCTTCTTCGCCGTCACCCACATCGGCGCGGTCGTGGTGCCGCTCTTTAGCGGCTTCGGGCCGGAGGCGATCGCCACCCGTCTGAACGACGCCGAGGCGAAGGCGGTGATCACCGCCGACGGCAGCCGCCGGCGGGGCCAGGTGATCGAGATGAAATCGATCATGGACCAGGCGGCCGAGAAGGTTGCGACGCTGCGCCATGTGGTCGTCGCGGACTATCTGGGCGACGGCTTCGAGCCCACGTCGTCGCGCGACGTCGCCTGGCGCGATCTGGTCGCGGGCAAGGCGACGCGGACCGAGGCGGTGGCCGTGCCGGCCGACGATCCGGCGGTCCTGCTCTACACCTCCGGCACCGCCGGCAAGCCCAAGGGCACGATTCTCACGCATTGCGCCATGGCGGTGAAGCCGGCCTGCGATTTCCACCTCCACGCGGACCTGAAGCCCGGCGACCGGCTGCTCTGGATCACCGATTTCGGCTGGGCCGTGGGGCCGCTGATCAGCGCCGCCGCCGGCGCCCTCGGCGCCACCCTGGTGCTGGCGGAGGGCGGCCCGGACTATCCCGACCCCGGCCGGATGTGGCGGCTCTCGGCCGAGCACGAGGCGACCCACCTCGGCACCGCACCGACCTCGATCCGGACGCTGATGCGCCACGGCTCGGAGGAGGTCGCCCGGCACGATCTCTCCCGGCTTCGGGTCGTCGTCTCGACCGGCGAGCCGTGGACCGACGAGGCCTGGCATTGGACCTTCGAGCACGTATGCGGCCGGCGGGTGCCGATCATCAACTGGTGCGGCGGCACCGAGATCGGCGGCGGCATCATCGCCGGCAACCTGCTGACGGCGATGAAGCCTTGCTCCTTCGCCGGCTCGATTCCCGGCATGGCGGCCGACATCGTCGACGAGAACGGCCGGAGCGTAGCCCCGGGCGAAGTCGGCGAGCTGGTGCTGCGCCACCCCTCCATGGGCCTGAGCCGGGGCTTGTGGAAGGATCCGGAGCGCTATATCGAGACCTATTGGGAGATGTTCCCCGGCCTCTGGCGCCAGGGCGACTGGGCCAGCCGCGACGCCGATGGGCTGTGGTACGTGCACGGCCGCTCCGACGACACGATCAAGGTATCCGGCAAGCGCATGGGACCGGCCGAGATCGAGGGCCTGCTGATGGCCACCGGCCGGGTCAGCGAGGCCGCCGTGATCGGCCTGCCGGATTCGATCAAGGGCCAGGCGGTCGGCTGCGTCTGCGTGCCCGCGCCGGGGGTGTCGGCGAGCGAGGATTTGGCGGCCGAACTGGTCCGGGCGGTGGTCGGCGGCATGGGACGCTCGTTCCGGCCGAGCCGGATGATCTTCGTCGAAGATCTGCCCAAGACCCGTTCGATGAAGATCATGCGCCGCGTCGTGCGGGCCATCGTGGTCGGCGAGGCGCCGGGCGATCTCTCCTCGCTCGCCAATCCGGAGGCGATAGAGGGATTGCGGCGCTCGATCGCCGAGTCATACCCATCACCCTAAATGGCGACTCGCCGGCCGCCCTGGGCCGCCTTTTCGCCGTTTGGAGAATGTGGAAAAGGATTCAGATCGAAGCGAAGGACTTTTTCACGGGGAACTGGTTCGGCCGGGCCGGGCGGTACGCTGGGCGAGTGGCGCGAGTCAGCGGACCGCTGACGGCTGGCGTCGGCCTCGTCCTTTGTCCGCTGGCCGGGCCGGCGGCCTGGTCGAGCGCCACGGCGCGGCCGCTCGCCGCGATTTTGACGGAAGCCAGGGACGCGGCGCTCCATCCCGATCGCCTGCCGAGCGCGGCGGCCCTGGCATCGGCCTGCGGCGAGGACGCCGTTTGCGCCGGTTTGGCGATCGCCCGGGCGCATGGCGGGGGCGCTCGCGTCGATGAGGTGGCGAGCCCCGACAGCGACAGCATCCGCCGACAACGCCACCTTCCCTCCCTCGCCGTCGAGGGCCGGGTGATCCACCTGGACCGTTTCGGTCGCCGCGTCGTCGCCGAGCTCGAGAGCGCGATCGCGAGCCTGGGCGGAGCGCCGATCGTCCTCGACCTCAGGCGGAACGGCGGCGGTCGCCTGGAGCGCATGGTGAGGGTCGCCGCCCGCTTCACCGGACCCGTGACCCGCGCCTTTCGAACCGCTGGCTCGAGAGGTGCTGCGTGGCGCGATCTTCCTTCGGATGGACGGCCGCCAGCGCCGAGCCCGACAGTCCTGATCGGCCCGGAAACGGCCAGCAGCGCGGAGATCCTGGCTGCCCTGCTGCGCCGCTGGGCCGGCGCCAAGCTGGTCGGCGCGCGAACCCGGGGCAAGCATGTGGTGCTGCGATCCATCACCCTCGACCAGTTCCGCCGATTGTTGCTGCCGAGCCAGCGGGTCGAGGTGCCGGGGGAGCCGCTTTCGGGCGGTCTCGTTCCCGATCGCGCCGGGCCGGGGGATCGGGTGGGTTCGACCGATCTCGAACCGCCCTGACGACACGGGATCGCCATCGGTCGCGTCGGGATGTAGTGACGGCGGCGTTTCTATGTTATAGGGTGCTGCTATCGGAGCGCGGGCGGCGTCGAACCCGCGCGAAGTGTTCGTTGGCAAACAAGGACTTGGCACTCGCTTGACCGTGGACGCCGAACGGGAGCGGGACGCCGCCGGAGCCTTGTGCCAGAGGGATTGGAAGACTTGCACACGGGGGGTCCCATGAGTCTCACCTTGCGATTTGCCGCCGTCGGCGCGGTTGCGACCTTGCTTGCGGCCTGTGGAACCATGAACGGCGACAAGATCGCCAGCATGGAGAACAGGGGTGATTCGTTCGCCCGCGCCTTGCAGCAGAACTACGTTCAGCTCGGCAAGGCCGAAGCGGCCGAAAACGATTGGCGTGACTCCGACCACTTCTTCACCAAGGCGCTCAATGCCGCCGAGGGCCAGGTGGTCAATCCGGACACCATCGCCAGCCGCGAGTTGCCCGGCGACTCGGTGGCCCTGCTCACCGGCGCCCGTCAGCGCCTGACCCGCGCGCTCGACATCGGTGGCCGCAAGGCCAACCCGACGGCGATGGCTCGTGCTCAGGCGATGTTCGACTGCTGGATGGAGGAGAAGGAAGAGAACATTCAGCCGAAGGATATCGCCGCCTGTCGCAAGAGCTTCGAGACGGCGATGGAATTCGTCGAGAACTCGCTCCGGGCGCAGGTTCCCGCCATGGCGAAGCCCATGGCCGCCGGGCCTCCGCCGACGATCGTCGACGGCATCTACATCGTCTACTTCGATTTCGACGACGCGCGGCCGAACATGGCGTCGGGCAAGTCGATCATCCAGATCCTCAAGGATTACGGGATCGACAAGCCGCTGTTTGTCCGGCTCACCGGTCATACCGATACCTCCGGCGCCCGCGACTACAACCTGAAGCTCTCTCGCGAGCGCGCGGAAGCGGTGAAGGCCCTGCTCGCCGACGGCGGCATTCCGGGCAAGAACATCGTCGTCAATTTCAGCGGCGAGGACGATCCGGTACGCCTGACGGCCGACGGCGTCAGGGAGCAACGCAACCGTCGCGTCGAGGTCGAGTTCGAATAGACCGCGTCGACGCTTCGATCGATTATCGGGGCGCCTTCGGGCGCCCCGAATTTTTGGCCGCCAAGACAGCTGCCCGTGAAATAATTCGAACCGCCCTAAATGGCGACTCCCCGGCCGCCTCGCGCCCGCTGCGGGCCACCCTGGAAAGGTAGCCTCGCAAGTGACCCAGAGGCGGAGCGGGCGGTTCCGCCAGGTCTGGCAATGCGCTCTATAGAGCGTTGAAGAA
Organism: Alphaproteobacteria bacterium; assembly: GCA_965225945.1. Classification (GTDB taxonomy): domain Bacteria; phylum Pseudomonadota; class Alphaproteobacteria; genus JASLMY01. The sequence continues at coordinate 336,464 of CBDDBZ010000035.1, read as the reverse complement.
CTTCAGGATCACCAGGATCAGGGCGCCGATCAGCAGCCCCCAGAGGCCGCCGGCGATGGCGATGACCCGGGCCGCCATCGGTCGCCATTCGCGGAGGTAGCCGACCCACATCAGCCCGGAGCAGAAGATCGCCGCCGGCGCCGCCAGTGTCAGCAAGACGATGCTCTGCTTGCCGAGGATCGCGAGCAACGCGGCGATCGCCGCCACGCCGGCGATCAAAACCACATAGTTGATGATATCGTCGATGCCGACGCCGGATTTCCCGCGCCTTACTTTCGCCTTCTCGCCGGCCTCTTCTTCGCCGCCGACGTTCTTCTTGAGATATGGGCGATCTTTCATCCGCGCCTCCCCCTCGACTCGTTCGCGAAGATAGCGCAATTCTCGCCGTTTCGCGAGCGCTTGATCCACGTCGGCGGAGATTCCGTTCGGGGCTGCGAGCCTGGTGCAACTGGACGACGAAGGCGGCCCACGATAGGGTCCCGGCCGGAGCGGAGGCGAACCACCGGATCGCCGGTGGTCCCTCGACAACGGAGCGGAAGCGCGTCATGCCCGAGAGCCAGGCCGACGTCACGGCGATCTTGAACTATCTCGATCCGAGCGAAACCGCGCCCAAGAGCTATATCGACCCGCCCAGCGACGGGCGCCCGGTACGCCGCCCCCGAACCGTCGCTCACGAGATGGCGATCCGCGATATCCGGGCCGTCGCCGGTACCATGACCCTCGACGCCCAGGGCCTCGCGTTGCTGACCCAGGAGAGCGAGGTGGGCGATTTCTACGACGCGGGCGAGGTCGAGGCGGTCTATTACGACGAGGCGGCCCGAATGGTGAAGGCGGCGACCGGCGCCGCGCGCGTTCACGTCTTCGACCACAACGTCCGGAACGCCAACCGGGCGGAGGTCGGACGCAACGGGGCCCGGATGCCGGTCCGCTTCGTTCACAACGACTATACCGTGAAGTCCGGCCCACAGCGGGTTCGCGACCTGTTGGCGCCGGGGGATGGCGAGGCGATGCTCGAACACCGCTTCTGCCTGATCAACGTCTGGCGGCCGATACGCGGGCCGGTGCAGGACGCGCCGCTCGCCGTATGCGATGCCCGAAGCATGGCGCCGGACGACTTCGTGCCGACGGATCTGATCTATAGCGACCGCGTGGGCGAGGTCTATTCGGTGCGCCACAGTTCGGCCCATCGTTGGTACTACGTGCCCGAGATGGGAGCTGACGAGGTCATGCTGCTGAAGTGCTACGATTCGGAAGACGACGGCCGTGCCCGCTTCACCGCGCATTCGGCGTTTCGCAATCCGGCGAGCCCGGAAGATGCGCGCCCGAGGGAGAGCATCGAGGTCCGCACCATCGCCTTCTTCGCGCCCCTGGCTTGAAATCGGCGCGCCGGGGCGCCTCGGAGTCGGCGTCGAAAATCCCCGAGGCCGGCCCGCTCTCCGGCCCAACCAGATTGGCTTCCCAGAAAGCGTGGAAGCGTTGCAGCGTCGGATAGTCCGGCGGCAGGTCGTCGTCCCGCCAGATATGGCTCCGCGGCGGGGCGGGATGGCCGGGGAGGCGATAGCCGATCTCCGCCGTGGCGAGACGCCAGCCCTCGGCCCCGGGGCCGCCGATAGACCGCGCGATGCCGCGAGGGAGGCGAAAGCGATGGAGAACGCCGCCGTTCCGCCGCCCCCGACCAGCGCCGAGCCCGGTCCTTGGCGTGGCGCGATCTCCGCGTTGGTCGCGCTCCTGATCGGCATCGGCCTCGCCCGTTTCGCCTATACCCCGCTGCTTCCGGCCCTGGTCGAGAGAGGCTGGTTCACCGGCTCCGAGGCCGCATATCTCGGCGCCGCCAATCTGGCCGGCTACCTGGCCGGGGCGCTGCTCGCCGGACGCCTCGCCGCGCAATTCTCCGCTCCCCTGGTGCTCCGCTCGATGATGCTGCTCCCTCGCTTTCGCTTCTCGCCTGCGCAAGCCCCCTCGCCTTCGTCTGGTTCTTCGCCTGGCGCTTGGCCGCGGGAATCGCCGGCGGCGTCTTGATGGCACTGGCGGCACCCAGCGTGTTGCCCCGCGTGCCCTCGGCGCGTCGAGGCCTCGCCGGCGGCGTGATCTTCACCGGCGTCGGACTCGGTATCGCAATTTCCGGCACCCTGGTGCCCATGCTCCTGGAGGCGGGGCTGTTCTGGACATGGATCGCTCTCGGCCTGCTGGCGGCGGCGTTGACGGTCGTCGGCTGGGGCGGATGGCCCGACACGACGAGGCGCCGCGTGCGCCAGGCGGGGGAGGTGGCCACCGCTGGCTTTCGTTCGGAGCGCGCCCTCCTCGCGGTCTACCTCGCCTATGGCCTGAACGCCGTCGGCCTGGTGCCACATATGGTCTTCTTGGTCAATTTCGTCGCCCGTGGCCTGGGCCAGGGCGTACCGGCCGGCGCCTTCCATTGGGTGCTGTTCGGCGCTGGCGCCCTGGTCGGCCCGGTGCTTGCCGGCCGCATCGCCGACCGGATCGGCGCGGCGCCGGCCCTACGCCTGGGATTCCTCGTCCAGGCGGCGGCGATCGGCCTGCCGTGGCTGAGCGCCGGGACCCTGGCCCTCCATGTCTCCAGCCTCGTCGTCGGCGCTTCCGTCCCGGGCTGTGTGATCTTGATATTAGGTCGCGTGCGCGAACTGGCGTCACCGGATACCGGTGGCCAAGCCATCGCCTGGGGCCGGGCGACCGCGGCGTTCGCCATCGGTCAGGCGATCGCCGCCTACGTCTTCTCCTGGATGTTCGAACAGAGCGGCGACCACGTGGCGCTCTTTGGCCTCGGCGCGCTGGCGCTGCTCGTGGCGCTCGCGATCGAGTGGACGGGCACGCGGCGGAGATAGTCCCGGACCGAATCGCGACGCTCGCCGGCGCGGCTTTCGGGATGGCTCGACCCCGCCCGCTCTCCGGCCCGGCGCCTTTCGGGATTGGCCACGCGGGCGCGACCTGAAAGGCTCTATGTCTTCTCGGGCGGATCGTCGAGCTTGTTCTCCAGCCAGACGATCCCGACGCCGGCCAGCAGACCGAAGAGGTGCGATTCGAACGAGACATGGGGCTGGCTCGGCAGCACGCCGAAAATGAGGCCGCCGTAAAAAAGTACGACGGCGATGCCGACCAGCATCTTGAGGAAGCTCCGTTCCATCACCGCGCGGGTCAACAGGACGCCGAAATAGCCGAAGACCAGGCCGCTGGCGCCGACGTGAAAGTTGCCTCGGCCCATCAGCCAGACCAGCAATCCGCCCAGCACGACGATCGCGATCGTGGTCGGCACGAAACGCCGCTCCCCCGTCGTCAACACCAGGCCGCCTAGGATGACGAGCGGCAGGGTGTTGGAGATCGCGTGGAGCAGGCTGCCGTGGATGAAGGGCGCGAGCGGGATGCCGATCAGGCCGGAAATATCGCGCGGCAGGATGCCCCAGACGTAGAGATTGTTTCCCGTCGCCAGGTTGAGCCCCTCGACGACCCAGATGACGATGAGGATCGTCGCCAGGGGATAGATTTTCTTTCGCATCCGTCGTTCACTTCCCCGCTCACCTTGCTATCAGGCCGCCACCCCTCGCGCGGAGGCGGCGGCGATGCCGCCTCCGGCGCCGGTGATCGGCGCCGCCTTGCCGTCGCGCCGCATGGCGGCCTCAACGCATGCCGCCCGAGACGAATATGGTGTCCGCCGTCATGAAGGGGGCGGCGTCGGAACAGGCGAAGAGGACGGTCTCGGCGATTTCGTCCGCCGTCGCCATCCGACCCATCGGCACTTGCTCGTTGAAGGACTCGAGAAGTTCGGGTGGTGTCGCGGCGTGGAAGGGCGTGTCCACCGGACCCGGCGAAATCGACAGGCAGCGCACGCCGCGCCGCGCGAACTCGCGGCCGATGCCGTTGGTCATCACATCCACCGCGCCCTTGGCGGAGGCGTAATGCACCGAATGGCCGGCGCCACCCATCTTGATGGCGAGGGAGGCGATGTTGACGATGACGCCGCCATCGTTTTCCAGCATGTGGGGGATGATCGCCTGCGCGGAATTGAAGGTGCCCTTGACGTTCAAGGCATAGGACATGTCCCAGAGCTCCTCGCTGATCTCCAGGAAGGGCTTGCGGGCGAGCACCGCGCCGGCCGCGTTGAGCTCGAAATCGACCCGGCCGAAGGTCTGAACCGCATGCGCGACCATGGCGTCCACTTCCGCCCGCTCGGTCACGTCGCATCGGATGTGAGTGGCGCCGGCGCCGAGCTGAATTACCTGGTTGGCGACCCGTTCCGCCGCCGCCTCGTCGATGTCGGCGCAGACGACGTTCGCGCCCTCGCGGGCGAATACCAGGCCTGTGGCCCGGCCGATGCCGCTGCCGGCGCCGGTTATCAGAATGGTCTTGTCCTTGAAGAAGTCGGGCGTCTTGGCCATGAGGTGCCTCCTTAGTGTTGTGACGACGCGGCGAGGGGGGTCGCCAACGCCTCGGGTAGCAGGAAGCCGGTGCGCTTCATCACTCGGCGCTCGCTGCTTGGAAAGTCGTCGCGCCGGTGCATCGTGGCGCAATTGTCCCAGATCACGACGTCGCCGACCCGCCAGTCGTGGCGATAGAGATATTCGGGCCGGGTGGCGTGGGCCTCGAGCGCCGCCAGTAAGTCCCCCGCCGCGTCCTCCTCCATGCCCTCGATGGCCATGGCGTGGTCGGGACTGAGATAAAGCGAGGGGCGCTCGAGATGGGGATGGGCACGAATCAAGGGATGGCTGACGTCGGGCGCCCGCTCGCGCTGAGCGGCGGGCAGCGGCAGGCCCTGGGTCTTCACTGTGGCGGCGATCGAGAACACCACGCGCCGGCCCTCGATCCGTCGGCGAAGGGCCGCCGGCAGGCCGGTGAGCGCCGCCGCGAGATCGGAGAACTCCGTGGCGCCGCCGCTCTCGGGCACTTCCAGCGCGTGCATCAGGGTGCCGAAGACCGGCCAGCGGGTATAGGCCTGATCGCTGTGCCAGCCCAGCACGCCATCACCCAAGGCACCGAGCGCGCGATTTCCCTCCTTCAGGTTGGAGACCAGCATGATCTCCGGCCGCCCGGGGCTGTGAAACTGCGAACGCAGGTGGATGAAATGCGGCCCGAAGCGGGCGGTGAGCGCGTACAGCGCATCGTCGCTCAGGCTCTGGCCGCGAATGACCGCGACCTTGTGCCGGAGCCAGAGTTCGCGCAGGGCCGCGAAACTCTCGTCGTCGATCTGGCCGGCGAGATCCAACCCGCGAATCTCGACGGCGAAGCCGGGGCCCAGAATATCGTTCTCAAAACGCATGCCGCCTCGCCTCGGGGTCAGGTGCGAAATCATCGCCGACGCCGCGCTCCGGGGCAAGGCTGGCGGTCGCCCCGCCATCCGCGCTAACCTCGGCTCGGAAACCGGATCACGCGCCGAGAGGGAGGGAAACGATGAAAGCCGCCGTCCTATACGAAGTGAACACCCCACTGGTTATCGAGGACGTCGGTGTCCGCAAACCGACGGCCCGCGAGGTGCTGCTGCGGACCGCGGTCGCCGGGCTCTGCCACTCCGACCTTCACTTCATCGAGGGGCTCTTTCCCCACCCCCTGCCGGTGGTGCTGGGCCACGAGAGCGCCTGCATCGTCGAACAGGTGGGCTCCGAGGTGAGCTACGTGAAACCGGGCGACCATGTGGTCACCTGCCTCTCGGTGTTCTGCGGGGTTTGCGAGAACTGCACCACCGGCCGGCCCAACCTCTGCCTCGACACCGACGTCAAACTGCCGCCCGGCAAGGCCGAGCGCTTCGAGTGGGAGAAGCCGGACCAGCTCCACACCTTCACCAACCTCTCCAGCTTCGCCGAGCAGATGCTGGTGCACGAGAACGCGATCGTGAAAATCCGCAAGGACATGCCGCTCGACCGCGCGGCGCTGATCGGCTGCGGCGTCATGACCGGCTTCGGCGCGGCGGTCAACACGGCCCAGGTCAAATACGGCGAGACGGTGGCGGTGATCGGCTGCGGCGGCGTCGGCATGGCGGCGATCAACGGCGCCCATGTCGCCGGCGCGGGCCGGATCATCGCCGTCGACACCAACCCCGTGAAGCTGCAGCTCGCCACCAAGCTCGGCGCGACCGAGGTCATCAACCCGGCCGACGGCGATCCGGTGGAGCGAATCAAGGAGCTGACCGGCGGCGGCGTGCATCACGCGATCGAATGCCTCGGCCTCAAGGAGACGGCGGAGCAGTCCTTCGCCATGCTGGGGATCGGCGGCACGGCGACGCTCGTCGGCATGGTGCCCTTCGGCCAGAAGATCGAGCTGCACGGCTTCGACTTCCTGCGCGAACGCAAGATCCAGGGCTCCTCCATGGGCTCCAACCGCTTCCGGGTCGACATGCCCAGGCTGATCGAGCTCTACTTGCAGGGCCGCCTGCACCTCGACGACTGGATCTCCAACACGATTCCTCTGGCGGAGATCAACGAGGGCTTCCAGGCGATGAAGGACGGCAAGGTCATCCGCACGGTCATCGACTTCGGCCAGGCGGCCTGATCAGTCGATCGACAAAGCAGGCAAGGCCACCACGTTGCGCGCGCCGGTGCAACGGCCGCACGATTTGCCCCGGGCTTTCAGGTGGCGGCCTAGCCGGCGCCGATTCCCACGCGTCGGCCGACCTGCGGCGCGGGCGCCAGCCCATCGTGGCGCGCCTTGATCGCCGCCAGCCATTCCAGAATGTCGTCGTGCATCGGGCCTGAGCGGCGGGTCGCCTCGGAGATGTGGAGCGTCATCAACTCGTTGGTCGCGGCGAGATAGCCCTCTTCCCCGTGATACATCTCGTGGAAGTAATGGATCCGCTTGGCGTCGAAGTCGAGCAGGCGCGTGGTGAAGCGGAGCGGCGCCCCGGCCCGGAGCTCGCGAATGTAGTTGATGTGGCCCTCGACGGTGAAGGTGGTGATCCGGTGCCGGTCGCGATGCGCCCGGTCGAGCCCGAGATAATCGAACCAGGCATCGGTCGCGAAGTCGAAGACCACCATGTAGTAGCCCATGTTCATATGGGCGTTGTAGTCGATCCAATCCTCGTGAACGACGTCGCGATAGGCGTCGAACGGCGCCGGTATGTCCATCACTCGATCCCCGTCGTGGTCCTCGAAACGCCGTTTCATATAGCCTCCGGCGCAATTCCGATCCAGCTCGTCGGCGGCGCGAATTGGCTTTACAATCACCAGCCTTCGAGGCCTCGATCGGGGGAGGGCACGATGACGGGAGCTTACGGCGGGCGCTGCCACTGCGGCGCCATCGAAGTGGTGCTCGAAAGCGCCAAGAGCCCGGACGAGCTGGGGGTTCGCGCGTGCGATTGCAGCTTCTGTCGGGGCCACGGCGCGCGCACCACGAGCGACAACGGCGGCCGGGCGAGGATCACCGCGAGGGCGGCTTCGAGGCTCCAGCGCTACCAATTCGGGCTCCGCACGGCCGACTTCCTGATCTGTCGCGACTGCGGCGCCTATATGGGTGCCTATTTCGAGGCCGACGACGGGCACGGCTACGCCACCCTCAACACCCGCTGGTTCGACGCCGCCCACGACTTTCCCGAGGCGGCGACGCCGGCGCACTATCAGAGCGAGACGGCGGAGCATCGGGTGCGACGCCGCCTCGGCCTCTGGACCCCGACGGTAATCCAGGGCTAGCGACGCTGGCGGCGGCGGTTTTCGTCCAATTCGCTCTGATCGAGTTCGAAGCCGATGACGATCTCGAAGTTGGCGCCGGTCTGAAAGTCCTCGAGGCGAAAACGCTGGGTCAGCTCTTCCTTCGCAATGCCGCGCCGCCGACCCTCCTCGAAGACGACACGTGCCTCGAAGACCTCGCGGGCGAGAACCTTTTGGCGTTCGTTCAGCACAGCGACGAAGTAAGGTATCCGCGCCTCCGCCGCCTCCGCTCCGGGGCCGCGCTCCACCACCACCTCGACGTCGAGCGCGACGCCGAGCCGATTGCCCTTGTAACGACATTCGAGCTTGTTCTCGCCGAAGCCGGCCCGGTAGGCGACGTCGAGCAGGTCGCGGCCCGGTCCCGGCCGATAGCGGACGACCTCGGCCGCATCCTTCAGCACCAGCACGACGGGACAGGGTTTGGGCGGTTCCTTGTCGAAGACGCCGCAACCGGCGAGCAGCGCGAGCAGACCCGCCACGGCGCCGGCGCGCGTGAGCGACGTCATGTCCGCCCACTTGGAGCGTCTCGCGAGCGGATAATAGCAGCGGACATAGCTCCCGGGCGGCGCGGGAGGTCGCCATTCATGGCGGTTGGTATAAGCCCCGGGATCATGTCCTAGAGGTCGTTGTGAGTGCCGTCGCAAAGCGGGGCATTACCGCTCCTCTTGCAGCCGCAGAAATAGACCGCGCGGCTGCGCTTCGCCTTGTAGGGAAGCGGCGTGAATTCGGTGTCCTTGTGCGAGCCGTCGCAGAACGGCTGATTGGCGCTCTTGCCGCAGGCACACCACCAATAGCTCCTCCCCTCCTCGACCTCGAACTCGAAGGGTGACTTCTGTGCCACGACCGGCTCGCTCATCGGTTCCCCTTTCCTTGGATGCCCGCCTGTATTAGAAGAACCCGGGCGCGGCGGCCCGGAGCCCCGCGGGACGGCGGCCACCATAGGCCGGATCGCCGCCGGGGTACAAGCGCGCGAGGAGGCCGGCGTCGGACGGCGCCAAGGGGCGGGAGCGAGGCTGATGGACAAGCGACCGTTGAAGATTCTCCTGGCCGCGCCGCGCGGCTTCTGCGCCGGCGTCGACCGGGCGATTCAGATCGTCGAGCTGGCGATCGGACGCTTCGGCGCGCCGATCTACGTGCGCCACGAAATCGTCCACAACCGCCACGTGGTGGAGAGCCTGGAGGCGCTCGGCGCCATCTTCGTCGAGGAGCTGGAGGAGGTGCCGCCGGGCGCGAACGTGATCTTCTCCGCCCACGGCGTGCCGAAGTCGGTGCCGGTGGACGCCGCGAATCGCAACCTCTACTACATCGACGCCACCTGTCCCCTGGTCTCCAAGGTGCACCGCGAGGCCGAGCATCATTTCGCCAACGGCCGCCACGTGATCCTGCTCGGCCATGCCGGTCATCCCGAAGTGGTCGGCACCATCGGCCAGCTTCCGGCCGGCGCGATCACGCTGGTCGAATCGGCCGACGACGTGGAGGCGCTGGAGCCGGCCGAGGACCGCGAGCTCGCCTACATCACCCAGACCACGCTTTCCGTCGACGAGACGGCGCACATGATCGCCGCCCTGATCCACCGCTTCCCCACCATCGCCGGGCCGCGCAAGGAGGACATCTGCTTCGCCACCACCAACCGGCAGGCCGCGGTGAAGCGGATCGCCGAGCGCTGCGACCTCTTCCTCGCCATCGGCTCGCCGAATTCCTCCAATTCGCTCCGCCTGGTGGAGGTGGCGCGGAAGTCGGGCTGCGAGGACGCTTATCTCGTGGAACGTGCCGGCGATCTCGACTGGGCGCAAATCGAGCGCGCCGACACCATCGGCATCAGCGCCGGCGCCTCGGCCCCGGAGGTCCTGGTCGAGGAAGTTATCGACGTGCTACGCGATCGACGCGCCATCGAGATGGAGGAAATCACGGTCGCCGAGGAGGACGTGTTCTTCAAGCTGCCGCGCGAGCTGCGCGAGCCCCTATAGCCGCCCTCCCGCGTCGCGCCATGGCCGTCTACACGGACGTATCGGACGACGAACTCGCCACTTTCCTGGCCGAATATGACATCGGCCGGGTGATCGCCTGCAAGGGCATCGCCGAGGGCGTGGAGAACTCCAACTTCCTGTTGCAGACCGACCAGGGCCTCTACATCCTGACGATCTACGAGAAGCGCGTGGCGGAGGCCGACCTGCCGTTCTTCCTGGGCCTGATCGGCCATCTGAGCGCCAAGGGCGTGCCCTGCCCGCTGCCGGTGAGCGCGCGCGACGGCGAGGCGCTCCGTCGCCTCGTCTCCAAGCCCGCCGCGATCTGCACCTTCCTCCAGGGCAACTGGCCGCGCCGCCAGAGCCCATCGCAATGCGAGGCGCTCGGCGCCGCGCTCGCGCGAATGCATCTCGCCGGGCGCGACTATCCGGTTCGCCGCGCCAACGCGCTATCGCTCGAGGGCTGGGCCGGCCTGGTCGCGGAGACCGCGCATCGCGCCGACGAGGTGCGCGCCGGCCTGCGGCGGGAAATCATCGGCGAGTTCGAGGTCCTGCAAGACGCCTGGCCCGAGGATCTGCCGAACGGCGTAATCCATGCCGACCTCTTTCCCGACAACGTCTTCTTCCTGGACGCTTCGCTATCGGGCCTGATCGACTTCTATTTCGCCTGCAACGACGCGCTGGCCTACGACATCGCGATCTGTCTGAACGCCTGGTGTTTCGAGCACAACGTCGAATTCAACATCACCAAGGCGCGACGTCTCCTGGCCGGTTATCGCCGGGTTCGGGACCTGGAACCGCGCGAGTTGGCGGCCCTGCCGATGCTGGCGCGGGGCGCCGCGCTCCGCTTCTTGCTGACCCGCCTCTACGATTTGTTGAACCAGGTGGAGGGCGCCCTGGTCAAGCCCAAGGACCCGCTCGAATACCTCGCCCGCCTCCGCTTTCACCGCCAGGTGACCAGCACCGGCGCCTACGGGCTCGATTGACCGCGATGACCACCGAGGCGGGCCTCGCCGACGTCACCATCCACACCGACGGCGCGTGCTCCGGCAATCCGGGGCCGGGTGGCTGGGGCGTGCTGCTTCACTCGGCCGAACACGAGAAGCGAATCTGCGGCGGCGAGGCCGCGACCACCAACAACCGGATGGAGATGATGGCGGCGATCCGGGCGCTGGAGGCGCTGAAGCGGCCCTGTCGGGTGCGGCTCTATACCGACAGCGTCTATCTCGAGAAAGGCATCACGACGTGGATCCACGGCTGGAAGCGGAACGGCTGGCGCACCGCCGACAGGAAGCCGGTGAAGAACGCCGACCTCTGGCGGCGCCTCGATACGCTCGCCGCCGACCACGAGATCGATTGGCGCTGGGTCAAGGGCCACGCCGGCGATCCCGGCAACGAGGCGGCCGACCAACTCGCGCGCGAGGGCATGGCGCCGTTTCTCTAGCCGGCGACGCCGGAGGCGCCGACGGAATTCCGATCATCGGCATGGATGCTTGACTTCGGCGTTGGCGTTCGAACTCGCAATCATGTCTGATATACTCTCGGGACTCCTCATGACATTATCTAGTACTAATATTAAGGGGTTGACCCTCCCGGAAGAGCTGGCTGAAGGGCCTGAGAGCCCTGAGGTTTTGATAGGGGGAATTGACCCGGCAGAATCGGCAGATTTCCACCGATCGCCGGAGGCGCTCAAAAACCACCGTTGTTGAGCACCTACCAGGACGGGAACATATTCGCGACTCGGCACGGTACGACATGTCCGTACACAGTGAAAGCAGACGAACCGAGCCCGAGAGGCCGAGTCGTGGTATAGCCATAGCACTAAATCGCTACGCGATATTTCGTGGGTGAGGGGTCATGGCGCGCCCAGCCACCGCCGTGGATTTCATCGATAACACTTCGAGCGCTCGTTCCTGATCATTGAGGTCTCGTCGACCTCAACTCAGGAAGGAGCATCTCCGTGACGACGACGATGACCCCATTGCGCCAGCGCATGATCGAGGACATGAACGCCCGCAAGCTGGTGGCGGGCACGCAGAAGGGCCACCTCCGCGGCTGCGAGCGCTTTGCCGTGTTTCTGGATGGCTCGCCCGATACCGCCGTGGCCGAGGACGTCCGCCGCTTCCAAGTTCATCTGGCGGAGAGCGGGATGAGCATCTGCAACCGCAACCGGACCATGACCGGGCTCCGTTTTCTGTTCCGCGTGACCTTGCGACGGCTCGATCTCGCGGCGGAGATCTTCCACATCCGCGAGCCGCAAAGGCTGCCGAAGGTGATGAGCCAGGACGAGGCCAAGCGTCTCCTGGTGATGGCCCGGAACCTGAAGACCCGCGCGCTGCTCTCGCTCGCCTATGGCTGTGGCATGCGAGCGGGCGAGGTGGTGCGCTTGCGCGTCGGCGACATCGACAGCGCCCAAGGCATCATCCGTATCGTCCAGGGCAAGGGCCGCAAGGACCGTAACGTGATGCTGTCGAAGGGACTGCTGGCGTTGCTCAGGCAATGGTGGCGGGCCCGCCCGACCCGCCACGACGCGGGCGTGCCTCCGCAACAGCGCTGGCTCTTCCCCGGTCGCGAGGCGGGGCGGCACGCCACGACCCGGCAGTTCAGCCGGTTGTTCGAGGAGGCGGTGGCCGCCGCCGGGATCACCAAGCACGTGACGCCGCACTCGTTGCGGCATTCCTTCGCCACCCACTTGCTCGAGCGCGGCACCGACATTCGCTACATCCAAGCGCTTTTGGGCCACGACAAGCTCGACACCACGGCGCGCTATACCCGGGTCGCGACCGGCGCCATCGCCGCCATCGAGAGTCCGCTGGATCTCTTGTCCAAGCCCGGTGGCAAGAAGCGGAAGAAGGCCAAGCCGTCGGGGTAAGCGCCGCCGGGTCGTGACAGCCCATGGGTTGGAGGTCGCGGATATCTTCCGCGACTTCGGCCCCGCCTGGCGTCGGGCCAATGCCGGCCACGTGAGCTTGCAACAGCTGAAGGTCATGAGCGCCATCGAGCGCTGCCGCACGGCCGCGCTCGGCGGGCACGTCTTGGCCTGCGAGGACTGCGAGCACACCCAGATCGCCTACAACTCGTGCCGCAACCGCCATTGCCCCAAGTGCCAGGGGGCGGCGGCCCGGGACTGGTTGGCCGAGCGCGAGGCCGAACTACTGCCCGTCCCCTACTACCATCTCGTCTTCACCCTGCCGGCGGCGATCGCCGACATCGCGTACCAGAACAAGGCCGTCGTCTACGACATCCTGTTCAAGGCGAGCGCCGAGACCATGATCACCATCGCCGCCGATCCAAAGCACCTCGGCGCCAAGATCGGCATCACCGCCGTGCTCCACACCTGGGGCTCGGCCATGACGCTTTACGGCGCCGTGCTCGGACCGATGGCGCACCGGCGCCTCACCACACATCCACATGATCGTGCCCGGCGGCGGGGTCTCTCCGGACGGCACGGAATGGATTGCCTGCCGGCCCGGCTTCTTCTTGCCCGTCCGCGTGCTCTCGCGCCTCTTCCGCCGGCTCTTCATCGAGAAGCTCGCCGCCGCCCACGAGACCGAACGTCTGAAGTTCTTCGCCGAGCACGCGGGCCTCGCCGAACCGGCGGCGTTCGGCACCTTCCTCGCACCCATGCGCAAGAGTGAATGGGTCGTCTATGCCAAGCGCCCCTTCGGCGGGCCCGAGGCCGTGCTCGCCTACCTCGCCCGATACACCCACCGCGTCGCCATCTCCAACCGCCGCTTGCTCCGCCTCGACAACGGCGCCGTTACCTTCACCTGCAAGGACTACCGCCGCGACGGCGCCGAGCGCTACGGGACCATGACCCTCGATGTCGCGGAGTTCATCCGCCGCTTCCTCATGCACGTCCTGCCCAAGGGCTTCCACCGCATCCGACACTACGGCCTCTTTGCAAACGGCAACCGCGCCGCCAACATAAAACGCGCTCGCGAACTGCTCGGCGGACCACCGGCGCCCGACGCCAGCGAGGAAGAGGCCTCGGAGCCTCCCGAGGAACAACGCCAGGGCGCCCGACCGTGCCCCCGTTGTGGCGGTCCCATGATCGTCGTCGAGGTCTTCGAGGCCGGCTGTCAACCAAAGGCCCGTTCACCGCCGAAGGCCATCGATAGCTCATGACACCGACCCAAAACATCAGCCACCTTCCCCGCCGAGCCTCGGCGCTCGACTTCGCTCGCCCGGGACACCGAAAACGGCGGCATCGTTGGCCGCCCCGGCCCCGCTCGTGCCCCCCTCGGCAACGCTTCACCGCGCTCGACGATCTCCTTATGGCGCCTCACGCCCCATATGCGGGTGGTCCAGACGACACCACCATCGACGCCACGCTCAAATCCCCATAGCGACGCCTGTATCCCGCGATTTCGTGCCTTGGCGCTTCTCGGACGCCGGCAAACACCGCGCCTCACTCCCTATGCCGGCAAGGCATCCGAGAAACCTGCACAAGAGCGGTCATTCGGGCATTCCCGCCTTGATCAGGCCTCGCTTGAGACGTGCGCTGTTGCGGTCATCCTTGAACGCCCAAAATGGCACACTCAAAGCACGTCTAAGAATTTGTCCACGTGTCCGTCTACGTTCGGCAGCAGACCATTTGACATAATTAATATACCGCCGAATGAAAGAGAATTGCGATCCCTATTTCGGCGTCCTACCATCTCATTAAAGCTCTGCGCATGACCGCCGCAATCTAGCAACAATTGTTTCAGGCGACGTAGTTGTCTATGGAATTACCCTCAGTAAGCGGTCCGCGGCCTCTTGCAGAGCAATTGCAGCTTCCTGCCGTTCCTTCGCCGACATTAAATTAGGCTCAATTCGTGAATTGTATGCATTAAAGCTCGTGGAGGTTGGGTTATGGACGGCATGACCGCGCGCAGAGGCGCTCGCGGTGCTGTCGGGCCGGAGCGACGCAAAGGCCGCATCGAGCTTGGTGTGGACTGTCCGCAGCAACGGTTTCGCGCGGTAATGCAAGGGCTGCGGCAGGACCTTTGAGCGGTAGGCGACGTAGTGAAGGCCTGTCTAGCACGGCGTTCCGGAATTACTCAAGGGGATCGTCGGAGTACGTCCTGGAGCCGGAAGGGCGCGCGCGGGCTCCAAGCCGGCCGGGGCGGCAAGGCGAAGAAGCGCGGCCTCTTACCGCAGACCGCAATTGCTGCCCAGGGTCAGCGGCGGCGCTTCCTCGCCGTTCGCTGCTCGCGGCGACATTAAAAGCACTTAAACGGTTGGCGATCTGATTTTGAGACTGCGACAGTTCGGTGAGCTGGATGGGTTGATACTTACAATTCACGAATTGAGCCTTAAATTAAGGTTGGCATCGATTTTGAGATGCGACAGTTCGGTGTGGATGGGTTGATACTTTTCATCGAGATTAGCATGGAGATCAACCGGGTATGTAACAACGGGATAAGAGATTCCCCTAACTTCCAATTCTCCATGCTTCTCACAAGCCACCTGATCGTTGACATGAGCAAAAGTTTCGTATGAGATCAGGATCTCGCCCGGAGTGGCCGCAGTCTCAAGCCGAGAAGCGAGATTCACGCCCCCGCCAATAATGGTGTAATCCATCCGGGTCTCGCTGCCAAAATTGCCAACAGTGCAGTAGTCTGTAGTCTGTGTGGATGCCCATCCGACAATGCAATGGCTTTATCAATGCCAGAGTCCCGCCAGACGTGTTGCAACTCGTTCATCCGCCATCGCATTGCGATAGACATTTTAACGCAAGCGAGAGCATCCTCCTTGACGCCTTTGCTCTCTGGATCGCCGAAGAAGATGACTATAGCGTCGCCAACGTATTTGTCTACCGTCGCACCGTATTCCAGCGCGATTTGGGACATCTCGGTGAGATATTGGTTGAGTAACTCAGTCAGTTCTTCCGACTGCAACCTATCTGCGGTCTCCGTGAAGTCGGCTATATCGGAAAAGAATACTGTCAGCTTCTTTCGGCTGCTAGCAATCTTGACTTCCTGTTTGCTGAGAAAGATTGAATCGTAGATCTGCGGCGAGAGGTATTTTGCCAACTGATTTGAGAGCTGTTCGAGAGTATTCGATTTTTCGGCGAGCTCCACTGTGCGCTCCTCGACCCTCTGTTCCAGGGTCCGACCGTACTCCTCTAGCTTTTCGTTGCTTTCGCGAGTCTCCTCAAACAGCTCCTTGATCGATTCGCGCATGACATTGAGGTCCCTTGCCAGGGTGCCGATCTCATCACGACCGTTGATCTCGATGGGAGCTTCCAGATTACCATGAGCAATCGACGTCGCCGATGCTTGGATCCGCGACAGCGGCCGGGAGATATATCGTTTTGTGATCACAATGGATGTCCAGGAAATCCCTAAAATAATGAGAGTCGTCAAGGCTACGATACCGGCAATATTAAATATAAGTTTTTTTCTGACGCTCTCACGGGACATGGAGATGCGAATTGTTCCCAGTTTTTGGCTCTCGACCGAAATTTCTGACGTTTTGATAATAAGTGAAGAGGATCGGTCGGGATCCGAGAAATCGGTACCGTGAAAATTCTTCCGCGTTTGCTCGCTAATGACCTGTTTTCCCCACATAACCCTTACGTGAATGATGGCTTGGTCCAGGAATAATGCCGCAACTAAATCTTCCACAACGTCATTGTCCAGGTTCCAAAGCGCCTTGGGCAAACTTGTCGTGGAAAGATTCAAGGAATAATCCAATCGTCTTTCTAACTCCTTCTCCGTTTCGCTAACATTAATGAATATGACGACCGCCGCAAAACCGAATAACAATAAAGTCACCACGCCGATAAAGGCGAAACTGAAGCGGCGGCTGATGCTTTGTAACTTCGGAGTCTGTCGTTGCGGCGATGTATTTTCTATCGGATTGTCCTTGCCTGTTAATTGTGCCCGTTGCACGTTGCCATTATGATTCTTGGCATGTCGAACTTGACCTAATTCTTGATCCTGTCTTTCCATTTAGGCATCGGTAAGAACTGAGCCTCTGCCAAGTGCGATGGCCAAACGATCACACGCCGGCCCTTTTGGATCTGAATTATCGTTGGCTGCGTGCTCATGAAGCCGGTATCGTCTACCTCCCAAGGCCCCATAACAGTGTCAACCCTGATAGAGGATAACGCATCGCGCAGCTTCTGCGGATCGAAACTTCCCGCCCGCTTTGCCGCTGCCTCCAATACCTGCATCGCCGCATACGCGCGAGCCGCACGATAATTGGGCACGGCGCCATAGCGGTCTTTGTATGTCGCGATGAAATTTTCGATGTTCGAAAAGCCTTGCTCTGGATTGGGCTGCCACTGGCTGAATCCGAGAACGTATTCGGCTAACGACCCCAATTCGTCAATGAATTCTGGGGTGGCTGGCGCGAGGGCAGACGAAAATAGTCTTAGATCGATGTTCTGTTCCTGGAGCTGACGGATCTGATACACCGAATCGAAAAACTGGCCATTTGAAAATATCGCCTCCGCCCCGCTTGCCGCGATTCTTCGTATCAAATCCACGAATTCTTTTTCATCCCACCGATAAATTTCGAGCAAAACGACCTCTAGTCCATATTTTCGCGCCCACTTCAAGGTACCTTCGGTAACCTGTCGGGGAAATTTGTGCTCCATGCCGATAACTGCGATATGCGATACCCCCGTCTGTTTCGCGAGAAGAAGTGTGCCTTTCTGATAATCTTGCGAGACTACACTAACCGGTCTGAAAACATATTTTCGTCCTCTCTGAAAAATTACCGGGGAAACTGCCCCAAGAGCTATGAACGGCCGTTTATGGAGTTCCATGACATTCGCCACAGCGTCGGCTATGTGACTGGTATACGGCCCCAGGATAATGTCTACCGAGTTTTCCGTGATGAGCTTCTCGTACAGTTTGATAGCGTTCCGCCGTTCGGACTTGTCGTCAAGGATTTTGAGTTCGACCTTGTGACCCAATAGGCCACCCCTGGCATTCAGCTGTTCGACGTACAATTCTCGTCCCTTGAGGAAGCTGTCGCCTGCTCCTAAGTATTTCCCGGTCACAGACCACGAGCCGCCCATGACGGCGATGTTGTTCGGCCTGTGATCGGCAAATACTTGGCCCGGCATTAATGCTTGCGCAAGCCAAAACCCGAAAAAGAGGCTGATTAGTCTGCTGTACATGTTTTGGTTCCTTCCTACTGGCAACGCCGCCTTGCTTGGATAACCGGTAATATTCAGGCCTAGTGTCCTGATCGATAAATTGATATGATTATATCTCTATTTGTTTTCAGGAGGCGCGATTGATGGCGAGAGTGGCGGTGACGATCTCTTTGAGCGATGACGAGCGCGCCGAATTGGAGGCGCTGTCTCGTCGTCGCAAGACGTCGCAGGGGCTTGCGCGGCGGGCTCGGATCGTCTTGGCGGCGGCGGAAGGGTTGGAGAACAAGGAGATCGCCGTTCGTCTCGAGGCGAGCGCGGACACCGTGGGCAAGTGGCGTCGCCGCTATGCGGCGGAGGGCCTCGACGGTCTGTACGACGAACCCCGCCCCGGCGCGCCGCGTCAAATCGGCGATGACGCCATCGCGGAAGCGGTCCGGCTGACGCTGGAAGAGACGCCGCCGGACGCGACCCATTGGAGCCTTCGCTCGATGGCGCGGGCGAGCGGCCACGCGCCCTCGACCATTCATCGCATCTGGCGGGCCTTCGGCTTGCAGCCGCATCGCTCGGAGACCTTCAAGCTGTCGAGCGATCCCTTCTTCGTGGAGAAGGTCCGCGACATCGTCGGTCTGTATTTGGCGCCGCCGGATCGTGCCCTGGTTCTCTGTGTCGACGAAAAGAGCCAGATCCAGGCCTTGGACCGTTCCCAGCCCCTCTTGCCGATGCGCCCCGGGCAGGCGGAGCGGCGCAGCCACGACTACAAGCGCCACGGCACGACCTCTCTCTTCGCGGCCCTCGACATCGCCACGGGAGAGATCATCGGCAAATGTTTCCCGCGCCATCGGGCCCGAGAGTTCCGCAAATTCCTCGACCTCGTCGAGGCGAACGTCCCTGCTGATCTCGACATCCACATCGTCATGGACAACTACGGGACCCACAAGACCAAGGCGATCCGCGACTGGTTCGCCAAACGGCCGCGCTGGCAGGCCCATTTCACACCCACCAGCGCCTCCTGGCTCAACCAGGTCGAGCGCTGGTTCGGGCTGCTGACCGACAAGCAGATCAGGCGCGGCGTCCATCGCTCCACCAAGGAGTTGGAGCGCACCATCCTCGACTACATCGACACGACAAACCAGAACCCCAAACCCTTCAAATGGACCAAATCCGCCGATGACATCCTCGGCGCCATCATGAAGTAAACCGTCACTTCATTGATTGAGGATCAGCGCTTCTGCCTCCGAACAATCGAAATCGCTGAACAGCAGGCGAAAATCATGCGAACTTCGGAATCGGGACACTAGTACATTGAACGATCAGCACGGTGCTCGCTCGACCGATTCTTCTCTCCTACGGTACGAGCGACGATGTTAGCAGATTTACCATGAGCCTGCAGCTCCACTACTTTGGCCGCGTAGGCGTGTTGAGGCGAATGCCCAACTAGCTAGACACGACCCCTCTGCCCTTGGCGGCGCCTCAGGCTAAGGCTAGCCCCTTCAAGAAAAGGGGTCCACAGATTTCCGGTTTGGGTCAAGGAGTCGCCTGTTAGCGCTCCCTAATATAACGGCAACTGTTGGGGGTCAACCGGACGTAGACCGGCGATGCCGGACATTCCGCCATTTGCCCCCTATGCCGCCTCGTCGCCCTCCCCCAGATCCCCGGCTTCCGGCTGCTGCCTGGCCACATATTCGTCCAGGGCCATGACCGGTGATGTGGAGGCAACACCCGTGGTCTCGATGCCCAGGGCGCGGAAGAGCCGTGACAGGGTGTTGGTGAGCTTGCGGTAGGTCTCGAAGTCGATTTGCTCGCCCTTGGCCTGAGCCGTCTCCATGCGCTCCGATTCCACTATTAGGGTGCACGCCCTGCGGACGAGCTGACGTTGGGCCTCGTAGAGTTCGGCGTCGCCATCGATGGCGAACACCAGGTGTCGATACACTTCGCGGTACCGCCTGGCTTCCACGCTTCGGCCGTCGACACGGTCGAGGAAGCCGACCTCGCGCTTTCGGATCATCGCGCCGGAGGGCCGCGCTTGGGGCATTCCCGCCCACCGAGGCTTGCGCCGGAGCGGGGCGGGAAGGCAAGGTGGCGGCCCGGAAACGGCGCGGCCGAGACGAGGAGGGGTGATGGGCGAGATGATCGAGACCGTGCGCGGCCAGGTGGCGGCGTGGGAATGCGACACGGTGGAGCACTTCACCGTCGCCTACTATTTCGAGCGCTTTTCGGATGCCTCCCTCGCCTGCAACGAGGCGCTGGACCTCGGCAAGAGCTACATGGAACGCGAGGGCCGTGGCTTGGCCACCGTCGATGCCTACGTCCGCTACGCCTCGGAGTTGCGCGGCGGCGACGTCTTCCAGATCGCGAGCGGCCTGATCGAGGCCGAGGGCAAGCGGATCAAGCTCGGCCACAAGCTGTTCAACTCGGCCACCGGCGAGCTCGCCGCGACGATGGAACAGACCATGATCCACTTCGACATGGCCAAGCGCAAATCGGAGCCGATCGCAATGGCCGACCTGGACCGCCTGCGCGCGCGCCAGATCGATTGGGACGGCGATCCGAGGGAGCCTCGGCCCTCCCCGAGCGCGGATGCGGAGCTGGTGCTGACGGGTCGCGACACGACCAAACCCTGGGAGGTCGACGTCATCGGCCATGTCGGCTTCCAGTTCTACGTCCATCGCTTCACGGCGGCGCTGGGCCATATCCTGGCACATATGGGCATGACGCCGACGATGATGCGGGAGGGCCGGCTGGGCTTCTCGACCTTCGAATTCCAGCTCGGCTTCTTCGCCGAGCTCTCGGCCGGCGACCTGGTCGAGGTCAGGAGCGGGCTCGCGCATCTGGGCCGCTCCTCGATCCGCGTCGTCCACCGACTCTACAACCGACGGAGCGGGGTGCTGTCGGCGGAGCTCAGCCAGTATGGCGTGCTGCTGAACCTGGATCGCCGCCGGCCCGAGGCGATGGCGGATGAATTTCGCGCGGCGGCGGCGGCCTTGATCGTGCCCCTGGTCGAGGCGTGAGGGCGAGGCCATGGCGAGTGCCGCGGTGGATTTTCGCCTGAGCCTCGACGACGTCACTTTCGGCGAGGGCGGCCTCCATCGCCCGGAATGCATTCTGGCGACCGCCCGGGGCGCGCTCTACGTCTCCGACATTCGCGGCGGGATCACCGAGATCTCGGCCACCGGCGCCCGGCGGTTCATCGGCCGGCCGGAGCCGGCGGGCGAGGGCCGCTTCAAGCCGAACGGCTTCGCCATGCGTCGGGACGGCAGCTTTCTGTTCGCCAACCAGGGGGCCGAGGGCGGGGTCTTCGCGCTCTCCCCCGACGGCGAGGCCGAGCCCTACCTGGTGGAACTCGACGGCTGGGCCCTGCCGCCGGCAAACTTCGTGCTGCTCGACGGCGACGATCGGGTCTGGATCTCGCTCTCCACGCGGCGGCGCGAGCGCCACAGCTTTCGCGCCGATAGCGCCGACGGGATCATCATCCTGGTCGACGGCCGGGGCGGCCGGGGTGCGCGGATCGTCGGCGACGGCTTCGTGTGGACCAACGAGTTCCGCATCGACGCCGCTGGAGAGTGGCTCTATGTCTGCGAGACCATGGGCAAGCGCCTGACGCGTTTCAGGCTCGGCGCCGATGGGCTGCTGGGCGGGCGCGAGAGGGTGGCGAGCTTTGGTCCGGGCGATTTTCCCGACGGCCTCGCGCTCGACGCGGAGGGCGGCATGTGGATCACCAGCCCGGTCTCCAACCGGATCTGGCGGGTGACGCCTGAGGGCGAGAAGCACCTGGTGTTCGAGGACGGCGACGAGGCCCATATCGCCGAGGTCGAGCGCCTGCTGGCGGCGGGCGAGCTGACGGGCCCCAAGGTGCACGAGGTGCACGGCACGACGCTGCGAAACCTCACCAGCCTCGCCTTCGGCGGCGCGGATTTGCGGACGGCCTATCTCGGCTTCATCGCCGGCGACGCGATCGCCAGCTTCCCGAGCCCCGTCGCCGGCCAGCCGATGGTCCATTGGCACTGGTGAGGGGGCGAAGGGAGGGAACGGCGATGGGTGGCGAAATCAGTTTCGGCGAGGGCGGCCTCTATCGCCCGGAATGCATTCTGGCGACCGCCCGCGGCGCGCTCTACGTCTCCGACATTCGCGGCGCGATCACCGATATCTCGGCCACCGGCGCCCGGCGTTTCGTCGGCCGGCCGGAGCCACCGGGCGAGCGCCGCTTCAAGCCGAACGGCTTCGCCATGCGCCGGGACGCCAGCTTCCTCTTCGCCACGGAGGATTTCCAGCTCGGCACCCGCGCCCTGGCCAAGGCTGAGCCCGAGTTCACCGGCCGTTGAGCGCGCCCCGGGCGAGCGGGCGCGACTATCTGCTGCTGGGCGTGCTCGGCGCCTGCTGGGGCAGCAATTTTCTGGCGATCAAGCTCGCCGTGGTGGAGATCGCTCCGGCGACGCTGACGCTCGGCCGGCTCGCGATCGGTGCCGCCGTGCTGCTGGTGGTCATGAAGGCGCGCAAGCTCGCCTGGCCGGCGGGCGCGCGGCGCTGGGCGATGATCGCATTGGTGGCGCTCTTGGCCAACGCGCTGCCCTACACCCTGATCGCCTGGGGCGAGGTGCGGCTGACCAGCCAGCTCGCCGCGATCCTGATCGCCGCGACGCCGTTGATAACGCTGCCGTTGGCCCACCTCGTCACCCGCGACGAGAAGCTCTCGGCGCGGCGATTGCTCGGCGTCGGACTCGGCTTCCTCGGCGTGGTGCTGCTGGTCGGCGTCGAGGCGTTCGGCGGTCTCGGCGCCGATCTGGTGGCACAACTGGCGTTGCTGGCCGCGGCCCTGAGCTATGCCGTCTGCACCCTCGTCGCGCGGCGCATGCCCGAGACGCCGCCGGTGGCGAGCGCGCTCGCGACCACGGCGCTGGCCACCGCCTACCTGTTCCCGCTGGCCATGGCCGAGGAAGCCGATTTCGCCCGGGCGGCGCCGGGATGGCTGGCGGTCGCGGCGGTGGTCTGGCTCGGCGCCGTCTCCACGGCGGCGGCGACGGCGATCTATTTCACCCTCATCGCTCGGGTGGGCGCGACCTTCGTCAGTCTCGCCAACTACATGGTGCCGCTGATCGCCCTCGGTCTCGGCGGCGTCCTGCTGGGGGAGGCGCCGAGTTGGAACGGCCTCGCCGCGCTGGCGCTGATCCTGCTCGGCGTCTACCTCACCGCCGGCCGGCCCGGCCCCGCGCGAAGCTAGTGGATTCTATCCACTAACGCGCAAGCGCGCGCAGAACCGCTTCCGGCTCGCGCTCGATGACGGTGAGGAGCGTGCGGGCGGCGAGGTCCGGCTTGCGGCGTCCCTGCTCCCAGTTTCGCACCGCATCGACGGTAAAGCCGTAGGTGGCGGCGAAGCGGACCTGCGACAGGCCGCTCGCCTCGCGGATCCGCTTGACATCGACCTCGGCGGGAACCACGGCGATCCGGTGCACGACGGCACCGGTTTCCTCGCCACGCGCATAAGCCAGGGCCTCTCGGGCACCGCGAAGAATACTTTCTCCAACTCTGCTCATTCTCGTCATCTCCGCTTCCGATACTCGGCCACGATTTGGCTCAACGTAGCCCGCAACTGGTTTCTCTCCGCCTGGCTCAGGTCGATCTTCCTGTTCTTTGCAAAGACACCCAGCAAGAACACCGGGATCGTGGCGCCCGAATAGAACGTAATCACTCTGACGCCACCGCTTTTGCCTCGACCCGAAAGCGCCCAACGCAATTTGCGGGCACCGCCAGTGCCGGGTATGACGTCCCCAGCGGTCGGATTGGCCGCCAGGTGATACAGCAGCTCGTCACTCTGAGCCTCCGACAGGAGTCGCTTCGCCTGCGATATGAACTCCGGCGTTTCGACGACGGTCTGAAGCGCTTCGCCCATGCCTCCAAAATGTAGTTCATTGGCGGAGTATGTCAATGGCGCATTCTTGCCATCGGTGGCGGGCTCGACGGGAATTCGGATCGACCAGCCGCCTGGCGCGAGCTTGTAAGTTCGCGGCGCCGGTCGCACACTTTACACGTCGCGCGTTCCGCCACCGACGAGGAGACACGGTGTGACCCGACGACTGCGCGAAATCGGGCGATGGCTCGTTCTGGCCTGCGTGCTGCTGGCCCCGCCGGGAAACGCGGGTGAAGTGAAGTTCGGGCGCTATCACGCGCTGGTGATCGGCAACAACGATTACCTGTTGCTGCCGAAGCTGGAAACCGCCGTCGGCGACGCGGAGGCGGTGGCCGAACTGCTGCGGACCCATTACGGCTTCGAGGTTCGCCTGCTTCGCAACGCCACCCGCGCGGACATCCTGCTTGTGTAGCGTGAGGTCTGGAAATTTGGCTTCGCCCCGCGCCGGGCACGGCTGGCTCGACCGCCAGACCAATACCGGCTTCTGGCAGCCGATCGACGCCGAGCTGGAAGACGACCTCAACTGGATCGCCAACGAGGACCTGACCCGGCGGCTCAACGCGATGAACGCACGCCATGTCATGATCATCGCCGACAGCTGCTATTCCGGCACCCTGGTCAGGTCGGCCAGGAGCGAGCTTCCCACGGGCGAGGCGCGCGACGCCTGGCTGAAACGGATCGCCTCCAAGCGCTCGCGCACCGCCATCGTCTCGGGTGGGCTGGAGCCGGTGGCCGATGCGGGCCCGGGCGGCCACTCGGTCTTCGCCAACGCCTTCCTCGCCGCGCTGGCCGATAACGGCGAGCCGCTGGAAGGGACCGCGCTGTTCAAGCGGATCAGCCGGCCCGTGGTGGTCAACGCCGACCAGACGCCGCAATACGCCGACATCAAGAAGGCCGGGCACGAGGGCGGCGAATTTATCTTCGTGCCCGTGGTCTTGCGACCCAAACCCGCGTCCAAGGCCATGCGCGGCGGGCAAGAGAAAGCCGGGAAAGAAAGCGTGAAGGCCGATCGCGAAATGGAACTCGCCTTCTGGAAGGCGATCGAGAAGAGCGAGACCGCCGCCAACTTCCAGGCCTATCTGGACCAGTTTCCCAAGGGCACCTTCGCACCGCTGGCGAAATCGCGGCTCGCCGCACTCTCGAAGCCGGCGCCGGCACCCAAGGCCGCGGGCGCGGCGATCGAGGGGCGCTGGAAGAGCGAGGTGCTGGTCAACCGCTTCGATAAGAACGAGCGCTACCGGCTCCACTTCGAATTCGAGGTGATCGGCGCGAAGCTCCTCGGCCAGATCACCCGGCGCTCCACCAAGGACAGCAAGCGGCGTTATCCGGCGACCACCCGGGCGATCGAGGACGGGCGGATCGAGGACGGCGTGGTGAGCTTCAAGGAGAGCTTCAAGGTCATGCTGGGCAGCGCGACCGAGCGCCACGCCCGCGACTTTACCGGTGCGGCCAAGGGCGGTCGTCTCCGCTTCTTCGTGCAGGACACGCTCGGCAATCCGCCGCTGAAGTTCACCGCCGAACGGGCCCCGGAGCCGCGCCGGTAATACGAAGGCAACTCAGGCCGTCGCGGGGCGCACGCGGCGCTCGTCGATCGGCCAGTGCAGCAGCGTCGCGACCAGCCCGAGCGCCACGGCGAACCACCACATCACATCGTAGGAGCCGGTCAGGTCAAAGGCATAGCCGCCGAACCAGACGCCGGTGGCGCTGCCGAGCTGGTGCGAGAGAAAGACGATGCCGACCAGCGTCGCCATGTAGCGGGGCCCGAAGATATCGCCGACCAGCGCCGTGGTCAGCGGCACCGTCGAGAGCCAGAGGAAGCCGAAGACGACGGCGAAGAGCCAGAGGCCGGCCTCCGTCATCGGCGCGAGGATAAGCGCGGTGATGACGATCGAGCGCGTCAGGTATAAGAGCGAGAGAATGTTCTTCTTGCTGTAGCGACCGCCGAGCGCGCCGGCGAGGAAGGCACCCAGGATGTTGACCAGCCCCATGATCGAGATCGCCCAGGCGCCGTGCCCGCTGGTGAGCCCCCGGTCGGCGACATAGGAGGGAAAATGAACCGCGATGAACGCCACATGAAAGCCGCAGACGAAATAGCCGCAGGTCAGCAACACGTAGCCGCGATGGCCGACCGCCTCGCGCAGCGCGGCCCGCAAGGTCTGCGGGCTCGACCCCTCGCCGCTCGCGCCGGCGGGCGAGGTCCGAAGCGCCATCGCGGCCGGTAGCATCAGTAGGGCTATTCCCGCCAGGCAGAGGAAGGTGTTCTGCCAACCGAACATCTCGAGAAAGGCTTGGCCTACCGGCACCATGAAGAACTGGCCGAAGCTTCCCGCCGCCGCGCCGATGCCGATGACGAGAGAGCGGCGCGCCTCCGAGACCGCCTTCGCCAAGGTCGCCAGCACGATGCCATAGCCGGTGCCGCCGAGCCCGAGCCCCACCAAGAGCCCGGCCGAGACGTTGAAATGCGTCACCGAATCGGTCGAGCTCATGAGATAGAGACCGAGGACGTAGCAGGCCGCGCCGGCGGCGATCACCCGCGCGCCGCCGAACTTGTCGGCCACCATGCCGGCGAGCGGCTGGGCCAGCCCCCAGACCAACTGTTGCAACGCAATGCCGATGGCGAAGACCTCCCGGCCCCAACCGAGGTCGGCGGTGACCGGCCCCAGGTAGACGCCGAAGCTCGCCCGCGTGCCGACCGAGATCAGGGTGATCAGGCCGGCCGCGGCGATCAGCATCACCGGCCAACGCTCGCTCGTTCGCGTCATGGCGAGATACTCCGGGTGGCGGCCGGCGAGCGCCCGGCCGGCGCCATCGTCACTCGAACACGATCTTGGGGAAATAAAAGGCGACCACCCAATTCGGCTGGTCGACCACTTCCGAGATCCTGAGATCGGCGACCACGCTGCATAGCATGTAGGCGTGCGCCGCCGAAAGGCCGTGCAGGCGGCAGACCAGATCGATCATCCCGGCGACGGCATCGCGGGTCGCCGCCATCAGGTCGGGTGCTATTCCGGTGGTGACGTGATAGCCCTCGGCGTCCAGATGCCGGCTGACCGGCCCGGGGGTCTCGAAGCGCGGGAAGGCCGGCGCCGCCCCCTTCTCCAGCTCGAAGCGGAGTGCGACCGCCATCGGGTTCTCGAGCGCGGTGCCGCAGACCTCGCCGTCGCCCTGCGCCGCGTGGGTGTCGCCGACGGAGAAGAGCGCGCCGCTGACCTCGACAGGGAGATACAGCACGGTGCCTCGGGCGAGATCGCGGATGTCCATGTTGCCGCCGACGCGCCTCGGGGGCACGATCGAATGCGGCCCCGCCTCCGCCGGCGCCACGCCGATGGTGCCGCACAAGGGCTTCAAGGGCACCCGCCCGCCGGGGCCGTAAGCCGCCGGCGCGAGGCTTTCGGTATCGTAGGTCCACAGTTGCAGCGCCGGGTCGGGGAACTGGTCGGCCAACAGGCCGAAGCCCGGAATCAGCGCGGTCCAGCCCCAACCGGAAGCTGAGAAGTCGAGCATCGTGACCACCAGCGCGTCGCCCGGCTCGGCGCCATCGATCCGGACCGGGCCGGAGACGGGATTGATCTTGGCGAAATCCAGCGCGGCGACGTCGGCCACGGTGGAGTCCATCGAGAGCTGCCCGCCCGAGGCGTCCACGGTCTCGAAGGTCATCTCGTCCCCTGGCGCGATCGTGGCCACCGGCGGGAAGGCGTTGTCCCAGCCGAAATGGTGCTGGTGGGCGTGGATGGTGTGGCGAGGGCGGGTGGTCATGGGGGTGTTCCTTCCCGAATTCGACGCCGGCTCACGGGGCCGATCGTCGCCGAAATCGTCATCGCGAGCGAGCGGAGCGAAGCGCGGCGATCCGGGCGGCGGCGAAAAGGGGTACTCATGTTGCCTCATTATGGCCTCAAAATCGCTCAAAATCGCCCGAAAATGAAGGCTTTTGATCGAGCCGTTCATGGTACACGACGGCATTTACGTAGGACGTTGAAAAGGTTGTAGGATTCCCGATTCACTCCACGACGAGTCAAGAGGGAAATCATGCGAGACAACCCGATCAACGCCCTGCGTGAGACGCTACGATGCGGCTTCGCCTTTCGCAAGAGCCGTCTGGAGAGCCTTTGCGTCTTGGTCTTCGGCGTGTTCGTCGCCCGGACGGTGAACCTCTCTCACTTGGCCTGCCACTTTCCGGGGCGCGCGCGATCCAGCTCCAACTATCGGCGCCTGCAACGGTTTTTCGAGCAAGTCGATTTCGATTACGATCGCCTCGCCGAGTTCCTGGTCGCGATGATGGGGCTCCAGGCGGGGCCGTGGCGGCTGACCATGGACCGGACCAACTGGCGGCTGGGTCGCCGCGACGTCAACATCTTGATGATCGGCATCGTCAACCGCGCCATCGCCATTCCCGTGTGCTGGCGGGTGCTCGACAAGGCGGGCAATTCCAATACCAAGGAGCGGATCGCGATCCTCGAACACGTCCTCCGGCTCTTCGGGGTCGACAAGATCGCCAGCCTCCTGGCCGACCGGGAATTCATCGGCGACGCCTGGCTGGCATGGTTGCAGGAAAAGGCCATCCCCTTTCACATCCGCATCCGATCCAACATCAAGATCGCCAACACGCGTGGTCGCATGGTCAAGGCGAGGGAGCTGTTTCGCGACCTCAAACCCGGGGAAAGCCGCATCCTCTCCAACGCCAGGCGCCTCTCGGAGGCCAGAAAACCCAAGGCCAGGCCCGTCTTCGTCGCCGCGCTCCATCTCAAGACCGGCGAACTGTTGATCGTCGTGACCAACGACGCGCCCGAGGAGGCCTTGGCCATCTACGCCCAGCGCTGGCAAATCGAGACCCTCTTCGCCGCCTTGAAAACCCGTGGCTTCAACCTCGAAGACACCCACATGACCGACCCGGAGCGCATCTCCAAGCTCACCGCCGTCCTTTCCATCACCTTCTGCTGGGCGCACAAAGTCGGCGATTGGCTCCACGAGGCCGAGCCGATCCGCCTCAAAACCCACAAAAGGATGGCAAAATCCATCTTCCGATACGGTTTCGAGTGGATAAGGCGACAGCTCGTCAATCCTATCGACAGGCGTCAAGCCATTGAGCTGATTCGTTTCCTCGTCCCCGGAAAACCACCAGTCCAGGTGCCCAGGCCAAAGCCAGCATGAACGAGTCGTGTACTGTGCGAGCCGTTACAAAATCACTCCCCCCGCGGCGTGTTTCTCGCGGCGCGCGGCGGGCGGTTCTCGCGCCTGATGCCCATGTTCAAAATTTGAACACGGTGATCACCGAGCGGCGCGGATTCGCGAGGCCGTGGCGGTTGGACGCGGGCTCGGGCGTCTCGCTCGGGAGCGGGCCGCGAAGCTCGGGTGCCGGGGTCGCTCTCCCCCCCGAGCGTCTCGTCCTCGATCCCCCCCACGGCGCGCCCGCGCGCAACTCCCATGTTCAATATATGAACACGGTGATCACCGGGCGGAGCGGAGCGGCATGGCTGATCGCGGTGACGTCGAGGGCGGGCGCGATTTGCGCGGGGCGCGCGAGGCCGGGCGGGGTCCTATCGGCAGCGCCCGTCGTTGATTTTGCGCGCGAGGGTGTGGGCGACGCTACTGAGGGTGGAGGCGGCGCTATAGGTAATCTCGGTGACGACGACGTCTTGCGCGCCCGAGGCGCCGGCGGCGGGGAGGCCGGCGGCGAGCCACACCAGCGCGGCGGCGATCACGGTCAGCACGGTTTTTGTGTAGCGGTCGGTCATGGGGGGGCTCCCTTGGTTTGGGGCGATGGGATGTGCGGCGTGGCGGTGGGTCCAACGGCCACCAAACTTCATGCTCCTTCCAAGGCGCAATACCCCACATTCCATCCCACATATTGCGCTTTATGGCGTCTGTTGCGATTACTCAATCTACCGGTTCATCCTGACGTTGGTCCTCGCGTAGCTTGCGATACGCCTCGGATGCTAGCCAGGATGTAACCAGTTCACGAAACGACGAATCGTTCATGAAACGGATGAATATTTCCTCGTTCTGATCGATCCGCTCGACGAATAGTGTCTGAAGCAGGTTTTTGAAGACAAGCTCGAACTTGTCGCCCGGATTTACGGATGCCGCCTGCCGCAGACCGTCGTCCGCCATTGCCGCTTCGACGATCTGATCGAAGAAAAGTTGATCTGCCTGATTGAAGTCCGTGCCGAAACGCTCGTTCACCAGGTCGATTAGCTGTGACAAGGGAACCGGTTGCTCACGCGCTAGGCCAGAACCTACCTCGGTCGGGCCGTCGAGCGGTCGAGCCCGGCCGTCGCCGAGGCCGATCGAACCTTCGCTGATCTTTTGCAAGCGGTAGTATTCGAGCCTAACCTCGTCATCGAACTGGTAGGCGGGGCCATCGCGCCGTTTGGGCAGTTTCGCGGCTAGATAGCGGAGGAACACGTAAAGTCTCTCCAGGTCCGAGTCCTGATACGGGATCACCTGGCTCAGGAAGCCATAAAGGTTATGAAAAGCCCGCGCTTTGCCGCGCCATAGCTCCGCCTCCTCCTCTTCCTCGATCTGGAACTTGGCGAAACGGGCGACCCCTGGATCGAGCATCGCGTTCATCGCCTGGTGGTCGGCCGGGCTCTGCCGCTGCTTGGGCTTGAAATAGATCGAGCAGAACCGCTCCACCTCCTCTGCGAGGTAAATGCCCGACGCGTCCAGCTCGCCCTTGACTTGATACATGCGCGCCGGGTCGACCTCGTCACCCATCTCGGCGCCTTCGTAATAGGTCTTGAAGGCGTCGCGGATATCCTCGCGGTCGTTCACGAAGTCGAGGACGAAGGTGTCTTCCTTGAGTGGGTGGGTGCGATTCAACCGCGACAGAGTTTGCACCGCCTGGATGCCGGCGAGCCGTTTGTCCACGTACATCGTGTGCAAGAGCGGCTGGTCGAAGCCGGTCTGGTACTTCTCGGCCACGAGCAGTACCTGATACTCCGGGGTGGCGAACTTCTCCGGCAGCTCCTTCTCTCGGATGCCTTGGTTCATGCCTTCTTCGGTGTAGGCCACGCCGGCGAGCTTGTCGTCCTGCACGATGCCGGAGAAGGCCACAAGCGTCTTGATCGGATATCCCTTTCGCCGGATGTACTGGTCGATGCTCTGCTTGTAGCGCACTGCTTCAAGGCGCGAACCGGTCACGACCATCGCTTTCGCACGACCGCCGATCTTGTGACGCGTCATCGTGTTGAAATGCTCTACTATCACCTCGGTCTTTTGGGCGATATTATGTGGGTTCAACTTCATGAAGCGCGCCAGCGCTTTCGCGCCTTTCTTTCGTTCTACGTTGGGATCGTCTTCGCACGCCTTGAGCAATCGAAAATACGTTTCGAAGGTCGTGTAGTGCTTGAGGACGTCGTGGATGAACTCTTCCTCGATGGCTTGACGCATCGTGTACCGATGCACGGGCTCTCCATCGCGGCCGAATACGGCAAGTGTCTTGTGTTTCGGCGTTGCGGTGAACGCGAAGAAACTCAGGTTCGCTTGCCGGCCGCGCTTAGCCATGCTGCGGAACAGCTCCTCCATGTCTTCGAGATCTTCTTCCACCGCGTAACGCACGGCCTCCTCCCTCAGCCCCTTCCCTCCGAGGACCTCCTTCAGGTCCGTGGCCGTCTCGCCGCCTTGTGAGCTGTGCGCCTCATCAATGACCACCGCGCACCGGCGTGTCGGCAAGGTGCCGTCGCCGCCCGCGCCGCGCTCCTCGGCCATCTTGGCCAGATGCTTCGAGACGAACGGAAACTTCTGCAGGGTGGTGACGATCACCGGCACCGCGCTTTCCAGCGCCTCCGCCAATTGTCGCGAGCTTTCGTCGATCCGCTGGACCACGCCGCGCTTGTGCTCGAACTGATAGATCGTGTCCTGCAATTGCTGGTCCAGCACGACGCGGTCGGTGGTCACGATCACGCTGTCGAACACCCGTTGGTTCGCAGCGTCGTGCAGCGATGCCAGCCGATGAGTCATCCAACCGATGGTGTTGCTTTTGCCACTGCCCGCGGAGTGCTCGATTAGGTAGTTGTGCCCAACACCCTCACGCCGCGCCGAGTCCACCAGTGTGCCCACGGCCACCAGCTGGTGGTAACGCGGGAGGATCATGCTTTCCTTCTTCACCTTGCGGCCCTGGTCGTCGCGCCTTTCCTCGGTCTGCAAGTGAATGAAGCGCGCAAGCAGCTCCAGCAAACTGTCGCGCTCCAAGACGTCCTCCCAGAGATAGGCCGTGCGATAGCCGCGCCCCTCCGGGTCGGGCGGGTTGCCCGCACCACCGTCATGGCCCTTGTTGAACGGCAGGAAGTGGGTCGCCGGGCCGGCCAGCCGCGTCGTCATTAGCACCGCGTCGGTGTCGACAGCGAAATGCACGAGCGACCGTCGCTTGAACTCGAAGATCGGCTCACGCGGGTCGCGGTCCTGCTTGTATTGTCGGCGCGCGTCCTCGATCGTCTGGCCCGTGAGCTGGTTCTTCAGCTCCAGAGTGGCGATCGGGATACCGTTCAGGCTCAACGCAACGTCGAGCGACTTTCGAGAGCGCGGCGAGAAGCGCAATTGTCGGGTAATCCCCAAGCGGTTCGCGGCGTAGCGCGCCTCCAGATCGGGGTTCAGCTCGTGCGCCGCCTTGAAGAATCCCAAGTGAAGCGTGCGGCCATAGCACTTGAAGCCGTGGCGGAGCGTGGTGAGCGAGCCGTTTGCGTCCATCCACTTGCAGAGATCCGTCAGTATCTGCGCGCCGGTCCCGTCACCGTGCAGGGCCTCCAGCTTGGCCCACTCCCTGGGCTGGGTCTCGCGGATGAAGGCGAGTACCGTCTCCGGAAAGATCGCGCGTTCGCGGTCGAAAACTTCGCGGGCGACAGGCACGTACCCGTTTTGTAACAGGTACGCTTCGATAACGGTCTCGAAGGCCGCTTCGTTGCGTCTAGGCGCGCTCATAGCTACACCTGTCCCCCATCGCGGGGTACAAGGTCTTCGTTCGCATCGAATGATCCTCCGTGAGTACCTACAAACGCCTCCCGCAATCGTCGGCGCATGTCGGCGTCGCCGGCAAACACGGTGCACCAAATCGAGAAAATGCCACGACCGGTCGCTACCATCACAACAGTGTCACGCATCTCAGCCGTGTCTTGCGCAGCGACATTGTTCCGACATCTTTGGGCCACCTGCCAGGCCCGAAGTCGCCGATACCAGCGATTGTCGCGCAACGTGGGGTCTCTTCCTGGATTGCCCGGATCACGATCGAGCCCAACCAAACTGATTGTTGCATGAGCCTTCGCCGTCAAGTGAGGCTCCAAGGTCGGATGTGGCCGAATCAAGCCACCGGGGACGTGCTCGAACGCGCGTAGAGTATTGTCTACGTCGGGCCAGAAGTAGTCCGACAAGTTGACCGGGGTGCTGCCTTTGTTCGAATTGTAGTTGACGCATGCCAAGAGAAAGTTCGACCAACTCGTGCCCAGGAGGAGCATGTGTGACTTTGGCTGGATGTGCTCGACGGCGAGGTAGGTCTCGATCTGCCACTCGCAATAGCTGCAGTAGTCGCCGAGCCGTTTTTGAAGGTCCGACCCAGCATCTTGGTAATTTGCGTACACACGAGGTGCCGCCCCTTTGTCAACGGGTCCCATCGCCGCCTCCGCGCCGTGCTTCGCGCTCAAGTTTTAGTAGTGCCTGGAACGCTGGGTCGTCGCTGAACGGCGCCGCAAGCTCATTCAGTCGTTGCTCCGCGGTTTCGGTCAATGCGCCTGGTTCTCGAAGCAGACGAAAATACGCCTCAGCCGCATTCATCATCTGGAGGTAACGTTCGCTCTTTTGTGGCAAATCCACACCCATCACGTTCTCGGCGATATCCTCGATGCTCTTGTCTGCGTACTCGCTAAATTCGTCCGGGTCGAGGTTGATCAGCTCACCCGGTCGTAGGGACTGAATTACGAACGGTGAGTGAGTGGTCGCAATGAACTGGATGTTGGGGAATGCCTCGTGGAGTTTCTCGCGGGCCTCGCGTTGCCACTCGGGATGTAGGTGCAACTCCAGTTCATCGATCAGAACTACGCCGGCGCCGTGCAGCGGATTGTCGAGCATTGGATTTGCGAGTGCCAGCCGCCGCCCCAAGTCGCACACCAGCGCCAGAAACGAGCGCTTCCCTTCTGACAATTGAGAGAGATCTAGCGGTACTCCTGCTTTGTCGACCAAGAGGCGAAGCGGCTCTTCCTCAATACGTAGATTCTCGAATCCGCCGAGAAATGTGGTGAGGGCTCTCGATATTGCTTCGACGGCGTGGCCCCCGAGATAGCTCGGGTTGTCTCGGAGCGTCTCACGTTCGAGTACAATCGCGCTTCGGTATCGCGCCATAAAGTCGCGAAAATTAACGGTGCGATTTAAGAGCGCGCCCGTATAGGCGGCGGCCTGCCCGTGCGGCACCTCCACCGGTAGCTTCTTGGGAAGTCGGTACCCCGCTCGATCCGTCGTATAATAGACCGCCAGCGCCGCCGCGTCGTCGGCGCGGGTAGGGTCGCCGTAAGCGTTCCTTACCTCGCGCATGACCGCAGCTGGTAGTTTGGTCGGCGAGACCCGGTGGCGCTCCGGATCGTAGATCAGCTTATATTCAAGCGGAATCCCGGCGCAATTTACGGCAAGGGTTTCATGCCTAACTCGGCGAACGTTGCGCCAAAATTCACGTCCGAGGTCTTTATTGAACGATAGCCGCTGCGCGCCGGCGACACTTTTGGGGAAAGCGGACGAGACTACGTCCTGGAGAGCAAGGGCGCGCGCGGGCTGGGGCGCAAGGCACGTGCGCGAGCAGGTACCGGTTCTCATGTCAGCGCGGTGCTGCCCAGGGTCGATGCGGCGGCGCTCAGCTGCCCTCGACCCGGTGGTTTGGTCTCCGACGGCGGCGCGAGCTACCCACCGTGCGCCGCCGCGCTCGGGGTGAGCCTTCGATGGGGGAACGGGTTCGGGGCGATCTGCATGTGCAGACGGTGAACAGCCGCCACAGCCGGTTCCGTTGACGCCGGCGACGACAGTGAAGCGGTCCGCGAACTGAAAGGGTTGGGGATCAGCATGGACCCGATAGTTGCGAAGAGTGAGTTTCACGGATTCTCATTGCGTCACGTAATCTCCAACTGCCCAGTAACAGCCGCAGCGATGATGGCGAAGCGGCGTTCCTTGAGCAGTGCCAGGGCACGTTCTGTTGTAGTGTACAACGTGTCGAGCTTCGTCGTTTCCGCATCGATGTGCTGGAGGATCGCGGGTTGCTCATTTTCAGTAGGGAGTAGTATCGGTAGTTCTTTGAGGTTGGTCGCTGAAATCGATGCTAAATTCGTCGATTGTTTTGCTCGGGATTGAAAAAAACCTTCGGAACGTTCGTGAAAATCCATGCGTTCAGCCAATCGAATCGAACGTGCCTTGGACGAACCGTGAAAACGTGATTCTGGTGAAGACACGGGGTAATTTTACCGTACCAAATGCAGCCACGGCGCAACTTGTCAGCGTCTCCACCTTCGTTCATCAGAACATCTCCGACGGCCAATAAACATGAATCTGCTTCCGATTGCGGGATCATAACGGTTGCGACATCGGAGAGATCGACGTGTCCGTCCTGGACATTGGCCACACGCAAGTATGGAAACTCAACAAGTTCTGCCGCGCTATAGTTCTTACCAAGAGTCAAACCGCCACGAACCTCGGTGAAAAACTTTAACCGGGTTGCTTTCCAATGCTTTGGAATTTCGCCGAGCGAGAGATTGCCGGAGTCTCGTAGAGGGACGTCGGGATCAAGGCCGCGGGTAAGGGCGCGTGTGATGAGCGCCCGACGCTTCTCAACCAATATCTCAAGTAGTCGTTCCTTCGCTGCCATTAGCGCATCCAGCAGAGTCGTCTCGCGGTCGAGGAAGTCGGCAATGCTACACTGGCGGTGAACCGGCGGCAAATAAACCGCAATATCAGCGAGGTCGGAAGCATTGATTGCTGGGTAGCTGACTCCGACAGAGGGCATCTCCACTTCCGCTAGGGAAGCGGGTTCACGCAACGCATATTTACAGTAGCCAGCATCAAATACGTCACCGCGTGGACGCACTACGGCGAACCCGGTTGATACGATCAGGTTTTTTGGGGGAGTCTGAATCGGTGCAATTGCTTGGAGGTAGGTTCGCACGCAAGAAACAACGACGTCGCCATCACGAACTCGCCTCCGAGCTCGACTGGGTGCATCGGCGAAGCGATACGTTACGATTTCATCGATTGTGCCAGAGGAATCGACGTTGCCGATGTCAACATACTGTAGCTCGTAGTCGGACTCTGTCTCTTCACCCAGTACGTCATCGTTGATGGTCGCGGCGTACTTGAGCCGAAGTCGCTGAACGTTATTGAGCACGTTCACTCCGTAACCTCACGTAAGAGTCGCATAATTGTCTCCTCCGCCCGCTTCAGGTCCGCGTCAATCTTCTCCAATGGCCGCGGCGGCGTGTACTTGTAGAAGTGACGATTGAAGTTGATCTCGTACCCGACCTTGTCCTTACCGCGGTCCATCCAGGCGTCGGGCACGTGAGGCAGCACCTCGCGCTCGAAATAGGCCTCGATGCCGTCTTTGAGTGGCACATTCTCGAAGTCGCGCAGGTCGGGATCGGGCTCGTAGCCTCCGTCTCGGCCCCCTTTGTCGACGGGTTCCGCCTCCGGGTCCTTATGCGTGAAAACACTGCGGAAGAGGCTCTGCTCCGGCGCTTTCCAACGCGATCCACGTTTACGCAGCAAGTTGGCGATGCCCGTCCAGAGGGCGTTCCAGTCGTGTTGCGGCTCGCGGCCTAGCGCTTCGTCGATTGCCTGAACGTCGTCGAGGAGGTGCGGGCAGGCGTCGAGGGAGCGTGCTTTATCGTCGACCGTCATCCGATAGCAGAGGCGTAGCGGGCGCTCGACGGTGACGCGGGTGTAGCCGAAAGCGGCGTTGTCGAATATTTTCGAGGTGTCGCCGTGCGCGAAGCCACCATAGGTCCGCACGATCTCGGCTATCTGGTCGCACTGGTCCTCCTTCTCGCCGATCTTGCGGCGCTTGTTGCCGAGGCTACGGCGCATCGCCACGTAGCATTCGCGCGCGTCGACGAGCTGAATGTTACCCTTGCGATTCCGTTCCTTGCGGTTGGCGACAATCCAGACATAGGTGCCGATGCCGGTATTATAGAACATCTGCTCCGGCAGGGCGACGATGGCTTCGAGCCAGTCGTTTTCGATGATCCACTTGCGGATGTCGCTCTCACCGGAGCCGGGACCGCCGGTGAATAGCGGCGAGCCGCTGAAGACGATGGCGAGCCGCGATCCGTGCTTGTGCTGATCGGGCAGCACCGGCTCGAACTTGCTGATCATGTGCAGAAGGAACAGCAGCGATCCGTCGTTGATGCGTGGCAACCCGGCACCGAAGCGGCCGGCGAAGCCGAGCCGTTCGTGCTCGTTGCGGAGTTCCTTTCGCTGCCGTTTCCAATCGACGCCGAACGGCGGGTTGGTCAGCAGGTAGTCGAAGGTCTCCGGCGCAAATTTGTCGTCCGTGAAGCTGTCGCCGAAGCGCACGTTGTTGTCGCCCCCGTTGTGGTCTACTTGCTTCATCAGCATGTCGGAGGCTGCGGTG
Organism: Alphaproteobacteria bacterium; assembly: GCA_965225945.1. GTDB lineage: Bacteria > Pseudomonadota > Alphaproteobacteria > JASLMY01. The sequence continues at coordinate 299,266 of CBDDBZ010000035.1, read as the reverse complement.
GCGTAGGCGCGCTTGTTGTAATCCTGGCCGTAGACGTATAACTGGGCCGCCGCATGGTGATCACGCAGATAGCTCTGCGCCTCGGCCAGCATGCCGCCAGTGCCGCACGCGGGGTCCAGCAGCTTGCGTACGGCGCCCGGCGTCGCCAGCAGTTCGTCATCTTGGATGAACAACAAGTTGACCATCAGCCGGATCACCTCGCGGGGTGTGAAATGGTCGCCGGCGGTCTCGTTGGCTAGCTCGTTGAACCGGCGGATCAGGTTCTCGAAGATCAGTCCCATTTGCTCGTTTGGCACCTCATCCGGGTGCAAATTCACGTCGCAGAAATTCGAGACGACGAGATAGAGAATATTCGACTCGCGCATCCGCTCGATTTCGTTCTCGAACTCGAAGAAGTCAAAGATGGTGCGGACGTTGGCCGAGAAACCCTTGATGTAGCTGACCAGATGCGGCGCGATGTTGTCGGGGTCGCCCTTCAGCTTCTCGAAGTCGAGCGGCGAGTGGTTGTGGAAGCGCTGTTCGGCCCTCCGATTCAGCATTTGGTCGAGCGCTTCGTCGTTGAGCCGTCCGCCTCTCCGTCGCTCGTGTTCGGCCAGCACCTTCGCCTTGGTGGGTGCCAGCACGCAGTCGAAGCGACGCAGCACGGTCATCGGCAACATGACGCGCTCGTACTGCGGCGGTCGGTATGGGCCGCGCAGCAGATCGGCGATCTGCCAGATCAGGTTCGCAAAATCACTGTGGTCGGGCATCGATGCTCCCTGATCCCGTCGCGATGCGCAGCCGATGCGGCGCGCGGCCCTATGCTATCTTGTAGATTGCGCGGAGCACCACCCCCTACCCCGCGTCCTCCAGGATCATCGCCGCCGCCTTCTCGCCGATCATGATCGCCGGCGCGTTGGTGTTGCCGGCGACAATCGCCGGCATGATCGAGGCGTCCACCGCCCCCAAACCCTCTCACGCGGCGCGCGAATCGACGATAGGGCGCCGCGCTTCATCGATTCCCCCGCCGCCACCGGCTTCTCCAGCCTCGAAGCCGATGGCGCAACTCCTCGATGTTCATATTATGAACGCGGTCGCTCGCCAAAACGAGCGCGCGCGCCGGCTCGAAGCCCACAACCCTATCGCCTCGCGCACCCCTCGCCCCCCACCATCCACACCGGCATCGACCAGGGCTGCCCCGGCGGGACGGGGCGTTCACCACCGACGCCCAACGTCCGCCGGTTCGAGACCTGGAATCACCCGATCGAGGTCGAGAACGCCTCCGGGTCCGGGCGTTTCCCGAGAGGGGGCCGACAGGCGATCCCCGACCGAGGCGACACTTGGCGCGGGAGTATTCCGGGCAAGCTTTGGCCCGGCGGGTTCAACGACCGAGCAGCTTGGACATGGATTTCAACAACTCATCCTTTTCCGCGTCTCCAAGCTTGTCGATGTCGAGCCGTCGGAGGCGCTCCTTCAATGCCCTCATCTGCCCCTCCGGTGTCGTCGCCGCGTCGGCGCCCTCCACGGCCTCGAACAGAACTCGATAAGCATCGACCTCGTCCACGATGCCCTTGAGCTGCAAACGCCCCAGAGAAGCGAACTCGAACCGATCGGCGACGAGCGCATGAGTGTTTCGAGAGACTGTGATCGTACCCGGCTCGCCGGCGTCCTGCAGCCTCGAGGCGATGTTCACGGGGGTGCCGACGATTGTGTAGTCGATGCGCTCGAAACTACCGAAGTTTCCGACCGTGCAATAACCGCTGTTGATGCCAATGCGCATTTCCAGCGGTTCGTTCAAGCCAAGATGGTCGTAGCTGTCCCGTAACGCGCCCATGCGGCGTTGCATGTCGATAGCCATGGCCACGCAAGCTTCGCCATCTTTCACTGGACCCTCGGTGTTCGGGTCGCCGAAAAAAATGAGAATCGCATCGCCAATGAACTTGTCGATGGTCGCGCCGTAGGCGCGAGCGATCTCGGTCATCTCCGAGAAATAGTTATTGAGAATCTCCGACAACGCCTCCGGCTCCAACCGTTCGGTCTTGCGGGAAAAGTCGCAGATGTCGGAGAAGAAAATGGTCAGGTTTCGGCGCCGAGACGCAATGTCGGTGTCGATCTCTCCGGCAAAAATGGATTCATAGATCTGCCGTGGCAAATAGCGGGATATCTTGGTGGATACATCCTCTATATGCTGTTTTTGTTGAGCCAGTTTTTGATTGGCCGCCTCCAGCTCCTTGGTCCGTTCGACGATCCGCGTCTCCAGATTTCGGTTCAAGTTCGAGAAGCCATGAACGTAGTCGTGAATTTGCCAGATCGAGGGATCGACGTTATCGGAGACCCGGAGCAGTTCCTCCTCGTCATTCCCAGGCGTAATGATTCCGTGGTTGATCAGGGGGTGAAAAGCATCGGCGATCTGGCCTTGATAGGCTTTGGCATGCGCGAGGCAATAGACGTAACTGGCACCGCAGTGTTCCGCCGGCATCAAGCCTTCATAGCCCGGGTTCTGCACGAAATGCTTGATATATTCCTCCTGCGTCACGCCTCTGAATTTTGGCACTAATGGCGCGAGGTCGCGGACCAGAGGTGTGTCGACAACGCCTGGCGCGAAGCCGAATACGCTGACACCGCTCTCGCTACCAATTTCGCCGGCTAACGAAAGGGCCATCGATTTTTGCCCCGCCATGGCGGCCGCGAAATGGGCGCCGTGCGACAACACATCGACGGCGATGGTGTTGCAAATTACGCCGAAGCGGTTTTCGAGCATTTTCGGCAGAAACTTCTGGATCAGAAAGGTCGATGCACGAACCGTGGTATTGTGCAGATCGTCCCATAGATCGATGGGCGCGTTTAGGAAATACTCATAGTGCAATTTGGAGGCGTTGTTTACCAGGATGTCGACCGCGCCGTGCTCGGACAGGACTTCGTCTTGAAAGCGTTCCAAAGCGTCTATGTCGCGGAGATCGACCTGCTTGAAGGTCGCGTTGCGGGAATTGCCCCGAATCTGTGCGGCAACCCCTTCGCCTTCCTGCAGAATATCGAGAACGACGACGTCGGCGCCGAGGTTGGCCAGGCCACGCGCCACTTGTTCACCAATGCCGCGCGCCGCTCCCGTGACGACGGCCACGCGGCCGTCGAATATGTTGGGCTCGAGTCCCAAGCGCGCGAGCAACTCCATGTCATCCCTCGCCTGACCGCTATGAGATTAACGCAGGGTGGTGCTGATTGCCAGATCGTCGCCATTGGCCAATCGACAACGTCCGCCGGGACGATCGCCGCCGGACATTTCCGCGTGCCCACCGACAGGGTCGAAGTCTAGCGAAGCCTTCGAGGTGCTGGAATCGTCGCTCAGTTGCTCTGATCCGCCGACATATTGGGGAAACCTGAACGGTCAAATTTGGCGACACCCGCTCGTGGCCGGCAGGGCCCGGCGACGGCCACTCCACCCCCGGCTCCCGACATGAGAGGTGCTACCACCCGCCCGCCGGCGGAAACCGCCGAGCCCCGACTCACGTCGGCCAAGATCACCTCGGCATCGGCGCCCGCCGGGTGGTGCGCGGGCCGCGCGGGTGCCAGAATGCGCCCACCACGAAGCGGGAGAGACGCGTGAGCGATACCGATTGGCAGGCGGGAATCGACGTCGGCGGCACCAACACCGATCTCGTGGTGCTCGATACGACGACGGACCGCTTCCGCGTCGCCAAGGTGGCGACGACGCCGGAGGACCAATCGTTGGGCGTGATGGCCGCGCTGGAGGCCGCCCAGGCAGCACTTCCCGAGCTTTCGGCGATCGTCCACGGCACCACCATCGCCACCAATTCGGTGCTGGAGCGCAAGGGGGCCCGCGTCGGCCTGATCACCACCCGGGGCTTCCGCGACATCCTGGAACTCGGCCGCCGCACCCGGCCCAACAATTACGGCATGTTCGGCCACTTCGAGGCTTTGGTCGACCGCGAGCTCCGCCTCGAGGTGGCGGAACGGATGGACGCCAAGGGCCGGATCGTGACGCCGCTCGACGAGGACGAGGTGCGCGACGCGCTTCGCACCTTGATCCGGCTCGGCGCCGAGGCCGTGGTGATCCATTTCCTCCACGCCTACGCCAACCCGGCGCACGAGCGCCGCGCGTACGCCATCGCCCGCGAGGTCTGGCCCAACGACTATGTCACCGCCAGCGGCGAGATTCTGAGCGAGGTTCGCGAGTTCGAGCGCGGCAGCACCGCCGCCGTCAACGCCTATGTGCAGCCGGTGCTGGCGCGCTATCTGGGCCGTATCGCGGAACGGCTGGACGCTGCCGGCTACGGCCGGGAGCTGCTGGTGATGCAGGGCAACGGCGGCACCATGACGGCGCCGGCGGCGGCCCGCCAGCCGGTGCAGACGGTGATGTCGGGCCCGGCCGCGGGCGCCATCGCGGCGGCCCGGATCGGCGCGCAATCCGGCTTCCCCGACCTCATCGCCTGCGACATGGGCGGCACCAGCTTCGACGTCAGCCTGATCCGGGGCGGCGAGCCCGCCATCTCGGCCGAGAAGGACCTGGCCTACGGCGTGCCGGTCAGGGTGCCGATGGTCGACATCCACACCATCGGCGCCGGCGGCGGCTCGATCGCCCATGTCGACGAGGGCGGCATCCTCCGCGTCGGGCCCGAGAGCGCGGGCGCCCAGCCGGGCCCGATCTGCTACGCCAAGGGCGGGAATAGGGTGACGGTGACCGACGCCAACTTGGCTCTCGGGCGGGTCGATCCGACCGGCTTCGCCGGCCTCGAGGGCGGCGCGGCGGGGGGGGCGGTCGAGGCGGCACTGCTGGCCCAGGTCGGCTCGCCCCTCGGCCTCGACGCCGTGGCCGCGGCCGCCGCCATCCTCGCCGTCGCCGGCAACCGGCTCGCCTCCGCGATCCGCCTGGTCTCGATCGAGAAGGGCTACGATCCGCGCGACTTCGCCCTCTTCGCCTTCGGCGGCGCGGGGCCGCTGCATGCCGTGGCGCTGGCCCGCGAGCTCGCCATCCCGAGGGTGCTGGTGCCGCGCTTTCCCGGCATCACCTCGGCCTTGGGGTGCGTGCTGGCGGACCTGCGCCACGACTATGTCGCCACCCTCTGGCGTCCGCTGGCCGAGGTCGACACGGGCGAGGCCGAAGCCATCCTCGCCGAGCAGGCGGAGCGCGGGCGGGCGACCATCGCCGCCGAGGGCGTGGCGACGGAAGCGGTGGAGGTGGTGTTCGAGGCGGACCTGCTCTACCGCGGCCAGAGCCACGTTTTTCGCATGGTGATCGATGGCCCCGGCGTTTCGCCCGAGCGAATCGCCGCGCGTCTGGCGGAACGCTACCGGGAGCGCTTCGAGATCGTGCTGGAGGACATGGTGCCGGTCCTGGCCAACCTCCGGACCACGGTGTTCGGCCGCCGCCCGGCGCTGGACCTGGCCCGCCTCGGCGGCGGCGCGGGCGGCCAATCGGGCGGCGGCTCGGGCACAGGCACGACTCGGCCGGTCTATTTCGAGGACGGCTTCGTCGAGACCCCGATCCTGGCGCGCGACGGTTTGGCGGCCGGCGACGAAATCGAGGGTCCCGCCATCGTCGTCCAGGCGGACACCACCATCCTCGTCGACCCCGGCGCCAGCGCTGCTATCGACGAATTCGGCAACATGATCATCGCCGTCGACGGCGGCTGAGGCACGGTGGCGCCATATGGAAACGCAGATACGTCAAAGCCGTCGCAAGGTAAGTGCAATGCCGAAAAAAGCCCCGTCATCGCGAGCGAAGCGTGGCGATCCAGGCGGTCGCGCCGCGCTCTCGGCATCGACGACGGAGGCACCCCCCCTGGATCGCCACGGCGCGCAGCACCTCGCGATGACGAATGTGGGACCGCTCGCCCGGTACTCCGAGGAAAGTGCCCGCCCTCGACACCGGCTAGATCGCCACGCCCCGCCCGGCCCGGCGCCCTCCGGCGATCGACGAAACTCCCGGGCCGTCTACGTTCGATGCGAAGCGCCTTGTCGCTCCCAAGCCGATAGGTAAGAGAACATGGAACTCGATCCGGTCACGCTCGCCGTCATTGAGAACGGCCTGCGCCAGGTCTGCAGCGAGATGGACCTGGTGCACGAGAAGACGTCGTTTTCGCCGGTGATCTCGGAGGCCTACGACCGCTCCAACGGCATCTATCACCGCGACACCGGCGAGATGATCAGCCAGGGCGAGCTGGGCCTGCCGATCTTCCTCGGCGTCATGCAGTTCGCGACGCAAGCGGTGATCGAGCGGCGGAGGGACCTGGAGCCGGGCGACATCATCATCCAGAACGATCCCTATCTCGGCGGCACCCACCTGATGGACGTCAAGATGGTGATGCCGTTTTATTACCGGGGCCGGCTCTGGTGCTGGCTCTCGAACACTGGGCACTGGCCGGATACCGGCGGCATGGTGCCCGGCGGCTTCAACTCCACGGCGACGGAGATCCAGCAGGAAGGCCTCCGGCTGCCGCCGGTGAAGCTGATGCGGCGCGGCGAAATCGTGCAGGACATTGTCGACATCATCCTCAACAACATCCGCGTGCCGGAGGAGCGGATCGGCGACATCCGGGCCCAGATCGGCGCCCTCAAGACCGGCGAGAAGCGGCTGACCGCGCTTCTGGACCGCCATGGCGCCGAGACGGTGGACGCCGGAATCGTGGAATTGAAGACCCGCTCCGCCATAATGATGCGGGCGCGGATCGCGGAGGTGCCGGACGGCACCTATTCCTTCACCGCCCATATCGACAGCGACGGCGTGGTGAACGAGCCGCTCGACATCGCCCTCGACATGAGGATCGAGGGCGGCGAGATCACCTTCGACTTCTCCCGCTCCAGCCCGCCCTGCCGGGGGCCGATGAACTCGGTCTGGGCGACGACGCAGTCCTCGGTCTACGTCGCCATCAAGCACATCTTCCCCGAGGTGCCGATCAACGCCGGCTGTTTCGAGCCGCTGCATATCCCGGTGCCCGACACAACCTTCCTCTACGCCCAATATCCCCGCCCGGTAGCCGGCTGCGCGGCGGAGGTGGCGCAACGGATCATGGAGGCGGTGTTCGGTGCCATGGGCCAGGCGATCCCGGAGCGGATGTTCGCAGCACCCGCCGGCACCAGCGGCAACCTGGCACTCGGCGGCCACGACCCCGAGGGGAATCGCGACTACATCATGTATTTCTTCTCCGGCGGCGGCTACGGCGGCTGGTGGGAGACCGACGGGCTGACCAACGGCTGCTCCTCGGTCGGCATCTCCAAGACCCAGCCGATCGAGATCCTGGAGCAGCACTATCCCTTGTTGTTCGAGCGCTATGCGCTGCGCGAGGGCTCGGGCGGCCAGGGGCGCCATCGCGGCGGCTTCGGCGTCGATTATCGGATCCGCCTGTTGCGCGGCGAGGGCAAGGCGTCGTTTTTGATGGACCACGGTCGCTTCGGCCCGCCGGGCATGCTGGGCGGCGAGGCCGGCGCCGTGAACGAGATCGAGATCGGCCAAGGCAATCGCCGCACGGTGCCGGAACACCTTTCCAAGGGCGAGGGCTATGTGCTGCGGCCAGGTGATTGGGTGGACGTGAAGACGCCGGGTGGCGGTGGTTATGGGCCGCCGGGCGAGCGCGACCCGGCCCGCATCGAGTTGGATCGGCGCCGGGGCTATGACGGCACGACGACGGCGGAAGCGGCGGACGACGATTGAGGGTTCGGATGGCGATTGCGAAGCGTCCGGGCGCTCCTCATTGTCATCACCTCAGTTGGCGAAGTTTTTTTCTCGTGGTCTCCGAAGCTCCGGAACCGCCCGTCGTGGGCCCGAGAGGGAACCGGGGCCGCGCAATTCCAGGCACGCGGATCATGGGCCCATCGAAGGAGAAGCGATGATGGCCGAGAGCGGCAATCGCCCGGTGGTGAACGGCGAGGAAATTCTCGAGGGGCTCCTCCGTTGGGTCCGGATCGAGAGCCCGACCGACGACGCGGCGGCGGTCAACGCGATGGTCGACCACGTCGAGGCGGAGTTGCGCCTGCTCGGCGCCGAGGTCGAGCGGACCCCGGGGCGGGACGGCTACGGCGATATCCTCAAGGGCCGCAGCCCCTGGGGCGGCCAGCGGCCGGGGATCCTCTTCCTCGCCCATCTCGACACGGTGCACCGAATCGGCTCGCTGGCCGATATCAACCCGGTGCGCCGCGACGGCGACAAGGTGCACGGCCCCGGCATCTACGACATGAAGGCGGGCGGCTATCTGGGCTACTACGCCTATCGTCATCTGGTGCGCGAGGGCCGCCCCTCGGCGCTGCCGATCACCTTCCTCTTCATACCGGAGGAGGAGATCGGCAGCCCCACCAGCCGGGCGGTGATCGAGGCCGAGGCGCTGCGCAACAAGTATGTTCTGGTGGCCGAGCCGGCGCGCGACGGCGGCAAGATCGTCACCGGGCGCAAGGGGGTGGCGCGCTTCGACCTGACGATCACCGGCCAGTCGGCCCATTCCGGCTCCCGCCCCCAGGACGGGCGCAGCGCGGTGCGCGAGATGGCGCAGCAGATCCTGGCGATCGAGGCGATGACCGATTTCGCGACCGGCGTCACCACCAACGTCGGCTTCGTTCAGGGCGGGACCATGGTCAACGTGGTGCCGCACCATTGCCGGGCCGAGATCGACATGCGGGTGCCTGACGCCCTGAGCGGCGAGGAGATGTGCCGGCGGATGTTGGCGCTGGAGGCCGTCGATCCGGACGTGACGCTGGAGATCAGCGGCGGCATGAACCGGCCGCCCTTCGTCAAGAATGCCGGGATCGAGGCGCTGTTCGAGCACGCCAAGGGCCTCGCCGCCGAGATCGGCTTCGAACTGGAGGACACCTATACCGGTGGCGGCAGCGACGGCAATTTCACCGCCGCCCTCGGCGTGCCGACGCTCGACGGCCTCGGCGCCGACGGGGCCGGCGCGCACGCCGACTGGGAATACATCACCTTCAGCTCGCTGGAGGAGCGGGCCGCCCTGATGATCCGCCTGTTCGAGACCTTGGAGTAGACCCGTCCGGCACCCCTTAGGCTTCCCCCGCCACCGCCGCCAGCGCGTCGCCCGCCGTCTCGATGCCGGCGGCGTCGACGTCGATGTGGGTCACCGCGCGCATCACCGTCCGGCCGGTGGCGCCGATGTGAACGCCGTGCTCGCGCAGCCGGTCGCGGGTCTGGGCCGCCGTCAGGTTGAGGCCGGCGACGTCGAAATAGACCATGTTGGTCTCGATCTCGTCATAGACCAGCGCCACGCCCTCGATCTCGCGAATGCGCGTCGCCAGGCGGCGCGCGTTGACGTGATCCTCGGCCAGGCGCTCGACATGGTGGTCCAGCGCATGGACGCCGGCGGCGGCGATGATGCCGGCCTGGCGCATGGCGCCGCCGAGCTGCTGCTTGTAGAACCAGGCCTCTTCGATGAAGCCCTTGGAGCCGGCGAGCACGCCGCCGACCGGACAGCCGAGCCCCTTCGAGAGATCGATCCAGAGCGAATCGAAGCAGGCGCCATACTCGGCCGCCGGCGTGCCCGTCTCGACCACCGCGTTCAGCAGCCGGGCACCGTCCATGTGAGTCTTCAAACCATGCTCATGGGCCACCGCCGTCACCTCGCGCACCCGTTCGACGGGCCAGATCTTGCCGCCGCCGGAATTGGACGTGTTCTCCACCGAGAGCACCCGGCTGCGCGGCGCGTGGCGGCGGCCGGGATCGGCAATCGCCTCGCGGACTTGTTCGGCGGTGTAGATGCCGCGTACGCCATCCAAGGGCCGGGTCGCGCAAGACGAGAGCGCCGCGGGCCCCCCCGATTCCGAATTCAAGGGGTGCGCCGTCTTATCGAGGATGATCTCGTCGCCGGCTTTGCAATAAACCCGGAAGGCGATCTGGTTGCACATGGTGCCGGACGGCAGGAACACCGCGTCCTCGGTGCCGAGCAGCGCCGCCGTCATGGCGCAGAGCTTGTTGACGGTCGGATCGTCGAAGGCCTGCTCGTTGCCGACCTCGGCCTCGGCGATTGCCCTGCGCATCGCCGGCGTCGGCCGGGAGACGGTGTCGCTATAGAGATCGACGATTGTTTCGCTCATGGCTTGCTTTCCTCCCCTCGAGACAGTCGCGCCGGCGGCAGGCTCGGCGGCACCAGTTCCTCGGCCGTGCGCCCGGCGTAGTCGAGCCCGGGGACGCGGGTTTCGGCGCGGGCCTGCGCCTCGTGTACGCGGCGCGCCGCATCGGCCCGGTCCAGGGTCAGCACCTCGCCGTCGGCCACCACGCGCGTCCCGCCGATATAGACCTCGCTGACGGCGCGATCGCAAGCGGCGTAGATCAGGCTCTTCAGGGGATCGCGGGCCGGGCGCATCGCCGGATGGGCGACGTCGACCAGCACGATATCGGCCTTGGCCCCAGGTGCGAGCCGGCCAATGTCGTCGCGCTTCAGCGCCCTGGCGCCGCCGAGGGTGGCGGTATCCAGCACGTCGCCGGCGCCGAGGTCGGTCACGTCGCCCGAGGCGACGCGCGACATCGTCGCGGCATGGCGCATCTCCTCCAGGAAGTTGTGCGGGAAGGTGTCGGTGCCGAGGCCGCAATTGACCCCGGCGCGGAGGTATGCGCCCAGGCTCTCCAGCAGGATGCCGCGGCGCAGGAACACGGTCGGGCAATGCGCCACCGAGGTCCCGCTATTCGCCAGCAGGTCGAGATCGCGCCGCCCATGCCAGCGGACCCAGGAATGGTGGTCGAGGAAGATCGCGTGGCCGACGATGGCCCCGGGGCCGAGGAAGCCGATTTCGTCCAGCCACTGGATCGGCGTGATCCCGTGGCGCCGGGTCATCTCCTGGAACTCCACGACCGACTGCGCCGCATGGATCTGGATCGCCAATCCCCGCTCCTCGGCCGCGGCGACGCTGTCGCGGAGCAATTCTTCCGTGCAGGTGTCGATCTGGCTTGGGCACAGCATGCCGGAAAGCCGGCCCGAGGGGTGCTGGCGGGCCGCCTCGATCACCGAAAGTGCGGCCTCCAGGCCCTCGCGCCCCGCCGCTTCGTCCCATTCGTAGCGCACTTCGTGGCCGTTGGCCGTGTACCAGCGGGCGGAGCGGTACATCGGCGCCAGCACGCCGCGAAGCCCGCTTCGGGCCATCAGGTCGGCCCAGCCCGGCCAGGGAGCTGAGAGGTCGACCAGCGTGGTGACGCCCGAGAGCAGCAGCTCGGCATAGGCCAGCTCGGCGCAGGCGGCGACCCCTTCCGCGTCCGGGCGGAAGGCGGGCATGTATTCGTAGAGCCCGCTCATGCCGAGCCTCGGGCTCCCCGCCTCGTCGGTGAAGCCCTTGTTCATCGGCTCCGACATGGCATGGGAATGGATGTCCACCAGGCCCGGCATCACCAGGCGGTCGCGGCCGTCGATCTCGCGGGCCACCGGCCCCTCGTAGTGGCCGCCGACGAAGTCGATGGTCTCGCCCGTGAAGACGACGTCGGCGCCGCGCAGATAGCCGTGGCGGCCGACCGTATCGTCCCAGGCGACGACCCATTCGGCGGCGCGAATGCAGGTGGTCTCGCCCATGCCCGCTCTCTTCCCCCTCCCCCCGTGCCGCCCCGCGTCAGACGACGCGGTGCAACAGCGCCTCGCCGTCGCGAAGCCGGCGGCAGTTCTCGATCGCGACGCCGAGGCTGCGGTCCAGGGTCTCCGGCGTCAGCCAGGCGATATGCGGGCTCAATACCACGTTGTCGAGCCCCAGCAGCGGATTGTCGGGCGCCACCGGCTCGCTCGCATAGACGTCGAGGCCGGCGGCGGCGAGCCGGCCGTCGCCCAGCGCCTCGAGCAGGGCCGCCTCGTCCACCAGCCCGCCCCGGGCGCCGTTGATCAGCACCGCGCCGGGCTTCATGAGGGCGAATGCGGCCCGGTCCAGCATGCCTTCGGTCTCCGCCGTCAGAGGCACGTGCAGCGAGACGATGTCGGATTCCGCCAGCAGCGCCGGCAGCTCCCGCCATTCCGCCGTGGCGTCGGCCTTGACCGCCGTCGCGAGGTAGAGCACCCGGGCGCCGAGCGCGCGGAGCGCCGGCTCCACTCGGCGTGCCACCGCGCCATAGCCGATCAGCCCCACCGTCTTGCCGGCGATCTCGCCGACCTTGTCAAAATCCTCGGGCTCGAGCGCCCAGCCGCGCCCCTCCCGCGTCGCCCGGTCGAAGGGGACGGCACGGCGCAGCGCCGCCAGCATCAACATCAGCGTCGCTTCGGCCACCGCCTGGCTGTTGGTGCCGGGCATGTTGCAGACCGCGATGTCGCGCGCCGCCGCCCGCGCCAGATCGATGGTGTTGACGCCGACGCCGATCTTCTGGATCAGCCGCAGGGCGGGCGCGGCATCGATCACCTCGGCCGTCGCCGGCTTCAGCACATGCCACAGCACGTCCGTCCCGGGCAGCAGGCGAAACAGGCGCGCCTCGTCGGCCTCGTCGCAGGTCTCGACCTGGAGCCACTCGGGCAACGCCGCCCGGAGCCGCGTAACCAGGCCCGGGCTGGTCGCATGGTGAAAGATTGCCTTCATGGGCCGTGCCGCCCGCCTCTCGTCAGAGCAGCATCCACCAGAAGGAAATCGCTTTCAGCGATCCAACTGGTGGATGCTGCTCTGCCAACTTGGAAGAATAGAGCAATTTTATCCGAACGTATTGAACCGCACCGGTTCAATACGTTCGAATATTGCTCTGGGGCGCATTCTGGCCGAAGCGGGCGAACTTGCCAATCGGGCGGGGCTGTGGCCTGTTGCCGCGCGAAAAAGCGGCGGGAGAGCGAGCGTGAGCGGGAGCGAGTCGGGCGCTGCGGCGGGGGAGTTGCCTTGGATCGAGGCGGCGACGACGCTGCTGATCCGCGATCGTGCGGCAGGCCTCGAGGTCTTCCTGATGGTTCGCCACGAGGCGACGCGGAGCTTTTCCGGCGCCGTCGTCTTTCCGGGCGGCAAGGTCGAGGCGGGGGATGGCGAGGTGGATTTGGCCGCGCGCTGCCTGGGCGTGGCGGCGCTCGACAGGAAAGCCCGCGCGCTCCGGGTCGCGGCGATCCGCGAGGCCTTCGAGGAATGCGGCGTGCTGCTGGCCCGTGCGGCCGATGGCCGGCCCCTGCCGCCGGCGCGCCACGAGGCGATCGTCGCCCGCTGGCGCCGGCCGCTGTTGGCCGAGGAGGCCGCGTTGGCCGAGCTCTGCCGGGCGGAGGACGTGGTTCTGGAGACCGATGCGCTGGTCCCCTTCGCCCATTGGATCACGCCCGAGGAGGCACCCCGGATCTTCGATACGCATTTCTTCCTGGCGCCGGCGCCTGCCGGGGTCGAGGCGCGCCACGACGGCGGGGAGGGCGTGGAGTCCGCCTGGGCACGACCGGCCGACGCGGTGGCCCGGGCCGACGCGGGCGAGCACATGGTGATCTTCCCGACCCGTCTCAACCTGTTGAAGCTCGCCCGTTCCCGAAGCGTCGCCGAGGCCCTGGCGGCGGCGCGGGCGCACGCGGTGGTGACCGTTCGCCCGGAGGCCGTGGCCCACGCGGAAGGGCGTCGGTTGCGCATTCCGCCCGAGGCCGGCTACGGCGGCGGCGATTTTCTCGTCGCCAAGAACGGCGTCGTCCGCCACGCGCTGTAGGGCGATCCGGCGCGGACGGCATCGAGATGCCGTAAACTCGACGTCATGGCGTGGCTGCCGAAGAGATGCAGTTCCCTTGGCGGTGGAATGGTAGTACGATTTTCTCGAATTTGGATGTCATCTGGGGAATGTCGACTAAAGTGGCCATCTGGGAAATCTCGGTTCAAACGGGCAGGCGGCGATCCGACCCTGATGGCCGACGATAACCTTCACCCCTCTGGACAAGTGTACACGCCATGGGCCGATACCATTGTTCCCCTGGCTGAATTGGCATTGCTCAAAGAGAAAACTCCATGACGTCTCGTACCGTACAGGCCTATGACACTCTGGTGCTCCACAATCCTAAGTCAGTTCTGGTCGTGCTGCTCTCAATTCTGGTTTTTTTCGGTTATCACACAAAAAACTTCAAGTTGGACGCATCGGCCGACTCTTTGTTGCTGGAAGACGACGTGGACCTCAAGGTGTACCGCAATATTCACGAGCGATATCCGAGTACCGACTTACTCGTTGTGACCTACACCCCCGACATAGATCTCTTCTCGGACCAAGCCTTAGAGTCTTTGAAGCAACTCCGTGAAGAACTCGAGAAAGTCACCAGCGTGGACACGGTGTTCACGATACTCGATGCCCCCCTATTAAAAAACTCGGACGAACCTCTCACGGAAGTCATCAAAGATTTACCAAGCCTGGGGAAACCCGGTGTCGACCGAGGCAAGGCCAAAGACGAGCTGCTCAATAGCCCTATATATCGGCAGCTCATCGTCAGCGTAGATGGTCAAACTACCGCTTTGCTGTTGAGGCTAGTCGAGGATCCGAAGTACAACGGCCTGCGCCAATCTCGAAATGAGCTGCGTGCCAAACAACGAAATTCCGGTCTCTCCGTTAAAGAAACGCAAGCTCTGGAACGCATCACCACCGAATACGATCAGACTCATGAAGCGTTAAATAGGCAACGCCACCTTGACGTTGGACATATCAGAGACATCATCGAGCCGTACCGCCAGCATGGCGTTTTATATCTCGGCGGCGTGCCGATGATTACCGACGACATGGTGACATTCGTGCGCAACGACCTGATCGTCTTTGGTGGTAGCGTTCTGGTGTTTCTCATCATTGTTCTCGCCGCCATCTTCCGGGAATTTCGCTGGATCGTGCTCCCGCTGCTCAGCTGCTTTTACGCCGGAATAATCATGGTGGGTGTACTGGGATTGATCGGTTGGAAGGTCACCGTCATCTCATCCAATTTTCTTGCTCTTATGCTGATCATCACCATCTCGATGAACATTCATTTGATCGTGCGTTACCGGCAGCTCAATCGAGATCATCCTGGTGACGATCAGTTGGCGCTGGTCAGAACCACCACGCATAAGATGGTGAAACCCTGTCTATACACCGCGCTGACCACCATCATGGGTTTTAGCTCCCTGGTCGTGAGCGACATTAAGCCGGTCATCGACTTCGGGTGGATGATGAGCGCCGGTTTGGCGGTAACATTTGTCACCTCGTTTTTACTGTTCCCCACGTTGCTGATGGTACTGGGGAAAACTGGATCCAAACCCACCTTCGACAGTGACCGGTTTCTCTTACCTGCATATCTGGCCCGTCTGACCGAGACTCAAGGCAACAAGATCCTGGTGTTGGTGGTAATTTTGACCGTCGTGAGTGTAGCGGGAATCACCCGGCTGCGTGTCGAGAACAGTTTCATCAACTACTTCAGCGACGACACGGAAATTTATCAAGGTCTCAAGCTCATCGATGAGAAGCTCGGTGGCACGACTCCACTGGAAATATTGATAAAATTCGGAGATATCTCTGACGACTTGCTGAAACCCGAGGACCTTGAAGGATTGACCGAGCAAGAGATACGAATGGAGCGTGAGTACGCGGAAACATTAGCTAACTCACCGGAGTATTGGTTTACCGTCCACAGGATCCAGCGCATCAAAGCGGTACACGACTACCTCGATGGACTTCCCGAGATCGGCAAGGTGCTCTCGCTCGCTTCGCCGGTGCGGGTTGCCGAAGACTTAGCCGAAGAGGAGCTGGACGGAATGCAGCTGGCACTCCTTTATACCAAAATCCCCCCCGAGGTAAGAAAGGATCTCATGGACCCTTATGTTTCCATCGATGACAACGAGGCACGGCTCCTTGCGCGTGTGTTGGATTCGAAACCGGATTTGCGCCGCAAGGAGTTGCTGGAGACAGTGCACCGTGATTTAGTGGAGAAGCTCGGATTTGAGGAGCAGGACGTGATCGTGAGTGGGCTGCTAGTGCTCTACAACAATATGCTGCAAAGCTTATTCAAATCACAGATCAAAACCATAGGTGTAGTGATGCTGGGTATTGCGATCATGTTCCTAGTGTTGTTCCGGTCAATCACTTTGTCGATTATCGGCATTCTGCCAAACTTGCTAGGTGCCGGGGTGGTTTTGGGTGTAATGGGATGGGCGGGAATCCCCCTGGACATGATGACCATCACGATCGCCGCCATCACCATCGGTATCGCGGTAGACAATGGCATTCACTATATCTACCGCTTCAGAGAAGAGTATGCACTTACTCACAGTTATGTGGAGACCCTGCATGTTTGCCATTCCAATATCGGCAAAGCGGTGTTCTACACGACCATGACCATCATCTTCGGCTTTTCCATCTTGGTGTTTTCCAACTTCATCCCCACTATATATTTTGGTGTATTAATCGCGTCGGCAATGTTCATCGCCCTTTTGGCAGCACTCACGGTGCTGCCGAAGTTGATTTTACTGTGGAAACCATTCGGCTGATGCCAGATTAAACGAACACAAGGTTTGAGGCGGTTACTTCTCAAACAACACCAAGAATGAACCTTGCCTATCCGGTTATCACCCACACCCACTATATGTAGTGTGTCTCCTTGGACTGCGGGCAAGGGCCGGCGCAGGCGCATTGAGGAGGCGATCCGGCTAATTCTTGATTGTTCTGAAAACCGAACCGGAGTTTAATTCACGTCACGTACTTAACATCGGGGGACGGAACGGTGGCGACCAAGGGAAAAACGAAGAAACCCACGGCCAGACGGGAAGCTGCTGATGAAACGACATCGTCTGAGCGATTGACGGCACTAGTCGAAGAAAGCGACGCGCTGGCACGAATCGTTGCGAAGAACCCGTCCGCGCCTGTTAGTCTCCTGCGCGTTTTGAGTCGCAGCGAAGACGAAGCGACACGCAAGAACGTGATCCTCAATCCGTTTACTTCATATGACGTATTGAGCGAACTTGAAAACCAGTTCACAGAGCTATTTGTGAATAATCCGGCACTCGAATCCTACAATTCAATGAAGCTCTGATTTCCTGGAATATTCCATCGGTGTCGTTCACCTCCGATTTCAGATAAATTTCAATGAAGTGACGGTCCTTTATGAACGTGGCGTTTTGCCAAATCCGACTCAATGATTAGGATTTCCACCACGCTAAAGTGTCGCCTAAAAGGCGCTGCCGTCCGGGTCCCTGCTCGGCATCGCCGGAGATATCTCCGCTCGACCTGCACCGAGCTTTACTCAGGAAAATGGGTGCACACAATATAGTGGGTGTGGGTGAAACCGGATAGGCAAGGAATGAACTCCCCATACGAGATAAACCAATTTTGGGAAATTCCGCCCCTATTTAGGACAGCACCAACGCGAAGCACAGGGAAGCCGGGACCGACGACCACGACCAAGGAGAATTGGTTGCTGGTTGGCCTCGTGATGATCGGAGCTGTTTCGTGCCTCGCGCCGCCAAGCTCGGCGAGAGCGATCAAACCCGGTAGCGATAAACCTTGTCCGGGTCGCGCTCGATGTCGGGCGGGAAGCTCGCCCGCTTGTCGGCGAAGTAGCGTTCGCGGTGGCCGCCGTCGCGGACCCGGTTGTAGGTGACGTGGATCAGCCGGCTTTTGGGCAGAGCACCCGGCGCGCTTTGTCGGTCAGGTTCGGTTGCGAGCCGTGCGGGGTATAGGAATCGAAGAAGATCGCGTCGCCCGGCGCCGTCGGCACCGGCACGAACGCGACGTCGGCCATGGCCTCGTCGCTCAACGGTTCCCATTCGGGCCCGATCAGCCCCTTGTCGTGCTGGCCGGCGGCGAGCTCCAGACAGCCGTTCTCGACCGTCGCGGGATCGATGCAGACCAGGGCGGTGATGAAGATCGGCGCATAGACGCTCCAGCCGGCCTGCTGATCCTGGTGCGGCTCGAAGCCGCCGCCGCCGGGAAGCTTGAGGTTGATCTTGTCCTTGTAGAGGACCGACGGCTCGGCGAACAGCTGGTCCAACGCGCCCTTGAGCAACGGCCCGTCGAAGAGCTCTTGGAACCACTCGTGATAGGGATAGAAGTTCTCGATCCGCTGGATCATCCGGGTCCCGTCGCCGCGCTGGCTGGTCTCCCAATAGACCATCTGCCGGCCGGGAACCTCGGGCATCGTCTCGACCTCCCGGGCGGCTCGGATCAAGGCCTCGGTCGCCTCGCGATCGAGCAGGCCGGGGGCCACGACGAAGCCCTCGCGGCGGAAGCAATCGAGTTGGTCGTCGGTGAACACCCGATCAGGCATGGTCGCGATCCTGGTTAAGTCGAATCGTGGGCGAGTTTGCCCGAACGCGCGTTCAATGCAACGCCTCTCGGGCTTTGGTCGCACGATTCACCGCCATTCAAGCACTCTCGGGCTGGGCGATGACACGCGTCGGCGTCCCGGCCAGGAAGGCGGCGATGGCTTCCACCGTGTGGGCATAGAAGATCTCGTAGGTCTCTCTTGTCACATAGCCGACATGGGGCGAGAGTAGGAGGTTGGGCGTTCGACGGAGCGGATGGCCGGCCGGCAGCGGCTCGGTGTCGTAGACGTCGAGCGCGGCGCCGGCGATGGCGCCCGATTCGAGCGCCCGGATCAGTGCCGCCTCGTCGACGATCGGCCCGCGCGAGGTGTTGACGAGGTAGGCGTGATTGCCCATGCGCGCGAGTTCGCCCGCGCCGATCAGGCCCCGGGTCCGCTCGCTCAGGACCAAGTGGATAGTGACCACGTCGGCCGCCGCCAGCAGCGCCTCCAATTCGACCCGACTCGCGCCGCACGCCGCCGCCCGGGCATCGTCCAAATTTTGGCTCCAGGCCAGCACCTCCATGGCGAAGGCGACGCCGACCCGCGCCACCTGCGCGCCGAGCCGCCCGAGCCCCAGAATTCCGAGCGTCTTGCCCGCGAGATCCAGACCGATGTGGTCCTGCCAGCCGCCCGCCCGCAGCACCGCCTGGTTGTCGTGAATTCGCCTGAGGAGCGAGAGGATCAGGCCCCAGGTGAGTTCCGCCGTGGCCCCTGCGCCCACGCCGGTGCCGCAGACGGTGACGCCGTGCTCGGCCGCGGCCGCCAGGTCGATCGAGGCGTTGCGCCCGCCCGTCGTGACCAAGAGGCGGAGGTGGGGCAGCCGCTCGATCAATTCCCGGGGGAAGGGCGTGCGCTCGCGCATGATGGCGACGACATCGAAGTCGGCCAGACGTTCCGCCAGCCTGGTGACGTCGGCCTCATGGTCGTCGAAGACGGTGATCTCCACGTCCGCCGGCAGCACCGACCAGTCGGCCATTTCGAGCGCCACGTTCTGATAGTCGTCGAGGATCGCGATTGCCGTGGTCATGTCGCGTCCTCTCCGTTCGCGCCCTGCTCTCGGGCAAGCGACTTGGAGGCGATCTCGTAGGCGTCCCTGGACAGGCTCGGCGCCGCCAGCACGCGCTCGAGCGCGGCCTTCATCAGCGCCTGGCGGTCGGTGTCGAAGCGCCGCCAGCGGCCGAGCGGCGTCAGCAACCGAGCCGCGACCTGGGGGTTGAGCGGGTCGAGCTCCAGCACGCGGCGGGCCAGGAAATCGTAGCCGGCGCCGTCGGCGGCGTGGAAGCGGAGCTGATTGCCGGCGACGAAGGCGCCGATCAGCGCCCGCACCCGATTGGGCTTGCGGAGCGAGAAGGCGGCGTGGCCGAGCAGGCTCTCGACCCGGGGAAGCGTCCCCGGCAGCGACGACATCGCCTGCACGGCGAACCATTTGTCGATCACCAGGGAATCGTCGCGGTAGCGGTCGTGGAAATCGCCAAGCGCTTCCTCCGAGGTCGCGCCGTCGCGGTGGCTGAGCAGGCCGAGCGCGGCCATCCGGTCGGTCATGTTGTCGGCGTCCAGGTAACGGCCACGAAGCAGCTTCTCGGCCGCCGTCGCCTCGCCCATGG
The DNA here is from genome assembly GCA_965225945.1 of Alphaproteobacteria bacterium. Taxonomy (GTDB): domain Bacteria; phylum Pseudomonadota; class Alphaproteobacteria; genus JASLMY01. The sequence continues at coordinate 279,510 of CBDDBZ010000035.1, read as the reverse complement.
CGAGGTAGCCGAGGGCGATGTTGCGCAACGCCCGCCGGCCGGCGGCCGCGGCATCGGGGCTATAGGGCTGGTTGTCGCGGAGCCCGTCGTGGAGTTGCCCCAACGCCGGGCCATGGGCCGCCGCGATCTCCCGCGCCAAGCCGTCGCGCGCGCCATGCACGGCCTCGACGTCGATCACCGCCATCTGCTCGCCGAGATAGCTCTCGGAGGGCAGCGCCAGGAGCTCGGCGCGCAACGCAGGGTCGAGCGAATCGTCCGCGAGGCAGGCGGCGAAGGCGTCGAGGAAGGCCTCGGCCGGCGCCGCCGCGCCACCCTCGGCGAAAGCCCGCGCGCGCTCCAGCAGGACCTCGATCGCCAGCCGCTGCCCGGCCTCCCAGCGGTTGAAGGGATCGCCGTCGTGCCTCATCAGGAAAGCGCGATCGGCCGCGTCGAGCCGATCGGCGAGCTTGATCGGCGCGGTGAAGTTTCGATTGAGCGAGACCAGCGGGGCTGCCGCGATGTCCTCGAAACAAAAGCGCGCCCGCGCCTCGGTCAGCTCCAGCAGGCGGGACGTGCCGACGGCCGCCGTCTCGCCCTCCAGGCGGAGTGGCAGGGCGGCGCCGTCGGCCCCGATCAGGCCCAGCTCCAGCGGCAGGTGCAGCGCTGCCTTTTCCGCCTGGCCCGGCGTCGGCGTGGTGCTTTGCTCGAGCGTCAGTTCCAGCCGCCGGGCGCCTGCATCGTGGTGTGCTTCCACCGTCACCTCCGGCGTTCCCGCCTGGGAATACCAGAGCTTGAAATTTTCGAGCTCGACGCCGTTGGCGTCCGCCATGGCGGCGACGAAATCGTCGCAGGTGACGGCCTGGCCGTCGTGGCGCTCAAAATAGAGCCGCATGCCCCGGCCAAAGCCCTCGGCGCCCAGGATCGTGTGCAGCAAGCGGACCACCTCGGCGCCCTTCTCGTACACGGTGGCGGTGTAGAAATTGTTGATTTCGATGTAGGAGGCGGGGCGCACGGGATGGGCGAGGGGACCCGCGTCCTCGGGAAATTGGCTTTGGCGCAGCGCCCGGACGTCCTGGATCCGCTGCACCGAAGCTGAGCGCATGTCGGCCGAGAACTGCTGGTCGCGGAAGACCGTCAAGCCCTCCTTCAGGCTGAGCTGGAACCAGTCGCGGCAGGTGACGCGGTTGCCGGTCCAGTTGTGGAAGTATTCGTGCGCGACGATCGCCTCGATGGAAGCGTAGTCGCGGTCGGTCGCGGTCTGCGGGTCGGCCAGCACGTATTTGGCGTTGAAGACGTTCAGGCTCTTGTTCTCCATCGCCCCCATGTTGAAGTCGTTGATGGCGACGATGTTGAACAGATCGAGGTCGTATTCGAGGCCGTAGGTCTCCTCGTCCCAGCGCATCGCGCGCCGCAGGGAATCCATGGCATAACCGGCGCGGTCCTCGTTGCCGGGATCGACATAGATGTTGAGCTCGACCGCGCGGCCGGACGCGGTCTGGAACGACTCCGAGATCCGGCCCAGTTTGCCCGCCACCAGGGCGAAGAGGTAGGACGGCTTGGGGAACGGATCATGCCAGACGGCCTCGTGGCGACCGTCCCCGAGCACGCGGGCCTCGATCAGGTTGCCGTTGGAAAGCAGCACCGGGCAAGCTTCGGCGTCGGCTCGCACGCGCACCCGGTAGGTCGCCATCACGTCGGGGCGATCGGGGAAAAAGGTGATGCGGCGGAAGCCCTCCGCCTCGCACTGCGTGCAATAGATGGCGTTCGAGAGGTAGAGGCCCTCGAGCTTGGTGTTGGCGGCGGGATCGATCTCCACCACCGTTTCCAGCATAAAGGCGTCCGGCGCCTCGTCGAGCGTCAGCCCCTCGTCGTCGAGCGCATATTCGTGCCGGCCGAGGGCCCTGCCGTCGAGGGCGACGCCGAGCAGACGCAATTCCTCGCCGTCGAGCCTGAGGGGCGCGGCCGTCTGTTCCGGGTTTCGCGACAGCCGGAGACGACTGGTGACGCGGGTCGCGGATGGCGCCAGGTCGAATTCGAGCGCGACTTCCTCCACCCGCCAAGCCGGGGCTCGATAGTCCTCCAGCCGGGTCGCCTCGGGCTCCGGGCTCGCTCCCTCGTTCATGGCGTGCTCCACCGCGTCGGGGAAAGGGCTGGACCCTATCAGGTTCGCGAGCCCGGCGCGCGAGGCGCGCTATTTCAGCGCCCCGACCTCTTGGTAAAAGCGCCGCGCGCCCTCGTGTAGCGGGACCGAGAGGCCGTCGAGCCCGGTCGCCATCCGGATCTCGCGGCCCCGGGGATGGCCACCGTCGAGCAGCTTTCGATTGCCGTCGTGCCAGAGCGAGCGGGTGATGCGATAGACCAGATCGGCGTCGATGTCGGAGGAGGTGAGCCACTGCGCGCCGACGGCGAGGATGCGGCGCGCCGGCACGCCTGGATAGACTCCCTCGGGAATCTCGAGCGCGCGGAAGTAGGGATTGCGGGCGATGAGATCGCGGGCCGGCGCGTCGTCGATCGCCAAGACGTCGATCAGCCCGTCGCGGGCCAATTCGGCGATCACCGGCACCGGATGACCGCCGATCACGATCATCGCCTCGACCTGGCCCTCGCGGAGCCGCCGGGCCGCCTCGGCCGGCGGGTTGTACTCGCGAATCAGATCGTCCTCGTTGACGCCGTAAGCGGCGAGGATCAAGCGGTTGTGGCTGGCGACGCCGCTTTCCGCCGCCCCGTAGGACACGCGCCGTCCCCTGAGGTCGGCGGGGCTGGTGATGTCGGCGTCGCGGCGTACCACGATCTGCACGCCCTCGAGATAGAGGTTGGCGATCAGCCTGAGCTTGTCGATCGGCCCCGTCGCCTCGAAGGCGCCGGTGCCTTCCAAGGCCCAATGGGCGAGGTCGGCTTGGCCGAGGCCGGATTCGACCAGCCCGCGCCCAATCAGCTCGATATTCTGGCGCGCGCCCTCGGTGCTCTGTGCCACCGCGATGAGCCCCGGCACGCCGCAACTGCCGCCATCGTCGCAGGCCCGCGAGCCCGGCGGGTTGGTGATCGCGCTGGCGATCAGGCGGCCGATCGGGAAATAGGTACCGACGGTCGGACCGGTGGCGATGCGGAAGAAATCGATACTCGCGGCCCGCGCGCCGCCGGGCGCGGCCGAGAGGCCGAGGACCAGCGCCAACGTCGTCGCGATTATCCATAACCCGTGAATCATGGCGGCCTCTTATACGCCCATGGTCGACGCCGAGGAAGCGCTAGAGCAGCATCCGCCAGTTGGAATCGCTTTCAGCGATCCAACTGGCGGATAAAGCTGCTCTATCTTTATGAAGAAGAGCACAGTACACGACTCGTTCATGCTGGCTTTGGCCTGGGCACCTGGACTGGTGGTTTTCCGGGGACGAGGAAACGAATCAGCTCAATGGCTTGACGCCTGTCGATAGGATTGACGAGCTGTCGCCTTATCCACTCGAAACCGTATCGGAAGATGGATTTTGCCATCCTTTTGTGGGTTTTGAGGCGGATCGGCTCGGCCTCGTGGAGCCAATCGCCGACTTTGTGCGCCCAGCAGAAGGTGATGGAAAGGACGGCGGTGAGCTTGGAGATGCGCTCCGGGTCGGTCATGTGGGTGTCTTCGAGGTTGAAGCCACGGGTTTTCAAGGCGGCGAAGAGGGTCTCGATTTGCCAGCGCTGGGCGTAGATGGCCAAGGCCTCCTCGGGCGCGTCGTTGGTCACGACGATCAACAGTTCGCCGGTCTTGAGATGGAGCGCGGCGACGAAGACGGGCCTGGCCTTGGGTTTTCTGGCCTCCGAGAGGCGCCTGGCGTTGGAGAGGATGCGGCTTTCCCCGGGTTTGAGGTCGCGAAACAGCTCCCTCGCCTTGACCATGCGACCACGCGTGTTGGCGATCTTGATGTTGGATCGGATGCGGATGTGAAAGGGGATGGCCTTTTCCTGCAACCATGCCAGCCAGGCGTCGCCGATGAATTCCCGGTCGGCCAGGAGGCTGGCGATCTTGTCGACCCCGAAGAGCCGGAGGACGTGTTCGAGGATCGCGATCCGCTCCTTGGTATTGGAATTGCCCGCCTTGTCGAGCACCCGCCAGCACACGGTGTCAATCGGCGTTGAACATTGACCCCCTATCGGCGTGCAATGTTGACCCCTTTGGGGATGCACGGCGGAGGTCGTACAGGTAGTCCATAGGAGGGGCCCGCGCGCGGGCCGACGCGCCCACCACGCGGCTGGCGGCGGACCGCGCGTGGGAGGTTCCTGTGGGCCCACCTGGGCGACCGGGCGGCAGGTGGATCGGTTGCCTTTAGGACCGATTCTTGAAGCGCCAGGAGTCGTTTCCGGTCTCGATGATCTCGCAGTGGTGCGTCAGACGATCGAGGAGCGCGGTGGTCATCTTGGCGTCGCCGAAGACGGACGGCCATTCGCCGAAGGTCAGGTTGGTGGTGACGATGATCGAGGTGCGCTCGTAGAGCCGGCTGACGAGGTGGAACAGCAGCTGGCCTCCGGTTTGGGCGAAGGGCAGGTAGCCGAGCTCGTCGAGGATGACGAGGTCGCGCCGGGCCAGCTGATCGGCGAGCCGGCCCTGGCGGCCGGCGCGGGCTTCGGCCTCGAGCCGGTTGACCAGGTCGACGACGTTGAAGAAGCGGCCCCGGGCGCCATCGCGGATGCAGGCCCGCGCGATGGCGACGGCGAGATGGCTCTTGCCGGTGCCGGTGCCGCCGATCAGCACGGCGTTGCGCTGGTTGGCCAGGAAGCCGCCGACCGCCAACTCGCGGACCAGCGGCTCGTTGACCGGGGTGTCGGTGAAGTCGAAGTCGGCCAGCTCCTTGGCCAGCGGCAGCTTGGCGCCACTCATCTGGTACTTGATGGATCGCGCCTGCTTGTCGGCGATCTCGGCCTTCAACAGCTCGCCGATGATTCGCTGCATCGGATGCTGGCGCTTGAGGCCGTCGGCGAGCACCTCGTCGAACGCGTCGCGCATGCCGGCGAGCTTGAGTGCGGCCATCATCTCCAGGACCTCATGGCGCTCCATGGCCGACCCCCCTCAAGCGGTCGTAGCGGGTGCAATCGGCCACCGGCTCAAAGCGAAGACGCAGGTTCGCGGGCGTCGGGATCGGCGCCGTCTCGGACGGCTGGCGCCGACGATTGAGGATGTTGAGCACGACGTCGGCGCTGCACACGCCGCCAGCGAGCGCCTCGGCACAGGCGGCCTCCACCGCCGCCAGCCCATCCGCCAGCACGGCGGTGAGGATCTCGACCATCTGCCTGTCGCCGTCGTCGTGGCCGGCGAGCCGGACGCGCACGCGACCCAGGGCGCCGGGCAGCGCCCAGTCCTTGAACGGCGCGCCGTTACGAAGCGCACCGGGCTTCCTCGCCAGCACGGGCACGTAGTGCCACGGGTCATAGACGGTCTGGTCGCGGCCGAAGCGCCGGGCATGCTCGGCGACGATCTCGCCGTCCTGGCGGATGACGATGCGATCGGCGTAGGCATGGACCTCGACCGGACGGCCGACGGCGCGCGCCGCCACGCTGTACTTGTTGCTGTCGAAGCGCACCAGGCAGGTCTTCGACACCGACGCCGGGACCGCGTGGAAGCCGTCGAACGGCCCGCGATAGCCGACCAGGGACGGACGCTCGTCCTCGAACACCTGCCAGACAGTCCTGTCCTTGAACACCGGGTGGGGATGACGCCGGGCGTAGGCGACGCACTGGTCCAAGAGCCAGGCGTTGAGCTCGTCGTAGGTCTTGAAGCGCAGCCGCGGGGTGAAGAACCGACCGCGGATGATCCCGACCTGGTTCTCGACCTGCCCCTTCTCCCATCCCGCTCCCGGCGTGCATGCTGTCGGTTCGACCAGGTAGTGGCCACACATCTGCACGAAGCGCCGGTTGAACGCGCGCTCCTTGCCGATGAGGACGGTCTGCACCGCCGTCTTCATGTTGTCGTAGATGCCTCGCCGGCAGGCACCCTGGAACAGCCGGAATGCCCGGTCGTGGGCGTCGAACACCATCTCCTGGCTCTCGCGCGGATAAGCGCGGACGAAGAACATTCGGCTGTGGCACAGCCGGACGTGCGCGACCTTGACCTTGGTCGTCACCCCCGCCAGCACCACGTACTCGTGGCTCCAGTCGAACTGATAGGCCTCGCCCGGCGAGAACACCAACGGCACATAGGTCTGCGCCGTCGATGCCGAACGGCGCCACCGCCACGCCTTGGCGTAGCGCCGCACCGCGTCGTAGCCGCCGCCATAGCCCAGACCCTCGAGGGCTTCGGAGATCCGTAGCAGCGTCAGCCGCTCCCGCTTCGACTTGGTCTCGTTGGCCTCCAGCATCCGCTCCAGCTCGGCCGTCCACGGCCCCAGCTTCGGCATCGGCTGGACCCGCCGGTCGTAGGTGAACGCCGTCGCCTGCGAACGGATCACCTTGCGCACCGTGTTGCCCGAGACCTTCACGTCCCGCACGATCTCCTTGATCGGCTTCCCCTTGACGAAATACTCCCGCCGGATCCGCGCTATCGTCTCCACGACCAACATCCCCCACCACCTCGTCCGCCCAAAAACGAGGTGACTTGGACTAGCCAGGCTCAGGGGGTCAAATTTGGACGCCGTGTATCGCACCCGGTTCCTTGGACACAAGTTTGTCTCATGCGGCGGGCCTGAGTGACATCGCGGTGTGCCACGCCTGACGAGCTTGAGCGGGGCTCAGGTAGCCGTTCTTCTCCACGATCCACTGGGCATTGTACTGTTCGACGAACCCGCGGACGGCGTTCCGCAGCTCCGCGATGTTGCGGTAGATGCGGCCATGGATGATCTGTTCCTTGAGCGTGCGATTGAACCTCTCGGCGACGCCGTTGGTCTGGGGCTGTTCGACGAAGGCGTAGGACGGCTGGATGCCCCAGAACTTGATCTGGTTGGTGAAGTGGTCCGACAGATACTGGGAGCCGTGATCCATCCGCAAGGCCAGCCCCCGCGCCGCACCGGCGGAGGTCGAGGCATACAGCCTCGCAAGCCCCATGGAGATCGGCTGAAGGGCGGCGAAGCGGTCGCCTCGCTTGCACACATGCCAGCCGACGCACTCGGCGTTCCAATGCTCGATGGCGGTGAATATCCAGCCCCAGCCGTCGTCCACCGTGAACACCCGAACGCCGTCCGTGCCCCACATGAGGTTGGGGGCATGGGTGATGATCTCACCGACATGGGGATTTCCGCCACGGCGGCGGCAGCGATGGGGCGAGAGCAGGTTGTTCTCGCGCATCACCCGGAGCACCCGCTTGCGGGAAACACGGATGCCACGACAGACCCGAAGCCGAGCCCAGACCTTGCGGTGTCCCTCGCCCTCCCAGGGGGATGCCTCCAGGTCGGCCTCGATGGCCACCAGCAGAGCCTCGTCCGAGATCGAGGGCTTCGGTCCCCGGCGCTTTGCTGGTGGGCGCTCAGCGGTGGCCTGCTGCCGGGATTTCATGGCGTAGAACGAGGAACGGGCAAAACCCCAGGCCGCACAGACCCGCTGGAGGCCGTAGGCCAAACCCGTGCCGGGAGAGGTGGCGGCACTCATCGCCGCGACCTCCGCCGCCCCAAAGGGCCGGACGTCTCCGTCTTGGCCTCCAGCAGTTCCACCTGCATGATCAACTCCCCGATCCGCTTCATGGCGATGTCCAGTTCCGCCTTTACCGGATCGCCCTTGCGTTCCTTGAGCGAGGCATCGATCCCGGCGATCGCCTTCTCACGCCACTGCTCGAGCCGGAAAATCTCCACGCCCAACTGCCGCGACAAAAGTTCCACCGGCTCGCCACGCAAAAGCCGCAGGGCAACCTCACGCTTGCGCGTCACCGTCCACCGCTGGCCAAGTCCCAGCGGGCCTGCCGGCGAAACCTGGCCCGGGGAAAACGTGGACGAGCCAAGCTCGCCCTCGTTTACCACAGGCCCATCAACAGCAACTTTGTTCTCAAAATTGTCGGTCATGTTCCGGTCCTCCTTGGACACTTCGATTAAACCAATTCTGTGTCCAAGGAAATCGGGTCCGACTCAAAATTTGGACGCCGATCACCCCTCAACAGGGGTCAACTTTGCACGCCGTTCCACACACGGGAATGGCGATGGCGCGGTTGACGATGCCGATCATCAAGATGTTGACGTCGCGGCGACCCAGCCGCCAGTTGGTCCGGTCCATGGTCAGCCGCCACGGCCCCGCCTGGAGCCCCATCATCGCGACCAGGAACTCGGCGAGGCGATCGTAATCGAAATCGACTTGCTCGAAAAACCGTTGCAGGCGCCGATAGTTGGAGCTGGATCGCGCGCGCCCCGGAAAGTGGCAGGCCAAGTGAGAGAGGTTCACCGTCCGGGCGACGAACACGCCGAAGACCAAGACGCAAAGGCTCTCCAGACGGCTCTTGCGAAAGGCGAAGCCGCATCGTAGCGTCTCACGCAGGGCGTTGATCGGGTTGTCTCGCATGATTTCCCTCTTGACTCGTCGTGGAGTGAATCGGGAATCCTACAACCTTTTCAACGTCCTACGTAAATGCCGTCGTGTACCATGGAAGAAGAGAGCAATTTAATCCGAACGGATTGAACCGCTGTGGTTCAATCCGTTCGGATATTGCTCTCGAGCCCGAGAATTCCGCGCGTTAGGACAGTTTGTCGCAGGCGGCGTGGAGGCGCCGGCCCGCCGCCTCCAGCACGGTTTCGTCGGCGGCGAAACTGAGCCGGAAATGCCCCGCCATTCCGTAGGCGCTGCCGGGCACCAGGGCGACGCCCGCCGCCTCCAGCAGATAGCCGACGACGGCCTGGTCGTCGGCCAGGGCCAAGCCCTCGGGCGGGCGGCGGCCGAGCAGCCCGCGGCAATCACAAAACAGATACATCGCACCGTCGGGCCGTGACGCGCGCAGGCCCTCGACCTGGTTCAACGCCCTCAGGATCGAATCGCGGCGCGCCGCCATGATCCGGCGGCGTTCCGCCAACACCTCTTGCGGTCCGGCCAGCGCCTCGGCGGCCGCGGCTTGCGCGATCGACGAGGGGCAGCCCGTGACCTGCGATTGGATCTTGGTCATGGCGGCGATCAGGGCTGCTGGTCCGGCCGCGAAGCCGAGCCGCCAGCCGGTCATCGCATAGGCCTTGGACACCCCGTTGACGATCAGCGTGCGGTCGCGAAGGCCGGGCGCCACTTGCAGGATCGAGACATGCTCGGCCGTGCCGTAAATTAGGTGCTCGTAGATCTCGTCCGCCATGATCCAGACCTCGGGGTGGGCGAACAGCATCTCGGCCAGCGCCTCGAGCTCGGCGGAATCGAACACCGCGCCGGTCGGATTGCAGGGCGAATTCAGCACCAGCCACCGGGTCCGGGGTCCCACCGCCGCCGCCAGGTCCTCCGGCGCGGGCTTGTAGCCGTTCTCGGCCCGCCCCTCGACGAAGACCGGCGTCGCATCCGACAGCAGCACCAGGTTGGGGTAGCTGATCCAGTAGGGCAGAGGCACGACGACCTCGTCGCCGGCGCCGAGGGTGGCGGCGAAAGCGTTGAACATCGCCTGCTTGCCGCCGGTGGACGCGATGATTTCCTCCGCCGCGTACTCCAGATCGTTGTCGCGTTTCAGCTTGTGCGCGATTGCCGCGAGCAGCGCCGGCGTTCCCGCGACGTTGGTGTAGTGGGTCTGGTCCGCGCTCATCGCCGCCAGTGCCGCGCGCTTGACGTTCTCGGGCGTCGGGAAGTCGGGCTCGCCCTGCGAGAGGTCGATGATGTCGCGTCCCTCGGCCTTGAGGGCGCGGGCATGCTCGGCGGCGCTCGTGCTGGCGGACGGGCGAAACCGCCCCATGCGTTCGGCGGGGGTGAACATTCAGGGCAAACTCCCCAATTTGTCGCTCTCCATCAGGCCTTCATCCCGCGCTCGGGTTCCGGCCGGTCGTCGAGGATGCGCTGATAATCGAAGCGCGTGAGGTCGATGGCGCGGTATTCGCCGTCGATTACCAGCTCGGCGAGCGCCCGCCCGACCGCCGGCGCGTGTTGCAAGCCGTGGCCGGAAAAGCCGGTGGCGACGATAAAATTCTCGCAACCCTCGCGCCAAGCCCCGATCACCAAATTACCGTCGAAATGATTGTAGGCGTAGTGGCCGACCCAGGCGTTGGTCACCTTCACCGCCTCGAAGGCCTTGACGCGCCGGGCCACGCTGGGCCAGAGCAGGCTCTCGAAGACCTCGTGGCGCGGCTCGAAGTCGAACCGGCCGGCGTTGGCGAAATCGGTGTAGCCGGTGATATAGCCGCTGCCTTCCGGGCGGGCGCCGACACCGGGCAGGTCGCGGAACAGCGGCAGCGGTTCCAGGCTTTCGCGGGTCTCGAAATGAAAGTTCGTGCGCGCGAGCGGCACCATGGGAATATCCATCCCCACCATGGCGGCGATCTCGCCGGCCCAGGCGCCCGCCGTGTCGATGACCCATCGCGCGGCGAGCCGCGTGCCGTCGGCCAGCAGGACCGCCCGCGCGGCCGTGGAATCGTGCTCGATCTCGAACACCTCGCCGTGGACGTAGCGGGCACCCAGACTTCGCGCCTTGGCCCGAAAGCCCATCAGCGCGCCGTGCGGATCGATCCAGCCGTCGTTGGGCGTCAGCACCGCGAGGAGGACATCCTCGGTGGTCATCGAGGGATAGCGCTGGGCGAGCCCGGCCGCGTCCAGCATCTCGACCTCGCAGCCGAGGCCGCGCTGGACCTCGAGGTTGAGCTCGATGATCCGCGCTTCCTCCCGGTTCAGGGCGAGGAAGAGATAGCCCTGATGGCGAAAATCGAGCGCCGTCTCCGCGCCGTGCACCGCCGTCCGGGCGGCGAAGTCGCCATAGAACTCGTGGCCGTAAAGCGACATCCAAATGTTCTCCTCCTGGGAGAACAGCACCCTGACGCCGCCGAAGGAGCGACCGGTCGCGGCGAACTCGTAGCTCGGGTCGCGCTCGACCACCACGACGTCGAGGGCGGAATCGCGCACCACCAGATGGTAGGCCGTGCTGGAGCCGACCAGGGCACCGCCGACGATGACGATGTCGTGGGTCGTTCCCATCGCTGTTTCCTTCCCCGCCACGCCGTGGCCGAGCGTAGCGCCGAGCGGCGGCGAGCGCGAGTGTTTGCGCCCGCCTGGCCGGTCCGGGGCCGGGTGATTTCGCGCTACGGGCCGAACCCGGGGGGCCTCTACAACGACGGGATCAACATCGCCGCCGGCCTCTGGATGACCTGATCGCCCCAGCCGGCGACTCTCCGTGGCGCCCGGGGTCGCCGGTTGCGGGCTCAAGCGCGGGGCGCGAGGACGAGCTGGGTCTGGGTCACGAGGGCGGCGAGGCGGCCCGAATCGGCGTTGATCCGAGTCTGCCAGACCATCGTGGTGCGACCCCGGTGCACCGGCGTCGTCTCGCCGACGATCAGCGTGCCGACTGGAACCGCGGCGAGGAAGTTGGTCTTGCTCTCGAGTGTCGTGGTGCCCGCGCCCTCCGGCAGGTTGAGCGCGGTCGCCGTGCCGCCCAGGGTGTCGGCGAAGGCCATGAGGAGCCCGCCATGGGCCACGGCGGGCCGGGTGCAGAGCTCGTCGCGGATCTCCAGCTCGGCGACCAGGCGGTCGAGCTCGGCGGCGACGAAGCGCATGCCGAGCAGCTTGGCGAAGGGCAGGAGGTCGTCGTTCAGCCGCGCGAGCAGGTCCATGTCGTTCTCCTTGCGGGTCGCGTTCGCCGTGGTGGCGGGGTGGATGATATCCTCCGGGGTGGTCATCGTTGCAACTACCTCGGAGGTAATGCCATGGACGAAAAGACGGATTTCGCCCGGCGGCTCCGCTGGTGGCGGGCGCGGCGCGGGCATTCGCAGCTGGCGCTGGCGCATCTGACCGAGATCTCGCAACGCCACCTGAGCTTCCTGGAACTCGACCGCTCCCGGCCGAGTCGTGCCATGGTGCTGCGCCTCGCCGCCGCCCTCGACCTCCGCTTTCGCGAGCGGAACCAGTTGCTGCTGGCGGCGGGCTTCGCGCCCTTGTGGCGGGAGGGACGACTCGGGACCGACGCGCTTGCCGTCGTCGATCGCGCCCTCGACCACATGCTCGACCGGCAGGAGCCCTATCCGGCGATCGTGGTCGACCGATGCTGGAACCTGCTCCGCGTCAACCGGGCGGCGGGGCGACTCTTCGCCTTCCTCGCCGGCGGCGCGCCCGAGGCGAGCCCGACCCCGCCCGAGGTCAACCTGGTGGACGCGGTGCTCGCCCCCGACCAGCTCCGCCCGCTCATCGTAAATTGGCGGGAGGTCGCGCTCGGCTTCGTCGGCTACCTGCGGAGCGAGGCCTCGGGCGACGGCGCGGCGGAGACGGCGGCGCTGTTGGAGCGTGTCCTCGCCTATCCCGACGTGCCGGGCCCGGCCGAGCTTTCCGAGCTGACGCCGGACCAAGCCCCGGTGCTGACCATCGCCTTCGCCAAGGGCGGCACGGTGCTGAACCTGTTCACCACGATCGCCACCCTCGGCACGCCCATGGACGTCACCGCGCAGGAGATCCGCATCGAGAACTTCTTCCCCGCCGATGCCGGGAGCGAAGCGGTGCTCCGGAGTTGGGCCAGGGCCGACCCGGCCGCCTGATCACTCGACCGGATCGTCGAGAAAGTGGCGGCCCTCGCGGTCTTCGATCTCCAACACCCAGAGATCCGGATCGAAGCGGAGCTGGCGCTCGATGAAGGCCTCGGCCTCGCCGTCGGCCACCGGCGCCGGGCCGGTGGCGCGAAGCCAGACCCGGCCCTTCTCCGCGTTCGGCGCCGGCGCCAGCACCTGGGCCGTGCCATCCAGATTGTTGAGCTTGACCAGGACCGAGCCCGACATCGCGTCGCCACGCCTGGCGACCATGGCGATGGCGCCCTCGATCTCGACCCGGCGGATGTGGGCCTTGATCCAGAGCTCCGCCTTCAGCCGGGCTTCCACGGCGCCTCAGGGCCTTTCCGTCTCGGCCGGCGCCTGGACCGCGGCGTGGCGGAAGCAGCCGGTCAGGTGATCGTTCACCATCCCCGTCGCCTGCATCACCGCATAACAGATGGTCGGCCCGCAAAATCGGAAGCCTTCGCCTTTCAGCGCCTTGGAGAGCGCCCGGCTTTCCGCCGTCTCCGCCGGCACCTCGGCGAGCGAGCGCCAGTGGTTGACCCGAGGCCGGCCGTCGACGAAGCGCCACAGATAATCGCGGAAGCCGCCGTCGCGTTCCATGATGGCGAGCCAGGCCCGCGCGTTGTCGAGGCTCGCCTGGATCTTCTGGCGGTTGCGGACGATGCCGGCGTCGGCCATCAGCGAGGCCAGCTTGGCCGCGTCGTAGCGGACCATCACCTCGGGCACGAAGCCGTCGAAGGCGGCGCGGAAGTTTTCTCGCTTGCGCAGAATCGTGATCCAGGAGAGGCCGGCCTGGAAACCGTCCAGCAGCAGCTTCTCGAATAGCGCGCGGTGGTCCCACTCCGCCACGCCCCACTCGGTGTCGTGATAGTCGACGTAGAGCGGATCCTCCCCGCACCAGCCGCAGCGGCCGTCCGCTCGCGTCATCGCGGCGCCGCGCCCGTGGCCCGCACCCGGCTCTGGGCGGCGGTCATCGGCGGCGCGTCATCCGCCACCGCGTCGAGGCGCAGCAGCGCCAAGGCCCGCTCGTCGCGGCCGGAGCGGATGACGCCCACCTCCCGCCCCGCGGCCAGGATCGGCGTGCCCGGCGCCGGCAGCGGGCCCTCGATCGCCACCGCCAGCAGGCGCTTGCGCAACTTACCGCGATGCTTGGTGCGGGCCGTCACCTCCTGGCCGACGTAGCAGCCCTTGTGGAAATCGACACCGTTCAGGCGCTCGAAGTCGGCTTCCAGCAGGGTCGAACGTTCGACCTCCAGATCGCGGCTGCCGTCGGGCAGCGCCAGGGCGAGGCGGTGGCGATCGTAATCCTCGGGCCCGCTCGCTCTCAGGCCCGCCGCCTCCAGCGTCGCCGCCGCGACGTCGGCCGGCGCCAACACGCGGACACCGGCCGCCGGGTCGCGGCAATCGACGAAGACGACGCCGCCGTCGAGCGGCCGGGCCGCGCCGGCCGTCTCGGCCAACCCCAGAGCCGCCGCCGCGCCCGGCCCGAAGCCGACGTGGACGGCGAGCTTGTCGTCGGTCTCGATCTCGACATCGGCGCGGAGCCGATACATGGCCAGCCGCTTGGCGAGCGCGGGAAGGCGCGAGGCCTCGCCGTCCAGCAGAATGCCGCCCTCGGCCTGGCCGAGGAAGAAATCGAAGAGATACTTGCCTTGCGGCGTCAGCAAGGCGGCATAGATCGCGCGGTTCCCCGCGAGACGCTCGACGTCGTTGGAGACGAGAGCTTGCAGGAAGGTTCGGACCTCGCCACCGGCGAGCCTCAGGATCGCCCGATCCGCCAGCCGGGCATGGCGCGCTTCAGTCATTCCGCTTCCTCCGCCGCTCCCCCATCAGGTAGCCGCCGCCGCCGGCCTTGGCAAGGCGCGATCAACTCTCGGCCCGGAGCAAGCGCGAGGTCGTCTCCGCTTCGTCGAGGTCGAGATGGTTGCGCATGAAGCGGCGACTCGCATCGACCAGGGGTTCGCGGCCGCGCGATCGCGAAGGGCCTTTGGCCCACCGTCGTCAACCGGTCGCCGCCGCCCCCGCCATCATGCGGTCGAGCCGATCGATCCGGCGATAGAGGGTCTCGCTCCGCTGCAAGAGCTCGGCGAGCGGGCGCGGCATATCGTCCCCCTCGCCGGCTGCCGCATCGAGGCAGACCTCGTGTCCGGCGAGGCGCCAGCGGGGATCGGCCAGCGCCTCGGCGTCGAGTTCGCCTTCGTGATGCGCGCGGACGGCGAGCAACCAGGCCATGATGTGGGTCAGTCGTGCGGTGAGCCGCATGCTCTCGACGCTGTAGGCGAGCGCCGCCGGCACGTCGAGGCCGCGCGCGTCGTTGTTGCCGCGCTCACAGAGATAGTGTCGCGTCTCCAGCACCAGGCGAAAGGCCTCGTCGTAGGTCCGGCGGAAAAAGGCCGGCGCCATGTGGACGATGACCGCATCATCTTCGCTCATTCTCGCATTCGACCCCGCGCCGCCGGTCCAGCCCGCAAGTGTGGCGCGGAAAGCTTAACAAATACTCGCTTAAGAGCATGATCCGATCATATGGAAACGTTTGACCGGGACCGGCCTTCGGTGGGGCAAATCGGCCTCTGGGGTGCGTTGCGCCGCTTGCCCGATGGCCCGCATCGCGCGGCGCGGCGCGCCTGCCCCAGAGGCCGATTTGCCGCCATCAAACGCTTCCATATGGTCGGATCATGCTCTAACGGCGGCCGGCCTTCCCCTTGAACGGTCTTCATCCCGATCCCATATCTGACGTGTTCTGGATGCCGTGAATCGGGTCCGGACATTCGCGGGCCCGGCCGATTGCGGCGGGCCTATCTGAAACGGTGATATTGCTCAACAGGAGGATATCGCGTCATGCGAACCTATGATCTCACCCCTCTCCTGCGTTCCGGAATCGGCTTCGACCGACTGGACCGCGTGTTCAACGACCTCGCCCGACAGAACGGCGCAGCCTCGACCTATCCGCCCTACGATATCGTCAAGACCGGCGAGAACGGCTATCGCATCACCATGGCGATCGCCGGCTTCGGCGAGGACGATCTCGACCTCACCGTCACCGACGGCGTGTTGGTGATCAAGGGCGCGGGAAGTGACCAGGACCAGGCCGCCCGTTACCTTCACCGCGGCATCGCGCGGCGCGGCTTCGAGCGGCGTTTCCAGCTCGCCGACAACGTCGAGGTCGCCGCCGCGCGGCTCGAGAACGGCCTGTTGCACGTCGATCTGGCGCACGAGGTGCCGGAGCATTTGAAGCCCCGGCGGATCCCGATCGATCACGCGCCGACCGCCCGAGCGGCCTGACCCGCATCGAAGCGAGAACACGATTGCCCGCGCTTTTCGAGGCGCGGCGCCGGGGACCCGTGTCTCCGGAAACCGAACAGATGAGAGGATGAAGACGATGAACCAGAAACTCCTAGCCTGGCGGCCGAGCCGCCACCCGAGCGCCGTGGCGAGCTTGTTCGGCGAATCCTGGGGTGATTTCGATTTACTGTTCGACGCCGTCTGGGCGCCGAGGCGTGTGGCCGAGAACCGTGCCGTCGCGGTCCGACCCCGCGTCGACGTCGAGGAGACGGCCGAGGCCTATGTGATCACGGCCGAGGCGGCGGGCTTCGCCGATGACGACGTCGAGGTGACGCTGAGCGACGGCGTGCTTCGCCTCCGGGCCGAGAAGTGCCAGGAGACCGAGGGCGAGACGCTCGAGGGCGAGGGCGAGCGGCGCTACCACGTCCGCGAGCGCGCCGTCGGCCGCTTCGAGCGGGCCTTCCGCCTGCCGGAGAGCGTCGAGGAAGCGGCGATCTCCGCCCGCTTCGAGAATGGCGTGATCACGCTGGTGCTGCCGAAGGCGGCCGAGGCCGAGCCCGAGGTCCGACGGATCGAGATCGCGCGGGGCTGACGCGCCTCGGCGTTGCGATCGAGGGCCCGCTCCCGCGCCGGGGGCGGGCCCGTCGTCGTTCGGCAAGGTCGGCGCCACGAGCTAGCAATGTCATCAGAATCCTCTTATATTGTTTCCAAGATAGAGGAAGGTTTAAAGTCGATGCGACGACAAGAACAGGCGCTGTCCGCGAACGCGGCGGCTTGTGTCACCGATGTCCCCCTGAAGCGGGTGCATCGCATTATCGATGCCGGTCTGCTGGGTGATGCGGTGAAGACCCGGGATGGCGGACGTGTCGTTTCGATCGAGGCGCTCGTCGGATTGAAGCTGGCGCATGAGACCACGGATATCCTGACGCTTGAAGGGCGTCGTCGACTGGTCCGACGTCTCCTCGATGATCCGGAAGCAAAATCGGTCCATGAAGAAGCCGTCTCGGTCGATCTGCGGGAGATGCGGCGCCGCGTCCAACGTGGACTGACGACGCTGCGGGAAGCAAGAGAAATGGTTTCGATCGACAAAGAGGTGATGTCTGGAGCGCCTTGCTTCAAAGGCACCCGGATACCCGTTCACGACATTGCAAATATGTTCGCCAACGGTGACAATATAGAAGTGCTCCTACATGCTTATCCGGCATTGTCGGCGCGGAACATCGAAGCCGCGTTGGTCTACGCCGGAGCCTATCCACGCAGTGGCCGCCCGAGGCGGCAACCTCCATGGCGAAAGACGAAACCCATAGAGTCCATCAAAATCAACTTTGACGATCTACCGCCGGTCTCTTGAAGTTTCTGGTCGACGAGTGCCTGAGTCCGACGCTCGTTCATATCGCTCGAATTCGCGGATACCCGCTTTCGATGCACGTCAACTGGCTCGGCCTTGGATCGATGAAAGATTGGACCATCATGCGCCGAGCAGTCGACGATGGGTATGTGTTCGTAACGAACAATTCTGTATCGCACCCGGTTCCTTGGACACAAGTTTGTCTCATGCGGCGGGCCTGAGTGACATCGCGGTGTGCCACGCCTGACGAGCTTGAGCGGGGCTCAGGTAGCCGTTCTTCTCCACGATCCACTGGGCATTGTACTGTTCGACGAACCCGCGGACGGCGTTCCGCAGCTCCGCGATGTTGCGGTAGATGCGGCCATGGATGATCTGTTCCTTGAGCGTGCGATTGAACCTCTCGGCGACGCCGTTGGTCTGGGGCTGTTCGACGAAGGCGTAGGACGGCTGGATGCCCCAGAACTTGATCTGGTTGGTGAAGTGGTCCGACAGATACTGGGAGCCGTGATCCATCCGCAAGGCCAGCCCCCGCGCCGCACCGGCGGAGGTCGAGGCATACAGCCTCGCAAGCCCCATGGAGATCGGCTGAAGGGCGGCGAAGCGGTCGCCTCGCTTGCACACATGCCAGCCGACGCACTCGGCGTTCCAATGCTCGATGGCGGTGAATATCCAGCCCCAGCCGTCGTCCACCGTGAACACCCGAACGCCGTCCGTGCCCCACATGAGGTTGGGGGCATGGGTGATGATCTCACCGACATGGGGATTTCCGCCACGGCGGCGGCAGCGATGGGGCGAGAGCAGGTTGTTCTCGCGCATCACCCGGAGCACCCGCTTGCGGGAAACACGGATGCCACGACAGACCCGAAGCCGAGCCCAGACCTTGCGGTGTCCCTCGCCCTCCCAGGGGGATGCCTCCAGGTCGGCCTCGATGGCCACCAGCAGAGCCTCGTCCGAGATCGAGGGCTTCGGTCCCCGGCGCTTTGCTGGTGGGCGCTCAGCGGTGGCCTGCTGCCGGGATTTCATGGCGTAGAACGAGGAACGGGCAAAACCCCAGGCCGCACAGACCCGCTGGAGGCCGTAGGCCAAACCCGTGCCGGGAGAGGTGGCGGCACTCATCGCCGCGACCTCCGCCGCCCCAAAGGGCCGGACGTCTCCGTCTTGGCCTCCAGCAGTTCCACCTGCATGATCAACTCCCCGATCCGCTTCATGGCGATGTCCAGTTCCGCCTTTACCGGATCGCCCTTGCGTTCCTTGAGCGAGGCATCGATCCCGGCGATCGCCTTCTCACGCCACTGCTCGAGCCGGAAAATCTCCACGCCCAACTGCCGCGACAAAAGTTCCACCGGCTCGCCACGCAAAAGCCGCAGGGCAACCTCACGCTTGCGCGTCACCGTCCACCGCTGGCCAAGTCCCAGCGGGCCTGCCGGCGAAACCTGGCCCGGGGAAAACGTGGACGAGCCAAGCTCGCCCTCGTTTACCACAGGCCCATCAACAGCAACTTTGTTCTCAAAATTGTCGGTCATGTTCCGGTCCTCCTTGGACACTTCGATTAAGCCAATTCTGTGTCCAAGGAAATCGGGTCCGACTCAGTAACGAACAATTCGACCGACTTCACATCGCTCGTCGGACGAGAGGAGTTGCATGCCGGGTTGATCTGTCTGAATGTGGCATCGGAACTCATGGGCCAAAATTCTCAAGGACGGCTTTTCCAATACGCCATCGATTAGTTGATGGACAAGGAACCGATCAACGAAATTCTGGAGATTACTCTCGGATCGGACCACGTGATCGAGTTCGATCGCTATCCTTCGCCGACGGACCGATGACCCCCGCTACAGCAGCGTCCTGAGCGCGTCGAGGGTCTCGTCGGGGTATTGCTCGATCATGATGTGGCCGCAATCGGGCAGCACGACCTCGCGCGCGCCCGCGATCCGCTCGGCGATCGCGCGGCCCTGCCGCACTGGCGCCATCATGTCCTCGCGGCCCATCACCAGCAGCGTCGGGCAACGAACCGCGTCGGCCGCGTCATGGCCGCTGTCGTAGTCGTGACAGGCCATCAGGTCGCCATGCAGCACGCCGGGCGCGCTCCGTTGCCAGAGGCGCAAGCCGCCGCGCATCATCCACAAGCCCGGCATCCGGTGCCGGCCGAGTTGCGCCGGGCCGCCGTAACCCCAAGCGTTCATCAGCTCGAAGGCCAGCGGGTCGTTGGCCTTCGAGGTGTCTCGAAGGACGTCGCTCACCCGCATCGGGTAGCCGGGGCCGAGCAGCGCCAGCGCCCGGACGCGATTACCGTGGCGGCCGGCCGCGTCGAGCGCCACCAGCGCACCCATCGAATGGCCGACCAGCGCGGCGCGCTCCAGCCCCGCCGCGTCCAGCAGGCGGGTGATCCAGTCGGCCATGGCGGGAATGGTCTCGAGCGGCGCGCCGCCCGAGCGGCCATGCCCCGGCAGGTCGAGCGCCAGCACGCTCCGGCCGCGCCAGGCGAAGTAGCGGGTCTGCAGCTTCCAGACCGTGCGGTCGAGCGCCGCGCCGTGGATGAAGACGATTGCCGGCCTCGCGGAATCGAACGGTTGGCCGCCGGTGGCGGCGAAGACCTCGTGGCCGTCGACCTGGAATCGCATGGCTTCAGCCCTTCTGCGAGGCGCGGAGCGCGCGGTCCAGGTCGTCGGTGAGGTCGCGCGGATCCTCCAGCCCGATCGAGAGGCGAACCAGATCCTCGCCGACGCCGGCGGCCTCGAGCGCGTCTGCGTCCATCTGCTGATGCGTCGTCGAGGCCGGGTGGATCACCAGGCTCTTGGCGTCGCCCACGTTGGCGAGATGGCTGATGAGCGTCAGCGCCTCGATGAACTTGGCCCCCGCCTCGCGCCCGCCCCTGATTCCGAAGCTGAAGATCGCGCCCGGCCCGTCGGGCAGCATCCTCGCCGCCAGGTCGTGGTCGGGATGGTCGGGAAGCTCCGGCCAAATGACCCAGGCGACCGCCTCGTGGTCGTCGAGGAAGCGCACGATCAGCCGTGCGTTGGCGACGTGGCGAGCCATCCTGAGCGGCAGGGTCTCGACTCCCTGCAGGATGTAGAAGGCGTTGGCCGGGCTCATCGAGGCGCCGAAGTCGCGCAAGCCCTCGGCCCTGGCCCGCATGATGAAGGCCTGGGGGCCGAACTCCTCGGCGAAGTCGAGGCCGTGATAGCCGGCATAGGGCTCGCTCAAGGTCGGGAAGCGGCCCGAGGCCTCCCAGTCGAAGCTGCCGCCGTCGACGATGACGCCGCCGATGGCGATGCCGTGGCCGCCCAGGAATTTGGTGGCGGAATGCAGCACCAGGTCGGCGCCGTGCTCGAAGGGCCGGAACAGCACCGGCGTCGCGAAGGTATTGTCGACCAGCACCGGCACGCCCTCTGCGTGCGCCACGGCCGCCAGCTCCGGCAGGTTCACCACCTCGAGGCCCGGATTGCCGAGCGTCTCGACGAAGACGAGCCCCGTTTCCGGCCGGATCGCCCGGGCGAAGGCACTCGCGTCGCGGGGATCGACGAAACTCGTGGTGATACCGAAGCGCGGCAGCGTGTGGGTGAAGAGGTTGTGGCTGCCGCCGTAGATCGAGCCGGAGGACACGATGTGGCCGCCCTGGCCGATCAGCGTCACGATCGCCAGATGCAGCGCCGCCTGGCCGCTCGCCGTGCAGACCGCGCCGACGCCGCCTTCGAGCGCCGCGATCCGCTCCTCCAGCACCGCCACGGTGGGGTTGGAGATGCGGCTGTAGATGTGGCCCGCGCGCTCCAGGTTGAAGAGCGCGGCGGCGTGGTCGGTATCGGGAAAGACGTAGGAGGTGGTCTGGTAGATCGGCACCGCCCGGGCGCCGTAAAGCGGGTCCGGCTTCTGGCCCGCGTGCAGGCTCAGCGTTTCCGGCTTCAGATAGCGGGGATCGGCCATGGATCGACTCCGGGTTCGGCGCGGCGAGAGTAGAGCGCGCCGGCGGCCCGGGCCAAACGAATTTCGGAGTGTCGATGTTATAAACGCGTGCGAGGCGACGCGGGAGGTGGCGATGGCGGTGGTGGGATTTCTCGGGCTCGGCAACATGGGTGGCCCCATGGCGGCCCGGCTGGTCGGCGCGGGCGCCGAGGTCCGGGTCTGGAACCGCACCGCCTCGCGGGCCGAGGCGCTGGCGGGCGCGAGCCTCGTGGCGAGCCCTGGCGAAGCCGCGGCCGGCGCCGAGGCGGTCTTCGCCATGCTGGCCGACGACGCGGCCTCCCGCGCGGTCTGGCTCGGGGCCGACGGCGCGCTCGCCGCCATGGCGGCCGGCGCGCTGGCCATCGAATGCTCGACCCTTTCGGCCGGTTGGGTCGCCGAGTTGGCGAGCGCCGCCGCCGCGCGCGGCCTCGGCTATGTCGATTGTCCGGTGACCGGCCTGCCGGCGGCCGCGGCGGCGGGCGAGCTGACGCTCCTGGTCGGCGCCGCGCCGGAAACCCTGGCGGCGGCGAAGCCGCTTTTGGACGCGGTCTCGCGCGAGATCATCCATTTCGGCCCCACTGGCGCCGGCACCGCCTTCAAGCTGATCGTCAACCTGATGGGCGCGGTGCAGATCGCCGGCCTCGCCGAGGGGATGGCGATGGCCGCGCGCGCCGGCCTCGATTTAAGCCTGGTCGCGGAGGCGATTCGTAAGGGCCAGGCGGCGAGTCCCCAGGTGGTTCGCGCCGCCGGCCGCGTGCTCGCCGACGATCACGAGGACCCGGTGCTGTTCGCCGGGCGGCTGCGGCTGAAGGACGCGGCCTATGGCGTCGACCTGGCCGATCGCCTCGCCATCGAGGCGCCGCTGGGCGCGACCGCCGTCGGCCTTTATCGCCGCATGGTCGAAGGTGGCCTCGGCGAGATCAACGACAGCGGCGTCGTCCGGGTCTTCGGCAACGCTACAGAGTGAACTCCGAGCGCGCCTTCAAAACGCCGCCATGCGGTTGGCGAGCGGGGCGAGCCGGCCGCTCGCGCTTCGGGTGACGGCGAGGCCGCGCTTGACCACCAGGCGATGGTTCACCGATTCCGCCACCATGGCGATGTCGGCCAGCGGATCGCCCTCGACCACCAGAAGATCGGCGAAATGGCCCTCGGCGATCCGCCCTTCCTGCTCCAGGCCGACCAGATCGGCGGCGGCGCTGGTGGAGAAGCGGAGCGCGTCCAGCGGCTGGATGGCGATTCCGACCATCAGCGCCAGTTCCTGCGCGTTCTCGCCGTGCTGGTTGAAGGGCGTGCCGGCGTCGGTGCCCATGGCGATCCGCCCGCCCGCCTCATAGAAGGTGGCGATCGATTGGCGATGGCGCTCGCTCACCCGCTCCGCCTTCTCGATCACGTAATCCGGCACGCTCCCCTTCATGCGCACGATATTGTGGACGGCGGCGAGCGTCGGCACGAGATATGTGCCCTGGTCCAGCATCTCGGCGACGCACTCGTCGGTCATGAAGATGCCGTGCTCGATCGAGGTGATGCCGGCGCGAACGGCGTTCAAGATCCCCTCGGAGCCCTGGGCGTGGCTGGCGCTCCGGCGGTGGAAGCGGCGGCCCTCGGCGACGCCGGCCGCCATTTCCTCCGCCGTGTAGTGCGCATCTTCGGGGTCGACGCCGGGCGTCATCACGCCCCCGGTGGCCATGATCTTGATCAGATCGCTGCCGGCCTGGATCTGCTCGCGGACGGCGCGGATCACCTCGTCGAGGCCGTCGGCGACCCGCCCCATTCGGTTGCCGTGGCCGCCGGTCATGCAGATCATCCGGCCGGCGGCGCGAATGGTCGGGCCGAGCTGGCGGCCGTCGTTGCAGGCGTCGCGGACCGCGAACTCCAAAAAATCCTTGCCGCCGCAATCGCGGATCGCGGTGATGCCGCCGGCGAGCGTCGCCTGCGCCCGCTCGAGCGCCTTCATCGTCGTCTGGCCCGGCAGCAGCTTGTCGGCGGCGGTGCCCGGATCGCCCTCGGCGCCGAGGCAGAGATGCACGTGGCAGTCGATCAGGCCGGGCATCAAGGTGGCGCCCGAAGTGTCCACCACCTCGCCGGCGAAGCCGTCGAACTCAGGCCTCGGCGCGACGCGGCGGATCGCTGTGTCCTCGACCAAGACCGCCTGACCGTCGAGGGGCGCGTTCTCGCCGTCGAACAGCCGGCCACCCGAATATAGCGTCGTCGTCATCGCCACCTCCCTGGGACCGGTCATTGATACGCCATCACGCGGTGGCGATGATAGCGCCCTGTCGCTCGCTCGCGCCTAGGCCGTCTTCGCCGGCTCGGCGCGCCCGATGCCGCCGTGGAGGTCGAGGCAGCGCTCGAACCAGGTGTGGACGGAATCGTCCTCCCCCAGCAGCGTAAACGGGCTGACCACCCTGGGCCACTGGAAGGCGCCGAAGACCAGATAGTCGGCGTCGGCGTAATGCGGCCTCTCGCCGCCGATGAAGGGCTGCCGGCCGAGCGTGCGGCGAAGCGGCGCCAGCATGGCGGCCAAGGTCTCGCGGTGTGCCTCGCGGCCCTCGACCACCTCCTCCAGGGTCTTGCCGAAGCGCTTTTCCCGGCTCTCCCGGAAATAGCCGCGATCCTCGGGCAGGAGATTTTCGTGGATGTCGGCGAGCGTCATCTGGATCATCTCGCCCATCAGCGCAGTCGTCCAATTGTCGATGAAGCGCGCCAGGCCACGGCCGTTCGCGCCGCCGAAGAGGCTCGGCCGGTCGGGATAGCTCTCATCGAGATATTCGGCGATTTCCCAGGAATCGGCGACGAAACGGCCACCGTCCTCGATCACCGGCACGCGGCCGTGGCCGCCGTCGCCGATGGCCTTAATCTGCTGGAAGCTGGTGGGCCGGGCCTCATACTCTAGGCCCTTGTGGGCGAGCGCCATGCGAGCGCGCCAACAGTACGGGCTGAAGCGGCGATCCTCCAGGCCGACCAGGTCATACATCACGATGGTCAACGGTGGTTCCTCCCTTGCGCGCTTCTTTGCGCGCTCGATAGTACGGTCCAACCGAACCGAACCACCCTCTCCCCGGCCCAAGCCCCGAATTCAGCATGAATAGTCGCCCCTCGGGTGATTGGAAAGGGGGCGGGGCGGTCGGGACTTTCGGCCACTGGCATCAGGCACGGAGTCGACCTCTCCGTCAGCCGTGACGATGCAGGCTCGTGCCCTCGCGACGGAGCCAGGCGCGCGCGCCGGGAACATCGTCGTGCAGCCGCTCGACCAGAGCCCAGAAAGCGGGTCTGTGGCTCGCCTCGCGGAGGTGCGCCACCTCGTGGGCGACGACATAGTCGAGCACGCGCGCCGGCGCCAGGATCAGCCGCCAGGAGAAGGAGAGGGCACCGCTGGGGGAGCAGCTCCCCCAGCGCGTGCGGGGATCGCGGATGGTGATGCGGAGAATGCGGACGTCGAGCCGTTCGGCCATGGCCTCCGCCCGCGCGGCGATTTCACGCCGGGCTTCGCCGCGGAGCCACTCGCCGATGCGGCGCGCCACGTGCTCGGCCCGGCCGGAGACGCGGATCTCGTCGCCCTCCCGCCGGACGCCCAGACGGGCGTTGGGATCATGGCGGATCCGACAGGGCCGCCCGAGGAGCGGGATCGTGGCGCCATCGCCAAACGGCACCGAAGCGGGCATCGCCGCCAAGCGTCGGCGGAGCCAGACCGCATTCTCCCGGGCGAAGGCGACGGCGCGAGGCCGCGCGGCCAACGTCGGGCAGACCAGCACGGCGCCGCCCGCCACGGCATCGAACTTCAACAGCACTCGTTTGGCCCGGGGATTGAACCGGAACGCCAGCTCCAGATCGTCGTCCGGCGGCGGCAGTCTGAGCCGCTCCGCCTGGATCCGCCGCCCGCGCGCCATGCACCGCCTCACCCCGATTCGCCGAGCAACATTATAGGCTCTCCGTCTCGCCCGGCTTTCGCCACATTTTTTCGCCACATTGCGAATCATGTGGCCGATTGCGTGGCATCGCCTTCGCGTTCCGAAGTGGCGCCGGATCCTCGAGCAGCTCCGCCGCCGCCGGGCCCTCGCGCTCGGCGCGGGTGGCATCATCGCGACCGCTCTGGTCGCCGCCTACGTCTGGATTTTGATGGCCGACCGTTGGCACGTGGAGCCGCCGGCCCCGGCGAGTGACATCGGTTTCGCCGGCCTGGCCGAGGCCGAGCGCTGTCTCGCCCAGGCGATCTATTTCGAGGCCCGGGGCGAGCCGCTGGAAGGCCGCATGGCGGTGGCCCAAGTGGTGTTGAACCGGGCCCGCGATCGACGCTACCCGAACGAGGTCTGCGGCGTCGTCTTCCAGAACGCCGATCGCCGCCACCGCTGCCAGTTCTCCTTCGCCTGCGATGGCCGCTCCGACAGACCGAGGGACCGCCACGCCTGGGCGAGCGCCGTGCGCCTCGCCCGCATCCTCGGCTCCGGCGGCTACCGCGACATCACCGAAGGCGCCACCCACTACCACGCGCTCTACGTTCGCCCGGCCTGGTCCAAGGCCCTGGCCCCGACCCGAACCATCGGCCGCCACCGCTTCTACCGCGAGCCATAGAGCGCTTCAGGACGTGTCGGACAATGCTCGTCGGATCGCCATGGCGAGACGCGTGCGGTAGGCGAGCGCCACGGTGTCGTCCTCGGCGTGCTCGCGAGCGAGCGCGGTCAATCGTCGCCGGGCCTCCACCTCGCCGTGGAGTGCCGCCTCCCCCGAGTGCGCCCGTCCCCGGGCGCGCCGAGCCTACCAGCCCCGATGCACCGGCGGCAGAGAGAAAGGTGGATTGGCTCACTCGACCAAGTCGTCGATATGGACGCCGAGCGCCTTGGCGACCCGCCTGTGGAGGTCGAGGGAACCTGTGCGCTTGCCGGTCTCGATTTGGCTTAGATAGGCGGGCTTGATCCCGATCTTCTCGGCGAGGGTCGACTGCGTCATGCCCCGGTGGTGGCGCCAAACGCGGATCGGATGCTCGCCGTCGATGAGGCGGCCGACCAGTGCATCAGGCAGGCCCTCGTCGTCCTCGGCCATCGCCGCTCGAAGCGCGGCGACGTCGGCGGCCTCTTCTTCGGCATCGAAATCTTCATCGACCAAGGCCAGATACCGATCCCATGGGAGCACGGCGAAGGCCGGGGCACCTCGTTCATTCGTGATGATTTGCACGTTCTCCGGGTCAATTTTGTTGGTGACCTGGGCGGACCGATGTTTCGTGCTCATGGCGTGATTCCCCAAATATTCGACGGCTGTATACATCGCCTCGGCGCGCTATCAGGTAGACGTCTATCAATTCCGACGCTCCATCGACGGTGAACAGGCAACGCCAACCGCCGACGCGAAGTCGATTACCTTCCTCGCCGATTAGGCGGCGGACATCGACGCCAGGATCATCCGGGTCGGATGCATACCGGACAAAGGCGTTCCGAATCGCCTGCATCTCCCGTCGCGGCATCCGACGAAGAATGCTCCGTGGCTGGCGTCGGTAGAGGGCCTGAATGATATTCCCCGCGCCAACCTAGCAAGTTCATATTAGCATATCGCTGCAGTGCTTCAAGCCCTATGCTATATTAGAAAACATCTCGAGAAGCATCTCGCCAGCAGAGCCGCACCGGGTCCTATTCCGCCCGTGCCGACTTCCCGCCCCACTTAAGACGACGTTAAGTCCCGCTGCGTAACATCGGCGGTCGGGGGAAATCGAAGCTTCCGAGGAGCGAAGGTGGTGCGCGTGGGGACGGACAGCCTGCACGAAGTGGCGGTCACGACGGACGGGCCCGCGCGCGGCGAACGCGCCTGGCTGGTGCCCGAGACCATGGTCGCGCGCTACGCCGGGCCCGCGCTGCATATCGACGCCGACGGCACGTTCCGCGCCAGCAACGCCAGTGGCCGAATTCTCATGGTCGCCGCCGCCGAGCGCCTGCGCGACCACGTCATCCGTACCCTGATCGGCCACGTGCCCTGGATCACCCGGGTCGAGATCGAGCTCGGCGAGGAGTGCCGGGTGTTCGATCTGACCCTGCTGCCGCTCGCGGGCGAGCCGAGCGACGGCGTGTTGATCCTGGGGCGGGAAGCAACCCTCGAACACAACCTCACCCGCGCGCTCGCCGCCAGCCGCGCCCTTTACAAGGACCTCGTCACCTGCTCCGCCGACTTCGCCTGGGAGACCGATGCCGAGGGCCGCTTCACCTTCATCTCGCCGGGCGGCGCGCTGGGTCACGCGGCGAACGCCCTGGTCGGCGAGAGCTTCACCCTGCTGACCGGCGAGCCCGCCGAGAGCGCGGGCGATTCCCCCTTCCTCTGCCGGGCGCCGGTGAGCGAGCACGAGCTCCGGCTCGATGGCGGCACCGGCGAGGTCGCCTGCGTCCGCGTTTCGAGCCTGCCGGTCGGCGAAGGCGCGAATGGCTGGCGCGGCGCCCGAGGGGTCTGCCGCGACGTCACCGTGGAGCGGATGCAGCAGGCGGCGTTGAGCAGGGCCGAGCAGCGCGAGGCCCTGATGCGTGCCGTCGTCGATGCGATCCGCACCGAGGCGACGCCCGAGGCGATGTTCCGCGCCGCCGCCGGCTCCATCGCCGACGCGCTGGGCGCGGAGAACTGCTGGGTGCTGCGGGGCGCGGGGGTGACCGAGGTGGTCGCTCGCCACGGCGACGATGCCACGCCGCCGCCGAGCGACCTCGAAAGCTCGAGCCCGGCCGCCGACGATCCCCGGCCCTTCGCTGTCGATCCCGGCCGCCCCCAAACAATCGCGCTCGCCGTCCATTGCGCCTATCGCGGGAAACGACTGGGGCACCTCGCCGTCTCCAGGGCGGCCGCGCGGGGACCCTGGACGGAGGAGGAAGAGAGCTTTCTCGCCGGCGTTGCGGCGCAACTCGGCATCGCCATAGCCCAGGCCACCATACAGGACAAGCTCCGCGCCCTCTCCACCACCGACGAGCTGACCGGCCTCGCCAACCGGCGCGGATTTTTGGATGAACTTCAGGCCCGTCTCGACGGCGACCGCCGCGCCCGGGGCACCTTGCTCTACCTCGATCTCGACAACTTCAAGCCGGTGAACGACACCCACGGCCACGCGCGGGGAGACGAGGTGTTGGTGGCGCTGGCAAGCATTCTCGAAGGCGCCGTCCGCACGGGCGACCTGATGGCGCGCCTCGGCGGCGACGAGTTCGTCGTCTGGCTCGACGGCGCGGACCAGCCCGGCGGTCTCGCCAAGGCGCAAAGGCTGGTCGCGGCCGCGGCGGGCTTGCGTGATTTCTCGGCCGACGACGAACGCCCTCTCTCGCTTTCGATCGGCATCGCGGTGACCGACGCCGATGCGCGCATCTCGGTCGAGGCACTGATCGAGCAGGCCGACCGACAGATGTACCTGGCCAAGCAGGGCGGCAAGAACCGGGTCGCCCTGGTCGGCCCGGCAATGTGAGAGGAGACCTGAGATGCTGCTGAGTTTGTTTCGACGGGCGCGCGATGGCGACGCCGCGCAACACGAACTCGACTACGGCGCGCAGCGTGCGCTGGTCTCTTCGGCGGATCGTCCGGCGCGCCGGAAGCTGGCGCGGGCCACCGATACCCGGCCGGAGATGCTCTATTACCTCGCCAGCGACGCGGACAGCGCCATCCGCCGCGACATCGCCGTCAATCGGGCGACGCCGGTCCAGGCCGACAAACTGCTGGCGGAAGACAGCGACGACGATGTCCGCGCCGAACTCGCCCGCAAGATGGCCCGGCTGGTACCCGATATGGACGCGGGCGATCGCGAGCGTGTCGGCGACTTGGCGCTGGAGATCCTGGAGACCCTGGCGCGGGACCAACTGCCTCGAGTTCGCGCCATCGTTGCCGAGGAGATCAAGTCCACCCGTAGCGTTCCGCCTGACATGGTCCGCCGCCTGGCGCGTGACGCCGAGGCGATCGTCGCGGCACCGGTCCTGGAATATTCGCCGCTGCTGGGCGACGACGACCTGCGCGAGCTGATCGCCGCCGGCCTGGCCTCGGAGGCGCTGGGCGCCGTCGCCCGTCGCGAGACGCTCTCGGGCGAGGTCTCGGACGCGGTGGCCGCTACCCTCGACGTCGCCGCCGTCGCCACGCTGTTGGCCAACAAGAGCGCGCAGATCCGCGAGGAGACGCTCGACGCGCTGATCGACAACGCGGTCGAGGTCGAGGGCTGGCACGCGCCGCTGGTCGAGCGGCCGGACCTCTCGATCCGAGCGGTGCGGCGCATCGCCGGCTTCGTCGCCGCGTCCCTGATCGAGATCCTGGCGCTCAGGAACGATCTGGACGAGGTCACGCGCAAGGACCTCGGCCGTCGGGTGCGCACGCGGATTCGCGAATCCAACGGCGCCGAGAGCGAGCGCGATGCTGGCCGGGCCCGCACGCTCGCCGACGCCGGCGTCGTCGACGACGAAGCCCTGCAATCGGCGATCGACGGCGGCCAGCGGGAGTTCGTGGTCGAGGTGCTGGCGCAAAAGACCGGCCTGGGAACCAACGCGATCGAAAAGGTCATGCGCTCCGGCAGCGCCAAAGCGGTGACGGCGCTCGCCTGGAAGGCGGGCTATTCGATGCGCTCGGCGATTCAGCTTCAGTCCGGCCCGGCCCGCATTCCGCCGCCGAAACTGCTGCTGGCCCGCAACGGCACCGACTTTCCGGTGCCGCCCGAGGAGCTGGAGTGGCATCTGGGCGCCTTTCTCTAAAGCGCAACAGGCTCGAAGGCTCGGCGCGGCTCGGCCCCTCACGCCGTCTCGTTGAACAACTCCCGGCCGATCAACATCCGCCGGATCTCCGAGGTTCCGGCGCCGATCTCGTAAAGCTTGGCGTCGCGCAAGAGGCGACCCGTCGGCGACTCGTTGACGTAGCCCATGCCGCCCAAGGCCTGGATCGCCTCCAGCGTCATCCAGGTCGCCTTCTCGGCGGCGTAGAGAATGGCGCCGGCGGCATCCTTGCGCATCGTCCGCCCCCGGTCGCAGGCCTTGGCGACGGCATAGACGTAGGCCCGGGTCGCGTTCATGGTCGTGTACATGTCGGCGAGCTTGCCCTGCATCAGTTGAAATTCGCCGATCGGCCGGCCGAACTGCTCGCGCTGGTGGACGTAGGGGAGCACAACGTCCATGCACGACTGCATGATGCCGAGCGGCCCCGCCGCCAGCACCGCGCGCTCGTAGTCGAGCCCGCTCATCAGCACGCCCACGCCGTCGTTCTCGGCCCCGACCAGGTTCTCCGCCGGCACCTCGCAATCCTCGAACAGCAATTCGCAGGTGTTGGAGCCGCGCATGCCGAGCTTGTCGAGCTTCTGGGCCGTGGCGAAGCCGGCGAAATCCTTCTCGATCAGGAAGGCCGAGATGCCCCTGGGCCCGGCCTCGGGATCGGTCTTGGCATAAACGAAGAGGACGTCGGCGTCCGGCCCGTTGGTGATCCACATCTTGGTGCCGTTGAGCACGTAGCGGTCGCCCTTCTTCTCCGCCCGCAGCTTCATCGAGACCACGTCCGAGCCGGCCGAGGTCTCCGACATCGCAAGCGCGCCCACATGCTCGCCCGAGATCAGCTTCGGCAGGTAGCGCCGCTTCTGTTCCTCGCTGGCGTTGCGCCGTATCTGGTTGACGCAGAGGTTGGAGTGCGCGCCGTAGCTGAGGCCGATCGAGCCGGAGGCGCGCGAGATCTCCTCCACCGCGATCACGTGCTCCAGGTAGCCCATGCCGGCGCCGCCATGGTCCTCCTCCACGGTGATGCCGTGGAGGCCCAATTCGCCGATCATCGGCCAGAGGTCGCGCGGGAACTCGTTGGAGCGGTCGACCTCGTCGGCCCGGGGTGCTATGTGGTCGGCGGCGAAGCTGGCGACGCTGTCGCGCAGCATATCGGCGGTCTCGCCGAGCCCGAAGTCGAGGCTGGGATAGGCGTTCGGCAACATGCGGGTTTGCCCTCGTCGCTGGCGGGAACCGCGTCTCCGCCACCTTAGAGCATGATCCGACCATATGGGAATGCGAAGCGCCCCGCGCGGACCCCCGCCCGGCGCGTCGGCCGGGCGGGGTTTCGTGTCGTGGCGCGGCCCGTGCCCGGCGAGGCGGCGGGCGGCTGCGGCCTAGAACAGGTTCTGGGCCGAGACCATCGCGAACAGCATCGGCACCGAGAGCAGCGTGTTGGTGCGCGAGAACAGCATCGCGGTGCGGGCCGACTTGGCCTTGCTGTCGGCGTCGGCGTCGACGAGGCCGAGCGCCCGCTGCTGGTTCGGCCAGATCACGAACCAGACGTTGGCCCACATGATGACGCCGAGCCACATGCCGATGCCGATCATGGTGTGCTTCCCCACGCCATTCGTCGCGCTGAGCATGATCGCGTCGACCAGATAGTCGTTCAGCCAGGCCAGGATCAAGCCGGTGACGATGGTCGCCATCGCCGCCCAGCGGAACCAGAACAAGGCCGCCGGCGCGATCACCTTGGAGATCGCGGGCTTCTGCTCGTCCGGAATGTTGGCCATGTTGGGGATCTGCACGAAGTTGAAGTACCACAAGATGCCGATCCACATGACGCCACTCAAGACGTGCAGCCAGCGAAACAGGAAGGCCCAGAAAAGTTCGTTCGAGAAGCCCCCTAGGCCCAGATAAAGTAGAAACAGGACGACCGCCAGCACCACGCCGGCACCGATCGTCTTGTTGAGGTCGCTCAAGATTCCCGCCATGGTACCCTCCCCAATGGCCCCCAAATCCGCGAATCGGTGCGCGGATAACGCATTGTCTCAACTGTCCGCGAGGCTGTCCAGATCGACGGCGCACCATCCAGGGCAATCGCGTGAACGCGATTGCCCTGGATTCTTCTTGTTCCCTCACACGCCGGGCGCGCCCAATCGGGCGCTCGGGCGCTGCTCGCATGGGCTCGCGGGGCCTCAATGGCCCATTCGCGGCGGTCGACGCAGGTTCAAGGCCGTGTCCATCACTTCACGCGATTGCCCTGCGCACCATGGCCGTTGCCTTCCTCGCCGCGCTCCGCTCTGATCGCGAGACAGATTCGGCTCAGGGCGCGGAGGCGGCGGCGAATGGGCGTGGGCGCGTGGGCGGCGCTGATCGTGGTCTCGGCCGTGGCCGGTGGCCTCCAGGGCGCCACCGGCTTCGGCTACGCCCTGCTGGTCATCGCCTTCTATCTGGCGATCCTCGACTCGCTCGCCGCCGTGCAGCTCACCATCGTGATATCGCTGGCGATCTCGCTGGTCCTGGTGCCGGGATTGCGGCGCCAGATCGCGACCCGATTGCTCGGCCGGTTGCTGGCGGGCTCCCTTCTCGGCCTGCCGATCGGCATGTCGCTCTATCTGGTGGCGAGCCTCGAGGTGATGAAGCTCGTCGTCGCCTTGTTCATCCTGGCTCTGGCCGGCCGCCTGTTGTTCGCCCGCGAGCGGCAAGACGAGGGCGACGCGGTGGAGGACATTCGCCTCCGCCCGGTGCTCGACGTCGCCGTCGGCGCGGTGGGCGGCGTGCTGGCCACCGCGCTCGCTATGCCGGGGCCGCCGATCCTGCTCTATCTGACCGCGATCGGCGCCGCCAAGGAGGTGATCCGGGCGACGACGCTCGCCTATCTGATCGTGTGCTATGTCGCGGCGCTGGCGATCCAGACGACGATCGCCGGCATCGAGCCCACGATCTGGAGCCAAGCGGCGGTGTTGCTTCCGTTCGCGGTGGTGGGCGCGCTCGCCGGCCAGCGGCTCGCCGGGCGATGGGGCCAGGCGACCTTCCGCCGCGTGGTGCTGCTGGCGCTGCTCGGCGCCGCGCTTTACACCCTGCTCGGCCTGGCGCTCGGCTGAGCGCGTTGCCAAGCCTCGCCCGAGGTCGCAGTATGGCCCGGAAATCTGCGGGGAGGATCGAGGCGATGGCGGAATACGATCTCGTGGTGCGCGGCGGCACGGTGGCCACGGCCTCCGACACCACAGCGTGCGACGTCGGCGTCAGGGACGGCCGGATCGTGGCCTTGGGCGAGGCGCTGGGCACGGGCGCGCGCGAGATCGACGCCGCCGGCAAGCTGGTGCTGCCGGGCGGCATCGACAGCCACGTTCATATCGAGCAGATCTCTTCCGTCGGCGCCGGCATCGTCAACGCCGACGACTTTTACAGCGGCACCGTCTCGGCGGCCTTCGGCGGCACCACCACGGTGATTCCCTTCGCCGCCCAGCAGCGCGGCGATTCCCTGCGCAAGACGGTCGCCGACTATCACGCGCTCGCCCTGCCGAAGGCGGTGATCGACTACGCCTTCCACCTGATCGTCTCGGACCCGAGCGAGCAGGTGCTGGGCCAGGAGCTGCCGGCCCTGATCAAGGACGGCTATACCTCCTTCAAGGTCTACATGACCTACGAGCGCCTGCAGCTCGACGACTATCAGATGCTGCGGGTGATGGAGGTGGCGCGGCGCGAGGGCGCCATGGTGATGGTCCACGCGGAAAACTACGACGTGATCCGCTGGCTCACCGACAAACTCACGACCAAGGGCCACGTCGAGCCGAAGTACCACGCCATCAGTCACGCCCGCCTCGCCGAGGGTGAGGCGACCAACCGCGCCATCCACCTGGCGGAGCTGATCGACGTGCCGGTGCTGATCGTCCATGTCTCGGAGCCCCGCGCGATGGAGCGGATCCTCTGGGCGCGCAACCGGGGATTGCGGGTTTACGGCGAGACCTGCCCGCAATATCTCTTCCTGACGGCCGACGATCTCGACAAGCCCGGCGCCGAGGGCGCCAAGTTTTGCTGCAGCCCGCCGCCGCGCGACGCGGAGTCCCAAGAAGCGGTCTGGCGCGGGCTCCAGAACGACACCTTCCAGGTGTTCTCCTCCGACCATGCGCCCTACCGCTTCGACGAGACCGGGAAGCTCGCCAAGGGGCCGAACCCGCGCTTCACGGAGATCGCCAACGGCGTCCCCGGCATCGAGCTGCGCCTGCCGCTGCTGTTCTCGGAAGGCGTGGGCAAGGGGCGGATCGACCTCAACCGTTTCGTCGAGCTGGCCTCGAGCAATGCCGCCAAGCTCTATGGCCTCTATCCGCGCAAGGGGACGATCGCCGTCGGCTCCGACGCCGACTTCGCGATCTGGGATCCCGAGGAGACCCGGACCGTGACCTGGGACATCCTGCACGACAACGTCGGCTACACGCCTTATGAAGGCCGGGTGGTCACCGGCTGGCCGGTGGTGGTGGCGAGCCGGGGGCGGATCGTGGTCGAGGACGGAAAGCTCGAGGTCGAGCGTGGCTCGGGCGAGTTCCTGCCCTGCGACCTGCCCGAGCCGGCCCGCCCGCTTCGTCAGCCGGTGCCGGAGATGGATCCGGCCAGGAACTTCGGCGCCGCGTTGCTCGACTGAGCCCCGCCGGGCGAGCTGAGATCGAGGCATGCCACGTCTCGCCATTCTCGACCAGTCCATCGCCGTGGAGGGGCGTCCGCACTCAGCCTCGATCCAGGACACCATCGCGCTCGCCCGCCACTGTGAAGAGCTGGGTTATCACCGCTTCTGGGTCTCCGAGCACCACAACCACCCGACCATCGTCGGCACCGCGCCGGAGATCCTGATCGCCGCGATCGCCCAGGTGACGTCGCGCATTCGCATCGGCAGCGCCGGGGTGATGCTGCCGCATTATTCCGCCTTCAAGGTGGCGGAGCAGTTCCGCGTGCTGGACGCGCTGGCGCCGGGGCGGATCGATCTGGGCCTGGGCCGGGCGCCGGGCTCGGACGGGCGCACCGCCTTCGCCCTCCATCCGCTGGCGAACCAGCGGGCGGCGCAGTTCCCGAGCGACGTCAGCGACCTGATCGCCTGGATCTCGGACACAGCCCTGCCGGAGGACCACGTCTTCGCCAGCCTCAAGGTCCACCCCATGGGCCCGACCGTGCCCGAAGTCTGGATGCTCGGCAGTTCCGGCTACGGCGCCCAGGTCGGCGCCCACTTCGGCCTCCCCTACAGCTTCGCCTGGTTCTTCACCGACGGCCAGGGCGGGCGCGAGGCGATAGCCATGTACCGCGACGGCTACCAGCCGAGCGAACGGCACCCGGAGCCGGTGGCCGGGATCTGCGTCTGGGCGCTGGTAGCCGAGAGCGAGGAGGAGGCGCTCTTCCACTATGCCTCTCGCGTCAAGTTCCGCATCCATCGCGACCGGGGCGTCTTCGTGCCGTTCGAGCCGGCGGAGGTCGCGATGGACTTTTTGCGCGAAGCCGGACAGGAGGGCCGAATCGAGCAGTACCGCCGCCACGAGTTGGTGGGCGCGGCCCCGCAGGTGGCGGCGCGGATTCGCGCGCTGGCGGGCGAGCTGGAGGTCGACGAAGTGGCGATCGTCACCTGGACCCACGACGAGGCGGCGCGGCGGCGAAGCTACGCCCTGCTGGCGCGCGAGTTCGGCTTGCCCGGCTCGGGCGCGGCGGAGGCCGCCCTCCGCCCTTGAGGCGGAGAGTAAGCGCGCCCAGGCGGCTGATGACGACGTTTTCGAGCGCGTTTATAATACGATCCGAATATTCCAAATAGTCGGCCGTTAAATTCCCGAATTTCGGCGGCATCGTTGGTGTATTCGTCGTGAGGCACGGTTCGAGTTTGCAAGAAATCGCCTGAGGCAAGGTGGATTTCTTGCAATTTCGTTTGATTTTATGTTCTATTTTTCGCTGATTCATGTTATAGTCAAGCTCGTGATTATGAGGGCTCCCATGCGACCGAAGCAGTCTCCCAAGGCCGATCACGACGACCTCTTCCGTTCGCGCCTCGACCACATCATCAACATGGGCCACCCGCTCGTCCTCTTGGCCGAGAGGATCAATTGGGCCTGGATCGAGGAACACCTGACGGACCGCTTCGCCGACAACGGCCGACCCGCCGAGCCGGTCCGCTTCATGATCGGCATGTTCGTGCTGAAGCACACCTACACGCTCTCCGACGAGCAGCTCTGGGAGCGTTGGGAGCACGATCCCTACTTCCAGTACTTCACCGGCGAGGAATTCTTCCAGCACGGGCTCCCCCACGAACGCTCGGGATTGAGCCATTGGAGGAAGCGCCTGGGTGATCGCCTGGATATCCTGCTGCAAGAGAGCCTGCGCGTTGCCCATGACACCGGCGCCCTGAAGAAGAGCGATCTCGCCCGGGTCACGGTCGACACCACGGTGCAGCCGAAGAACATCACCTTCCCGACCGACGCCAAACTGCTGAAGAGGGCGATCGACGAGCTCGGCGAGCTGGCCAAGCGCCATGGCGTGGAGCTCCGCCAGAGCTATGTTCGGGTGGCGCGGCGGGCGGCGATGATGGTGGGCCGATACGCCCACGCCAAACAGTTCAAGCGGATGAACCGGGAGCTGAAGTTCTTGCGGACCCGGCTCGGCCGGCTCATCCGTGATATCGAGCGCAAGATCGAGGGCGATCGGGCGCTGGAGGAAGTCTTCGCGACGGCGCTTCTCAGGGCCCGCCAGATCCGTGGCCAGAAGCAACGCCAGCGCGGCTGGAAGCTCTATTCATGGCATGCCCCCGAGGTCGAGTGCATCGGCAAAGGCAAAGCCGCGAAGCCCTACGAGTTCGGCGTCAAGGTCTCGCTCACCACCACCAACAAGCGTTGCAAAGGCGGACAGTTCATCCTCCACGCCAAGGCGCTCCCCGGCATTCCCTACGACCGCCACACCTTGAAGGAGGTGCTGGAGGAGACCGAGACCCTGACGGGGCGCGCGATCGAGCGGGTCTATGTCGACAAGGGCTACCGGGGCCACGATGCGCCGAAGCCGCTGCGGGTCTTCAAGTCGGGCCAGAAGCGCGGCGTCCACGGCCAGATCAAAAAGGAGCTCCGGCGACGAAGCGCCATCGAGGCCGTCATCGGCCATTGCAAGACCGACGGCCATCTCGACCGGAACCACCTGAAGGGACGGCTCGGCGACCGGATCAACGCCGTGATGAGCGCCGCCGGCTACAACTTCCGCCTCCTCCTCAGGTGGCTGAAGCTTTTTTTGCGTAAAATCATCGCCGCCGTATTGGCCGACTTGATCACAATGCCCGCATAGCGCCCCTGGCTACGACTTCCGCCTCCTCCTCCGGTGGCTGAAGCTTCTCTCGCGCAAAACCATCGCCGCCATATCGGCCGACTCGATCTCAATGCCGGCGGTCAGAACCGCTTCTT
Organism: Alphaproteobacteria bacterium; assembly: GCA_965225945.1. Classification (GTDB taxonomy): domain Bacteria; phylum Pseudomonadota; class Alphaproteobacteria; genus JASLMY01. The sequence continues at coordinate 242,291 of CBDDBZ010000035.1, read as the reverse complement.
AACAGCCGACCAAATACCATCAAGATATTGAAATTCAACGCCGTTCCCGCTTCGCCGCGGCCCGGCCGAATGTCGTTCTGCAAAAAACGCCTCTCGGGCCTGAAAAACCTTAATACCGCATATATGGAAATAAGTATTTTCCGCTGCTACGGTTGTATTTTGACACTAGATTTCCTACCTGGGGGATTATTGCCGCGATCGAAATTTCTTATCGACGAGTCCAGCCCTTGTCCGAGCCATTGCCCTGCGACCCGAGCCCACCCGTGCCCCGGCGGCTGAACGCGACGCGCCACGGTCTCGCCGGCGCCGCGCCGGTGCTGCCCTGGGAGAACGCGGAGCAGCGCGCCGAGCTCCTGGAGCAGCTTCGCGGCGAGCACGCCCCCGCCGGACCGACGGAAAGCCATCTGGTCGAGGAGCTCGCGGACATCCTCTGGCGCCGCCGCCGGCTGCGCCGCGCGGAGCACGCGGCGCACCACGACCGCCTGCGGCGGATGACTTCGGACGGGGCCTCCCACGTCAGCTCCGGCGAGTCGGCCTGGCTGGCGACGCCGCTGCTCCTGGTCTCGGACACCTCCCGCGTCGCGCCCGACGCCGTGCGCGACGTCCTGCGCCTGGACCAGGCGGGGCGGCGCGACGCGCTGGCCGCGCTCGACGCCCGGCTCGAGGCGGCGCGCGCGGCCGGGCGCTACGCCGCGGGCGCCCGCGCCACCGAGGGCGGCATCGAGCGGCGTCTCGATCGGGCCTCGCGCGAGGCCTGGTATCGGGTGGCGGCGGAGACCCCGTGCGACCCTGGGGCCGAGCCGTCGCTCTTCGCGTGGCTGCACGAGACGCTCCTGCCGGCGCTCGACGCCCGCCGCGCCGTGCTGGTGTACGCGGATCTGATCCGCGACCACCTCTTCGCCAGCGCCCTCGACGAGGCGGCGCTGGAACGGCTGCAGCGCCATGACGCCACGCTCGACCGCAGGTTCGAGCGCACGCTCTCCATGCTGGTCAAGCTGAAGGCGCTGCGCGCGGCGTAGACGAAATTCGGGATCATGGGATCGGCTCCGAACGCGGTCGAGCGGGTCGGCACCTGCGATTCGACGTTCGAGACCTGGGACCCCAACTCCTGGATGGCCAAGAAAAGAGAAAAGGGGTCATTCTGCTTTTATTCCGCTCCAGCGAATAAAGTACAATGACCCCTTTTCCCGCATGGAGAAGCGCGGCGCGTAGTGGTCGCGCAGGTTTTCGCCGACGCCGGCCAGTTCGTGCTTCACCTCGATGCCGAGCGAGCCGAGCAGCGCCGCCGGGCCGATGCCCGAGAGCTGCAGGAGCTGCGGCGAGTTGATCGCCCCGCCGCTGACGATCACCTCGCGACGCGCCCGGACCTCGAGCGCCGCGCCGCCGTGCCCGCCCTTGGCGTATTCCACGCCGAGGGCGCGTTTGCCGTCGAGCAGCAGGCGGGTCGCGTGCGCGCCGGTGTGGACCACCAGGTTCGAGCGTGATTTGGCGGGTCCGAGAAAGGCGCGGGCCGAGCTCATCCGACGGCGTCCCTGGTGCGTGCGCTGGACGTAGGAGATGCCAAGCTGGCGGGCGCCGTTGTAGTCGGGATTGCGGGGAATGCCGAGCGTTTGGGCGCCCTCGATGAAGGCCTCGCAGAGCGGATGGCTGTAATTCAGGTCGGTGACCGTGAGATTGCCCTCGCGGCCCCGGAATTGATCTTCCTCGCCGCCGATCCGCTTCTCGCAGCGGCGGAAATAGGGCAGCACGTCGGCGTAGCCCCAGCCCCTGTTGCCGCGCTGGGACCAGGTGTCGAAGTCCAAGCGTTGGCCGCGGTTATAGATCTGCCCGTTGATCGAGGAGGAGCCGCCGAGGGTCTTGCCGCGCGGTACGCCGATGACGCGGCCGCCGGTCCAATGGCTGGGCTCGGCCTCGCAGAGCCAGTTGAGCTTCGGGTTGTCCAGCAGCTTGATGAAACCGGCCGGCATATGGATGTAGGGATTCCAGTCCGGCGGCCCGGCCTCCAGGAGACAGACGCTGTGTTGGCCCTCGGCGCTCAACCGGTTGGCCAGGATGCACCCGGCCGAGCCGGCGCCGACGATCACGTAATCGAACTGGTCCGCCACGGCTCCCCTCCCCTCGCGTCGTCGCGCCGTAGTCTATCGCGTGGTCCGACCCGATGAAATCGCTCCGGGAAACGGAGCGGCGTAGCCGGGGAAAATAGGCAGCTGTCCGGAATTACGGCGCCGCGCTCGACCACGCCCGGGAGCGGGGCGCGGTCGATGGGGGCGTGCGCGGTCTCGGCGGTCCGATGTGGAACGGCGTGCAAAGTTGACCCCTGTTGAGGGGTGATCGGCGTCCAAATTTGACCCCCTGAGCCTGGCTAGTCCAAGTCACCTCGTTTTTGGGCGGACGAGGTGGTGGGGGATGTTGGTCGTGGAGACGATAGCGCGGATCCGGCGGGAGTATTTCGTCAAGGGGAAGCCGATCAAGGAGATCGTGCGGGACGTGAAGGTCTCGCGCAACACGGTGCGCAAGGTGATCTGTTCGCAGGCGACGGCGTTCACCTACGACCGGCGGGTCCAGCCGATGCCGAAGCTGGGGCCGTGGACGGCCGAGCTGGAGCGGATGCTGGAGGCCAACGAGACCAAGTCGAAGCGGGAGCGGCTGACGCTGCTACGGATCTCCGAAGCCCTCGAGGGTCTGGGCTATGGCGGCGGCTACGACGCGGTGCGGCGCTACGCCAAGGCGTGGCGGTGGCGCCGTTCGGCATCGACGGCGCAGACCTATGTGCCGTTGGTGTTCTCGCCGGGCGAGGCCTATCAGTTCGACTGGAGCCACGAGTACGTGGTGCTGGCGGGGGTGACGACCAAGGTCAAGGTCGCGCACGTCCGGCTGTGCCACAGCCGAATGTTCTTCGTCCGCGCTTATCCGCGCGAGAGCCAGGAGATGGTGTTCGACGCCCACGACCGGGCATTCCGGCTGTTCCAGGGTGCCTGCCGGCGAGGCATCTACGACAACATGAAGACGGCGGTGCAGACCGTCCTCATCGGCAAGGAGCGCGCGTTCAACCGGCGCTTCGTGCAGATGTGTGGCCACTACCTGGTCGAACCGACAGCATGCACGCCGGGAGCGGGATGGGAGAAGGGGCAGGTCGAGAACCAGGTCGGGATCATCCGCGGTCGGTTCTTCACCCCGCGGCTGCGCTTCAAGACCTACGACGAGCTCAACGCCTGGCTCTTGGACCAGTGCGTCGCCTACGCCCGGCGTCATCCCCACCCGGTGTTCAAGGACAGGACTGTCTGGCAGGTGTTCGAGGACGAGCGTCCGTCCCTGGTCGGCTATCGCGGGCCGTTCGACGGCTTCCACGCGGTCCCGGCGTCGGTGTCGAAGACCTGCCTGGTGCGCTTCGACAGCAACAAGTACAGCGTGGCGGCGCGCGCCGTCGGCCGTCCGGTCGAGGTCCATGCCTACGCCGATCGCATCGTCATCCGCCAGGACGGCGAGATCGTCGCCGAGCATGCCCGGCGCTTCGGCCGCGACCAGACCGTCTATGACCCGTGGCACTACGTGCCCGTGCTGGCGAGGAAGCCCGGTGCGCTTCGTAACGGCGCGCCGTTCAAGGACTGGGCGCTGCCCGGCGCCCTGGGTCGCGTGCGCGTCCGGCTCGCCGGCCACGACGACGGCGACAGGCAGATGGTCGAGATCCTCACCGCCGTGCTGGCGGATGGGCTGGCGGCGGTGGAGGCCGCCTGTGCCGAGGCGCTCGCTGGCGGCGTGTGCAGCGCCGACGTCGTGCTCAACATCCTCAATCGTCGGCGCCAGCCGTCCGAGACGGCGCCGATCCCGACGCCCGCGAACCTGCGTCTTCGCTTTGAGCCGGTGGCCGATTGCACCCGCTACGACCGCTTGAGGGGGGTCGGCCATGGAGCGCCATGAGGTCCTGGAGATGATGGCCGCACTCAAGCTCGCCGGCATGCGCGACGCGTTCGACGAGGTGCTCGCCGACGGCCTCAAGCGCCAGCATCCGATGCAGCGAATCATCGGCGAGCTGTTGAAGGCCGAGATCGCCGACAAGCAGGCGCGATCCATCAAGTACCAGATGAGTGGCGCCAAGCTGCCGCTGGCCAAGGAGCTGGCCGACTTCGACTTCACCGACACCCCGGTCAACGAGCCGCTGGTCCGCGAGTTGGCGGTCGGCGGCTTCCTGGCCAACCAGCGCAACGCCGTGCTGATCGGCGGCACCGGCACCGGCAAGAGCCATCTCGCCGTCGCCATCGCGCGGGCCTGCATCCGCGATGGCGCCCGGGGCCGCTTCTTCAACGTCGTCGACCTGGTCAACCGGCTCGAGGCCGAAGCCCGCGCCGGCCGCCAGGGCCGGCTCGCCGATCAGCTGGCCCGGCGCGACCTCGTCATCCTCGACGAGCTCGGCTACCTGCCCTTCGCCCAAACCGGAGGCCAGCTGCTGTTCCACCTCGTCAGCCGGCTCTACGAGCGCACCTCGATCATCGTCACCACCAACCTGACCTTCGGCGAATGGCCGTCCGTCTTCGGCGACGCCAAGATGACCACCGCGCTCCTCGATCGTCTGACGCACCACTGCGAGATCATCGAGACCGGAAACGACTCCTGGCGCTTCAAGAATCGGTCCTAAAGGCAACCGATCCACCTGCCGCCCGGTCGCCCAGGTGGGCCCACAGGAACCTCCCACGCGCGGTCCGCCGCCAGCCGCGTGGTGGGCGCGTCGGCCCGCGCGCGGGCCCCTCCTATGGACTACCTGTACGACCTCCGCCGTGCATCCCCAAAGGGGTCAACATTGCACGCCGATAGGGGGTCAATGTTCAACGCCGATTGACACCTTCACCTGCAAGGACTATCGCCGGAACGGGCAAGAGAGCTACGGAACCATGACCCTCGACGTGGCCGAGTTCATTCGCCGCTTCCTCATGCATGTGCTGCCCAAGGGCTTCCACCGCATCCGCCACGGAGCCTGCCCCGGACTTGATCCGGGGGCCTCTTCGCCAACGGCAACCGCGCCGCCAACATCAAGCGCGCCCGTGAACTGCTCGGCGCACCGCCGGCTGCCGACACGAACAAGGGTGAGGGCGAGGCTTGCGATGCTCCAGACGAACAACGCCACGGCGCCCGACCTTGTCCCTGTTGCGGCGGTCCCATGATCGTCGTCGAGGTCTTCGAAGCCGGCTGTCAACCAAAGGCCCGGCCCCCACCGGAGGCCATCGACAGCTCATGACACGCGCAGCGACGACACCGGCCCAAAACATCAGCGACCATCTCCGCCGAGCCTCGGCGATCGACTTCGCTCGCCCGGGACACCGAAAACGACAGCATCACCGGCCGTCGTGGACCCGATCGCGCGCCCGTTGCCAACGTTCCACCGCGCTCGACGACCTTCTCAGTGCGCCTCACGCCCCATATGTGGGCCGCCCAGACAACCACACCACCAGCACCGTCGCGCTCAAATCCCCATAGCGACGCACTGCATCCCGCGATTTCGTGCCTTGGCGCTTCTCCGGACGCCGGCAAACACCGCGCCCCATCACCACGGCTCGCGAGGCATCCGAGAAACCTGCACAGCTCCAGAACCTCGGCTTCCCGCTCCCGCCCGAGCGAGGAGTAGGCGGTCGGGGACGGTGGTCAGGTCTTGAATGTTGAATTGTGGGAATTAGAGCACTTTCCAACCAGGTTGAAACGTTTGACCGGGATGATTTTGGGTCGTGGCGGCGTTCCGCTCGCGACGGCGATGCGGGGTATCGGTGAGCGAGCGGAACGCCGCCACGGCGCGAAAGAACCCGGCCGTCGGTGGGCCAACTCGGCCCCTGGGGTGCGCCCGGCCGCTTGCCCGATGAACCACATCGCGCGGCGCGGCGCGGCTGCCCCAGGGGCCGATTTGGCCCATCAAACGATTCAACCTGATCGGAAAGTGCTCTAGTGAACGGGCAACCCCTTATCTGGAGGCGGACGCGTTTCTATTCGATCGTCCGACGCACTACGCGACCAGCCGAAGCGTGAGCGATCCCAATCGCGTGAAGGCGACGTCGACCCTATCGCCCGGCGCAAGCGGGATCGAGGCGGTGAGGGAGCCGGTCATCAGCAGCATGCCGGGCTCCAAGGCACGGCCGAACTCCGCGAGCTTGTTGGCCATGAAGGCGAGGGAATTCAACGGATCGCCCAGCACCTCGACCCCGGTCGCGGAGGCCACCGGCTCGTCGTTCAGCCGCAGCGACATGCCCTCGACGCGGAGGTCGATGCCCTCCGGGCGGGTGAGCCGCGCGCCGACGACGATGCCGCCGTTGAAGGTGTTGCAGGCGACCGCGCACTGCAGCGAGCCGACGCCCGAGGCCAGCCGATAATCGCCGATCTCCACCGCCGGCAGATAGCCGGCGACGGCCCGAAGCGCGTCGAGCGCGCCGATCCCCGGCCCCTCCAGCCGATCCTTCAGCAGCACCGCGATCTCCGGCTCCAGCGACGGGCGCATGAAGCCCCGGGCGGAATGCGAGACCGCTTCGTTCTCGGGAAAGACGCGGCTGGCCAACAGCGTCCCCAGCATCGGTTCGTGGATACCCGTCTCCTCCTGCATCGCCAAGCTGGTGAGCGCGGCCTTATAGCCGACGATCCGGTCGCCGCAGCCGACCCGCGCGTCCATCACCGCCAGTTGCAGCGCGTAGGCCTCGCGCGCCGTCAACTCGGGATGCGCCTCCAGGATTTCCGGCATCGGCGCCGGGCCGCTCTGTGCCTGGTCCAACCAGGCGACGAGGTCTCGGGTGTCGTCAGGCATGCCGTTTCCCTCCGGTCGGATATTGCTCCAAGCCGCCGCCGAACGAATTCGCCACCTTGGAGTTGCGCAATCGGCTCGTTGGTGGCAAGGAAGCTCCGGAGCGATCAGGCCGCCCTGCGGGGCGGTCTGAATATACCATTCGCCCGGCACCAGAAGGGAGCGTTGAGTGGAAGCACAACGAATGGGCGTCGTCGGGCTCGGCGACATGGGCTCGGGCCTGGCGAAAAATCTTCTCGCCGCCGGCTTCCAGGTGACCGGCCATGATCTCAAGCCCGAACGGATGGCCGCCTTCGAGGCGATGGGCGGGCAGCCGGCGAACGCCGCGGCCGGGGTCGGCGCCGCCTCCGACGTGGTCTTCGTCATGGTGATGAACGGCGATCAGGCCCGCGGCGTGATCTTCGACGCCGGCCTGGTCTCGACCATGGCGGCGGGGGGCACGATCGTGATGACCGCGACCATCCGCGCGTCCGAGATGCGGGCCATCGCGGCGGATCTGGCCGCGAGCGGCCTCGATATCGTCGATTCGCCCGTGAGTGGCGGCTACGCCGGTGCGCAAGACGGGAGCTTGACGATGATGGCCGCGGGCACCGATGCGGCACTGGAGAAGTGCCGCCCGGCGATGCAGGCCGTGGGCGGCGCGATCCACCGGGTCGGCGCCGAGCCCGGCATGGGACAGACCGTCAAGGCTTGCCTGCAGACGTTGATCGGCTCGATCTTCTCCGCCACCTTCGAGGCCTCCGTGCTGGCGGCCAAGGCCGGCGTCGAGGCGCAAGTGCTCTACGACGTGTTCTCGTCCTCCGGCGCCGGCAGCAGGGTCGCCAACACCGCGCTCGGCAACATCATCGAGGGAAAGTTCGAGGGCACGGGCAGTCATATCGCCACCATGCACAAGGACCTGACGATCGCCCTCGACCTGGCCCGCGAAATGGGCGTGCCGCTATTTACCGCAGCCACCGCCATGCAGCTTTTCCAGGCGGGAATCACCAAGTATCCGGACAGCGACAACTGGGCGGTGACCCGGGTCGTCGAAGATATCGTGGGCGCCAGCCTCAGGCGCGATAGGGGAGAGAAGCCAGCATGAAATTGGGTGTCATCACCGACGGGATCAGCCGCGACCTCGACCACGCCTTGGCGGTCATGAGCGAATTCGGCCTGGACCTGGCCGAGTTGCAGTTCATCGGCGACAAGGAAGTCGGCGATCTCGACTCAGGCGAGCGCCGGGCGGTGCTGGCAAGCGTCCAGCGCCATGGCATGACGGTCTCCTGCATCTCGCGCCACATCTTCGCGGGGCTCCAGATGGGAACCGCCAAGCCGGGCGACGCGCAACACGTGAAGCACATGGACGCCTTGAAGCGCTGCATCGAGATGGCGCACGAGTTCTCCTGCGCCACGGTCAGAATCTTGACCGGCAAGAAGGAGACGATCCTCTGGGGCCACCACGGCGCCGAGCAGTGGAACGTCGCCAAGGGGGCGTGGGACGTGCAGCTCGCCCTGACCGCGCCGGCGATCGCGGTTGCCAAGGCCGAGGACATCACGCTGGTGGTCGAGACCGGCAACGGCACCATGGTGAATTCCTGCTGGACCGGGCGCAAGCTGATCGACGACCTGGACGCCAAGGGCACGCTGAAGATCCTCTGGGATCCGGCCAACGCCTGCTGGGCGCACGAGACCGCCTGGCCCGACGGCTACGAGGTGATGCGCGGCGGCTATCTGGGCCACGTCCACATCAAGGACGTCCAGGTCGACACGCCCAAGGCGACGCTCGAGGTCCGGCGCATGGGCGAGGGCCAACTGGCCGATCAATTCCGGCCGATGGCGGCGGCGATGCGGGCCGACGGCTACGACGGCGCGATCTCCCTCGAAAGCGTCTACCACCCAGGCGACGGGGATTTCGAGGCGGGTTTCCGCCAGAACGTCGAGGTGTTCAAGGAGATTTTCGGCTGAGGGGTCAATGGCTTCGACAAAGCTCGCCCGTGATCTCGAGCCGTGGGAATCGGCCAAAACTACAGCCATGCCCCCTTGATTATACGCCAATGGGGCACGCATATTACTTATGCAGTACGAATGGGATGACGCGAAGAACCGAGCCAACATCGCCAAGCACGGTGTGTCGTTCGAGGAGGCGCCGCTGTTGTTCAACGGCCGCGTGGTCGAGACGGCCGACGACGATAATGACGAAGGTCGATTTATCGCTCTTGGCCTGATCCGTGGTTTTGTCTTCGTCTGTGTTTACACCGACCGCGACGATGTTCGTCGCATCATCAGCTTGAGAAGGGCAACAGGGTATGAGCAGAAAACCTACTTCTCCGACTCCTGACGACGCGACCGACTGGGACCGGATCGCCGCCCTCACCGACGACGACATCCGCAAGGCTGTTGCCGAGGACCCGGACGCGGTCCTCGCGGAAGATCTCAAAGGGCCGTGGCGTGTCAAGACGCCCGTGCCCGATGTCGACGCCCGTGCCGCCCGTCAAAAGACCGGTCTTTCGCAGGCCAAGTTCGCCGACCGATACGGCTTTTCCCTCCGTTCGGTGCAGCACTGGGAACAGGGTACGCGTAAGCCGGACCGAGCCGCGCGGATGCTGCTGTGGCTCATCAGCGAGAATTCTCGGGATATCGATGTAGCGCTCGAAGTGCTCCGAGAACAGGCCAAGGCGTGACGCTCGACGCGATCATCGAAGTGTTCAAGGAGATTTTCGGTCGAGCGCCGCGCGCGCCAGTATCGAGTGACCGCGCCACAGCCCGCTCGACCCGGGCATAGTGGCCACCATGATATGAAGGGCGGGGTCCGGCGGCCGCGTGACCCGGGCGCATGAACGGGCTAAGACAATCCCCGACCAGACAACGACGGAGACAAAACCATGACCGACGTGCAGATCGTCGAGGTGGGGCCGCGCGACGGCGTGCAGTCGGTTCCGACCTGGATCGCCACCGAGCGCAAGGCGGAGCTCATCCATGCCCTGGCGCGGGCCGGCGTCGGCCGGATGGAGGTCGGCTCCTTCATCAGCCCCAAGGCGATCCCGCAGATGCGCGACGCGGAAGAACTGGTGGCGCTGCTGGGCCCGATGCCGGGCGTGCGCCGGATGACGCTGGTGCCCAACACCAAGGGCGCGCTTCGCGCCATCGCCGCCGGCATCGACGAGATCATCTTCGTGATCTCGATGACCGACGCCCACAACATGTCGAACGTGCGTCGGCCGACGGCGCAATCCCTCGACGACCTGCAATCACTACTGGAGGAGGTCGACGCCGAGGGCCGGCTCGTGATGCGGATCGGCCTCGCCACCTCCTTCGATTGCCCCTTCGACGGCCGGGTCGAGGAGGGCTCAGTGCTCGCCAACATCGAGCGGATCGTCGCCATTCGCCAGGGCATGGAGCTGGTGTTGAGCGACACCACCGGCATGGCGACGCCCGACCAGGTCCGCGCGCTGGTGGCCGAATGCCTGAAGAGTTACGGCGACGTCGCGACCTTCGCCTTCCACGGCCACGACACCGCGGGCTTCTGCGTCGCCAACGTGCTGGCGGGGCTCGATGCGGGCCTGCGGATTTTCGACGGCTCGGTCGCCGGGCTCGGCGGCTGCCCCTTCGCGCCCGGCGCCACCGGCAACGTCGCGACGGAGGACCTGGTCTATCTCTTCCACCGCATGGGGCTGGATACCGGGATCGACATCGGACGGTATTTGGAGGCCTGCGAGATCGCGCTTTCCTTCCCCGACGGCGCCACCGGCGGGCATGCCCGCATCATCCCGCGAAAGCGCCTGATGGAGAGCCTGGACGACCGCTTCCGAGGCGCCGGCATGGCGGCGGAATAGGGGCGCAACCCGCTGGGTTTTCTCCTCAATCCACGAAGGGATCGCGCACCAGGATGGTGTCGTCGCGTTCGGGGCTGGTCGAGAGCAACGAAACGCGCACCCCGATCAGCTCCTCGATGCGGACGATGTATTTGATTGCCGTCGCCGGCAAATCCGCCCAGCGCCGGGCCGAGCGGGTGCTCTCGCTCCAGCCCTCCAGGGTCTCGTAGACCGGCTCCACCCGGTACTGCTTGTCGCTCGCCGCCGGCAGGTAGTCGAGCGGCTGGCCGTCCAGCATGTAGCTGGTCGCCACCTCGAGCTCCGCCATCCCGTCCAGCACGTCGAGCTTGGTGAGCGCGATGCCGTGCATGCCGGAGACCTTGACCGCCTGGCGCACCATCACCGCGTCGAACCAGCCGCAGCGTCGCGGCCGTCCGGTCACGGTGCCGAACTCGTGGCCCCTCTCGCCCAGCAGGCGGCCGATCTCGTTTGCCTGCTCGGTCGGGAACGGGCCCTCGCCGACGCGGGTGGTGTAGGCCTTGGTGATGCCGAGGACGAAACTCACCACGTCCGGACCGACGCCGCTGCCGACGGCGGCCTGCGCCCCCACGGTGTTGGAGGAGGTGACATAAGGGTAGGTGCCGTGATCGACGTCCAGCATGATGCCCTGGGCGCCCTCGAAGAGAATGCGCCGGCCGGCCTGGCGCGCCGCCTCGAGGTCGCGCCAGACCACGCTCGAATAGGGCGCGATGTCGTCGGCGACCGCCCTCACTTGGGCGACCAGCGCTTCGCCGTCGACCTCCTCGCGGCCGAGGCCCCGGCGGATCGCGTTGTGGTGCAGCAACAGGTTGGCGATCTTGGCCGGCAACCCGTCGGTGTCCAGCAGGTCGCAGACCCGGATCGAGCGGCGGCCGACCCGGTCCTCGTAGGCCGGCCCGATGCCGCGCCGGGTGGTGCCGATCGGATGCCCGCCCTCGGCCTCCTCGCGGAGCCGATCGAGCTCGCCGTGGAGCGGCAGGATCAGAGAGGCGTTGTGGGCGATGTGGAGATTTTCCGGCGAGATCTCGACGCCGTCCGCACGCAACGTGCGGATCTCCTCCAACAGCGCCCAGGGATCGACCACCACGCCGCCGCCGATGATCGAGAGCTTGCCGGGGCGCACGATGCCGGAGGGCAACAGGCTCAATTTGTAGGTGTGGCCGTCGATCACCAGGGTGTGGCCGGCGTTGTGCCCGCCCTGGAAGCGGACCACGACATCGGCCCGGTTCGAGAGCCAGTCGACGATCTTGCCCTTGCCTTCGTCACCCCACTGGGTGCCGACCACGGCGACATTGGCCATTGTGCGTCTCCCTTACCCGGCGCCGAACCGACGCCCTAGGGCGCGAGGGGCCGGGGCATGCCTTCGAGATAGAGGTGGGTGCAGCCGAGACGCCGGGCCTCGGCTTCCGCGTCGGCGGCGCCGGCGAGATCGCCGACCACGCGCCAGCCCTCGGCGCGAAGTGCCGCCGCCGCGTTTCCGCCGCTGAGGGGCAGGAACAGCCGCGCCGCCGTCTCCGGCGCCGGCACCGCCCGCATGATGCTGTCGAGATAGAGCGAGAAGCCGGTCGCGGTCTCCCCGTTGGAGAGCCGATAGCGCCCGCCGCGCCCGAGTTCGCCGCGGACGCCGCCGGCGAACAAGGAAAAACTGATCCCCGACTGATATTCGAACCCCCGGCTCTCGCCGGGATCGAGGGTGAGCGCGAAGCCGCTTCCATCGGGCGCGAGCGCCTCGACCAGCGCCCCGGCGCGATCCAGCAAGCCCAGCGCTCGCGCCGGCAGATCCGCGCTCCGTAGCGCCTCCAGCGCCTGCTCGGCCGGGCCGGCCGCGTCGATCAGCGCCTTCAGCCGGTCGCGCGCCGCCGCTTCGAGGCCGATCAAGGCCGGGGCGTCGCGCCGATCGAGCGCGCGGCGTACCGCCGTGGCCGCCGCCTCGTCGAGCCCCAGCGCCTCGCAGACCATCGGCACCAGGGCGGGCACGGTGAGGTCGATGGTGAGGTCGGAGACCGACACCTCCGCCATGGTCGCCGCCGCGAGGCGCACCATCTCGGCATCGGCGGGAGCCGAATCGAGGCCGATCAGCTCCGCGCCGGCCTGGGCGAACTGGCGTTCCGGGCGAAGCTGACTGCCCCTAATTCTGAGGACCTGGCCAGCATAGCAGAGCCGGAGCGGCCGGGGGGCGTGGGCCAGGCGGGTCGCGGCGATGCGGGCGACCTGGGTGGTCATGTCGGCGCGCACGCCCATCATGCGCTGCGAGACCGGGTCCATCAGGCGGAACATGTGGCGCGAAATTTCGGCCCCGGGGCCGGCCAGCAAGCTCTCCTCGAACTCGACCAGCGGCGGCTTCACCCGGTCGTAGCCATGGCCCTGAAAGGCGGCGATCAGCCGCTCGACGATTCTCGCCTCATGCTCCGCGGCGGGCGGCAGTTCGTCGCGCAGGCCTTCCGGCAATAGGGCGAGATCGGCGGTATCGGTCATGGCGGCGGAAGTGTATCCCAGCCCCGTCGGAAACGACACGGGCGTAGTTTCCTCGAGCCGGCGCATCAAAACGCCAGCGCCTTGACCTGGACCACGTGCGGCAGCGCCCTGACCTGGTTCAACACCTTGGCCTCGACCGCCTCGTCGACCGCGATCAGGGCGATGGCGTCGCCGCCTGCGTCCGCCCGGCCCAGGTGGAAGGTCGCGATATTGACCCCGGCGGCACCCAGCGTGGTGCCGAGGGCGCCGATGAAACCCGGCCGGTCATGGTTGGTGACGTAGAGCATGTGCGGCGCCAACTCCGCCTCCAGCTTGATGCCCTTGACGTCGACCAGCCTGGGCCGGCGGTCGGCGAAGAGGGTGCCGGTGACCGCGCGGGTTTGCCGCTCCGTCACCAGATTGAGCCGAATCAAGGTCTGGTAGTCGCCGATTCCCTCGTCCCGCGTCTCCTTGACGTCGATGTTGCGCTCGCGCGCGATCACCGGCGCGTTCACCATGTTGACGCCCGCCATCAGCGGGCTCAGCAACCCCTCGATGGCGATCGCCGTCAAGGGCCGGGTATTGAGGGTGGCGACGTGGCCCTCGTATTCGAGGTGAACGGCGCGAATCGCGGTCTCGGTCAATTGCCCCGCGAAGCTGCCGAGAAGGTGGGCGAGGGCAAAATAGGGCTTCAACCTCGGCGCCTCCTCGGCGGTGACCGAGGCCATGTTGACGGCGTTGGCGACCGCGCCGTCGAGCAGATAGTCGCTCATCTGCTCCGCGACCTGGACGGCGACGTTTTCCTGCGCTTCCGTCGTCGCCGCGCCGAGATGCGGCGTCGCCACCACGTTGGGATGGCCGAAGAGGGGGTTCTCGCGCGCCGGTTCCTCGGCGAAGACGTCGAAGGCGGCGCCGGCGACATGGCCGCTGTCAAGTGCCTGGCGGAGATCCGCCTCGTCCACCAGGCCGCCTCGCGCGCAATTGACGATCCTGACGCCCGGCTTCATCCGGGCGAGCGCCTCGGCATCGATCATGCCCCGCGTCGCGTCGGTCAGCGGCGTGTGCAGGGTGGTGATGTCGGCCCGCGCCAGCAGCTCTTCGAAGCTCACCTTCTCGACGCCGAGCTCCAAGGCCCGCTCGCCCGAGAGGTAGGGATCATGCGCGATCACCCGCATCTTCAGGCCGAGCGCCCGGTCGGCGACGATGGCGCCGACGTTGCCGCAGCCGATGATGCCGAGCGTCTTGCCATGGATCTCGACGCCCATGAAGGCGCTCTTCTCCCACTTGCCCGCCTGGGTCGAGCGGTCGGCGGCGGTAATTTGGCGGGCCAGCGCGAAGATCAGCGCGATCGCGTGCTCGGCCGTGGTGATGGCGTTGCCGAAGGGGGTGTTCATGACGCAGATGCCGGCTTGCGTGGCGGCGGCGACATCGACGTTGTCGACCCCGATGCCGGCCCTGCCGATCACCTTCAGGCCGATCGCACCCTCCAGGAGATCGGCCGTGACCAAGGTGGCGGAGCGGATCGCCAGGCCCTGGTAGTCGCCGATCGCCGCCTTCAGCGCCTCGGGCGCGAGGCCCACTCGTTGCTCCACCTCCAGGCCCCGCTCGCGGAAGATCTCGCCCGCGCGCGGGCTCATCTCGTCGGCGATCAAGACCTTCGGCATCGCTCGGGCTCCGAATTTCGGGCGGCGTCGCGCCGTGCCGCCTGGACCTCGCCGAACGCCCAGTCGAGCCAAGGCAGGAGGCGGGTCGTGTCCTCGACCTCGACCGTGGCACCGCCCCAGATCCTGAGACCCGGCGGCGCGTCCCGGTAGCCGTTGATGTCGTAAGCCACGCCCTCGTCTTCCAGCAGGTCGGCCATGGCCTTGGTGAAGGCGGCTTGGTCCGAGGGCGCGAGGGCTGCGAACCAGGGATCGACAATCGACAGGCAGATCGAGGTCTCGGACCGCGTCGCCGGATCGACGGCGAGAAATTCGACCCACTCGGTCCGCCCGACCCAGTCCGCCACGCCCTCGAGGTTGGCGCGGCAGCGCGCGATCAGGGCGGCCAGGCCACCGATGCCCTGGGCCCACTTCAAGGTGTCGAGATAGTCCTCGAGGCAGAGCATGGAGGGGGTGTTGATGGTGCCGCCCTCGAAGATCGAGGGGTCCACTTTGCCGCCCTTGGTCAGCCGGAAGAGCTTCGGCAGCGGCCAGGAGGGCACGTGACTTTCCAGCCGTTCGACGGCGCGCGGCCCCAGAACCAGCATGCCGTGCTGCGCCTCGCCCCCCAGCACCTTCTGCCAGGAGAAAGTGGCGACGTCGAGCCTGTCCCAGGGCAGCGCCATGGCGAAGGCGGCCGAGGTGGCGTCGGCGATCGTCAGGCCTTGGCGATCCCGCGCGATCCAATTCCCGTCCGGCACGCGCACGCCGGAGGTGGTGCCGTTCCAGCAGAACACCACGTCGCGGGCGAAGTCGACGGCCGAGAGATCGGGCAAGTGGCCGTACTCGGCCGCGCTCACCCGGACTTCAGCCAGCCGCAACTGCTCGACGACGTCGCTCACCCAGCCGTGGCCGAAACTCTCCCAGGCCAGGATCTCGATCCCGCGCGCGCCCAGCAGCGACCAGAGCGCCAACTCCACCGCGCCGGTGTCGGAGGCCGGCACGATGGCGATTTGGTGGCTTGCGGGGACTTCCAGCAGTTGCCGTGTCCGCGCCAACGCCTCGGCGAGGCGCGCCTTGCCCGGGGCCGAACGGTGGTAACGGCCGAGCAGCGCAGCCGCCAGCACGTCCGGCGTCCAGCCCGGTCGTTTGGCGCAGGGACCCGAGGAAAAGTAGGGTCTCGCCGGCCGCTCACTCGGTCGCCCGGTGGTCCAAGTCATGGGCTCGCCGCCTCGAATTCCAATCGCGCCCGGGGCGCGGGGCAGGGGATAATTGGAATCGTGACCCGCCCTGTCAACCGGCGGATTGTCGCGGTGATTATTCGCCGGCGAAGCGCGGTCCAGCATTGACAGAGCGCCCGCGACTCGGTTTGTCTCGGGACCGTTTTCGAGCGCGGGAGAATCGCTGTGATCCCCTCTCAACGCCATCTCTTCGACCTGCCGCGCGACGTCGCCTATCTGAACTGCGCCTATATGTCGCCGCTCGCCCGCCCGGTGCTCGAGGCGGGCATGACCGGCCTCGCCCGAAAGGCCCGTCCCTGGAATATCCTGCCGGAGGATTTCTTCGCGACCACCGACGCCGCGCGGGGCCACTTCGCCCGCCTGCTGGGCGCTGGGGCCGAGGACATCTCGGTCGTGCCCTCGGCCAGTTACGGCATCGCGCTCGCCGCGGCCAACTTGGGCGTCGCGGCCGGCCAGCGGATCGTGCTGCTGGCCGACCAGTTCCCCTCCAACGTCTATCACTGGCGGGTCCTGGCCGAAGAGGCGGGAGCGGAGGTGACCACCGTGGCGCGGCCGGCGGCGGGCGGCTGGACGGCGCCGCTCATCGAGGCGATCGGGGCCGATGCGGCAATCGTCGCGGCGGCGCATTGCCACTGGACCGACGGCGGCCTGATCAACCTCCAGGCAGTGGGCCGGCGGTGCCGCGAGGTGGGCGCGGCCCTGGTGCTGGACTTGACGCAATCGCTCGGCGCGCTGCCCATCGACGTGGCCGAGGTACGGCCCGACTTCGCCGTCGCCGCCTGCTACAAGTGGTTGCTGGGGCCCTATTCCATCGGCTTCGCCTACGTCGCGCCCGAGCACCAGGATGGCCGGCCGCTGGAGCACAACTGGATGGCCCGGCGCGGAGCCGAGAATTTCTCCGGCCTGATCGACTACCGCGATGACTTCCAGGCGGGCGCACGGCGCCACGACGTCGGCGAGAGCGCCAACTTCGCCCTGATGCCGATGGCGGAGCGCGCGCTCCGCATGCTGGTCGAATGGGACCCGGCGGCGATCCAGGCGAGCTTGCGCGGGCTGACCGACGAGATCACCGATCGGGCCCGCGCGCTCGGCCTCGAGGCCGCGGATCCCAGCTTGCGCGCCGGCCATTTTCTAGGCCTGCGCTGCCCCGGCGGCTTCCCCGACGGCGTGGTGGAGAGCTTGCGCCAGGGCGGCGTGTTCGTGAGCCTGCGCGGGAATAGCCTCAGGGTGACGCCGCATCTCTACAACGACGCGGAGGACGTCGAGCGGCTGTTCCGAGCACTCGCCCGCGTGCTTTAGCCCGAAACGGATTCAGGGCCATGTCTGAAACCACCGCCATCGACCTCGCCCGCGCTCGCCGCGAGACGCCCGGCGTCGCCCATGTCGCGCACCTGAACAATTGTGGCGCCGGGCTGATGCCCAGCCCGGTGCTCGGCGCGGTGGTGGATCACCTGCGGCTGGAGGCGGAGATCGGCGGCTACGAGGCCTTCGAGCGGGCGGAGGCGCGAATCGAGCGCGGCTACGACTCGATCGCCCGCCTGCTCAACTGCGCCGCCGGCGAGATCGCCATCGTCGAGAACGCGACGGTCGGCTGGGACATGGCCTTCTACGCCATGGCTTTTCAGCCCGGCGAGCGGATCGTCACGGGGTCCGCCGAATACGGCTCCAACTACATCGCCTTTCTGCAGGTCGCGCGGCGCACCGGGGCGGAGATCGTGGTGGCGCCCGACGACGAAGATGGCCAGATCGACGTCGCTGCCCTCGAGGCGATGCTCGACGAGCGGGTGAAGCTGATCTCGATCACCCACGCGCCCACCAGCGGCGGCCTGATCAACCCGGCGGCTGAAATCGGCCGGATCGCGCGCGCCGCCGGAATCCCCTATATCCTCGATGCCTGCCAGTCGGTCGGGCAGCTGCCGCTCGACGTCCAGGAGATCGGCTGCGACGTGTTGAGCGCCACCTCGCGCAAGTTCCTGCGCGGGCCCCGGGGGGTGGGGTTTCTCTATATCCGCCGCGAAATGGGGGAGCGGCTGGAGCCGCCCTTCCTCGACAATCACGCCGCGACCTGGACGGCGCGCGACGATTTCGAGATCCGCCCCGACGCGCGGCGCTTCGAGAACTGGGAGAACTACGTCGCCGGCAAGCTGGGCCTCGGGGTCGCCGTCGACTACGCGCTCGAGTGGGGTCTCGAGGCCATCCGCGCCCGGGTCGATTCGCTGGCCCGCGACATCCGCGCCCGTCTCTCAGGCCTGCCGGGCGTGGTGGTGCATGATCGGGGCAAGGTGCGATCCGGCATCGTCGGCTTCTCCGTTGGCGCGCGCGATCCCCGCGAGGTGAAGGCGAGCCTGGCGCGTGACGGCATCAACATCTCGACCTCGGGCCGCGCCAGCACCCGGATCGACATGGAACGGCGCGGCCTGGAGCTGATCAACCGACTGGGCGTCCATTATTACAACAGCGAGGCCGAGATCGATCGATTTATCGCCGCGATTCGAGAACTCGCGCGCGCTTGACCGGGCGGGCATACATGGCGCGCACCAATCGATCGTGCCGTGCGTGCGATGCCGCTCGTGTCCGGCCCTCGTACTTCAGCTGGTTGAGGTGGCGGAGCGGTTGAAGGTGTCGCCCTCGACGCTCTACAGGCATCTGCCGGGCGGGCGTGGGGCGGTTGGGTGAGCTGCCGGTCCGTGCCGCTGGCGGGGGCTGTGGACACCGCGTTTCCATTCGCGACGTTTGGTCCGGTTGCGGATGGGGAGTAAGTTTCTCGATAGACATCCAGGGAGGCGATCATGATCCGTTACCTATCCGCTGCCATCCTTGCATTGGCGCTTTCGACTCCAGCAATGGCGTCCCAATGCCCCACCGATATCGCGAAGATCGATGCTGCCCTGGCCGCCAACCCAGGGCTGGATCCGAGCATCCGAAATGCGATCAAGACACTGAGGGACACAGGCCAGCGCCTGCACAATTCCGGCAAGCATGCCGATTCAGTGAAGACCCTGGATGGCGCCAAGCAGATGCTCGCGCGGCTCGGCGTCAAGGTCGAGTAAATGACTCTCCAGCCACCGCACGGCTGGTGAAACGTATGTTTCTGGCCCGAACGACGCCATCGTGGCTCAAACGTCGGCTTTCGGGGGTAGCCCCCCCGTCGGGCCGAGGTGCCGGTCACGCCCGGTGCTAGCCACAAACGGAAGTCAAGCTGGCGAAATGCCGACTTTCGCTCCCCGTTGTAAACTTCCAAGCCTCATCGATCTTTTGTTTGTCGTCCTTGTTGTTGCCGGACACGGGGACCTGATGGTGCCCTATGGATGATACGTCGTGTGCATCGCCATGACTTGGTTTGATGCGGAGTTGGCATCAAAGGAGACGGTTGGCGCTTCGTCTACCTGCTACGTCGCTTGTCCGCCCGTGCGGAATTGCGAAGCCGACGGCAATGGTTGGATCGGCTGTGAACCATGTCGCGGCCGACCTCCGCGTCTCGGTGCAGTCCGCCAGACGTAGGCTGCGCGGCATATAGCCCCAGAACTTATCCGGCTTCGCACCGTATCCCTCCGACCTTGCCATCATCGACCCGCCCGAGCATATTACGACGAGAACCACTGGGGGGAGCCGGATCGGCCGGCTGAGAGGTCCCGTTACGGACGACCCCTGGAACCTGATCCGGGTTATGCCGGCGAAGGGATCAGTGAGCCCGATGTCCGCCATTTCCGTCTCCGCCGAAGTCCTATCGCCCCCCGGCATCGCTGTGCGCGGTGCCCGGCTTACCCATGGCGACCGGGTGCTCTTCGACGGCCTCGACCTTAGGTTGGAAGCGGGTCAATGGACATGTCTGCTCGGGCCGAGCGGGGTCGGCAAGACGATGCTGCTGCGCCTCGTCGCCGGGCTCGAGGATCGGGCTGAGGGGGCCGTCGCCTGCGACGACGGCGCGCCGGCCGCCGGGCGAATCGCCTACATGGCACAGCAAGACCTGCTGCTGCCCTGGCTGTCGCTCCACGAGAACGTGCTGCTCGGCGCGCGGTTGCGGGGGACCCTCGACGGGCCCAGCCGGGCTCGGGCCGACGCCCTCTTGGCCGAGGCCGGACTTGCCGAGGCCCGGGATCTGTTGCCCGCTGCATGCTCGGGCGGCATGCGTCAGCGCGCGGCGCTCGCCCGCACCCTGATCGAAGACCGCCCGATCGTGCTGATGGACGAGCCCTTCTCCGCTCTCGACGCCATCACCCGGTTGCTGCTGCAGGATCTCGCCGCCCGGCTGCTCGCCGGCCGCACCGTTTTGCTGGTCACCCACGATCCAATGGAGGCGCTCCGACTCGGCCACGCTGTCCATGTGATGACGGGTCTGCCGGCGCGGCTCGGCCCGCCGCTCCGCCCCGCCGGGCCGGCGCCCCGGCCAGCCGACGACGCGGCGGTGATCGAGGAGCAAGCGCGGCTGTTCGGCCAACTGAGCGCGGCGGCGGCGGAGGGCGCCACGTGACCGACCACCCGCACCTTGCCCGCCTCGCCCGGCCCCTCATCGTCCTCGCCGGCCTACTCGGCCTCTGGCAGGCCCTGGTCCTAGCAACCGGGGTCCCTTTCTATATCCTGCCGGGCCCGATGGCGGTGCTGGCGGCGCTGCTGTCGAGTTTCGCCCTGATCCTGGAGAACACGGCGACCACGGTGATCGAGATCCTCGCCGGATTCGCCATCGGTGCTCTCGTCGGGGTGGTGAGCGCGCTCTCCATGAGCTATTTCCGCCCGGCCCGGCGCTGGCTGCTCCCGGTACTGGTGGTGAGCCAAGCCGTGCCCGTCTTCGCGCTAGCGCCGGTGCTGACGCTTTGGCTCGGCTACGGCATGGAATCGAAGATCGCCATGGCCGTCCTGATCATCTATTTCCCGGTCACCTCCGCCTTCCACGACGGGCTGCGCCGCACCCAGCCCGGCTGGATCGACCTCGCCCGCGTGATGAACGCCTCGCCTTGGGCCGAACTCCGTCGCATCCGGGGGCCCGCCGCCCTGCCGGCGCTCGGCTCCGGCCTCCGTGTCGCCGCCGTCGTTGCGCCGATCGGCGCCGTGGTCGGCGAGTGGGTCGGCTCCAGCGCCGGACTCGGCTACCTGATGCTGCACGCAAACGCCCGCGTGCAAACCGACCTGATGTTCGCGGCGCTCTTCGTGCTCGCGATCTTCGCCTGCGCTTTCTACTTCGCCGTCGATGCGGCCGTCCGGTGGATGGTGCCGTGGCAGCCGGAAACCCTTGCCGAGGAGGATACGAGATGAGGAAATCCCTGTTCGCGGCGCTCGCCGCTCTGTCCCTCGCCGCCACGACGCCGGCGGCCGCGGCGGAAAAACTTATCGTCCTGCTCGACTGGTTCATCAACCCGGACCACGGGCCGCTCTATGTCGCGCTTGAGCGGGGATATTTCAAGGCCGCCGGTCTGGAGGTCGATTTCAAGGCGCCGGCAGACCCGAACAATCCGCCGAAGCTCGTCGCCGCCGGCAAGGCGGACCTCGCCATTACCTACCAGCCGCAGCTCCACATGCAGGTCGATCGCGGCCTGCCGCTCGTCCGCGTCGCGACACTGATTGCGACGCCGCTCAACTCCCTGGTCGTGTTGCGCGAGGGCCCGATCAAGTCGATCGCGGACCTCAAGGGACGCACGGTCGGCTACTCTATCGGCGGCTTCGAGGACGCTCTGCTCGGTACAATGTTGGAGAAGCACGGCCTCGGGCTCGACGACGTGAAGCTGGTTAACGTCAACTTCTCCCTCTCGCCCGCCCTGGTCTCGGGCAATGTCGATGCGGTGATCGGCGCCTACCGAAACTTCGAACTCAACCAGCTCGACATCCTGGGTCACCCCGGCCGGGCCTTCTACGTCGAGGAGGAGGGCGTGCCCGCCTACGACGAGTTGATCGTCGTCGCCAACCGAAAGGATGTCGCGGCGTCGCGGATCGCCGCCTTCGTCGCGGCCCTGGAGAAGGGGGTGCAGTATCTCGTCAACCATCCGGAAGAGTCGTGGAAGCTCTTCATCAAAGGGCGCAAGCAGCTTGACGACGATCTGAACCGGCGCGCCTGGCGGGACACCCTACCGCGCTTCGCGCTCCGGCCGGGCGCGCTGGACCGTCGCCGCTACAAAGTCTTTGCCGCCTTCCTCAAGGCAAAGGGCCTCGTCGACACTACGCCCCCGATCGAAAATTATGCGGTCGAGTTGAAATAGCGCCGCGAAAGCCGCGCCAGTGCCTCGAAGTAGAAGTTCAATTCTGGTGATTTGGGATTGAGGAGGCCGGCGGTAGGGGCGGTGATCAGGTTGCGGGATGATCTTGACGCTGAGTGCCTGTTCTCCGACCCTAGCGGATCAACATTTTAGCGTGGTCGTATCCATCCCTTTACCACGGGCACCAACGGTGAAAATGGGTCATGAATCTCCGTTCAGCACTCCCTAATGGAACGTCCGCACATGAGGCTACATCAGACGAAGTCCTGGGAAAACAGACAGTGCCGGAAGATAAGGAAAGGTAACTGCCCAGGTACATGGTGGCCTTTTAGGCGGCGTGGAGACGCTCGATCAGGGTTTCGGGATTTTCCATGAGCGCCTGGATGATGTTCCAGCCCTGTTTTCTGGCGGTCGAGATGAAGCCGCGGACGGTGGCGAAGTCTTCGGCGCCCTTCTGGCTGCGGAAGCCGCCCGAGATTTTCTGCTTGACCTTCATCATGCGCCCGTCCTGCTCGGCCTGATTGTTGGTGAACGGCACGGCGAAATCGGTGAGGAAGCGCAGCGCATCTTCCTTATGAGCCTGAAGGCGTAGCAGAAGGTTATGCCCGGTGCGGCGCGGCTTGCGTCCCCGGCGCTTGGCCTTGCCCTCGGCCGGTTTGAGCGCAAGAGGAGGTTGGGCCTCGTGAAAGGCGATGCCCTCGGCCGTGATGACGTCCCAACAACGTCGAAAACGCTCGATGAGGCTCGGCTTCAGCACCACCCCCCGCTCCCGGGCGAGATTTACCGCGTGGCAGGCGCGGCGCAATAGCCTCTGCATCTTGCCCGCCCAGCCCTCCTTCTCGATCTCGATCAGGGCTTGTAGCTCGCGCAGGTGATGGGCGTTGCACAGTGCGTGCCGCACGCCCTCCATCGTGAAGTACGGCTTCCAGTGGTCGTGGACGACGATGCCGCCGACGCCGGCAAGCAGGCCGCCACGTCGCTCCGAGACCCGGTAGAAGGTCAACAGGGCCGTCGAGGCGACGTGCAACCATTGACCCCGTCCACCAACCCGGAACCCGGTCTCGTCCATGTGCTTGACCGGCGCCGATTTCACCAACTCGCGGATCACATCGACGACGCCTCGGACGGCCCCGGCGCTATTCCGGCCCATCCGCGCGATGCTCGCCGGAGACAGTTCCGCCCCGAACAGGTCCTTCATCAATTCAGCCAGGCGATCCTCGGGCAGGAGCTGGTAGTGCGACAGGTAGACCACCATGGCTCCGATCCGAGCGCCGTACTGGACCGGGCCGGTGACGCCGTCGGGAAAGGAAGCTCGGGTTTGCGTGCCGCAACGCCCGCAACGGCAGCGATGCGCCCGATGCTCCGTGACCACCAGGGGCCGGGGCTTGGGCAGGTCGAAATCCTGCCGCACGCCATGGCCGCTGGCCATGTCCGGCGTCAATCCCGAACCACACCGCCGGCACGTCTCGGGATAATGATCGACGGTGGCGTCGGGATCGGCGACCTGACGCAGGGTCTCGCCCTTGTGGCCCTTCTGCCCGCCCGGCTTGCAGCCCGATTTCCCGCGAAGGCTCCCGGTGCGTCGCTTCTTCTTCCCCGCCGGCGGCTTGTTCAATCCTTGCCTATCCGGTTATCACCCACACCCACTATATGTAGTGTGTCTCCTTGGACTGCAGGCAAGGGCCGGCGCAGGCGCATTGAGGAGGCGATCCGGCTAATTCTTGATTGTTCTGAAAACCGAACCGGAGTTTAATTCACGTCACGTACTTAACATCGGGGGACGGAACGGTGGCGACCAAGGGAAAAACGAAGAAACCCACGGCCAGACGGGAAGCTGCTGATGAAACGACATCGTCTGAGCGATTGACGGCACTAGTCGAAGAAAGCGACGCGCTGGCACGAATCGTTGCGAAGAACCCGTCCGCGCCTGTTAGTCTCCTGCGCGTTTTGAGTCGCAGCGAAGACGAAGCGACACGCAAGAACGTGATCCTCAATCCGTTTACTTCATATGACGTATTGAGCGAACTTGAAAACCAGTTCACAGAGCTATTTGTGAATAATCCGGCACTCGAATCCTACAATTCAATGAAGCTCTGATTTCCTGGAATATTCCATCGGTGTCGTTCACCTCCGATTTCAGATAAATTTCAATGAAGTGACGGTCCTTTATGCAACGTGGCGTTTTGCCAAATCCGACTCAATGATTAGGATTTCCACCACGCTAAAGTGTCGCCTAAAAGGCGCTACAATGCCGTCCGAGTCCCTGCTCGGCATCGCCGGAGATATCTCCGCTTCGACCTGCACCGAGCTTTACTCAGGAAAATGGGTGCACACTACATATAGTGGGTGTGGGTGATAACCGGATAGGCAAGGTTCAATCCATCGCTGGAGGGCGGCTTGCCGCTGTTCGTGCTGTTCAGGCCAAGCCGGCGCTCGAGTTCACCAAGCCGGTCTTCGAGCTCGGCGAGCCGAAACCCTTGGGCCAGCACCACATCGATCAGGTCGTCTTTCGACAAAAAGGCAAGAGCATCCCTATCCATCGAATCCTTAGAATCGTTCCTTCACCTCTTGTCAAACGACATCTAGGCCGCCAGAGCCTCAAACCCACAAAATCTGCCCCCACAGCCCCAATCCCCAGCCCCAGCGAAATCAGCTACCTGGGCAGTTACGATCGGTGATGATGTCTTCGGCCATGCCGTCGGCGATATAAGCCTGCTCCGGATCACCAGACATATTCTGGAACGGCAGCACCACGATCGAGGGTTAGTCGGGTAGCATGAGCGGGGGACGGTCAGGTACGCCGGCCTTGCGAAGCCCGTCAATGTAAAATTTCATCGCCACCGGAACGAATGGTAAGTGATTTTTCACGGATTTCCTGATTGAGAACTTCGGTGCGATTGTGAGCAGCGTTGCCACAGTGTGCCTTGCATCTTCTTGCCGGTTAAGCTCTACGTAGGTCGGCGCCAGGAACATGTAGCAAGGACGAAACTTTGGCGCACGCGCCGCGCAAGTCTTGAGCTCTGTCATGGCCTTATCGTACTGCTTTGAAAAATAATAGGCCCGGCCGAGGTACATATTATGGCGGGGAGGATAAACGGATCGAGGCGCATTGCCTTTTTCAGAAAATCAATTGCTTCTCCCGGCCGGTTGGCGAATGTCAGCACATCGGCGAGACTGGCATAGTGATCCGCTCGGTTCGGGTTGAGTGCTATCGACCTCTCGATGGCGTCAACAGCAGCGGCATGTTGTTCGCGTCGCAGAAGTACGCGCCCCAGCACCTCGTGAGCTGCCGATGACAGCGGATCCAGCTCGACGGCCTTGCGCGCCGCCTCATAGGCACGATCGAGCGCTTCCGGTCCTTCCCATTGAACTATGTAGGCACTGTTAAACGTAGTTCCGAGAATTGCGTAGGCGGGCGCGTAGTTGGGATCGATGGCGATGGCTTGCTCGGCCACCGCACGCGCCTCCATTTTAGCGCCCTTCCCAGGCGCATCCCATCGGGCGCGAGCCTGAAGTACATAGTCATATGCGGTAAGGTCCTTGGGGCGCTTTTGCGACGCTTTGGCAAGATCGGCTGCGCGGATATTCGTTACAAGCGTGCCGGCAATTTCTCGACTCAGCTCGTCTTGGACATCGAAAACCTTGCCGATCGGTTCATCGTATCGCTTCGCCCAAACATGAGTGCCGCTGGTGGCGTCGATCAACTGCGCGGTAATTCGCATCTTCTCGCCAATCCGTCTCACCGACCCTTCGAGAACGTAACGAACCCCAAGTTCCTCGGCGACCTGCTGTATCTTCACCGCGCGTCCCTTGTACGCAAACGTGGAATTGCGCGCGATGACGAAGATTTCCTTGGACTGCGCGACGTTGGTGATCACGTCCTCGGTAAACCCATCGGCAAAATAATCTTGTTGTGGGTCGCTGGAGAGGTTTTCAAATGGCAAGATGGCGATCGAAGGTTTGTCAGGCAGCATATGGGCATACCGGTCCGGCCGCGCTGGCGCCACCCGCTCGACCCAGGGCAACCACCACCAAATCCCGACACCAACAATTGCAGCGACGATGATCACGGCGACTGCGATCGGCCATTGTTTTCCGGAGCCGGCTGGTCGCTGCGGTGCAATCTCGCCTTCGGCAAGAACCCGGAAAACCCTGACCGGCCTCGCAATGTTCTTGACCTCGACCTCGCCCAGGTCTTCGAGTTCAATATCCACCCGGTCGCGGACCTGATCGCGCGCGGCCCGGGAGAGGCAGACGCCACCGGGTTCCGCCAAGCCTTCCAACCGGGCCGCGACATTGACGCCGTCACCAAGCAGGTCGCCATCCTGTTCGACGACATCGCCGAGATTTATGCCGACGCGAAACTCAACGCGCCGATCTTCTGGAATCGTAACTGCCCAGGTAGCTGATTTCGATGAGGCTGCGGATTGGGTCTCTGGGGGCAGATTTTGTGGGTTTGGGGCGCTGACGGCCTAGATTTCGTTTGACAGAGGGTGGTTGGTCGATTCTAAGGATTCGATGGATAGGGATGTTCTTGCCTTTTTGTCGAAAGACGAGCTGATCGATGTGGTGCTGGCCCAAGGGTCGCGGCTCGCCGAGTTCGAACTCCGGCTTGGTGAACTCGAGCGCCGGCTTGGCCTGAACAGCACGAACAGCGGCAAGCCACCGTCGAGCGATGGATTGAACAAGCCACCGGCGGGTAAAAAGAAGCGCACCAGGAGCCTCCGTAAGAAATCGGCCCGCAAGCCGGGCGGGCAAAAGGGCCACAAGGGCGAGACCCTGCGCCAAGTCGCCGATCCCGACGCCACCGTCGACCATTATCCCGAGCGTCCCTATCTGGTTAAAGCAGGATGGGCTCCGAATGTTCTTGATATGTTCTCCATAGAGGTGTAGGCTGATCGCATCGGCTGGAGCTTTTGGAGGACTATTCGATGAGCGGGATATTGGAGTTCCTCGAACGCCATGGATCGGAGGCGGACTGCATCGAGGCGCTGGCTCGGCTGCGCTGGCCGCAAGGCTACGTCTGCGCGCGTTGCGGCGAGAGGCGGAACTACCAATTGAAGACGCGGCCGCGGGTCTTCGAATGCGCCGGTTGCGGCCATCAGGAATCGGTGACCGCGGGCACGGTCTTCCACCGCACCCGCACACCGTTGCGCAAATGGTTCCTGGCGGCGTGGTGGATGGGGCGCGACAAGCGCGGGGTCTCGGCGCTGTTTCTGTCGCGAGAGTTGAGCCTGCGCTACGACACCGCCTGGCTGATGGCCCACAAGCTGCGCCATGCCCTGACGGAGCGCCCGGAGTTCCCGCTGGAGGGCTTGGTCGAGGTCGACGAGAGCTATTACGGCGGGCGGGGCAAGCCGGAGAGCCGGGGGCGCGGGCTTTCCAACCCGAACAAGAGCCTGTTGGTGATGGCGGTCGAGAAGTGGCCGGTCGGGTCGGGCAAGGGCATCAAGGGGAGCGGCTTCGCCGCCGGCGCCGCGCGGCTCGCCATCCTGCCCGAGGCCACCGCCCGTGAGTTGGGCGACTTCGTGCGCGCCTCGGTGAAGCCGGGAAGCCGCCTCGACAGCGACGCTTTCAAGAGTTACGCCAAGCTTGGCGATACTTATCGCCACCAGCCCGTCGTTCAAGGCCAAGGCAAGAACGCCGAGCAGCTCATGCCGGTCGTCCATGTCCTGTTTTCCAACGTGAAGACGTGGCTCAACGGAACCTACCACGGGGTGAGCGCCAAGCATTTGCCGCGCTACGTCCGGGAATGGAACTACCGCTTCAACCGGCGCAAACGCATCTTCGACCTTGCCGATTTCGTGTTGCACCGCGCCATGACCCGACCGACCATCACCTAAAGGGAACTGGTCGACGGTATACAATCGCAGGGAGCGCTGCCTGCCTTAACCGGATAGGGACGATCCCGAGACGTGCCAGTGGTGTGGTTCGGGATTGACGCCGGATATGGCTACCGGCCATGGGGCCCGCCAGGTTTTCGATCTACCCGAGCCCCGGCCCCTGGTGGTCACGGAGCATCGGGCGCATCGCTGCCGTTGCGGGCATTGCGGCACGTACACTCGGGCTTCTTTTCCCGTCGCCATCACCGGCCCGGTTCAATACGGCGCTCGGATCGGAGCCATGGTGGTCTACCTGTCGCACTACCAACTCCTGCCCGAGGACCGCCTGGCTGAATTGATGAAGGATCTGTTCGGGGCGGAACTGTCTCCGGCGAGCCTCGCGCGGATGGGCGGGAACAGCGCCGAGTCCGTCCAAGGCGTCGTCGATGTGATCCGCGAACTGGTGAAATCGGCGCCGGTCAAGCACATGGACGAGACCGGCTTGCGGATCGCCGGGCGGACCCAATGGTTGCACGTCGCCTCGACCGCGCGGTTGACCTTCTATCGGGTCTCGGAGCGACGCGGCAGCCTGCTCGGCGGAGTCGGCGGCATCGTCGTCCATGACCACTGGAAGCCGTACTTTACGATGGAGGGCGTACGGCACGCGCTGTGCAACGCCCATCACCTGCGCGAGTTGCAAGCCCTGATCGAGATCGAGAAGGAGGGCTGGGCACGCAAGATGCAGAGACTATTGCGCCGCGCCTGCCACGCGGTAAATCTCGCCCGGGAGCGGGGCGTGGCGCTGAAACCAGGCCTCGTCGAGCGCTTCCGAGGGTGTTACGACGCGATCACGGCCGAGGGCATCGCCTTTCACGAGGCACAACCTCCTCTTGCGCCCAGATCGAGCAAGGCCAAGCGCCGGGGAAGCAAGCCGCGCCGCACCGGGCACAACCTTCTCCGGCGCCTTCAGACACACAAGGAAGACGCGCTGCGCTTCCTCATCAATTTCGCCGTGCCGTTCACCAACAATCAGGCCGAGCAGGACGGGCGCATGATGAAGGTCAAGCAGAAAATCTCCGGCGGCTTCCGCAGCCAGAAAGGCGCCGAAGACTTTGCCACCGTCCGCGGCTTCATCTCGACCGCCAGAAAACAGGGCTGGAACATCATCCAGGCGCTCATGGAAAATCCCGAAACCCTGATCGAGCGTCTCCACGCCGCCTAAAAGGCCACCATGTACCTGGGCAGTTACCTGGAATCTCAGCATTGCGTACCGCTATGCCGCGTTGGATATCGATGACACAACGCAAGGCTTCGACCACACTCGGAAACTCGATCAACAGGCTATCGCCGGCGGTGTTGGCAATGCGGCCTTTGTACTCGGCAATTTTGGGGTCGATAAGTTCGATCCGATGAGCACGAAGGGAGGCGAGCGTTGCTTCCTCGTCGACTCCGGTCAATCGGCTATAGCCGGCAACATCAGCTGCCACAATTGTCGTTAGCCTGCGGGTAACTTCCCCCTCCGCCATGCGCGCTCCCCAACCTCCAAGGCGAGAGTTTAGCACGGCGGCAAGTGCGGCTCCACCATTCTGTCGAATGTGACAAATGGGTCATGAATCTCCGTTTAGCACTCCCTAATGGAACGTCCGCACATGAGGCTACATCAGACGAAGTCCTGGGAAAACAGACATTGCCGGAAGATAAGGAAAGTTACTTTTCCTTACATTCCGGCTCGAACCCGCAGAAACATCGGGCTTCACCTTACCGATCGGCTTCATACAGGCTAGAAAATATGTAACTACCCAGGTACCCCGCTCCTGACCGCGAGAGGATGATGTAGGTGGTCGCCGGGGCCGGGTTTCCGCCGCCGCGTCGTTGATCGTCTCTTGACTCCATAGAATCGGGCGTCTATGGGTTGCGCTCTCGTGTGACGGGAGCGGCGCGTGGAATATTTTGGGTCGAAGGCGACGAGCGGTCTGTGCCAGGCGCTGATTGCGCTGATGCCGCCGCACAGCGTTTACATCGAGAGCCACCTGGGGGGCGGTGCGCTGATGAAGCGCAAGCCAACGGGCGTGCGCTCGATCGGCATCGACCGCGATGCGCAGGCGCTCGAGGCCTTTGCCTGTGACTACCCGGTCGAGTTGGTGCATGGCTGTGCCCATGCCTTTTTGGCCTCGTTCCCGTTTCTGGGCCCGGAGCTGGTCTACAGCGATCCCCCCTATCTGCACGCGACCCGCCGTTCGGCACGGCGCTATCGCTTCGACTACGAGGAGGTCGACCATGTCGCGCTCCTGGACCTGCTCAAGGATCTGCCCTGCCAGGTGATGGTCTCGGGCCATCCCTCGGCGCTCTATGACGAGATGCTGGCGGGCTGGCGCAGTCTGGCGCTGCAGGTGACGACCCAGGCCCAGGTGCGGACCGAGGTCGTGTGGTTCAACTTCGCGCCCGACCGGGTGCATTGGGCGAGCTACGCAGGCCGGAACTTCACCGACCGCCAGCGCATCAAGCGTAAGGCGGCCAACTGGGGCCGGCGTTACAAGGCCTTGCCGGCGGGCGAACGCCTCGCGGTGCTGGCCGCCATGATGGCCGTCGATGCCGAGGACCCGTGACGCTGTCGCGCTGGCACGAGGACCTCGCCGCCCATGACGAGGCCTTCGCGTGCCTGCAAGATCTTCTTGACCCCTCATCCTTCGCAATCACAGTCGTCAAGGCCTTCCGGGAATGGGGCCAGGGGCTGTTGCGCCTGGCCACGGCGCTCGTCCGGGAGAATGCCGCGCTCGAGCGGGAGAACGCGACCCTGCGGGACCGCATCGCCGAGCTCGAGCGGAGCGCGGCGCTTGACAGCACCACCAGCAGCAAGCCGCCCGCCAGCGACGGCCTGCGCAAGAAGAGCGGAACCCAGAGGCGCACCCGAAGCCAGCGCGGCAAGTCCGGCAGGCCAAGCGGCGGCCAGCCGGGCCACAAGGGAACGACGCTGGCGCGGACCGAGAGCCCGGACCATGTTGTGGATCATGACCCCTCCGCCTGTTCGGGCTGCGGCGCACCGCTGTCGGACGCCGACCGTCACCGCGCGCCCGTCTGTCGACAGGTCTTCGATGTGCCCGAGCCACGCCCCCTGGAGGTCACCGAACACCGCGCCCATCGCTGCCTCTGCGGCGCCTGCGCCACCGTGACAGGAGCCGTCTTCCCGGACGGCGTGACCGCCCCGGTCCAGTACGGGCCACGCATCACCGCCTGGGTGAGCTACCTGCTGTACGCCCAGTTCGTTCCCGAGAAGCGCTTGGCCGAACTCATGAGCGACCTCTTCGCAGTGTCCATCTCCACAGCCACGATCACCGCCATGGGCCGGCGAATCGCCAGGCGCTTCGAGCCCTTCCTCGCCCATGTCGCAGACGTGATCCGCACAGCGGTCCCGGTCAAGCACCTCGACGAAACCGGCCTGCGGATCGCCGCCCGTACCCGCTGGCTCCACGTGCTGTGCACCCCATTCCTGACCGTCCTGCGCATCGGCGCGGGACGCGGCGATGTCGAAAAGGACCTCGAAGGCATCCTCATCCATGACGATTACGCCGCCTACTTCACCCTCAAGGGCGTGCGCCACGGCGCCTGCAACGCCCATCACCTGCGCGAACTCCAGGCCCTGATCGACATCGAGAAGGAAGACTGGGCAAAGAGCATGCACCGCCTCCTTGAGCGCGCACACAGGGCTACCCGCTTCTCCCGTGAGAACGGCCGCGACGTGCCCGCCTCCCTGGTGGCCCGGATCTCGCGGGCCTGGGCCCGCATCCTCGACCACGCCATCGCCTTCCACGAGGCGCAGCCGCCGCTCCGGACCGGCAAGCGCGGACGAAAGAAACGCCGCATCGGTCATAACCTCGCGCTCCGCCTCCGCAAGCACAAGGAGGGATGCCTGCGATTCCTCACCGACCCGCGCACGCCGTTTACGAACAATGAGGCCGAACGTGACCTCCGAATGGCCAAGCTGCGCCAGAAGATCTCCGGTGGCTTCCGCTCCGAGAGGGGTGCCTACAACTTCGCCAGAATGCGTGCCGTCATCGCCACCGCCCGAAAGCAAGGCTGGAACGTCCTCCAGACCCTGGTGCATCCCGATCCGATGCAACTAATCCCCCAACTGCGCCTCTGAGAACACCGGCACCGCTACCAGCCCGGACCCCCACGATCCCTCACATACAAACGCTCGGGCCAATCAGACCTGGGTAGTTACGAAAATATAACGGTTTCCGATGGTTGGCGAGATTGGATGAGATTTCGAGATGTAGCAGGCCAAGGTGCTGACGGCTGCGGAGATGAAGCGGTCGCTGGCGGTCATCGTCGACGACAATCACAGCAAGGAACGGCGCGGCCTGGAGCCGATCAACCGGCTGGGCGTCCACTATTATACCGGCGAGCCTATGAACGGAGCCAACGGCCGCATGAGTCGTCGGGCCGGGCGAGGCGTGGCGAGCCAAGGCCGCGCGCCCGGCACTTTGACGTTTTGGCGCGGCCGCGAGAGGCTAAACCGGTCCCGCGATGCGCGGGTCGTGGCACCATTCGGAGGGGAAGAAGGCTCGCGTGTCCGGGGGTTTTTCGGTTCGCGACGTTGGTCGTATTTCCGCCCTCGATGGCAGGCTCGATGATCCGGTGAGCGCCACCACAAGTAAAGGCTGGCCCTACGGGCCACCGCTACGCGGCTCCGGCCTTGACTGGCGGCGTCGCTCACCTTTCTTGCTCCGCCATGCCGACAATGGCGTGGAGCGGGGGTAAGGAAAGGATATGCGATAGCGGTTATCCGGCGGGATCGAGGTCGAGGGAACACGATGGCCTCCTCTCCCCCATACTTCTCATGGCGGAGCGTGGGAGTGAGGGGACGGGGGCTGTCAAGGTCGAAGCCGCGTAGCGGGGAGCCGAAGGCTCAGCCTTTACAGCCCCCGGCACCTCGCTCACCATCGAAGGCGGGAAGGGCTGGTGCCATTAACCTGTCGATCCGATGATTCGACTCCTCGCCGGCAGCTCGCACCGCCGTCAATCGCGAGGTGCTGCGCCGTGGCGATCCAGGCGGCTTCGAAGCCGCCCGGATACGTCGACATCTTTCGCGTGGCTCTGGATCGCCACGCTTCGCTCGCGATGACATCCGTTGTGGCGGACAGGTCAGTTCATAGGCTCACCGGTATTACAACAGCGAAGCCGAGATCGATCGATTCATCGCCGCGATTCGTAGAACTCGCGCGCGCTTGACCGGGTGGGCGCCGGTGGCGCTCAATGGCCGCCGAGATCATCGCGAACCGAGGAACAGACGCCATGAAGATGACCGCCGCCGTGCTGCGCCGGACCGATGCCCCGCGGCCCTTCGCGGAGAGCCGGCCGATCAGCATCGAGGAGGTCGAGCTGGACCCGCCGGGCCCCGGCGAGCTGCTGGTCAGGATCGCGGGCGGCGGGCTCTGCCATTCCGATCTGAGCGTGATGAACGGCGCCCGGCCGCAGCCGATGCCGCTGGTGCTGGGCCACGAGGGCGCCGGCGAGGTGGTCGAGATCGGCCCCGCCATCCGCGACATGGGACCGGGCGACAAGATAGTGTTCCAGTTCGGCGCCGCCTGCGGGCGCTGCCGGGCTTGCCTCGAGGGCCGGCCACAGGTCTGCGAGGGCCACGCGGCGGCCCGCGCCAAGGGCGAGCTGATGGGCGGCGGGAAACGTCTGAAGGACGCCGACGGCAAGCCCTCAAACCACCATTCCGGCCTCTCCTGCTTCGCCGAATACGCGGTGATCGATCGCGGCTCTGCGGTCCGCGTCGAGGCCGACATCGCGATGGACGACGCCTGCCTGTTCGGCTGCGCGGTGATGACCGGGGTCGGCGCGGTGCTGAACACGGCCCGGATCAGGCCCGGCGACAAGGTCTGCGTGGTGGGCCTGGGCGGCGTCGGCTTGAGCGGCCTGATGGGGGCCTTGGTCGGCGGCGCCGAGCAGGTGATCGCGGTCGACCTCAATCCGGCCAAACTCGGCCTCGCCCGCCAGCTCGGCGCGCACGCGACGGTCGACGCGCGGGAAGTGGACCACGTCGAGCAGATCCTCGAATTGTCGGGCGGCGGCGTCGATTATGCCTTCGAGCTCGCGGGCGCGGTGCCGGCCCTGGAGACGGCGTACAAGTCGCTCCGTCGCGGCGGCACGGTGGTGGTCGCGGGCCTGGCGCCCAAGACCGCCAGCTTCGCCTTTTTGCCGAGCGAGATCGTCAGCGACGAGAAGGCCATCCAGGGCAGCTACATGGGAAGCTGCGTGCCGGTGCGCGATATTCCCCGCTATATCGATCTCTACCTCCAAGGCCGGCTGCCGGTGGATCGCTTGATCGACCGCAAGGTGGGCTTCGAGGACGTGAACGCCGGCTTCGATCTGCTGGACGACGGCGCCACCGTGCGCCAGATCCTGGTCCCGCACGGCTAAGCGATGCGCCGGAGCGAGCAGCGGATCCTCACCACCCATGTCGGCAGCCTGCCCCGGGGCGAGGGGCTCGCGGACCTGATCGTCGCCCGCGAGGAGGGCGGCGCACTCGACGCGGCCACCTTCGAGGCGGCGGTGCGCGCGGCGATCGAGCGGGTGATCGCCCGCCAGGGCGAGTGCGGCATCGACATCGCCAACGACGGCGAGATGGAGCGGGCGAGCTTCGTCTCCTACATCGCCTCCAGAATGCGGGGTTTCGGGCCCGGAGGCGAGCAGGCACGGCCCCTGCCGCTCGATGCCCAATCGTTCCCGATCTGGTTCGAGAACCTGGGCCGGAGCGGCCGGCGCCGGCTCAACCCCTACGCCTTTCCCCAAGCGATCGGCGAAGTGAGCTATGACGACCTCTCGGGCGTCACCAGGGAATGCGACGACTTCAAGGCCGGCCTCGCGGGGCGCGACGACGACTTCGTCGAGACCTTCATGACCTCGGTCTCGCCCGGCTTCGCGGCGACGGCGATGATGAACCGCCACTACGATAGCCACGAAGCCTACGTCCGGGCGCTGGCGCGGGGCCTTGGCCGAGAATACCGCCATATCGTCGAGCAGGGCTTCGTCCTGCAGATCGATTCCCCCGACCTCGCGATGGAGCGGGCGGGCTATTTCCAGGCCGAGACGCTCGCTGCCTTCCGGGCCCAGATCGAGATGCATATCGATGCCTTGAACGAGGCATTGGAGGGCATTCCGGCCGACCGGGTGCGCCTCCATGCCTGTTGGGGCAATCGCGACGGCCCGCACCTCCACGACGTCGCCGTGGGCGACGTCATCGACATCATGTACCAGGCCGAGGTGGGCGCGATCTCGCTACCCTTCGCCAACCCCCGCCACGCCCACGAGATCGAGGTGCTGCGCGAGCAGCCGCTGCCCGACGAGATGCTGCTGATCTCGGGCGTGATCGAGACCACCAACAACTATGTCGAACATCCCATGGTGGTGGCGGAGCGGATCGAGCGGGCCGCCAGGGCCCTCGGCGATCCCGCCCGCCTCGTCGCCGGCACCGACTGTGGCTTCGCCACCTTGGCCGGCGATACCTTCACCGCCGAGGACGTGGTCTGGGCCAAGCTCGAAGCGCTTTGCGAGGGCGCGCGGATCGCCAGCCACCGCCTCTTCGGCTGAGCCCTCCGCGGCCAAACCGGGAAATCGAGCCATGCCCAACGTCTATCCGATCGAGACCTGGAACGTCACCAAGCCCGCCGTGGAATGCGCCGATGGTCTGGTGGCGAGCCAGCACCACATCGCCTCCGACATCGGCGCCCGGGTCCTGGCCGAGGGCGGCAACGCGGTCGATGCGGCGGTCGCGGCGGGCCTCGCCATCTCCACGGTGGAGCCGTGGATGAGCGGCCTCGGTGGCGGCGGCTTCATGCTGGTGTTCGAGGCGGCTACGGGCAAGACGCGGGCCGTCGCCTTCCCCATGGTGGCGCCCCGGGGGCTCGATCCGGCGAGCTATCCGCTCACCGGCGGGACGGCGGGCGAGCTCTTCGGCTGGCCGGCGGTGGTCGAGGATCGCAACATCCAGGGCTATCACTCGATCGCCGTGCCGGGCTATGTCGCCGGCCTGGCCTTGGCCTTGGAGAGCTTCGGCACGCGGAGCTGGGCCGAATCCCTCGAGCCCGCAATTCTCCTCGCCGAGGCGGGGCTAGCGGTCGACTGGTACGCGACCCTGAAGATCGCGACCGGCGCCGAGCTGTTGAACCGCCACGACGAGAGCCGCCGGGTCTACCTGCCCTCGGGCTTTCCGCCGGTCGGCGAATGGGGCGGCGCGCCGCCGTCGATCCGCCTCGGCAAGCTGGCCGCGACGCTCGGGCGCCTGGCCGAGGTCGGCCCGCGCGACTTCTACGAGGGCGAGATCGCGGCCGCGTTGATCGCTGGCCTCCAGGCCGGCGGCAACACCATGGGGGCCGAGGATTTGGCCGATTACCGGGCCGAGGTGCTGGAGGTCGAGCCCTTCGATTATCGCGACGCGGCCGTCTATGCCGCGCCCGGGCTCAGCGCCGGGCCGACGCTCTGCCACGCGCTCGAGCTGGTGGCGGCCGCGACGAGGAAGGGCGACGGCCCGGGGCCGCGAGATTTCGCCGCCTATGCCTCGGGACTGCTGAGCGCCTACCGCCAGCGCTTCGAGACGCTGGGCTGGGCCGACGAGAGCAGCGAGCCGTCCTCGACCACCCATCTGAGCGTGATCGATGCCGAGGGCAACATGGTGGCGCTGACGCAGACGCTGCTCTCGCTCTTCGGCTCCAAGGTGATGGAGCCGGAGACCGGGATATTGATGAACAACGCCATCATGTGGTTCGATCCGCGCCCCGGCCAGCCGAATTCGATCGCCGCCGGCAAACCGCCGCTCACCAACATGTGC
This sequence comes from Alphaproteobacteria bacterium, assembly GCA_965225945.1. Lineage (GTDB taxonomy): Bacteria > Pseudomonadota > Alphaproteobacteria > JASLMY01. The sequence continues at coordinate 205,508 of CBDDBZ010000035.1, read as the reverse complement.
CCGACGATGGCGCGCCGCGCGGACGGCATGCGCATCGCGCTGGGCGGCTCGGGCGGTAGGCGGATCCTGCCGGCGGTGCTGCAGATCCTGGCCTTCGTCCTGGACCACGGGATGGACCTGGACGCGGCGTTTCACCAACCCCGGATCGACGTCTCCGGCGCCGACGAGATCACCTGGAATCGAAAATTACCCCCCCAGGTGGTGGCGGCCCTCGCGGCCGTGGCGCCGACCTCGGAGGCCGAGCACGGGGTCTACCCGGCCCTCTTCGCCTGTCCCAACGCCGTCGCCGAGAGCGCCGAGGGCCGGCGCACCGCCGCCGCCTTCGTCGCCTCCCCCTGGGCCAAGGCCAGCGCCGCCACGGCGGCGAGAAGGGTCCGCGACGAATAATTCGCCAGGGGTGATATCGATCACTTTCACTCCCCTATCCCACCCCCATCTATGACCCACGGGCGACGCGAAGGACTCGCCCAGGAGCGGAAAACGAAAATGTTACCCGTCCAAGGTCATTTGGTTTCCCGCGAATAAGTGAACCGAACCCAGCGCCGGTACCCCCCTCCCGCCGGCGCCCTCTGACCCGGCCGCCCCCCCTAGGCGGCCGGGTCTACGTTCGGGCAGGGCAATCGCGTGAACGCGATTGCCCTGGATTCTTCTTGTTCCCTCAGACGCCGGGCGCGCTCATTCGGGCGCTCGGGCGCTGCTCGCATAAGCTCGCGGGGCCTCAATGGCCCATTCGCGGCGGTTGACGCGGTATCAAGGCCGTGTCCATCACTTCACGCGATTGCCCTGACATTCGTGCCGAGCGCGAATCGAGGCTCTCGCCGAGCGATCCGCCGCCCGCCGAATAATACCTCTCCAGGTGATCGCCATCACTTTCAAGCCGGCGGATCGAGGCCAAATTCAAGTCATCGGCGGCGCCGAGCCCAAGAACCAAGAAGCCCGGTGACGCCGGCCAGTGAAACCAGCCACGAGGTAATATTCCGTCCCGAGTTTGTGACAACTCTCCAAACGAACCCAGCGCCGGCCACCCCCTCCCGCCGGCGCCTCTGACCCGGCCGTCGCCTCGCGACGGTCGGGTTGTTCGTTTTCGGTTCCCGCACGGCTCGCCTGGATTGTGGTCGGCTTCGAGGCGCTGCTGTAAGATTTGCGTCGGCGCGACGCTGGCGGGGGCGGGGAAGGAGAGGACGCATGGCCGACATCGAGACCGGGCTCAATGCCTGGCGCCAGTCCAGCAATCACAATCGAATGATCGAGCTGCAGGGCGATCGCACGCCGAGCGCCGAGGGGCCGGTCGAGCTCGCCTTTTTCGCCAGCTCGGCGTTCCGGATCACCAGTCCGAAGGGCCTGACGGTGATGGTCGACCCCTGGCGCAACCACCCGTCCAGGACCTGGGACTGGTACTTCCACGACTTTCCCGCCACCGAGGTCGACGTCGGCGTCTCGACGCACGCGCATTTCGACCACGACGCGCTGCATCGCCTCGACGCCCATGTCTTGTTGGATCGGCTGATCGGCAGCTATTCCTTCCTCGACGTCACCATCCACGGCATCGCCGACAAGCACGCGATCGATTCCTGCTGTGCGCTCTACGACTTCAGGAAGATCCACGAGCACTTCCACGGCACCGACATCGCGCCGCCGAACAACCCGCGCTCCTGGGATCACTGCCTGATCGTGATCGAGACGGGTGGGCTTCGCATCGTTCATTGGGGCGACAATCGGGCGGACCCGCCGGAGGCGGTGTGGGAGGCGCTGGGCGAGATCGATATCGCGCTGCTGCCGGTCGACAACTCACGCCACGTGATCGGCTTCGGCGCCCTCGACGCCATCCTCGATCGCCTGAAGCCCAAGGTGGTGATCCCGCACCACTACTACATCTGGGACGTCGTGCAACGCCAGAGCACGCTGCAGACCCCCACCGATTGGCTGGCGCGGTTCGAAAACGTGACCCACCTGGACGGGCCGACCGCCAGCTACACCCGCCGAGGGATCGCCGGCCTCGACCGCGCGATCCACTATTTCGGCGATCACGTCGCCTTCGACAAGGACGACTGGTTTCGCGAGGCCCGCCAGGCGCCGACCGCGGGCCGGGCGAGGCCGAGGTGATCGCGCAGCGTCGTGCCCGTATAGTCCGCGCGGAACAGGCCCCGGCGCCGCAGCTCGGGGATCACCAGCCGGGTCATGTCCTCGAAGGTGCCGGGGGTTATCGTGCCGCCGATGACGAAGCCGTCGCAGGCCGGCGCGGTGAACCATTCCTCGAACCTGTCGGCCAGTTCCTCGGGCCCGCCGACCCAGGCGTCGCCGAGCTGCGCGCGGCCGCTATGGTGGATGAAGTCGCGCACCGTCGGGTTGGGCTTGCCGCTCGCCTCCAGCACCCGGTCGCGGATCGCCTGCAGGCCGGAGATCGAGGCCAACTCCTCGGTCGTGAAAGGCTCGTCCATGGCCTTGGCGGCGAAGTCGAAGTTGAGCGCCTCCGACAACAGCGAGAGGGCGTCGATCTCCTTGACCAGGCCGGAGAGTTGGGCCGCCTTGTCCTCGGCTGCCATCCGCGTTTCGCCGATGATCGGGTAGATCAGCGTGGCGAGCTTCATCGCATCCGGGTCCCGCCCTAGCTGGGCCGCGTTCTCCTTCAGCTCGCCGTAAGCCCGGCGGCCGATCTCGAGTTCCGGATAGGCGACGAAGATCAACTCCCCCCATTGGGCGGCGAAGCGGCGGCCCCGGCCACTTTGGCCCGCTTGGATCACCACCGGGTGGCCTTGGGCCGAGCGGGGCACGGTGAAGGGCCCGCGCGACTTGAAGAAGCGGCCCTCGAAATCTAGCCGGCGCACCTTCTCGGGATGGGCGAAGAGGCCCGAGACCTTGTCGAGGACCAGCGCGTCGTCGTCCCAGCTATCCCAGTGGCCCAGCACGATCTCCAGGAACTCGTCGGCCCGGTCGTAGCGGTCGTCGTGGTCGCCGATCTCGTCGCGGCCCATGTTGCGCGCCTCGTTGTCGTTCAACGAGGTAACGACGTTCCAGGCGGCCCGCCCCTCGGTCATCAGGTCCAGGGTGGCGAAGACCCGGGCGACGTGGAACGGCTCGTAATAGGTGGTCGAATAGGTCGCCCCCAGGCCCAGCCGTTCGCTCGCCATGGCCATGGTCATCAGCACCGTGATCGGGTCCATCTTCACGCAGCGGATGCCGTTGGCGACGGTATGGCCGTGATCGCCGGAATAGAGATCGGGCATCGCCAGGCGATCGTCGAAGAAGGCGAGGTCGAACTTGCCTTGCTCCAGGGTGCGGGCGATACGGCGGAAATATTCGGGCGAGGTGAAATCGTCCCGGGAATCGGGATGGCGCCACGAGGCGGGATGGGTGGTGCAATTCTGCGCTTGCAGGAACGCGACCAGGGTGATCTGACGCAAGGCAGTCTCCCTCGAATGGTGAATTCGGGTGGCGCGGGCGCGCATTCTAGTCGAGGGGTGGCGATGCGCCTACCCGTCTGCGGCGCCACATCGTCCGTCACATCGTGTTGCACCGAGCCGCCGGCGGTCCTAACCTCCCGCCCTGACGTGGGGGACGTGGGGAGTGGTCGGGGATCATGCTGCAGGCCAAGCGTATCCTGTTGATCGTTGCGGGCGGGATCGCCGCCTACAAGTGCCTGGAGCTGGTCCGACGGCTTCGCGAGCGCGATGCCCTGGTGCGCTGCGTGCTGACGCCGGCGGGCGCCCGCTTCGTCACTCCCTTGTCGCTGCAGGCGTTGAGCGAGGACAAGGTCTACCAGGAACTGTTCTCGCTCACCGACGAGAGCGAGATGGGCCATATCCGGCTCTCGCGCGAGGCCGACCTGGTGGTGGTGGCGCCGGCGACCGCCGACATCGTGGCCAAGATGGCCCAGGGCCGGGCCGACGACCTCGCCTCGACCGTGCTGCTCGCGACCGACAAGACGGTGATGGTGGCGCCGGCGATGAACGTCGAGATGTGGAACCGCCCGGCGACCCGGCGCAACATCGAAATTCTGCGAGGCGACGGTGTGCGGATCATCGGCCCGGGCGAAGGCGATCTCGCCTGTGGCGAAACCGGTCCGGGCCGGATGGTGGAGCCGGCGGAGATCCTGCAGGTCGTCGTGCGCTATTTCGGGATCCTCGCGGCCGGCGGCCAGTCGCTCGCCGGGCGCCGCGCGCTGGTCACCTCCGGTCCGACCTTCGAGGCGATCGACCCCGTTCGCTACATCGCCAACCGATCTTCCGGACGCCAGGGCCACGCGATCGCCGCCGCCCTGGATCTGCTCGGCGCCGAGGTCTCGTTGGTGAGCGGACCGACGGCGCTTCCCGACCCCCGAGGGATCAAGGTCACCCATGTCGAATCGGCGCTCGAGATGCAAGCGGCGTGCGAGGCGGCGCTGCCGGTCGATGTCGCGGTCTGCGCCGCCGCGGTGGCCGATTGGCGCGCGGCCGAGGTGGCCGGGCAGAAGATCAAGAAGGGTCGCACCGGCGTGGTCCCGCCCCTCGAGCTGGTGGAAAACCCGGACATTCTGAGGGGACTCTGCCACCGGGCCTCCGATCGGCCGCGCCTGGTCATCGGCTTCGCGGCGGAGACCGAGAACGTCTCGCTCAACGCGCGGAAAAAGATGGAGCACAAGGGCTGCAACTGGATCCTGGCCAACGACGTCTCGAGCGAGACCGGCGTCATGGGCGGCGATCGCAACACCGTCCATCTGGTGATTGGCCACGATGTCGATTCCTGGCCGACGATGGCCAAGGACGACGTGGCCTCGCGCCTCGCGCGGCGTATCGCCGAATATTTCTACAACCTATGAGCGGCCAGGCGACGGCCCCCCCGGCGCTGCCCTTCCGCCGCCTGCCACACGGGGAGGGCTTGCCGCCGCCCGCCTACGCAACCGAGGGCAGCGCCGGACTGGACTTGCACGCCGCGATCGACGCCGAGGTGGTGTTGCTGCCGGGCGAGCGGCGAATTGTCCCGACCGGCTTGGCGATCGCGTTGCCGGCCGGCTATGAGGCGCAAATCCGCCCCCGCTCCGGCCTGGCGCGCGCCGCCGGGCTCACGGTACTGAACAGTCCCGGCACCATCGATGCCGATTATCGCGGCGAGATCGGCGTCCTGCTGATCAATCTGGGCGAGGCGCCGGTCACACTTCGCCGCGGCGAGCGGATCGCCCAGATGGTCATCGCGCCCCTCGTCCGGCTTCGCCCCGTGGCGTGCGAGAACCTGGACGAGAGCGCCCGTGGCGCCGGTGGCTTCGGCTCGACGGGGCGGAGCGGAGAGGACGCGCCATGCTGAAGCCCTCGCCGAGGGTGGCGCTCGCCGCGAGGCTGGAGATCGCCGGCCGGCCGGGCCCGGCACCCGGCCGCATCGCCACCACCATCCCCTCCTTCGCCTAGAGCCATATCCGAGCGCTACCTCTCAAGGGCGCGCTTCGATATGCTGGATCCATGACCATGGACGATGCCCAGATCGAGCGTTACGCCCGCCACATCATCCTCCGCGAGGTCGGCGGCGTCGGCCAGGAGAGGCTGCTGGCGAGCCGCGTTCTGGTGGTCGGTGCCGGCGGTCTCGGCTCGCCCTTGATCACCTATCTGGCGGCGGCCGGCGTCGGCACCATCGGCGTCGTCGACGACGACCGGGTCTCGCTCTCCAACCTGCAGCGCCAGATCCTGCACGGCACCGGTGATGTCGGGCGGGCGAAGGTCGAGAGCGCGATCGACGCGGTCGCCCGGATCAACCCGGACGTCCGGATCGTGCCCCATGCCGTCCGCCTCGGGCCCGAGAACGTGATGGAACTGATCGCCCGCTATGGTCTCGTCGCCGACGGCTCCGACAATTTCGACACCCGCTTCCTGCTGAACGACGCTTGCCATCTGGCGGCCAGGACGCTGGTCTCCGCCGCCGTGTTGCGCTTCGATGGTCAGCTCTCGACCTACAAATCGTATCTCGGCGCGGGCCATCCTTGCTACCGCTGCGTCTTTCCCGAGCCGCCGCCGGCCGAGCTGGTGCCGTCCTGCGCCGAAGGCGGCGTCTTGGGCGCGGTCGCGGGCGTGATGGGTGGCCTGCAGGCGACGGAGGTGATCAAGGAGCTGCTCGAGGTCGGCGACAGCCTGTCGGGCCGGCTGCTGATCTACGATGCGCTGTCGACGCTGTTCCGCACCGTGCGCATCCGCCCCGACAGCCAGTGCCGGCTTTGCGGCGCGAGCCCCTCGATCCGCGCCCCAGGCCGCAATGCGGCCTGAATCGAGGGGGACGGGGGGCCGCGATGGCGCCTGAGGCGGAAGGGGCGGGCGGCCTCGCCCTGGTGGTTCATTCCGGCGACTTCGCGCGGGTCCACTACGCCCTCGCCATGGCCAGCGCCGCCCAGGCGGTCGGCCGCCCGGCGACGCTCTTCGTGACCATGGGCGCGACCCGGGCACTGGCGACCTCGGACGGCGCGGGCGGCCCCGGCTGGCACGCGCTCGACGGCGATGCGGCAGCCCGCGACGCCGAATTTCGCGCGGCCGGAATCGGCGATTTCGAGACCCTGCTGGAAGCCTGCGTCGAGCTCGGCGTGCGCGTGATGGTCTGCGAGGCGGGGCTGAAGGCGATGGCGCTGGAGCCGGGCGACCTGCGCGACGACGTGCCGATCGAGGCGGGCGGCCTCGCCACCCTATTGCTGGAAACCGGGGATTCGGCGCGGCTCGTCTTCGTTTGACGAAAATTCGACCGCCACGACTTGACCCCGGATTCCGCCCGTTGGCATAAGGTCGCTCGAGATGATTCGCGAACCGAAACCGGGAGCTTCCAGGCACCGTGTCAGCGCCGTGGCCTGGGGGCTTTGCCTGCTCGGCGTCGTTCTCCTGGAACCTCTTGCGCCCGCCGCGACCGCCGGCGCCCTCGGTGCGAGCGAGGAGGCGACACGGATCGGGCCGAGCGGACTGGCGCTGCCGCGTTTCGTCTCGCTCGCCTCCGACAAGGTCAACCTGCGCACCGGGCCCGGCGTGCGCTATCCGATCGCCTGGGTCTTCGTCCGCCGGGGCCTGCCGGTGCTGATCACCCGGGAATACGAGAACTGGCGCAAGGTCCGCGATTCGGACGGGGCCGAGGGGTGGGTGCACAGGAGTCTGTTGATCGGCCACAGGCGCGCGGTGGTGATCGGCGCGACGCGGACGCTCAGGCGCCATCCCAGCGCCGAGGCGCCGGCGGTGCTGCGCGCCGAGGCGGGCGTGATCGGCCGCCTGCTCGCCTGCCGCGCCGCCTGGTGCCGGCTGGAGATCGCCGATATCGAGGGCTGGCTGGAGCGCACCCACATCCACGGCGCCCTGCCGGGCGAAGACTTCGAGTGAGCCGCGGCTTCAGGCCGCCAGGCCGGCGAGCGTCTCGCGCAGGGCTTCGGTCATGCTCTCCCGACCGTCCTTGGCGATGAGGAAGATCCCGCGCGCATGGACGGAATCGTCGGGCCCCGGATTTACGACGACCTTGCCGTCGTCGCTCGCGGCATAGCCGATCGCGGTGCCGTAGCCCCCCTCCATCAAGGTTTCGACCACGCGCCGCCACGCCACCCCGGGCAAGTCGCACTCGAAGCGCACGCATGTGTCGCCCTCGGTGGTAAAGATGTTGGTGATGATCTCCGTGCTGCCGGGGGCGACCAGGGCGCGGACCATCATTTCGGGATAGCCGCGCATGGGACGCAGCACGGAGCTGGCGCCGGCCTCGCGCAGGCGATCGCCATTGGCGTCGTCGACACACTCGACCAATATCGGCGCCTCGGTCCCGAGCTCCGACAGGCGGTGCACCAGATCGAAGGCGACACTGTCGGCGGCCGAGTCCTCCAGATCGGCGACCAGCACGACGATCGCTGCCGCTTGCTCGGCCGATGCCGCCCGCAACACCTCCGGATCGTCCGCCCGACCGTCGACATGCACGACGCCTTGCCCCCGCAGCGCGGACGGCAGGCCGTCCGCCCATTGATCGGTGACGATGATGACGTCGCGGTCGCCACCCCAATCGGTATCGCGAAGTTGGCCGACGAGAGTGGTGAAATAGCGTATGGCGCCCCGTCGGGGCGTATGGATCAACAGCAGATGGTCGGCCATGTTCCAACTCCAGCGTCCGGTGATCATGCGATGGTGGCGCTCGGAGCGATAGTCGAAATAGTCGCCCGCGCCCTTGGCCAGCACGAAGATGCCGCCGACGTAGACCAGCAATACCGTCGACCACCGCCCCGGGCCGCTGGCGGCCGACATGTCGCCGTAGCCGACCGTGGTGACGGAGGTGGCGGTGAGCCAGGCGGCATCGCCGATTCCCAGCCCCTCGAACAGCATCATCGCCGCGATATGGAGGACGATGATGATGAAGAGATAGGCGAAGAGCACGGTCACCGCCTTCGGACCGACGTCCTCCGCGCGACTGGCGAAGCGCGGCCGGCGGCGGCGCAAGCGGCCAACCAGCGTCTGCAGCATGTCCCGCCGTTGCCCCCCTCTCGATCCGGCTCAGCCGCCGGCGGGCCAGAGCTCCTCCACCGACGACGCGCTCAACAGCGCCACCGCCAGCACGTCCGTTCGACCGCTGTCGAAGACCTGGACCTCGACGGCGTAACGGCGATCATCACTCACCAGGCGGTAATGGTCGACCCCCTCGGCGTCGGACGTCACGCGATCCTCGATGCTCGCCGTCGTCGGGTCCTGGGGGTGATACCAGGCCTGCTCGGCGCCCTCCTGGCGGTAGAGCGGCGCGGTCCAGCCGGCGAGCTCGCCCGGTTCCGCCAGCCGTTCCAGGACCACGTTGGCCGGCGCGTCGGGATCGAACAGGCTCGCGAAGACGTCGAGATCGAAGAGGCTCTCCACCACCGGGCGGTCGAGGGCGCGGGCGATGGCCAGGCGATCGCGTTCGTCCCGCCAGAGCTGCGTCGGGCCGGCCTTGCCGCCCTCGAGTTGCAGCACTCGGCGGGTCTTGGAGGGGCCGCCGAAATCGAGCCCGTGTACCGCCTGGACCTGAAGCTCCGCGCCCGAGAGTCCCTCGGGCGCGGCCAGCGTCAGCTTGAGGAAATCCCCTTGGCGGAGATCCCAGGCGTTCTCGATCGGCGGCGGGGGCGGCTCGTCCCCGCCGCGACCGAAGAGGCGGCGCAGGATCACGATCAGCCGCCCGACTTGGCCTTGAGGCGAGCCAAGACGTCGGCCCCGGAGGCACCGGACTTGGTGATCCCGGCCGCCTTCAGCCGCTTGTCGAGATCGACGCCCTCGGTCTCCTCGTGGAGCTGGGCGGCGGCGTCCATGCGGTCCGAACGCTCCTGCTGGCGCTTCTTGATCCGCTCCAGCGAATTGGTGGCCGAGCCGAGCGAGGAATCGGTGCCGGAGAAGCGGGCGGAGGCGGCGGCGCTCGCCTTCTGCACCTTCTCCGTCGCCTTCACCATGTTCACCTGGCGCTTCATGGCCGCGATATTGCGCTCGGTGGTCTTGATGTTCTGCTTCAGTTGGCCGAGGCCCTTGTCGAGCTGCTCGGCCGCCTGCTGCTGCACCTGAAGCTCTTCCTCGTAGGCGGCGATCCGCTCGCAGACCTCGCCGGCGAGGGTCTCGTCGCCCTTCTCCAGCGCCGTCGCGGCATAGCCCTCGTGCTCCGATATGGCGCCGGTCAAGCGGTCGACCTCGCGCCCCACGCCGCGGCGCTGCGCCATAATCTGGGTCAGGTGCGACTTCGCCTCGCCCAGCTGCTTCTCGGCGTCCCGCATCTCCTGGTCGAGAATACGCAGCGCCTGATGGTCGACCACGGCCTCGCCGGCCTCGGAGGCCGCGCCCTTCATGGCGGTGACGAGTTTGGCAAGAATGCTCATGGTTCTCTCCTTTCGTTGCTTCGTCTCTCAGGCGAGGTAGGGGCTCACGGCCTCGATGGCGTCGAGGGTGTTGTCGCTCAAAACCTCGATTTCGGTGACCACGTCGGCGACAGTGCTACTGGCGGCCAGCGCGCCGAAGATGACGTAGCGGCCGCCGACCTTGCCGAAGGACGACAGCGGGAGAGGAACGTTCATCTCCAGCATCGTCGCCAGCATCTCGGTGCGGCCGTCCGCCTTGACTTGGCTTTCGTCGAACAGATAGGTCAGGCAGAGCACCTGCTCTTCGTCCGTCGAGATCACGACCGGAAACTCCTCGCGATCCTCGACCACGATTTCGACGGTCTCGCCGTCGTCGGCCATCTCCGCCTGGAGGTGGAAACCGTCCTCGGTGGTCAGGTCGTTCAACGATTCTCTCAGCATTTTGAGGTCCATAACTCTCTCCCCGCTAGCCGTCACGTGATATGGGCGCGGCAACTCGGGCACGATGTCCTGGCGAAGCAGGGCCTCGAGCCGCCGCAAAATCGGCCGATGCCGTCTCGGTATCCACACCTCGACCGGCGCCAAGCCAGAATTCCGAAGCCGGGTGCGCTGCACGCGCTTGCGCTGCGCCACGCTTAAAGCGGGCTTGCGGCCCCGAACCTCGGTCATCGTCGCGTCCTCCCCGGCCTGCCCGCTCGCCCATGGCGACGGGGTGCCGGGACCTCCTTCTTATGTGACTGGTCACGTGTGACATGTCACATATATGGGAAGCGTGACGGGCATGTCAAGTCCCCCCGCGCGGCGTCGGGCCGTCCGTCGGCAGCCCTTGCTCCCGCTCCCAGGCCTGTTGGTGATAGCGATAGGCGGCGGCGTTGCCGAGGCGCGAGACCTCGATCGCGTCCAGCCCGTCGAAAAAGTTCCGGGGAAAGGCGAAGGCGCCTTGCAGCACCGCCTTGGTGGTCCAGCCGTCGTCTACGGGCAAGCGCGCCGTCTCGGCGATTCGGCGGCTCGCCGGGCGGCCGTTGGCGACGGCGATCGACCAGCCCCATTCGCCGAAGCTCGGCACGTTCTGGCGATATTGCTCGACATGGGCGAAGCCGGCCTGGCGGATCGTCTTGCCGATCGAGAGAAAGGCCTTGCGGGCGTGATAGGGCGAGGTCGATTGCACCGCCATGGCGCCGTCTCCGGCCAGAAGCAGGCGCAGCTTGGCGTAGAACTTCACCGTGTAGAGCCGGTTGAGATCGACGTTCGAGGGATCGGGCAGGTCGACCAGGATGACGTCGAAGCGCCGTTCCTCGCGAATCAGGCGATCCACGGTGAGAAAGGCGTCGCCGAAGCGGGTCTCCACTCTGGCGTCGGCGAAGGCCCGGCCGTTCAGCTCCAGCAGCGGGCCATTGACCGCCCGGCCATTCCTGATCAGCGGCTCGGTGAAGAAGGCGACGAGGCGCGGGTCGAGATCGAGCAGCAAGATCTCGCGCGGCCCCCAACGCAAGACGTCGCGGAGCGCCAGGCCGTCGCCGCCGCCGACGATCAGCACCGCTTCGCGCCGGGCGGCGGCGACCATCGCGGGGTAGGTCAGCATGGCGTGATAGATGTGCTCGTCGGTGCTCTGGAATTGTATGCGGCCGTTGATAAAGAAGCTGTGAACCGGCGGCCGCGCGGGATCGACCAGGCGCTCGGTCACCGTCAGCCGCTGATGCCCGGTATCGACGCTGTGCACCACCCGGTCCTCGTAGAGCAGGTCCTCGAGCTGGCGCGACCACGCGACGCCGTGCATCGCCACCACCACCAAGGCCACGGCGACCAGCCCGTGCAGCGCCAATACCAGCCAGAGCAGGCGCACGCGCCGCGCGTAGATGGCCAGGAAGACCTCGCCGATCGCCAAGTTGGCGGCGGCCGTCAGCACCGCCGCCCGGGCCGGCTCCATCGCCAGCATGAAGGCGACCCAGAGCGCGGCGCCGATCCCGGCGCCGAGGTAATCGGCGCCGTAGATCGTGCCGGTGTTGTGGGTCAGGTGACGGCCATGCAAGATCTGGCGGATCCGCGCCAGCAGCGGGATCTCCATGCCGACCATGATCCCGAGGATCGCCCCCAGAACATAGGGCGCGACGCTCGCCACGCCTTCCAGTGTCTCCACCAAGCCACCCCGCGGCACCAGATCCGGCGGCAGGCCATAGGTCTCGGCGAGCGTGCGGGGCAGCACCACGACGGCTGCGGTGATGGCGCCCATCATCAGCACCGAGCCGCCGCCGAGCAGCGCCAGCCCGCCCTCCAGCCAGGCGAAGCCGGTGAAGGGATCGCGGATATAGCGGGCGAGGAAGGAGCCGACGCCCATCGAGACGATCATCAGGCCGATCATGGCGAAGATCACCGCCTCGACCGCTCCGAGGATGCGACCGGCCGTGTGCGCCAGGAGATATTCGTAGACCAGGCCGCAACCGGCGAGCACGCCGGTGATGAGGATCAGCGCCGCGTCGTGGCCGAAGGTCGGGCCGAGACGGGCGCCGAGCCGGCGTCCGGGGCTGTCCATCGCCTGGCCCGACATCGCCGCCGCGCCCTCACCCGAGGAGTCCGTTCAGCAGCAGGCCGATGGAGATGTAAACCGAAACCTCGACCAGGCCGACGCCGACGTTGCGCTGCTGGTCGACCTCTTCCGAGACGTCGATCCCGGCCAGCACGAAGCGTTCGGCGATCATGGAGAGCCCGATCAGCACCGCCGAGAGCACCAGCGAGGCGATGCTCCAGGCCAGCCCCTGCAGCACGGGATTGGAGATCGTGTCGTAGACCGCCAGACCGGAGGCCGCCGTCACGCCGAAGGCGATGCCGGCCTGGAAACCGGCGAAGCGCAACGCCAGCGCCACGTTGCCGTCGCGGATCGCCTCCTGGAACTGGGCCCCCTTGTTGCGCCGAGAGAACAGCTGGACCCGATAGAAGGCGGTGAGCGTGAGGATGATCTGCGAGGCGATGTAGCCGATGAAGACGGCGATCAGGCCGGTGGTCAGGACGTCGTCGGACCACACGATGATGGCGCGGATCATGATCGCGGTGGCGACCACGTTGCCGGCATCGACGATGGCCGTGGCAGTGTTGCCGCGATCGATCTCGTCCCTGACCGAGATGCCCGGCAGCGTCACCCGATCGAATATCAGGCGGGTGAACCACATCAGCACCAGGCCGACCACGGCGAAGACGACCATCAACGCCGCCTCCTCGCCGAAGGAGCGGGCGATGCCGCCGGTGGCGACGCCCGACAGCATGATGGCGACCCCCGCGGTGGCCCCGGTGAGCGAGATGCCGAAGGCGAAGTTGTCCTTGCTCGCCAGCTCGCTGGTGGCGTTGACGCCGGAGATGAAGCCGAACAAGGCCCGGATGGAAAGCAGCACCACGAAGATGATGACGAAATCCATCGCCAGCATGCCGGCGGCCCGCCCGTCGATGAACTGGAATTCCATTCCCTTCCTGCCTTCCCTGACTTTAAGCCCTACTTGCCGCGCCCGCTGCCCCGGCCGCGGCTGCTGGCGGCGTATGGCGAGCGCGAGCTTCTGGACGAGGTCCGCTTGACCGCCGCCGGCTGCTTCATGCCGCCCGCCGTGCCGTAGGTCGAGAGCCGCCGAGCGCTGCGAAGCGATCCGTAGGACTTCTTCGGCCGCGTGTCCTTGATCCGCCGACCGGCGTCGTTCCAACGGTTGTTGTCGGCGCGCGAGCCGTAATAGTTGCGGCCGACGTCGTTGTAGTAGCTCCAGCCCCGGCCGCGGTACCAGGAGTCGTAGCCATAGGGCCTCCCGTAGAAGCCGCCGCCGAAGCTGCTGTAGCGGCCGAGAAAGAACCAGGTGAGGCCGCTCGGCCCGCTACGCCATTGACCATAGGCCGGATTGCCGACCAGGTGGGAGCCGGCGCCCTGCTTGCCGGTCTTCTCCGTCTCCGGCACGTTCAGCCGGGCGAGCTTGCCCTGCGAGAGGTCCGCCAGCACGTTGACCACGTCGATCAGCGAATCGTCGTAGACGGACGGATCGGCCGCCGCCTCGAGGCGGCGAAGCTGGTCCATGCTTTCGTTGCCGGCGCGCTCGTCCGCGGGCTTCAAATTGACCTTGGCCAGCCGGTCGCCCAGCGCCTTGTAGGCGAGCGCGTCGCGCGTCCCCTCCTTGGCCAGCGCGTTCGCCACCTCGGCGACGTCGGGCTGGTCCTTGGCGACGATCTTGACGTAGGCCCGAAGCAGACCGGCGTTGCGGATCTGGCCGCGATCGATCGCCTTGCCGAGCTGGTCCAACGCGCCCGCCACGACTTTGTGGCGCGCGGTGACCTTCTCCTCGATGCTTTCGCCGCAGGACCCGAGCGCGAGGACCAGCAGCAGGACGATACTTCTCGACAAAGCCCGCATCATCGGCGCTCCCGTCCGCCGTCGGCCATAATCGCCGGGACGCCATCGCGAATCCGGAGTGGCGCGCGGCCCTTCACGCCGGGGCCATAGCATTCGACCGACGGGTCGATGTCAAGCCGCCGGGGGCAGCCACAGGGCACCATCACCCACCGCCCGGCGGCGGATCGAGGCGCGCGCCGGCCCGCCACGCCCAGGGCGTGACGAAGCGGCTCGCCCAGAGCCCGCGCGGATAGGCCTTGGCCGCCGCCTCCTCGCGGACGTAGAGCGCGGGTCCCCTCGGTGGATTGAGCGCCATGCCGGCGCGCACCATCTCGCGGTTCAAGCCCTCGAAACCGATGCGACAGACGGCGAGCACAGCACCCCGCTCACCCTCGCCGTGGGCGGCGCAAGTGACCTCGCGGCCGGCGATGATGCGGCGCAGCACCATGGTCGCGTCCTCGCCGCAGGCCCAGCGCTTGCCGTCGGCCTCGCAGAGCTGCGGCAATTCCGGCGCGTCGATGCCCAAGAGGTCGAAGCGCTGGCCCGCAATGGCGAGCGTATCGCCGTCGACCACTATGGCGGCACCGCTCACCTCGCCCGCCCGGGCGGACGAAACCATCGCCGCCAGCGCGACGGCGATCAAACTGGGAAAACCAACTCGGCGAGATGGAAAACGAGCCTTGGCCATGGCGAACACGTCTCGACGCTACGACTTCGAGGCCGAAGTATAGGCCGCCACCGCGACGCTGTCGAAGTGGTGGGGGGCCAAAAAGTCACGGCCTTTCCGATCGTCATATCAGCTCGATCCGCAGCTCGCGCCCCAGCACCCGCGCCGCCTTGATGATGGTATCGAGCTGGATGCGATCGTTGTCGGGATCCAAAATGCGATCGAGCTGGCTTCGGCTGGTGTTCATCGCCTTGGCCATCTGGCGCTTGCTGAGAGACGCACTTGCCATGGCCTGTTCCAGTTCCCAGGCGAGCACGCGCTTGACCGCGATCGCCGTGGTTTCCTGGTAGGTTCCTTGCTCTCTCAGAAAACTCTCGAAGGACGAGCCGATGCGCCCCTTTTCCGTCGTCATGACGCAATCTCCCTCGAACGTTTGACGGCCAGGTCGAAATCCGCCTTGGGCGTCTTCCGGGTCTTTTTCACGAAGCCGTGCAGCAGCACCATCCGCTCGCTCGCCACCGTGAATATTACGCGGGCGATCCGGGGACCCGAGATATGAGAGCGAATCTCGAAAAGCCCCTGGCCAAGCGGGCGGCACAGCGGCATGCCGACGGGCCAGCCGAATTCCGCGGTGGCGATATCCAGACCAATTCTCCGCCGGTCTTCAACGTCAAAGGCCTTCAACCATTCTCTGACCGGTTCATTTGCGCGGGCGGTGGCATAGAACGCGGCAGGAAGTTTCTTCAGGGCCACTCAGCATGCACCTCATGGGGTACAGTGTACTGCAAGATGTGCCATGCTGTCGAGTACGAGGACTATCAGTGAGAGCCGGGAGCGGGAAAAATGGCGATTACGATAGGCATGGCGCCCGTGCATCCGGGCGGGTTCATTCGGCGCTCGGTCTTGCCGGACGATCTGACCGTCACCGCCGCCGCCGGGGTCCTCGGTGTCGGTCGGCGGGCGCTTTCCAATCTGCTGAACGAGAAGGCCTCGCTCTCGCCGGAGATGGCGCTCCGCATGGAAAAGGCCTTCGGCATCAAGATGGAGACGCTGCTGCGCATGCAGGTCCGCCACGACGCCTGGCACATGCGCCGGCGGGAAGCGGAAATTCGGGTGAGCCCGTATTCATTCCCGTGACGGCGGCGCGGTCGGCGATTTCGCGCGGGCGGATATTGGCCTAGACTCGCGCCCGATCGACACCGAGGGAGACGACGATGGCCACGGGATACGGTCACGACTACACGGTCGAGGAGCGCACGCTGATCGCCGGAACGGACGAGCTGACGGTCAAGACCTTCACCCTCGCCGAGGGCCAGGAGGTCCCCTGGCACTACCACTCCGAGATCACCGACACCTTCTTCTGTCTGGAGGGCACGCTCTCGGTGGAGACGCGCGCGCCGAGCGCGCACCACCTGATGGCGGTGGGCGAGAGTTGCGCGGTGCCGCCCAAGACGGCCCACCGGGTGACGGGGCGGGACGGCGGGCGCTGCCGCTTCGTCATCGTCCAAGGCGTCGGGACTTACGATTACGTGCCCGTCGGTGGCGGGGCGACGTCGTGAGCGCCGAGACGCCGGTCGCCGTCGTCACCGGCGGCGGCCGCGGGATCGGCGCCGCCGCGGCGCGCGAACTGCACGTCCGCGGCTATCGCTTGGCGCTGATGTCGCCCTCGGGCAGCGCCGAGGCCCTGGCGGCGGAGCTCGGCGAAGGCGCCGTCGCGGTCACGGGTGCGAGCCAGAACGACGCCGACATCGCCCGCCTGGTCGAGGCCGCGATGGCGGCGCATGGCCGGATCGATGCCGTGGTCAACCACACCGGCGGTCCGCCCAAGGGCGAATTACTGGAAATTTCCGACGCCGAGTGGCACCACGGCCTGGATCTCATCATCCTGAATGTGGTCCGCATGCTGCGCCGGGTCACGCCGATCATGCTCGAGCAGGGCAAGGGCGCCATCGTCAACGTGACCACCTTCTCTTCCTTCGAGCCGAGCCTGACCTATCCGGTCTCCTCGGCGCTTCGCGCCGGGCTCGCGAGCTTCGCCAAGCTCTATGCCGATCGCCACGCCGCCGACAACATCCGCATCAACAACGTGCTGCCGGGCTTCATCGACAGCCTGAACCAAACGGCGGAGACGGCGGCGCGCGTGCCCATGAAGCGGATCGGCAGGGTCGAGGAAATGGCCAAGACCATCGCCTTCCTGCTGTCCGACGACGCCGGCTACATCACCGGCCAGAGCCTGCGCGTCGACGGCGGTCTGACGCGCCATATCTGAGCCCGAAACCGCCGGGCGGCGGCGGGACGGTCCGGCGATGAACCGACGGTCGTGTATCCACGGGAACCTCGTCGGCACCGGTTTTTCGAGAGCCGGCGGTTGGTGAATTCCGACCGAGAAGGGAGCGAACGACGATGGCGAAGGGGTATCTGGCCACCCGCTATCTGGACAACTACCTGAGCTGGTCTGCTATCGGGAGGTCCGAGACCCTGAAAAACTAAAGACCTATGCCGAACTGGCGCCGCGCGCGATGCTTCCCAGGGGGGCACGGATCCTGGTCCGCGACGGCCGGGTGGAAGCCTTCGAGGACGGCCTCGCCGAACGCACCGTGGTGTTGGAGTTTCCGAGCTTCGAGGAAGCGCTCGGCGCCTATCGAAGCCCGGAATACCAAGCCGCCGTCGAGGCGCTGGGCGACGGCGCCGTCAGGGATCTTAGAATCGTCGAGGGCGTCGAATAGAGTCGAATAGAGCCGGGGCGCTACCACGACGCTTCCCGGTCGGGCGCGCCATCGGCGAAGGCGTTGACCGCGCTCGGGGTTTCGCTATGGTGCCGGCGATTTCGAAGCCGGGAGTGGAACCGTGGGCGGGGACGAGGCGCGCGAGGCGGCCCTGGCGAGCAAGGCGTGGCCGTTTCAGGAAGCCCGCAAGCTGCTGGAGCGGCTGGACGGGGCCGAGCCGGCGGGCGGGCGGGTGATCTTCGAGACCGGCTACGGCCCTTCCGGCCTGCCGCATATCGGCACCTTCGGCGAGGTGGCGCGGACCACCATGGTGCGCCACGCCTTCCACCAGATTTCCGATCTGCCGACCCGCCTGATCGCCTTCTCCGACGACATGGACGGGCTCAGGAGCGTGCCCGGGAACGTGCCCAACCGGGAGATGCTCGAGGCGCACCTCGGCGAGCCGCTGGCCCGCGTGCCCGATCCCTTCGGCACCCACGAGAGCTTCGGCCATCACAACAACGCCCGGTTCCGCGCCTTTCTGGACGGCTTCGGCTTTGAGTACGAGTTCGCCAGCGCCTTTGAATACTACCGCGAGGGGCGCTTCGATTCCGCGCTCCGGCGCATGCTCGAATGCTACGACGAGGTGATGGCGGTGATGCTGCCGACCCTCGGCGAGGAGCGCCAGGCGACGTACAGCCCCTTCCTCCCCGTCTGCCCGACCACGGGGCGGGTGCTGCAGGTGGCAATCGTCGCGCGCGACGTCGATGCCGGCACGGTAACCTACCGCGACGAGGACGCGCGGCTGGTCGAGGTGGCGGTGACCGGCGGTGCCTGCAAGCTGCAGTGGAAGCCGGACTGGGCGATGCGCTGGTACGCCCTCGGCGTCGATTATGAGATGTCGGGCAAGGATCTGATCGATTCGGTGCGCCACTCGAGCCGGATCTGCTCGATCCTCGGCGCCCGCCCGCCCGAGGGTTTCACCTACGAGCTGTTCCTCGACGAGAACGCCGAGAAGATCTCCAAGTCGCGCGGCAACGGTCTCACCATCGACGAGTGGCTGCGCTACGGCCAGCCGGAAAGCCTGTCGCTCTACATGTACCAGTCGCCCAGGCGGGCCAAGCGGCTCTATTTCGACGTCATCCCGCGCGCCGTCGACGACTACCTGACACAGCTCGGGAAGCTGGCGGGCCAGGATCCGGCGGCGCGGCTCGACAATCCGGCCTGGCACATCCACGGCGGCCTCGCCGAGGTGAAGCCGCCGCCGATCTCCTTCGCGCTGCTGATGAACCTCGCCGCCGCCGCCAACGCCGAGGACAAGGCGGTGCTCTGGGGCTTCATCCGCCGCTACCTGCCGCAAGCGACGGCTTCGAGCGAGCCGCTCCTCGAGCGACTGGCGGGGCACGCGGTCGCCTACTATCAGGATTTCGTCAAGCCGGCGAAGCGCTACCGGGCCGCCGAGGCGCACGAGCGCTCAGGCCTGGAAGAGCTTCTGGCCTGGCTGGAGGCGGCGGGAGCGGAGGCGGGGGCGGAGGAGATCCAGAACCAGATCTACGAGATCGGCAAGCGCCACCCCTTCGACAATCTGCGCGACTGGTTCCGCGCCCTTTACGAAGTGCTGCTGGGGCAGAGCCAGGGGCCGCGCATGGGCTCCTTCGTGGCACTCTATGGCGTCGAGGAAACGGCGGCGTTGATCCGCCGCGCGCTCGCGGACGAGGATCTCTCGGAGCCAGCGGCGAAAGCCGATCAAAACACCGACGTGGTCTCCGCGTAATCCCAATAGAGGTCGCGGGCGCGCTGGGTCACGGGGCCGCGCTGCAGGTCGCGGTCCTCGACCCGGGTGATCGGCATGACCTTGGCGTAGTTGCCCGTAAGGAACACTTCGTCGGCGGCCATCACGTCGGCGAAGGTGAGGGTCTGCTCGCGAACCTCGACGCCGTCGTCGGCCAGCAGTTGGGCTACCCGCCCGCGGGTGACGCCGTCGAGGAAGGTGCCGTTCGGGAACGGGGTAAGCGCCACGCCGTCCTTGACGATCCAGACGTTGGCGCTCGCCAGCTCGGCGACGTTGCCGTTCGGGTCCAGCATGATGCAGTTGTCGAAGCCGCGCTGCTCCGCTTCCTTCAGCGCGCGCGACGAGTTGGGATAGAGGCAAGAGGCCTTGGCGTCGGTCGGCGCCATGTCGCGGGCCGGCCGGCGCAGGCTCGAAAGGCAGACGGAGATCCCGGTGAACTCGGGCAGCGGTGATTCGTAGATCGCGAGGCTGAAGGTCGTGGTCTCCGGGTCCGGGACCAGGAAGCCGCCGGTCGCGTACATCATCGGCCGCACGTAGAGCTCCGAGTCGCGCGGCATCTTGCGGATGCCCTCGACGCAGAGCGCCTCGATCTCACGCGAATCGATCTTGGGCTCCAGCAGCAACGCGCGGGCCGAGTTGATCAGCCGCTCGCAGTGCTGGTCGAGATCCGGCGCGAGCCCGCCGAAGGCCCGCGCGCCGTCGAAGACGATGGAGGAAAGCCACGCCGCCTGATCCATCGGAGAGAGGATCATCGGCGCCTCGTCGAGCCAAACGCCATCGTGATGGAAAACACCGGCCATCGCCGCCTCCCTCCAACTGGGCAATTCGGGGCGCCGAACATATACCCGCCGCCCACGCGGTGCCACCGGGCGATTTTCCCGAAGACGATCCCGGCTGGTACCCACGCGCCCCATCGGCTACAGCACCGGGGAAGCCCACGTGCAGCTGAGTGCCGATGCTCGACTTCTTCTCCCTCGCCCGCCCGCTGCTGCACCGCCTGGAGGCGGAGCGGGCGCATCGACTCGGCCTCTGGACGCTCCGCCGGGGCTTGGTGCGGTCCGCGGCCGGGCCGGCCGATCCCCTGCTGCGACAGACGCTATGGGGCCTCGACTTCGCCTCGCCGGTCGGTCTCGCCGCCGGCGCCGACAAGAACGCCGAGGTGGCCGGGCCGTCGTTGCGCCTCGGCTTCGGCTTCGTCGAGGTCGGCACCCTGACGCCGCTGGCACAGCCGGGGAACCCAACGCCCCGGCTGTTTCGGCTGATTCCCGACGCGGCGCTGATCAACCTCCTCGGCTTCAACAACGAGGGACTGGAGGCGGGCGCCGCTCGTCTGGCGCAACTCGGCGCCCGCGCCGGACCGATCGGCGTCAACGTCGGCGCCAACAAGGACTCGGGCGATCCGATCTCCGACTATGTCCAGGGCGTCGCGCGGATGGCGCCGCTCGCCGACTATCTGGCGATCAACGTCTCCAGCCCCAATACGCCCGGCCTTCGCGACCTGCAGGCCCGCCCGCGATTGGAAGAGCTGCTCGAGCGCGTGCTGGCGGCGCGCGAGGCGGCCTCGGCGCGCCCGCCGATCCTGGTCAAGCTCGCCCCCGACCTCGACGACGACGCCTTGGCCGAGGCGGCCGACGTGCTGCTCGCCAAGGGGGTCGACGGCGCGATCCTGGGCAACACCACGATCGGCCTGCGCGAGGGATTGTGGAGCCCGCGGGCCGCGGAGGCCGGCGGCCTCAGCGGCCGGCCCCTCTTCGCACTCGCGACCGAACGGCTGGCCCGTTTGCATCGCTTGACCGAGGGGCGGCTGCCGCTGATCGGCGTCGGCGGGGTCGAATCGCCGGCCACCGCCTACGCCAAGATCCGCGCCGGCGCCTCGCTGGTGCAACTCTACACCGCGCTGGTCTACCGGGGACCGCGCCTGGTCGAGCGGATCAATCGGGGGCTCGCCGGCTTGCTGCGCCGCGACGGCTTCGCTTCGATCGGCCAGGCGGTCGGCCTCGACGCCGCCGACATCGCGCCCTGACGGCGGTCAATTCTCGGTGAGGGGGCGTGGCGCCGGCCCGGCTTCTGTCAGAATGCATCGCATCATGCATCCAGGGGGCCCACGCATGTCACGTCTGCTTGCCGCCATCGTCCTCGCCACCGTTTGGCTCAATGCACTTCCGGCTTGGGCCGACAACGGCTATCCCTATCCGGGGACCAACGTCATCGCCACCAGCCATGACTTCAAGACACTCTGGAGTCGGCTCGAAAAGGCGGTCGGCGACAACAAGATGGGAATGGTCGGGCGGGCCAGCGCCTCGCTCGGAGCGTCGCGGCGCGGCGTCGAGATCGCCGGCAACGCGGTCTTCGGCGTCTACCGCAACGATTTCGCCGTCCGCATGCTGAAGGCGAGCAAGCCCGCGGGGATCGAGGCACCGCTTCGCTTCTACCTGACCGAGAACGCCGACGGCACCGCGAGCTTGACCTATCGGACGCCCAGCGCCGTCTTCAAGCCCTACGCCAGCGCCGATCTCGACGCCATGGCCAAGGAGCTGGACGCGATCTTCGCCGCCATCGCCCGCCAAGCGACGGCGCCCTGAACTTGCGCCGCCCGGGGCTGCCCCCGTCTGAACCCACGGGGAACTATTCGAAGCCCAACTCCGCCGCCAGGCCGCCCGCCTCGGCGAGGGCGGCGAGGGCGGACCAGGTCTGGTCCTCGATCTCGATGCCGCTCTCCCGCTTGGCTGTGCTCCGGCGGTGTTCGAGCTCGCCCGGATAGAAGATCTCGGTGAAGCCCTCCGCCGGCGCGGCCGATTTCAGATACGCGGCGAATTCCGCGATCTCGCGCTTGAATTCGTCGAGCGGGCGGAAGGCCGCCACTTGGACCGCCAGCATGAAGCAGCCGTCGTTGTGCCGGCCGGTGGGCTCGATCCCGAAGCCGAGACCGGGTAGCACGCCGGAGAAGATTTCCACCATGGCCGAGAGGCCGTAGCCCTTGTGGCCCTCGCTACCGCCCAAGGGCAGCAGCACGCCGCCGTTGCCGTAGGCGTTGGGGTCGGTGGTGGCGCGGCCCTCGGCGTCCACCAGCCAGCCTTCGGGAATGCTCTCGCCCCGCGCCTTGGCCAGGGTCAGCTTGCCGGCCGCCACCGCCGAGGTCGCCATGTCGATGAAGAAGGGGCCGTCGAGGTTGGAGGGCATGGCGAAGCAGATCGGGTTGGTGCCGAGCCTGGCCTCACGTCCGCCGAAGGGGGCGACATGCTTGGGCGAGCGGCCGCTGTCGGCGGTCATCATGGCGATCATGCCGGCCTCGGCGGCCATCAGCGGATAGTCGGCGACCCGTCCGACATGGCCCTGGCGGCGCACCGTGGTGGCGGCGATGCCGGACGTGGCGGCCTTCTCGATGGTCAGCTTCATGGCGTATTCCGAAACCACGTAGCCGAAGCCCCAGTTGCCGTCGACCACCGTCGTGGTCGGCGTTTCCTGGAGGATGTCGATGGAAGCGCCGGGGACGATGTGGCCCACCTCGATGCGCTTGATATAGGTCGGGATTTGAATGATGCCGTGCGAATCGTGGCCGGCCAGGTTGGCCCCGATCGAATGGCGGGCGACGATCGCCGCCTCCGCCGCCGGCGCGCCGGCGGCTTCCAGAAGTTTGGCGGCGATGGTTTCCAGGCGCTCGGCTGCGACGGTCGGCATGACGGTTCTCCCCCTCGATGATGCACTATGGCGGTTTGTGGCCGGGGGAGAGACTATCTAAACTCGCCGCCATGAGCGATATACCGATGCGCGTTTATGGCCGCCGCGCGCGGCTCGCCCTGGTCGTGCCGTCGAGTAACACGGTGGCGGAGATCGAGTTCTGGCGCCTGGCGCCCGAGGGCGTGAGCGTGCATACCTCGCGCATGCCCTTCTTCGCCGAGAAGCACGAGAATCCCTTCGACGAGATGGAAAAGCACCTGCCCCGCGTGCTGGAGGAGGCGAACTCGGCCGAGCCCGACGTCATCGCCTATGGCTGCGCCGCCAGTTCGGCCAAGGGCGACCCGCTGGACTTCGAGGCCCGGCTGAGCGAGCAGGCCGGCCGCCCGGCGGTGACGGCGGCGGCCGCGCTGATGGCGGCGCTGGCGGCGTTCGGCGCGCGGCGCATCGCCCTGGTCACGCCCTATCCGCCCTCGCTGAGCGCCAAGAAAACCGTGTTCTTCGCCGAGAACGGGGTGGAAGTGGCGCGCGACGACAGCATCATCGTCGACGCGGCGCAGATGAACCTCGGGCACATGTATCGCGTCCCGCCGGAGACCCTGACGGCCCGCGCAATTCACCTCGCCGGCGATGACGTGGACGCCGTCGTGCTGTCGTGTTGCGACATGCCGAGCCTTGATTCGATTCCCGAGATCGAGGCGGCGACGGGCAAGCCCGTCATCTCGAGCGCCCAGGCGCTGTTCTGGCGCGCCGCCCGCGCCGCCGGCATCGAGGAACCGATTCGAGGCATGGGCCGCCTGCTGGTGGCGCACTGATGCGGCCCGCAAGCGGGCGTAAATCGATGCCCTCGTCGGTCCGGACAGCCGCGACGTGAGCACGCTGGACAAGCTACGCCGCGCGGCGGCGATGCATCTCGGCAAGGGGAACGCCGAGACCGCCTTGCGCCTGGCCCAAAGCGTCCTCGCGCAAGGCGACGACGGCGAATGCCGCAGTCTGCTGGCGACCGCCCTGCTGCGCCTCGGCCGGACGGACGAGGCGATCAGCTAACTCAGGCGATGCATCGAATTGCATCGAATTGCGCCCCGACGACGCCGAGGCCCTGGCCATGCTGGCCGATGCACTGCTGCGGGAAGGCGCCGTCGAGGAAGCGCTGGAGCGCCTGCATCGTCTGGTCGAACTCCGGCCGGAGGATCCGGGCGCGCTCGCCGACCTAGGCTCGACGCTGGCCAGCTCCGGCGCGCCGGAAGCCGCGATCACACCGCTGGAACGCGCCGTCGGGCTGGCCCCGGCGTGGGCCGAGGCCCACTACAACCTAGCCAACGCCCTCAAGGACGCGAACCGCTACGAGGCCGCGACGGTGGCCTATCGCGAGGCGATCGCGTGCAAGCCGGGGCTGCGCCCGGCGCATGTCAACCTCGGCAATACCCTGATCGAACTCGGCGATACCGACGGCGCCTTCGCCGCCTACGAGGAGGGCAACGCACTGCGCCGGGGGCCCGATGCGCCGCTCGACTCGAACGACCGACTGGCCGTCCTGACGACCGTCGGCAAGCTCCGCCACGACATCGAACAATTCGAACACCTGCGCCAGAAGGGACGGATCGAGTCGTCCGCGGGCTGGCGCGTCGAGGCGCATCGCGCGGCCTTGCAGCGGATAGAGACCGCGGCGGTGGGGGAACACATGGTGCCGGTGGCGGCGGAGGTCGACGACCCGATCCTCCAAACCTACAATCGCGCGTGGCACAAGTACGCGCCCACGCGTAGTTCCGAGGATGTGCTGAACAAGAGCTTGGACGTCTCGGAGATCGAAGCCCGCTACGCGGAGAGCGGTCCGGGTATCGTCGCCATCGACAGCCTGCTGCGCCCCGAGGCGCTGCGCGAGCTTCGGCGATTTTGTCTGGAATCGACCATCTGGCACGAGTTTCGTTATGCCAATGGCTACCTCGGTGCCTTCATGCAGGACGGCTTTACCTGCCCGCTGCTGGCACAGGTCGCCGAGGCGTTGCGGTCCACCTTTCCGGCGATCTTTCGCCACCACCTCCTGCGCAAGACGTGGGCGTTCAAGTGTGACGACCACGCCGACGGCGTGCCACTTCACGCCGATTTCGCGGCCGCGAACGTGAATTTCTGGATCACGCCGGACGATGCCAATCTGGATGCGGAGAGCGGCGGGCTCACAATCTGGGACCACGAGGCGCCGGCGGATTGGGACTTCGAGGCCTACAACAACGATATCGAGGCATCCCGGCGCTTCATCACCGAAACGGGCGCGAAACCGATTTTCATCTCCTACCGCGAAAACCGGGTCGCGATCTTCAACTCTGATCTGTTACACGAGACGCAACCGGTCCGCTTTCGGCCCGGCTACGAGAGTCGCCGCATCAACATCACCATGCTCTATGGCAGACGGCAGGACGCGGGCTGAGCGATGCAAGCCGACGAAGTACACCTGATCCGCCAGGCGATAACGCTGGCTCGAAACGGCGACGTTCGCGGCGCCATGGAGCTGGCGGGACGGGCCTGCGAATTGGCGCCCGAAAGCGTTCAGGCGCGCCTGTTCGCGGGCGAGCTGCACATGCGGATTCAAAGGTTGGACACGGCGCTTTCGTATTATCGCGAGGCCGCCGAGCTGGCCCCGGCCGATCCTCGCATCCGTCTGAACATCGGCATCGTGCTCAAACGGCTCGGCCGCGACGAGGAAGCCGAAGCGGCCTATCGAGAAGCGGTGGCGACGGGACCCGAGGATCCGAGCGCCAATCAGGCCCTCGGCATGACGCTATTTCAGCGCGGCCAGCTCGCGGAAGCCCGAGGCCACCTCGCCGTCGCCCGGGCTGGCGGCGCTGCAGACCCGTACAACGCTTACGCCTTCGTGCTCTTCGCGCTAGACGACATCGCGAGCTTGAGGGCGCCGCCGGCGGAAATCGATCCCGGTCAGAGGCTCGGCGAGGCGACCTTGCCGGCGATCGTCGATTGGATTCAGGGTGACACCGAGGCCTGCGCGCCGCGAACGGCCCTCGCTCGCGACCTGCTCGACCAAGTGGAGAAGGCACCAAACCGGGATGTCTGGCGGCACTACGTCAACCTTCTGACGGGATTGCTCGCGTGGCGTCGCGACAACGCGGCCGTCTACGTCTCGGACGGCGCGCCGGAGCCCCTCTATGTCGTTGGCGACAGCCACTGCCTGACGACGGCCAATCTGGTGGCGCCCGTCGGCGGCGTGAACCGCCGCCTCGCGACTCGCCTGGTATTCGGTTGCAAGGCCTGGCACCTGACCGGACCGGGAGAGAACAACTACAAGGCCGCCTTTGAGACGGTGGCGTGCGCCATCCCCGAGCGCGCCGACGTCGCTTTCTGCTTGGGCGAGCTCGATTGCCGCTATACGACGGGTGTTTTGGCCCATGTCCGCCGCCATCTGGAGGTCGACGCGGACGAGGAGATCGACCGGTTGGCCAGAGCCTACGGCGAATGGGTGCTGGCGAGAGCGGCGGCGCGGAGCTGGCGACCATTCTTCATCACCTTCCCTAAATCGCACGTCCGGGAAGGGCTGATCCCGGATGCCAATCGGGCACTGTTCGACCGCATCCGGGATGCCTTTCCGGCGATCGTGCGGGAGGTGACGGCGGCGGCGGGCGCGCCGGTGATCGACCTCTATCGTGTGACCGAAGGCAACGCCGCCCTTCACATCGACCAGAACCACGTGAGTCCGCAAGCGGTCCTGGACGCACTCGCCTGAACGTCACGCGACGGCGGGACACCCATGACTCCGACACCGACGAAACCGATCGTGGCCATTCCCGTGCTTCTTGTTCGAGGTAATCTCCGAAGCGAACGACGTCAGGTGGCGGTGTAGCCGCCGTCGACGACCAGGTCGGCGCCGGTCATGAAACTCGAGGCATCGCTGGCGAGGAACAGCGCGGCATGCGCGATCTCGACCGGCAGGCCGAGCCGACCCAGCAGGTGCTTGGCGCCGAGCGCGGCGCGGGCCGCGCCCATGTCGCCGAAGCGCCGCGTCAACCGATCGGTCTCGACCGCGCCCGGGGAGAGCGTGTTGACCCGCACGCTCTGGGCCGCGTGATCGGCCGCGACGACCTTGGCGAACTGGATTAGCCCGCCCTTGGAGGCGCAGTAGCCCGCCCGGGCCGGCGCGGCGACGGAGCCCAATTGCGAGGCGATCAGGACGATGGAGCCGCCACCGCCTTCGATCATCGCCGGCAACGCCGCCCGGCAGGCGAGAAAGGCGCCGGTCAGGTTGACCCGCAGGACCTCGTCCCAATGTTCTGGCGTGATGTCGAGCACGGTGCCCGACACATCGTGCATCGCCGCGCCATAAAGCAGGACGTCGAGGCCGCCGTGGGCCTCCCTGGCCCGCGCCACCAGGGCCTCCAGATCCTCGGGCGAGCGGGCATCGACGCGGTGCGCCACGGCCGCGCCCCCCTCGGCCCGGATCAGCTCGGCCGTGACCTCGGCGTTCGCCTCGTCGAGGTCGGCCGCGATCACCCGGGCGCCGGCGGCGGCGAAGGCGATGGCGCAGGCCCGGCCGATGCCGTTGGCGGCGGAGATCACCACGGCACTTCTGCCGTCGAGCCGATAGGCGCCGTCCATATCCCGGGTCCCCTCTCCGTTCGACGACAACCTTAACCGCGCGCCCGGAGCCGGCAAAGTGGCGCGCGCGCGCGGGCCTGGTTTAGGCTCGGCGCGAAGAGAGGGAGGGGGACATGGCGGAAGGCATGCTGGTGGTCTGGACGGACGTCGCTCCGGCCGGCGAGGACGACTTCGAGGAGTGGTACAACCGCGAACACGTCAACGAGCGGGCGGCGATCAAGGGCTTTCTCTCGGGCCATCGTTATGCGGCGATCCGCGGCCGGCCGCGCTACCTGGCGCTCTACGAGACGCGGACGCCGCAAGTGCTCTCGAGCAAGCCCTACCGCGAGGTCTCCGAGGCGCCGACCGGCTGGACCAAGCGGGTGACGCGGCAATTCCAGAACACCACGCGGGGCGTCTTCCAGGTCCGCGCGCGCGAAGGCGAGGGGCGGGGCGGCGTGGTCGCCAGCTTGCGCATGACGCCGCCGGCCGCGGGCGGGCCCGAGCTCGCGCGCTGGCTTTCGGGCCCGGCGCTCCGCGCCGTGGTCAAGCGGGGGGGCATGGTCCGGGCCGAATTCCTGGAGGCGGTGGAGCTCACAGGTCCCGTCGGCAGCGGCCGGGGCGCGGCCCGGGCAAACGCCGAGGACGGCCTCTGGGCCGTGCTGCTCGACGGCGCCGACGAAAAGGTGGTGGCCGGCGCGCTCGCCGAGGTGCTCTCGCCCGCCGCGCTGAAGCAACGCGGGGCGCGAGGCCGCATGGACCGAGGCCTCTATCGCTATCGCTACGGCAAGACCGCCGGCGGCAGGTGAGGGAACGGCGCGCCTAGAGCAATATCCGAACGGATTGAACCGGTGCGGTTAAATCCGTTAAATCCGTTCGGATATTGCTCTATTCTTCAAAAAGATAGAGCAGCTTTATCCGCCAGTTGGATCGCTGAAAGCGATTCCAACTGACGGATGCTGCTCTAGGAGAGGGGACATGGCCACGCATTTCACCCGCGAGGACGAATTCGCGCTGATCACCCTCGACCGGCCGGAGGCGCTGAACGCCCTCAGCTTCGAGGTGGTGGCGGCGATCGAGGGCTATATCGACGAGGCGGCGGCGAGCGATGCCCGCGCGCTCATCGTCACCGGGGCGGGGAATCGGGCGTTCTGCGCCGGCGCCGACATCTCGGAGCTGATGGGCCGGACGATCGAGCAGGAGAAGGCGGGCGCCGAGCGGGGCCAGCGCAGCTTCGCCAAGCTCGACTCGCTGCGCATCCCCTCGCTCGCGCTGATCAACGGCTATGCGCTGGGCGGCGGGCTGGAGCTGGCGATGGCCTGCACCTTCCGGGTCTGCGTCCCCGAGGCCCGGCTCGGCCTGCCGGAAATCAAGCTCGGCCTGATCCCGGGCTACGGCGGGACGCAGCGCCTGCCGCGCATCGTCGGCGAGACCCGGGCGCTGGAACTGATAATGAGCGGGCGCATGGTCGAGGCCGAGGAGGCGCTGAGCATCGGTCTCGTCAGCCGTATCCTCGGGGACACTGGCCTGGAGGAGGCCAAGGACTTTATGCGCCAGTTCACCACTTTCGGCCTGCCGGCACTGCGTTTCGCCCGCGAGGCGGTGCGCCGCGCCGGCACGACGACGCTCGCCGAGGGCTTCGCGATCGAGGCCGATCTCAACACGCTGGCCTTCCAGACCGAGGACGCGGCGGAAGGCACGGCCGCCTTCCTGGAGAAACGCCAGGCCGATTTCAAGGACCGCTGACGTGACATCCAAGGGCGCCGTGGCCGTCACCGGCGGGGCGGGCTTGACGCGGGCGCTGGCGGTGGAAAGTGCCGGATCCGGGTCCTGGACGTGGCGCCCGGCTATGTCGTGACCAACCTCAACGCCCGCTACCGGGAGGACGAGAGCTTCAACCGCTTCCTCGCCCAGCGCATCCCGACCGGCGGGCCGAGCGACGCGGCGGAGGTCGCCCGCCTGGTCAGCGTGCTGTTCGACGAGGACCTGCCCTTCCTCACCGGCGAGACCATCTACCTCGACGGCGGCCAAGGGATCCAGCAGTAGAGCCGGCCATGTCGCCGCCGATCACTCGGTCGGGCCGGTGACGTCGGCGAGCGCGGGGCCGGGACGAGTGTCGGACAGAGGGTCGAGCGGAGCATGTCGGAGAGCGTGGCGGAGCGTGAACGGCCACATGCGGCACGAGCCAAAGGCTGAACGTCGGCCTTCGCTGGTTTCACGTCTGGTGTGCCCCCGAGACTCCCTGTAAAATTAGAAAATACTCACAGTACACGACTCGTTCATGCTGGCTTTGGCCTGGGCACCTGGACTGGTGGTTTTCCGGGGACGAGGAAACGAATCAGCTCAATGGCTTGACGCCTGTCGATAGGATTGACGAGCTGTCGCCTTATCCACTCGAAACCGTATCGGAAGATGGATTTTGCCATCCTTTTGTGGGTTTTGAGGCGGATCGGCTCGGCCTCGTGGAGCCAATCGCCGACTTTGTGCGCCCAGCAGAAGGTGATGGAAAGGACGGCGGTGAGCTTGGAGATGCGCTCCGGGTCGGTCATGTGGGTGTCTTCGAGGTTGAAGCCACGGGTTTTCAAGGCGGCGAAGAGGGTCTCGATTTGCCAGCGCTGGGCGTAGATGGCCAAGGCCTCCTCGGGCGCGTCGTTGGTCACGACGATCAACAGTTCGCCGGTCTTGAGATGGAGCGCGGCGACGAAGACGGGCCTGGCCTTGGGTTTTCTGGCCTCCGAGAGGCGCCTGGCGTTGGAGAGGATGCGGCTTTCCCCGGGTTTGAGGTCGCGAAACAGCTCCCTCGCCTTGACCATGCGACCACGCGTGTTGGCGATCTTGATGTTGGATCGGATGCGGATGTGAAAGGGGATGGCCTTTTCCTGCAACCATGCCAGCCAGGCGTCGCCGATGAATTCCCGGTCGGCCAGGAGGCTGGCGATCTTGTCGACCCCGAAGAGCCGGAGGACGTGTTCGAGGATCGCGATCCGCTCCTTGGTATTGGAATTGCCCGCCTTGTCGAGCACCCGCCAGCACACGGGAATGGCGATGGCGCGGTTGACGATGCCGATCATCAAGATGTTGACGTCGCGGCGACCCAGCCGCCAGTTGGTCCGGTCCATGGTCAGCCGCCACGGCCCCGCCTGGAGCCCCATCATCGCGACCAGGAACTCGGCGAGGCGATCGTAATCGAAATCGACTTGCTCGAAAAACCGTTGCAGGCGCCGATAGTTGGAGCTGGATCGCGCGCGCCCCGGAAAGTGGCAGGCCAAGTGAGAGAGGTTCACCGTCCGGGCGACGAACACGCCGAAGACCAAGACGCAAAGGCTCTCCAGACGGCTCTTGCGAAAGGCGAAGCCGCATCGTAGCGTCTCACGCAGGGCGTTGATCGGGTTGTCTCGCATGATTTCCCTCTTGACTCGTCGTGGAGTGAATCGGGAATCCTACAACCTTTTCAACGTCCTACGTAAATGCCGTCGTGTACCATGGAAAATACTAACAGAGTCCTTGTGACCCATTTTGTCCGTCGGCTCTTTATCGAAATGGCCCTTTCGAAAATTGCCTAAAGAAAGGAAATCAGCTTTCTTTGACCACCGCTATTGGTTCATCCGGCAGACCGGCCCGCCTGAGGCCCGCGATCAGGCCTTCGACGACGGACTCGTCCGAGGTCGGCCAATGCTCGCGGACGAAGGCGGCGGAGAGCTTCGGGTTGAGCGCTATGGCGCGCGCTAGGGCCTCGCGGGCCTCCGGCACCCGCCCCGCATGGCCGAGCGCCTCGGCCAGGAACATTTGCGGCAGAGGACCGGAATCGGGAAAGCGGCTCGCCTCGCGGCAGCTGGTCACCGCTTCCTCGTAGCGGCCGAGGCGGCAGAGCATCGTGCCCTTCATCATCAACGAGATCCAGCGCCAGGGATCGCGCGGGCTCAGACGCAACGCCGTTTCGTAATGGGCGAGCCCCGCCTCCGCCTCGCCCTGGCAGAAACCGATTGCATAGGCGAGCCCGTGATAGGCCCGCGCGAAGTGCGGATTGATCCGGATGGCGGTCTCCAACTCGCTCACCGCCGCCTCGATCTCGCCCCGATAGGCCAGGATCCGGCCGAGGACCATGCGCGCGTTTGCATCGTCGCGGTCGAGTGAAACGGCATGCTCCGCAGACGCCTGGGCCATCGCGAGGGTCCGCTCGCGATCCTCGAAGAAGCCGAAGAAGAGCGAGGCGTAGCGCACGAATTACGGTGGCACGAATTACGGTGACAGTGCACTTAACCAGCATTGCAATAAATTGCAATGTCACCGTAATTCTAATGTTACCGTAATTCTCACCGTAATTCCGGCGCGCCGCGCGAGTGGTGGGTGTCGAAGACCCCGAGCGCCCTCAACGCGGGCGAGCCTGGCCACCGTGTTCCTCGGCCTCGACGTCGAGGAGCGCGCGGTTGAGGGCCCTGAGCACGTCCTTGTGCCGCACCACGCCCAGCACGCGGCGATCCTCCGGCCCGACCACGACCGCCAACTGCTCAGCGCCGCCGAGGTCCATCAGCGCCAGCGCGTGCTCCAACGTGTCGCTCGGGACCACCGAGGTGGGGCTACCGCGGACCACGTCGCGGGCATTGACCAGGCTGTCGAGGGTGGAATCGAAGACGACGTCCTTCAACTCGTGGAAACCGAAGGTGCCGACCAGGCGCCCGGCCTCGTCGGTGACCACGAACTCGGAGTCCGGGTGCGCCGCCAGCAGGCGCTTGATCTCGCCGACGCTGGTGTCCTCGGTGACGATGTGGCACTGGCGGGAGAGCATGTCCTCGACCTGGAGCGACTGCAGCAGATGGCGGGCCCGTCCGCCGCGCAGGTCCAGGCCGCGGCGTTCCAGTTGCCAATGGAAGAAGCTGGTGCCGAGGAGCTGGCGCACCACCAGCGAGGCGATCGCGGTCGCCACCATCACCGCGATGGTGATCTTGTAGTCGCCGGTCAGCTCGAAGACGATCAGGATGGTGGAGATCGGCGCCCCCAGCACGGCGGCGGCGACCGCTGCCATGCCGACGATGGCATAGTCGCCGTGCGTGGAGGCGAGGTCGGGGAAGGTCGCGGCGGCGATCAGGCCGAACGCGCCGCCGGTCATCGCGCCGATGTAGAGCGCCGGCGAGAACACCCCGCCGCCGAAGCGACAGCCGAGCGTCACCGCCGTCATGATGGTCTTGATCGCGATCAGCGCCAGCAGCAAGCTCAGGGGAAAGCTGCCGTGCAGCGCCGCGTCGGTCGGCCCGTAGCCGACGCCCAGGATCTGGGGAAACGCCAGCGCCACCAGGCCGAGTAGCAGGCCGCCGCCGACCGGCTTCGACCAGTCGGGGAGCGGCACGCTCTCGACGATTTCTTCCGCCTTCATGATGGACCACATGAAGGCGATGGCGATCAGCGCCGAGACGATGCCGAGAAGAAAGAAGGCGGGGAACTCCAGCACCGAGGTGATCTGGGTCTCGGGCAATAAGAAGGCCGGCGTTTCGCCGAGATGGGCACGGGCCACCAGCGTGGCGCCGACGCTGGCGATCACCACCGGGGTGAAGGCGGACAGCGCGTAGTGCCCGATCACCACCTCGAGGGCGAAGAAGACGCCGGCGATCGGCGCGTTGAAGGAGGCGGAGACCGCCGCCGCCACGCCGCAGCCTAGGATCGTGCGCGAGAGGTTCTGGCTCAGATGCAGGCGCTCGGCGATCCACGACGAGATCGTGGCGCCGAAATGCACCATCGGTCCCTCCCGCCCGGCCGAGGCGCCGACGCCGAGCGAGGTCGCGGCGACGACGGCGGAAACCGCACCCTCCCGGAGGTTCATGCGGCCGCCGTGAAGGGCGTTCGCCTCGATTACCTCGGCGACGGCCTTGGTGCGCTTGCCGGGCATCAGGTATTCGAGGACGAGACCGACGATCAGGCCGCCCAGCGTCGGCACCCCCACCACCTGCCACCACGGCAATTCGGCGACGGCGAGATAGAGCGCCTCGCCGCTGGCGCCGAAGCCGATCCACTCCACCGCGTCGATCCAGGTCCGGAACAGCAGCGCCGCATAGGCGACGACGACGCCGATGACGACGGCCACCACCGTCAGCACGATCTGCTCGTGGCGGGCGAGCCGATGCCACATCCCTCGCGGAGTTGGAGACGGCATCGCGCATGTCCCTCGTCGAAACGTCGCAGGTTGCGTCGGGATGTAGCGCCGTTATATCAAGCCGTCAAACTGGCGGGCCTGCGTCAGAAGTCGATCTTCCGCTTCTTCCGGCCGCCACTCGCGCTCGATCCCCCATCGGCGAAGACGAAGGCCGGCTGCTCGGCGATCCAGGCCGGATCGAAGAGGACGAAGGCCGCATCGGCGACCCGGTCGCGGCGGTCGAGCGTCAGCACCGAGACGACGACGGGACCACAGGCCGCGTAGCGTCGATAGGTTTCCGGATCGCCGCCCGGGCCGATCATCAGCGGTAGCCTCGGCCGGTCGGGGCCTGGGCGGGTGTCCGCCGGCCAGGTCGCCGACCAGCCGCCGCGCGCCTGGAGACTACCCGCGAGCTCGCCACAGAGGTCGGGATCGCCATCGCGGCCCGCCGCATGCCAGACGATCGTGCCCTTGCCGTCGGACCAGCTCGCCTCGCCGTATTTTCCCTCAAGCCGTCCTCGATGTCCTCGCGATCGGGACGATCTCGCCCGAAGTAGAGCCGGCGGCTCACCCCGGCGAGCCGGTCGCCGGCTGAGGTGGTGATCCGGAACAAGGCGATTCCACGGCTGCCGTCGCGCCGCCAGCCGAGTTCGCCGGTATCGAATGGCCGGGCGTCGGCGAGCGTCGCGACACGTCTGCTTGCGGTTCGATCCTGCAAAATCCGCCGTGCCTCGCCCATCCCCATGCCGAGGCGAAGCCCGACGATATCCGGCCCACCGGCCCGGCGGGGCTGGCTCTGGGCACAAGCCTCGACGGCGGCGCGGAACGAGCGAGAGGATTCGGCCGGGATCCAGGGCCTGCCGGCGCGCTCGGCGAAACGATCGCGACATCGACGCTCCTTGCGCGTGCTCTTCTGCTCGCGCCGGCCGAGAGAGCGTTTGGCCTCCTGGACCTTTTGCCGGCACCCCCGCGCCGTCTTCCCCATGCCCTTCTGTTCGGCCAGGTAGTCGCAAAGCCGCTCGGCGCAGTCGACCTTTTCGCGCTCGTCGGTCAATGCCGTGCAGCGTTCCCGTCGCGCGCGGATTTCCGTCAGGATGCGCTCGGTCCGTCCCGCCGCCGGCGCGCCGCCGCTCGCCACCACGGCCGGTTGCTCCGGCGCCGTCAGGTCGTATTCGTGCAGCAGCGCGTTGGTGATCGGGTGATAGGCGCGGGCCCGAACGATGCGCGCGCCGAAGTCGAATCCGGGCGCGCGGGCGGCGATCGGGGTTGCTTCGATCACGACCTCGAGCTTCAGCTTGCGCGGCCGGTTCCCCTTCTTCAGTTCGCGGATCAAGGCCTTGGCCTCGCCCTCCGTCATCGGCAGATCGACGATCGCCGCCCGGGCGCCAATCTCCACATGGGCGCGCTCGGGCGCGCCGGGAATGCCGATCCGGAAGCGGCCGCAACCGTTGCCGTCGCGGGCCATGACATAGCGCCGGGGTAACCCGTTATCGAAGGGGAAGCGTCCGGCGGCGAAATCAAAGCGGCCGAATCCGACGTCGAAGACCAGGCGGAAGCGGGCCGACGCGGGCCCGCCTTGGGCTACCCTCAAGTCCTCGCCATAGACCCGTCGGGCCGTGGCAAGCAGCTCCCGGCGCATGGCATTGCTCCGGTATTGCGCCCGGACGCGACGGCAGGCATCGCCGGTGCGCGATCTCCGGTCGTTCAGCTTGCGGGTGAAATAGACGTAGTGGACGTTCAGCTTGCGGGTGAAATAGACGTAGTGGAAGAGGGCGGAAGCCGTCTCGTCGGCGGCCACATAGCCCCCGTTTGCGAGTTTCAGACGATAGAGCGCATCGAAGCTCGGCACGCCGAGGCGTTGGCGCCGGCGGCGCTCCGTCGTCGGCTCGACCCGCGTGGGGGGCGTGGCGACGCGCGTGCTCGGCGCGGGCTTGGGCGCCACCGTCGTCGTCGCGGACACGGCCGGTGCCGCCGGCGCCGGCGCCGGGCCCAATTCCGAGCTCGGGGCGGGCCTGGGCTCGGATGTCGGCGCCGGCTCCGCCGGCGGCGGGGCGGCGTTCGGATCCTCGCCCTCGGCCTCGCGCAACGCCGCCACCAGCGCCGGCGTTATGCGGCCGTCGACGGGCAGATCCTCGTCGCTCTGGAAGGCACGGACCGCCTGCGCCATGCGCTCGCCCGGACCGGCGTCGTAGCCGAGGCGGTTCAGCCGTTCCCGCGCCTCGGCTTCGAGATCGACTCGGCCGCCGCCACTCGCGGCGGGCCGTGTCGCAGTCCGCGTCGATTCGGCCGTCGTGGTGCTGGGTTCCCTCGCCGCGCGGCTCTCGGTCGCGGCCGGCGCCCTGGTTTCCTCTTCCTCCCGCGCCTCGCTCCCACTCGCCGTCTCGCCGCCACTCGTGCGCGTGGTCTCGCCGGCGCTGCTCGAGCGCGCGGTCGCGGTCCGCCGCAAACTGCGCATGACCGAGGGGGTCGGCAGTCCCGTCACCTCCAGCTCGACGCTTCGCTGGTAGCTTCGGATCGAGCGTTGCGTGCCGGGGCCATAAATGCCGTCGACGGCGCCCGCGAGATGACCCTTCCGCTTCAGCAAGCCCTGTATCTCGCGAACCCAGGGGCGATCATAGCGCGCGACCTCGCCTCCCTCGGTGCCCTGGCCAGCGGTTCCCGTCGGGCTTTCGCTCTCCTGGCCGGCGGTTCCCGTCGTGCTTTCGCTCTGCTGGGTCGGCGCGGGGGTGGGGGCTGGCACGGGTGGTGGCGGGCTCGACGACGTGCCGCCGCCCTCCTCCTCCTCGACCCGTTCACCGGCCTTCTTGATATCGTCCCACATCTTGTTGAAATCGATCTGCGCCGATACGCCGACCGGCGCGCCGATCATGGCCGCCAAGACGACGGCGAACACACGACCCCTGCTCATGAGCCGCTCTCCTTCGATGATCGCCCCACGCGTGGCGGACTATATCGGAAGCCCAGGCCGCCGGCCACGGCCCAAATGGCGACACCGGTGGAGCTTGCCGCCGGCCGTGGCGCGGACGATAGTAGCGGCGAGGATGGTAGCGGCGACGGCGGGAGACGAGCGAGATGAGCGCGCTGGTGGATTTCGACGCGGGGAACGAGGCCGGGCGGAACGAGGCGGAAGTGCGCGAGGAACTCGCCGCCTGCTACCGCATCTTCGACATGCTCGGCTGGACCGAGCTCATCTTCAATCATATCACCGCCAAGGTACCGGGGCCGGAGGAGCATTTCCTGATCAACCCCTATGGCCTCTTCTACGCGGAGGTGACGGCGTCCAACCTGGTGAAGATCGATCTCGACGGCAACATCCTCGGCGCCAGCGACTGGCCGGTGAACAAGGCGGGCACCATCATCCATGGCGCCGTGCATCGGGCCCGCCCGAACGTCAATTGCATCATGCACACCCACACCACGACCGGGATCGCCGTCGCCTGCCTCGAGGCCGGGCTGACGCAGACCAACTTCTATTCCGCCTTCCTCCACGACAAGCTCGCCTATCACGCCTTCGAGGGGGTGACGACGCGCGACGACGAGTGCCCGCGCCTGGTGGCGAGCCTGGGCGACAAGAACCTGATGATCCTGCGGAACCACGGCTTGCTCGCCTGCGGGGCGAGCATCCCGGAGGCCTTCCTCAATCTCTGGACCCTGCAGCGGGCCTGCGACGTGCAGGTCGCCGCCGCCTCGGCCGCGCTGGCCACCTCGGGCGGCGTGCTGGCGGTGCCGGAGGCGGCGGCCCGTTATTCGACCGAGGCGCAGTCCGACGACGACAACGCGAGCGTCAAGGTCCACGCCGACGTCTTCGCCGCGCTGCGGCGCCGGCTCGACGCCCGGGACCAGAGCTACAAGCTTTAGCCGGCGGCCCGAGCCATGTCCGAGGGGTACGATGTCGTCGTCGTCGGTGCCGGCATCGCCGGCACCACCAGCG
The DNA here is from genome assembly GCA_965225945.1 of Alphaproteobacteria bacterium. Classification (GTDB taxonomy): domain Bacteria; phylum Pseudomonadota; class Alphaproteobacteria; genus JASLMY01. The sequence continues at coordinate 167,904 of CBDDBZ010000035.1, read as the reverse complement.
CCTACTACCTCGCCAAGCGCGGTGCCCGCGTGCTGGTGCTGGAGAAGGGCGAGGTCGCGGGCGAACAGTCGAGCCGCAACTGGGGCTTCGTCCGCCAGCAGGGCCGCGATCCGGCGGAAATTCCGCTGATGATGCAATCGAACGAGATCTGGCGGGGCCTGGAGCGGGAGCTCAACGCCGATCTCGAATGGTTCCAGGGCGGCAACCTGATCACCTTCGCCGACGAGCGGGAGCGGCGGGGTTGGGAAAAATGGCTCGAGACGGCGCGCGGCTTCGGCCTCGACTCGCGACTGTTGGAGCGCGCCGAGATCGACGAAGTGGTGCCGGGCAACGGCTTCGAGTGCCTGGGCGCGGTCTTCACCGAGAGCGACGGCCAGGCCGAGCCGCGCAAGGTCACCGCCGCTTTTCGCCGTGCCGCCGAGGGCCGGGGCGTCGAATTTCGCACCCGATGCGCCGGCTTCGAAATTCTGACCGAGGGCGGCGCGGTCTCCGGCGTCGCCAGCGAGCAGGGGGTGTTCCGCGCGCCCGCCGTGGTCTGCGCCGCCGGGATCTGGTCCAGCCGACTGTTGCGCGGCCTCGGCCTGAAGCTGCCGCAGGTCTGGATCCGGGGCTCGGTCGCGCGGACGACGCCGGCGCCACTGCTGAACCACCCCGCCGTGTGGACCGGCGTCGGCTACCGCCAGCGCGGCGACGGCACGATGAACGTCGCCACCCGCTCGGCCGATCACGACCTGACGATCGACAGCCTGCTGCTGTTCTCCCGTTACTGGCGGGAGTTCCGGGCCAATCGGGGCGCGATCTCCCTGCATCTGAACCGGCTGTTTTTCGACACCTTCTGGAGCCGTTTCTCGAAGCGTGCCCTGGCGCGGGAATTGACCCGCCACCGTACCTTCGATCCCGAGCCGAACCACGCGACGCTTGCCCGCGTGCTCGACCAGCTGCGCACGATCGCGCCGGCCGCCCGCGACGTGGAGATCGACTTCACCTGGGCCGGCTGCATCGACATGACGCCGGACATGCTGCCCGCCATCGACCGCTTGCGCGCGCCCGACGGGCTGGTGCTGGCCACCGGCTTCAGCGGCCACGGCTTCGGCATGGGACCGATCGTCGGCCGCCTGGTGAGCGAGCTGATCCTGGACCCGGCGCCCTCGCTCGACCTCCACGCCTTCCGGTTTTCGCGCTTTTCCGACGGCAGCGAGCTGGTACCGCACGCGATCGTGTGAGGCCACGCGCCCGCTCGCGCTCGCCCCCGGGCTTGTGCCAGGATGGCGGGCGCAATCGAGGAGGACGCGAGACATGAGTGGCGAGGGCAGAATTGCGGTGGTGACGGGCGCCGGCAGCGGTATCGGCCGGGGCGCCGCGCTGGCCTTGGCGGCGGAAGGCTATGGCGTCGTGATCGCCGGCCGGCGGGAAGATCCGTTGGCTGAAACGATATCGATGGCGGGTGAGATTGGCGCGCGGATGCTGGCGGTGCCGGCCGATGTCGCCGACGAGGCCGCCGTCGCCGACCTCTTCGCCAGGACCAAGGCGGCGCACGGCCGGCTGGACCTGCTGTTCAACAACGCCGGCGGCGGCGTGCCGTCGACCTCGCTCGAGGAACTCACGCCCGAGCAGTGGCGGCGCGTGGTCGACATCAACCTGACGGGCACCTTCCTCTGCACCCGCGAGGCCTTCCTGATCATGCGCGAGCAGGAGCCCCGGGGCGGGCGGATCATCAACAACGGCTCGATCTCGGCGCATACGCCCCGGCCCGGCTCGGCCCCCTACACCGCGACCAAGCACGCCATCACCGGGCTCACCAAGTCGACCTCGCTCGACGGGCGCAAATACGATATCGCCTGCGGCCAGATCGACATCGGCAACGCGGAGACGCCGATGACCCGGCGGATGGCCGGCGGCGTGCCGCAAGCCGATGGCAGGGTCGAGGCGGAGCCGGTGATGGGTCTCGACAACGTCTCCCGCGCGGTGGTCTACATGGCGAGCCTGCCGCTCGACGCCAACGTTTTGTTCCTGACCGTGATGGCGAGCAAGATGCCGTTCGTCGGCAGGGGGTGAGGTCAGGATAAAGGGACACAATACTTAACCTCATGAGGTTAAGTATTGTGTCCCTTTATCCTGACCTCGTATCCGAGCGCGTCGGCCCGCGCGTTCCAATGAGGAGTCCGAGCCATGCGTTACGCCGACATCGAGCGCCGCTTGCGGGCGGGCGGGATCGTCGTTCTCGACGGCGGGACCGGGACCGAGCTCGAGTGCCGGGGCGTGGCGATGGACGCGGAGGTCTGGTGCGGCCTGGCCAGTCTCGAGAACGCCTCGGTGCTGGAGGGGATTCATCTCGATTACATCCGCGCGGGCGCCGACATCGTCACCACGAACACCTATGCCACCTCGCGGCTGGTGCTCGGCCCGGCCGGTTACGGCGAGCGGTTGGAGGAGATCAACCGGACCACGATCGACGCGGCGCTGCGGGCGCGAGAGGCCAGCGGGCGCGACGACGTGCTGGTCGCCGGCTCGCTATCGCACAGGTGGCCCGACGACAAGGAGACCTCGAGGCTGGACTTCACCCGGGTGCCGGCGCAAGCCGAGATGAGGGAGGCCTTCGGGGAACTCGCCCGGCTGCTGCGCGAGGGGGGCTGTGATCTGATTCTGCTGGAAATGATGTACGACCCCGAAGCCCTCTGCCCCGCCTTCGAGGCCGCGACGGCGACGGGCCTGCCGGTATGGGCCGGCTTCTCGGCCCGGTGCGGCGACGACGGCCGGGTGCTGAGCTTCAGGCGGGACAGGGACCTGGCCTTCGAAGAGGTGGTTCGCATACTCGAGGATTTCGAGGTCGCGGCGGCCGGTGTCATGCACACCTCCGCGAACCTCACCGGCGACGCCCTCGCCATTCTCGGCCGCGCCTTCCAGGGACCGCTCATGGCCTATCCCGACTCGGGTCATTTCAAGACGCCGAATTGGCACTTCGAGGACGTGATCTCGCCGGACGAATTGTTGCGGTTCGCGACGCAATGGGTCGAGAGCGGCGTGCGGATCGTGGGGGGCTGTTGCGGCCTCTCCCCCGAACACATAGCGGCGCTACGGCCGCTCGTGGCTCGGATCTAGACGATGCGAGGGAGAAGCGAGGGATGAGCGAGGCGACGTCCGGCCGCTTGCTCGCGTGTAGCGGAGACGACGGTCGGCCACGTCGTGTTGGCGCGGCTCGGGCGGGCCGGCGTGGAATATTTCCTGGCCAACGCGGGTACCGATTTTCCGCCGATCATCGAAGCGCTGGCGGAGGCGGAGATGCGCGGGGGCGGCGCGCCACGCCCGCTCCTCGTGCCGCACGAAAACGTCGCCGTCGCCATGGCCCACGGCTATGCGATGGTGACGGGCGAACCGCTGGCGGTGATGCTACACGTCAATGTCGGCACCGCGAACGCGATTTGCGGGCTGATCAACGCCTATCGCATGAACATTCCCCTGCTGCTGCTCGCCGGGCGCACGCCGCTGACCGAACACGGCGGCGTGGCCCAGGGCACGCGCAGCCGCCACATCCACTAGGCGCAGGAGATGTTCGACCAGGCCGGCATGCTGCGCGAGCTGGTCAAATGGGACTACGAACTGCGCGTGGCCGAGGAGGCCGAGGTGGTCGTCGACCGGGCGATCAGCCTCGCCCGCTCGGCACCCGAGGGGCCGGTCTATCTGACCATACCGCGCGAGGTGCTGGCGGCGCCGGCGGCGCCCTCGACGGCGCCGCCGAGGGCCGCGCCGAGTGGCGTTCGCCACCCCGACCCGCAACAGGTTGGGCGCGCCGCCGAGCTTCTGGCCGGCGCCGAGAACCCGCTGATCGTCACCTCCGACGTCGGCCGCTCGCCCGACGCGGCGAGGCAATTGGGCGACCTCGCAAATGCCCAGGCGATCGGGGTGGTGACGCACGTCCCGCGCTATCTTTGCCTGGCCGACGACCATCCGATGCATCTGGACTATGAACCCTCGCCCCATGTCGGGGGCGCCGACGTGATCTTGGTGCTGGATTGCGACGTGCCGTGGATTCCCGCGACCGATCCGGTGCGGGCGGACACGGCGGTGATCCACCTGGCCGAGGATCCGCTCTACACCCGCTATCCGGTGCGCGGCTATCCCTCCGAACTGTCCATCGCGGCCGATCCCGCGGCCGCCTTGGCCGCGCTCGCCGAGGCGATGGCCGGCGCCGACGCAAACCGCGTCGCGGCCCGTCGCGCCACGGTCGCCGCCGCTCGAGGCGAGGTCCGCGAGCGCTGGCGGGCGGCCGAAGCGCGCGCGCGCGGCGCCCGTCCGATCCAGCCCGCCTGGCTTTCGGCCTGCGTCGGCGAGGTGGTGGCGGGTGACGCGATCCTGATCAACGAGATGGGCATCGCACCGCAACATGCTCGCCTAACGCGGCCGGGCGGCTATTTCGGTGCCCCGCCGTCGGGCGGCCTCGGCTGGGGCTTGGGCGCGGCCTTGGGCGCCAAGCTGGCGGCGCCGGAAAAGCTGGTGGTCGCCGCGATCGGCGACGGCTCCTACTTCTTCGGCAACCCGCTGGCGGCGCACTACTGTTCCCGGGCCTACGACCTGCCGGTCCTCTTCATCATCGCCAACAACGCCGGCTGGGCCGCGGTGCGCCGCGCCACCCGGGCGATGTATCCCGAGGGCCGAGCGGTCCAGAGCAACGATATTCCCTTGAGCCGGCTCGATCCGGCGCCGGATTATGAGCAGGTCGTCGCCACCTGCGGCGGTCATGGCGAGCGGGTGAGCGATCCCGACGCGCTGCCCGCGGCACTCGCCCGCGCCGTCCATGCCGTCACCCAGGAACGGCGCCAGGCCTTGTTGAACGTGATTTGCAGCGAAGCCTGAGGCGGCCCCTCGAGGATCGCTTCCGCTCAAAGCCGGCGAGAGCGAAGCCGCCCTGTAGGCGACCGCGCCGAGCGCAAGCGACAGGTCGCCGAGCTGTTCGAGCGGGTGGGCCTCCGGCGCGCGCAGATGGAGAGCTTCCCGCACGAATTCTCCGGCGGTCAGCGCCAGCGGATCGGCATCGCCCGGGCGCTCGCGCTGAACCCGAAGGTGATCATCGGCGACGAGCCGGTCTCGGCGCTCGACGTCTCGATCCAGGCCCAGGTGATCAACCTGCTGATGGACCTGCAAGGGGAATTCGAGCTTTCCTACCTCTTCATCGCCCACGACCTGGCGGTGGTCGAGCACATCAGCCACCGGATCGCGGTGATGTACCTCGGCAGAATTGTCGAATACACCGACAAGAAGACGCTCTTCACCAATCCCCTCCATCCCTATACCGAGGCGCTACTGTCGGCGGTGCCGATCCCCGATCCCCGGCTCCGGCGCAACAAGCTGGTGCTCGAGGGCGACGTGCCGAGCCCGATCAACCCGCCGTCCGGCTGCCACTTCCACACCCGCTGCCCCTATGCCGAGGAACGCTGCCGGGTCGAGGTGCCGGTGTTGCGCGAGATCACCCCCGGCCACGAGGTCTCCTGCCATCTGAGGTGAGAAAACGTCGCGCGGCGCCGATCATCGCCGCCGTGGAACGGGCCGATCCCGCCATCGTCGCGAGTGGCCAGGCGATTCCGCGTGGGTGATCATGCTATGGGCAAGATCGCGCGCCGGCCCATCCCGGAAACGGAACGCGAGGAGGTAACCCGGACATGGAACCCGACGAGTTTCGCCGCCACGCCCACGCCATGGTCGATTGGATGGCCGACTATCTGGCCGACGTCGAGCGCTATCCGGTTCGCTCAACCGTCGAACCCGGCGAGATCGCCGCCAAATTGCCGGCCACGCCGCCCGAGACGGGCGAGCCGATGGCGCGTATCTTCGAGGACTTTCAAGCCGACGTGCTGCCCGGGATCACCCACTGGCAGCATCCGAACTTCCTCGCCTATTTCCCGGCCAACTCCAGCCCGCCCTCGGTGCTGGCGGAGATGCTGACGGCGACGCTCGGCGCGCAATGCATGATGTGGGAGACCTCGCCCGCGGCGACGGAGATGGAAACCCGGGTGCTCGACTGGCTGCTCGGAATGCTGGGCCTGCCGGAGGGGTTGGTCGGCGTGATCCAGGATTCCGCCTCCACCGCCACGCTGTGCGCCATCCTCACCGCCCGCGAGCGCGCGCTCGATTGGCGCGGCAACGCGGAAGGCCTGGCCGGCGGCCCGGCACTCACGCTCTACAGCTCGGAGGAGACCCACTCCTCGATCGAGAAGGCGGCGCGGATCGCCGGTATCGGCGCTGCCAATCTGCGCAAGATCCCGGTCGACGAAGCCGCCGCGCTCCGCCCCGACGCGCTCCGGCGCGCGATTGTGGCCGACCTCGCCGCCGGCAAGCGGCCGATCGCCGTGATCGCCACGCTGGGCACCACCGGCGCTTCCGGCTTCGACCCGCTTCGCCCGATCGGCGAGATCTGCCGTGCCCACGACCTCTATCTCCACGTCGACGCGGCTTGGGCCGGCAGCGCGCTCATCTTGCCGGAAACCCGCTGGATGATCGACGGCATCGAAGCCGCGGACAGCTTCGTCTTCAATCCCCACAAATGGCTGTTGACCAACTTCGATTGCTCGGCCCATTTCGTCCGCGACCCCGCGAGCTTGATCCGGACCCTGACGATCCTGCCGGAGTTCCTCAGGGGCTACCGGCACGGCCAGGTGATCGATTATCGGGACTGGAGCGTGCCGCTCGGCCGTCGCTTTCGCGCGCTCAAGCTCTGGTTCGTGATCCAGAGCTACGGGGTCGAAGGCCTGCGGACGATCGTCCGCCGCCACATCGCGCTCGCCCGCGAGGCCGCCGATTGGATCGAGGCGGAACCCGACTTCGAGCTGATGACGCCGGCGCGTCTCGCCCTCTTCTGCTTTCGCTACCGCCCGCCCGGCGTCGCGGTGGGCGCGCTCGATCGCCTCAATCGCCGCCTCCTCGAGCGGCTCAACGACGACGGTCGGGTCTATCTGACCCAGACGATCTTGGGGGGCGACTACGTGATCCGCGTCTCGATCGGCCAGACCACGACGGACCGCGACCACCTGTGCCGTGCCTGGGAGGTGATCCGCGAGACGGCCAGGTCGCTCGACGTCTAGCTTTGCCCGACCCGACCGGACCCCCCGCTCCCCCGCCCCTCGCTTGAACCTGCCCCGGCGGCATGCGACCTTGCCGATCGGTTGCCCTGGAGTGGGGGAGCGTCGTGGCCGAGGCATTCTGGCTCGAGGAAAAGCGCGTCGAGGTCGGCCGCCTGGTGATCGAGGCGGGTGGCGCTTGGGATATCACCCATGCCGGCGCGCTGGAGACCCGGCTCAAGGCCGCCCGGCCGCCCGATGCCCGTCACGTCACCTTCGACATCGCAGGCGTCGAGCGGCTGGATACCGCCGGTGCCTGGCTGCTGCATCGCACGGTGAAGGAATACGGCGCCGCCGGCATCATCGCCGAGTTCGCCGGCATCCGGCCGGAGCACCGGGTGATGCTGGAGCAGGTGGCGGCCAACGACCGGCCGCGCGCCTCGGGTCCGCCACGCCCGAACGCGTTGCTCCAGATCCTCGCGCGGACCGGCGTCGCCACGCTCGAGGCGCTGGAGGAAGGGCGCCAGGTGGTGGGCTTCTTGGGCCAGGTCATGACCACGCTGCTCGGAACCCTGGTCAGGCCGCATCGCCTGCGGCTCACCTCGCTGGTCCATCACGTGGAGCAGGTGGGCTTGGACGCGCTGCCGATCGTCGGACTGCTCTCCTTCCTGATCGGCGTGGTGCTGGCCTATCAGGGCGCGGTGGTGCTGCAGCGCTTCGGGGCGGAAATCTTCGTCGTCGACCTGATCGCCATCTCGGTCTTGCGCGAGATCGGCATCCTGATGACCGCCATCGTCGTCGCGGGCCGCTCGGGCAGCGCCTTCGCCGCCGCCATCGGCTCGATGATGGTGCGCGAGGAAGTCGACGCGATGCGCACGCTCGGTCTCGACCCGATGGAGGTGCTGGTGCTGCCGCGCCTCCTGGCGCTCGCCATTGCCCTGCCGTTGCTCGCCTTTTTCGCCGACATGATGGGGCTCTTGGGCGGCGGTATCATGACTTGGGCCGTGCTGGACATCGCGCCCACGGTCTATCTCGAACGCCTGGGCGATGCGGTCGGTATCTGGAGCTTCTGGACCGGCATGATCAAGGCGCCGGTGTTCGGCGTGATCATCGCCATCGTCGGCTGCCTCGAGGGCTTCCGCGTCTCCGGCAGCGCCGAGAGCGTCGGCCGCCAGACCACCCGCGCCGTGGTCACCTCGCTGTTCCTCGTCATCGTCGCCGACGCGCTGTTTTCCGTCTTCTTCTCGACCGTGGGGGTCTAGCGGGTTTCATGTTCGAGGCGAACCGGGAAAGCGGCAGGGGGGGGAAAGCGGGCGGGCGCGATCGATGTTGAAGGGAGGCGGAGCGTGAGCGAGCAGCCGATCATTCGCGTCCGGGGACTGCGCAATCAGTTCGGCTCGCAGGTGGTGCACGACGGACTGGATCTCGACGTCGCCAAAGGCGAAATTCTGGCCATCGTCGGCGGCTCTGGCACCGGCAAGTCCGTGTTGCTGCGCACTATCGTCGGCCTCAACCGGCCGGTCGCGGGCACGATCGAGGTCTTCGGCCTCGACATGGGCAAGGCGAAGCCGGCCCAGCGTCGGCGGATCGAAACCCGCTGGGGGGTCCTGTTCCAGGACGGCGCGCTATTCAGCTCGCTCACCGTGACGCAGAACGTGCAGGTGCCGCTGCGCGAGCATCTGAGGCTGGGGCAATCGTTGATGGACGAGATCGCGGCGCTGAAGATCGCCATGGCCGGCCTGCCGGGCGAGGCGGGCTCGAAGTTTCCCTCGGAGCTCTCCGGCGGGATGCGTAAGCGGGCCGGCCTCGCCCGGGCCCTGGCGCTGGATCCGGACCTGCTGTTCCTCGACGAGCCGACGGCAGGCCTCGACCCGATCGGCGCGGCCGCCTTCGACCAACTGATCCGCCGCCTGCAGCGCAACCTGGGCCTCACGGTGATGATGGTGACGCACGACCTCGACACGCTCTATGCTGTCTGCGATCGAATCGCCGTGCTGGGCTGTCTGCGATCGAATCGCCGTGCTGGCGGAAAATCGCGTGCTCGTCGTGGGACCGATGGCGGAAATGTTGCGGGTGACGCACCCCTGGGTGCACGAATACTTCCACGGACCCCGGGCCCGCGCGGCCCAGGACACGATGGCCGCCGGCGCCGGGAACGATGGCCCCGGGAACGATAGCGTTCCGGCCATGGCGGACTGAAGCGGCGTCCGGGCGATGGAGACCAAGGCCAACCACGTCGTTATCGGCTGCTTCGTCCTGGCGGTCGTGGCCGGACTTTTCGGCTTCGTGATCTGGCTGGCGAAGATCGACATCGATCGCCAGGTCGCGACCTACGACATCACCTTCGACAATGCCGTCACCGGCCTCTCCGTCGGCGGCGACGTCCGCTTCAACGGCATCCGCGTCGGCGAGGTGGCTCGGATCAAGATCGACCGCGAGAATTTGAGCCGCGTCTTGGTGGCCGTCGAGTTGGGGGCCGACACGCCGGTACGCGAGGACACGGTGGCCTCGCTCGAGTTCCAGGGAATCACCGGTGTCTCCTACATTCAGCTCTCGGGCGGCAGCGCCGAGAAGAAACTGCTCTGGCCGCCCGCGCGCGCCGGCGAGGTGCCGAAAATCGCCTCCATGCCGTCCGCGATCCAGGAACTCTTCACCGGCGCGCCGGAGCTGATCGACCGCTTCGCCATTCTGGTCAATCGCGCGGTCCTGATGGTCAGCGACAAGAACCTCGCTCATCTCACCAATATCCTGGATAACGTGGAAATCGTCAGCCGCCATGTCGCGGCGAAGGGACCGGAGATCGAGTCGGCCATCGACAACATCAACAAGATGACGGCCGATCTCTCGGCGGCGGCCGCCGACTTGCGCGCCCTGGTGCCGGAGTTCAGGGAAGCGATCGACGAGGTGAGCGCGACCCTGGCGGTGACCCGGGGCACGCTCGGCACGCTGGACGGGGTGGTCGGGAACGATCTGCGCCTGCTGGTGGCCGACTTTCGCGCCACGGCCCAGAGCCTCGACCGCTTGACCACCGAGGTCGAGGACGTGATCACGACCAATCGGGAATCGATCGACGTCTTCGCCTCGGACGGCCTGGTCGAGCTCACCAAGTTCGTCGAGGAGGCGCGGATCCTGGTCGGCAGCGCCACTCGGCTGATGGACGATATCGGCCAGGATCCGGCGCAGTTCCTGTTCGGCCGACAGAGGGGGGGCGTGGAGACCCAATGACGCAGGGAGGCGAGACGAGCGGGATCTCATGGCGATGGGCCTCGGCCTCGAGCGCTCGGGAACGGTTCATGATCGCTCGGTGGGCGCGAGTGCTGGTGCTCGCGGGCCTGTTGGGCGGGCTCGCCGCCTGCGAGGGCTTGCTCCCGGGGAGCGGTCCGCCGCCGAACCTCTACACACTGACGCCCAAGAGCACATTCGATAATTCGATCCGCCCGGTCGCCTGGCAGCTCGTGGTCGAGGAACCGCTGGCCGCCGGCGGGCTCAACGTCGCCCGGATCGCGCTCCGCACCGGTCCCATGCGGCTCGACTACTTCGCCGGGGTGCAGTGGACCGCGCGGGCGCCGCGCATGGTCCAAACCTTGCTGGTCGAAAGCTTCGAGAACAGCGGCAACATCGTCGCCGTCGGCCGCCAGGCGATTGGCCTGCGCTCCGACTTCAACCTGAAGAGCGAGCTGCGCGAATTCCAGGCCGAATACGCGAGCGAGGGCGCGCCGCCGCTCGTGCGGGTTCGCCTCAACGCCAAGCTGATCAAGCAGCCGCGACGGACCATCATCGCCTCCGAGAACTTCGAGGCGACGGCGCAGGCCAGCGCGAACTCGATGGACGCGGTGATCACCGCCTTCGATGCCGCGCTCGGCAAGGTCCTGCGCCGCTCGGTCCAATGGACCCTGACGACGGCGCGGTAGGGTCGTCTTGCTTCATCCCCCTTCGTCCGACACGAGGATCTAGTGGATAGAATTCACTAGCCCGCGCCGCGGACGGTCTCGACGACCTCCGGTTTCGCGGGCGCGGCGCGGCGGGCTCGCGCTATTCCTCGGCGGCTTGCGCTCGGGTCGCGGCGAAGACGCGGACGGCGGCATCCAAGGTTCGGCCGCGGTCCAGAGTCTCCCGCGTCTCCTGGGCGAAGGGCGTCGCCGCCAGCAGCTCGAAGACGGCGGCCGCGCCCTCGTGGAAGCCGGGCGGCAGGCCGGCAGCGCGGTAGGTCTCGGCGATCTCCCACATCTCGCCGACCCAGCGCGCCGCGTCGGCGGGCAGAAACGGCACCACCGCAGCCATCTTGTCGAGCGTCGCCTTCTGAGAGAACTCGAACTCCTCGCGCAGCTCCGCCGCGAGGCCCAGACGTTCGGCCGCCGTCAGCACCGCGACATGGAGTGCGTTGGTCCCCTTGGTCATCGAGGCGTAACACATCTTGATCGCCGAGGCGCGACCGATCTCGGGCCCGAGCGGCTTCACCCAAATCTCGGGCACCTGCAATGCTTCCATGGGCCCCGTGTCCGGCCCGCTGACGTAGAAGCGGGTCGGTGTTCCCTTGCCGGGGGCGGCACCGATGATGCCGGCGTCGATGAAGGGGGCGCCGGCGTTCCGAATCGTGTCGGCAATGCCGGCGACGGTGGTCGGCGCGACGGCGTTGCAGTCGGCATAGAGCGGGCGCGCGCCGGTCCGCCCCATCGCCTCGGCCACCGCCCGCGCCAGCACGGGCGCATCCGCGGGCGGCAGGATCGACAGCACCAGATCGGCATTTCCCACCACCGTGTCGAGATCCCGGAGATCCTCCAGCCCGCCCTTCGCCGCGAGCCTCCGGGTTCGCTCGCTCCGCCCGGCGAGACAGGTAACGGCCCGGTGCCCACCCGCGATCAGGGCCCGGCCGACGGCATGCCCCATATCGCCGGGGCTGAGGACGGCGATCGTCTGCTTGGCCATGGCGTGTCTCCTCCTCGGTTCCCGATCTCCTCAAAGCGCAATCGGCGCAATCAGCGCGGCGAGCAAAGCGCAATCGGCGCTATGCTGCAAGCCTACGCCCGTGTCCAAACACGCTATCGGTGGCCAAACGTGCCGCAGGTGCGAGACCTCGCCCGACCGGGCCTCCAGCCGAGTTCCTTCGAGCTCGCTCGAGGTGAATGCCTGGCCGTTCGCGGCCGCTCGGGCAGCGGCAAGACCCTGCTGCTTCGCGCGCTCGCGGACCTCGACCCCACGGTGGGCGAAATCAGCCTCGACGGTCGCGCGCGCGACGACTCGACGGTCGCGCGCGCGACGAGATGAGTGGGCCGCAATGGCGCGCGTCGGTCGGCTATCTCGCCGCCGATGCCGGCTGGTGGGCCGATCGGGTCGGGGACCACTTCGAGGATTGGCCGGCGCTCCGGGCCAGCGCGGCGGCGTTGCTGTTGCCCGGAGCCATCGGCGAGGCGATGGTCGATGCCATCTCCACCGGCGAGCGACAGCGATTGGCCCTGTTGCGCGCAGTGGAGCGCGCGCCGCGCGTTCTGTTGCTGGATGAGCCGACCTCGGCGCGGGTTTCGCTGTCCTGGTGGGCGTCCACCGACTGACCGACGCCCGCCATCGCCTGCGCCTCGACCGGCTGGCTCCGGGCTGACCCGGCCAAGGACCTGGGGCCAAGGACCTAGTGTACCGACTCTAACGCCTGTCGCCCACGAGCGACTTTTTCGAGTATGGCGGTGGCGGAAGCGGTCCATACGAAGGGTTTTGGATCGGCATTGTGGTGCTCGAGGTATTTCTGAAGGCTCAATTCGTGAATTGTATGCATTAGTGATAGAGTGCCTGGAACGTCAGGAGGTTGGGTTATGGACGGCAAGGGTTTCCAGGTGTGGCTTTCGGCGGCGCGCGGGCTGACGCGCGCGCAGCGGCGCGAGGCGCTCGCGGTGCTGTCGGGCCGGAGCGAGGGCGAGGCATCGAAGGCCGCGATCGAGCTTGGTGTGGACGAGGCCCGGCGCTGTCCGCACTGCTCGAGCGAGGGGGCGGTTTCGGGCGGTATGGCGCGGGGTCTGCGGCGCTACCAGTGCAAGGGCTGCGGCAGGACCTTCAACGCGCTGAGCGGTACGCCGCTGTCGGGCTTGCACCACAAGGAACGCTGGCTGTCGTTCGGGGCGTCGCTGGCGAAGGGGGAGACGGTGAAGGCCTCGGCGGCGCGCTGCGACGTGGCGGTGAGCACGGCGTTCCGCTGGCGTCACCGGTTTCTGGCGGCGGCGCGGAGCGATTCGGAGGTGCTCAAGGGGATCGTGGAAGCGGACGAGACCTACGTCCTGGAGAGCCGGAAGGGCGCGCGCGGGCTGGGGCGCAAGGCACGGCGGCGGGGCGGCAAGGCGAAGAAGCGCGGCCTCTCGCGCGAGCAGGTACCGGTTCTCATGGCGGCGGACCGGAGCGGAACGACGGTCAGCGCGGTGCTGCCCAGGGTCGATGCGGCGGCGCTCACGGCTGCCCTCGACCCGGTGGTCGCGAAGGACGCCCTGCTGGTCTCCGACGGCGGCGCGAGCTACCCACCGTGCGCCGCCGCGCTCGGGGTGAGCCACGAAGCACTCAACCGCTCGATGGGGGAACGGGTTCGGGGCGATCTGCATGTGCAGACGGTGAACAGCCGCCACAGCCGGTTGAAGGACTTCCTGCGTCCCCGCCGCGGCATCGCCACCCGCTATCTGGACAACTACCTGAGCTGGTTCCACCTCGTCGGCCTCGCCCCCGGCGCCAATGACCGAGCCTGCCTCGCCGCCGCCGTAACAAGGTGACGCATACAATTCACGAATTGAGCCTTTCTGAATGGCTGTTTCGAGTTCGGCGACGCTCTTGAACACGCCGCAACGGATTTGATCGCTGGTGATCAGGCCGAAGAAGCGTTCGACCTGGCTGAGCCAGGAGGCGGATGTCGGAGTGAAGTGCATATGGAAGCGAGGATGTTTTGCCAACCACGCCTTGACCTTGGGATGCTTGTGGGTGGCGTAGTTGTCGGCGATCAGATGCAGGTCGAGCTTCTTGGGCGTCTCGGCGTCGATACGGCGCAGGAATTTCAGCCATTCCTGATGGCGGTGCCGCTTCATGCAGTGGCCGATGACCTTGCCGGTGGCGACGTCGAGCGCGGCGAACAATGTCGTCGTGCCGTGGCGCTTGTAGTCATGCGTCATGGTGCCGGCTCGGCCCTTCTTGATCGGCAAGCCGGGCTGTGTGCGGTCGAGCGCCTGGATCTGGCTCTTCTCGTCGACCGAGAGAACCAGCGCCTTGTCCGGCGGATCGAGATAGAGACCGACGATATCGCGCACCTTCTCGACGAAGTGTTCGTCATTCGACAGCTTGAAGGTCTTCACCAGGTGCGGCTTGAGGCCGTGCGCCTTCCAGATCCGCTGCACGCTGGTGTAGCTGAGGCCGACGGCACGGGCCATCTTGCGGATGCTCCAATGCGTCGCCGCCTCCGGCGTCTCGTGCAAGGTCTTATGCACAACCCGCTCGATCACCTCGGCGCTCAGCGGCGGCTTGCGTCCCGGTCGCGTCGCATCGCGGCGCAGTCCGGCGATGCCTTTGGCAAGGTAGCGCTCCTGCCAGCGCCACACCGTCACCTTACTTTTGCCGACCAACCGGACGATCGTCATCGTGCCAATCCCGTCAGCCGACAGCAACACTATCCGTGCCCGCCAAACCAGCTTCTGCGGCGTGTTCCGCCCAGAAACCAACCCTTCCAGCGTCGCCCGCTCCGCGGGAGACAGCCAGATGCATGCCAATGTCTTCGTCATTCCCCCAGAATCGCAGAACGCAAGCCCTTTGGGAAACTTTTGTTAGGATCGGAACACTAGGCATTTCATGCGAGGGGGAACCACACTATGTTCCCTCCCCGGGAGCGGGAGCCGAGATGCGCTGTTTCGAGGATTTGCAAGCGGGCGACGCCTACCCGTTGGGCCGATCGCCCGCGGCTGGCACGCCGGAGCGTCGATGATGGCGATGTCGCTGGTCTCGATCGTGTTCTATCCGCATCACGACGCCGCCAAACCCGAGGCTGGCGCGTGAAAGCGCCCGCGCCATCGGAGGGTCGGGTCGAGATCCACGCCTCGCGGTTCAAGCACGGCCTCGTCGCGCTCGCCTGCTTCTACGTCACCCTGCTCGGCTGGAAGGTCCTGCAACAGCCGGGCGAGACGACGACGCTCGGCGTGGCGATGATCGTCACCGGCATCGTCTGCGGCATCGGCATGGCGATGATCGGATTTTCGCCCAAGCCGGTCCTAGTGATAGACGGCGAAGGGATCACCTGTCGCCGGCCGAATTTCGGCCACCTCCCCTGGCCCGCCATCACCGGCATCGGTTTGGGGCGCGCCAGCTTCCACCGGACCGCGCTGATCATCGCCTACGACAAGGCGGCGTTGGCGCCCGAGCACGCGGAACAGCTTCGCCGCGAGGTCGGCTCGCTGCTGATGAGCCCGGAGCTGATGCGCTATCGCGGCGAGATGGCGGGCTATCCGACGGTGCAGATTTCCATCGCCATGCTGGGTATCCGGCCGGCTGAAATGCACCGCATTCTGGAGCAGCAAGTGAGCTATCACGGGGAAGAGACGTAGAGTCCGTGCCCGACCCGGGGCAATCGCGTGAAGTGATGGACACGGCCTTGATACCGCGTCAACCGCCGCGAATGGGCCATTGAGGCCCCGCGAGCCCATGCGAGCAGCGCCCGAGCGCCCGAATGGGCGCGCCCGGCGTCTGAGGGAACAAGAAGAATCCAGGGTGATCGCGTTCACGCGATTGCCCTGTTCGAATCCCCAGGGCAATCGCCAGAAGTGATGGCCACGGCCTTGATACCGCGTCAACCGCCGCCAACGGGCCATTGAGGCCCCGCGAGCTTATGCGAGCAGCGCCCGAGCGCCCGGATGGGCGCGCCCGGCGTCTGAGGGAACAAGAACAATCCAGGGCAATCGCGTTCACGCGATTGCCCTGGTACCCGACCCGGCCGGCCTTCAAAGCCAGCGCGATATATGCGAGCATCAACCGAGCGAAGCCGCCCCCGTCGCCGGCAGGGAGAGCGGTATGCTCGAATGCGCCCGCACCGTGGAAAGCGAGTTCGTCGACGATTGAAGGTCGGCGCGCCAATCGAGGGAGTTCAGACATGGCCATCGCGCGGGAGAGCTCGACCCGGGCACTCCAGATCCGCAAACTGCATCCCGCACTCGGCGCCGAGGTGCGGGGGCTCGATCTGACGCGGCCGTTGACGCCCGAAGTTCGCGACGCCGTCCACGACGCCTGGATGGACAATTTGGTCCTCGTGTTTCCGGGACAAGCGATCAGCGACGAGGAGCAGATCGCCTTCTCCCGCGGCTTCGGCGAGCTGGAGGTGCACCACCAGAACATCATCCGTTCCGCCCGCGCGCCGGAAATCTTCCGCGTCTCCAACGTCGGCGACGACGGCGAGATGATGGCGCCCACGCATCCCACCATCGCCCAGCTCGCCCAGGCCCGGCGCTGGCACACCGACAGCAGCTTTCGCCCGATCCCCTCCATGGCCTCGATCCTGCGGGGGCTCGAGGTCAGCCGGAGCGGCGGCGAGACCTGCTTCACCAACATGTACCGGGTCCTCGACGCGCTGCCGGAGCGCCTGCGCCGCGGAATCGAGGGGCGCGCGGCACGCCACGACTTCGGCTATCTGCACGCCTTCGCCAAGTTGAAGCCCCTCACCCCGGATGAGCGCGAGGCGATGCCGCCCGTGTGGCAGCCCATGGTGCGCCGCCACCCCGTCACCGGCCGGGCTTCGCTCTACATCAGCCCGATCTACAACGACCGGGTAGAGGGCATGTCGGGGGCTGACGGCGCGGCGCTGATCGGGGAATTGACGGCGTTCGCCGAGCGCGACGAATTCGTCTATCGCCATGGCTGGGAGAGCGACGACATCGTGATGTGGGACAACCGCTGCACGATGCACCTGGTCACGCCCCATGACCCGAGCGAACGCCGGGTGATGCACCGGACCAGCGTGGCCGGCGAGGCCCCCGTGATCGCCGCCTGAGAGCGCGAGCGGCTCGAACGGCGGAGTGGGGCGGCCGGGCATGGCCAATTGTGGCGCTCGATGGTATCGGATGATCGAGCCGCAACGGGGGAGAAAGATCATGAGCCGGCGCTTCGGGAATTTGTGCCAGTTGGGCTATGTCGTGGGGGACATCGAGGCGGCGATGCGCCATTGGCTGGAGGTCTTCGACGTCGGCCCCTGGTTCTATGTCGAGCGCTTGGCGGTGACCGACTTCCGCTATTACGGCGAGCCGTCCGCGCCCCATGTCTCCATCGCCATCACCTATTCGGGCGCCGTCCAGGTCGAGCTGATCCAGCAGCGCAACGACGCGCCCTCGATGTACCGCGACTTCGTCGCCGCCGGCCACGAGGGGCTGCAGCACATCTGCTATTTCCCCGAGGACTACGACGCCATGGTGAGCAAGGCGCTGGCCGACGGCTACGTGATCGCCCAGCAGGGAAGCACCAACCGGGGACCCTTCGTCTACCTGGCGACCGAGAGCCATCCCGGCACGGTGGTCGAGCTCGCCGCCTACACCGAGACGCGGCGCCGCCAGTTCGAGGCGATCCACGAGATCGCCACCGCCTGGGACGGCAGCGAGCCGATCCGCGACGCCTGGCCGACGTAGGCGGGGCCGGTCGAAGCATTTTTTATCGACACGGCCAGCGACGGGGTCCTCGTCGCGACTTCGGACGTGAGCGTTTCCATGGCCGGAAGTACCTCGAAAAGTGATCTCTATTTCCCCGGACCTTGTCCCACCACGCCGCCCCGCGCTTCCGTCCACATCTTCGTCGACCTCCGGCGCTTTCGATGCGGGCGGCCAGAGGACGAGATGAAAAGGGTTGGGCATGACGCATTTAGGCGGCGATGCGCATGGCGATGCGATGCGAACCGCTCGAGCGGTGGAAGGCGGCGAAATCGTCATCGTCGTGGAATACCCTCGCCATGCCGTTGCCTCAGGTGATGACGTGATAGGCCATGTCGGCGGCGCTTGTGGTGCGAGGCATGCGCCGATCCCAACGCATCCGTGCCGCCGAATAAAGTACAATGACCCCTTTCCCGGCTCAATCCCGAGCGTTCGTGGGGGAGCCCGTGCTGGAAGAATTCCTCGCCGGTGAAGTACTGGAAGTAGGGATCGTGCTCCCAACGCTCCCAGAGCTGCTCGTCGGAGAGCGTGTAGGTGTGCTTCAGCACGAACATGCCGATCATGAAGCGGACCGGCTCGGCGGGTCGGCCGTTGTCGGCGAAGCGGTCCGTCAGGTGTTCCTCGATCCAGGCCCAATCGATCCTCTCGGCCAAGAGGACGAGCGGGTGGCGCATGTTGATGATGTGGTCGAGGCGCGAACGGAAGAGGTCGTCGTGATCGGCCTTGGGAGACTGCTTCGGTCGCATGGGAGCCCTCATAATCACGAGCTTGACTATAACATGAATCAGCGAAAAATAGAACATAAAATCAAACGAAATTGCAAGAAATCCACCTTGCCTCAGGCGATTTCTTGCAAACTCGAACCGTGCCTCACGACGAATACACCAACGATGCCGCCGAAATTCGGGAATTTAACGGCCGACTAATTACGGTGAATTACGGTGACAGTGCACTCAACCCGAGGATTTCAGGGGACCGATTTCACCCCACCTCGACGCCGGGCATCGAGGCCACACAAAACTCACCGAGAGTCAGGAGGCGCCCTTCATCCCCTGGGCTGTGGCGGCAACCTGGGGATGACGGGCGGACCACGGTCACGACGGAGCCGATCGCCTTCCCTCCGACGACGACGCCAATGGCGCGTCATGCCCTCCACGGGGCAGCCGACGTGCCGGTTCCGCGCTTGAAGCGCGACGGCACGCTCGGGGCCTGGGGCCTCGCCTTGCGCTGATTAAGTGCACTGTCACCGTAATTCGTCACCGTAATTCAAGCCATGCTCGTCGCGAAGCCGCTCACGGATCCGCTTGGCGGTGTGCCGCTGCTTCTTGGGACGCGTCAGATCCTCTTCCAGGATGCGGTCGATGACGTCCGTGAACGCATCCAGCTTCGGCCGCTTCGGCGGCTGGCTGCGCCGGTAGCCCGGCGGAACCGAGTGCGCCAGGATCTTCGCCACCGTCCTTCGATCAACCCCAAATCGCCGCGCCGCCTCATGCCCGCTCAGGCCCTCATGGCGACAGGCAAGTCTGATCTTCCGATAAAGCTCCACTGAGTACATCCTCCAGCCTTCCATCCAGACGATGAAAGGCTATCCAATGGCGGATTTTCACTCCGCCCGCAGCCAGACAAACCGGCCGCCTCAGTGGTGTATTTTTGCTCCGCCGATTACACCCTACTCGACAAACTTAGGATATCGGTGCCGTCGAACTCGATCTCGCCGCCGACGATGCGGCCAGGGGGGTCGGGAACGAGGCGCAATATCGATCTGGCGGTCACGCTCTTGCCGCAACCGGATTCGCCGACGATGCCCAAGACTTCGCCTGCGTCGACCGTGAAACTGACTCCGTCGACGGCGCGCACGGTCCCTTCCTTGATCATGAAGTGGGTCTTCAGACCGGACACGCGCAGCAGGGGCGAATTTGTCATAAATGCGCCTCGACGCGTTCTCCCATGCAAAAAAGTACCTGATTACGCACTAACCTCAGCCAACTTCAGGAGCCGATATGGCATGGGCGGCGTATGCAGGGCATCGCGGCCGAGGGCTTCGATCATGTCGGCGAGCCGGTAGCGGCGGTTGTATCGGTACTGGAACGCCGCCAGGTAGCGCGGCACATGCTTGGGTCGGATCGCATGGTAGGTACCGCGCAGGGTGTTTTTGAGGTTGCCGAGGGTCGTGTTGACCCATTTGAAGGCGGGCCCGGCGACGGCCCCGGGTCCGGTGGATATCGGATGATGCGCACAGCCCCGCGTGGTGACGGCGGTGAAGCAGTTGAGCCCGTCGCTGAAGACGCTCGCCCCAGGGCTCAGGTCGCGCTTGGCCATCTTGGCGATCTCGCTCTTGCGGAAGCCCTTGACGCGGCGCAGCTTGATGCGCACGGGCTGGCCCTCCGCCGTGGTCTGGACGGCGGCGACGAACGGCGTCTTGCCCGGCGCGCCCCGGCCGCGCTTGGCCCCGGAACGGCGGCCGCCGAGGTAGGCATCGTCCATCTCCACCCGCCCGGTGAGCGGCAATTTGGCATCGCGCTCGAGCATGGACTGCATCAGTTTCTGCTTGATCTTCCAGGCCGTGGTCTGGGTGACGCCGAGCCGCCGGCCGAGTTCGAGGGAGGAGATCCCTTTCTTCGATTGGGTCATGTGATAGATCGCCGAGAACCACAGGGTCAGCGCCAGCTTGGTCGCGTGGAAGAGCGTGCCGGCGGTCAGCGAGACTTGATGACGGCAGGCGGCGCATTGGTAGAGTTTTCGCCCGGCGATCTCGCAATGGCGCGTGGCGCCACATCGGGGGCAGGCGAACCCCTCCGGCCAGCGCCAGCGGAACAGGGCCTCGCGACACTGCTCCTCGGTACCGTACAACTCACGAAAACGCGGCTCGCTGAGCCCCTTCTGGAACTGAACCTTGTTGCGTGGCATTGTGAACCTCCAGAAAAACCACCAAATGTTCACGATTTGTACCACATCAATCCGGCTGAGTAAAGTGCGTAATCAGGAAAAAGTATAGCGGCCCCTCGGCAGTAAGTAAACCAATGCGCGCCGGGCGATCGGGTGAGTTCGAGCGTGACCGCGGGAGAAAGTCCCGGATCTCTGTTGATCTACTTGTTTCGCAAGGAGGATCACGGAGATGGCGCTCAGGCGTGCGAAGGCGGCCGAGGCGTTCAACCAAACCGTTGATTTTCTGGTGCAATTCGAGGATCTCGGGGACCTGCTGCAAGGCGCGAAGGTGCTCTATCCATTCGATGAACCTGGCGACCCTGGCGGAGATGGGGGCGCTGTACCCCCAGGGCGAGCTCTGCTTGATCGAATCCGGCGGTGACAATCCGGCCGCCACCTTCGGCCCGGAGCGCGCCGCCCTCACCATCTACGTCGTCGACGTCGCGGCCGGCGACAAGATCCCGCGCAAGGGCGGTCCCGGCATCACCCGCGCCGACCCGCCTATCGCGCCGCCGGGCCGCGCCGGGTGCCGGCGGCGGTCCGTCGCTGGTCGCCAAAATGCACACGCCGGCGCTCCAGGCCAGGCTCGCGGCCGAGCGGGGGCGGCGCTATCCGACGGTGCTCTATCTGCACGGCTGTGACGGCCTCGCGGGGCTGACGCCGCTCAGGGCGATGGCGCGGCGCGGCTTCGCGGTGATCGCGCCCGACAGCTACGCCCGGCGCTTCCGGCCCAAGCAATGCGACACGAAGACCCGTCGTGGCGGCCGCAACTACTATGTCTTCGACCGGGCTTGGCCTCGAGGGGCTGGACCGAATTGGGGCCATCGGCTACCACTCTCGTGTGGCGGCGCGTCGCCTCCACGCCCCCAAGCTCGGAGGACATTGGCATGCTCCGCCCGGTAATGATGCTGGTGCTGTTTTCCGCGCTCGCGGCCTGTGCCTCCGAGGAACCGCCACGGCCTCCGCCGGAGCCGGCGAAGCAGGTTGAGGCGCCGCAACCGCCTCCGCCGGCACCGGCGAAGCAGCCGCGCCGGGTCTCCGAGCGCGAGAGCGAGATCGCCCGCACCTTCGACCAGGCGATCGTCGTCTTGCCGGGTGCCGGCGGCGGTCCGTCGCTGGTCGCCAAAATGCACACGCCGGCGCTCCAGGCCAGGCTCGCGGCCGAGCGGGGGCGGCGCTATCCGACGGTGCTCTATCTGCACGGCTGTGACGGCCTCGCGGGGCTGACGCCGCTCAGGGCGATGGCGCGGCGCGGCTTCGCGGTGATCGCGCCCGACAGCTACGCCCGGCGCGGGAACGGCGCTAGCGCCGTGCCGACCAACTCCGGCCCAAGCAATGCGACACGAAGACCCGTCGTGGCGGCCGCAACTACTATGTCTTCGACTTCCGCGCGGCGGAGCTCAGCTACGCGCTCACGCGGTTTAATAAACTCCCCTGGATCGACAAGAAGAAGCTCTTCCTTGTCGGCGTCTCCGAGGGCGGGCTCGCCGCCGCGCAGCACCGGGGCAGCGCCTTCCGCGCCCGGGTGGTTGCCGAGTGGACCTGCCAAGGCTCGCCCCTGGTGCGCGGGCTGGGGGCGCCGCCGGACGAGCCGGTGCTGGCCCTGGTCCGGGCCAACGATCCCTGGTACGCGCGCGGCCGCTCGCGCCGGCGGGCCGGCGACTGCGGTGCCTTCTTCGGCGCCGGGCGACCCCGCTCGAACTCGATCGTGCTGCAAGAAGGCGCCCGTCACGACGTGATGAGCGATCCCCGGGCGATGCGCCGGATCCTGGAATTTCTCGACGACGAGGCGCGCCGAGCGGGCTACACCGGTGCCTGAGAGCGGCGGGGTCGGACGACGCCAGGTGCCCGAAACGCGCTACCTGGCAGGAGCGCGAAGCGACACGCCCTCGCGGATCACCCGTACCGTCTCGGACCAGGCGAGGTAGTCCTCGATCTCGCCCAGCGCCACCCACTCGACGCCGGCAGCGTCGTCCCCCGCGCGGGGCTCGCCGGCGCGCCATTCGGCCGCCATATCGACCAGGGTGAAGTGAAAGCGGACTTTGCCGGCGGCGTCGTGGCGGATCGAATCGATGACATCGACCAGGCCCAGAAGCTCGATCTCGACGCTGGTTTCCTCCATCACCTCGCGGTGCGCCGCTTGCCGCACCGTTTCACCCAACTCCTGTACCCCGCCCGGAAGGCTCCATTGGCCGCTTCGGGGCGGCTTGCCGCGCTGGATCAACAGCACCTCGTCGCCCTTGTAGACGACGACGCCGACGCCGACGAAGGGCCGATCGGGATAGCTCCGATCCATGGCCACCGCCTCAGTCCTTCCCCGCCGCGCCCGGATAGTGACGCGCCAGGTATTCGTCGGTGAACTTGCCGCCACGCCGGTCGGCGGCCAGCGCCTCCGCCGTGCGTGCCTCCGGCGGGCCGTAACCGCCGGCCCCGGGGGTCTCCATGACGATCGCCTCGCTCGGCCCGAAGCGGACCCCCGAGGGCTTGTCGTCGAGCGCGGTTTCGTTGCCGTCCGCGTCCCTGAGCGCGAAGCGCCCCGTGGCGCCGGGGCCGCCACCGAAGATGCCCCAGGGCTGGTGGCGGAACCGCTCCCCCATGCCGGAGAAGACGGCCTCGTGGCCGACCGGGCGGATCACCCGGCGAAGCCCCATGCCGCCCCTGTGGGTGCCGGCGCCACCGGAATCCTCGATCAGGCCGTAACTCTCGACCATCAGGGGGTATTCCATCTCGATCGCCTCGACCGGCAGATTGGAGGTGTTGGTGATGTGGACCTGGACGCCGTCCTTGCCGTCCTTGCTCGCGCGCCCGCCGAAGCCGCCGCCCAGCGTCTCCAGATAGAGATACGAGCCGCCGCCACTGGGATCGTCGCCGAAGAAGACGGCGGTGGTGTTGGCGCCGTTGGCCGCCCCCACCGCCCGTTCGGGGAGCGCCTGGGCCAGCGCGCCGATCAGCACATCGACGATCCGCTGCGTGGTGTTGGCCCGCCCGGCCACGGCGGCGGGGAAGCGGGCGTTGACGATCGTGCCCTCGGGCGCGGTGATCTCGACCGAGCGGATCAGGCCGTGATTGTTGGGAATATCGGGATCGAGCATCCCCTTGAGCGTGTAGTAGACCGCCGACTGGGTTGCGTTCAGGGTGACGTTGATGTTGCCGCGCACCTGCGGGCCGGTGCCGGCGAAATCGAAGCGGGCCGCGTCGCCGGCGATTTCCACCGTCACCCGGATCGCGATGTCGTCGGTGCCCATCCCGTCGTTGTCGAGCACGTCCTCGAAGCGATAGGTGCCGTCGGGAATCTCGGCGATCGCCGCGCGGATGCGGTTCTCGGTGAGGTCGAGGATGGTCTCGAAGGCGACGTTCAGGCGCTCGGCGCCGTGGCGCTGGAGCAACTCGTCGAGCCGGCGCGCGCCGAGCCGGCAAGCGGCGATCTGGGCATAGTAGTCGCCGCGGCGCTCCTCCGGCACGCGGACGTTCAGCAACAGGATGTCGAACAGGTCCCGCACCAGCTCGCCCCGGCTGAAGAGTTTGACCACCGGAATTCTCAGTCCCTCCTGATAGATCTCCGACATCCCGCCCGCCATCGAGCCCGGCGCCATGCCGCCGATGTCGGCGTGGTGGGCGAGATTGCAGACGAAGCCGAGCAGATTGCCCTCGGTGAAAACCGGCATCGCCAGGTTGACGTCCGGCAGGTGGGTGCCGCCGGCCTGGTAGGGATCGTTGGCGACGAATATGTCGCCTTCATGGATGGTTTCGGGCGGATACTTGGCCAAGAGGCATTCCATCAGCCCCAGCATGGAGGCGAGATGGATCGGCAGCGAATTCTCCGCCTGCACGATCAGTCGGCCGCGCACGTCCATGATCGCGGTCGAATGGTCGCGCCGTTCCTTGATATTGGTGGAATAGGCCGCCTTGGTGATGGCGATGTAGCTCTCGTCGGTGACGGAGCGCAGCCCATTGTGCAGGATCTCGAGGGTGATCGGATCGATCTCTCGGGCCTTGACGGTCATGCGCCGACCTCCACGATCAGATTGAGGTTGTCGTCGACGACCAGCCGGTCGCCGGGATGGAGAAGCGTCGTTGCGTCGAGCTGCTCGATCACCGCCGGGCCCTCGATTCGGTGGCCGGGCTGGAGTTGGTCGCGCTCGATCTGGGCGGTCTCGATCGTCCCGCCTTCGGCGAAGGTCACCGGGCGGCGGGCGGCAAGCGGCGGCGCGGGATCGGCAGCGGCGGCGACGGCAGATTCCGGCGGGCGGCGCAGGCGGCCGAGCGCCCGCAAACGGTAGTTGACGATCTCGATCGGGTCTTGCGCGTTGTGGTAGCCGTAGCTCTGCTCGTGCTGGGCGAAGAAACGCTTCGACAAGGCCTCGACGGTGGGCTCCCGGGCGTCGGCCTCGTCGATGTCCACCTGCAGCTCGTAGTTCTGGCCGACATAGCGCATGTCGAGCGTCACCTGGATCACGCGAGCCTCGCGCGCCACCGCCTCGCGGGCGAACCAGTCCTCGGCCGGGACCGAAAGATCGGCGAGCACGGCGGCGATCCGGCCCTCGGTCTCGGGCGCGAGCGGCGTCAGACTGCTCACCACGAAGCTCTCTGTCGAATCCGAGACCACGAGGCCCTTGGCGCAGAGAATGCCAGGCGCGGGCGGCACCACGAAGCGGGCGACGCCGAGGGCGCGGGCGACGTCGCTCGCATGCAAGCCGCCGGCGCCGCCGAACGGCAACAGCACGAATTCGCGGGGATCGTGCCCGCGTTCCACCGAGATCGCGCGCAGCGCGCGGATCATGTTGGCGACGACGATGGCGATGACGCCTTGCGCCGTCCGCTCGATCGAAAGTTCGAGGCGTTCGGCCGCCGGGGCGAGCGCGCCACGCGCGGCCTCGACGTCCAGCGCCATGCCGCCCCCCAGCAGGCCCTCCGGCGACAGCCGGCCCAGCACCAGGTTGGCGTCCGTCACCGTCGGCTCGGCGCCACCCTGGCCGTAACACGCAGGCCCCGGCATCGCGCCGGCGCTGGCCGGGCCGACCTTCATCGAGCCGTCGCGGTCGAACCAGGCGATCGAGCCGCCCCCGGCGCCGACGGAGTTGATATCGAGGCTGGCGATGCGGGCCGGATAGCCCGCGATCCAGCGCTCGAAGGTCATCTCCGCTCGGCCGCCTCGGATCAGGCAGACATCGGCGCTGGTCCCGCCCATGTCGAGGGTGATGACGTCGGCCTCGCCGGCGAGTCCGGCCGCGTGAATGGCGCCGACGGCGCCCGCCGCCGGGCCGGAAAGCGCCGTTCGGATCGGCAACTCCCTTGCGCGGGCCGGCGACATCAGGCCGCCCGCCGACTGGTTGATGCCGAGCCCGGCCTCGGGCGCCAGCTCGGCCAAACCGCGCTCGAAAGCGCCCATGTAGCGCGACATCACCGGCTGCAGATAGGCGTTCAGCACCGTGGTCGAGAGCCGCTCGTATTCGCGGAATTCGGGCTGCACCTCGGAGGAGATGGAGATCTCCAGTTCCGGCAACGCCCGGGCGAGTGCGTCGCGCAGGCGGCGCTCGTGCGCCGGATTGACGAAGGCGAAGAGAAAACAGATCGCGCAGGCCACCGCCTTGGCTCCCCGCACCGCCTCGACGACGCGTTCGATCTCCGCCTCGTCCAGCCCGATATGGACCGAGCCGTCGGCCAGAACCCGCTCGGCAGCCTCGAAGCGAAGCTCGCGCGGCACCAGGGGCGGTGGGTAATCCTTCTGGAAATCGAACATGTGCGGGCGGATCTGGCGGCCGATCTCCAGCAGATCACGGAACCCGGCCGTGGTGACGAGGGCGATTCCACCGCCCCTGCCCTGGATCAGCGCGTTGGTGGCGACGGTGGTGCCGTGCGAAAGGCGGCGCAGTTGGCCGAGATCGATATCGTTGTCGGCGGCCAGCCGCGACAAGCCCGCCGACACCGCGCGCGCGGGATCGTCCGGCGTCGACGGCGTCTTGTGGACATGGACGACGCCGGTTTCGTCGTCGAAGGCGTGAAAATCAGTGAAGGTGCCGCCGACATCGACGCCGATCACCCATACCATGGCATCCCTCTCCTCTCGGCCCCGTCGGTAACAGGCGCGGCGACACCCGTCCAGGGCGCGCGGCCGTTATTGGCTTTTCCAGGCGTTGAACCGCTCGATCCAATGGTTGGAGAACAGCACCTCCGGGATCGGCCCGTCGAAGGCCTCGGCGTATTCCTCGCGCCAGGCCTCCAGCGCTTCGGTGGTGATCTCCGGCCAGTCCTCGACGATCACCACCGGCAGGCCGTCGTAAAGGGAATCGAGCACGCTGGTCTTGACGATCGGCACCGTCTTCAGCAGCAGCGCCTCCCAGGTGCGATGGCAGTCGAGGCCGTTGCCGTGGGGCGAGGCCTCGAAGGCGACGTCGACGTGGCGCCGCCAGACCTCGTTGCGCGGCGTCTGCTGGCGCTCGAAATCCATGAAGGCGGCATCCCGGAGCACGTCCCATGCCTCCTGGCGGGCCTGGCGGCGTTTCAGCGCCTCCTGGGAGCGGAGGAAGCTGTCCATGTTCAGGTGGAAGTTGGCATAGACCCGGGCCGGCCGCGCTCGAAGCGGCGCGATGGTGTCGCGGATCGCCCGCAGGGTGAGCTGCTGGTTGCCGGCGCGCGACGGCAGGCCCATGTCGCTGCTGGTGTTGTCGCCCGCCGGCTCCAGCTTGTGATAGTCGAGGCCGAGCGGCAGTTGGCTCACGCGGTCGCGATGTTCGGCGCCCAGATCGTCGTTCTGCAGGAACCAATGCAGGATCCTGTCGGCGGCGAGGATGGCCTCGAACCCCGGCACCCGGGGGGTCACGGTATCGCAGCCCACCACCAGTACGATCGGCGCTCGCAGTCGGGGCAACACCGCCTCCGCGAAGCGCTGGACGTGCTTGGAATTGAGGTGAACCACGGTGCCGTGGGCGAGCGGTTCCAGCAGCGCCTCGGGCGGGCTCTCCTCGCCCTCGTGCCAGACGATGTCGCAAGCCTCGCGCATCACCGTCGAGGAGACGAAGAGGTTCCGCTCCTCCGCCGCCTCCGCCGCCGGATCGAAGGTCTGGATCCGGGCCAGCCGCTTCCATGACGGGCTGGTCTTGATATAGACGTATTTGCGCAGGGGCCAGTAGTTCCAGAAGAAGACCAGCCCCAGAAGCACGAGCACGAATACAACCGGGGCGGCGATGATCGAAGCCATACGGCAATCTTCCCCAGGTGTCGTCCACCAGGCCCGCCGGCGGCGCGGGCGGCGGCCGTGCCGCCCCGCGCCCCGGTCCGGGTGGCCGAGCGGGCCATGACCCCGGGCGGCGATCTGATCCTCGGTTACGACTTCGGCACCTCGTCCGTCAAGTCGGCCCTGTTCGACGCCGAGGGCCGGGTGGCGGCACGGGCGCGCGAGAGCTATCCGCTGTTCCAGCCGGAGCCGGGTTGGGCCGAACAGCGGCCCGACGATTGGTGGGAAGCGATGGCGCGGGCGAGCCGGCGCATGCTGGCCGAGGCGGAGATCGCACCCGATTCCGTCGCCGCCGTGGCGATTGCCGCCCAGATGGGGGGCGTGGTGGCGGTCGACGAGGCCGGCGCGGCGCTCCAGGACGCCATGATCTGGCTCGATACCCGAAGCGCGGGCCAAGCCCGCCGCCTGATGGCCGGCTGGCCGCGCATACACGGCTACGGCGTCTTTGCGCTGCTCTCTTGGCTCCGGCTGACCAACGGCGCGCCCAACCTTTCGGGCAAGGACCCTCTCTCCAAGATGCTCTGGCTCCGCGACGAGCAAGCGGCGCTCTGGGCGCGGGCGCGACGCCTTCCCGACGTCAAGGAGTATCTGCTCCATCGCGCCACCGGCGAATGGGCGACGACGCCCGATTGCGCCCATCTCACCTGGCTGATGGATGCCCGACCGGGACGCTGGGAATGGTCGGAGGCGTTGCTGCGCCGCGTCGGACTGGACCGCGCGCGGCTTTCCGAGATTCGCCCGGCCGCCGAGTTCGTCGGCGGCTTGCGGCCGGAGGCGGCCGACGACCTGGGCCTGCGGGCGGGAACGCCGATGGTGGCGGGGGCGGGCGACGTCCTGGCCTCGGCGCTGGGGGCCGGGGTCCGGGCGACGGAGGCGCTCTACCTCTACCTCGGCACCAGCAGTTGGTGGGGCGCGCACCGGGACCGCCCGAAGGTCGACGTCGCGCGGGGGATCGGCACGCTCGCGGCGGCGGAGCGGGACCGTTATCTGCTCGTGGCGACGCAGGAATCGGCCGGCGCCGCCGTCGCCTGGGCCGCGAACGCCCTCGGCTTCGGCGGCAACTTGGCCGCCTTCGACGCCGCCGCGCGAGAGGCCGGGAGCGGGCCCGACGGCCCGCTGTTCCTGCCCTGGCTGCAGGGCGAGCGGGTGCCGGTGGACGACCCGGACTTGAGGGCCGGCTTCATCGGCTTGGCGCTCTCGAGCGGGCGGGGCGAATTGGCGCGGGCGGTGCTGGAGGGCGTGGCGCTGAACGCGCGCTGGGCGCTGGAGGCGATGGAAAAATCCCTGCGCGCGGCGCCGTCGACGGCGCGGATCGTGGGCGGCGGCGCCGTCAGCGACCTCTGGTGCCGGATCATCGCAGATGTGACCGGGCTCGCGCTCGCCCGGACGGCGGAACCCGATCTCGCGGGCGCCCGGGGGGTCGCGATGCTGGCGGCGGTGGCGCTTGGCTGGAGCTCCGACCTGGCGGCAGCCGGTGCCATGACGCGGGAAGCCGAGCGCTACCAGCCCGACCCCTCGCAGGCGGCCCGCTACGATATGCGCTACCGGCGCTTCCTCGAGGTCGCGCGGTCTGGCCGGCGATGGCGAGGTCCCGGCGCATCCTGAGCGCGTGAGCGCGGCCCCCGAGGGCGTCCACTTCCGACGATTTCGCGCATGCGCTATTCTGGGGGCCGATTCACCACAACGCCATGGCGTATGGACCATGTTGGACGGGCTGAACAAGGCGGCGACGGATCGCTATTGGGACGCCGTGGCGCGGCCTATCGCCGTGCTCGGCATCAGTCCCAATCAGGTGACGCTGCTAGGCTTGGCCCTGGTGCTGGCGAACTGCGCCTTCTACGCCTGGCATCGAAACCACGCCGTCTTCGGGCTGCTGCTCGCCCTCACCTTCGCCTTCGACGCGCTGGACGGCGCGCTCGCCCGGGTCACCGGCCGCGCGAGCCGCTTCGGCGGCTATCTCGACGCCGTGGTCGACCGCTATCAGGAGATCGTGGTCTTCCTGGCGATCGCCTGGGTGAACGACTATTGGGGACCGGCGTTGTTGGCGCTCACCGGCTCGCTGCTGATCAGCTATCTGAAGGCGCGGGCCGCCATCGAGGTGCCGATCGACAACGTGAAATGGCCCGACCTGATGGAGCGGTTGGAGCGGATCGTCTTTCTCTGCCTCGCCCTGGTGCTCGATCCGCTGCTCCAGATTTGGCTGGAAATTACCCCGGGTCCGCTCTATTACCTATTGATCTTGCTCGCGATTCTGACGCACGCAACGGCGATCCAGCGGTTTTTCCGTGCGCGTCGGATGATCGAGTCGCAGGTGGAGAAGAACGGCTAGGCCCCCTGGGAGACCCGGCCACCACGACCATGGCATTCGAACTCGTCCGCTTCTTCTATCGCGAGATACCGGGCTCGCGGCTCCGCGTCATGGGGGCCTCGATGGCCTCGGGCCTGGCGCGCGGCATGATCTTGACGACGATCAACGCCGGCGCGGCGGCGGTGATGGCGAGCCAGTTCGAATGGGGCTATTTCGGCGCCTTCATCTTCTTCGTCCTGTTGTTTGCGGCGGTCAACTACTATGCCCTCAGCCGCATGCAGATGATGGTCGAGGAGATGACCAAGCAACTGCGCATGCGGATTTCGGAAAAGCTGCTGTTCACCAACCTGCGCTTCATCGAAGCCCAAGGGAACGGCGAGATCTACGCGCGCCTCACCACCGACATCACCCAGGTTGCCCGCTCGGCGATCAAGTTCCTGAAAGCGGTGCAGAACGTGGTGCTGCTGCTGTTTTGCCTCGGCTACATCGGCTGGCTCTCGCCGGCGGCGCTGTCGTGCACCATCGCCGCCCTCGTCGCCGGTGTCCTGGTCTACGTCGCCCAGGCCCGCCGCGCGGCGAGCAAGGTGCGGGCGGCCCGGGCCCAGGAGGCCGAATTCTTCACCGGCATCAAGGACATCCTCGACGGCTACAAGGAGATCAAGCTCAATCGGGCCCGCCACGTCGACGTCGAGGATGCGATCGACGCAGTCTCCAGCGACTACCGCGACCTCAACGTCGGCGCGGAGATCCTCTTCATCCGGGGCTTCATGACCTCGCAGATCTTCCTCTTCGGCTTGATCGGCGTGTTCATTTTCATCCTGCCCCAGGTGCTGCCGGAGATCGGCGCCACCGTCTTCTCCTTCCTCGCCGCCATCCTGTTCCTGATCGGCCCGGTGGAGAGCCTGGTCACCGCCATCCCACGCCTGACCAAGGCCCGGGTGTCGCTACGCAAGGTCCGGGAGCTGGAAGCCGCGCTCGACGCCGAGGTGGCGGCGGACGAGAACCGGGCCAGGGCGGTCGAGGCGATGACCTTCGAGACGCTGAGCCTCCAAGGCATCGAGTTCGATTTCGCCGAGGCCGGAAGCGACGATGCCTTCGACCTCGGACCGGTGGATCTGGAGATCCGGCGTGGCGAGGTGCTGTTCATCGTCGGCGGCAACGGCTCGGGCAAGACCACCTTGCTCAAGGTGCTGACCGCGCTCTACACAGCCAGCGCCGGGCAGATCCTGGTCGACGGCCGGCCGGTACCTGTCGCCGAGCGGCAGGCCTACCGGGAGATGTTCTCGGCCATCTACAACGACTTCCACCTCTTCCGCCGTCTCCACGGCATGGCCGACCCGGACCTGGGGCAGCTCGACCGCTTGCTCCGACTGATGCAACTGGCGCGCAAGACGCGCTTCGATGGCGACGCCTTCACGACCGTGGCCTTGTCGACGGGGCAGCGAAAGCGCCTGGCCTACGCCGTGGCCGCGCTGGAAGACCGCCAGATCTACGTGCTGGACGAATTCGCCGCCGACCAGGATCCGGGCTTCCGACAATTCTTCTACAACGATCTGCTGCCCGAGCTGAAGGCGCGCGGCAAGACGGTGATCGCGGTGACCCACGACGACGCCTACTTCCACGCCTGCGACCGACTGATCAAGATGGACTACGGGCGGATCGTCCAGATGAGCGACCACCAAGGCGGCCGGACGCCGGCGTTGGTCGCCGAGGACGGCAGCGTGCTCGCCGCCGCCGGGACGTCAGGCGACGACGAGGCGGTGGTAAAGACAGACCGGCGGCGCCGCGAAGAGCAGTGAATCGTAGATGTCCAGCGCGCCGCCGAGCGCCGGGTGCAGCGCGGGGAAATCCTTCGCCTCCCACCGCCGCTTGATCCAGGACGTGGCGAGATCGCCGGCGATGCCGCCCAAGAGCGCCGCGAGCACGGCGCCGAGCGCGATTGCCCACGGAAGGTCCAGGGCCAAGACAGCGACGGCGAGGCCGGCGAGGAGCGCCGAGGCAATGCCGCCGGCGAGCCCCGCTCCGGTCTTGGAGGGACTGAGGCGCGGCAGGATCCGCCGCCGGCCGAAGGCCTTGCCTAGAAGGTAGGCGGCGGTGTCGTTCACCTCCACCACCACGTAGACGAAGGCGATCCAGGCGAAGCCGTTCTCGAATTGGCCCAGGAGCGCCAGGCTCGCGACCAGGGTGGCGGGGATCACCAGGCTCGCCGCCTCGAGCGCGAAGGGTCGCGTCGCCGAGCGGGGGATCAGGGCGAGCCCGGCGAGCGGCGCCAGCAGAAAGGCCGACCAGCCACTAGTCGAATCCAGCCAACCCGCCGCCAGCAAGCCGACGACGCCGAGCGCCAGGGTGGCATGGCTCCAGGTGCCTCCCGGCTTGGTGAGGCGCAGGAACTCCCACTGCGCGCGGACGACGAGCACGACGAGGGCGGCGAGGTGCGCCCAGCCACCGAGATAGGCCGGGCCCAGGATAAAGCCGACGATGACGAGTTGCGCGCCATAGAGCCGCCAGAGGGGACCGGCCTCCATCCGCGTCGGCGCCACGCGCGGCAGGACCAGCACCACGACGGCGCCGAGCGCCAGCAGCGACAGAACGAAAAGACCGACAACCTCGTTCATCTCGCCACGTCCGACCCCGGCGCCCCACGACGGCGGCCATCCTATCACGCGGCCCCCGGGCGCTTTAAGATGTGGCATGGACGGGGAAGGCGGCGAGGCCCAGACATGACGACGGCCACGACCACGACGATATTGGGCGGCGTCTTCATGGCGCACGCGCCGCAGTTTTTCACCTTGCCGGAAACCGAGGACAAGGCGACGGTCGAACGCGTCCGCGCGCTGGCCGCCGACAACGGACGCCGGCTCCAGGCTCTGCAACCGGACCTCCACGTCGTCATCGCCAACGATCACGCCAACCAGTTCCTGCTGCACTGCGTGCCGCCCTTCATGCTGCATCGGGGCCCGGAGGCGGTGGGCGGCTTCGCCGGCCGGGAGTTTCGCCACGAGGTCGCGCACGAGGCCTCCAGCGCCCTGATCCGCCATCTGCAGGCCGAAGGCTTCGATCCGGCGTTCTCCTCCAACGCCGCGCTCGATTACGCCTTCGGCATCCCGCTGGATTTTCTCGGCGTCGTCGGCCCGATCCTCCCGGTCTATGTCAACGCCTATATCCCGCCGCAGCCGTCGATCGAGCGCTGCCATGGCTTCGGCCGGGCGCTGGCGCGGGGGCTCGCGGTGCTCGGGCTCCGCGCGGTGGTGGTGGCGAGCGGTGGGCTCTCCCACTTTCCCGGCACCGAGCGCTATGCCCACCCCGATCTCGCCTTCGACCGAAAATTGATGGCCGAGCTCGAGGCCGGCAATCTCCGCTGGCTGCTCTCGCTCGACGAGGCGAGCTTGGACCGGACCGGCAACATCGAGCTTCGCTGCTGGGCCGTCGCCGCCGGCATGCTGGGGGAGCGCAAGCCGGACATGGCTTCGCTCGACCCGTCCTGGCACCACGATTATGCGACCCTCGCCTGGTGGACGCCGCCGGGGATGAGCGCAGCCCCGCCGCACTATCCCGAGATCCGGGCCGACCGGGTGGCCTTGAGCGCGGCCCTGCACACGCTCGCCAACGACGCCGAGGCGCGGGCCCGCTATCTCGCCGACACGCAAGCCTTCGCCCGCGGGCACGCCTTGAGCGAGGCGGAACGGGCGGCGCTGATGTCCTTGGACGAGGCGAG
The DNA here is from genome assembly GCA_965225945.1 of Alphaproteobacteria bacterium. Classification (GTDB taxonomy): domain Bacteria; phylum Pseudomonadota; class Alphaproteobacteria; genus JASLMY01. The sequence continues at coordinate 134,036 of CBDDBZ010000035.1, read as the reverse complement.
GATGCACGCGCTCGGCGTCCACCCCTTCCTGCCGTTCATGGCCCGCCTGCAACTCGATCGCCAACGCGGGGACAAGGACTGACGGCGCGGCGAAACTCAGTCTGATTGGTGATGACGCTCATCGACGTCGCGCTTTGGACATCCCTCGCCATCGCGGTGGCGGTCGTGGCGTTGGTCGTGCTTCGCCTCGCCAGCCGTCGGGTGGCGAGGCGCCACGCCGAGCGCCTGGGCGTCGAGCTCGCACCCGGCTTCTGCCAATTCCAGAAGACGCTGACACTCTCGCCGCGAGCGGAGGAGACGGTCGATCATGGCTGGGCCGCCCTCGCCACGTTGCCGGGGCGTCCCGAGATCGAGGCGAACGAGGGACCGGTGCCCGAGCTGGTCGCCCGCACGGCGGCCGGCGAGCAGAGCTTTGGCGAGGTCGTCTCGATCCGCGTCGCGCCGACCGCCGCCGGGCGCAGCGAGGTCCGGGTGCGAAGCCGGCCGAAGCGCCTGCAACTGTTCGACGGCGGCACCAACGCCGGGAACGTGGCGGAGATCGCCCGCGAGCTGGCGGCCCGCGCCGCGATCGCCGGCGACCGGCAGGCGGATGCGCCCGAGGATGACGACGAGGAAGAGGTGGTGCTCTTCGTCTCCGACTGGCTGGCGCTCGGCTATCTGGTGCTGGTGGCGGGCTATACCGCAGGCTTGCTCTGGCTCGCCCACCAGCGCCCCGACAGCTTCGAGGCGTGGGTCGCGCTCGTGGAGACCCTGGCGATCAACCCTTCGCGCCTGCTGGGGGAGCTCTGTCCCAGCCGGGGCCTCGCGCGGGAGATGCTGATCGACCGTCAGCTCGACCTGCTGATCTGGCCGACGCTGGTGCTCTACGGCATCTACAATTATTTCGAATTTCGCCGAGGCCGGGAGCGGATGGGCGGGCTCAACTGGCTGCTCGCCCTGACCTCGCTCGTCGTCCTGCCGCTTCTCCTCGCCACGAGCTGTTCCCCCGCCTGGCGCGAGGCGGTGCTCGCCAACATGCCGGACCTGCTCGAGCTGCTGCTCCACTACGGTGCCGGGGGCGTGATCCATGCGGTGATGCTGGTGATCTTCTGCAACGGCCTGAGCTTCCTGCCGGCGGCGGCGCTGGCGCGTCTCTTGCCCCGGCGCGAACGGCGTTAGGGGTGACGCGGTCAGGGCTTGCGAGCGGAAAAGACGATCGCCTGGAGGGGCATGCGGCCGGGATCGGCGCCGAAGGCGTCCTGGAGGGCGCGCGTGAGTGCCTCCACCACCGCCTCGGGCTCGACGCCGCCGCGCGACTTGATCTCCTCGATCAACGGATTGCCATGGACTAAGCCCCGGGCAAACACCGCCGCCTCCGGGATCTCCTTGTCGATCGTCACCACGGCGGCCTCGATATCGGCGAAGCCGGCCGCCAACAGGGCCTCCTTGACCGGCTCGATCCGGTAATAGCCGAACGGTACATCGTAAAACCGGGGCGGATCCTCGGGAAAAAACCCGGTCGCGACCTCGCCGGTCACCCGGGCGAAGGGATTGTGGTCGATGGAATCCGAGACGTTGAAATGATAGTGGCCGCCGCAGCGCAACACCCGCCATGCCTCGCGATACCCCTCGTCCTGGTCGGGAAAGAACATCACGCCGAATTGACAGGCGACGGCGTCGAAGCTATCGCCCTCGAACGGCAGCGCCGTCGCGTCGGCAGTCCGGAACTCGACCCGCTCACCCGCGCCGAACTTGCCGCGCGCCACCGCCAGCATGCCCTCCGACAGGTCGCTCGCCAGCAGCCGCGCCGTCGGCGCTAGTGCGTCGCGGAGCGCCCGGCTGACGATGCCCGTGCCCGCCGCCAGCTCGAGCACGTCCACCGGCGCACCCCCGGCGACGCGGGCCGCGGGATCGGCGGCATAGTCGACGAAGATGTGCGGCCCGAGGCCATGGTCGTAGTTCGCGGGTATGCCGCCACCGAAGTCGGCGAGTTTGTCGGTCATGTCGATCGCTACCTTCTCTTGCGGGCGGCGCGGCGCGCCAGATGGTCGAAATATCTCCGCAGCAGCGGTGCCAGCGGGCCGGCGAGCGGCGCCAGCAGGGTCATCTCCCAGCCGGGGGTAATGCAGAAGCGGCCGCGTTCGATCCCCTTCAGAATCGCGCCCGCGACCGCCTCGGGGCTCATGACGCCGCCGGCCTTGGTGATGGCCCGGGTCTCGGCCGGCTTGGTTTCGTTCTCGGCCGCGAGTTGCGGCGTGTCGGTGTCGGGCGGATAGACGATCGAGACCCCGACGCCCGCCGGCCGGAGTTCCGCCCGGAGCGCTTCGGCGAAGCCCCGGAGCGCGAACTTGCTCGGCGAATAGGCGGCGTAGCCGAACAGGCCGACGAGCCCCGCGCCGGAGCCGATCAGCACGATCCGCCCCGACCGCGCTGCCCGCAGCGCCGGCAGGGCGGCACGGACGAGATGCAGCGCGCCGAAATAGTTGACCGCCATGGCGCGCTCGAAGACCTCGAGCGGCAACTCCTCGAAATAGCCGGGTTGCGCCGTGCCGGCGCTGGCGACCACGAGGCCGGGCGGTCCCAAGCGCTGGATCGCCCGGCCGACGGCGGCCTCGATCGCCGAGGAGTCGGCGACGTCGGCGCTTTCCAAATGGACCTCGCCGCCACCGGTACGCGTCAATTCCTCGCGCGCCGCCTCCAGCCGCGCGAGATCGCGGGCGATGATGGTGAGAGACCAGCCGGCGGCGGAGAGGCGGCGCGAGAGTGCCAGGCCGATTCCGCTGGAGCCGCCGCTGACGATGGCATGGCCGGGCCGCATCAGTTGGCGGCGTCGCCCTCCGAGTGGAGCTTCGCCAACTCTCGGGCGACCGTCGCCATGGTGTGGCGGGTCTGCTCCTCGGTGTGGTTGATCGTGATGAAGAAGCGAAGCCTGGCCGCGTCCGCCTTGACCGCCGGATAGACGATCGGCTGGACGTGGATGCCGAGTTCGAACAGCCGTTGGCTCAAACGCATGCAGCGATGCGGGTCGCCGACGACCAGCGGCACGATCGGCGTGTCGTCGTCGGAGCCCATGTTCAGGCCGTATTCCCGCGCGCAGTCGCGGAAGAAGCGGGCGCGCTGGCGCAGCTCGCCGACCCGGTTGCCCTCGCGGCGGAGGACCCGAAGGGCCGCGAGCGCCGCCGCCGTGTCCGGTGGCGAAAGCCCGACCGAGAAGATGAAGCCGGGCGCGGTATAGCGCAGCAACTGGACCAGCGCCCGCTCGCCGGCGATGAAGCCGCCGCAGCTCGCGAAGGTCTTGGACAAGGTCCCCATATGGATGTCGATATCCCGGGGGTCGATGCCGAAATGCTCGCAGATGCCACCGCCGTTGGCGCCGAGGATGCCGAGCGAGTGGGCCTCGTCGACCATCAGCAGGGCGTCGTGCTTGCGCTTGATCTCGATGGCGCGGCGAACGTCCGCGATGTCGCCCTCCATGGAGTAGACAGCCTCGACCGTGACGAGGACGTTGCGATGCTTCGTGCGCTGCGCCTGCAACACGGCATCCATCTGGTCCCAGTCGTTGTGATGGAAGCTGAGGCGGCGCGCCTCCGACTGCACGCAGCCGGCGATGATGCTGTTGTGAGCCAGCGTGTCGTGCATCACCAGATCGTTGCGCCCGAAGAGATGGCCGATCGTGGTGACGTTGGTGCCGTAGCCGCTGACGAAAATGATGCAGTCCTCGACGCCGAGGAAATCGGCGATCTCGCGCTCCAGCTCCTCGTGCAGCGCGAGCTGGCCGGAGACGATGCGGCTGGCCGAGGCGGAGGTGCCGTATTGGTCGATCGCGTCCTTGGCCGCTCGGGAGACCTCGGGATGCCCGGAGAGACCCAGATAGTTGTAGCCGGACCAGTTAATGTACTGGCCGTCCGCCCACTTGACGACGCTGTCGTTGATGCTGTCGCGGGGGAGGAAGTAGGGCAGCGAGATCTGCTTCTCCTCGACCTCGCGGAACCGCCGCATGAGCTGCTTGTAAGCCGAGAACCGCGCGAAGACCGTCGGCGTGTCCGGCAGGCCGGCGGCCGCCGAATGCTCGCGAACGGTGCCGGCGTCCTCGAAAGCCGCCGCCTCGCCGCTGGCGCTGGTGTCATTCTTCACTGGGACCCGCCCTATTCTGTCGCCGCCGGCACGCTACGCATTCCCACCGTCCCCCCCGGTCCGAGAGGGAGCCCGTTTTGAGCACGAATGGTCAGGCGATTGCAAGACGACATTTACAGTACCTTTGCCACATTCCTTTGGACCGCCGTCGAAGATCGACGCGCAGAATCGAATCATTTTAGCCTCACTCGAGTATTCGGGCTAGGTTACGGAAACAATTCGAAATAACTGTTGATGACGAGGGGGAACTTTCCGTTATCTCTCAATCCACTAAGCTGTTTGCGCCTTTCTTGGCGAATACTGTGTCGTCGAAGAATTTGGCCGAGCTCCAGCCGCGATATTACAGTTTCGTTTGTTTCAACGAATCGTCGCGGGCGGCCGTCGACCCGCCTCGCGACGCTATTCGATCTTCGGCGCGCCTCGGCGCATGGCTTGGCGCCGGACCAGGCGGGAGAGGGTCGGCGAGGTCCTGAGCAGGGCGACGAAGCGGGTGGTCCGTTCCGCCGCCACGGTATCGCGCTGGGTCATCCGGTAGAGGCCGAACAGCACCAGGGCACCGTGACAGATGCTGGTGTAGAGGAAGAAGGAGCGCGGGCCGAACAGGTCGAGCGCCACCGAGACGATGAAGGGGCCGGCCGCCGCGCCGAGCGAATAGGACAGGATCAGCGCCGCCGACAGTCCGACGTAGTCGCCATCGGTGTTGAAGTCGTTGGCGTGCGCCACCGAGAGCGAATAGAGCGGCATGGCGAAGGCGCCGAAAACGAAGGCGCCGCCATAGACCATCCAGGCGCCGGCATCGAGGTCGAGCGCGCCCAGGAAGAGGCCGGAGAGCATCGCCCCGGCGGTGACCAGCGTCAGCACCCAGCGTCGATCGAAGCGGTCGGAGAAAGCGCCCAGCGGATACTGCGCCACCGCTCCGCCCAGGATCCCGGCGCCGATGAAGAGCGCCACTTGGCTGACGTCGAAGCCGATCTCCTGGGCGTAGACCGGCCCCATGGCGCGGAAGGCGCCGCTGGTCATGCCGATGGTGACGCAGCCGAAGACCGCCATCGGCGAGACCGCCCAGGCCTTGGCGAGCCTGACCCGGCCCGTCGCCGGCAGGTTCGGGCTCGCCACCCGGGCGAGCGAGACCGGCACCACGGCCAGCGAATAGGCCATGGCGATCAACGAAAAGGCGAGGAAGCCTTCCGGTCCCGCCAGCGGCAGGATGAACTGGGCGCCCAGTACCGAGACCAAGTCGACCATGTTGTAGGTCGCCAGCACCCGGGCCCGGTCGGCGTTGCGGCTGCTCTCGGAGAGCCAGCTTTCGACCACCGTCACCAGGACCGCGAAGCAGGCGCCCTGCACCAGGCGGATCGCCATCCAGGACCAGGGGTCGACGATGACCACCATCGCCAACGTCGTGGCCGCCGCCGTCGCCGCGAAGGCGGCGAAGACCCGGATATGGCCGACCCGTCGGACCAGGTGCCCGGCCGAAAGACAGCCGAAAATAAAGCCCAGGAAATAGGCCGTCCCCATGAGGCCGATCAAGGTGGTCGAATAGCCCTCGAGATTGGCCCTGACGGCGATCAAGGTGCCCTGCAGGCCGTTGCCCGCGAGCAGGATGCCGACCGAGGCGAAGAGCGGCGCGAGATTGCGGAAGGCGCCATCCATCGGTATTCCGCCTCGTCTCGTCGCCGGCGCCCTGGGCCGGCGCCCTGGGCCGACATCCCGGGCCGGCGCCCTGGCGCCGGGCGCGGCCACGTCCGGAACGCAATCAATACGCCGCCCCGGAACGGTTGCAAGCATCGAATCGCGCCCCTGGCGAAATTCCGCCCCGGGCTCGACGACGGCGGGCGAATGCGGCCCCTACACGATGTCGAGCACATAATTCCGCAGGGCGGGATCATGCTATATAGTCCCACCGTCCGGGGGAGTTGGCCCGCCCGGGCGCGGTGACGTAGGGAGGACTGCCATGCAATACAACCGGATTTCGGCCGACTGCCACATCGACCTGCCATGGATGCCACCCGACCTGTTCGTCACCGAGGCGACGCCGGCGATGAAGGAGCGCATGCCCTACGTCACCGACGGGCCGGACGGGCCCTACTGGACGGCGCGCAACGGCATGTCCTTCGGGCTGAAGAACGGCGTCGGGCCGGCCGGCCAGAAGTACGAGCCCGGCAAGCATGCCCGGGCCGACCTGATGGCGGCGACGAACCTCTATGAGGACGGCAAGCGGGACATCCGCCGGATCTCCGACCCGCATATGCGGATCAAGGACATGGAACTCGACGGCGTCGACGCCGAGGTGATGTACGGTATCCTCGGCGCCGCCACCCGCCTCGCCGACCACGAGGCGGCGAGTGAGATGTTCCGGATCTACAACGACTGGCTGGCCGACTTCTGCAAGCATTATCCGGACCGCCAAATCGGTCTCGGAAGTCTGCCCTACGGCGACGTCGAGGCGGCGGCGAGCGAAGTCTATCGCTGCACCAATCTCGGCATCAAGGGCCTGGAGCTCTCCTGCTCGTGGGACATGGAGCCGATGTATCACGAGTCCTGGGAGCCGCTTTGGAAGGCGGTCGACGACGTGGGCCTGCCGCTCCACTTCCACACCTTCCCGGCGGTGCCGCCGGCGCAGTTGGTCAACCTCACCGGCAAGGCGCGCCGGGCGGCCTTCTTCACCGTGGTCTCCGGGTTTCAGATGAACCTGATCAACATCATCGCGGCGATCATCGGCGGCGCCGTCCTGGAGCGTTATCCGAATCTGCGCATCGCGCTGGGCGAGAGCGGCATCGGCTGGCTCGCCTATGCCCTCGACCGGATGGACTTCGAATGGGAGGACCGCTTCCAGGACCTCGGTCTGAAGATGAAGCCGAGCGAGTATTGGCGCCGCCAGTGCAAGGCGACCTTCCAGTACGACGTCATCGGCGCCAAGCTGGTCGACGACATCGGCGTCGAGACCGTGATGTGGGGCTCCGACTATCCCCACGGCGACGGCGTCTGGCCGGAGAGCTCGAAATACATCGAGGAGCAGTTCGCGCATCTCCCAGCCGACGTCGTGCGGAAGATCACCTGCGAGAATGCCGGCAAGTTCTACGGCCTGATCGACTGAGAGGCGGAAGACAGCGCGAATGGCGATCGAGAAACGGCCCTTCGGGCGCACCGGTCACCAGAGCACGGCGGTGATCTTCGGCGCCGCCGCGCTCAAGGACGTCGATCAGGCGACCGCGGACCGCACCCTCGAGCTGCTGTTGGCGCACGAGATCAACCATATCGACACGGCGCCCAGCTACGGCGAGAGCGAGCTCCGCATCGGGCCTTGGATGGAGCGCCACCGGGACGACTTCTTCCTCGCCACCAAGACTCGTCTCCGCGACCACGGGAGTGCCAAGGCGGAGCTCCATCGCTCGCTGGAGCGGCTGAGGACCGACCGGGTCGATCTGCTGCAGCTCCACGCCCTGACCCACCCCGACGATTGGGCCCGCGCAATGGGTCCCGGTGGCGCGCTGGCGGCGGCCATCGAGGCCCGCGAGGAAGGCCTCGTCCGCTTCATCGGCGTCACCGGCCACGGCTGGAACGTCGCCGCGATGCATCGCCGTAGCCTGGACCGCTTCGACTTCGATTCGGTGCTGCTGCCGTGGAACTGGTTCTGCGCCGCGCATGAGGCCTATGCCCGTGATTTCGCGGCGGTGCGGGCGATCGCCCAAGAGCGGAACCTCGCAGTGCAGACCATCAAGGGCATCGCGCGGGGCCCCTGGGCCGCCGGTCAGACGCGCGACCGGGCCACTTGGTACCAGCCACTGGAAGAGCCCGACGACATCCGCGAGGCGGTACATTGGCTGCTGGCGCAACCCGGGCTGTTCCTGAATTCGGTCGGCGACGTCGCGCTGTTGCCGCTGGTGTTGCGGGCGGCGGGCGAGGAGATCGAAGCGCCCGGCGCGACCCTGATGGGCGCGCACGCCGAACGCGCCGGCCTCGCCTCCATCTTCGGGATCTGAACGCGACGCGCCGGCGTTACCGAGGGGCTTTTACCCGGTCGATTTTCCAGTGTCGGGGGCCAGTGTCGGGGGATTGTGGCGGTCCTCGGGGTCGTCCCAGCCCTTGAAGACGGGCGGGCGCTTCTCGGCGAAGGCGGCGCGGGATTCCATCAAATCGCTTCTGGCGCCGTGCTCGTGCAGCGCGGTGCCGAGCCGCTCCAATTCCGGCGCCACGCGCGGGCGCATCTCGCGCATCATCGCCACCGTGTTGACCCGGGAGGCGGGGGGCAGCGTCAAGAGATGTTCCGCCATCTCGATCGCCGTCGGGATCAGCGCGTCCGCCTCGACCAGACGGTTGACGAAGCCGATCTGGTGGAACCGCTCGGCGGTAAAACGGTAGCCGAGCGCCATCTCCATCGCGATCGGATAGGGCAGCGCCGCGATATGGCCGTGGTTGTAGCCGCCCAAGAGCCAGCGCTTCGCCTCCGAGACCTCGAAGATCGCCTCGCGCTGGGCGACGCGGAGGTCGGTGCGCTCCACCAGCATGAAGCCGCCGCCCATGGCATAGCCGTTCACCGCCGCGATCACCGGCTTCTCCAGGGCGCCGGTCATGAAGGGATCCTCCCGCGCCGCCTGGCGGCCGCCCGGCGCGCCGTCGGCGAGCGATTCCTTCATATCCTCGCCGGCGCAGAAGGCACGGCCGGTGCCGGTGAGGATCGCGACCTCCAAGTCGTCGCGTTCGCGGAAATCGATCCAGGCCTCCGCCAGCAGATTGCGCATCTCGCCGCCGAGCGCGTTCAGCCGCTCCGGCCGATTCATCCGCACGATCATGATCTGTCCGTGGATTTCCGTCTCGACCACCGCCATCAGCTCGTCCTCCCCAGGGTGCGCCACAGGGTCCGGCGGCGCCGAAGTCGGGTTATGGCGCTACGGGTCGCGCGCACGCAAGCGGCGGCGCAGATCGTCGCGGGCGCGGCGGACCGCGCGGCCGGCGGCATGGGCCGGATCGTCGCTGTCGACGATGCGGCCGACCTCGCGCCTCGCCTTGCGGGCGAGGTCCGCCGCCTTGGCCCGCGCGTCGGGGTTCTCGGCGAGCTTGCGGGCGGCGATCAGCGCCAGTCGTCTCCAGGCCAGGATCATGGGCGTCATCATAACGCCTCCGAGCCCGAACGCCCATCCCGTCGTCGTGCGCCCGTTGCCGTGCCCCGCCATGCGTCGACCGCGCGCGGTCGGCCGGTCGCAATTCCGCCCGGGCACGAGAGCCTAACTTCTTCCGATTCCCCTGAGAATCGCCCCGAGTGAGCGACGAAGGCGAACGGGTCACCGCCCGCCGGCGGAGGTCTAGCGAGGCAACAGGCCCGTGGGTGTGATGGAACAATTGGTTCCGTGACTTGCCCACATCTCCACATGCACAACGACGGTGGCAGGGTTCAAGGGAAGTTGAGGATTCCGACCGCGTTGATCCGCATGTCGGTACAGCTCGGCGGAAGGCTTCCTCGCGTGCCTTCGACGTCGCCGGTCATGTCAGGGAGCCTTCAAACCGGGTCCGAGCGTCGGGAACGCCGCGGCGGGGGATCGGGCCAGGGTACCGATCGTCAGCTCCGGCACCAGATCAAGGGCACGCGCGTCTCCGCGTGCAGCGGCATGCCGCCGGTCCAGCCGAAGTAGGGTACGGGAATTATGAAGTTGTAGCTGTAGTTCAAGCGGATCCGGACGAATCCCGGAACGCTGTTGCCGCCGGTGGAACTCGGCAAAACGTGGGTCACGTCGGGCACAATGTCGCCTTCGTCGTAACCGACGACGTTCTGGGAGATGTAGTTGGTTATTTCCGCCTTGACGCAGGTGGTCAGATCGGTGAACTCTTGGTCCGTCGGCACCTCGCCCGCCTTGGCGTAGCAATTGCCGGAATCGGATTCGATGAAGTATTCGCGGGTGAAATGGGCCATGACCGCCCGGCCGGCCTCGTCCGCCGTATATTGCAGATTCGCCTGGGTATAGAACATCCGGCCGAACTCGATGACCGCGATCAGCATGAGGATGATGATCGGCCCGATGAAGGCGAACTCGATGGCCGCCGCACCGACCTCGGAACGGATCATACGGCGAACGGCCAGGCGGATGCCCCGCCGCCTCGCGGTCCCGTTGCCGTCCGCGTCTCTTTTCATCTCGAGGAGTCGCATTGTCCACACCTCACCTGACCCGCATGGTCAATTTTTCACTCAACGTCATATTTTCCGAGAACCAGGGTAGATGCGGGAAGAACGGATCGAAGGTGACCGAGACGGTGATCGTCATGAAATGCGCCGGCGCGATCAGGCCACCGGTACCACAGCCGGTATAGCTCGCCTCGCCGACGCAAACCGTGGCGGTTCCGTCGGTGCACTCGCAGCTCAAGGGATCGATGGTGATGTCGGAGGCCGTAATCGTCACGTTGGTTGCGGCGATGATCGCCTGTTCGATGGGGCCGTTGTTGCCGGAGGCCGTGGCTTTGCTGTCGTAGAGAGCGTATTGGGCACCGGCCCTGAGCGCCTGTTTCAACTCCACCTGCGTCGAGACATAGCGGGAGAAGTCGACCAACGGCATCATCAAGGCCATCAGCGCAATTACGACGAAGGCGCCCTCGACCGCGATGGAGCCTCGATGATCGGCAAGCAACCTGGCGAGCAATCCGGGCCGCCTCTTCGTCCTGTCCCCGTTCCGCATTGCCACCATCCTATTCGACCAGTCCGACCGACTGTACGCCCGAAGCGCCGAAGCTGCCGCCTCCGAGGCCGAATTGCGTGCCGCAGCCAGTGACGTCCAAGCCCGCGGTGCCGCTAATTCTGATCTCTTCCCCTACCAAGAACAGGCACGAACTGCCGCTGGCGTCGGTCGTGCCGGCGAACTTCATGCAGCCCTCGGGTTGGTATACGGCGCCCTGAAAGGCGAGCTCGGAGTTTCCGTTGAACGTGGTGCAGGAATTGCTGGCCGGATTGGCGGCGTAATAGAGCATCCCGGCCCAGGCCTCCCTGCCCGTCCTGGTGCTTTGTTCGCCAGCGAGCGCGGCGTAGTAGTTCGTGCCGTTCATGAGGTCATTCTGGATGTCGGTGAGGGTCGGCGCCTTCAGCGGCGTCGCGGCGTCGCCATTGATACTTAAATCGAACCTTGCGGTGGAATCGTTCGGGTCGACCATGATTATGACGACGCCTTCGACGCCGTTGGCGTCCGCCTTGCTGGCGATAGTGCCGTGAAAGGTGGTATTGCCGCTGAAGTAGTAGACGCCCGGAAGCAGATCGAAATCGGCGTTGATCACGCCGCCGCAGTAGAAGCCGGGGCCGATCTCGGTCGCCAAGCCGCCACCGCCGCCGCCGTGGTTGCCGGCGCGTGCCGCCGGAATCGGGTTGAGCATTTCGGCGAAGTTGATCAGCCAATGCTTTTCTTCCAGGTAGGCGAAGGTGGGGTCGCACATGCCGACTGGATCGTTATACGTCAAACCTACGAACGGATCGGTAATTGGGCCCATGGGCGGGGGATAATTGCCGCAGTCCATGTAGATGCCGGAGGTGGATCCATCGTAGTCGGCAATGTCGCCTACGTAAGCGTCCGTCACGTCGCTATGCAGGCTGGTGCTCGCTGTGATGCAATCCGCAACAATGGTGACGGTACCGTCTAAATCCACCGCCGGGTCGCACGGCCCGTTTGAATGTATCGCACAATCCGTCAATTGGACATTCGAGTTACCGGCGATGTTGATCGCCGGGCAGGCGCCAGTACCGAGGGCCAGGATACAGGCGTCGGCGATACCTCCGTAGGGGTTTTGCGTCGCCACCGCGCGGGCGTTCATCGGGATCGACGTCCGGCCGATAAGCTGCAGGAAAAAGGTTGGATGGTCGCGGTCGATGATCACTTCGACCGCCGCCACATCAGCCGTGAAGCTGCCCTGGTGTGGCGGGAAGTTGACCGTGACTTCGCTCATACTGCCTTCGGTGTCGATCCGCGAATAGCTGTTCTCGACGGCATTTTCCACCGGCGTCTGCAGACCTGCCTCGGTGAGGGTGCTGTCGCTTCTGACCTCGAAGGCGCCCATCAGCGCGCCCGAGTCGGCGGCCTCCTGGAGTCGACGCTTCTCGACATACCACACGCCCACCTCGGCCGCGAGGGCGGTGAAGAGGATCATGATCGGCAGCGCGAAGGCGAACATGATCGCGCCCGCACCGCCGCGATCGCGGGCGAAGCGGCGCATGTCGGCCATGAATTTTCCACGGGGGTGGCCGCCTCCCGGTGCACGGGTCTCCGCCCCCCGGCGGCGCTTCGAACTATCGGTCATTTCTCAATCCTCGTGAATCGTCCCTCAAGCCCTCCTCGACGCCCCGCCGGATAGCACCATGGTGGTGGCGAAACGGAAAGTTTTCCGGCCTCGCGAACTCTCGACGTCGGGCTTTGTCGGACAATTCCAAGCCTCCTCGCCCTTGATCTCTCGCCCGGGGCGCGACGCCCGCGCGGCCTCCCTTCAATCTGGGGTTCCCTCGCCCTTTCGACAATGACCGCCGTCACTGGCACCGGTCGGCAATCGCGTCGAATTTTGCGAAAATTTTAGCGGCATTTCAGACTTTCCCGCGCCGAGATGCCCACCGGCCACAGACCAACCGTCGACGGCGGCTATTGCGCCGCGTCGACGGTCGGCAGCCGGTGGTCCTTGAATTGCTCGCGCAGGCGCACCTTCTGGATCTTGCCGGTCGCGGTATGCGGGATCTCCTCGACGAAGACGACGTCGTCCGGCATCCACCACTTGGCGATTCTGCCGTCCATGTACCTCAGCAGGTCGGCGGCCCCGAGCTCGGCTCCAGCGGCGCGGACCACGATCAGCAGCGGCCGCTCGGCCCATTTCGGGTGCGGCACGCCGATCACCGCCGCCTCGGCGACGCCCGGATGGCCGACCGCCAGGTTCTCCAGGTCGATCGAGCTGATCCACTCGCCGCCCGATTTGATGACGTCCTTGGCCCGGTCGGTGATGTGCATGAAGCCCAACGGGTCGAGCGTGGCGACGTCACCGGTATCGAACCAATCCTCGCCGTCCAGGATCTCGCCACCCTCGCCCTTGAAGTAGCTCTTGGCGATCCAGGGCCCGCGTGCCATCAGATGGCCGAAGGCCTCGCCGTCGCGTGGCAGCTCGTTGCCGTCGTCGTCGATAATCTTCATCTCGACGCCGTAGACGCCGCGACCCTGTTTTTCCTTGTAGTCGAGCTGGCGTTCGTAGGGCAGTTGCAGTAACTCCGGCGTCATCGTGCCGACGACGCCCAAGGGGCTCATCTCGGTCATCCCCCAGGCATGCAGCACGGTGGTGTCGTACTCGGTCTCGAAGGCCTCGATCATCGAGCGCGGCGCCGCCGAGCCGCCGATCACGCAGCGCTTGAAATCGCGCAAGCTCTCGCCGCTCTCGCGCAAATATTGCAGCAACATCAGCCAGACCGTCGGCACGCCGGCGGAGACGGTGACCCGTTCCCCCCGCATCAGCTCGTGAATGCTGGCGCCATCCATCCTGGGCCCCGGCAGCACCAGCTTGGCGCCCGACATCGGCGCGGCGTAGGCGATGCCCCAGGAATTGGCGTGGAACATCGGCACCACCGGCATCACCACGTCGTCGGCGCCCAGCCCGATGACGTCGCGCATGCAGGCGGCATAGGTGTGCAGCACGGTCGAGCGATGGCTGTAGAGCACGCCCTTGGGGTTTCCCGTCGTGCCCGAGGTGTAGCAGAGCGAGGAGGCGGCGTTCTCGTCCAACGCCGGCCAATCGAAGCTTTCCGCGCCGCCGGCGAGCAGGGTCTCGTAACAGTGGACGTTCGCGAGGTTCGTTTCCGGCATATGCGCCTCGTCGGTCATCACGACGATGCCGGCGACCCCTTCGAGCTCGGGCGCCAGTTGCTCCAGCAGCGCCACGAAGGTGAGGTCGGCAAAGATGTAGCGGTCCTCCGCATGATTGGCGATGTAGACAATCTGCTCCGCGAAGAGCCGCGGGTTGATGGTGTGCAGCACCGCGCCCATGCCGGAGACGGCGTAATAGAGCTCGAAGTGGCGGTAGCCGTTCCAGGCGAGCGTGCCGATCCGATCACCCTGGCCGACGCCGAGGGCCTGCAACGCGTTCGCGAGCCGCATGGCGCGGCGCCGCGCCGCGCCATAGTCATGGCGATGAATCGGACCCTCGACCGTCCTCGAGACGATCTCGGTTGCGCCGTGGTATTCGGCCGCATAGTCGATCAGCGACGAGATCAGAAGCGGCCGGTCCTGCATCAATCCGCGCATCCGTCCCCCCCTTCGCTTGTGTCCGGCCCGACGGCGCTCGGTTATCGCCCCCCGGCGTGGCTTTCTTTATCGACTGGGACGAGCCGTTGCAACGAGTGTTGTCGTGCCAATCGACGTAAGTCCCGGCCGCCATTCATGGCGGTTGGTGTAACGCCCCTGGGTCGAGGCGCCGAAGCCTCATTCCTCGCGCCAGCGCCGCTCCAGGGTCGAGCGCTTTTTCAATTGGGCCTCGATCGCGCCGACCAGCTCCTCCGTGGTGAAGGGCTTGGTGAGGTAGTCGTCGGCGCCGTTCTCCATGGCGAAGCGGACCGAGGCGCGCTCGGCGGCGGCGGAGACGAAGATGATCGGAATGACCTCGGTGTCGAGATGCTGGCGCAGTAGGCTCAAGACCTCGAAGCCGTCGCCCTCCGGCATCATCACGTCGCAAAGGATGACGTCGGGCCGGAAGTCGTGCGCCATCGAGACTCCGGCCAGGCCGTTCTCCGCGCCCCGCGCAACGTAGCCCTCGAAGCCGAGGATGCGGACCATGCGGTCACGGATCGCCGCCTCGTCCTCGATCACCAGGACTCGCGTGTTGTCGTCGCCGCGCACGATTCAGGCCACCTCCGCCTCGCTCCCGGTCGCGTCCTCGCCGTCCACCACCAGCGGCAGGCGCACGAACACCCGCGTCCCCTCGCCGACGGTGCTCTCTATCTTCAAGACCCCGCCGTGACGTTCCACCGCCTGCTTGGTTATGGTCAACCCCAGGCCGCTGCCGGAAACGGCGCCCACGTTGTCGGCGCGATGAAAAGGCGTGAAGACCGCCTCCATCTGGTCGGCGGGGATACCGATCCCGTGGTCGCGGACGGAGAGTGTGAGCTCCCTCTCGTCGCTCGCCAGTCGAACATGGATGGGCTGGTTCTCGGGCGAGAACTTGATTGCGTTGCCCAGCAGGTTGGCGAGGATGGGCCTCAACAAGGTCGGGTCGAGATCGAGTTCGCCGCCCACCTCCGCGCTATCGAGATCGAGCCGTCGCGTGGTCCCGTGGGCGCGGGCCAACTCCTCCCAAATCCGCTTGGTGAATTCCGCCGGGTCGGTCGCCCGCCGCCGCAGGCTGAAGTCCTCGCCCTCGGTGCGACCGATTGCCATCACGTCTTCGACCAGCACGGTTATGACGTCGATTTCGTGTTGGATCGCGGCCAATTCTCGGCTCCGCTCGCCCCGTTCCATCCGCTCGCCGTAGCGCTCGAGGAGATCCGTGGCCGCCCGGATCGTCGTCAGCGGCGTGCGGATCTCGTGGCTGACCATGTTGACGAAGCGGGATTTGATCTGGCGCAGATCGCGCTCGCGATCCAGCGATTCCTCGAGCCGTCGACGCTGCTGGCGGGCCCGATCCACGCGGCGCACGAAGAGGCCGACCAGCAGCAGCATGGAGGCGAAAGCGCTCGCCACGGCCGGCCAGATCTGCTTTAAGAGATCGGTTCCCGGCGGCACGATTTCTAGGCTGAGGTAGCCGAGAATCCTGCCCTCCGGGTCGAACAGACCCGACGGCGGTGTCGGTGGCAGGGGCTCCGGGAGCGTGCCGACAAGGGCAACCTCGTCGACGAAATTGAGCGCCTCCAGCTTCGATAGATAGGACCCCTCGAGGGCCTTGGTGAAGACCAGGACCGACCGCTTCCAACCCGGCGTGTCCGGCAAATCGACCGCCACCGTGGCCACCACGTGGATCGCGCCATCGAACAGCAGCAGGCCATGGTGCCCCGTCGTGGCGGGAGAGGGCTCGCGTCGCGCCGCCGCGACCAGGTCGACGAGCCCGGACGGCATCACGTCGAACGGATCGGCCGCGGCCGGTCGATCGCCGATGAAGCCGATCCGGGGGCGATTATCGCCGTCCAGGATCCAGCCGCTGTCGAGACCGAGGGGGTGGCGAAGCTGTTCGCCCAGGTAGTTCGCGAGCCAGGCCTCTTGCCCATCACCGGCGAGCCGGTGCGCGAACTCGCCGGTGCCGGCGACGTCGAGCGCCGATTGCGCGAGATCACGACGGGCCTGCAGCAGCAGTGATTGGGCCATCGCCTGGGCCGAGCTCTCGGCGTTACGATCGAGCCTGGCGGCGCCGGCAAAGGTCAGCACGGTCATCATCACGGTGCTGACCATCAGCAGCAGCACCACGGGCACGCCCAGGTTCGGCCGATCGGCCACCTGGCCGGTCCAGCCGACCGAGCTTTTCTCGCTGTCGGGCAATTTCGCCACCTGATGCCTCCGCAACCTCGCGCGCCCACGATTATAGCGCATTTCATCACGGAATCCGCCGCGCGCCCGTCGCGCCGAGGTCTAGTGGACTTTCGAGCCCGACTCTTCCTTCAGCGGCTGAGCGGCTTGTACTTGATGCGCCGGGGTCGAGCCGCCATCTCGCCGAGCCGGCGGCGGCGGTCCGCCTCGTAGGCCTCATGGTTGCCCTCGAACCACTCGACCCGGCTGTCGCCCTCGAAGGCGAGGATGTGGTTGGCGATGCGATCCAGGAACCAGCGGTCGTGGCTGACCAGCAGGGCGCAGCCGGCGAACTCCAGCAGCGCTTCCTCGAGCGCGCGCAGCGTATCGACATCGAGGTCGTTGGTCGGCTCGTCGAGCAGGATCACGTTGGCGCCCGATTTCAGCATCTTGGCGAGGTGCAGCCGATTTCGCTCGCCACCGGAAAGCTGGCTCACCGGCTTTTGCTGATCGGCGCCCCGGAACCCGAACCAGCTACAATAGGCGCGCGACGGCACGCGGCGCTTGCCGAGTTCCAGTTCGTCGAGGCCACCCGAGATCTCGCTCCAGACGCTTGACCCGCCCGCCAGGTCGTCGCGGCTCTGGTCGACGTAGCCGAGCTGAACGGTCTCGCCCAGGCGTAGCGTCCCCCTGTCCGGCGTCTCCTCGCCGGTGATCATGCGCAGCAGCGTCGTCTTGCCGACGCCGTTGGGGCCGATGATGCCGACGATGGCGCCGGGCGGCAGCTTGAAGCTCAAACCGTCGATCAGCAGCCGATCGCCGTGGCCCTTCGACAGGGCCTCCGCCTCGATCACCAGATCGCCGAGGCGCGGACCCGGCGGGATGAAGATTCGCGCGCGGGCCGGGCCCTGCGCCTGGCCGGCCTGCAGTAGCTCCTCATAGGCGCGGATGCGGGCTCGGCTCTTGGTCTGGCGGGCCCGGGGCGAGAGGCGGATCCATTCCAGCTCCGAGCCCAGGCGGCGTTGGCGCGCCTCCTCCTGGCGGCCCTCTTGGATCAGGCGGCGCTCCTTCTGCTCCAGCCAGCCGGAATAGTTGCCCTCGTAGGGGACGCCCCGGCCGCGATCGAGCTCCAGAATCCAGCCGGCGACGTTGTCGAGGAAGTAGCGGTCGTGGGTAATGGCGACCACGGTGCCGCGATAATCGTGCAAATGGCGCTCGAGCCAGGCGACAGATTCGGCGTCGAGATGGTTGGTCGGCTCGTCGAGCAGCAGAAGGTCGGGCTTCGCGAGCAGCAGCCGGCAGAGCGCCACCCGCCGCCGCTCGCCGCCGGAGAGGGTGGCGACGTCGGCGTCGCCCGGCGGACAGCGGAGCGCGTCCATGGCGATTTCGATATGGCGTTCCAGATTCCAGGCGTCGGCGACGTCGATCGCCTCCTGCAGGCGGCCCTGCTCCTCGATCAGGGTGTTCATTTCCTCGCCCCCCATCGGCTCGGCGAAGCGCGCGCTCACCGCGTCGAAGGTCTCGACCAGGGCGCGGGCTTCGGCGACCCCGTCCATGACGTTGCCGAGCACGTCCTTGGAAGGGTCGAGCTCCGGCTCCTGCGCCAAGTGGCCGACCTTGACGCCCTCGGCGGCGAAGGCCTCGCCGGCGAACTCGGTCTCGAGGCCGGCCATGATCCTGAGCAACGTCGACTTGCCGGCGCCGTTCGGGCCGAGGACGCCGATCTTGGCGCCGGGCAGGAAGGCCAGCGTGATGCTGCCCAGCACCTCTTTGCCGGTGGCGAGCACCTTGCGCAGATCGCGCATGACGTAGATGTACTGGTAGGAGGCCATCCGATCCTTTTCCGAAGGCGCATCGCTCGAGCGCGTCGGCGCCTTGTAGCCAATCCCCGTCGCGCCGGCAACGCGCCGTCGGCGCTATTCGCCGCGCTCCGGATAGAGCCCCAGCAGGCCCTCCGCGCTGGCCCGGCAGACGCCCCGCTCGGTGATCAGCGCGGTGACCAGGCGGGCCGGTGTCACGTCGAAGGCGAAGTTGGCGGCGGGCGTCGCCTCGGGCGTCAGCGCGACGCGCACCACGGAGCCGTCCTCGGTTCGGCCGGCGAGATGGGTCACCTCGTCGGCCGCGCGCTCCTCGATCGCCACCCGGCCGACGCCTACCTCCAGGTCCCAGTCGATCGTCGAATGGGGCAGCGCCACATAGAACGGCACTTCGTTGTCGTGCGCCGCGAGTGCCTTCAGATAGGTGCCGATCTTGTTGCAGACGTCGCCGTTCGCCGCCGTCCGGTCGGTGCCGGTGATACAGAGGTCGACCTCGCCGGCCTGCATCAGGTGGCCGCCGGCGTTGTCGACGATGACGGTGTGGGGAACGCCGTGGCTCAGCAGCTCCCAGGCGGTCAGGCCCGCGCCCTGGTTGCGCGGCCGCGTCTCGTCGACCCAGACGTGGACCGGGATGCCGGCATCATGGGTTCGGTAGATCGGCGCCAAGGCGGTGCCCCAATCGACCGTCGCCAGCCAGCCGGCGTTGCAGTGGGTCAACACGTTGACCCGGCCGCGCTCCCCCTTGGCCTGCCAGGCCCGGCGCAGCAGGGCCTCGCCGTGCCGGCCGATGGCGGCACAAGTCGCGACGTCGTCGTCCGCGATCGCCTCGGCCCGCCGCCAGGCCGCCTCGAGCCGCTCGCCCGGGGGCGACGGCAGAACGTGGGCGGCCATGTCGTCCAACGCCCAGCCCAGGTTGACCGCCGTCGGGCGGGCCTGGAACAGCGCCTCGCGCGCGGTCCGGAAGGTGTCGTCGCTCGAATCCTCGGCCAGGGCCAGGCAGATTCCATAGGCGGCCGTGGCGCCGATCAGCGGCGCGCCGCGGACCACCATGTCGCGGATCGCCGCGACCGCGTCGTCAAGGCTCCGGAGCCGCCGGATGGCGAATTCATGCGGTAGCAGGGTCTGGTCGATCACCGCCACGCAGGCCCCCTCCGGCTCCCGCCAGATACTGCGATAGTGTCGTTCGCCCACCTTCATCGCCTGGTCTCCTTTCTTCGACCGCCGGCCGAGAAAATTGTCGCGAACGCCGCAATAAGATTGCTTATTGTTGTTTAGGCAACGAAAATCGTCGCGCAACGATCCGAGGCCCTCGAAAGATGCCCCGACTTGATCAGCGCGAGTCGGCGGACCGCAACATCGGCTTTCTGCTGCATGACGTGGCCCGACTGATGCGCACCGACTACGACCGCAAGATGCGGCACCTGGGATTGACCCGCTCCCAATGGTGGGTGCTGACCTATCTATATTTCAACGAGGGCATCACGCAAACCGAGCTTTCCGGTCTGCTGGACGTCGAGCGGGCGACGCTCGGCCGCCTGCTGGACCGGCTGGCGGAAAAGAGCTGGGTCGAGCGGCGGCCGGACCCCGACGACCGACGGGTCAAGCGGGTCTATCTCACGGGCGAGGTCGAAGTCCTGATGCAGACCATGCGGGCCAAGGCGGCCGAGGTCAGGGGCCAAGCCTTCGACGGCGTCGGCCAGGAGGAGCAGGAGCTTCTGATCTCGCTGCTGGTCCAGATCAAGGGAAATTTACTCTCCTCGTCCTCCAACGGAGCGGGCGAGGGCGACGAAAAACAGGCGGCTGGCGGCCATGGCTGATCCGGCCGCGAGGAAGAGCGATGCTCCGGTCGCGGTGGTGGACGACGACCAGGACAGCGCGGCCGAGCCGGTCGCGCCGGAATTCGCGGCCGACGCGGACGCGCCGGCGCGTTCCGAGGGACCGACGGCCAGCCGGTCGCGGCACAAGATGCGCCATACCCTGCGCTTCTTTCGGCCGCTGATTCGCCTCGTGTTGATGGTGCTCCTGCCGCTCTGGGCGGCGTTCTACGGCGCCCTGATCTGGGGCGAGAGCATGCGTTGGGTGACGACGGAAAACGCCTATGTGAAGGCCGACGTCATCGCCATCAGCACCGATGTGCGGGGCCGCATCATCGACATCGACGTGCGCGAGAACGAACAGGTCAACGGGGGACAGGTGCTGTTCCGCATCGATCCCCGCCCCTTCGAGATCGAGATCCAGGAGGCAAAGGCGGAACTCGATCGCGTGCGCGCGGAGATCGAGTCGATGCGGGCGGCCTTTCGCGCGGGTGCCCGACAGGTCGACCAATTGCAGGAACGAGTCCGCTATCTCGACGCCGAGCACAAGCGCCAGCAGACCCTGACCCGGCGCGGCGTCGGCACCAACGTCAAGCTCGACCAGGCCGAGCATCTGTCCGAGATGGCCAAGCGCGAGGTCGACACGGTGCGCGAGCGCAATCGCATGCTGTTAGCCGAGCTCGGCGGCAACGCCAAGGTCAAGGTAGGGGATCACCCGAAGTTCCTGCGCGCGCTGGCCGCCCTGGATCGGGCCGAGCTCGACTTCGATCGCACCAACGTGATGGCGCCGGCCGACGGCATCGTCTCCAACATCAAACTGCAGGCGGGCGAGTATGTGGAAGAGGGAGATGCGCTCTTCTCGCTGGTGCAGGTCGACCGGCCCTGGGTCGAGGCGAACCTGAAGGAAACCCAGCTCACGCACGTCGTGATCGGCCAAAAGGTCAATTTCGTCGTCGATTCCTATCCCGACGTCACCTGGACCGGCACGGTCGACAGCATCGCGCCCGCGACCGGCGCCGAGTTCTCTCTCCTGCCGCCGCAGAACGCCTCGGGCAACTGGGTCAAGGTGGTGCAGCGGGTGCCGGTCAGGATCAAGCTGGAGCAGGCCGAAGGGCAGCCGAAGCTGCGCGCCGGCATGACGGTCGCCGTGGAAATCGACACCGAGCGCGACCGTAGTGGTCCCACCATGGCGCGCGAACTAGCGGAATGGCTGGGGATCGAAAGTTTGGTCCCGGAGCCCTGGTACGCCAAGGCGGATATCCTGTAGCTCCTTGTGATACCATCGACGGATGTCCCGACCGCGCCGCTCCCCCGAGCAGAGCTTGCGAGAGACCTTGATGCTCGCCATGTGGCCGGCCGAGCCTGTGCCACCGAACTGCGACGTCGCGGTCGAGATGTTCGGTTTGACGACAAGGCCGATTACCGTCCACCCTGTAGACGCGCGCACCGAAGCCAAGCGGGCATTTGCCCGCTCGCGCCCCGTCGCGGGCGACCGCGCGGAGAATTGTTCGTGAGGGCCGTCGCACGCTCTAGCAGAGCTTGCGAGAGACCTTGATGCTCGCCATGTGGCCGGCCGAGCCTGTGCCACCGAACTGCGACGTCGCGGTCGAGATGTTCGGTTTGACGACAAGGCCGATCCGATCCGCCGCGTTCATCGCCTGATTGAGCTTTTGCACCAGCTTGATCGGGTCGTCCGTCGCCTGCCGGTCGAGATTCTGCTCGGCATCGCCCGCGCCGCCGGTTACCGTCCAGCGCCGGGGACTCGGGCGCAACGCCCGTGGCGGTGTCCGCTCGACCGGCGCCTGCCGGGTATCGACAATCGAGTCGATCAGTCGTGGGCGGCTGGGATCCCGGTGGTTTTCCAAGCGGTCGTTCGTCGAAACCAGATGCGTCGGTGGCATCGCGACGCCATTGCCGCCGGTGCCGTGATGCAGCCCATGACCATTGGCGCCGTTCAGCTTGCCGCCGTCGACATGGTTCCCATTGCGATCGCGCCTATCGCAAAACCCTTGATCGCCGTCATCTGTGTTCGTCTCCCACGCTTGCTGCCCCGTGGTCCGGACCACGCTCCCGCCACTTGATGGGTTAATGACACCTTAACGGCAAAACGAATTGAAGTGTCGGCGACTCTATTCTTTCAACATGTCTTGATATCGATTTCAAAACCAATGAAATCGTCTGAGCGCGGGTTCCTTAATAGGCACAAATATTATATGGTTACGCCGTGAGTCTATTCCGTTATCGCCATGCTCGAATTGTTGGATTTCGTAACAACAATCGAATATGGCGCTTGGCGAGGCGCACCGGTCGCGAAACGCGCGTGGTGCTCGGATATCGTCGAATGCCGGGACGAGCCGACGCCGAGAGCGAGATAGGGAGCGAGGCGTGATCGAGAAACGTCGGCGAGCCGAGGAACGCAGAGCCCGTGAGGAGCGGCGTATCGTCGAGGCGCCGACCGAGACGGAGCAGCGCGGCGGCGACGAGCGCCGAATGTTGGCGGACCGTCGCCGACGCACGCTGCTTGCCGCCAAGGTGATCTACAACGATCGCCAGAGCGTGATCGACTGCACCGTACGAAACCTGTCGCGGAGCGGCGCCAGGTTGTTTTTCGAAACGGTGTCGGAGGTGCCCGACCGGTTTGAGCTCGATTTCGGCCAAAGTGGACCGAGGTGGTGCGAGGTCGCCTACCGGGCCGCCAATCAGTTCGGCGTGCATTTCATCGATCTGGAAACCGACGCGGCGGAAGCCGGGGTGGCGAGCGTCTCGAGTTCCGCCGTCGGCGCGCGGCCCGCGCCGACGGTGGACAACCCGATGGGGCTCGAGGGCTTCGAGTTCGTCGAGTTCGCGGCACCGAACCCGGAACTTCTCGAGCAAGCCTTCACGACGCTCGGTTTTGCCAAGGTCGCACGCCATCGCTCGAAGGAGGTCGATCTTTGGCGTCAGGGCGGGATCAACTTCATCGTCAACAAGGCACCACGGTCGCTCGCCGCCTATTTCGCCGACGAGCACGGACCTTCGGCCTGTGGCCTGGCCTTCCGGGTCGGTGATTCGCACCTCGCCCACGCCCGGGCGATCGAGCTCGGCGCGCAACCGATCGACATTCCGACCGGGCCCATGGAGTTGAAGCTGCCGGCAATTCGGGGCATCGGCGGGGCGTCGATCTATCTGATCGACCGCTTCGAGGACGGCGCGTCGATCTACGACATCGATTTTCGTTGGCTCGAGGGGGCCGAGCGCCGCCCCGTTGGGCACGGCCTGAAGCTCATCGATCACCTGACCCACAATGTCTATCGCGGCCGCATGGCGCATTGGGCGGGCTTCTACGAGCATCTGTTCGGTTTCCGCGAACTGCGCCATTTCGACATCTCGGGCGAATACACCGGCCTGACCAGCAAAGCACTCACCGCGCCCGACGGCAAGATCCGCATTCCCCTGAACGAGGAATCTGGGGCCGGCGGGGGGCAGATCGAGGAGTTTCTTCTGGCCTTCAACGGCGAGGGCATTCAGCACATCGCGCTTTCTTGCGAGGACCTGCCGGCGACCGTCGACAGGTTGCGCTCGGCGGGCTTGGACTTCATGCCGGCGCCGTCCGATGCCTACTACGCCATGCTGGAGCAGCGCCTGCCCGGCCACGGCGAACCGGTGGCGGGCTTGAAATCGCGCGGCATCCTGCTCGACGGCACCACCATGGGGGGCGACGTCCGGCTGCTGCTGCAGATCTTCTCCCAGACCCTGCTGGGGCCGGTGTTCTTCGAGTTCATCCAGCGCAAGGGCGACGAGGGTTTCGGCGAGGGTAACTTCAAGGCACTGTTCGAATCGATCGAGCGCGACCAGATCGACCGCGGCGCCGTCGGCGACCGGAGGGACTGACGGAGCCTGAGTCGAGGGGTCCGGCGGGTCGCCTCGAGACGATCCGAGCATGCTACCATAAGCACGGCGCGGCCGACTTCGGGAGAGCGACGATGAAGAACCCCATTGCCATCCATCATGTCGAGGGCGAGGCGACCCGCCAGGCCCATGCCGATTTGCCCGAGGGCACCTACGAGAGGGAAATCAGCAAGAACGGATTCTTCGGCCCGGCGGCGCATATCTATCACCGCAACCCGCCGACCGGCTGGATCGATTGGGAGGGGCCGCTTCGACCCCGGGCCTTCGATCTATGCGCGCTGAACCGCATCGAAGCCTCGCCCTGGGACGCGCCCACCGTGCTCCACAACGCCCATTGCAAAATCCGCTTCTGGCGCGCGCCGGAGCGGATGGACCACCTGGCCCGGAACGGCGACGGCGACGATCTGCTGTTCATCCACCAGGGCGCGGCCGATTTGTTTTGCGATTTCGGCCATCTCGCGCTCGAGGTGGGCGACTACGTCATGCTGCCCCGGGCGACGATGTGGCGGCTCGAATGCACCTCGCCGCTGAGCGCGCTGATGATCGAGGCGACCAATGCGAGCTACGGCCTGCCCGACAGGGGGCTGGTGGGGGCGCACGCGATCTTCGATCCCGCGACCCTGGCGCGTCCGGCGCTGGACGAGGCCTTCCGGGCGCAGCGCGACGGGAAGGCGGCCGACGAAGAATGGCGGATCCGGATCAAGCGGCGCGACGCCGTCAGCACCGTCACCTTCCCCTTCAATCCGCTCGACGCGGTGGGTTGGAAGGGCGATCTCTCGCCGGTCCGCCTCAATGTTCGTGATATCCGGCCGTTGACGAGCCACCGCTACCACCTGCCGCCCTCGGCCCATACCACGTTCATGGCCGACCGCTTCGTCGTCTGCACCTTTGCACCCCGCCCCTTCGAGAGTGATCCGGGCGCGCTCAAGGTGCCGTTCTTCCACGACAATCACGACTATGACGAGGTGTTGTTCTATCACGCCGGCGACTTCTTCTCTCGCGACGGCATCGAGGCCGGGATGATGACCTTCCATCCTTGCGGCTTCACCCACGGACCGCATCCCAAGGCGCTCCGCAACATGTTCACCCAGCCGAAGCCGGTGAGCGACGAATACGCCGTCATGATCGACACCCGCGACGCCTTGGATTTGGGCGAGCTTCCCCCGGGCGTCGAGAACGAGGCCTATGTCGACAGCTGGAAGGCCGCGGCGGAGTGAGCATCGGCGCCGAACGGCGGAGTTTGGTCGCCGGCGCCGACGACGCGGAAGGCCATTTTCCGATCCAGAACCTTCCCCTTGGCGTCTTCGAGACGGTGGCGGCGCCGGGGCCACGCGTCGGCATCGCCATCGGCGAGCAAATTCTCGACCTCGCGGTGTTGGAACGGGCCGGCCTGGTGGACGCGGGCGAGGCGGTCTTCGAGGGCGCCAGCCTCAACGCCTTCATGGCCCGGGGCGCGCATGTCTGGGCCTCGGTCCGCGCCACGGTCGCGGACCTGCTCGATTGCGACAACGACCGCCTGCGGGACGACGAGTCGCTGCGCGGCCGGGCGCTCGTCCCGACGCCCGAGGCGCGGTTGCGCCTGCCGATCGAGGTCGGCGGCTACACCGATTTCTATGCCTCCAAGGAGCACGCCAGCAACGTCGGCCGGATGTTTCGCGGGCCCGAGAACGCGCTTCCCGCCAACTGGCTGCATCTGCCGATCGGCTACAACGGCCGGGCCAGCACCGTCGTCGCGAGCGGCACCGCGATCCACCGCCCGCTCGGCCAGAGCAAGCCACCCGAGGCCGAGGCACCGATCTTCGGGCCATGCGCCAAGCTCGACATCGAGCTGGAGATGGGCGCCGTGGTCGGCACCGGCAACGCGATGGGCCGGCCGCTGACCCTCGGCGAGGCCGAGGCGATGATCTTCGGCTACGTGCTGCTGAACGATTGGAGCGCGCGCGATATTCAAACCTGGGAATACGTGCCGTTGGGGCCGTTCCAGTCCAAGGTCTTCGCCACCTCGATCTCGCCCTGGGTGGTGACGGCTGAGGCGCTGGCGCCGTTCCGCGTGGCCGGCCCGGAGCAGGCACCGCCACCGCTGCCCTACCTCCGCCAGGGGGAGCCACGAGGCCTCGACGTCCACCTGGAGACCACGCTTCGCCCGGCCGGTGCATCGCGCGGAAGCGTGATCTGCCGCACCAACTTCCGCCATATGTATTGGTCGGGCGCGCAGCAGCTCGCGCACCACGCGGTCGGCGGCTGCGCCATGGCGCCGGGTGATCTGCTGGGCTCCGGGACCATCAGCGGGCCGGATCCGGACTCCCTCGGTAGCCTGCTGGAGTTGACGCGAAACGGCCAGGCGCCGCTCCGCCTCGAGGGTGGTGGCGAGCGGACGTTCCTGGAGGACGGCGACACGGTGACCATCACCGGCTGGTGCCAGGGCGAGGGCCATCGGGTCGGCTTCGGCGAGGTTTCGGGCACCATCCTGCCGTCGCCGAGGGTCGCCGCCTGGGCTTGAGTGGCCCGCCGGGGTGGCGACATGGTACCGTCCGGCCGCGTTTCGCGAGAGTTTGACAGGCGGGAGGAAGAAGATGAGCAAGGCGCTGGACGGAATTCGCATCATCGACCTGACGCACAATCAGGCCGGTCCCGCCTGCACCCAGATCCTGGCCTGGCTCGGCGCCGAAGTGATCAAGCTCGAGCAGCCGGGCAAGGGCGACGTCGCCCGTACCAACCTGCGCGACATCCCCGAGAGCGACAGCCTGTTCTTCCTCTCCTTCAACGCCAACAAGCGGAGCCTGACGCTGAACCTGAAGGCCGACGAGGGCAAGGAGCTGTTCAAGCAATTGGTCGCCAAGTCGGACGTGCTGGTCGAAAACTTCGCGCCCGGCGCCCTCGACCGCCTCGGCCTCGGCTACGAGGTGTTGAAGGAGATCAACCCCGGCTTCATCTACGCCACCATCAAGGGCTTCGGCACCTACGGGCCCTACAGCGATTTCAAGTCGTTCGAGCCGATCGCCCAGGCCATGGGCGGGGCGATGACGACGACCGGCCATCCGGGCAATCCGCCGACCTACGTCTGGCCCTCGATCGGAGATTCCGGCACCGGCATGCACATGGTGGTCGGCGTTCTGGCGGCCTTGCAGCAACGCCATGCCACCGGCGAGGGCCAGCATGTCGAGGTGGCGATGCAGGATGCGGTGGTCAACCTGATGCGGGTCAGCCTGCGCGACCACCAGCGCCACGGCGAGGTGCAGGGACGCAACGGCAACCAGCTCGGCAAGACGGTGCCGGGCACGACTTTTCCCTGCGCCCCGGGCGGTCCCAACGACCATGTCTTCATTTTCTGCCAGCCGCAGATGTGGCCCGCCTTCGTCCAGGCCATCGAGCGGCCGGAGCTGGCCGAGGACGAACGCTTCCAGAACCCGGACTCGCGCTGGGAGAACCGCGAGGCGCTGGAGCGAATCGTCACCGAGTGGACGCTCGGGCGCGACAAGCACGAGGTGATGCGCGTCCTGGGCGCCGCCGGGGTGCCGTCCGGCGCCTGCCAGGACACCGGCGAGGTGCTGTCCGACCCGCACCTTGAGGCGCGCGACATGATCGTGGAATTGGAGTACCCGACGCGCGGCCTCTACAAGACGGTGGGGTGCCCGATAAAGCTCTCGGCCTCGCCCGCCGACATCGAGCGGCCACCGATGCTGGGCGAGCACACGGAAGGTCTGCTGGCCGAGCTCTGCGACGTCGGCGAGCGCGACTATCAGAGCCTCAAGCAGCGCGGCGTGGTGTGAAGGCGTCGGGCACGCCTCAGGGCGCCGCGTCGAGTTGGACTTCGCGCACGACCAGGATCCAGGTGCCCTTGGCGACCGCGAGGGTGGCGCCGTCCGTGTCTCGGATTGCCGCCTCGGCCAGGAGCTTGCAGCCCTCGCGTCCCGTCTCGCAGGCGACGATGACGTAAGTCTCGTCGGGCCGGGGCCGCCGCGCGACCGTTATCGTCCCCAAGGCCATCGCTAGCCTCCCCGCCGTGGCGCCGTCCACCGGCGCCGGGCGCGTCGCGCCGGAAAAATCGTCGCGGCGGCGGTGACGATGCGGCGCGGGGACGCGGCTTGCGGTAATCTCGCTTGCATGGAATCGAATTGGGCCGCGCGGCGGCGCGGGACGGTCGACACCGAGGCGTCCTCCAGCTATCGGATCGACGTCTCCAGGCTCGACTCGGCGGTGCTGTGGCGCATTACCACGATGGCGTTCCGCCATCGCCTGCGCATGGCCATCGCCATCGTGGCCACGCTGATGGCCGCGAGCTTCCAGTTGTTCGTGCCGCAGTTTCTGGGTCGCGCCATCGACCAGGCCCACGGCCTGCTGGTCGAGACCAGCGGTGCGGCGGCCAAGGCGGCGGCGGCCGAGGCGCTGTTCGCCACCGCTATGTTGCTGATCGGCGCCAGCGTCGCCCGCGGCCTCTGCGCCATGATGCAGAACTACCAGGGCGAGGCGGTGGGCCAGAGCATCGGCTTCGATCTGCGCCGGGCCTACTATCGCAAGCTCCAGCAACTGAGTTTCTCCTGGCACGACCGGGTGCACAGCGGCGACCTGATGACTCGCGGCATCCTCGACATCGAGGGGGTCCGCCTCTGGGTCGACACCGGCGTCTTGCGATCGATCCTGCTGACCGTGCTGATCGGCGGCGGCGCCACCATCCTCTACCGGATCGACGGCACGCTCTGCCTCGTGGCGCTCGGCTTCGTGCCCATCGTCGCCATCCGCGCCTCCTTCGCCCGGCTCAAGCTCAGGGACACCTGGCTCGCGCTTCAGGACGAGCTTTCGGCGCTCACCAAGGTGATGGAGGAGAACCTCGGCGGCATCCGCGTCGTCCGTGCCTTCGCGGCGCAGGCGCACGAGCTCGCGCGCTACGACGTGATCTCGGCCCGCGCGCTGGCGATCTCGCAACGGCGGATCGGCTACTTCGTCCAGAGCACGACGCAGATGACCTTCGTCTATTTTCTCACCTTGGGACTGGTGCTCTGGGTCGGCGGGGCCAAGACCATCGAGGGCGAGATCACGCTCGGCCAGTTCGCCGAGTTCCTCGCCTTCATGACCATCCTGCAGATGCCGGTGCGCCAGGTCGGCTGGATGGTCAACTCGCTCGCCCGCGCGTCGACCTGCGGTGGCCGGCTGTTCGCCGTTCTCGATCTGGTGCCCTCGGTCGCCGACCGCCCGGGCGCCCCCGATCTGGAGGCCGGCGCCGGCGTGCTGCGCTTCGAGGGCGTGGACTTCCGCTACCCGGCCTGGGCGGCGGATGCCCGCACGCTCTCGGGCATCGACTTCGAGGCTCGGCCCGGCAAGACCATCGGCATCGTCGGTCCGCCCGGCAGCGGCAAGACGACGATCGCCCATCTGATGGGCCGCTACCACGACGTCGACGCCGGCCGTATCACCATCGACGGCCAGGACATCCGCGAGGTCACGCTCAGATCGCTGCGCCAGGCGGTGGCGGTCGTGCAGCAGGACCCCTTCCTCTTCACCGCCAGCATCGACCACAACGTCGCCTACGGCGATCCCTGGGCCGGTCGCGCGGACATCGAGCGCTCCTCGGCGGCGGCGCAGCTGCACAACTATATCCGCGGGCTCCCCGGACGTTACGCCACCCTGGTCGGCGAGCGCGGCGTGACGCTCTCCGGCGGTCAGCGCCAACGCCTGGCGATCGCGCGCGGCATTTTGCCGGAGAGCCGGGTGCTCGTGTTCGACGATTCCACCGCCGCGGTCGATGCCGCCACCGAGCGGCGGATCCGCACCGCGCTGAAAGAGATCGTCCAGGAGCGGGCGGTCGTCATCATCGCCCATCGCCTCAGCTCGCTGATGCACGCGGACGAGATCCTGTTCCTGGAGGCGGGACGGATCATCGAGCGCGGCAGCCACGACGAGCTGCTGGCGCTCGGCGGCCGCTATGGCGATCTCTATCGGCTACAGGCCAGCGCCGCCGGCTCGGAGCGGGCGGGCGGCGAGGCGGGCCCGTGACCGCCGGCCGGACCCTGGAGCCCGCCGAGCGCCGCCCGCCGCTCGCCGTCGTCGGCTCGCAGATCTCCCAAGACGAGGAGCTGTTCGGCCGGGTCTTCGACCAATGGGTCGTCCGGCGCATGTTCGGCTATGTCTGGCCCTATCGCCGGCGGCTGGCGATCGCCGTCGCCGCCGTCATGGTCTACACCGCGAGCCAGCTCACCATTCCCCTGGTGATCCGCCACGCGATCGACGACGCGGTGGGAAGCGGGGCGGAAGGCCGGGCGCTGCTCGATCTCATGGTCGGGATCTTTCTCGCCGTCGTCGTCGTCAACTACGTCGCCAACCATACGCAGGAGACCATCGTCGGCCGGGTCGCGAGCCATCTGCTGTTCGACCTGCGCCGGGCGATGTATGCGCATCTTCAGGTGGTCTCGCTCTCCTTCATGGACAAGACCGAGGTGGGCCGGCTGATGTCGCGCCTGCAGGGCGATGTCTACGCGCTGCAGGAATTCCTCGAATCCTCGATTTTCGCGATCGGCGACTTCGTCCTGCTGCTCGGCATCGTCTGTGTGCTCCTCGCGCTCGACCCGAGATTGGGCGCGCTGACGCTCTCGGTCGTGCCGATCATCTTCCTGGTGCGGATCGTCTGGCTGCCCATGGCGAGGCGCGCCTTCATGGCCGCCAGGGAAGCCAGCAGCGCCGTCAACGCCGCCTTGGCGGAGAACGTCCACGGCGTCCGCGTGGTGCAGGAGCTCCGGCGCGAGGACGTCAACTTCAGCCTCTTCGAAGACAAGGCCCGCAACAACCTGAAGGCGCATCTCGCCGCCTCCAAATTCACCAACGTGATGATCCCGATCGTCGACACGATGACCGGCTCGGCGATGGCTATCGTCGTCGTGGTCGGCGGCGGCCTGGTGCTGGAGCGCGCGCTCGACGTCGGCGTGATGGTCGCCTTCCTGTTCTATGTGCAGCGCTTCTTCGATCCGATCCGCTCGCTGACCATCCAATATTCCATCATGCAGCGGGCGATGGCGGCGGGGCAGCGCATCTTCGAGGTGATGGACGTGGAGATCGAGGTCGAGGACCGCCCGGGCGCGCTGGCTCCGGGGAAAATCGACGGCGCGGTGGAATTCCGCGACGTCACCTTCGGCTATGTGCCGGGCCAGCCAATCCTGCACGGCGTCTCCTTCCGGGTGGCGCCGGGCGAGACGGTCGCCGTGGTCGGACCCACCGGCTCCGGCAAGACCAGCCTGATGGCGCTGGCGCACCGCTTCTACGACGTCTGGGAGGGCGAGGTCCGGATCGGCGGCCACGACGTCCGCGACCTCACGCAAGCCTCCCTCGGGCGCCATATCGCCATGGTCCTGCAGGAGCCCTATCTCTTCACCGGCACGATCCTGGAAAACATCCGCTATGCCCGCCCGGAGGCGAGCGAGGAAGAGGTGGTCCGCGCGGCCGAGGCGGTGGGCGCCGACGCCTTCATCCGCCGGCTGGAAAAGGGCTATGGAAGCGAGCTCGAGCAGGGCGGCGTCAATCTCTCGCTCGGCCAGCGCCAGTTGCTGAGCTTCGCCCGCGCGCTGGTCGCCGATGCCCGGATATTGGTGCTGGACGAGGCGACGGCGAGCGTCGACAGCTATACCGAGCTGCAGATCCAGCGCGCGCTGGCGCGTCTGTTGGTGGGACGGACGGCGCTGGTGATCGCCCATCGCCTGGCGACGGTCAGGAACGCCGACAGAATCGTGGTGTTGCAGGACGGCCGGGTGAACGAGATCGACGACCACGCAGGCCTGATGGCGAGCGGCGGGCTCTACAGCCGGCTCTACGCGATGAACTACGCCAGCTTCGACGATATCGAGGACGAGATGCCGGAGGGGAGGTCGTGAGACTCGCTCAGTTCACGAACCGCTGCCGGCGATAACTCACCGCTTCGGCGACGTGGAGGTGGCGGACGGGGCCGCCGCCGTCGAGATCCGCCAAGCTTCGCGCCACCTTCAAGACCCGGTGATAGCCCCGCGCGGAGAGCCGCATGGTCCCCGTCGCCTCGGCCAACAGACGCCGGCCCTCGGCATCGGGCGCCGCGACCTGCTCCAACAGTTCGCCGTTGGCCCCCGCGTTGGTGCGGATGCCGGCGTCGGGCGCCAGCTCGGCGTAGCGTTGCTTCTGGATCAGCCGAGCGGCGGCGATCCGCGCGGCGATGTCGGCCGAGCGCTCGGCTGGCGCCGGCAGGCCCAGGTCGGCGGCGCTGACGGCGGGCACCTCGACGTGAATGTCGATCCGGTCCAACAGCGGGCCGGAGATCCGCGACTGATACTCCCGGGCACAGCGCGGCGCCCTGGGGCAGGCCTGCGCCGGGTCGTCCAGATAGCCGCATTTACAGGGGTTCATCGCCGCCACCAGCTGCACCCGCGAGGGGTAGGGGACGTGGGTGTCGGCGCGGGCGACGATGGCCCGCCCGCTCTCCAGCGGTTGGCGTAGTGCCTCCAGCGCCTGGCGCTGAAATTCCGGCAGCTCGTCCAGGAACAGGACGCCCATGTGGGCCAGCGAAATCTCGCCCGGCCGGCCCCGCCGGCCGCCGCCCACCAGCGCCGCCATCGAGGCGGAATGATGCGGGTTGCGATAGGGCCGCCGGCTCACCAGCCCGCCTTCAGGCAGCGCGCCGGCGAGCGAATGGATCATCGAGACCTCCAGCGCCTCGCCCGCGTCGAGGTTCGGCAGGAGGCCAGGGAGCCGCTCCGCCAGCATCGACTTGCCGGCGCCCGGCGGGCCGATCAGCAGCAGATGGTGGGCGCCGGCCGCCGCCACCTCCAGCGCCCGCTTGGCGCTTTCCTGGCCCTTGATGTCGGCGAGGTCGAGGCCGCTTTTCGGCGTCTCGATCAGGCGCGGCTCGGGCGAGGTCAGCACCTGATCGCCCTTGACGTGGTTGATCAGCCCCAAGAGGTCGGCCGGCGCCAGGATCTCGATCTCCGCCGCCCAGGCCGCCTCGCCCCCCTGCGCCCGGGGACAGATCAGGCCCAGGGACTTGGCGCTGGCGTGGATCGCCGCCGGCAGCACGCCAGCGACGGCGGTGAGCGAGCCGTCGAGCGACAGTTCGCCCAGCGCCAGGTAGCCCGCCATCTCGCCGTCCGGCAGCACCCGCATCGCGGCCAGCAGGCCGAGGGCGATCGGCAGGTCGAAGTGGCTGCCCTCCTTCGGCGGGTCGGCCGGCGCCAGGTTGACGGTAATGCGTTCGGGCGGCAGCGCCAGGCCGATCGCCGAGAGCGCGGCGCGCACCCGCTCCCGGCTCTCCGCCACCGCCTTGTCGGGCAGGCCGACGATGGTGAAGGTCGGCAGGCCACCCGCGATCTGCACTTGCACGTCGACGTCGACCACGTCGATGCCCTGGAAGGCGACCGTGTTGATTTTCGAGACCATGCCTCGCTTTCCCCGCCCGCGCCGGTCGCGAGCTTACGACCATCCAGGAGGGCAAGCCATCCCCGCCCCTTGTGCGCCGTCGGATGCGGGCTATCCTCGCCCAGCCAAAACCCGCGCGAGGACGGCCATGACCATCGACGTCGACCCCATCACCGTCTCGGTGATGCAGCACCGCTTGACGGCCATCGTGGAAGAGATGGGGGAGGCGATGCTGCGCACCTCCTATTCCCAGATCCTGAACTCCAGCCGCGACTTTTCAGCCGCGCTCTGTACCGCCGAGGGCGACCTGGTGGCCCAGGCGGAGCACATCCCCGTGCATGTCGGCGCCATGCCCTGGGCCGCCCGCAGCGTCGCCGAGGTCTTCGCCGCCCAGGCCCGGCCGGGCGACGTCTACCTGCTGAACGATCCCTGTTACGGTGGCAGCCACCTGCCCGACATCACCGCCGTGGTCCCCGTCTTCGCCGATGGGCAGTTGGCCTTCTGGTCGCTCAACCGGGCACATCAGAGCGATATCGGCGGCGCCACCCACGGCGCCTACAACGCGAACGCGACGGAGATCTGGCACGAGGGGCTGAGAATTCCGCCCTTGAAACTGCACGACCAGGGGGTCTTGCGCGAGGACGTGTTGGAGATGCTGTCCGCCAACGTCCGCCATCCGAGCGACTTCAAGGGCGATCTCTTCGCCATGATCGGCTCGGTCCATATCGGCGAGCGGCGGGTCCGCGCCCTGATGGCGGAATATGGGCCCGAGGTCGTGCTGGCGGCCGGGGAACGGATCATGGACGCGGCCGAGCGCCAGGCCCGCGCCATCTTCGCGACTTGGGCCGACGGCACCTACCACGGGAGCGCGATGCTGGACGACGACGGCCGCGGCAACGAGGACATCACCGTCCGCGCCGAGGTCACGGTAAGGGGCTCCGAATTGGTGATCGATCTCGAGGGCTCCGATCCCCAGACCACCAGCTTCATCAACTCGAGTTACGCCAACATGCGCTCCGCCGTGGCCATGGCGATCGCCTACATGGTGGACCCGGAGGTGGCGAAGAACGACGGCATGTTGCGCGCCGTCACCGTCAAAGCGCGGGAGGGCACGGTGGTCTGGGCCGCGCCGGGGGCGCCGGTGACGCTGTGCACCTCGCACTGCGCGCAGGAGATCATCGAGGCGATCGTCAAGGCGCTGGCCCAGGCCTGTCCCGAGCGGGCCATGGCCGGCTGGGGCCGGCGCTTCCGGATCGCCATCTCGGGTGAGGATCCGAGAACCGGCAAGCAGTTCATCTGGCACCTCTTCCATGCCCGCCCGGGGGGTGGGGCGTCGGCCGGCGGCGACGGCTGGCACGCGGTCGGCGAATGGCATTCCGCCGGCGGCTTGAAGTTCGGCAGCATCGAGGTGGCGGAGGCGCGCTATCCGCTTTATTTCGGCCGGCACGAATTCCGCCCCGATTCCGGTGGCGCCGGCAAGTACCGGGGCGGCGCCGGCGTCGATCTGGAACTCAGGCTGGAGACGGCGAAACCGGCCGTGGTCAATACCGCCGGCGACGGCGCCCGCCACGGCGCCTGCGGCATGAACGGTGGCGAGGACGGCCGGCCGCACGATTACGCCATCCGCAGCCCCGGCAAACGGCGCCGCCGCCTGCTGACCAAGGAGGAAGGCGTGGTGGTGGAACCGGGCGTCGTTTTCGAGATCCACTCGGGCGGTGGTGGCGGCTGGGGACCGGCCCCGCAGCGTGACGCCGGCCTCGACGCGCGCGACCGTCGCGAGGGCTTGATTCGCGCCCGCGCGGCCAAGACGCGCTAGCCGATGTATCTGCTCGGCATCGACGTCGGCGGTACCTTCACCGATCTGGTCTCCCTCGACGAGGCCGGCCGGGTCACCATCGCCAAGGCACCCTCGACGCCGGAGGACCCCTCGCTCGGCGTGGTCGACGGACTCAAACGCCTGGCCGAGGCGCTGGGGATCGGAACCGAGCGGCTGCTGGCCGAGACCACCCGGATCGTCCACGGCACCACGGTCGCCACCAACGCCCTGTTGCAGCGCCGGGGACCGCGCACCGCGCTGCTGACCACGGAGGGCCATCGCGACATCCTGGAGATGCGCGAGGGCCTGAAGTGGGACCGCTACAACCTCCGCCTCGCCCGGCCGGACCCCTTGGTCCCGCGCGAATTGAGGCTGCCGATCGCCGAGCGGCTCCGGGCCGACGGCGGGGTCGAGATCCCGCTCGACGAGGCCTCCGTCGAACGCGCGCTGCGCCGCCTGAAGCGGGCCCGGGTGGAGGCCGTGGCGATCGCCTTCCTGCACGCCTATCTCGACGGTGACCACGAACGCCGGGTCGCGATGCGGGTGCGCGCCGCGCTCCCCCGGGCCTATGTCTCGATCTCGTCGGAGATCTATCCGCGCTTCAAGGAATTCGAGCGGGTCTCGACCACGGTGGCGAACGCCTATGTCGGGCCGATCCTCGAGGGCTATCTCGCGCGCCTGAGCGAGCGGATGGCGAAATTCGGCTGCCGGGCGCCGATCCTGATCATCCAGTCGCACGGCGGCGTGGTGCCGATCGCCGAGGCGACGCGGGTCGCCGCCGGCGCGGTGCTGTCGGGCCCCGCCGGCGGGGTGGCGGGCGCGCGCGCCTCGGCCGGATTGCTCGGCCACGGTGACCTCATTCCCTTCGACATGGGTGGCACCAGCACCGACATCTCGCTGATCGTCGAGGGCGAGCCGACGCTGGCCGCCGATCGCGGCATCGCCGGCGAGAGGATCGCGCTGCCGAGCCTCGACATCGTGACGCTGGGCGCCGGCGGCGGCTCGATCGCAAATGTGGACGCGGGCGGCGTGCTCCAGGTCGGGCCGGGCAGCGCCGGCGCCGATCCCGGACCCGCCTGCTACGGCCGGGGCGGCCGATCGGCGACGGTGACCGACGCCAACCTCGTGCTGGGCTATCTCGATCCGGGGAACTTCCTCGGTGGCCGGGTGCGGTTGGACCGGGCGGCGGCGGCGGCCGCGCTCGATCCCGTGGCCGCGTCCCTCGGGCTCGACCGCGTGGCGGCGGCGGCCGGCGTCCACCGGGTGGTCAACACCAAGATGGCGGAAGGGATTCGCCTCGCCGTCGTGCGCCGGGGGGTCGATCCGCGCCGCTTCGCCCTGCTCGCCTTCGGTGGTGCGGCCGGCCTGCACGCGAGCGCGCTCGCCCGCCAGCTCGACATCACCCGCGTGGTGGTGCCGCGCGCGGCCTCGGTGCTCTCGGCCTGGGGGATGCTGGCGAGCGAGCTGCGCTTCGAGGTCGCGCGGACCCATATCGGCGACACTCGCCGGATCGACGCGGGCACCCTTCGCGCCCTCTACGGCGAGCTGGAGGCGGACGCGCGCACGCGCATGGCCGACTGGCACGACGGCAAGGTGGCGATCCGCCGCGCCGCCGACATGCGCTACGGCGAGCAGGTCTTCGAGATCGACGTGCCGTTGGACGAGATCGACTGGGCGGCGGGGAATCTGATGGATCGGCTGGCCGACGCCTTCCATGCCCGCCACGAACAGCTTTTCACCTATGCCTTGCCCGCTTCGGACGTGGTGCTGGTGAACGCCAAGCTGGCGGCCGTTGGCCTGATGGCGACGGCGCCAGCTGAGCCGGAGATCGCCACCGGCGCCCCGGCACCGCCCGCCCAGCGGCGGCAAATCCACCTCGACGGTTGGCGCGAGGTGCCGATTTATCGGCTGGGCGACCTGGTCGCGGGCCAGGCCGTCGCGGGGCCGGCCATCGTCGAGAGCGCGACCACCACCGTGCTGCTCCGCCCCGGCGATCGCGCCGTCGTCACGCCGCTCGGCTGGCTGGACATCCAAGTCGGGGACTGAAGCTCACCGCTCCAAGCGACGGGCGAGCGCGCGGCCCTCCGAGAGCTGCCAGACGAGCAGGATCGGCAGGCCGACGACGAGGCTCCGCGCCCGCTTGGCGAAGGAGATCGCGAGGCCGACCTCGGGCCCCATGCCCAGCAGCAGGGCGACGGCGAGGAAGCCGCCCTCCTGCACGCCGAGAGCGCCCGGTATGGCGAAACCGGCGTTGCGGATGATCTGGCCCAGGCTCTCCAGCACCAGGGCCTCCGCCAGGCTCGCGTCCTGCCCGAGAAACCAGAGAATCGCCCAGACCTCGAGCACGCCGACGAGCCAGCCCACCAGGCGCCAGAAGGCGCAGTGGCCGATCGCCCGGGGGCGGCGGTAGAGCGCATCGATTTCCCGGTCGAGGGCTTCGGCCCCGCCGACCACGGCGAGCCAGCGCGCGCCCACGGTGAAGCCGCCGATGGCATGCGCCATGGCACCGAAGAGACCCTTGCGCTGGGCCCAGAGGAAGCCCCCGACCAGCCCCGCGAACACCAGGGTGGCGATGCCGGCGCCGAGCACGGTGTCGCCGCCGCCGCCACCACCGCCGCCCAGGCCCAGCACGGCGATCACCACCCCCAGCGCGGCGAAGACCACCAGGGTCGCGAGACCGAGGGTGAGGTCGACGACGACCCCCGCGCCGGCCCGCGACGCGGCCACGCCGCCGCGTGCCAGCAGCAGGGCACGGACAAATTCGCCCCCCACCTGGGCCACCGGCAGCAGCGTGTTGACGCTGTTGCCGAGATAGCGGAGCCACAAGAGCCGCGGCCAGCCGGGATGCGCGGCGGCCTCGATCAGGGCGCCCCAGCCAATCGCGTCCAGGAGCTGCACCAGGGAAAAGATGGCGATCACG
The DNA here is from genome assembly GCA_965225945.1 of Alphaproteobacteria bacterium. GTDB lineage: Bacteria > Pseudomonadota > Alphaproteobacteria > JASLMY01. The sequence goes on along the minus strand of CBDDBZ010000035.1, from coordinate 95,877 downwards.
CCGGCGAGGGCGAGGAGTCCGTCGCCCAGCCCGAGCCGGGTGAAGAGGGCGGCGAGGTCGCCGGCGCCGCTCCAGGCGACCAGGGCGACGGTGAGCGCGATGCCGACGAGGAGCGCGAGGGTCACGAAAACACGGTGCCGCGCCGCGCCGGGGGTGGCTGAATCGTCTTCGTTCGCGTCGCTCATGGTAACGCGAGCCATAGCGGAATCTCGCGAAGATTCAAGGGCGAGCTTGCCCTACACGCGCCGCCCTTGCCGTCGGTCAACTCCCGGACCCGCTCGACCAGGGAATCGGCCTCGGCGGCGCCGCGCGCGGCCGCGATCACCCGGGCGCCGGCGGCCTCGGCGAGCCCGAGTGCTGGAAAAAACTTCAGACGGGCAAGCGGAGACGAACGCGGAGCCCGCCCAGAGGCGAGGCCTCCAGCGCCAGCTCGCCGCCATGCACCCGCACCGCGTCGCGGGCGATGGCGAGCCCCAGGCCCACGCCGCCGGTATCCGGATTGCGCGAGGCTTCCAGGCGATGGAAGGGACGAAAGACCTCGCGACGTCGCTCCGCCGGGATGCCGGGGCCGTCGTCGTCGATGGTCACCACGATGGCGTCCGCCACCCGTCGGGCCCGGAGTTCCGTCCGCCCGGCATAGCGCCGCGCGTTCTCCAGCAAATTGGCCAGGCAGCGGCCGAGCGCCTGGGGCCGGAACTCGCCGGCGAGGTCTCCCTCCACCCGGAGCTCGATCCGGGCGCCCTGTCGGCGCACCGCGTCGACCGCCTCGTTCAGCAGAGAGGCGAGGTCGATCGCCCTGGGCCTCTCGCCGCCGTCGCCCCGGGCGAACGCCAGATAGCCCTCGATCATCCGGCTCATCTGCTCGACGTCCGCCTTCATGCCCCGGGTATCGGGGCCGTCCGCAATCATCGCCAGCGCCAGCCGCATCCGGGTGAGCGGCGTACGCAAATCGTGGCTGACGCCCGCCAGCATCTCCGTCCGCTCGCGGATTTGGCGGGCGATCCGTTCGCTCATCTCGACGAAGGCGATGCCGGCCTGGCGCACCTCGAGCGCACCGCCGGGCTCGAAGCCGCTCACCGCCTGGCCCTTGCCGATGCGCTCGGCCGCCTCGGCGAGCCGCTGGATCGGGCGGATCTGGTGGTGCAGGAAGAGGATCGCGATCGACAGCAGCAGCACCGTAGAGCCGGCGACCCACCAGAGCAGGATGTGGGCGGAGGAGGAGGTGAAGCGATGGCACGGCACGATCGCCTCCAGCACGCCTCGTTTCATCTCGACGTTGATGATGTAGGTGCGGTTCTCCTGGTTGAAGGAAACGGTGAAGGGTGCCTCCAGGAAGCGTTCCAGGCTGATCAGCAGGGCGGACTGTAGCGGCGTGTCGCCGAAGACGCGCGGTCCCGGCGGCAAGCTCGCGTCCGGGTCGTGGCGAACCGAGACCCGCATGTGACGGTTCGCCATCGCAACCACTTGGCCCAGCACGACCTCGTCGTCGATTTCCTCGTAGGCCCGCCGCAGGAAGGCGATCTCCCCGGCGACGGCACGGCTCATCCGTTTCGCCACCTTGTGCAGGTGATGGTCGAAGAACACCGCGCCGGCGATGAGCTGCAACAGCACGACCGGCGTCACCAGGATCACCAGCGAACGGCCGAAGAGGCTGCGCGGCGCGAGGCGCGTACGGGCGAGCTTCCCGAGGCGGGTCGCCAGCTTGCGGGTGACATATGCCGGCCAAGGCGCCGGCCCCGCGTCCTTGGTCAATCCGGCCATAGGACGTATCCCTGCCCCCAGACGGTCTGCAAATAGCGCGGCGCGCGCGGGTCGTCCTCGATCTTACGTCGAAGTCGGGTGATCTGCACGTCGACGTTACGCGGATTGCCCTCGCCGGCGCGTCGCAGCAGTTCCTCCCGGGTGATGGTGCCGCCGGGATTGCGGGCGAAAACCTTCAAGAGTGCCACCTCCGAGGAGGTCAGACGCACCGGCTCGCCCGCTCGCTTCAACTCGCCCCGGGCGATATCGAAGACGCAAGTGCCGAGGCGGACCCGCTCCGCCGGGGCGCCATCGCCTGCCCGCCTGAGGATGGCCTCGATCCGAAGCACCAGTTCGCGCGGCTCGAACGGCTTGGTCAGATAGTCGTCGACGCCCGATTCCAGGCCGGCGATGCGATTCTCGGCCTCGCCCATCGCCGTCAGCATCAGGATCGGCGTCCCTCCGGCGCCCCAGATCGCGCGGGCCAGCGACATGCCATCCTCGCCCGGCATCATCACGTCGAGCACGACGAGGTCGAAGCGGATGCCGTCGAGCTGCTCGCGGGCGTCGGCCGCGTCCCGCGCGGTGCTGACGCGATAGCCGTTCTCGAGCAGATAGCGCTGCAAGAGCTCGCGCAGTCGAATGTCGTCGTCGACGACCAGGATATGGGCGCCACGCTCGATCATGCTTTAAGGCTGCTCCAGCGCTCTCACGACCCTGGCCCGTTCGACCTCGTCGATCAGCCCCATCAGCACCTTGCAATAGCCGGCGACGGCGTCTGCCCCCGCCTCCCGGTAGGCCCGCGCCACCCGGGCGCGCTGGGGACGGGAGAGGCGGCGCTCCAGCTCGATGCCCTTCTCCGTCAGGTGGAGGAGGCGTCGGCGGCGGTCCGCCACGCCCTGTTCCTGGCGAACGAAGCCTTGCGCCACGAGCTGGCTCAGGACTCGGCTCAGGCTCTGCTTGGTGATCCGGAGGATGCCCAGCAGCTCCGAGACCGAGATCGCGGGATTGCGGGCGATGAAGTGGATCACCCGATGGTGCGCGCGGCCGAAGCGAAATTCCTCGAGGATGTCGTCGGGATCGCTGGTGAAGTCGCGGTAGGCGAAGAACAACAGCTCGATGCCCTTGCGCAACTCCTCCTCGCGTAAGAACAGCGGGTTCGATCCGGGGGTCTCCAGCATGGGGTCATCCTAGCGCATATGCGTCAGCGTTGCTGCCGTTTGTTGCGTGGCCATAAGATTTTTGGGTCAGTACTATTGACATAATTGGGTCGATTGTTACCATCTGCTCTCGTTTCGCGACACTTTCGAACAAAAGGCGCACGATCATGGCAACGATGTCCTACGACGATCTGGACGGCCTCATCTGGATGAACGGCGAGATGCAGCCGTGGAAGGAGGCCAAGGTGCACGTCCTGACGCACGGCCTGCACTATGCCAGCGCCGTCTTCGAGGGCGAGCGGGTCTACGACGGCGAGATCTTCGAGCTGAACCAGCATACCGAGCGGTTGTGCCGGTCGGCCGGGATCATGGATTTCGAGATCCCCTATTCGGTCGCCGAGATCGACGCCGCCTGCCGCGAGGTGGTGCGGGTCAACGGTATCGTCGACGGCTACGTCCGGCCGATCGCCTGGCGCGGCTCGGAGATGATGGGCGTCTCCGCCCAGACCAACCGGATCAATCTTTCGATCGCGGTCTGGGAATGGCCCTCCTATTTCTCGATGGAGGCGCGCCTCGCGGGCATCCGCCTCAAGACCTCGAGCTGGCGGCGCCCCTCGCCGGAGACCGCGCCGGTGAACTCGAAGGCGGTGGGGCTCTACATGATCTGCACCCTTTCCAAGCACGCGGCGGAGGCGGAGGGCTACGACGACGCGCTGATGCTGGACTGGCGTGGCCGGATCGCCGAGACCACCGGGGCCAACATCTTCCTCAAGATCGGCGACACCCTGCACACGCCGACGCCCGACTGCTTCCTCGACGGGATCACCCGGCGCACCGTGATCGCCCTGGCCGAGGCGCGCGGCATCAAGGTGATCGAGCGGGTGATCATGCCGGAGGAGTTGGCCGACGCGGAGGAGGTCTTCGTCACCGGCACCGCCGCCGAAGTGACGCCGGTGGGCGAGATCGACGGTCGAGCCTTCACCGTCGGCGAGGTCTGCAAGGCGATGATGGAGGACTATGATTCCGTCGTCCGCCGCAAGCGCAACGCGGCTTGAGGGAGGCCGAGGGCACCGTTGTCGCGAGCGAGCGGAGTGAATCGCGGCCATCCAAGCGACGTCGACACGCGGGGCGCGCCACCCTGGCTTGCCACGGCGCGCCGCGCCTCACGAAACAATTGCTTGGCTGTCGACGCTGTCCTAGTGTTTCGATCCTAACAAAAGTTTCCCAAAGGGCTTGCGTTCTGCGATTCTGGGGGAATGACGAAGACATTGGCATGCATCTGGCTGTCTCCCGCGGAGCGGGCGACGCTGGAAGGGTTGGTTTCTGGGCGGAACACGCCGCAGAAGCTGGTTTGGCGGGCACGGATAGTGTTGCTGTCGGCTGACGGGATTGGCACGATGACGATCGTCCGGTTGGTCGGCAAAAGTAAGGTGACGGTGTGGCGCTGGCAGGAGCGCTACCTTGCCAAAGGCATCGCCGGACTGCGCCGCGATGCGACGCGACCGGGACGCAAGCCGCCGCTGAGCGCCGAGGTGATCGAGCGGGTTGTGCATAAGACCTTGCACGAGACGCCGGAGGCGGCGACGCATTGGAGCATCCGCAAGATGGCCCGTGCCGTCGGCCTCAGCTACACCAGCGTGCAGCGGATCTGGAAGGCGCACGGCCTCAAGCCGCACCTGGTGAAGACCTTCAAGCTGTCGAATGACGAGCACTTCGTCGAGAAGGTGCGCGATATCGTCGGTCTCTATCTCGATCCGCCGGACAAGGCGCTGGTTCTCTCGGTCGACGAGAAGAGCCAGATCCAGGCGCTCGACCGCACACAGCCCGGCTTGCCGATCAAGAAGGGCCGAGCCGGCACCATGACGCATGACTACAAGCGCCACGGCACGACGACATTGTTCGCCGCGCTCGACGTCGCCACCGGCAAGGTCATCGGCCACTGCATGAAGCGGCACCGCCATCAGGAATGGCTGAAATTCCTGCGCCGTATCGACGCCGAGACGCCCAAGAAGCTCGACCTGCATCTGATCGCCGACAACTACGCCACCCACAAGCATCCCAAGGTCAAGGCGTGGTTGGCAAAACATCCTCGCTTCCATATGCACTTCACTCCGACATCCGCCTCCTGGCTCAGCCAGGTCGAACGCTTCTTCGGCCTGATCACCAGCGATCAAATCCGTTGCGGCGTGTTCAAGAGCGTCGCCGAACTCGAAACAGCCATTCAGGAATACCTCGAGCACCACAATGCCGATCCAAAACCCTTCGTATGGACCGCTTCCGCCACCGCCATACTCGAAAAAGTCGCTCGTGGGCGACAGGCGTTAGAGTCGGTACACTAGGTCCAAGCGAGGTGTCTCGAGTGGGGCGGAGCGACGGCCGGTCGGTTGCCGACTCCATTGGACAGGGTCCGCTGACGACACTCGGGCCACGTCGCCCATGGCAATCTAGCCACGACCGAACCCACCCGGGTCTGGTATCACGTGATGCCATCGCGATCGCGCCGCGCCACTGAGAGCAATCGAACCTACAGCGTGTAATCCGTGAAATCATGGATTGCGTCGTAGTCGTCCCGATTGAGCCAGTGACACCAGATCGGCCGAATGGCCGAACTGAGGCGTGGTCGCCTTCCTGCCCCGGTCCAAGCGGTCACCTCCACTTTCGGGGCGCCTTGGTAGCGCTCGATCACGAAATCGATGGCCGGAATAAGATCGGTATCCGTCGAGGCAATGAAACCTACATCGTAGGCGCCTTCTATCGCGAGACGGATGAAATCGATGGCTAGGGCTACATCGACGCCCTTCTCATGTGGCCGTTCGGCGGGGAAGTCACGCGGGTATCGTAGCGGTCGAGAAACCACCTCCACGCCGCGCCTTCGCCAAAACTGGTACTGCTTGCGACTGGCGCCGTAGCCTTTCGGCTGCTTTGTGCTGTCAGGTTGCCCTGTGTACACACGCACCCGGTCTAGGTGGCGAGTGACCCCGGGTGGCGGACGGCCGCAGATGAACTCCCCCATGGAGAGCGGATCAAACTGCCCAAACGTGAAGTGCGGTGGCCTCCTGCCGAGAAACGTCTCGCGGGCACCCTTGTAGACATTTTGGTGGTCACTGGTCTACCGCGCGAAACCGCCCCTAAACAACGCGACACGCTCGGATGCCATGTCGCCACCTATCGCCAAAATATAAAGCTCGCCAGTGCTCCTTCCTCTCCCGAGGGAGTAGGAAAGAGGACGGCGAGCAGCATTAGCTTTAAGGTAATCGGCACCGGCGCCACCGTCAATGGGCAATTGCCATCATTGGCTGTCGCGGCTTTGGCACCGGGGGGTGTTTTGCGCTAGTGTACCGACTCTAACGCCTGTCGCCCACGAGCGACTTTTTCGAGTATGGCGGTGGCGGAAGCGGTCCATACGAAGGGTTTTGGATCGGCATTGTGGTGCTCGAGGTATTTCTGAATGGCTGTTTCGAGTTCGGCGACGCTCTTGAACACGCCGCAACGGATTTGATCGCTGGTGATCAGGCCGAAGAAGCGTTCGACCTGGCTGAGCCAGGAGGCGGATGTCGGAGTGAAGTGCATATGGAAGCGAGGATGTTTTGCCAACCACGCCTTGACCTTGGGATGCTTGTGGGTGGCGTAGTTGTCGGCGATCAGATGCAGGTCGAGCTTCTTGGGCGTCTCGGCGTCGATACGGCGCAGGAATTTCAGCCATTCCTGATGGCGGTGCCGCTTCATGCAGTGGCCGATGACCTTGCCGGTGGCGACGTCGAGCGCGGCGAACAATGTCGTCGTGCCGTGGCGCTTGTAGTCATGCGTCATGGTGCCGGCTCGGCCCTTCTTGATCGGCAAGCCGGGCTGTGTGCGGTCGAGCGCCTGGATCTGGCTCTTCTCGTCGACCGAGAGAACCAGCGCCTTGTCCGGCGGATCGAGATAGAGACCGACGATATCGCGCACCTTCTCGACGAAGTGCTCGTCATTCGACAGCTTGAAGGTCTTCACCAGGTGCGGCTTGAGGCCGTGCGCCTTCCAGATCCGCTGCACGCTGGTGTAGCTGAGGCCGACGGCACGGGCCATCTTGCGGATGCTCCAATGCGTCGCCGCCTCCGGCGTCTCGTGCAAGGTCTTATGCACAACCCGCTCGATCACCTCGGCGCTCAGCGGCGGCTTGCGTCCCGGTCGCGTCGCATCGCGGCGCAGTCCGGCGATGCCTTTGGCAAGGTAGCGCTCCTGCCAGCGCCACACCGTCACCTTACTTTTGCCGACCAACCGGACGATCGTCATCGTGCCGATCCCGTCAGCCGACAGCAACACGATCCGTGCCCGCCAAACCAGCTTCTGCGGCGTGTTCCGCCCAGAAACCAACCCTTCCAGCGTCGCCCGCTCCGCGGGAGACAGCCAGATGCATGCCAATGTCTTCGTCATTCCCCCAGAATCGCAGAACGCAAGCCCTTTGGGAAACTTTTGTTAGGATCGGAACACTAGAGTGTGGGCGAAGGAGACTTCGTCATGCGCCTCGCCCTGCCGACCGTCGCCGCCCTGTTGTTGGGCTTGGCACTCGCCGCCGCCACGCCGGCCTCGGCGGGCCATCGGGGCCACACCAGCCACGGCGCCATCTTCGTCAAGGGGCACTACGGCCAATACAATCATCGCGGTGGACATAATCGCTTTCGCCGCCCCCATCGACGCCGCCACGGTCATGGTCACCACGGCCATGGCTATGCCGTGGCCGGGGTGATCCTGGGCAGCTTGGCGATCGCCTATTTGCTGACCCGGCCCTACCCGCGCGACGACGACCGGCCGGCACCCGCCCGCGCGAGCCGGGTGCCGACGCCGCCCGCCGGCCTCTCCAATTGCCGGCCGACGACCGGGTCCCGCCCCACCGCCGACGGCCGTAGCATCCTGATGCGCGGAACCTGGTGCACCGACGCCCAGGGTAGGGGTTACATTCTGAACGACAGCGTCCGCTTCGACCGCTACCTCGATTGACGCTTGGGCTGCGGCGCTACACCACCCCTCGGGCCATTTGACTCCATTCCCGCGCTGGCCGACAACTCGCGCGAAACGCGTTGAACCGCCGAGCGAGGGAGGCCACCGATGAGCGACCGCTACGCCAAATACCAGAGCTTCGAGATCGACTATCCGATGGATCGCGTGCTGCGCATCACCTTGAACAAGCCGGAGACCTACAACTCGCTCGACAAGGACGGGCATCGCGAGATGGCCTACATCTGGCGCGACATCGACGAGGACGAGGATATTTCCGTCGCCCTCCTCCGCGCCAAGGGCCGGGCCTTCTCCTCAGGCGGCGATTTTGGCATGATCCAGGAGAACATGGACAGCCACGAGGCCCTGATCCGCGCCTGGAAGGAGGCGCGCGACCTGGTTTACAACATCATCAACTGCGGCAAGCCCACGGTCTCGGCGATCAACGGCGTCGCCGTCGGCGCCGGCCTGGTGGCCGCCCTCCTGGCCGACATCTCGATCGCCGCCAAGTCGGCCAAGATCGTCGACGGCCACACCCGCCTCGGCGTCGCGGCGGGCGATCACGCGGTGATCAATTGGCCGCTCTTGTGCGGCATGGCCAAGGCGAAATATTACCTGATGCTGTGCGAGCCGATGAGCGGCGAGGAGGCGGAGCGGCTCGGCCTGGTCTCGCTCTGCGTCGAGGACGACGAGTTGGAGGCGAAGTCGCTGGAAGTCTGCGGCAAGCTGGTGAACGGCGCCCAGAGTGCCATCCGCTGGACCAAATATTCCCTCAACAACTGGTACCGCATGGCCGGGCCGGCCTTCGACGCCTCGCTGGCGCTCGAAATGCTGGGCTTCACCGGGCCGGAGCCGCGCGAGGGTCTGGCCAGCTTCTTGGAGAAACGCCAGCCCGACTTCCCCAAGGAAAGCAGTATTTGAACCCATGATCGATACCGCCAGCGCCGAGCACGACGATGCGGCTTCGGCACGGAGGGTTGGCGAGTGGCTGCGGGCCCGGGCGCGCGGGCTTGGATTCGAGGCGGTCGGGATCACGGCGCCGGGGGCGCTGGGCGAGGCGGGAGCGCGGTTTCGCGACTTTCTCGACGCCGGGCACCACGGCGACATGGACTGGCTGGCACGCCGGCCTGAGTGGCGGGCCGATCCCGCCAGGCTTTGGCCGGAGGCGCGCTCTATTCTCATGGTGGGCCAGAACTACGGGCCCGAGGACGATCCCTTGGAGATCCTCGAGTGGCCGGAGGCGGGCGCGATCTCGCTCTACGCCCAAGGCCGCGACTACCACGACGTCGTCAAGCAACGTTTGAAGGCGCTCGCCCGGGAGCTGGTGGCGGCGCACGGCGGGAGTGTGAAGGTCTTTTGCGACACCGCGCCGGTGCTGGAGAAGCCGCTCGCCGAGGCGGCGGGAATCGGCTGGCGCGGCAAGCACACCAACCTGGTGAGCCGCGAGTTCGGCTCTTGGCTCTTTCTCGGCGCCCTCTTCACCACCTTGGAACTGCCGCCCGACCGGCCAGAGGCGGACCATTGCGGCGGCTGCCGGCGCTGTCTCGACGTCTGTCCGACCGGCGCCTTTCCCGCGCCCTACCAGCTCGACGCGCGGCGCTGCATCTCCTACCTCACGATCGAGCACGCCGGCACGATCGCCGAGGAATTCCGCCGGCCGATCGGCAACCGGATCTTCGGCTGCGACGATTGCCTCGCCGTCTGCCCCTGGAACAAGTTCGCTCAGCTTGCGGCCGAGCAGAGGCTCCGGCCCCGGACCGAGTTGACCGCGCCCAGGCTGGCCGCGCTCGCCCAACTCGACGACGCGGCCTTCCGTGCGCTCTTTTCGAAATCCCCGGTGAAGCGGCTGGGCCGCGACCGTTTCGTCCGCAACGTCCTGATCGCGATCGCCAACAGCGGCCAGCCGGCGCTGGCCGAGGTCGCCGAGACGCGGCTCGCCGACCCCTCGGCCCTGGTCCGCGCCATGGCGGTCTGGGCGCTTCGCTGCCTGCTGGACGGGGCCCGCTTCGAAACCCTTCGTCGACGCCACGCGGCGGGCGAGAGCGACGGGGACGTCCGCGCGGAGTGGCGAGCCGGCTAAAGCATTTCAAGCTTGGTCGAACCCCGCCCGCCAAATCGCCAGCGCGGCGATCGCCGCCGTTTCGGCCCTGAGCGTGGTCGGGCCGAGGCTGGCGCGCTCGACGCTCGGACATGCGGCCAACAGTTCTCGCTCGCCATCGTCGAAGCCGCCCTCGGGACCGATCAACAAAGTCGCCGAGGGTGCCGGGCCGAGCGAGAGGAGCGGCGGCGCGGCGGCGTCGGTGTCGAGATGGACCAGGCGTTCACCGGCCGGCCAGCCGGCGAGCAGCGCCGAAAGCGACACCGGCTCGTGGAGCCTCGGCACGTCGAGGCGGCCCGATTGTTCCGCCGCCTCCACGGCGATCGCGCGCAGCCGCGCCAGGTTGACCCGGCGGGCCTCCGTGCGGCGGGTGACGATGGGCCGGAGGGCCGTGGCCCCGAGTTCGCAGGCCTTCTCGACCATCAGTTCGACCGCCGCCCGCTTCACCGGGGCGAAGGCGAGGCCGAGCGGTGGCTCAGCCCTCGGCGGGCGCGTCCGATGGCCTAGCGTCAGCCGAACCCGCGCCTTGGACGAGGTCTCGATCACCGCCCGCCATTCGCCGTCCCGGGCGTTGAACAGCAGGACCGCGTCGCCCAGCGCGCGGCGCATGACGTTGCGGAGATAGTGCGCCTGTCCGCCGGAGACCTCGACGACGCCACCGGCGACGAACACCTCCTCGACGTGGAGTCGGATCCTAGGTTCCTCGCGCGCCGTCATTGCCCCCTCGCCCCGCCGCGTCGGTTGAGCCGAGCCTCGGTAATCGCTAAGAGCATAGGTCATGGCCAGCGGAGGAGACACCAAGGCGCCGGCCGGGTTCACCGACATTCGCCCGGACCACTGGCTGGTGCGCCATGCGCCGCGCCCCTGGTGGCCCTATCTTTCGCTGGCCCGGCTCGACCGGCCGATCGGCACCTGGCTCCTGCTCTGGCCCTGTTGGTGGAGCCTGGCGCTGGCGGCGGAGGGCTGGCCCTCGGGCTGGCTGATGGCCCTCTTCGCCCTCGGCGCGGTGGTGATGCGGGGCGCCGGCTGCTGCTGGAACGATATCGTCGACCGCGACGTCGACGGCAGGGTGGAGCGGACCGCCGGCCGGCCGATCCCCTCCGGCGCGGTGGGCGTCGGCCGCGCGGCGGCATTCATGGTTCTCCTCGGCTTCGTCGGCCTCGCCATCCTTGCGAGCTTCAACGGCTTCGCCATCCTCGTCGGCATTGCCGCCCTGGGGCCCGTCGTGATCTACCCCTTCATGAAACGGATCACCTGGTGGCCGCAGTTCTTCCTCGGCGTCGCCTTCAATTGGGGGGCGCTTCTGGGTTGGGCGGCGACGCGTGGCACGCTTGAATTGCCGGCGATCCTGCTCTACCTCGCCGGCATCGCCTGGACCCTCGGCTACGACACCATCTACGCGCACCAGGACAAAGAGGACGACGCGCTGGTCGGCGTGCGCTCGTCCGCCCGTCGCCTGGGGGCGAAGACGCGGCCGGTGCTCGTGATTTTCTACGCGCTGGCGCTCGGCGGTTTCGCCGGGGCCGGCGGGGCGGCCGGTCTCGCCTGGCCGTTCTGGCCGCCTCTGGCGCTCGCCGCCCTGCAACTCGGCTGGCAGGCGGCGCGGGTCCGCTTTGACGATCCCGCCGATTGCCTCGCCAAGTTCCGCTCCAATGCCCTCTTCGGCTGGCTGCTACTGGCGGCGATCGTCGCCGGCCGCGTGGCTGGATGAGTTACCTCTATGCCTCGACGGTGCAATCGCGCAGCACCTCCGGCTTGAAGACGAGGCCGTGGCCGGGACGCTCCGGCGCCACCACCATGCCGTTCTCCGGCAACAGGGGCTCGACCCAGAGGTCGTCCAGGAAGTCGACGTATTCCAACAGCTCGCCGTTGGGGATCGAGGCCATGAGGTGGACCATCAGCTCGGGGAATAGATGTGGCGCGATCCGCATCCCCCAGGTGTCCGCCAGGGTCGCGATCTTGCGCATCTCGGTGAGCCCGCCGCGCATCGGATCGGGCTGCAGGATCGGCAGCTTCGGATGCTCCAGGAAGGGTCGGATGTCGTAGCGGGTGAAGTGGCTCTCGGCGCCGACGACGCGGAGGTCGAGGGCATCGGCGATCCGGAGATAGCCCTTGAAGTCCTCCGCCGGCACCGGCTCCTCCAGCCAATAGACGTCGTAATCCTCGAACTTGCGGCCGACGGCGATCGCCTGGTCCGCCGTCCAGCCCATGTTGACGTCGACCAGGATGCGGACGTCCTCGCCGAGCGCCGCGCGCATCTCGGCGACGTGGCGGACGTCCGTGCGGTCGTCGTACATGTGGCCGGCCTGCATCTTGATGGCGTCGAAGCCGGCCTCGACGTACGCCTTGGCCTTCTCGATCATCCCCTCCGAGCCGAGGCCGCGCCAGCAGCCGCTGCCGTAGCAGGGGATCTCGCTGGCAAAGTGGCCCCAAAGCCGGTGCAGCGGCAGGCCCGCCTTCTTGCCCAGCGCGTCCCAGAGCGCGATGTCGACGGCGGAGAGGGCGAAGAGCGTCACCCCCTGCCATCCGCCCGACCCAGTAGGTGGCCTGCCACAGCGGCATTAGATAGCCCAGGTCCCGCCAAATCGCCTCGATGGCGGTGGCATCGCGACCGATCAGGCGCGGCACGATCATCTCTTCCAGGCAGGCGCGGATCGTCGTCATGCCGCCGCCGAGCGGCATTAGATAGCCCATGCCGGTAATGCCCGAGGCGGTCTCGATCTCCACCACCACCAGGCGCGGACGGGTTCGCGCGGCCGGTCGTAGTCATGGCTCCAGCGCGGCGGATCGTCCCCCGTGAACGGCGTGCGCAGCAAGGTGGTGCGGACATCCCGGATAGGCAAGATGATCATACCGCAAGCTCCCGGTGGTTGGTGGTCCTCGCGAGCATAGCCGGCCGCGCCCTGTGGAGGAACGAGGGATAATCCCGGGGATTGGGTGTGTCGTTTGGCGAGCGCTATGATCGGGCAGGGATAATGCCGGAGGCGACATCGTCGCCCGCCTGTGCATGGATCGGGATGGATGAAATCGGACAAGCCATTGAAATCAAAAGATAATCATCGTAAACTCGCAACTTCGAAAGGTCCATCTATCGAGGCGAAACAGATGCCACCTCCAACCTCCTCAACGATCCGGCGCGAGCCTTCGTTCGGGCTCTTTCCCGAGGAGGCGCCCACCGCGCGCGCCAACGAAGGCGTGCCCGAGGCACGCCATTCGACCGGCATTCTGCCGGCCCAGCATCTGCGCGAGCTGATCCGAAGCGGCGAGATCGCCGCCCAGAGCGAGATCGGGGAAGCCCAGATCCAACCGGCGAGCCTCGACCTCCGGCTCGGGCCCACAGCCTTCCGCGTCCGCGCGAGCTTCCTGCCGGGCCCGGGCAACCGGGTGCCCGACATGATCGACGATCTGGGCATGCACGAGATCGACCTCGCCGCCGGCGCGGTGCTGGAGCGGGGCTGTGTCTATATCGTGCCGCTGTTGGAGCATCTCCGCCTCGGCTACCGCATGACCGGCTTCGCCAACCCGAAGAGCAGTTCCGGCCGGCTCGACGTCTTCACCCGATTGATCGTCGACGGGGCGGACGCCTTCGACCGCATCGAGGCTGGTCACGCCGGACCGCTCTACGCCGAGATCGCGCCGCGCACCTTCTCGATTCTGGCGCGCGAGGGCGACACGCTGAGCCAGCTTCGGGTGCGCCGCGGCAGCCCGCGAACCTCCGACACCAATCTCGAGCGGTTGCAGGAGCAGGTGACCCTGGTGCACGACAGGCATGGCGAGAATGCCAACATCGACCACGGCATCGCCGTCAGCATCGACCTCGAGGGAGACGAGGGTGCTCCCGTCATCGGCTACCGGGCGCGCCGCCACACCGGCCTGATCGACCTTCGCGCGGTCGGCCATTACGAGCCGCTGGAATTCTGGGAGCCGATCGCGCGTGGGCGCGATTCGCGGCTGATCCTGGATCCGGACGCTTTCTACATCCTGGCCTCGCGCGAGGCGGTGACGGTGCCGCCGGATTACGCGGCGGAGATGCTGCCCTTCAATCCCCTGGTGGGGGAATTTCGGGTGCATTACGCGGGTTTCTTCGATCCGGGCTTCGGTCACGCGGGCGCCTCCGGCTCGGGCGCTCGGGCGGTGCTGGAGATCCGCAGCCGCGAGGTCCCCTTCATGCTGGAACACGGCCAGATCGTCGCGCGACTGGTCTACGAACGGCTGACCGAGGTGGCGGACAAGATCTACGGTCCCGCAATCGGCTCCAACTACCAGCGCCAGGGCCTGCGACTCTCCAAGCAGTTCAAGCCGCTCGCCTGACCGCCGCTTTCGTCGCGAGGCGCCCGAATTGGTCACGGCGAGGCGTTCGATTTCGCCATCGTCGCCATTTATAGCGGCTTTGCGGTCAGACACCGAGCGGGCGAAACGGCGGCACGCGGATGATGCTATGGATCATCCGACTCGGAGGCGGAGGCCCGACCGGCGGCACAGATGAAGACGATTTCGGCCACCGGTCCGTTCACCCGCGCCCAGCGCATCGTCATCACCGTGCCCGTGTTGCTGGCCTCGCTGCTGCACTCGATCAACATGAGCACGGCCTATGTCGCGCTCCCCTCCATCCAGGGTAATCTCTCGGCGACGCCGGACCAGATCGGCTGGATCATCACCGCCTTCGTGGTGGCAACGGCGGTCGGAACGATCCTGACCGGTTGGCTCAGCCAGCGGCTCGGCCGGCGCTTCGTCTTCCTCGGCTCGATCCTGGGCTTCACCGTCACCTCGGCGCTCTGCGTCGGCGCCCCGAACCTGGAATGGCTGGTGGCGTTCCGCGCGCTGCAGGGCTTGGTCAGCGCGCCGCTGATGCCGCTCAGCCAGACCGTCATGCTCGACACCTATCCCCGCGCGAGCCACGGCTTCGCCATGAGCATCTGGTCGATGGGGATGATCCTGGGCCCGGTTCTGGGGCCGACGCTCGGCGCGCTGCTGACCGAGTGGTACGGCTGGCGCTACCTCTTCGTGATCAACATTCCGCTGGGCCTGGTCGCCTTCGCCGCCGTCTTCCTGACCCTGCCGAGGCCACCGCCCTCGCCCCGCTCGCTGGATTGGCTGGGGGTCGTCGCGCTCATCGTCGCGGTCTGCTCGCTGCAACTGATGCTCGACCGGGGGCAGGGCGAGAACTGGTTCGAATCGCCGGAAATCATCCTCGAGGCCGGCGTGGCGGCGATCGCCTTCCACATCTTCGTGGTCCACTGCCTGACGGCGCGCGAGCCCTACCTCAATCTGGTGGTGTTCCGCGACCGCAACTTCGTGATCGGCCTCTCGCTGATCTTCGTCTTCGGCATCGCCGTGTTTTCCAGCCTCTTCGTCCTGCCGCTCTTCCTGCAGAACGTGCAGGGCTATCCGGTGCTGTCGGCCGGCTGGGTGATCTCGGCGCGGGGCGTGGGCACGATGGTGGCGATGATGGCGAGCGGTTTTCTCGCCGACCGGGTTCCGCCCAAGCATCTGATCCTGGCCAGCCTCGCCTGCGTCGGCCTGTCGAACCTGTGGATGACCGGCTGGACCGCGCACGTCTCCATGACCGAGGTGATCTGGATCACCATCGTCAACGGCTTCGGCATGGGCATGATGTGGGTCGTGCTGACCACGGTCACCTTCTCGACCCTGGCGCCGGCGTTCCGGGTCGAGGCGGCGGCGCTGTTTTCGCTGGTGCGCGCGATCGGCGCCAGCATGGGAACCTCGGTGATCGTCGCCATCATGGTCCGCTCGGCGCAGGTGAACTACATCGTGCTGCGGGACCATGTGCACGACTTCAACCAGAACCTGGCCCGCGCCGGTCAGGCGACAATATTCGATACCGATAGTGCCCAGGGTCTCTTGGCGCTCAGGAACCTGGTGTCCTCGGAGGCGCTGACCATCGCCTTCCTGAACGATTTCGTCTTCCTCGCCGTCGTTACCTTGGCGGCGATCCCGCTGGTCTTTCTTTTCAAACGCCCGGGACGGTGAGGGGCCGGTCGACACGCGCCCAATCCGCACGGATCACCGGTCCGATCGGACATTCGCCAAACAAGTGCCGGTTATACCGCGACGGTGCCGGCTCGTGAGGTCCGCG
Organism: Alphaproteobacteria bacterium; assembly: GCA_965225945.1. Taxonomy (GTDB): domain Bacteria; phylum Pseudomonadota; class Alphaproteobacteria; genus JASLMY01. Next base: position 79,808 of record CBDDBZ010000035.1, on the reverse strand, counting down.
AAAGCGCGGTTTTCAGCCGACGCCGAGCGCGTCGAGGCGATCGGCGATCAGTGCCAGATGCTCGCGCCCCCAGAACAATTCGCCCTCGACGACGAAGCTCGGCACGCCGAAGACGCCGCTCTCCTCCGCCTCGGCGCGGATGGCAACGTGGTGCGCCCGGCCCTCGCCTCGGGCCCACGCGGCGAAGCCGGTGCCCTCGATCCCCGCCTCGGCCAGCACCGCCTCGACCACGGCGATGTCCTCGATGTCGAGCTCGCGGCGCCAGAAACGTTCGAAGGTGATGTCGTGATAGCGCCGCATCGCCTCGCGCCCGGCCGGTTTGGCCCAGAGCAGGCCGATCGCCGCGAGCGAGGAATCCCAGATCTTCCGCGGGCCACGAATGGTGAGGCCGCGCAAATTGGCATGGCGCCTAGCGTCCATGTAGGAATATCTGACGCGGCGCCACTGGTGCGCCGTGCGCGTCTCGGCGACCACCTTGCCCTCGCCGTCGACCTCGGCGCTGCCGAGAATGTCCGGGATGTCGAGGGTGTAAGGCCGCCAGTCGAGCGCGACGTCGCGCCCGTCCTCGAGCGCGTAGGCCAGATCCTTGACCAGATAGGCGTAGGGGCTCTTGTAGTCGGTGTAGAGGCGAATCGTGATCGTCATGGGTTGCCTCGCTGGTCGGACACTTCAGGCGATACCGCGTGCGCGCAGCGCGCCGATCCGTTCCGCATCGTAGCCGAGTTCGGCCAGGATCTCTTCCGTCTGGCCGCCGAGTTCAGGCGCCGGGCGGCGGATTTTGCAGGGGGTGGCGTCGAGCTTCACCGGAAAGCCGGTCATGGCGATCGGCCCCCGGCCCGGGTGGTCGACCTCCAGCACCATCTCCTGGGCCCGGATCTGGGGATCGGCGAAGACCTCGTTCAGGGTCTGCACCCGCCCGCAGGGAACGCCGGCGGCGTTCAGCCGCTCGATCCAGGCCTCGACCGTGTCCTCGCCCACCCGGGCCTCGATATGGGCGTCGATCGCCCGGCGGTTCGCCATGCGGACATCGTTGTTCGCGAACTCCGGCCGCTCCAGCAGGTGTTCGAGGCCGAGGGCCGCGAGGAAGCGCTGGACGATGCCGTCGTGGCTGGCGGCGACCGCGATCTCCCCGTCGGCGGCGCGGTAGAGTCCGTAGGGCGACATGATCGGGTGGTCGTTGCCGGTCCGCTTCGGCAATTCGCCCGTCGCCAGACATTCGGCCGAGAGGTAGGCCATCATGGAGACGAGACCGTTGGTGAGGCTCGCCTCGACCCGCTGGCCGGCTTGGCCCTGGCCGAGGCGGCCCCGGGCCAGGAGCGCCGAGACCGTGCCGAAGGCGGCATAGAGCCCGGCGATCAGGTCGCTCAGCGGCGGTGCCGCGCGGATCGGCGCCTCGCCCTCGCGCCCGTTCACCGACATGAAGCCGCTCATCGCCTGGGCGATGAAATCGAAGGCGGGGCGGTCGCGATAGGGTCCGCTCGAGCCGAAGCCGTTGACGCTGGTCGCCACCAGGTCGGGGTTCAGGGCCTGGAGCCGCGCCGAATCGAAGCCCATCTCGTCCAGCACGCCGGGGCGGTAGTTCTCCACCAGCACGTCGGCGCCCGCGATCAGGTCCGCCAGCACCGCCTTGCCGGCTGCTGAGCGCAAGTCCAGTGTCAGCGAGCGCTTGTTGCGATTGAACTGCGCGAAGTACCAACTGAACCCATGCTTGATAGCCCCTTGTCGGCGGACCGGATCGCCGGCGCCGGGGGCTTCGATCTTGATCACGTCGGCCCCCATGTCGGCCAGCAGCATGGAGCAGAAGGGGCCGGCCAGAATCCGGGTCAGGTCGATCACGCGAATGCCGCTGAGCGCCATGGGCGGAAACTCCGAAGCGTGGACAGGGGTCGGCAGTCTGTTCGAAACCCCCTCGCCGCCGCAAGCGCCGGGTCGCAAGCCTGCGGGGCCGGATCGACGGCGCCCGGGCGGTCTGGCAAGATCGGGCCCTAGAGCAATATCCGAACGGATTGAACCGGTGCGGTTCAATCCGTTCGGATATTGCTCTATTCTTCAAGTAGATAGAGCAGCTTTATCCGCCAGTTGGATCGCTGAAAGCGATTCCAACCGGCGGATGCTGCTCTAGGAAATCAACGGATAACGGTGGGGCGAGCATGACGCGTTTCCAGGACAAGATAGCCTTGATCACCGCGGCGGGCAGCGGGATCGGGCGGGCCAGCGCCGACATTATCGCGGCCGAGGGCGGCCGGGTGATCGCCGTCGACAACGATCCCGCCCGCCTCGACGACATGGTGGCGGCGCTGGGCGAGGCGGTGGTGCCGCGCCACGTCGACGCCCTCGACGGCGAGGCGGTGGGCACCGTCGTGGCCGAGGCCGAGGCCGCGCACGGCCACATCGATATTCTGGTGAACGCCGTCGGCGGCAGCACCATCATCGCCAACCCCGGCGCCGGCATCGACGAGCTGACGGCCGAGGAATGGCAGCGGATCGTCGCCTTCAACCTCGACGGCACCTTCAACCTCACCAACGCCGTGGTGCCGGGGATGAAGGCGGAGGGCGGCGGTAGAATCGTCAACATCGCCTCGATCGCCGGGCGCGGCCGCAGTGCCACCTCCAGCGCCGCCTACGCCGCCGCCAAGGGCGGGATCATCGCGCTGACCAAGAAGCTCTCACTCGAGCTCGGCCCGCACGGCATCAACGTCAACGCCATCGCGCCCAGCCGCACGCTGACCGAGCGCATTCGCCCCCAATGGGACCGGCGCAGCCCCGAGGACCAGGCGGGCGAGATCGCGAGCATTCCGCTTCGCCGCTTGGCGGAAGCCAGCGACCAGGCCCGCGTCGTCTGCTTCCTCGCCTCCTCGGACGCGGACTTCGTCACCGGCGTCACGATCGACGTCACCGGCGGTCTCTGAGCCGGGGCCGCCCGCGCGTCCCCGGCCGGGCGGCCGGCCCGTGCATCCCCTCGCGTCCTGGCTCGCCCGCCGGCTGCCGTTCCACTACGGCTGGCTGATCCTCGCCACGGTCTGCTGCGCCGGTTTCGCCCGTCAGGCCCCGGCGGTCGCCACCCTCTCGATCTTCGTCGAGCCGATGACAGCCGAGTTCGGCTGGTCCCGGACGGCGATCTCCGGCGCGGTCTCGCTCGGCGGCGTGCTGGCGGCCGTGGTCGCCCCCTTCCTCGGGCCCCGGCTCGACGCCAAGGGCGCCAGGGTGGTGCTGTGCCTCGCCGTGCTCGCGACGGCGGTCTCGACGATGCTGCTCTCGCTGGCCGGCTCGCTGGTCGTCTTCTATCTGCTGTTCTGCTTCGCGCGGATGAACTTCGCCGCGCCGTTCGATCTCGCCATCCACGGCGCCATCGCCAACTGGTTCGTCGCCCGTCGCGCGCGCGCCGTCTCGATCGCGACGCTGGCGCAGATGGCGGGCCTGGTCACCCTGCCGTTGATCGCGCAAGCGGCGATCTCGGGCGGCGGCTGGCGCACCGGTTGGCTGGTCGTCGGCTTCGCCGTGCTGCTGGTCGGCCTGCCGCCGGTCTGGTTCCTGATGGTCCGCCGGCCGGAGGATCTGGGTCTGGCGCCGGAGAGCGGGCGCGCCGGCGAAGGCAGGGCGCCCGTGGTGGAGCCCGCATTCACCCGGGCCCAGGCGCTCCGAACGCCAGCCTTCTGGCTGCTCGCCCTCTTCACCTTGGCGGTCTATCCGGTGCAGGCGGGGGTCAGCCTGCACCAGGCACCGCACCTGATTGAGCGCGGGCTCGACGCGAGCATCGCGGCGAGCGTGGTCGCCACCTTTTCCGCCGTCTCGGCGCTCGTCGCCTTGGGCTACGGCTTTTGGCCGAGGCGTCTGCCGCTCAACCTCGCGCTGGTCGCGACCGGCCTGGCGCTGGGGCTCAGCGCGCTGGCGATGCGCGAGATCGACGGCCTGGGCTCGGCCTACCTCTCCGCCGCGCTCTTCGGTGTCGGTATCGCCGGCCTCATCACCATGCTGCCGCTCGCCTGGGCGAACTACTTCGGCCGGGCCAGCTTCGGCGCCATCCGCGGCATCGCGCTCTCCATCCAGGTGCTGGCCCAGGCCTCGGGGCCGTTGCTTTCGGGCGTGCTGCGCGACCTGACCGGCGACTATGCCTTGTCGCTGCTCTGCCTCGGCGGACTCGGGCTCGGCGGTGCCGTCATCGCCCTGCTTGCGCGCGCGCCCCGCGTCGCGCGACCATAGTTGGAGATCATGAGGCGACGGCGCGGGCAATCAAGGCAGGCGAGCTCGGAGACGACTTGTTGGCGGAAGTGGTGGCCATCGACGCGACGGAGCCGATCGACGCGGAGACCTGGGCGGAGGTCGACCAGGCATCAAGGACCACCGCGTGCTGGCCTTCCGCGACCCGTTGCCCCCGCGCGCCGCCCCGCTCTCCCTTCCATCCACCCAGCAATACGGCTCCCACGGGTGGCTCGCAGCGGCGGACGAGCCCAATGCCCAGCGGCGTCATTCCGCCGCGACGCGGCCGAGGGGGTCGCCGAAGCGCTCCACCATCACCGCCTCGAAATCGGTGCCCTCGGCGGCGACCCAACTGCCGGGTCGGGTGCGGAAGGCCTCGGCCAAATAGGGCGCGCTCGGCTCTTCCCCGCTCTCCGCCAGCGCCCGGGCGGCCGACATCACCGTGCGGCGGAAGCGGACCACGGCGCCATCCGTCGCGGTCAGGGTCTCGCGCGCGCGGTCGGCGATGCGGCCCTGGCTTTGCTGGATCATCAGGTCCTGTTCGGCGAGGCCCGGTACGCCGGTGAAGCTCCGGTGGCGCTGCGCCTCGCGATCGATCAGAAAATCGTTGTCGCGGTTGGCAAGCGGGCGATAACTCTCGTCGACCGATGCCACGATGCCGTGACCGCGCTCGATCTTGGTCCGCTCCTCTGCTCCGATGTCGCGCTCCGGGTTCCAGGCGTAAGTGAACATCCAGCAGGCCTCGTTGTCGATCGGCGCCAAAGTGTAGCCGTAATAGGTCTCGCCCGGCATCGCCGAAGGCCCGGTGCCGTGCGCCGGCAGCAAATATTGCGTGATCCGCCAGTAGGTCTCCGCCGGATCGGCCGCTCGGGCACCGCCGACGACGAAGCCGACCTCATGCGCCAGCAGCGAGAATTTGGGCATGGAATCGCGGCGGATCCAGCCGAGACGGCGGGCATCGGCCGGGGCGTCGGGATTGTCGTCCGACGGCACGTTCGGCGCTGGCATGTGGAGGGAGGAAAAGTGCGAGGTGTCGAGCCCGCCCTCCATGATCTGGGCCCAGTTGCACTCCACCAATTGCTTGGAGACGCGGCGGCGCGCCGGCGTCATGCGGCCGAACTCCAACCCCGGCACCTCCGGCAGGCGTCCGCCCGACAGGCATTCGGCCGGGGGCCCGAGATAGGCCCAAACGATGTCGCCGTATTCCCGCGTCGGATAGGCCCGGAGCCTCACCGTATCGTGGTGGCGGGCGCCGGGTAGCACGTTCGGCAGATCGACCGCCTTGCCGGCGACGTCGAACTTCCAGCCGTGATAGACGCAGCGCAAGCCGCAGTCCTCGTTCCGGCCCCAGAAGAGATCGGCGCCCCGGTGCGGGCAGCGGGCGTCGACCAAGCCGACCCGGCCAACACTATCGCGAAAGGCCACCAGCCGCTCGCCCATCAGCTTCACCCGGAGCGGCGGGCCGTCCGGCGCCGCCAACTCCTCGACCAGGGCGGCTGGCTGCCAGAAGCGCCGGAAGTATTGGCCCATCGCCGTCTCCGCCCCGGTTTGGGTCAGAAACGCGTTCTCCGCCGCCGTCAACATGGCTTCGCTCCTCGCCACCCCGTCACCCGTACCGCATATTAATGCACGAACCGCTCGTGCGGAATCGCCCGCCGGACCGGACAATGGGTCGGACAACGCTGGGCGCCCGGGCCGGCCGGTCTATACTGTGGCGCGCGAGCCAATGCGGAGGATCCCACCATGAGCACGGCCGACCCCAACCGCGTCGTCCTGACCGGCGAGAATCCCTTCATCCGCCTGAGCGCCACCGACGGCGCCGAGAATTCGACCGACGCCAGCTTCTGGCGGATCCTGTTCTCGCCCGCCGGGCCCGGGCACGTCCTCTACCTGAAGAGCGAACTCACCGACGACGAGTGGCGGATCTATTCCGACAACATCGCCATGGCCCGCTGGCTGCAGACCACGATCCAGGGGATGCTCGCCCAGGAGACGGCCGACAGCACAATTGAGGTGCACGACGCCGAATTCACCAAGTCCGGCGATCCGGCCTACTTCTGGACCGAACGGGTGACGACCGACCTGGAGGACATAACCCTCACCTGGCACGATCTGGGCGATCCGCTGCTGATCCACACCGCGCCCGAGGCGCCGCCCGGCCGGGCCTGGGGCGTCTGCACCGTGCTGATCCCGGCAATGGGGGCGCGGCTGGCGATAAACGGCGTCCAGGCGGCAGGCCAGCCCTGGCCGCGCGAGCGCGAGGGCCGTCCCTTCGCGACCTGCGCGCTGGCCTTCTCCGAGAGCTGGACCGAGGCACGCTGAAGGGCTTCATTTTCGCCCTTTCGAGAATGTGGGGAAGTATACGTGAAGCGAAGCGAAGGACGTCTTCACAGGGAACGATCAAGCGGAGAGCGGGACTAGTGGATAGAATCCAACATATGGCGTGCCGCCGGCGCGGCCTCGAGGGTTTCGAGGTCGCCCGGAGGACGTCGCCGTGAGCGGGCCGAGCGAACGTGGGGTCGAGATCCAGGGGACCACCTGCCGGGTCTGGGAGAAGGGCGAGGGGGCGCCGATCGGCTTCCTCGCCGGGCTCGGCGGCCTTCTGAGCTGGACCCCGTTCCTCGACGAACTGGCGAAAAGCCGCCGGGTGATCGTCCCCTCGCTCCCGGGCTTTCCCGGTGGCGGGCGCGGCCACGACGGCCTCTACAGCCATCTCGACTGGCTGCTGGCGACGCGCGACCTGTTGCTCGGCGCCGGGCTCGACGGGGCCGATCTGGTCGGCGTTTCGGCCGGCGGCTCGTTCGCCGCCGAGATGGCCGCGATCTGGCCCGACTCCGTGCCTCGTCTGGCGCTGATTTCGCCGCTCGGGATTTACGACGAGGCCGACCCGGTGACCGACGTCTGGGCCCAGGTACCGGGGACGCAGGGCGCCCTCTACGTCGAGGACCAGACCAAGCTGGAGGCGGTGACGGCGATGCCGGAGGGCGAGGACGAAACCGAATGGCAGATCCTGACGATCCGGGCCAACGAAGCCGCGGCGCAAATCTTCTGGCCGCTCTCCGACACCGGCCTGGCGCAGCGCCTGGGGCGCATCGGCCAGCCGACCCTGGTGCTCTGGGGCGAAGCGGACAAGGTCATAGCCCCGAGTTATGCAGAACGCGTCGCCGGCGCCATCGGTCCCTCGGCGACGATCCGGCGTCTCGCCGGCGCCGGCCACCTGGCGGAGATCGACGCGCCCGAGGCGGTGGCGGCGGCGGTGCTGGCGCATTGCGATTAAACCGCTTCGCGATGCGCGTGACGCGCCGGGCCGCCCGCTCTTGAACCGCTTCCCTCGGGACCGGCGCGAGGCCCCCTCGATGCGCGCGCGGCCCGTCGTCGCAGCCGAGATATCCACCCGAGGCTTCGGCCGGCTGCTGTTGCTCGGCGCCGCCCTGGTGGCGCTGCAACACCTGGCCTACGCCTTCACGCTTCATCCTGAGGTGTTCCAGGGGGCGCTGGTCGACACCGACGCCTATCTGCGGCTGGTCAGGGTCGCCGAACTCCGGCACGGCGGCGATTGGTTCTCCCCGCTCTTGGCGCGGGTCAGCCCGCCCGAGGGCCTGGTGCTCCATTGGACCCGGCCGCTCGATGTCATCCTGCTGGCCGGCGCCGCCTCGCTGGCGCCGCTGGTCGGCTTCGAGGCGGGATTGCATTGGTGGGGCGTGGTCCTGGGGCCGGTCCTCCACCTCTGTTTTCTTGGCCTCATGGTGGGCGTGGCGGCGCCGTTGGTCGGGCGCGCCTGGCTCTGGCTGGTGCTGGTGGTCGCCGTGGTGCAGCCGGGAATCGCCGGCGCCTTCGCCCTCGGCCGGCCGGACCACCACGGCCTGCTACTGCTGCTGTTCGCGGTCCAGCTTTGGGCGAGCCTACGTCTGCTGGGCCCGGGCGGGCGCGGGCGGGACGCCGATCTGGCCGCGATCGCCGGCGCGCTCGGCATCTGGGTCGGGATCGAGTTCGCCCCGGCGGTGGCGGTCACCGTCGCGGCGATGGTGCTCGCCTGGACGCTGGGCGACGATCGCATGGCGGGACGGCTGGCCCGCCTGGCCCTGGTCTGCCTCGTCGCCCTGGCGCTCGCGCTGCTGGTCGAGCGGGGCGAGGGCGCCTGGCGCGCCGACGATCTCGACCGTCTTTCCTATCGCCATCTGATGCCCTTCGCCCTCCTCGCCGGCGTCTGCCTGGCGCTCGCCGGATGGCTCCGAGGCGGGGCGCGAGGGCCGAGGGGACCGGGGGCACGTCTCGCCCTCGCCGCCCTCGCCCTCGCCCTGGTGGTGTCGGCCATGGGGGCGATCGACCCCGGCTTCCTGGCGGGGCCGATGGCGACGGTCGATGACAGCTACGCGGCAAGCCATCTGACCGAGAGCGCCGGGCGGCGGCCAGTCCTGTGGTTGCTCGGCGATCTGCCACGAGCGCTGCCCGACGGCCTCGCCCGGGCCGTCGCCTGGCTCGGCATCGCGCTCGCGGCGTTGCCCTGGATCGCCTGGCGAATCGTTCGCGGGCCGCGCGAGACGCGGCCGCTCTGGCTTCACCTCGGGCTCGGTGGTCTGCTCTTCACCGCGCTCGCGGCGGCGCAGATCCGTTGGGCGGGCTACGCGGAAGCCGTGCTGCTGGTGGCCTATGTAGCACTTGGGGGACGCCTGCTGGCGGCGCTGCCCGAGCGCCTGGGCACCAAGGCCCTGGTCGCGGTTCGCCCGCCGCTGGTGCTTGCAATCCTGCTCTGGTACTTGCTGCCGAGCCTCTGGATCGGCACCCGCCCCGGCGCCGAGGCGGGTGCCGCGCCGGGCGGCACCGTCACCGCCTACGCCCACTGTCCGGTGACGCGGCTTGCCGAGCGATTGGCCGATCCCGCCGGCCTCGGCGCGCGGCCGCTCGAGGTCATGGCCTTCATCGATTTCGGGCCGGAACTGCTCTACCGCACGCCGCACGCCGTGCTCTCGGTGCCGACGCATCGGGCGCAGGGCGGATTGCGCGCGACCCTCGACGTCATGACCTCGCGTGACGACGCGGCGGCGCGCCGGCGGCTCGCGGATCGCGGCGTCGATCTCCTCGTCGTCTGTCCGGGCACGGCGGAGCGGGCCATGTATGCTCGCGTGGCCGGCGCGGGTGGCGCCACGCTTCACGATCGCCTGGTCGCGGGCGTGCCGCCCGCCTTCCTCGAGGCGGTCACGGCAGCGGACGGCCGGGCCGTCGCGGCGCCGTTTCGGCTCTACCGACCGCGTTGAGGAGCCTGCGGCGCGCTCGGTCGGAGAATTCCAGGATCGATCGAGGCCACCGGATCCGGGGCGGTCGAGCTTCATCTCCGTTGCTATAGAGTGTCGACCCCTTCCCTCGAGAGGAGCGTTGAGCGCGCGCGAGTTCGTGCCCGAGACGCTGACCCGGGTCACCGGCTTCAAGCCGGCCTGAGAGTCCGACTCGAAATTTCCCGAAGCCGGCCCTCTCCCTAGCCCCTTCCCCTGGGCAAACTATGCCCGCGGCTCCCATTCAGGGGTGGTTTCGCCGGGGGAGAAGATGGGTTCGAGTGATGTTTAAATGTGACAGTCGAATGATTTGCCGAATGATTTGTCGTTTCAAATTTCCGCGTGATCGGCGATGATCAGGCTGGATAGATTCATCCAAAAAAACAACTCGAGGGCGGCGGGGCATGAGCTTGGGAATCGCGAAACGCGTGGCCTTGGCGTTCGGCATCCTGCTGTTCCTGTTCTTCAGCACCAGCGCGATATCATTTCTGCTATTGACCAATCGTATCAAGGACGACGTCCTGGCTATCGTCGGCCCCGGTAGTCCCAAGGACGACGTCCTGGCTATCGTCGGCCCCGGTAGTCCCAAGCAGGACGTGGTGCTTGAATTCCGTTATCGGCTGCTGGAAAGCGCGGTGCAGCTCGGCGCTCGGTTCGCGCGCTCGTACGACCGACAGGCGAACGAGCTCTCGGTGATTGCCTGGCTCGCCGATTTCGACACCATCGTGGACGGCTTCGCACGCTCGGCGGGGGGCGCGCTCGACGAGGCGCGGGGCGGCGCCATCCGCGACCGCCTGATGCGAATTCGCGGCATTGGGCAGCGCGCCTTCGCCTTGGACGCGGAGGGATCGACGGCGGTGGAGAAGCTGGTCGGTCGGGTCGGCGCGGCGACCGCGCTGATCGATGGGTTTCTGCCGAGCGCCGGCGCCGGCGCCGACAAGGAGGTCTTCGCGCTCCGCAACGCGGCCCGAGAGGCGCGGCTCTGGCTCGCCGACCTGACGGTGTCGGTACGCCAGCACGCGAGGGGTCCGGAGCCCGCGCACCGCGAGACCTTGCGTCGCGCGGCCGTCGTCTTCGCCCGGCTGAACGCCGTCTTCGAGGGCCGGGCCACGGGCGAGGAAGCCAGGGGCCAGCTCGCGGCACTGGAGCGGATCTTGAGCGAAGCGCGGACGGCGGCCGAGAAGGCGATGAATTTCTCGGAGCGGCGCGCCGCCGGCATCAAGGAATTCGAGACCGGCCTCGGCGAGATCCTGCGGCGCCTGGAGTTCGACATTATCGACCCCATTCGTGTCCGCAAGATTACCGCCGAGGCGGGCCTGGCGCAGTCCACCTACGAGGTGATCATCTACCTCCTCGTGATGACCGGCATCGGCGGCATGATGGGTGCCGGCACGGCGCTGGTGCTGATCCGGGGCATCGTCCGGCCGATCATGGCGCTGACCGAGGGCGCCGAGGCGATCGGCAGTGGCCAGTTGGACTTTCGGATCGACGTCGTCGGCGACGACGAACTCGGGCGGTTGGCTCGATCGTTCAACCGCATGGCGGAGAATCGGCAGCGCAGCGAGGAGACGCTTCGCACCGTGGCGCATCAGGACGCGCTAACCGACCTGCCGAACCGCAAACTGTTCCAGAACCGACTGATCGAAGCCGTCCAGCTAGCGCAGCGGGTCGACCGCAACGTCGCCGTGCTGTTGCTCGACCTCGACCACTTCAAGGACGTCAACGACACGCTCGGGCACCCGGCGGGCGATGCCTTGTTGATCCAGGTCTCCGAGCGCTTGATCGACTGCGTCCGGCGCTCCGACACGGTGGCGCGCCTCGGCGGCGACGAGTTCGCCATCATTCAGACCAACCTGGAAAAGGTGGACGGCATCGAGGTGCTGGCGCAACGTATCGTCGAGCGGCTTTCGAAGCCGTTCAATCTCGATGGCGAGCGGGTTTACACCGGTTGCAGCATCGGCATCACCCTCTTCCCGCACGACGGCAAGGACGCCGACAAGTTGGTCAAGAACGCCGATCTGGCGCTCTATCGCGCCAAGCAGGAAGGGCGGAACAAGCACCAGATGTACGATGCCGAGATGAACGCCGAGATCAGCGAGCGCAAGTCGCTGGAGCGCGATCTGCGCCGCGCGATCGAGAACAACGACCTGTTCCTCGCCTATCAGCCCCGTGTTCACCTGGAGAGTGGAGAGGTTACCGGAGTCGAGGCGCTGGTGCGCTGGCAGCACCCCGTCCGGGGATTGGTGCCGCCGTTGGAGTTCATTCCCGTGGCCGAACAGGCCGGCCTCATCACCAATCTCACCGACCTCGTGCTGCGGCTCGCCTGCCGGCAGATGCGGGCCTGGCGGGAGGAGGGATCCGCCGAAATCCAGGTCTCTATCAATCTCTCGCCGGTCGATTTCAAGAGCGAGGATTTCATCACCAACGTCATGTCGGTGCTGCGCTCGACCGGCGTCGAGCCGCGGTGGATCGAGTTCGAGATCACCGAGGGTCTGCTGATGTCGACCGACGGGCGGGTGAGTCGGGTGCTGGATGAGCTGCAGGGGCTCGGCTTCCAGCTCGCCATCGACGATTTCGGCACCGGCTACTGTTCGATGGCCTATCTGCAGCGCTTCTCCGTCGATAAAATCAAGATGTTCATCAAGAACCTCGGGCGGGAAAAGGACGGCACGGCCATCACCAAGGCGATCATCCACCTGGCGCACGATCTCGGCCTCTCGGTGACCGCCGAGGGCGTGGAGACCGAAGACCAAGCGGCCTTCCTGCGCGAGCAAGGTTGCAACGAAGGCCAGGGCCACTGGATCAGCCGGCCGCTCGACGCCAAGTCGGCGATCACCTTCGTCTCGTCCCAAACCAACCAGTTGACGCAGGCCGCCGGCGATTGATACCAAACGTCTCGACGGATGCTCCCGCGCGGTCCCGCTCCTAACCAACCGCGAGGATATGATTCCTGGTGGTGCTCAATTCCCTCCGCCTCGCGCCTTAGGAGGTCTCTCGTGCGAGGGTTTCCTGGAAGCGGATGGGCCGGCCGCCGGCGGTGCCCTGGAGCTCGCCGTCGCGCATGACCAACCGGCCCCGGATCACCGTCATCATCGGCCAGCCGGTGACCTCGGCTCCCTCGAAAGGCGACCAGCCGCAGCGCGAGGCCAGCCAATCGCCCGTGATGGTTTGTCGCAAGCCGACATCCACGAGCGTGTAGTCGGCGTCGTAACCGGCGGCGAGACGGCCCTTGCCGGCGATCTGGAAGAGCCGTCCGGCGCCGACGCTGGTGAGATCGACCAATCTCTGGAGCGTCAGCCGCCCGGCGTTCGCATGGTCTAGCAGGAGCGGCAAGAGGGTCTGCACGCCCGGCATGCCGGAGGGGCTCTTCGGATAGGGCGCGGCCTTCTCCTCGGCCGTGTGCGGCGCGTGGTCGGAGCCGACGACGTCGACGATGCCGCGCCGGATGCCGCCCCAGAGTCCGGCCCGTTCGGCCTCGTCGCGGATCGGCGGGTTCATCTGTGCCAAGGTGCCGAGGCGGTCGTAGCACTCGGGCGCGGCGAGCGTCAGGTGCTGCGGCGTCACCTCCACCGTGGCGACATCCTTGTGCCCGGCCAGAAATTCGATCTCCGCCGCCGTGGTGATGTGGAGTAGGTGGACCCGCTTGGCGTGGCGCCGCGCGAGGCGGACGATCCGCTCCGTCGCGCGCAACGCCGAGGTGGGATCGCGCCATTCGGGGTGGGCATGCACGTTTGCCGCGGTCTCGGCGATGGCGCGGCGCTCCTGGAGCCTCGGCTGGTCTTCTGCATGGACGGCACAGCGCCGGTTGATCGTCGCCAGTACCCGCGACAGAGTCTCGTCGTCCGCCACCAGCAAATCTCCGGTCGAGGCGCCCATGAAGATCTTCACGCCGGCCGCCCCCGGCAGGCGCTCGAGTTGGTCGAGCTGTTCCGCGTTCTCCGCCGTGGCGCCGATGTAGAAGGCGTGGTCGCACCACATCCGGTCGCGGGCACGGGCCAGCTTGTCCGCCAGCGCCTCCGCCGTGCTGGTGGTGGGCCGCGTGTTCGGCATCTCGAAGACGGCGGTGACGCCGCCCAACACTGCGGCGCGGCTGCCTGATTCGAGGTCTTCCATCCCGTCCATGCCCGGTTCGCGGAAATGCACCTGGGTGTCGATCACACCGGGGAGCAAATGCAGGCCCCGGGCATCGATCTCCACCTCGGCAGAGGCCTGGCCGAGATCGCCGATCAGGGTGGTCTTGCCGTCCAGGGCGCCGACGTCGGCGGTAGCGATGCCGTCGTGGTTCACCACCGTCGCACTCCGGACGATCAGGTCGTATCGGCTCATTATTTCTGGCTCCTCGATTCTTCGGCTCGGTTCTCGCGCCGGGTCTTTTCCGCCTCCTTCTCGCGGGCCGCCTCGGCGAATTCCCGGTCCTGGGCGGAGGAGAGATCCCATTCCCAGCGCGCGAGGGCCGCGTTCATAGCTGAATTGTCGGTCACCACGCCGGCGATCGACATCAGCGTGCAGGTGAAGAGGCGGCATTGTTCCGGCCGGTCGCCATGGCGCTCGCACTTGCCGTCGACGGTCAGATGGACGCAAGCGCCGTCAGCGCGTTTCGCCACCTCGCGGCCGTCGTCTTCGTAGATCGGCACACCCGAGCGGCAGCAGGCGGAACAGTCGCCGCAGGGAATCAGGACCTCGCCCTCGGCGAGCGCGCGCTTCAGATAACGCCAATGGGTGCGGGGCGAGCCACCCCATTTCGTGCCGGTTTCGGGGTCGACCTCGCCGAACTTCCTGGTCTTCACAGCCCCCCCCCGATCAGCTGCCCTCGAAGGCCATGAGGGTGCGGACGGGCACGTTCTCCGCCTCGATTCGCCCGCTGCCGCCGAGTTCCGGCAGATCGATCACGAAACTGGTGCCGACGACTTCGCCACCGGCTTCGCGGACCAACCGGATCGCCGCCAAGGCCGTGCCACCGGTGGCGATCAAATCGTCGACGATCAGGATGCGGTCGCCCGGCGTCAGGCAGTCGACATGGACCTCGACCTCGTCGGTGCCGTATTCCAGCTCGTATTCGACACTGATCGTCCGCCAGGGAAGCTTGCCCTTCTTGCGGATCGGGATGAAGCCGACCGAAAGCTGATGCGCGACGGCGCCACCCAGGATGAAGCCCCTGGCCTCGATCCCCGCCACCTTGTTGATGGCGAGCCCGGCGAAGGGCTGCACCATTTCGTCCACTGCCTCGCGCAGCCCCAAGGGGTCCTGCAGCAGCGTGGTGATGTCGCGGAACAGGATACCCGGCTCGGGATAATCCGGAATGGTCCTGACGAGAGATTTCAGATCCATCACGCTCCCTCCCCTAAACCAGACGACGCCTGTGGTGGTTCAAGATCGGTCGGCCCGGCGATCGGCGTCGAACCCGGAGCGCTTCAAGCATCGAGAATGCGGCCCGCGACCGCGTCCAGTTTCGCCAAAAGCGCCGGATCGCGCGCCTCCGGGGCGGTGATGAGCGCGTGCTCCAGGGCCCGGTCGCAGCCGTGCGGACAGACCTCGGGTCGATCCGCCATCGATGGTGCCGTCCGGCTCACCAGTCGGCGGGCTTTCTCGGCGTTGGCCAGTAGCACCTCCAGAATCGCCCGCACCTCGACGGCGTCGTGATCGGGATGCCAGCAATCATAGTCGGTCACCATGGCGACGGTGGCGTAGCAGATCTCCGCCTCCCGCGCGAGCCGCGCCTCCGGCAGGTTGGTCATGCCGATGACGTCGAGGCCCCACTCGCGAAAGATCCTCGATTCCGCCAGGCTCGAGAACTGCGGTCCCTCGATGGCGATATAGGCCCCGCCGCGATGGACCGGAATGCCCTCGGCCCGGGCCGCCGCCTCGCACCAGTCACCCAACCGGGGACAGACGGGGTGCGCCATCGAGACATGCGCGACCATGCCGGCGCCGAAGAAGCTTCGGGCGCGGCCCAGCGTGCGATCGACGAACTGATCGATGACGACGAAGGTGCCGGGCGGCAAATCCTCGCGGAACGAACCGCAGGCGCTGAGTGAGATGATGTCGGTGACGCCGAGCCGCTTCAGCGCGTCGATGTTGGCGCGGTAATCGATGTCGCTCGGCGAATGGCGGTGACCGCGGCCGTGGCGTGGCAGGAAGACCATCTCGATCTCGCCGAGGCGGCCCCTGAGCAGCGCATCCGACGGCGTGCCCCAAGGCGATTCGACGGTCTCCCAACGCAGTTCGTTCAACCCTTTGATTTCATAGAGACCGCTGCCACCGATGACTCCGAGCACGGGCCGCCAGTCCGGTTTGGTCATCGCCTCGCCCTTATCCCCGCCACGCGGCCCTCCACGAAGAGGGAAATGAAAACCAATAATTTGTCGACCCGTAAGGCTACAGCACCGTCCGACCACATGGAAACGCTGGCGCTTCGCCGTCGTGGCGCGGCGCGGTGGTGAAGTCGACGCCTCGACTCAGCCTGGATTTCGGGCGCCGTGCCGAGCCTCATGCCTCCTCGATGCGGTAGCGCTCGACCATCTCCTCGTCGAGGCGCATGCCGAAGCCGGGCCGCTTCGAAAGGCTCAGCCGGCCGTCGATCGGTCGTGGCGCGTCGAGATCGAGGCGGTCCCAGACGGGATCGCGTTCGGGGTCGGCAAAGCATTCGACGCAGATCGCGTTCGGCGTGGAGGCCAGCAGGTGGAGCGCGATCTGTGGCTCCTCGTGGTGGGTCATCCGGACGTCGGCCAGGCGGCAGAGCGCCGCGACCTCGGACCAGGCGGTGATGCCGCCGGCCTCGGAGGCGTCGAAGTTGACGACGTCGACCGCGCCCGCCTCGATCAGGCGCTTGACGCCATGCGGGCTGATTTCGCTCTGCCCGGCGTTGATCGGAATCGAGGTGGCGGCGCGCACCTCGGCCATTCGCTCGGCGTCGTCGAACCAGTGACAAGGCTCCTCGAACCAGGCGATGTCGAGCGGCTCGATCAGGCGAGCGAAGCGGATGGCCTCGCGCCGATCCCAGGCCCGGTTGGCGTCGACCGCGAGGATGAAGTCGCTTCCCGCCGCCTCGCGGCAGGCGACGACCCGTTCGGCGTCGGCTTCGGGGGAAAGACCGCCCACCTTGACCTTGCAGCCGGCCATGGCGCGGGAGCGCAAGAATTTCATTTCGGCGCCGAGATCATCGAGGCTCTTGCCCTCCTCGTAGTAGCCGCCGATCGAGATGATCGGCAGTGAGTCCCGGACGCCGCCCAGCAACCGCGCCACGGTGACGCCTTGGAGCCGGCCGATGGCATCCCAGATCGCGGTATCGAGACAGGCTATCGCCTCCAGGAGATGCTTCGGCGCCATCGCGGCACCGGGCACGCGCTCCCAGAGCCGTTGATGGTGGCGCCGCCAATCGCGCACGTCGGCGCCGACCACCAGCGGCGCCAACTCGTCGCGGACCAACTGGGCCACGTCGACGCCGTGGCTCCGGTTGTCGCCGTTGTAGACCTCGGCCCGGGTGCCGTCGGCGAGATGAAGCCGGGTCACCACGGTGCAGCGGGTCGACATGGCATAGACGCTGCCGCCGAAAGTGCGGCTGAGCGGAACGCAAATCGGAATGGCCTCGATACGTTCGATGATCATCGCATTGCTCCCGTTCAACTTCGCCGGGTGTCAGGATGTATCGCACCCGGTTCCTTGGACACAAGTTTGTCTCATGCGGCGGGCCTGAGTGACATCGCGGTGTGCCACGCCTGACGAGCTTGAGCGGGGCTCAGGTAGCCGTTCTTCTCCACGATCCACTGGGCATTGTACTGTTCGACGAACCCGCGGACGGCGTTCCGCAGCTCCGCGATGTTGCGGTAGATGCGGCCATGGATGATCTGTTCCTTGAGCGTGCGATTGAACCTCTCGGCGACGCCGTTGGTCTGGGGCTGTTCGACGAAGGCGTAGGACGGCTGGATGCCCCAGAACTTGATCTGGTTGGTGAAGTGGTCCGACAGATACTGGGAGCCGTGATCCATCCGCAAGGCCAGCCCCCGCGCCGCACCGGCGGAGGTCGAGGCATACAGCCTCGCAAGCCCCATGGAGATCGGCTGAAGGGCGGCGAAGCGGTCGCCTCGCTTGCACACATGCCAGCCGACGCACTCGGCGTTCCAATGCTCGATGGCGGTGAATATCCAGCCCCAGCCGTCGTCCACCGTGAACACCCGAACGCCGTCCGTGCCCCACATGAGGTTGGGGGCATGGGTGATGATCTCACCGACATGGGGATTTCCGCCACGGCGGCGGCAGCGATGGGGCGAGAGCAGGTTGTTCTCGCGCATCACCCGGAGCACCCGCTTGCGGGAAACACGGATGCCACGACAGACCCGAAGCCGAGCCCAGACCTTGCGGTGTCCCTCGCCCTCCCAGGGGGATGCCTCCAGGTCGGCCTCGATGGCCACCAGCAGAGCCTCGTCCGAGATCGAGGGCTTCGGTCCCCGGCGCTTTGCTGGTGGGCGCTCAGCGGTGGCCTGCTGCCGGGATTTCATGGCGTAGAACGAGGAACGGGCAAAACCCCAGGCCGCACAGACCCGCTGGAGGCCGTAGGCCAAACCCGTGCCGGGAGAGGTGGCGGCACTCATCGCCGCGACCTCCGCCGCCCCAAAGGGCCGGACGTCTCCGTCTTGGCCTCCAGCAGTTCCACCTGCATGATCAACTCCCCGATCCGCTTCATGGCGATGTCCAGTTCCGCCTTTACCGGATCGCCCTTGCGTTCCTTGAGCGAGGCATCGATCCCGGCGATCGCCTTCTCACGCCACTGCTCGAGCCGGAAAATCTCCACGCCCAACTGCCGCGACAAAAGTTCCACCGGCTCGCCACGCAAAAGCCGCAGGGCAACCTCACGCTTGCGCGTCACCGTCCACCGCTGGCCAAGTCCCAGCGGGCCTGCCGGCGAAACCTGGCCCGGGGAAAACGTGGACGAGCCAAGCTCGCCCTCGTTTACCACAGGCCCATCAACAGCAACTTTGTTCTCAAAATTGTCGGTCATGTTCCGGTCCTCCTTGGACACTTCGATTAAGCCAATTCTGTGTCCAAGGAAATCGGGTCCGACTCAGCCGGGTGTCAGGATAGCCCGCACCGTGACCTGGACAAGAGCGCGGTCCGATGTGGGAAGCGGCCGAATCGGGATGAACCGGGCGCCTCGTTAATGCTCGCGAAACAAATCCGGCGCATATTCTTGGTGCCGGCGGCCCTTGCGGCCCGGCGTCAATTGGCCGGTTTGCGGACGGCCTCGCCCGGAGGGGAAGAGCACCGCCATGTATCATATGGAAGGCCTCGAGCGGGCGAAGCAATTCTCGGACGAGGCCTTCCAGCTCATGGCTCGGCACGAGGTCCCGGCGATACCATCGAACTTTCTGGTCTGGTACGAGTATTGCCGGGATGCGCGGGGCGAACTCAGGAAGGCGCTGGATGTCCTGATTTCCGACGGGGCACTCTTCACCCCGGAGCGGAATGAGCAGATCTACACGCGGTTCT
This sequence comes from Alphaproteobacteria bacterium, assembly GCA_965225945.1. Lineage (GTDB taxonomy): Bacteria > Pseudomonadota > Alphaproteobacteria > JASLMY01. Next base: position 60,858 of record CBDDBZ010000035.1, on the reverse strand, counting down.
TCACGACGAGCGACGAAGCCAGCGAGGTCGCCGACACCAGCATCGCGCTGAAACACCAGATCGGCCGGGTCATTCGGAGCGTCGAGCAAGCCGGCTCCGACAACAGTGACTACGGTCGCAAGCTCGCCGGCTATTCGAGCGACCTCGTTTCCGCGGAAGCCGATGACCTCGATGCCGTGGTTCGCGAGATGCGGCGCGAGACGGAGGACGCGGTGCGCCGGAGCCGCGAACTGGAGAACGAGCTGGTGGCGGCGACCCGGGAGATCGAGGAGCTGCGTCATAACCTGAGCAGGGTCCAGGTCGAGGCGATGACCGACGCACTCACCGGTATCGCCAACCGCAAATGCTTCGACCAGCGCCTGCGCGAGGAGGCGGCGCAAGCGATGGAGCACGGCAGCCCCTTGACGCTCTTTCTCTTGGCCATCGACGGCTTCAAGGCCTTCAACGACACCTACGGTCATTCGGTCGGAGATTCGGTCCTGCGTATCGTCGCCCGCACGCTCAAGGACGGCGTCAAGGGCCAGGACCTTCCGGCCCGCTACGGCGGCGAGGAATTCGCGGTGATATTGCCGAACACGGCGCTGGACGATGCCATGATCGTCGCCGAAAAGCTCCGCCAGCGGTTGAACCGGGCCGAGTTGAAGAGCACCAAGTCCGGGGAGAGCTACGGCAGTGTCACGCTTTCCTTCGGCGTTGCCCAATACCGCCTCGGCGAGGCGCTCTCCGAGCTGATCAATCGGGCCGACGCCGGGCTCTACCGGGCCAAGGAGACCGGCCGCAACCGCGTCGTCGGCGAGCGCGACGTCTCCGACGCGGGGTTCCGCGCCGCCGGTTGAGTGGCGCGCCGAAAGCGTCGAACTCGCCATCGCCATCGGCTCTTGCTAAAATGCCGCGGCCGGGGAGACGACGGGCGCCTCCTCGCGTCTGGAGAGTTCATGGGAGGGGGGAAGAAATGGGCGCTAGCGTGCGCGGCTATCCCGCCACGTCGGATCGATCTCGTGGCTGGCTCAGGTACCTTTATCGCAAGGCGACGACGCCCGACAGCTGGGACAAGGACGGCGAGCCGCACCCCCATTGGGACGGCGTCACGGGCGAGCCGCGACGCTCCTGGCATCGCTTCGATCTGCTGCAATCCGGCTTCGGCATGGCCCTGATGGCCGACAAGACGCCCGCTTGGCGGGAGGTATACGGCCGCATCCTCGACGAATTCTGCTTCCGCTACACCGGCTATTGGGCGGCCAAGGACTGGCTCGACCAGATCGGCGCGGACCCGAGGCGCGAGCAGTATCCCGAGGAATGGCACCACATGATCCCACCGGCGCTGATCGGGCGTTACGACGTACCGGGCTGGACCGCGAACGGTGTCGCGCCCTGGGGCCTGGAGATGGATCCGATCGGTGCCCAGGGAAATCTCTTCTTCAAGGCCGACATCGTGCTCACGATGGGCTTCCACCTCTACGTCACCGGCGACGAGAAGTGGAACCAACCTTTCGAGATGGTACGCGACGGCGAGAACACCTTCAGCTGGACGCACTCGCGCATCGCACGCCATCTGGCCGACCAGATCGCCGCCCGGCCGGAGGGCTGCCACTGCGAGAACACCAAGATCTGGCCTATATGAATGGCCCGTGCGGGGCTCGGTCTGAGCCTCCACGATCTCCTCTACGGCAGCGATTATACCCGCGTCCATGACCTTTGGTGGGAATACTGCAAGACGCACTATGTGCCGATTCGTGACGGTAGGCTCGCTGGATCCTTCACCATGTATTACGATCCGCTGATCCCGGTGAAGCACCCGGGCGATCACGAGAGCTTCATGAAGCTCTCGCTCGCGCAGTTCGTCGGACCCCGGCGGCCGGACGATGCACGCGCGCTTTTCGAGACGGTGATCGACGAGTTGAAATGGCGCGGACCGGAGCCGATTGCGGCCGACACCGCCGATACCGGGCTCAGCGACTTCGACACGCTCTACGGCATCGTGCTCGCCCGGGAATACGGCGAGGAGGTGCTCTACGCCAAGCTCAAGGCTTATTCGGAAGCCCATCACGAGCCGACCTGGGACGAAGCCACGGGGGAGTTCACTTGGGGCTTCGTCCTCGGTGAAGCGCACCCTCGCGGACAGTTGAACGGCGCCGCCGCCATGGCGGAACTGAGCGGCGAGGGCGCCTGGTGGAACCTCTTCAACCGGCCCAATTTCACCAAGCTCGTGGAGCCGACGGTGTATGGCGTCGACTTCCCGAAGGTCTGCCTCTCGCAGGCCAGTTACGATGCCGAACGCCGCCTCTTGGCGATCGCCACCGACGCCGGCCGGCCGGGGGCGGCGGGCGAGGCGACCTCGTTCCGAGTGAGCAAAGTCCGGCCGGAGGGCGCGGTCGTCGAGATCGACGGTGAACGCTCGGAGGATTGGCGCGCGGTCGACGGAGAGATTGAGATCTCGACCACCGTCGGCGAACATGCGATCGTGGTGCGCCTGGGCTGAGCCCGAGGCGGCCGGGGAGGGGAAGGGAGATTTGATAATGACTTTGGATTTGGTGCTCAGGAACGGCACGGTCGTGGACGGTTCGGGCGCGGCGCGCTATCAGGCCGACGTCGGAATCAAGAACGGCCGCATCGTCGAGATCGGCCGCATTCGCGCGCCGGCCCAGCAGACGCTCGATGCCGACGGGCTGATCGTCGCGCCCGGCTTCATCGACGGCCACACCCACATGGACGCGCAGGTCGCCTGGGATCCGCTCGGCAGTTGTTCCTGCTGGCACGGCGTCACCAGCGTGATCATGGGCAACTGCGGTTTTGCCCTCGCCCCCTGCCCGCCGGACCAGAAGGAATGGTTCGCCCGTTGCCTGGAGGCGGTGGAGGATATCCCGACAAGTGCGATGATGGCGGGGATCGATTGGACCTGGGAGAGCTTCCCGGAATATCTGGCCAAGGTCGAGAGCCTGCCCAAGGGGATCAATTACGGCGCCTATATCGGCCACTCGGCGCTGCGCATGTATGTCATGGGCGAGCGGGCGCTCAGCGAGGCCGCCACCGACGACGACCTCGAGGTCATGGGCAGGACGGTCGCCGAGGCGGTACGGGCCGGTGCCATGGGCTTTTCCACCTCGCGGGCGACGACCCACCTCACGCCGGACCAGAGCCCGGTGGCGAGCCGTATCGCCGAGTGGCGCGAACTCGGCCATCTGGTGAACCAGATGGCCGAACTCAACGCCGGCATCTTCCAGATCGGCCCGGACGTCTCCGGCGGCGAGGCGCAACGCGAGTTTCTCGACGAATTGCGGGAGGTGGCGCTCGCGAGCGGTCGGCCGGTGATGTTCGGCACGATCTCGACCGAGCAGGGGATTGAACCTAATCACTGGCAATACCAGCTCGACTATATCGACGACACGGTGGCCAAGGGCGGGCGGATGTACGGGCAGACCACGACCCGCGCGATCAACGCGCTCTTCACCTTGAAGTCCTATCTGCCCTTCGACGTGCTGCCGGCCTGGCGCGAGATCCGCGAGCTGCCCTTGGCGGAACAAAAGCGCCGCCTCGCCGAGCCGGAGACGCGGAGCCGTCTGGTCGCCGCGGAGGCGGAGATGCGGCCCAAGGAGGCGGGCGTATTTCAGGGCGGCGGCGCGGCGACCACGGATCCGAGGAAGCCGGACTATACCAAGCTCCATGCGATGTTCGACGTCAACTGGGACGATCCCTCGATCGAGGAGCTCTCGCGCGGGCGCAACCAGCACCCGGTCGAGGTGATGATCGATCTGGTGCTGGAGAACGAGGATCAGGTCTTCGTGCAGCCGCTGGTGAACGACAAGCCGGCGGACGTGCTGGGCATGCTCAGGCACCCGCGCACGCTCGCCACCTTCTCCGATTCCGGCGCCCACGTCTGCCAGGAGATGGGGGCCTCGCTGCAGACCCACATGTTGAGCTATTGGGTCCGCGACAAGCAGGCGTTCACCCTGGAAGAGGCGGTCCGGATGCTGAGCTTCGACAACGCATCGGCCTGGGAGTTGCCGGACCGGGGCCTTCTGCGGACCGGTTATGCCGCCGACGTGGTGGTGTTCGACGAGGAAAACGTGCGCCCGCGCCTGCCGACGGTGGAGACGGATCTTCCCGGCGGCGCCCGGCGCCTGGTGCAGAAGGCCGACGGCATCGCCTGGACCGTGGTCAACGGTCGAGTGACGATGGCCGACGGCGAGAGCACCGGGGCGACGCCCGGCACGGTGCTGAAGGGTCCGCTCGGCGCGACCGCCTGAGGGGGCGCCGCTCAGCCTTGCCAGCGGCTTTCGGCGTAGGCGGGGATCTGCTTCATGCGGGCGACCAGGGCGGCGAGCGCCGGATAGCGGTCGCCCTCCGTCTGGTAGGGGGCGGAGGTCTCGATGTACTGATAGGCGATCGCCGCGTCGATGTCGGCCAGCGTCATGGCATCGCCCGCAAGCCATTCGCGACCGCTCGCCGCCGCTTCGAGCGCGGCGAGGGCCGAGGCGGACTGGCTGTCGACGCGTTCGACCCAGCCCTCGAAAATCTTGTCCTTGGGCCGCCGGTTGCGCTCGTAGGAGGAGGCGACGCCCTTCTCCATGGCGCCGAGCGCGATCGCGGAATGATTGCGAACCCGGCGGCGCGCGGCACCGGTTGGCGGCATTAATCCGTTATCCTGCCCCGCTTCCTCCAGCAGATGCTCGATGATCGCCTGGCTGTCGACGATGGTCTCGCCGTCGTCGAGGATCAGTGCCGGTACCCGGCCGACCGGGTTCTTCTCCAAGATCGCCTCCAGGTCGTCGGCGGTGGAGAGGTGGAGTTCCTCGTATTCGCGGCCCAGGAGCTTCAGTACGACCACGGTGCGGCGAACGAAGGGCGAAACGCTACGGCCAACCAAAATCATCTCGGGTTCTCTCCTAGGTGTCACTCGATGTCGTCGAGGCGGTAGACCCGGTGCGCGGTGTCGTGGAACAGCCGCGCCTTCTCCTCGGCGCTCGCGTCGGCGACCAGGCGTTTGAAGGAATTCCACAGCACGTTGTAGCTACAGCTCACCATATCGACGGGAAAATTCGATTCGAACAGGCAGCGATTCGCACCGAAGACCTCGAGTGCGTGTTCAAAATAGGCCCGCGTCGCCCGCATCAATTCCTCGGCTCCGGGCGGGGAAGCGCGCTCGTGCCAGGCGAAGCCGTTCAGCTCCATGTTGAGGCCGCCGAGCTTGGCGACGACGTTGGGGCAGGTCGCCAGTTCGCTCACCCGTTTCCGCCATTGGGGGAAGATCTCCTCTTGCCGCCCGGCGTGCGGGCCGATGCCGAGGGGGCCGCCGAAGTGGTTCAGGATGATCGTGGTGTCGGGAAAGGCGCGGGCGAGATCGGTCAGCTCGGCGATCTGGGTGTGATAGCACCAGGCCTCGAAGCTCAACTCGCGTGGCGCCAGCTCGGCGAAGCCTTCGCGGAAGGTCGCATCGAGCATGACGTGTTCGGGCGGATCGTTGCGGCCGTTCGGGATCTCGGGGCTTTCGTGCCAGGTGGTCTGATGGCGGATACCACGAAAGCGCCCGCCGCCAGCCGCCACATGCGCGTCCAGCACCTCGCCCACCCGGCTCCCGGCCGAGAGGTCGGCGCGACCGACGATGCCGGCCGCGACCCGGGCAGGGCCGTAGAGGCCGGAGGCGCTCATCGCCGCGACGCCGTTCACGAAATCGGTCTCGCCGACGACCCGCAGCTCTTCGGGTCCGTCCTGGCGGTACATGGCGCCGCATTCGATAAAGACCGTGGCGACCACGTTATGGCCGCAATTGATGTCCTCCAGCAGCTCGTCCAAGAGATAGCGGTGTGCCACCCGGTCGGGGCGGAACTCCCAGAGATGGTGGTGCGGATCGATGATTCGTAGCGCCGGCTCGAGCGTCTCCTCGACCACCTGGTCCAGCCAGTCCCTGTTCGTCGATTCCGCCGCCATCGGTCCCCTCCCGCGCATAACGTCTCGTCGATGGTGGCGATCGTAGAGGATGCGCGGGGGCGGCGAAACCGGTGTAGCATCGGCCCCAACAGACGGCGAGGAGGAGGAGACGCGCGGATGGCACTCAAACGCATGGTGGTGGAGTTCGGCATGGGCACCGACATCCGGGGCGGCGATTGTGGCAAGGCGGCCGCGCGGGCGCTGCGCGACGCGCTCTGGCACAACTCGCTCACGGTGGCGGGCGCGTTCGGCCTCTCGGCCGACGCCATGGAGGTCGAGGTTCGCATCGGCGTCCCCCGGCCGGAGGAGGTCGAGCCAGCGCGGATCCTGGCCCTGCTGCCGCACGGCCGGGGCACGGTAATTGTCGAAGAAGGCGGGCTCGAGGTCGCGAACGCCACCGGCACCGACACCACGGTGATCGCCAACGCCGCCGCGATCGTCCGCCTCGACTTCGAGGAAGGAGTTCGCCCGTGACCGCGAAGCGAATCATCTTGGAGCTCGGCGCCGGCAACAACCTGCACGGCGGCGACTACACCAAGGCGGCGATGCGCGCCGTCGAGGACGCGCTCCGTCACAGCTCCCTCAGCCTGCTCCGGAGCCTCGGGATCGATGCGGCAGGCATGCAAGTCCACGTCACCATCGGTGTCCAGCGCCCGGAGCGGGTCGAGGCTGAACAGGTGAAGGCGGCGCTTCCCCACGGCCGGGTCACGGTGGCAGTCGAGAAGGGGGGCCTCGACGTGCCGGAGGACGAGGGCGAGGGCGTGGCCATCCTCGCCAGCGCCGCCGTCGCCGTCCATTTGGATCTCTAGCCCTCCGTCCCATGGAAACGCTGACCCGTCACCGTCGTTGGAAGATTTGGCGCGTGCCGAAACATCGCGAGGCGCGCAAAGGCCCAGCAATAAGGGTCATGATGATCAGATTATTGACGGAGGTCTGGACAAACGGCAAAAAGGGCTTGGAAAATAACCTCCAAGCCCTTGTTTTGATTGGTTGCGGGGGTTGGATTCGAACCAACGACCTTCAGGTTATGAGTTTGAAGTTATTGTCATGACATACATGCGCTGGAGTGCGCTTCAGTGCGATGAACCATAGCTTTATGGACCTTTCGAGTGCGCAGGGGTGCGCTTCAATGCGCCTTGACTTGCTCTCTCTAGGTACCTATAAGGTGCCTGATATCCGATTGCAAGGGGATAAAGCGCGGTGGCCAAAATTACCAAGCGCACCGTCGATGCACTGGCCGGCCAAGAGCGCGAGCGCGTTGTCTGGGACGACGACCTCAAGGGCTTCGGGGTGCGCGTTCACCCCACCGGACGCAAGGTCTATATCGTCAAGACCCGCTATCGCGGCCGGGTGATAAAGATGACCATAGGCCCCCATGGCGCCGTCACCCCCTCCTATGCCCGCGTGCGCGCCGCCGAGATCATCACCGACGCGAGAGCGGGAAAGAATCCCGCGGGGCGCAATGCCGACGCGCCGACCATGATCGCGCTGGGGAAACGGTTCCTGAAGGAATATGTCGCCACCCATTGCAAGCCGAGCACGGCCGAGGAATACCGCCGCTCAGTCAAGCTGTTCATCGATCCCCGGATCGGCAGGTACCGGGTGCCCGATATTCAGAGGAGCGATATCGCGGCGCTCCATCACGATATGCGCGACACGCCCTATCAGGCCAACCGTACGCTCGGGGTTTTGTCCAAGATGTTCAATCTGGCCGAGCTGTGGGATCTCCGCCCCGACGGCTCGAACCCGTGCCGGCATGTAAAGCGATTCCGGGAGGAGAAGCGCGAGCGGTTTCTATCGGATATCGAGTATCAACGTCTGGGCGCAGCCCTGAAAGAGATCGAGGTGGACGGTACGGAGACGGCCTCAGCCATCGCCGCGGTTCGGTTGCTGATGCTGACCGGGTGCCGTCTATCAGAGATACAGAAGCTGCGCTGGCAGCATGTCGATCTGGGGGCGGGTGAGTTGCGCCTGCCCGATACCAAGACGGGCGCCAAGGTGGTGTATCTCGGCGATCCGGCGATCGCAGTTCTTGAGCGCATCGACAGGCGAGATGGCAACCCCTGGGTGATCGCGGGACGTAAACCGGAAAGTCATCTTACCGACCTGCAACATCCCTGGCGACGCATTCGGGCGCGCGCCGACCTCGACGACGTGCGGATTCACGACTTGAGACACAGCTTCGCTAGCGGCGGGTTACTGGTCGGCGAAGGTTTGCCCATGATCGGCAAGCTCTTGGGTCATACCCAGGTCCAGACCACCGCTCGCTATGCGCATCTCGCCAGCGATCCCGTTAAGTCCGCCGCCAACCGCATCGCAAGCCGGATCGCCAAGGTTAGCGATTAGCATCTTGAGAATAGGTGCGGATTCAATCTTGTTTCCTTGCCTATCCGGTTTACACCCACACCCACTAGGGCTAGAATGGGCGCAAACCGGATATAGGGGAGCGCGCCATGGATGTTCTCGACCGCGCCGATCTCCCATTCCCGCATTCGCTACCCGAGTTCCAGCGACTTTTCCCCGATGATGCGGCCTGCGCCGCCTACCTGGAGAAAGCCCGCTGGGGAGACGGCTTTGCCTGCCCGCACTGCGGCACGGCGGGAGAGCCGTTCCACTTTGAAAACCGCCCTGGCGTCCTGCGCTGCCGCAAGTGCCGCCAGAACACCGGGCTGACGGTGGGAACAGTGATGGAGCGTAGCCACACTCCGCTGAACGTCTGGTTCTGGGCCGCTTATCTGGTCGCCAGTCAGACGCCCGGCATGTCCGCCGTGCAGTTTCAGCGGCAACTTGGTCTTTCGCGCTACGAGACGGCCTTTCAAATTCTCCACAAGCTCCGCTCGGGCATGGTGCGGCCCAACCAAGACAGAATCGGTGGACAGCCCAAGAACCATGTTGAGGTGGACGAAACTTGGGTTGGCGGGCGACCGCGTGGGGAAGGCCGTGGTGTTCACCACAAGGTTCTCGTCTCCTGTGCCATCGAGGTGCGTCATCGAAAGCCGGGCACCAAGCTCGACAACCGGAAAGACGGACGCTATGCCGGACGCGTTCGGCTCGCCGTCGTGCTCGACCGTAGCGCCGAGTCGCTCTGTGGGTTCGTCGAGAGCACCGTCGCGCCGGGATCGCTGATCGTTACTGACGATTGGAGCGGCTATGCTGGCCTCGGTAAGCGCGGCTATGAGCACTTCGCTGTTGCCGAGTGTGGTGATCCAGAGGTTGCCGAGCAATACCTGCCGATCATCCATCTGGTTTTCGCCAACCTGAAGACGTGGCTGATCGGTATCCACCACGGCGTTAGCCACCAGCACCTACAAGCCTACCTCAACGAGTTCACCTTCCGCTTCAACAGGCGGTTCTACCCGTTCAACGCCTTCCGCTCATTGCTCGGCATCGCGGGCGACACCTCTGCTCCAACCTATGCCGAGCTTTACTCGGGAGAGTGGCGGCACCCTACATGTAGCGGTCATGGGCGTTAACCGGATAGGCAAGGAACAAGGGTTTCGAGGACTGGGGTGGCGTGCTCGGCGACGAGGTGATGGCGGCGGCTCTCATCGACCGTCTTGTGCACCACTGCCACATCGTCAACATCCGGGGCAACAGCTACCGGATGAAGGATCATCAGAACCTGCTGCAGTCCGGCTCGGATCGACGCAGGAAAAGAGCCGCCGCGTGATCGCCGGCTCAAACGGAGACAGGAGCGGTGACACCCGCCCGCTGTGGATAACCGGGTTGTCGCCGCCAGACTCTTGGCGGTCGCTGCGCCAACCCGGTTACCCGCAGCTCGACCGAGTCCGACACCCCAAACACCGCGTCTGGGGGTACGGCCGCACGCTCAAAGTGAGAAATTTTCGATCGACAAAAGTGGGAAATTTTCAGTCGCAATTGACAGTGCCGGTCGAGCAGCCGCCAGACCGTGCTTTGGGCCACCGTCAAGCCATGCCCCGCGTCCAGGTGTGCCGCGATCTCGCCCAAGGTGATGTCCGGCGTCTCGTCAACCAGCGCCAGGATTTCCTCGGCATGGGCCTCGATCCGGTGCGAGCGGTGGTCACCGCCTTGCGGCCTAGGCCCGACATCGCCCGTCCGCCGCCACCGATTCACCCATTTGATCGCCGTCGAGGCCGCAACCCCGAAGCGGCGCGCCGCCGAGCGCCGCGACAGGCCGCTGTCAACCGCCGATACAAGCCGTTCTCGAAGATCATTGGAAAGAGGTTTCGTCATGCAGGCTGGCCTCCTCCACCAGCCCACATCTTGAATCAGAAATTTGATCCCATGGGAATCCCAAAAAGAATCCGTCAGCTCAGAAAATGCTCTAGTGGGACAGGATCTGGCTGAGAAACAGCTTGGTGCGGTCGTGCTGCGGGTTGTTGAAGAACTCGTGCGGCTCGTTCTCTTCGATGATCTCGCCGAAGTCCATGAAAATGACGCGGTTGGCGACCGCCGTTGCAAAACCCATTTCGTGGGTCACGCAGATCATGGTCATGCCGGATTCCGCGAGCCCGACCATCACGTCGAGCACCTCCTTGATCATCTCGGGGTCGAGCGCCGAGGTCGGCTCGTCGAACAGCATGATCCTGGGGTTCATGCACAACGACCGCGCGATCGCCACGCGCTGCTGCTGACCGCCGGAAAGCTGGCCCGGAAACTTGAGCGCCTGTTCGGGTATCTTGACCCGCTCCAGGTATTCCATGGCGAGTTCCTCGGCCTCGGCCTTGCGCATATTGCGCACCCAGATCGGCGCCAACGAGCAGTTTTCCAGGACGGTGAGGTTGGGAAACAGGTTGAACTGCTGGAACACCATGCCGACCTCTCGGCGGACGAGCTCGATGTTCTTCAGGTCGCCGGTCAACTCGTTGCCGTCGACGACGATTTTTCCCTTCTGATGCTCCTCGAGCCGGTTGATGCAGCGGATCAGGGTGGATTTGCCGGATCCCGACGGTCCGCAGACGACGATGCGCTCGCCCTTATGGACCGTCAGGTTGATGTCCTTGAGCACGTGGAACTGGCCGTACCACTTGTGGACAGCGACCATTTCGATCGCGATCTCTTCGCCGACGGTCAGCTCCTTCGTCGGGTGGCGGATTTCGTCTTCCGCGATGCCTTCGCTCATGCTGACCTCCTGGTTTTCCTTTTCGACCGGCCCTGGCGACGCTAGTGGCCGGTATGGAGCTTTCGCTCCAGGTACAGTGAGTATCTCGACATGCTGAAGCAGCAGACGAAGAAGAACAGGGCGATAAAGAGGTAGACCTCACGCGACAATCCCGCCCAGACGGCGTCCGCCAACGACGCCCGCCCGATGCCCAGCGGATCGAGCATCCCGATGATCAGAACCAGAGTGGTGTCCTTGAACAGCCCGATAAATGTGTTGACGATGCCAGGAATCGAGATCTTAAGCGCCTGCGGTAGGATGATCAGCATTTGAGACTTCACGAAGGTCAGGCCAAGCGAATCGGCGGCCTCGGACTGGCCCCTGGGGATCGCTTGCAACCCGCCACGAACGACCTCGGCAATGTAAGCCGCCGAAAACAGCGTCACCATGATCAGCACCCGCAGCAGCAGGTCGAAGACCGTGCCCGGCGGCAGGAAGAAGTTGAGCATCGATGAAGCGATGAACAGCAGGGCGATCAGGGGCACCCCGCGCATAGACTCGATGAACATGACGCACAGCATTCTCAGGACCGGCATGTTCGACCGGCGTCCGAGGGCGAGGAGAACACCGATGGGAAGCGAGAACGAAATGCCGGTGACGCCGATGATCAGCGTCAGCATGATGCCGCCGAACTGGTCGGTGTCGACGGGGGTCAAGCCCAAGCCGCCGACCAGGAGCCAGCCGGCGACGAACGGGAACGCCACCGCGTACAAGAGCCCGAATTTCCGGCCCGGCATCTTGTCGTAAAGCACCGGCACGATCGCCATTACCAGGAGCACGAACGATAGGTTCACGCGCCAGCGCGAGGCTTCGGGATAGAACCCGTAAATGAAAAGCTGCAGCCGATTTTTGATGAAGGCCCAGCAGGCGGCGCCCTCCGGCACCTCCATCTTGTCCCAGCATTCCTTGCGCGAGTCCGCCGTCCAGATCGCGTCCAGCACGATCCAATCGAACAGCGGCGGTATCAGCCACCACAGGAACCAAATGGCCAGGAGGGTCATCACCGTGTTCAACGGCGAGGAAAACAGATTGTGTCTGACCCATCCGAGGACACCGACTTCGCTGCGCGGCGGCGGCAGCTCCGGATGCTTGCCGGCTTCGTAGGTTTGCGCGGCGTCAGCCATGGCTCATCTCTCCACCAGCGCCATCTTCTTGTTGTACCAGTTCATGAGTGCCGAGATCAGCAATGAGATGGTCAGATAGATCAGGAGAACGACGATCATCGTCTCCATTTCCTTGCCGGTTTGCATCAGGGTGATACCGCCGATCGTCGCGACGATGTCCATGTAGCCGATGGCGATCGCCAGAGAGGAATTCTTGGTGATATTCAGGTACTGGCTCGTGAGCGGCGGCACGATCACGCGAAGGGCTTGCGGGATAATGACGAGCTGCAACGTCCTGTTGGGACGGAGCCCAAGCGCATGAGCGGCCTCGGTCTGCCCGTGGCTGACCGCCATGATGCCGGCGCGCACGATCTCCGCGATAAAGCAGGATGTGTAATAGGAAAGCGCCAGCCACAGCGCGATGAACTCGGGTTTGATCGACACCCCGCCCTTGAAATTGAACCCCTTAAGCTCGGGAACAGCCCAGGAAAGCGGCATGCCCGCGCCAAGGAAAGCGAGCGCCGTCACCCCCACGATCGCTCCCGTCGATACCCAGAAAACGGGGTAAATCCGGCCCATCTCGTCCTGGATCTTTTTCGCCCAACGTATGAAGAAGACAACGAAAACGATCGAGATCACGAATGCCGCCGCGACGATCCCGGCCCCCGGTTCCCAAACGGGCTGGGGAATGAAGAATCCCCGGTTCGTGAGAAAGAAGGAATCAGCGAAAACCACCGCCTTCTTGGGCACCGGCAAGAGGGTGACGACGAGCCCGTGGATGAACAGGATGTGCAGGAGGACCGGAACGTTGCGCGTGAATTCCAGGAAGCAATAAACGAGACGGTTGACCAGCCAGTTCTTGGAGAGCCGCAGGATCCCCATGGTGAAGCCCATGACCGTCGCCAGAACGATGCCGCACGCGGCGACCAGCAGGGTGTTGAGAAGGCCTACGACGGCGGCCTGCAGATGTGTGGACCTCGAGCTGTAGTCGATAAACGGCGAAAACGTAATGTCGTAACCGGCAGGGTAAAGAAAGAAGTCGAAACTAAACACTTTTCCGACCGCTTCGAGGTTGATTACGACGTTGCGGAGGATGAGCGCGACGGCGGTGAGTATCACCACCAGCGTCACGATTTGGATGATGACGGACCGGGTTTCCTTATCGCGCCAAAGGCGCGCGATCGAGTTGCGTGTGTCGGGACCTGTCTTGGAAATTGCAGCCATGACGTTCGTTTTTATGGGTTCCCTATCCAAGCAGGTAAGCTAATAAGAACGTACATGGAAATGCAAGAGACAAGGGATAAAAAGCGTTCCGGAACCCGAGAGGGCGCCGGCACGCTTCTAAATTGATCGACGATGCGCCTTTGTATTAACGGAACGGCGGCGAGTACTGAAGTCCGCCGTTTATCCACAGGGCGTTGAGGCCGCGCTCGAGACCGATGGGCGTTTTCACGCCAATATTGCGCTCAAAGATCTCACCGTAGTTGCCGACCGACTTGATGATGTTGTACGCCCAGTCCGTGCTGAGGCCCAACTCTTTACCCTGGCTGCCCTCCACGCCCAAGAGGCGCAGAATCTCGGGATCCTTGGATTTTTTCATCGAGTCGATGTTGGCACTTGTGACGCCCTTTTCCTCGGCCGTGACCGTCGCGTTGAGGACCCAGGTTATGATGTCGGACCACTGGTCGTCACCGTGACGGGTGGCCGGACCGAGGGGCTCCTTCGAGATGATCTCGGGCAGGATGATGTGATTCTCCGGATCCGTGAACGTCGACCGGGTCGAGGCCAGGCCCGAGGCGTCGGTGGTGTAGACGTCGCACCGCCCAGCAGTGTAGTTCTGCCGGGCCTCGTCGTTGGTCTCGATGGTCACGGCCTCGTACTTCATGCCATTGGCGTGGAAGTAATCGGCCAGGTTGAGCTCGGTCGTCGTGCCGGTCTGGATGCAGACCGAGGCGCCGTCGAGTTCCTTGGCGCTGCTCACGCCAAGCTCCTTGCTCACCATGAAGCCCTGGCCGTCATAGTAGTTGATGCCGTGGAACCGAAGCTTCACGCCGACATCGCGCGAGAAGGTGACGGTGGTGTTCCGCCACAGCACGTCGCCCTCACCCGAGTTAAGCAGGGTGAACCGGGTCTTGCCGGTCGAGGTGACCGCCTTGATCTTGCTCGCATCCCCCAGGACCGCCGCGGCAGTCGCACGGCAGAAATCGATGTCGAAGCCTTTCCAGACACCGTTTGCGTCCGGGTAGGCGAAGCCGGCGATGCCGGTGCTGACGACGCAGCGCAACACGCCGCGGGCCTTGACGTCTTCAAGCGTTCCCGCCGACGCCGACGCCGCGACGGTAAAAGAAGCGACCACAAGGGTCGCAGTTAATACATTCTAAAGGTCTCATGGTAGACGCTCCCTGTTTAATTCACGACTTCAACCTGAAGGCCCGGACGTTGTCCGGCACCCTTGAATCCCAGTGATAATGACCAGTTCATCCGATTGCGTCAAACTCCTTTTTGACGCCGCGGAACGCGCAGAATCAGAGCTTGGAGAATCCCCCGGATCGAATGTTCCGACGACCCGACCGAATACCCGGTAGCGCCGCCACGGCCCGGTTTCACACGGATCGCTGGCCCGGGCGGGAAACAGCGGGTAAACTAGGGACGGTGACGGCGGCAAGCCGCGCCAAGACGGTCCTCCGCGTAGTCGGCAAGCACCTGCGCTTCGCCGGGGTGCCAATCTGGACCTTGGCCGAGGGTAAGATCACCGAACTCCATGCCGGCCTCAAGGGCACCATGAACGCGCTGTTCCTGAAGGACCTGGCGGCCAAGACCCGGCGCGGCCTGCGCGGCCGGGTCGAGAAGGGCCACTCCGGGGGCGGCCTGTGTTACCGCTACGACGTGGCGAAGATCACCGACGGCGCCGACGAGCCCGTCTGGGGCGAACGCACGATCAACGATGAAGAGGCCGCCATCGTGCGCCGGGTGAGCGATGCGCCCTCGGGGAGCTCGTACTCGCCGACCTTGCGTTCGAGCGCGAGCTGATAAAGAGCGGCCTGGACCATCGGCACGCAGGAAGGCAGCTCTTCGAGGTTGATGAGCCAGAGGCCGGTGTCGTCGGTCGGCGGCAGGAATACCGGCGGCGCCCAGCGGGTGCGGTCGGCGGCGTCGCGCCAGGGGATGCCGCGCAGATCGACGGGGTCGAGCAGGAGCGCCCGGACGTCGACATATTCGCGGCCACCGTCTGCCGCGACCTGCTGTGCGATCATCGACTTTGCCGAGCCGGGCGGCCCCCAGACCATGGTCGGCTGGCGGGCTTCGACCAGGAGGGCGAGGGTCGCGGAGAGCTCGCTGGGGCGGAGGGTGTAGTCCGCGGAAATGGTTGCGGGTTGGGTCATGGACAGGACTCCGGAATGGCGGGGAGGCGGCGCGGGCACCCTCCGGGCGCCCGGCCTTCGCCCCGGTCCGAGCCGCCCCTCTGACTCATGGCGCTGTGGAGCGAGCGGCGGGAACCGCATGGCGGTTTCGCCGATACGGCGGTCAGGCGGCTTCGCAGACGGTGCCAGGAACAGATGCGGCGCAGGCGAGGCATCTCCCGGTGCAACGGGGCGACCGACGTGTCGCGGAAGGTTTCGATGGGCGCGGCGGGCCGGCGGGTCTCGGCGGGAAGGTCGGTCTTACGGTCCGGCGAAGGGGAAGGCGCTCCGCTCGAAGCGGCATGCGCCGGGGTCGGGCTGGACCGGCACGCCGGTCAGAGCCGGCAAGGGGACCCCGGTCGGCGAGAGCGTGTGGCCGATGCGCTCTTCAAGGCGGACAAAGCGGCGGTAGAGCGCCGGCTGCAATCGCGCGGCGGTGCGGAGATCGGCGCGCGAGGCCATGATGCAGAACACGCATGACAGTCTCGACATTCCCATCCCGTAGGCCGGATGCGGCGACTGGCCGGCGGCGCGGATGACGTCGAAGACCTGGGCCTCGGTGAGATCGAAGATCGGAAGCCAGTCGAACCAGGACCGCCCCGCCCTGGAGTTGCGGTCGCTGCGTTTCCAGGGGAGCTTCCTCGCGCGCGCCGCACTCTCTTCCGCGCGCATGCCCATGGCGTTCACCAGCCGCCCGCCGGATTGGGGGCGGGATTTGAGATGGCGGCGCAGCTCCCGCTCGATGGGTCCGCGTTTCGTCGAACTCGTACACCAGCGAACCGATGGCGACGGGAACCGGCCCCGTTCCTCGATGCTGTCGAGCAGCGACTTGCCGGAGGTGACGGGTGCGAGGATCAGCGGTGCGCCGTCGGGAAGCGTGGCCTCAATGTGCCGGATGGTGCCCGGCCACTCGACCTCGCGGAGCGGCGCGTGAACGACGAGCATCTGCTCGCGGGCGACGAACCGCGAGAGCAGGATCGTCATCGCCTGGCTGTCCTTGCCGCCGCTGCTGTTGACGGCGACCAGGGCGCCGCGTTCGATCAGGTTCCGGCATTGGCGGGGGATGACGAATTCGGGCGGGCGGCGGAGCGGCGGGACGCCGCTCATGCCTCGACTCCGTCGTGGTCGGCAACCTTCATTGCCGCGGTTACGCTCACGAAGAGCGGCTGGAGCACGTACTCCGGCTCTCCACCGTCCTCGGCAGGCGCACACTGGTGTACGGTGACAATGGCCGCGGCCGGCAGGCCGTCGACCGTGCAACTGAACAAGGCAAAGTTGTCGTAGCGGCCGCTCGTCAACGCCTCGAATGCGTGTCGGTGCTGCTCGGTGATGTTCGTGTCGGTCATGGCGGCGATCCCCGTCTGAATGCGTTGCGCGAGCGCAGCGCGGGGCCTCGCTCCGGCGTCCGCGCCTCTACCGACGGGCGCCGGACTCGGTCTCTTCGCGGCGGAGTACGGGTCGGCGGCTTTGGCGACGCCGCTAGATGAGATACGGCGATCGTGGGGCAGATGGAGCGCCGCTATCCGCGTGTCAGGGCTCCAGAATTCGAACTTCCGTGTGATAGTTGGCAGTCATTCGCCTCGCGGGCGCTGGCCTTGGGGGATAGCCTCAGCATGATTGGGAAGCTCTTGGGCCACAACAAGATCGATACGACCTCGCCATATGCACATGTGGCGTGCAATTCGATCAAAGCATCGTCGGCCCGAGTCGCCGACAGCATCGGCGCGGACATACTCAACGGAAACGTTGAGGCGTCTGCGTTGACGGCATGATCAGCCCGCCGAAACTCGAAATTCTGATTGGCCAGTAACCGTCATTCGCCTTCACCTAACGGCGCGAGTGGCGCGTGAGTATTGTGCGAAGCACGGAAGCCGGTTATCCGCAACCGCTAAAGTGATGTGGGATTTCGTCGACATTCGCGTCACCTCGGTGGCAACTGGTAGTACAATCTCCACTACCGCAACGCTAGCTAGGAGAAACGGGAATTCAGACCGATGACCAAAGCGCCCCGATATTGCATAGGAGGAATAGATTACAAAACGGCATCGAATTGTCACTTCATCCGTTTCGTTGACAAAAGCGACTTACCGAAATGCGAATCAGGCACCGTACTGATAGGTTCTATCGAACGAAACAAGGGATTCGACGATGCACGGAGTGATAAGGGAGAGGTCTCGGCACAAATTCGGTGGGAGAACCAGAATAGTGGGAAATGGGTCGTCAGAAATGACGAAAGTATTGGCGTCTTAGGTTACTTCCGGGGAAGAAAATAACTGCGCTATCCGGGACTGGGAGTTTAACCAGCGAAAGAAAACTCGTGATGGGAAATCCACTATCGATGTCCCTGTCTATGGTCCCAAAGAGCCTGAGCAGGAAAAAGAGAAACATGCTGTTTGAGCAAATCAGGACAAACCTGAAACTACCAGAAGGAACACCGACCCTATGCCTTAGCTCTCCAGGACGGACCTGTCAGATGCTGACGGATCGGCTCCGCGATCACTTGAACTTAAAGGCTCATTTGTTCGCGTTATCTGGTGCAATTGCGTACGGAGACAGAAAAGTACTTCTTCAATCGTTCGGAGAATTCAGGGACACTATTGACGAAGTCGCAAACAGCGGTGTATTGGATATCGATCGTGTCTTCACAAAACCCATAACCCCGTACAAGTACGATCGAGAGTATAGGATAATGTGGTTCGCTCACAGCGAAAAAGACCATAAGAGCATTGAATTTCCTCTCATGGCAGACTATCAAACCGCCGACCATGTTATTTTAGACGGATTCGACTTCGCCGATCATTTCAGTGCGGTGTACGAGGGAGAGCAACTTCGGTAGCTTGCACCGAGGTCGACCCCGAACCCCGTCTCGGCATTTGGGCACCAAGCGTGGTGCGGGAGGCTGTCGACGCGTACGCTAGAATGGGCCTGCGACCGGAGGGTGAATGCGGACTTTCTGGGAGCGGGCCCACTTCTGACCGGATAAAACCACATGAGCAGGTCGAAACCACCATCGGAGGATAACGGCGATAGCGAGAGCTATTGTCAAATGTTAGTGACGCAGGTTTCAGGCGGCGCGTTCGGTTAGCTTTTCTCCGTCCTTGAATTTGACGCCTTGAATGATGTCGGCGATCTGGTGCGGGCCGTCCAGGCGGCGCCACTTCTTGGTGGCCGACTGGCACAGCTTGAAGACCATGGTGAGCGCCGTCATGCGGCTGAGGCAGCCGTTGGTCTTGGTGGTACTGAGGCGCACGGTCGCAAAGGTGCTTTCGATGGGATTGGTGGTGCGAATGTGCTTCCAGTGCTCGGCCGGGAAGTCGTAGAAGGCGAGCAACACGTCGTGGTCCTTGGCCAGGCAGGCCACCGCTTTGTCGTACTTGGGGCCATCGGCCTCGAGGAAGAAGTCGAAGGCCTTCTCGGCCACCGCGCGGGTCTCGGCCATCCAGATGTCCTGTAGGTGCTGCTTGGCGCGTGGCTGGACGGACTTCGGGAGCTTGTTGAGCACGTTGGCGGTCTTGTGCACCCAATAGCGCTGCTCGCGCGTCGTCCCGTAGACCTCGCGCAAGGCTTTCCAGAAACCGAGCGCCCCGTCGCCGGTGGCCAGCTCGGGCGCAATCGCCAGGCCGCGGCGCTTGAGATCGAGCAGCACTTCGCGCCAGGACTGGGCGCTCTCCCGGTAGCCGTCGGCGATCGCCAGCCGCTCCTTGCGGCCCAGCTCGTCAGCACCGATGATCACGCACATGCATTGCTTGTCATGGTCGAGCCGTGGTGAGAAGTAGACGCCGTCGGCCCAGAAGTAGACATGACGCTTGGCCGAGAGATCGCGCCGTTGCCAATGCTCCAGCTCGCCTTGCCAGACCTCCTTGAGGCGGGCAATGGTCGAGGCCGAGAGCCCCGGCGCCTCGGGCCCCAAGAGCGCCGCAAGCGCCTCGCAGAAATCGCCCGTGGAGATGCCCTTCAGATAAAGCCAGGGCAGGAGTTCCTCGATCGACTTGGCGCGCCTGAGATAGGGAGGCAAGATCCGTGAGGTGAAGCGAATCCGCGGCCCCGTCTCGCCGGCGCCTCGGTCGCGCACCCTGGGACAGCGCACCGCAACCGGACCAATGCCGGTCTGGATCTCGCGCTCCGGCAAATGCCCGTGGCGTACGATCCGACGGCGGCCGGCCGAGTCCGTCAGATGCGCATACGCCTCGACAAAACCGGCAACTTCCGCCTCCACCGCTTGCCCAAGTAAACGCCGCGCACCAAGACGCAAAACCTCCGTCAGCGGATCGTCCTCAAATGATCCTGGTTGGCGAAACTGGACGATTGTATCCTCTCTCATGGCGTATCCCTCCTTCGTGGAAAATAGCGACTCCAACATCGCCAGGATACGCCGCCCTCATCTCATCCCATCACCAACTTTCGGGTATAGCTCCGATAGCGATCAGGAAGCGCTAGACGAACTGGTGAAAAGGGAGTTTGGAGTCCCCGAAGTTCCCGGAGTTCCCGGAGTTCCCCCGGTTCCTGGGATTCCCGCCTTGGATAAAGGTGACGAGGATTGACTTGCGGTGCCCGATTGTTGATCGGCGTGGAATATTGACCCCCTTGGTGGGGTAATCGGCGTCCAAAATTGACCCCCCTGGTTTTGTGATTTTTAACACACCTCGTTGTTTGCACAGACGAGGTGGGGGAGATGCTGGTAGTGGAAACGATCGCACGGATCCGTCGGGATCATCTGGTGAGGGGCGTTCCGATCAAGAAGATCGCCCGGGATTTGAGGGTTTCGAAGAACACGGTGCGCAAGGTGGTGCGGGGCGATGAGACCTCGTACAGCTACGCGCGCAAGATCCAGCCGATGCCGAAGCTTGGACCGTGGGTGGATGAGCTCGAGCGCCAGCTGGAGGCCAACGAGAAGAAGCCGCGCCGGGATCGGCTGTCTCTGCTGCGGATTCATGAAGACCTTGCGGCTCTGGGCTATGGCGGCGGCTACGACGCAGTGCGCCGCTACGCCAGGACCTGGCGTCGGCGGTGGCGGCTGTTGTCGCCGTCGCAGGGTTTTGTGCCGCTGAGCTTCGATCCCGGCGAGGCCTACCAGTTCGACTGGAGCCACGAGTACGCGCGCCTGTCGGGTGTGACGACCAAGGTGAAGGCGGCGCACATGCGGCTCTGCTACAGCCGCATGCAGCTGGTTCAGATCTTCCCGCGCGAGAGCCAGGAGATGGTGTTCGAGGCGCACGAACGGGCCTTCCACTTCTTCGGCGGGGTCTGCCGACGGGGCATCCACGACAACATGAAGACGGCGGTGAGCATGGTCTTCGTCGGCAAGGAGGGCGCCTACAACCGGCGCTTTCTGGAGCTGTGCTCCCACCATCTGGTGGAGCCGGTGGCGTGCACTCCGGGTGCGGGCTGGGAGAAGGGGCAGGTCGAGAGGCAGGTGGGTGACATCCGCGGCCGCCTGTTCGTGCCCATCCCGCGGGGCCGCTCCCACGTCGAGATCAACGAGTGGCTGATGGATCGGTGTATCGAGGACGCCAAGAAGCGGCCGCATCCGACGATCGAGAGCAAGACGGTGTGGCAGGTGTTCGAGGAGGAGCGGCCCTTCTTGATGGCCTATCGCGGCCCCTTCGACGGCTTCCACGCCACCGAGGTGGCGGTGTCCAAGACCTGTCTGGTGCGCTTCGACAACAACCACTACAGCGTCGCCGCCCGTGCCGTCGGGCGGCCGGTCGACGTGCGGGCCTACGCCGATCGGATCGTCATCCGCCAGGACGGCGAGACCGTCGCCGAGCATCCCCGGAGCTTCGGGCGCGGCGAGATCGCCTACGATCCGTGGCACTACGTGCCGATCCTGACGCGGAAGCCTGGTGCGCTGAGGAACGGCGCGCCCTTCAAGGGCTGGCAACTGCCCGGCGCGCTCGGCCGCATACGGGCCCGGCTGACGGGTTGCGACGACGGTGACAGGCAGTTCGTGAGGATCCTCGCGGCGGTTCAGGAGGACGGACTGGAGGCGGTCGAGGCGGCCCGTGCCGAGGCGCTCGACTGCGGCGCCCGCAGCGCCGACGTCGTGCTCAACATCCTCGCCCGGCAGTGCCAGCCGGCACCGCCGGCGACCATCCCGACGCCCGAGGGCCCGCGGCTTCGCCACCGGCCGGTGGCCGACTGTCAGCGCTACGATCGCCTGAGGGAGGCCGGTCATGGAGCGTCATGAGGTGCTGGCGATGATGACGGCGCTGAAGCTCGCGGGCATGCGCGCCGCCTACGACGATATCCTCGCCGACGGGCTCAAGCGCCGCCATCCGGTGCGGCAGATCATCGGTACGCTGCTGCAGGTCGAGATCGCCGACAAGACGGCGCGCTCGATCAAGTACCAGATTGCGTCCGCCAGGTTGCCAACGGCCAAGGAGCTGGCCGACTTCGACTTCGCCGCCTCGCCAGTCAACGAGCCCCTGATCCAGGAGCTCGCCGGCGGCGGCTTCCTGGAGGGCATCGTGCTGGTCGGCGGCAGCGCAACATCGTGCTGGTCGGCGGCACCGGCACCGGCAAGACCCATCTCGCCGTCGCCATCGCGCGCTCCTGCATCCGCAAGGGCGCCCGGGGCCGCTGCTACAACGTCGTCGACCTGGTCAACCACCTCGAGGCCGAGCTCCGCGCCGGACGCCAGGGCCGCACCGCGCGATGCCAGCTCGTACGCCGCGACTTCGTCATCCTCGACGAACTCGGCTACCGGCATCGCCCTTCGCCCAGGCCGGCGGGCAGCTGCTCTTCCACCCAGAAGTCGATCACCTCGGTTTCGGGCGACAGGGTCTCCAGGAAGGTCCAGTTGTCGGCGGCGCCATCGGCGATAGCGACGATCCCGATCTCGGGGCGTGCTCGCCTGATGTGTGCGACTTCGCTTGCAAGCTGCGCCTTCAGCGTGAGCTTGCCGCTCTCCGGCATGCGGCCGAGATAGAGGGTCTTCAGGCGCTTGCCCTCGGCGTCGTGGAAGGAGACCGTGCCGCAGGCGGCCTCGCGCCAGGAGGCCTTGGCGCGACCGTCCTCGCCGGGTCTCAGCGGCACCATGACGCCGTCGAGGGAGACCGAGGCGGTGGTCGCGTCCTGCGGTATGCCCTCGGCCTCACGGATGCTGCCCAGCGTCTCCGGGCCGAGGCTCTCCCAGCATTCGTGCATGCTCAGGGTCAGGCGCTGCAGGGTGCTCACCGACGGCGTCATGGCGCCGGTCTTCGCAAAGAACGCCGCCGCTTCCCGGGCCGTGCAGTGACCCATCATCAGCAGACCGAGCTCGGCCGCCGGCCGCGTCAGGTAATCGTCGACGAGGCCCAGGCTCTCGTCGACCGGCACCGGCGATGCCCCGCTCGCGCCGCTGCGGTAACGCGCTCGCCGGTAGGTCACCGGACCGAGCGAGGTCATGATCGTCTTCGGCGTCACCGCGACCCGGAACCAGCTCTGCCCGTCCCGCTCGATCCGGGAAGCGCCATCGTCCCGGTTCTCGATGACGGCGCCCATGACATCGCGAGCGAACTCGTTCGTGGCCTCACGCACCCGCAACTCGACCTCCTCGGGCGCCTCGGGGCGCGGCTCGGAACGAAGCTCCTCGCGACACAGTGCGAGCACCCGGGCGGCCGCCTCGACGACCCGAGGAGGCAGGCCGGAAAGATCGATGGACGAAGGCGCCGGAGGCGGGGATACTGCCATGGGAGATGCTCCCGATGTTGGGTTTCAAGACACGGCATCGTAGCGCTTCTGGCGGTGCGGAGCGTTCCCACCTTCCCCTGCTCGACCCTGCCGTCGTGACAAAATCCTGCCTTGGAGCGGCCCATTGTCACGAATAGCCGTTTTCGGCCGTTCGTCGGTCAATATTGAAAGCCGTTTGACAACTGGCACACGAAGGCGCTTGGCGGCAGCCTCAAGCAAGAGATCGAAGTTGGTTGTCATGATCGTCGTGGCGCCGCCGCGGTCGGCCAGACGACATCCAGCGGGAGAAAGAGACCCCGACGTTGCGGGAGTTCGCGGACGAGTATCTGCGCCGCTGCGAACCGCACTGGAAGCCCTCCGGGCGCAGGACCATGCGCATCTATCTCAAGGCCCGCATTCTGCCCGCGTTCGGCAGGGTGCCGCTCGACCGCATCGGCCCCGAGGACGTGGCCGCGTGGTTCGATGCGGCCAGCAAGGACAAGCCCGGCGCGGCCAACCGCGCTTTCGAGATACTGCGCGCGATGATGTTCCGGGCCGAGGAGTGGGGCTGGCGCGAGCGGGACACCAACCCCTGTCTCGGCATTACGAAGAACCCGAGGAAGCAGGTCGCCCGGTTCCTCGACGCCGATGAGCTGGCCCGGCTCGGGCGCGCGCTCGACACGCACGAGACTCGCTGGCCCGAGGCCGTCGCGGCGATCCGCCTGCTGGCCCTCACCGGCTGCCGCCGCAGCGAAGTGCTCAATCTGCGCTGGCGCGATATCGGCGAGGACGCGATCCGCCTCCGCGATTCGAAGACCGGCCCGCGCGCCGGGCCGCTTGGCGAAGCCGCGCGGGCGCTGATCGAGGCGCTGCCCGGTCCCCGAGACCCGGACGCGTTCCTGTTTCCGCGCCATGCCGAAGGCAGGGGTCTCTGGGTTCTCACGAACTGTTGGCGAACGGCCTGCGCGGATGCGAAGCTCGGTAGGCTCCGCCTGCACGACTTGCGCCACACGGCGGCCAGCCAGGCGGTCATGGCGGGCGAAAACCTGCCACTGGTCGGTAAGCTGCTCGGGCACCGCCGCCACCGCACGACCGCCGGCTACGCCCACCTTGCAGATGGGCACCTGGTCGAGGCGGCGGAGCAAGTCGGCCGAATCATTGCAGTGCAGATGCGGATGCGGCATACACTGTCCCAGTGACTCGCACCTCTAACGTGGTCGAAGACTTCAATGTCCAAACGCGGGAAAACCGAACCCCGACCACCAATTCCGGCGGAAACCAGACGCCGCGTTTTGGTCGAAGCTGGCCATCGCTGCGCCATACCCACCTGTCGCCATATCGAAATTGACATACATCACATTGTTCCTTGGACGATTTGCCGAGAGCACAAATACGAAAACCTTATTGCACTATGTCCCAACTGTCATCGTCGCGCTGATCGAGGAGATATTGATCGCAAGAGTTTAACTCTTTATAAGGCAAATTTGCGCTTCATTCACGACAAGTTCTCACAGTTGGAGCTTGACGTAGAAGCGTATAAATGCGAACCCGAGAAACCCACATTGTGGCTTTTATGCGATTCTTTTAGGACGAATACTGGAGGCCGGCTATATTGAATGCCACAAGCGGGAGCGTAGCTCGACTGTGTCTGGTTTGACCATTTCACCAGATCACATTTATATTACTCAGAAAGGACGAGATTTTATCGAAAACATGAGCATGAGAGAATTTTTGAAGCGTATAAATGCGAGCGCTGGGCGTACCCGAGAAACCCACATTGTGGCCATCATTTATGCGCATTCTTTTAGGACGAATACTGGAGGCCGGCTATATTGAATGCCACAAGCGGGAGCGTAGCTCGACTGTGTCTGGTTGACCATTTCACCAATCGAAATCGAGATGCTGGCTTTGGCCTGGGCAAAACCGTCACGCCGATTTATATTACTCAGAAAGGACGAGATTTTTGCGATCGAAAACATGAGCATGAGAGAATTGTAGCCATCGACTCTAAATGGCGTCCCTATCCGGTTAAGGCAGGCAGCGCTCCCTGCGATTGTATACCGTCGACCAGTTCCCTGTAGGTGATGGTCGGTCGGGTCATGGCGCGGTGCAACACGAAATCGGCAAGGTCGAAGATGCGTTTGCGCCGGTTGAAGCGGTAGTTCCATTCCCGGACGTAGCGCGGCAAATGCTTGGCGCTCACCCCGTGGTAGGTTCCGTTGAGCCACGTCTTCACGTTGGAAAACAGGACATGGACGACCGGCATGAGCTGCTCGGCGTTCTTGCCTTGGCCTTGAACGACGGGCTGGTGGCGATAAGTATCGCCAAGCTTGGCGTAACTCTTGAAAGCGTCGCTGTCGAGGCGGCTTCCCGGCTTCACCGAGGCGCGCACGAAGTCGCCCAACTCACGGGCGGTGGCCTCGGGCAGGATGGCGAGCCGCGCGGCGCCGGCGGCGAAGCCGCTCCCCTTGATGCCCTTGCCCGACCCGACCGGCCACTTCTCGACCGCCATCACCAACAGGCTCTTGTTCGGGTTGGAAAGCCCGCGCCCCCGGCTCTCCGGCTTGCCCCGCCCGCCGTAATAGCTCTCGTCGACCTCGACCAAGCCCTCCAGCGGGAACTCCGGGCGCTCCGTCAGGGCATGGCGCAGCTTGTGGGCCATCAGCCAGGCGGTGTCGTAGCGCAGGCTCAACTCTCGCGACAGAAACAGCGCCGAGACCCCGCGCTTGTCGCGCCCCATCCACCACGCCGCCAGGAACCATTTGCGCAACGGTGTGCGGGTGCGGTGGAAGACCGTGCCCGCGGTCACCGATTCCTGATGGCCGCAACCGGCGCATTCGAAGACCCGCGGCCGCGTCTTCAATTGGTAGTTCCGCCTCTCGCCGCAACGCGCCCAGACGTAGCCTTGCGGCCAGCGCAGCCGAGCCAGCGCCTCGATGCAGTCCGCCTCCGATCCATGGCGTTCGAGGAACTCCAATATCCCGCTCATCGAATAGTCCTCCAAAAGCTCCAGCCGATGCGATCAGCCTACACCTCTATGGAGAACATATCAAGAACATTCGGAGCCCATCCTGCTTTAACCAGATAGGGACGCTAAATGGATATGAACTACAGGAAGCAGGTATATCCCCTCAATGGTCGTACATCAGAAATTTTTTGATGTAGACCTTCTAGCCATCATCATTCTTGCCGCCACTTGAACCAGACTTTATACGAACATTTCGTAGAGACTTACTCTTTTCGTCGTAAGCAACAAGAGTAATATTTCCGCTTCCTCTTTCGGAGTTCAGATTGATTGCAATTTTGTTTTTTGATTTTCCGGCGTGATATGACTCAACGAAATCTAGGAATGCTTCTATGCTCGCGGAATATTCCTCTTCCGAACACTCTTCGGGAATCAGAAGTTTTAGCAGCTTTCCATCGTCAAATGCTGCGTATATTGCGAACAGCATGGAGTACTCAAGCTTCTTCACGCTTGATGCAGTTACGATTGCGACCCGAAATTCTTGATCCTTCGAGGGTAATTGCCCCCAAAGCGCTTTCAAGGCCCTCTTGAGAACGTGGTAATGGTCCTTTCCTGCCTCCTTCATAAAGCTGTCGAAATAAGGTTTCAGCAGGAATACCGCTATAGCCGGAAAGGCAAGCCATTCGATGCCCATCTGCGGGCTTGGTTCAGGTCGAGAGACTCTCTCGAATCTGAGAGAGTCGACGCTCACACTGGTGCAAAACTCATCCAGGAGCCCTGCGGGCACCTCGCTATGGTGAAGCAACGCGAGGTGAGGGTTGGTGCCGTTCGTTGTTCCAAATCCTTAGTGTCTGGCCCGAAAAGAGTTGAGTGATTTCAGTCAGTTGTGATTCACTGTTTGTATTTAGCAACCAGGGAGACACAACATGTGGACCAAAATCACTCGCCCGAAGTATGAACGCGACCTGCTGCGCTACGCAAGCGACCTGACGGATGGAGAATGGAAGGTGCTGGAGCCGTTGCTGCCTCGCGCCAAAGCGCTGGGACGGCCTCGGACGACGGCATTGCGCGAGGTGGTGAACGCGATCCCCTACCTGATCCCCTACCTACTGCGTAGCGGCTGTCCATGGCGCATGCTGCCCCGGGACTTCCCGCCACGCTCGACGGTGCAGCGCTACTTTTATCTCTGGCGGGACGACGGCACCTGGTCCGAGGTCAACCGGCAACTGCTGGTCGCGGCGCGCGAGGCCGAGGGCCGCGCGGCCGGCCCGTCGGCCGGTATCATCGACAGTCAGAGCGTAAAAACCACGGAAAGCGGCGGTATCCGGGGCTTCGACGCCGGAAAGAAAGTCAAGGGCCGCAAGCGTCACATCCTCACCGACACCGGCGGCCTGCTGGTCGCGGTCGTGGTCCACGGCGCCGACATCCAGGACCGCGACGGCGCGCCGGCGGTGTTCGCCGCCATCCCCCCGCCACTTTCCCCGCCTGCGCCACGTCTTCGCCGACGGCGCCTATGCCGGGCCCAAGCTCGAGGGCGCACTGAAGCGGATCGGCCGCTGGTCGCTGTAAATCGTCAACCGTCCCGCGGGCGTGAAGGGCTTCCAACTCCTGCCCCGCCGATGGGTCGTCGAGCGCACGCTCGCCTGGCTCAATCGAAACCGGCGGCTGGCCAAGGACTTCGAGACGGCCATCGAGACCGCCGAGGCCTGGATCTTCCTCGCCAGCATCCAGCTCCTCACGCGCCGCCTCGCAAGAGCCTGAAAACACTCGATTCATTTCGAGTCGGACTCTCAGAGAGAGCATCCCATTTTCTGGGCTTTTTTTTGGAGATGGATTTGCCGATCCTTCGCGGCTGTCGTCGCTTCTTCAATGTTCGTGTACGTCGCCAGCAAGGCGGGCCAGAAAAACAATGCTGCCGCGACATTAGTCCCCGTTACGCCTTTCTCTCTCCTGGCCTTCTTTTCGAATTCCTGCGCGTCAGCAAACTGTTCCTTGATCTGCTCGCAATTCAATTTGTCGTCGCCAATCTGTCGAACCGAAACGACATCCGGGGTCGCACATGCCGACGACAACAATACACCGCAGGCCACGATTGCTCGAAAAACCGTTCTTGTCATACTTTTCACCCTGATCAATCTCTCTTATTGGGACATGGACCGCCTAACGGGGGCAAAGCCAAGTCAAGTGAACTATTGAACTACTCTGGCATAGCAGTCGGTGTTCTCTCCGGTCAGGTTGGTCTCGCAGCCAGACCCTACCGGAGCACGCTGATGATCAATTGTCAATCGGCGTTGAACATTGACCCCCTATCGGCGTGCAATGTTGACCCCTTTGGGGATGCACGGCGGAGGTCGTACAGGTAGTCCATAGGAGGGGCCCGCGCGCGGGCCGACGCGCCCACCACGCGGCTGGCGGCGGACCGCGCGTGGGAGGTTCCTGTGGGCCCACCTGGGTGACCGGGCGGCAGGTGGATCGGTTGCCTTTAGGACCGATTCTTGAAGCGCCAGGAGTCGTTTCCGGTCTCGATGATCTCGCAGTGGTGCGTCAGACGATCGAGGAGCGCGGTGGTCATCTTGGCGTCGCCGAAGACGGACGGCCATTCGCCGAAGGTCAGGTTGGTGGTGACGATGATCGAGGTGCGCTCGTAGAGCCGGCTGACGAGGTGGAACAGCAGCTGGCCTCCGGTTTGGGCGAAGGGCAGGTAGCCGAGCTCGTCGAGGATGACGAGGTCGCGCCGGGCCAGCTGATCGGCGAGCCGGCCCTGACGGCCGGCGCGGGCTTCGGCCTCGAGCCGGTTGACCAGGTCGACGACGTTGAAGAAGCGGCCCCGGGCGCCATCGCGGATGCAGGCCCGCGCGATGGCGACGGCGAGATGGCTCTTGCCGGTGCCGGTGCCGCCGATCAGCACGGCGTTGCGCTGGTTGGCCAGGAAGCCGCCGACCGCCAACTCGCGGACCAGCGGCTCGTTGACCGGGGTGTCGGTGAAGTCGAAGTCGGCCAGCTCCTTGGCCAGCGGCAGCTTGGCGCCACTCATCTGGTACTTGATGGATCGCGCCTGCTTGTCGGCGATCTCGGCCTTCAACAGCTCGCCGATGATTCGCTGCATCGGATGCTGGCGCTTGAGGCCGTCGGCGAGCACCTCGTCGAACGCGTCGCGCATGCCGGCGAGCTTGAGTGCGGCCATCATCTCCAGGACCTCATGGCGCTCCATGGCCGACCCCCCTCAAGCGGTCGTAGCGGGTGCAATCGGCCACCGGCTCAAAGCGAAGACGCAGGTTCGCGGGCGTCGGGATCGGCGCCGTCTCGGACGGCTGGCGCCGACGATTGAGGATGTTGAGCACGACGTCGGCGCTGCACACGCCGCCAGCGAGCGCCTCGGCACAGGCGGCCTCCACCGCCGCCAGCCCATCCGCCAGCACGGCGGTGAGGATCTCGACCATCTGCCTGTCGCCGTCGTCGTGGCCGGCGAGCCGGACGCGCACGCGACCCAGGGCGCCGGGCAGCGCCCAGTCCTTGAACGGCGCGCCGTTACGAAGCGCACCGGGCTTCCTCGCCAGCA
The DNA here is from genome assembly GCA_965225945.1 of Alphaproteobacteria bacterium. GTDB lineage: Bacteria > Pseudomonadota > Alphaproteobacteria > JASLMY01. Next base: position 31,112 of record CBDDBZ010000035.1, on the reverse strand, counting down.
CGGGCACGTAGTGCCACGGGTCATAGACGGTCTGGTCGCGGCCGAAGCGCCGGGCATGCTCGGCGACGATCTCGCCGTCCTGGCGGATGACGATGCGATCGGCGTAGGCATGGACCTCGACCGGACGGCCGACGGCGCGCGCCGCCACGCTGTACTTGTTGCTGTCGAAGCGCACCAGGCAGGTCTTCGACACCGACGCCGGGACCGCGTGGAAGCCGTCGAACGGCCCGCGATAGCCGACCAGGGACGGACGCTCGTCCTCGAACACCTGCCAGACAGTCCTGTCCTTGAACACCGGGTGGGGATGACGCCGGGCGTAGGCGACGCACTGGTCCAAGAGCCAGGCGTTGAGCTCGTCGTAGGTCTTGAAGCGCAGCCGCGGGGTGAAGAACCGACCGCGGATGATCCCGACCTGGTTCTCGACCTGCCCCTTCTCCCATCCCGCTCCCGGCGTGCATGCTGTCGGTTCGACCAGGTAGTGGCCACACATCTGCACGAAGCGCCGGTTGAACGCGCGCTCCTTGCCGATGAGGACGGTCTGCACCGCCGTCTTCATGTTGTCGTAGATGCCTCGCCGGCAGGCACCCTGGAACAGCCGGAATGCCCGGTCGTGGGCGTCGAACACCATCTCCTGGCTCTCGCGCGGATAAGCGCGGACGAAGAACATTCGGCTGTGGCACAGCCGGACGTGCGCGACCTTGACCTTGGTCGTCACCCCCGCCAGCACCACGTACTCGTGGCTCCAGTCGAACTGATAGGCCTCGCCCGGCGAGAACACCAACGGCACATAGGTCTGCGCCGTCGATGCCGAACGGCGCCACCGCCACGCCTTGGCGTAGCGCCGCACCGCGTCGTAGCCGCCGCCATAGCCCAGACCCTCGAGGGCTTCGGAGATCCGTAGCAGCGTCAGCCGCTCCCGCTTCGACTTGGTCTCGTTGGCCTCCAGCATCCGCTCCAGCTCGGCCGTCCACGGCCCCAGCTTCGGCATCGGCTGGACCCGCCGGTCGTAGGTGAACGCCGTCGCCTGCGAACGGATCACCTTGCGCACCGTGTTGCCCGAGACCTTCACGTCCCGCACGATCTCCTTGATCGGCTTCCCCTTGACGAAATACTCCCGCCGGATCCGCGCTATCGTCTCCACGACCAACATCCCCCACCACCTCGTCCGCCCAAAAACGAGGTGACTTGGACTAGCCAGGCTCAGGGGGTCAAATTTGGACGCCGATCACCCCTCAACAGGGGTCAACTTTGCACGCCGTTCCACACTCCAAGCTCACCGCCGTCCTTTCCATCACCTTCTGCTGGGCGCACAAAGTCGGCGATTAGCTCCACGAGGCCGAGCCGATCCGCCTCAAAACCCACAAAAGGATGGCAAAATCCATCTTCCGATACGGTTTCGAGTGGATAAGGCGACAGCTCGTCAATCCTATCGACAGGCGTCAAGCCATTGAGCTGATTCGTTTCCTCGTCCCCGGAAAACCACCAGTCCAGGTGCCCAGGCCAAAGCCAGCATGAACGAGTCGTGTACTGTGGTCTATTGCATTACCCACCCGTGCCAACTCAATATCGACAGCTGCTCTACCACGAATAGAAGCTTTCACTTGCTCGATATTCACGCCGCCTTTGTATACTCGCATGGCGTTGTCACGTTAACCGCCATTTGGCCAGCTTGTGGGCGCCGACGCCGGAGATTATGCAACGGTCGTCACTTGCCGCCACTGTCTCATCGCGTCGCCGCGGAATTGGCGGAGTGTTCGGCGGGAGACCAGATGGCGTTGGACGTTGAAGAGGTTGTAGACGGTCGCATGGACGGCGAGGAACCGCTGCGCGGACGCGGGCGATTTGAACCGCTGCATCTTTCGCTCTCGTCGTCGCACCGGCTGATGTGAATTTTCTGCCCGATTGTTCTTTCGCAGGCCTTGCTCATGCTGAGCCGAGAGGGCAAGCAAACGGATCGCGGTGCCGTAGGAGCGGAGTTTATCGGTTACAATCGTCGCCGGCGCGAAGCCCTGCTTCCTCAAGAGTTTCCGCATCAGCCGAATTGCCGCCCGAGCGTTCCTGCGGGATTGAACCAGCAAATCCAGGACTTCGCCCTCACTGTCCACGGCACGCCAGAGATAGAACTGCCTCCCTCGAATTACGACGACCATCTCGTCCAGGTGCCAGCGTTCGGTCGGTCGTGGCCGCCGACGTTGAATCCGCCGCGCATAGGCCCGACCGAATTTCAAGACCCATCTTCGAACTGTCTCATACGAGATGTCGAGACCACGCTCGGCAAGCAGGTCCTCAACGTCCCGATAGCTCAGCGTGAAACGGCAATAGAGCCAGACGGCATGCTGGATGATGACCGGTGGAAAGCGGTGACGACGGTAGGATATCTTGCACATCCAGAGACGCTAAAGCACCGGCCGTGCCGAAGCCACGCTGTTAACGTGACAATGCCGAACAAACCATGGGGGGTCAATTTTGGACGCCGATTACCCCCAATCGGGGGTCAATATTCCACGCCGATCAACACGTTGGTACGACGTAGGCGACGAGCGGTCCCTGTTCATCTTCGGCCAAGCGGCTCAGACGCCGATTGACAGTTCGGGCTTCTGTCCGACACCGGGAAGCGCGAAACCGGTGCAATTGCACTGAAGGAATACCGAGATGGTCGATAAGTGTTGCTTCGTTCAGTTCTCGCTTCCTAAGCGACGAGTTCTATGAGGAGGCCCCGGTTCGTCGGGCAATCTGGCGGCTGGTTTAAAGTATATTCCGGTTGACGCTCAGGCCGCCAGAAATACAATTGATCGTTATCGGCGAACTCTCAAATCCAAACTATTCCACCACCGCCGCAAACGAAACACGGCTTTTCAATAGTGAAAAAACCCTGTTGTTCTCTTACTCTCCCTTCCCCGTCACACGCATCACATTTCGTTTCTTTCTGCTTTGATTTCTTGTCTGAATTTATTTCTCCGTCCATATACTCTTCGGAGATGAATTGCTTGGGTTGGAAAGGAGAACAAATTCTCTCAACTTCTGTCAAGAGCTGATTAATAGAACCTTTAAAGAACTCTTTTCGTTTTTCAAAGCCCACTTGTTCCAAATGGCGATGACACAACTTTTCCGCTTCAGTTACATCGGTAACGGGAAAATATCCGCAAACCTTGAATTTTCCGGGGTTTGAGGTTTGCCTATTCAATGCGTCTACACGCTCATGGATGCAATTTGTGGTGTATCCAATCTTATAGATATCTGCGGGGTGCAGTTCATTCTTAATGATGTAAATGATCCCGTATTTTGCCATCAGTCTCTCTCAGATTCAGGTCAAAATCGGATCTGTAAACCAAGTTCCAGCATCATAGAGTCGCCAAGCGAAACTGTCTTCTATGTGAAACACTGGTGCACAGTCAGAAATATCGATGAACTCCGGACTGACCCGAGCTATTGTCAAAAGTTGTGTATGGGCTGATCATGCGGCGGCGCGATCCTGGCGTTCTCCATCTACGAATTTGACGCCGCGAATGATCTCGGCGAGATGGTTCGATCCATCGAGTTTTCTCCATTTTCTCTGAGCGCACTGGCATAGTTTGAAGACCATGGCCATCGCCGTCTTGCGCGACAGGCAGCCCTTGGTCCGGTAGGTGCGCAGACGAACCGTGGCGAACGTGCTCTCGATGGGGTTGGTCGTGCGTACATGCTTCCAGTGCTCGGCGGGGAAGTCGTAGAACGTCAGCAGGACGTCGCGGTCCTTGGCCAGGCAGGCCGCGGCCTTGTCGTACTTCGGCCCGTAGGCTTCCAGGAAGAAGTCGAAGGCGCTCTCGGCATCCTTCCTGGTTTCGGCCATCCAGATGTCTTGCAGGCGCCCCTTGGCTTTCTTTTGCAGACCCTTGGGCAGCTTGTTCAAGACGTTGCCCGTCTTGTGAACCCAGCAGCGTTGCTCGCGGGCGCCTGGGTAGACTTGGCGGAGCGCCTTCCAGAAGCCGAGCGCGCCGTCGCCGAGCGCCAGTTGCGGACCCATTTCAAGGCCGCGCCGCTTGAGATCGAGCAGAACTTCGAGCCAGGACTGCTCACTTTCGCGATAGCCGTCGGCGATGGCGATCAGTTCCTTCTGTCCCTTGTCCGTGGCCCCGACGATCACCAGGATGCACTGCTTCTCTTCCTCCATGCGGGCGCTGAAATAGATGCCGTCCACCCAGAAATAGACGTAGCGCTTGGCCGTGAGGTCGCGCCGTTGCCAGCGCTCCGCCTCAACCCCCCAGACCTCTTTCAGCCGGGTGATCGTGGAGGCCGAAAGCCCCGGCGCGGAGCTCCCCAGGAGCGCCGCCAAGGCTTCCCCGAAGTCGCCGGTGGAAATGCCCTTCAGATACAGCCATGGCAAAAGGTCTTCCAGGCTCTTGGCGCGGCGCAGATAGCGCGGCAGGATCGCCGACGTGAAGCGGATGGCGCCGTCCCCCCGGTCCCGCACACGGGGTTGGCGCACGCTCACCGGGCCGATCCCGGTCTGGATGAAGCGTTCCGGCAGATATCCATTGCGGACAACCCGGCGGCGGCCGGCGGCGTCAACAAGCGCCGCATGGCTACCCAAAAACACGGAGACCTCGGCCTCAACGGCTTGGGCCAACAACTCGCGAGCTCCAGCTTGTAGGACTTCCGTCAACGGATCTTTCTGAAAATCAGATGGGTTTTGAAAAGCAACAACGGTATGTAACTACCCAGGTACCCCGCTCCTGACCGCGAGAGGATGATGTAGGTGGTCGCCGGGGCCGGGTTTCCGCCGCCGCGTCGTTGATCGTCTCTTGACTCCATAGAATCGGGCGTCTATGGGTTGCGCTCTCGTGTGACGGGAGCGGCGCGTGGAATATTTTGGGTCGAAGGCGACGAGCGGTCTGTGCCAGGCGCTGATTGCGCTGATGCCGCCGCACAGCGTTTACATCGAGAGCCACCTGGGGGGCGGTGCGCTGATGAAGCGCAAGCCAACGGGCGTGCGCTCGATCGGCATCGACCGCGATGCGCAGGCGCTCGAGGCCTTTGCCTGTGACTACCCGGTCGAGTTGGTGCATGGCTGTGCCCATGCCTTTTTGGCCTCGTTCCCGTTTCTGGGCCCGGAGCTGGTCTACAGCGATCCCCCCTATCTGCACGCGACCCGCCGTTCGGCACGGCGCTATCGCTTCGACTACGAGGAGGTCGACCATGTCGCGCTCCTGGACCTGCTCAAGGATCTGCCCTGCCAGGTGATGGTCTCGGGCCATCCCTCGGCGCTCTATGACGAGATGCTGGCGGGCTGGCGCAGTCTGGCGCTGCAGGTGACGACCCAGGCCCAGGTGCGGACCGAGGTCGTGTGGTTCAACTTCGCGCCCGACCGGGTGCATTGGGCGAGCTACGCAGGCCGGAACTTCACCGACCGCCAGCGCATCAAGCGTAAGGCGGCCAACTGGGGCCGGCGTTACAAGGCCTTGCCGGCGGGCGAACGCCTCGCGGTGCTGGCCGCCATGATGGCCGTCGATGCCGAGGACCCGTGACGCTGTCGCGCTGGCACGAGGACCTCGCCGCCCATGACGAGGCCTTCGCGTGCCTGCAAGATCTTCTTGACCCCTCATCCTTCGCAACCACAGTCGTCAAGGCCTTCCGGGAATGGGGCCAGGGGCTGTTGCGCCTGGCCACGGCGCTCGTCCGGGAGAATGCCGCGCTCGAGCGGGAGAACGCGACCCTGCGGGACCGCATCGCCGAGCTCGAGCGGAGCGCGGCGCTTGACAGCACCACCAGCAGCAAGCCGCCCGCCAGCGACGGCCTGCGCAAGAAGAGCGGAACCCAGAGGCGCACCCGAAGCCAGCGCGGCAAGTCCGGCAGGCCAAGCGGCGGCCAGCCGGGCCACAAGGGAACGACGCTGGCGCGGACCGAGAGCCCGGACCATGTTGTGGATCATGACCCCTCCGCCTGTTCGGGCTGCGGCGCACCGCTGTCGGACGCCGACCGTCACCGCGCGCCCGTCTGTCGACAGGTCTTCGATGTGCCCGAGCCACGCCCCCTGGAGGTCACCGAACACCGCGCCCATCGCTGCCTCTGCGGCGCCTGCGCCACCGTGACAGGAGCCGTCTTCCCGGACGGCGTGACCGCCCCGGTCCAGTACGGGCCACGCATCACCGCCTGGGTGAGCTACCTGCTGTACGCCCAGTTCGTTCCCGAGAAGCGCTTGGCCGAACTCATGAGCGACCTCTTCGCAGTGTCCATCTCCACAGCCACGATCACCGCCATGGGCCGGCGAACCGCCAGGCGCTTCGAGCCCTTCCTCGCCCATGTCGCAGACGTGATCCGCACAGCGGTCCCGGTCAAGCACCTCGACGAAACCGGCCTGCGGATCGCCGCCCGTACCCGCTGGCTCCACGTGCTGTGCACCCCATTCCTGACCGTCCTGCGCATCGGCGCGGGACGCGGCGATGTCGAAAAGGACCTCGAAGGCATCCTCATCCATGACGATTACGCCGCCTACTTCACCCTCAAGGGCGTGCGCCACGGCGCCTGCAACGCCCATCACCTGCGCGAACTCCAGGCCCTGATCGACATCGAGAAGGAAGACTGGGCAAAGAGCATGCACCGCCTCCTTGAGCGCGCACACAGGGCTACCCGCTTCTCCCGTGAGAACGGCCGCGACGTGCCCGCCTCCCTGGTGGCCCGGATCTCGCGGGCCTGGGCCCGCATCCTCGACCACGCCATCGCCTTCCACGAGGCGCAGCCGCCGCTCCGGACCGGCAAGCGCGGACGAAAGAAACGCCGCATCGGTCATAACCTCGCGCTCCGCCTCCGCAAGCACAAGGAGGGATGCCTGCGATTCCTCACCGACCCGCGCACGCCGTTTACGAACAATGAGGCCGAACGTGACCTCCGAATGGCCAAGCTGCGCCAGAAGATCTCCGGTGGCTTCCGCTCCGAGAGGGGTGCCTACAACTTCGCCAGAATGCGTGCCGTCATCGCCACCGCCCGAAAGCAAGGCTGGAACGTCCTCCAGACCCTGGTGCATCCCGATCCGATGCAACTAATCCCCCAACTGCGCCTCTGAGAACACCGGCACCGCTACCAGCCCGGACCCCCACGATCCCTCACATACAAACGCTCGGGCCAATCAGACCTGGGTAGTTACCATGAATCAATAGGTCATGGCCAACGACGAGGCCAAAGTCAGCCACCATATCCTGAATTGTTCGCGCAAGTGTTGCGGAAACAGATGCGGGGAAGCAGCCAAATATACCAATTTCATACATTAGGGCGTTTAATCCCGGTTTGGTGTCTTGTAACCGAATACGTTTGTTTAACCTCGGATCTCAATAGCCTCTTCAATCCATGTCTCTATGTTGTTTGCAATAGATGCGTAAACTGCCTTGCTGTTGGCACCAGCAGGGTTCTTTAGAGGAACAATGTCTGCGAGTGTTTTTTTGTTATTGGATATGGAAAGTTTCTCAAACGGGTTAGATCCAATTGGGGAGGGGTTGCTATCCTTATCGAGTAGTTTGTGGATGCGAATACCTAATACTCCCTTGCTGTTGTTCCAACCTTCCAATATTTCGTGGCGGACCCACTTTCTATCGGCAGTTTCTGAGCCAACAAGAACTACTACGCAACTCTTGCCCTTAAGATTGGTGGCAATCCCACCTCTTGACTGCTGCGTCGCCGCTACGCTTGATTTCCTCCCACGCGTTGGGTGCTGCAAGCCTCTGGCCTTCCAGAGCATTGATGTTGCGGACTTGCTGGGTTCGCCAAAAGTCGTTTGCAAAGTGAAAACTGAAAAAACCCGGCGTGCCACCTCTCGTCTCCTCGAGTATTTGTTCTGCGGCTTAGTTGGCGTGGCCGATGGTGTCCAGAGCGCTTCGGCAGTGGATTGCTGTTCTCTAGGTGTTCCCCGGTGGACGGTTGGCACAGCGGAAGGGTGCGGCCGAACGAGCGGCGGCGAGATGAAAAATGCGCATGTGGGCGTGCTCCGTCAGGGTGGTGGCGAACTGGGGTAGCAGATGGTAGCAAGGTATCGAGTGGCGGTCATCGTAGTTGTCGGTCGTGTCCGATAGTTGGTGGAAATTGGTTTTTGGCGTAGCTCCCGATCACGATGGTTGCTCAATCAGGCGGCGAGGTCAATCGGCTTCTTGACCGGCGCTTGGTCGAGTGTTTGCCAGCCACCGACGCGGCGCATGGTGATCTGCCCCGAGGCCATCAAGGCCCAGAACAGCATGGCCGCCGTTTCCGCGTTGGGTAGTGCGCATTGGGTCTTCACCCGGCGCTTGAATTCCCCGTGCAGGCGTTCGATGGCGTTGGTGGTCCGCAAGGACTTCCATTGCTGCGGCGGATAGCGCAGGAAGGTGAACAGCCGCTCCCCCGCCTCTTCCAGGCTGTCCGCCACGCCCCGGCAGCGGAGCCGCCACTTGGCCAGGAAGGCCTTGCGCTTCTTGCGCACTTGCTCGGCGTTTTCGGCGTACATCATGTCGGTGTAGTCGGCCTTGACCTCGTCGTGCAACGCCTTCGGCGCATGGGCGAGGAGGTTGCGCTCCTTGTGCACCGTGCAGCGCTGCACCGGAATATCGCTCCACAGGCTGGCCAGCGCCGCCTCCAGGCCCTTGCCGCCGTCTACGATCAGAAGCTCCGGCGCCTTCAGGCCACGGCCGAGAAGGTCCTCCAGGACATGGCGCCAGGCCGCCTCGGTCTCCCCGCCCATGTTCTTGACCGCGAGCAGAACCTTCTGGCCGTCCCGCCGCACCCCAAGCACGACCAGCAGCGGGATTGACAGCACTCGCCCATCAAGGCGCGCCTTGACGCCGGTGCCATCCAGGATCAGCCGGACAATGTCCTCGCCCGACAAGTCCCGAGCCTGCCAGCTCTCCCAGTCGGTCTTTACCTTGCGCCAGGCGCGGCTCACCGCGTCCTTGCCGACCTTGCCCCCGAACAGGCCGGCCAGCGCTCGGCGGACACGGCGCGTGTTGGTGCCGGCAAGGTACGTATTGGCGATAATCGCCTCGGCCCGTTTGGTCAGCCGCTTGTAGGCCTGGATGGTCTGGCTCCGCCATTCCTTCTCACCGCCATCCCCATCGAGCAGGCGGACGCGGGGGAGCGAAACCGTCAGCGCTCCGAAGGTGCCGACAAGCTGCCGATGCCGGTGGCCGTTGCGATAACCCTTGGGCGCGCCGCTGCGTTGATAGCGCGCACGGCCGCCCAGCGCCGCTTGCGCTTCCTCCGCCACCACAGCCTCGATGAAGGCGCGGACGCGAAAGCGGATCGCATCCTCCAGGGGATCGAACCAATTCTCACCGGAAAATGGACTGGGCGACGTCGATGCCGTAAGATGTTTCATGGCGTAAGCTCCTTTCGGCGGCTGCACACCGCCTTTCTGAATGTTTTACAATCAGGAGTTTACGCCAGTTCTCCAATTTTCCACCAACCTTGCGACACCACCCTCATTAGGTAAGCAATGAAAATCTTAAGGCGCGTCGATGACGCGGTACGGTTCAAATGGGAGGTGGAAGAAGCCATGTCGATCGCTGTTGGGGAACAGATTCAAATCTATTTCGCGACGAACAGGCGCTTGCGGGGCACATTGACGAATCCCGAGTTCGGTGATCGAAACCATGCTGATGGCCCCAGCTTTTACCGTGTTGGCACCGCGATAGTCGAAAAACGCTCCAACGACCTAGACGAGGGCTATTCCGTCGAACGGGTTATCGTCAAGGGAGAAGGCAATACCAACCCGGACAACCGCGGAAGCGACGGACTTTTCGCCGACATTCGGCAGGACCTCGATACCCGTCCGCGTGACGCGCTGGTCTACATTCACGGATTCGAAAACACGTTCGAGAGTTCGATCACTAGGGCCGCTCAACTTTACGAGAAATATATGGTAGGCCCCTTGGAAAGTCCCCAGCATCCACTGGTCTTTGCCTTTTGCTGGCCCTCAAACGGTGCGGTGACGCCGCCTTGGGAATACTTCTCTGATCGTGATGATGCGCGTGATGCAGGTCCGGCTATGGCACGCACGATGTTGCGCTTCTCTGACTACGTGCGACGCACCCGCAATCCTTGTCGACAGCGCATTCATCTGGTTGCCCACATCATGGGCAACTGGGCTCTGAGGCACGCGGTCCAAGCGCTGGTAAACTACGATTCCGGCAAAAGGCTTGAGCATTTGTTTGAAAATGCTTTCCTGATGGCTGCGGATGAGGACGACGATGCTTTCGAAAAGGACGAAAAACTCAGGCCGCTCCTGAGACTCGCACGCCGGATCTACGTCTATCACAGCAATGACGATCTCTCCCTCGTTATTTCAGACACGACAAAATTCAACCCGAACCGGCTTGGCTTCGAAGGTCCCCGCAACCTTTCCAGCATCGACGAGCGAATCATCGCGATCGACTGCGAGGCCGTTGACGACACGGAATTTGCGCACGTCAATCATCAATATTATCGCAGGCGTTCGGAAGTGATTGCCGATGTGCAGCATGTTTTGGCAGGATTTCGGCCCGACAACATTCCCGGCCGTCTCGTGATTCAGCCAGGACGGCATTATCGAATCCGGCCGACCGATGAAGGGTAGCTGAAGCGCCAAGCCCATTCCAACGATGAGACAGCACAAGTATGCCCGTGGTTGAGCGCTAGTGCCAACCAGGGTTGGTTTTTGACCGCGATTTGTCCAGGGGCCGCTATGATTCTGTTGATCGGCGTGGGAAATTGACTTCCTATCGGGGGTAATCGGCGATCCCAAGATGACCACAGCGCTGCCCGACCGGCTCACCCATCATTGCGAGATCATCGAGACCGGCAAACCACGCTTCCAAATGCTGGCAATCGCCTGCGGCTTACGGTTGCCATGCTGTCGTGCGTCGTGGTGCATCATCGTCTGGGTAAGCGTGAACGACGGTCCCCGGCCGGAGCCCCGTCCCGGATCCCAGGCCAGCGACCCCGAGACGCCGCGGTCGCGGAAGCCGCGCGACTCGTGGGTCAGCAGCCCGCGCCCGCGCAGCTCCGCCGAAAGCCCTCTCGCCGGGTCCGACCAGGAGACGCCGCCGCCGGTATCCAGCCCGAACCCGGTCTCGGCATCGCCGCCGTCATGGCGCACCCCGATCTCGAGCCGCGGCTACAGCCGCCCTCCGTCCCCGACCGCGAGGCCCTGCCAGCTGCCCTCCAGTCCGAGCCGCAGCCGCGTCACCGTGGCCCGGGACGCCGCCAGGCCCCTCGTCCGCTCGGACGACGTGCGCACCGCCATCGCATCCGACTTGACCGCCAGTTCGATGAGCAGCAAGCGACGCAGGTTTTCGGGGGAGCTGAAGGCGAAGGTGGCGCTGGAGGCGCTTCGGGGCGACCGGACGCTTCAGGAGATCGCCTCGCAGCACCAGGTCCACCCGAACCAGGTCGGTGCCTGGAAGGGCCAGGCGATCGAGGGTCTGGTCGAGGTGTTCTCGAAGGGCGCCGAGCGGCGGGTCCGGGACCATGAGAGCGAGGTCCGCGATCTTCACGCCAAGATCGGGGAGTTGATCGTGGAGCGGGATTTTTTATCGCGCGGGCCCGGTCGATGAGCCGGTCGGCGCGCCGCGCGATGATTGTGCGCGACCACCCGGCGCTGAGCCTGAGCCGGCAATGCCGCCTGCTGTCGCTCGGGCGCTCCTCGCTCTATTACACGCCGAAGGGCGAGGGTGCCGAGACGCTCGTGCTGATGCGGCGGATCGACGAGCTGTTCCTGAAGTACCCGTTCTACGGCGCCCGTCGGATGGCACTTCACCTGCGCCGCGAGGGCGTGCGGATCGGCCGACGCCGGGCCGGGCGGCTGATGCGCCTGATGGGGCTTCAGGCAATCTATCGGGCGCCGCGCACCAGCGATCCGCATCCCGAGCACCGGGTCTGGCCCTATCTGCTCAGGGGCTTGGCGATCGAGCGACCGAACCATGTCTGGTGCGCCGATATTACCTACATCCCGGTGCAGCGTGGCTTCCTTTACCTCGTGGCGGTCATGGACTGGGCGAGCCGGTTCGTCCTGGCCTGGCGGCTGTCGAACACGCTGGACGCGAGCTTCTGCACCGACACGCTCGACGAGGCCCTGGGTCGATACGGCAGGCCGGAGATCTTCAATACCGATCAAGGCAGCCAGTTCACCAACTTTGCCTTCACCGGACGCCTGCATGCGGCCGGCATCCGGATCTCGATGGATGGCAGGGGCCGGTGCATGGACAACATCTTCATCGAGCGGCTGTGGCGTTCGCTCAAATACGAGGCGGTCTACCTGCACGAAATCGCCGACGGTTTCCAGGCCCGGCGCCTGATCGGTGATTGGGTCCGCTTTTACAACCTCGAGAGGCCGCACTTGGCGCTGGACGGGCGAACCCCGGCCGAGGCATACCGCTGCGAGCCGCCTGTGGATATGATGGACAAGCCGCTCCGCGCCTTGCCCACATCCCCACAGGCGCAACAGCAGCAGCAGGAAGATCGATTCAAGGGGATTCTGGCGGCCTGAGAAACAACCGGAATACACCTTAACTTAGCCGCCAGGCTGTCCGAATAGGCGAGGCCACCTCACAGAACCTGCCGCACCGGCTTCGGTGCGTAGGTCCCGTCCTCCAGATCCCGCGCCAGTTCCCCAAGCCAGCGCCCCACGCCGTATGACTCGATGTCCGCGAAGGTCTCTCCGTCCACCCCGGCAGAGCCGCCGTTTCGGCGAGCACGCCTCCAGGCTTCCGCGAGAAAGTCCTCGCGCCACACCTTGTCGATCAGCGAATGAAACCGCCGGTCGGGTTCTTCCTTGGCTTTCGCATGTAATACGGTCTGGAGTTTCCGAACCTTCTCTGACCCTGGTAGGCTCTCGCCAGTGGTCACGCCTTCCCTCCTTTCCGCATCGCTCTCGAACCAGGGCTCCTTCCCTCCGCCGGCGTTACCCGGCATCCGCGGTAATACAAGCCCCTCCGCCACCCCGCTAGCCCGGCCTGCCCCTCGCGGGGTTCCGGTTGGTGCGTGCCACACCACCGACAGGGCTTCCCGTGTTGCCACCGTCCCCCTCTTCCATGCGTGCCGCCGTCAATACCCCGGTGGAGCCGGCCGGTGCGCGCGTCGCTCGCTTCCCGGCCGGTGGCAGCCTTCCCCGTTATTCGGCGGGTCGGCCTCCGCATTGCCCGTTTCGAGGCCTGCTCAACGTTCACTCGCGTTGCGGCCCACATGGTCGCTAAGCCGCCCAGGGCGGCCCGTTGCACCGGAGTGCTTCAGTCGAAGTCGTTACCTCCTTCAACCGCTCCGATTGCTACCGGCTGGAGCGACACTTGCCGGGCGGGATTCGCACCCGCTGGGAGACAGCACCTTTCCACGGCGCACGAATAAAGCGGGCTAGTCACCAACAGCTTGGCATTTCGTATCGGTGGCTTCATTTGGCGTAGAATAGCCTTGAGAGCTGTACGGCGAGATCCTCGAGCCTAGGTTTGTAACGGAGACGGTTGTGCATGACATTTCCGCGGAGGTTCGGCTTCGACCCATCAGAATCGCGCTCCTTGTGTCGCCCACAGATCTTCCCGCAATTCGAAAGTTCATGCGCATTTGCACCTGCTTGTGGGGAGGAGCATACAATCCTATTATTCCCGTATTTCGACGACGACCCAAGGAGTGGCGCCCGGAGAGGTCGAATGCACTGACCAGTGCAGAGGTTACGCGCGGCTACGTTGAATTTTTCGAACCTGACGTCTTCGTTGAAGCTCGACCTAATCTCTTGGAGCGCGCGGGCCTCAGTGATCTACGAACAACACCTGGAATGCGTAACCACGTCATTTCGCTGGGGAAGTTTCTGTCTTGTGACAATCACAGGGATGATTCAGAATTGGAGATTGGGCTGAGCGTCGTTGACGTGCTTACCGACATATACCAAAGCGAGCGTCGTTTTCAACTTCGCGATCACCGAGCGGCTGTTATCGTCAAGCCCAGCGGCAACAGTGCGCTGGTCGCGGCGCTGTTCGGTCACTATCCCGACGACGAGCGGTCGAGATATTTCGCTAAATGGCTTATCCCTTTGCTTCCGGTCACACCAGATGTTGATCGGCCTTCTACGTTCCAGGCACGGTTTTCGGACCGTGCCGGGGGATGTGCGGGAGCTTTGGACTTGAGGAAGTTGGTTTCGAGTGCTGTCAGGCAGGCTGGAGGGCCGGTATTCGGCCCCGATTGAGGCGGATCGGAGGGCGGGCGGTGGCTGGCGCCCGGCCTGCCGGGATCAGACGTGTTCTCCGACGATGTCGCGGTAGTCGGCGGGTCGCAGGCGCGTGCCGATGCCGAGCAGGGTGTCGAAAGCCGTTGCGGTGTGGCGGCGGCGGTTCCAGCGGAACACGAACTCGTCGAGGTAGCGGCGCAGATGGGCGCGGCGCAGGCCATGGAAGGTTCCGAGCGCCCAGCGCTTCAGGTTCGAGAACACACGATGGATCCACGTCAGCACGAGATGGGCGGGCGTTGCACCGACGACCTTGGGCTGGTGGTCGTGGTCGGGCAGGCCGCAATAACCGCTCCAGCCATCGGTAATCACCCGCGCGCCCGGCGCCGAGGTCCCGGCAACGAAGGCACGAAGGCTGCGCGCGGAGAAATCCCCGATCGGCGCCAGCCGGATGCGGCGTGGCTCGCCCTCGGGCGATAGCTCGACCGCGCCGGCAATGCGCATCTTGCCTTGTGGGCTGCGACCTTGCCCGCCTGTGGCCGGGTCTTTTGCGGTGCGGAACGGGAGGGTGGCCTCATCGATCTCGATCAGGTCCTCAAGCAGGCTGCGATCCGGATCGACCATGGCACGGCGCAGCTTGTGCAGCAGGAGCCAAGCACTCTTGTAACTGCCGAGCCCGAGCTGGGCCTGGAGTTGCAGGGCGGAGATACCATTCGAGTGGCTGGTCACGATGTGAACGGCCATGAACCAGGTCTTCAGGGGCAAGTGGCTGCGGTGCATGATCGTGCCTGCGGTCACCGAGGTCTCCTTCCCGCAGGCCGCACATTCCCAGCTCGCCCGGCGCCGCTTCAGTTCCCAGCCCCTGTCATGGCCGCAGGCGGGGCAGACGAAGCCGTCGGGCCAGCGCCTGGCGGCGAGATGCCGGGCACAGGAGGCTTCATCGGGAAAGCGCGCCTCGAAGGCGGCGCGGGACATGGGGCGATCATATTTCCAGCGGCTGGCCATGACGGAACATTACACGAACATGCTGCCGACGCCCACCAGAAACTCAACATCTCGTCAAACCGGGCTCAAAGGGATAAGCCCTTTCGCTAATTCCTACCGGGATGTCTTCAAGCCCACGGACATTGAGGCGAGCCCTGACACCTGGCTCAAGGTGTACAACGAAGGGGCGATTACGCCACTCAATATTACGGCTCACAAACTTGAGACATCCAGAAATTGGCAAAATGGCCCGAGAGTCTTTGTCTTCGATCCATCTAAGGGTACGGACCTTATTGATCTGTGGAATTTGCGGCTCGAACCGTACCCCGTTGTCCCAATTCCCATCGACTGGTGGATCAATTTGGTAGGTCCAGTCAAAGAAATTATCGAAACGAAGTATGGACCCTTCCGCGGCGAGGCGCATCGTACTATCCACCACCGCACAATTGAATCCGAATAACCCCGCTTGCCCCCGTGGGACCACGGGCCCCTCCCACGCGCGGGCCGCCGCCGGCCGCGCGGAGGGCGCGTCGCCCCGCGCGCGGGTCCCTCCCGTGGACTACGGGGACAAGCTCCCACCCAGCCCGCAGTACATTTTTACGCCGCCGCGCCGGTACATTTTTACGCCGCCGTTGACACCCGCTCGGTCGACGACCTGGTGCAGGCCATGGGCATGTCCGGCATCTCCAAGAGCCAGGTCTCGCGGCTGTGCGGGGAGATCGACGACAAGATCCAGAGCTTCCTCGACCGGCCGCTGGAGGGTGACTGGCCCTATCTCTGGCTGGATGCGACCTATCTGAAGGTGCGCCAGGCCGGGCGCATCGTATCGGTCGCGGTGACCGTCGCGGTCGCGGTCAACGACCAGGGCCGGCGCGAGGTCCTCGGCATGGCGATCGGCGCGTCCGAGGCCGAGACCTTCTGGACCGGGTTCCTGCGCAGCCTCACCCGGCGCGGCCTGCGCGGCGTGAAGCTGGTGATCGCCGACGACCACAAGGGCCTGAAGGCCGCCGCGACCCAGATCCTCGGCGCAACTGCTCAGCGGTGCCGCGTCCACTTCATGCGCAACCTGCTGGCCCATGCCGGCAAGCAGGGCCGGCGCGTCGTCTCCGCCTTCGTCGCAACCGCGTTTGCCCAGGACGATGCCGACAGTGCCGCCACACAGTGGCGCCTGGTCGCCGACCAACTCAAGCCCAAGGCGCCAAAGCTCGCCGCCCTCATGGACGAGGCCCAGCACGACGTCCTCGCCTACATGAGCTTCCCCAGGGAGCACCGCCAGAAGTTGCATTCGACCAACCCGCTCGAACGCCTCAACGGCGAGATCAAGCGACGCACCAACGTCGTCGGCATCTTCCCCAACGAAAACGCAATCACACGGCTCACCGGCGCAATCCTTCTCGAGCAGAACGACGAGTGGGCCGTCTCAAGGAGATACATGACACTGGAATCCATCGCTCAGACAAGCGACAATCTCACACTCAAGCTGCCCACCGTGGCAGCCTGAGCGTCCCGGCCCTACCCGCCGGATACCGCGTAGGACGCCAGGCTCTTACATCACCTGCCGGGACACGATCCGTCTGGGCGCTGCTTCGGCTTATTTCTATGGGTGGTGATGCAGCGGCACCCTGAGGCTTGGTCGTTCGGGCGATTTGAAAGAGACGGTGTTCCAATTAGTGGTCTCACCTACTTTCGCGTTACAATTCCTGGAGCAAGTTGAATCGAAGAGGCAATTCCACAACTTGTAGTGTCGAGCACTTTCTTGCGGATTCCTGCTTGCCGGAGTAAGTGAACGAACCGACCGATAAGAGCGCTAGCTTCTGGCAAGGTATGAATTGGACAATGCAAGGACATCAATTAAGAGGTGATTCGCGCTGCTTGCATCTTTTCGTTGACCTCTTCCCGCTTCTTGAGCATTCGTTGCTTAATAGTCTGCGCATCTTCTCTCGACGGTGGGATTTTTGGTTTCAGATATCGTCGTCTCCATGCTGCCAACACACCATTGAACGTCGCGCTGAGTGGCTCCGTTCCCCACCAAAAGAGCGCACCGTCTGCAGCGATTCTGTTTACTGGGTATCTCCAGTCCATGACCATGGACTTATGAAAGTCCAGTACAGGCTCGACTCTCCATCCACGTTTTGCAACCTCTTCAGATATCGCTTCCTTGTTCTGCTTGCTCAGTCTTCGGAAGAGCACGCTTAGGTCGTGGCGTGCCGCCGTGGTAGACTTTATTTGTCGTCCTGCACGCCCCTTTTGCTTCCTCTCCTCCATCCAAACGCAGTTCAACCCCAATTCGATCGCCACTGCGAACAGAATTGGGCTTCCCAGTACATCCATTGGGCCTGTTCCCGGTTCCGGGCTCTTGCCATCTTGATACACCATGGATGTCATCCGCGTGCCCGCAAGACGCACTGCTGCGTCGTGTACCAATTCTGCCGTATTCATCGTCGTTTTCGCTTTGTCGGTGCCTTGCTGTCGCATCTCAAATATCCAGTCATGTCTCGGAATTCGAATTCATTGTATGTGAACCGCCCCGGTTTCCCGGAGGCAGTTTGGTTTGAGTCATGCAGCCATATCGAAGTTCTCGCTGGCGGCATAGTGATTTGCTTCGGCCTCTGCGGGCGGGATGTTGCCGATGGGGCCGAGCAGGCGGTGAGTATTGAACCGGGATCCCCCATATGGAACCCTCCCAGCCCGTTGAGTGTGACTCGAAACCGCTCGAGGTGCAATTTGCCTTCGAATGACGGCCATCTTCGCGCCGATCCGGATGATTGAGGACCAATTGGCGGCGTTGGTGGCGCGGAATGGCATTTTTACCGGCGATCCGGGCGCACCGATCCTGTCGGCGGCGACGCGAAGGAACGGGGTGCCGTCGCTCATGCCGGGGCTGGCAGCGGTCTGAGCCGGTCGATACGGCGCAGGATGTCGGCGAATAGGTCACGAGGAATGACAACCTCGGCCATCTGGAACGTGACGTAGCGTCCGTGGCGCACGATCTTCGCTCCGATCTTGATGAGCTTCTTTCGCAGGCTGGTCAGTGACCACTGTTCCACGGCATCGGGCAGCGCGAGGGTGCGCATGAAGTTGCCGAGGTTGTATGCGAGCGCGTGAAGCTGGAGGCGAACGGCATTGTGGTCGAACCTGCGGCACGACAGGCGTGTCCACCGGATCGCGTTCTTGCCCTCCTTGATCCATTGCTCAGCCGTGCCGCGCTGATTGTAGAACGCGACCACCCGCTCGGCGGGGCGGCCCAGGTTGGTGACAATGAACCCGACCCGCGGGTACAACTCACCCGGATGCCACTCGACCTTGGCGACGACGCGGCGGGGCTTGTCCCAGGTTCCGGCCTGATAACTGAAGCTGGCATGATACCGGCGCACGTCCTTGGGCGGCCTGCCGACGGGGCGCTTCAGGAGATGAGCGATGCTCTCTTGCAGCACCTTGTTGGCGGGCAGCCGGATGGCGTAGAGCATGCCTTCGGCTTCGAGGTAGTCGTAGATCTCCGGTGAGGCGAAGGCCGCATCGCCGCGGAAGTAGAGGCGGATGGCTCGTTCCTTGTAACGTTCGACCACCGGTACCAGGACATCACGCCATCCGTGGGCGCTGTGCACGTTGCCGGGGCGCAGCGCGCAACGCTCCAGGTCGCCGAACTGGTTGAACACGAACAGCGGGTGATAGCAGGTGCAGCCGAAGTGGCCGTTATAGGCCGTGCCCTCCTGCTCACCGAATGTCGGGCTGACGGAGCTGTCCATGTCGAGCACCACGCGCCTCGGCGGATCGTGGTCGTGAAGCCGGTCGATCCACATCCCCGACAGGTCCGCAAGGGCCGCGAGGTTCTCGTTGTTCGCCAGCAGCTCGGTCTCGAACCGCCCCATCTGGCTGGTCGATGCCCCGCCGCGCTCGACCGCCTTGCCGCCGACGATCCAGCGCATCGCGGGATCACGCCCGAGCCGGTCGGCGTCGTTGACATCCTCGTAGCCGGCGAGACGCCCATAGACGGACTGGCGAAGGAGACTGACGATGCCGTGCCAGCCGTTCCTGCCCGTGCGGCTATCCGCGAGCACGCCGCCCGCCAGTGCGGTCAGCCCGAGCGCGTCGTCCAGTTCGCGATAGCCTAGCCGGATGGGAACTGCCTGATGCCTTCCCAACCCTGCGCCGTCTCCTGGAGGCGCGCATGGGCAAGGCCGGCAAGCGGGAATACGTCCAGGTCCTTCGGCTTGTGGAGACCTTCGATCTCGAGGTGCTTCACGGCGCGGTGAAGGACGCCCTGCGCCTGGGTGCGATCGGCTACGACGCCGTCAAACACCTTGTGCTGTGCCGTATCGAGCGACGCCCGCCCAAACTCGACCTGGATATCTATCCCTACCTGCCTCGGGCCAACGTGGCGACCACGGCCGCCGCCAGTTATATGAGCTTGTTGGGTGGAGGCGCGTCATGACCGATACGCCGCAAGTGTTGCTGGCCCATCACCTCAAGACCCTGAAACTGCCGACGTTCCTGCGCGAATACGACAAGCTGGCCCGCCAATGCGCCACCGAGGGCGCCGACCATGTGCGGTATCTTGTCCGTCTGACCGAGTTGGAACTGCTCGACCGTGAGCGCCGCATGGTCGAGCGGCGGATCAGACAGGCCAGGTTCCCCGCCGTCAAAAGCCTCGACAGCTTCGACTTCAAGGCCATCGCATCGCTCAACAAGATGCTGGTTCTGGAGTTGGCGCGATGCGAATACGTCGAGCGTCGTGAGAATATCATCACGCTCGGCAACAGCGGAACCGGCAAGACCCATATCGCCCTCGGTCTCGGTCTGGCGGCCTGCCAAAAGGGGCTCTCCGTCGGCTTCCTCACGGCCGCTGCCCTGGTTCATGAACTGATGGAGGCCAGGGATGAAAAACGCCTGTTGCGCCTGCAGAAGCAACTGGCAAAGTATCACCATCATCGACGAACTCGGCTTCGTGCCGCTCTCGAAGACCGGCGCCGAGCTGCTGTTCGAAGTCTTCAGCCAGCGCTACGAGCGGGGCTCGATCCTGGTGACCTCCAACTTGCCGTTCGATGAGTGGACGGAGATATTCGGCTCGGAACGCCTGACCGGGGCTTTGCTGGACCGCCTCACCCACCATGTCCATATCCTGGAAATGAACGGCGAGAGCTATCGTCTCAACCAAAGCCAAAAACGGCGGAAATCCCCAAAAATACCTGCTTAACCGCCGGTGCAATGGTTGACCCGGTGGGTCCACAGGAACCTCCCACGCTGCTTCGCTCCGCGTAACGCAAGCGCTACACGAAGCAGCGCGGGTCCCTCCTATGGACTACCGGGACAACCCCCCAACACCGCGTACCGCATAACGTTAAGTGGACTAGTTTTCCGCCCGGGTGGACTAATTTTGCTCCGCCGTTGACAGTTCTTCGCCAACGTGCCCGAGTTGGTCTGAAAATACGAGTTTGGGGGCTATCCTGTGCTCAAGAAGTGGTTGGGCTATCGGCAGTCTAATCGCCGCGACGGACAGCCGCTCAGCACCGAGGAGCGCCGCTGGTTCAGGTCCATTGTGCAGAGCGGAGGATCGCCGCCGTGTTGGCGCTCAGCCCGGAGATTGACGCACTCTATTCCGTGGCGTCCGAGGATGCGTTCACGGCAAACGAGCTTCAGATCGAGCGATAAGGCTTGGGGATGCGATGGGGGACGATAGCGGGCACGGGTCATGCACAGGAGCCTGTACTTGATTTCAAAATGGCCTGCCGTGTTCACGTCCGTCGCAGCGACGTTTGTGCTCGCCACGACCGGTGTACTCCCGACGGTGCGTGCAGAGCCCCCCGACGGCTACTACGCCGCGGCGATCGGCGAGTCCGGTGCGGCGTTGAAAGATGCCCTTCACGTGATCATCGACGGTCACACCCCATTGCCGTACACGAACCCCGAGAACGACGACTGGTTCGACTCTCAAGACCTAGATGTCTGGGAGGCGTTGGCGTACACCGACTCCGCTTGCCCGGAGGACGTTCCCGTGTGCGGCAAGGTCCGTCTGCTCTATCTCGACGAAACCCGGGATCTGGTTCAGGCCTACAGGGGAGGTCGAGCTGGTTGCCAGGACCTTTGGGAACGCGAGCACGTTTGGCCGACCTCCCGTGAATTCAAGAACCAGGAGAAGGATGGCTATACGGATCTCCACCACATCCGCCCGGCCGACAAGGACGTCAACAACAAGCACAGCAACTACGGTTACAACCACGGTGGCGACGAGGTATTCGACAAGTCGAAAGGCTGTCCCAACCGAAGGGCAAGCGCCCGCCTGAGCAGGGAAAACCAGTCATTCGAACCACCAGACCGCGCCAAGGGGCAGGTCGCACGGATGCTCTTCTACATGGACGTCCGCTACGAATCCGGCGACGATGTCCCGCCCGAGAGCATGCCCGACCTGTCACTGAAGGCCGGAAACGCCAAGGTGAAGGAGCCGTGGATCGGACATCTCTGCAAGCTGTTGGAGTGGAATCGACGGTATCCCCCGACGCCGTTCGACCAACGGCGCAACGACCGCGTCATGGAACTGCAGGGCAACCGCAATCCGTTCATCGACAATCCTTCGTGGGCCGACGACATCTGGCTTGCTCTCCCCGAAGCAGCGAGTTGCTAGATCCTCGAAAACGGAAGCCGCCGCCAGCTCAAGCGCTTCGAGGTTCGCGAGGTGAGGGAATGCGGGACGCACGGAGGTGAAAGGAATTCAGTGGAATCGGGCCTCGTAGCTGGTCGCAATGAGCGTCACGTGTGCGTCGAGAGGCGGGCGCAGTTCGAAGCCCCTTGGTTCTCGAGCGAAGTTCCACAGCCGCAGCAGGCACCACTCTGTAGGCCGGTTTTCCGCGACAGCGAGTTCGTTCCGGGTGATGTGGAAGGGCGTCCGCTCCCAGCCATTCGTGGTCTTCACCTCGATCAGTCGGGTTCGTCCCTCAGGCGAATAGCTTTCGATGTCGTATCCCGCTCCGTCGCCGTCTTCGTCTGACACCCAACGCACGCGCCTCGCGAGGTCGGCACGGCCGACTCCGGTGAGGATCGCCTGCTCATGGGCGAGCACGCGCTCTTCCCCGGCGCGTCCAAGCGCTCGGTTCCGCTCGGCTCGTGCCGCCACGTCGAACCTGTGCGCGATCGCTTGCATCTGCTCGAGTTCGTCAGGTGGGGGATGGTTCCTGAGAGTAGGCGGGAGGTCGATGACGAGCTCGGCTGTTTGCTGGGTGTCGGCTGGCGCATTCACGTGAAGGTCAGGCGTCTCGAATTCGGGATGGCGATGCAGCCAGCGAGCGACGGCATCGGCGAGCGACATCTGGATATTGAATGCGGGCAGGTAGCCGGTGATCCAGCTCTCGCCGAGTCCCTTCAACACCGCACTGATGTTCCGATGCTTGAATTCGATGGAATGTCGGCTGCGGTCGATCTGGCCCCGCAGTTGCCGGTTGTGTTCGGCCTTATTGTAGAAACGGCCCGCGAGATCGGCTCCAAGCATCGCGAAATAGTCCGCGACGATGAGGTTGTTCTCTGCATCCGTCCAGGGGCCGGTCGCCATGTCAGTCAGGCTAACACCGGTCGGGATGGCCGTCATCGGCACGACGAGCGGTGAGTCGGAACGGCGTCACGGGACCGGGGCCACAGAAGACCGCGCGCCGCCAATGGAGACACACTCGCCATGGTCGATGCCGAAGTAACTTGAATGACCGATGTCCCCGGCACGGCGCGGTCGAGTTCTTGAGAGCGGGGAGAAGGGTTGCGAGGATGGTGGGCGCTCGTTGAGCGCGGGGGAACCGGATGAGGCGGCGGGTGAAGCGATCGGTGAAGACGGTCATTTTGGTCGTGATCGGGGTGGGAGCGATCGTGTCAGTCGCGCCGTTGACGTGGCGCGAGGCGGAGGACGAGATGCGCCGGCGCCTCCGCTCGATCGAGGCAATGGCACGGCCGCCGACGGAGCGCTCGGCAGACTGGTTCGAGAGGCAGAAGCACAGGCTCCGGGATCGGCTTGGAGGGATTGAAATCGGAGCGGAGAACGCGGCGGAAGTCCGGAAGGTTGAGTCGGTTCGCATTGCCGGTGGTTCTGGTGCGTTCACGGGTCCCGCGCGGGTGATCGACGGCGATACGCTCGACGTGGGCGGAGTTCGGATTCGCCTGCACGGGATCGATGCGCCGGAGAGCAAGCAGAGTTGCCAGGCCGGGGGCAAGCGGTGGTCGTGCGGTCGTGAGGCGACGCGGGCGCTTGCGGGTCGGATCGGCGGAAGGTCCGTTTCATGCCAAGAGCGCGACCGGGACCGCTACGGCCGAGTCGTGGCGGTATGCAGCGCCTCCGGGACGGATCTCAATGCGTGGATGGCTGCGGAAGGCTGGGCCTTTGCGTACCGGCGGTACTCGAATGCGTACGTTGCCGAGGAGTCGGGGCCGCGGACAGCAAGGCGGGGCGTGTGGCGCGGCGATGTCATTCCGCCTTGGGATTGGCGCAAGGGCGAGCGCCTTGGCGGCATGCGGACAACGACACGGCAAGAGAACAGCGGACGGTGCACCATCAAGGGCAACATCGGCAAGAACGGCACGCGCAGGAGATTGCGACACGAGAGGTGTGTCTGGATGGCAAGAGAAACGACCAAATGGCCTTCCACGCGCTGGCCGATTACCAAAATCATGTCATCGGATGGCTGCAATGGGAACAGAGTTCCCTTGGAGATGGGGCCGTGGTACGATTTCCGCGAATTTGGATGTCATCTGGGGAATGTCGGTTAATAATGCATTGTTATTGCAATAATAATTATGACAATATCGACAGCGAACCCCCAGTCGTTCCCACATTAGGATTGATAACAAACAGGACGTTGTGAGCATTCTTGAGACG
Organism: Alphaproteobacteria bacterium; assembly: GCA_965225945.1. GTDB lineage: Bacteria > Pseudomonadota > Alphaproteobacteria > JASLMY01. Next base: position 7,155 of record CBDDBZ010000035.1, on the reverse strand, counting down.
ACGGGAGGTGAGGTGTGGATGCGAATACCAGCGGCGAGGGATTCCGGGACGGTCAGCACGATACCCGATAGTCAGAGAGCAAGTCCCGATCGACGGCATCGCCGAACCAGGTCTCGTGGAGCACGGGCCGTACCGGTCCTCGTCATCCATCGAGCAGAGCGTGACGGCGAGAACCAAGTACTTCAACCCTGGAAATTGGCAAGCTCCGAAAGGGCTACCATATGACCGAAAATATGACGAGTTGTGCGACTTGTGGAGAAAACTCATCAAAGCAAGTGCGAGAAGCCGGACTCGTCCTCGGCACACACGCTAAGTTACCGGAACGACGAATGAAATAGGCGACGGGATCCCGGCTTGCCAGCGTCGCTGTGTCGAGCTGGACTGTCACCTTTGGCGCGGGAAAGGAAAGGAATTCATGACAGCGCAGTGGGCAAATCCCGGCGATGCCGGGCTCGATGTGCTCGAACGGATGCAACGCAGTCTCACGGTGAACATGGTCATGACTCCTCGCGCCGATCTGCGGACCTGTCGGCGCGACGAGACAGCGAGAGCAGTCATGGCGCGGAATACGGAGCGTTTCAGTTTCCTGCCCGTAGTTGACGACGCCGAGCGCATTCTGGGCCTCTACGAGGCAGAGCGATGGTTCGGCAAGGAAGCGCCGCCAGAGGAGATCGATGACGATTTTGAACCTTTCTCCGAAGACGTCGTGATTGGCGCCGATGCGAGCATCATCGACTTCGTGAAGACAGCTGACGCACGGCCGACGCGGCTCGTTGTCTCGGGTGACCGGGTCGCAGGCTTAGTCAGCCTGTCGGACCTGCAACAGCTTCCGGTCCGCGCCGCGTTGTTCACCCTGAACACCCGCCTCGAAATGGCAATGGCTCAGCGGATCGAGAAAGAATGGCACGGTGACGACCGGACAGGCTGGCTCGAACTTCTGAGCGTGAAGCGGCGGGCGGGCATTGTGGAGGCGATCAGCGAGGCGAGGCGGAAAGACGGCTTCGTCAGCGAGATCGCATTCAGCCAGCTCTCGGACAAGGCAACGATACTGCGCAAGAAGCGGCTGATAACCGGCGGAACGCTAAGCTTGGACCGGGACTTCAAGGCGATCCAGAAACTGCGCAATGATATTGCCCATGCAAACTACTACGCCGAATCGCCCAAAGCGGCTCGTGAAGCGTGTGCGGCGGTCAGAAAGATTCTCGGGATAAAGGACGAATTGGCCTTGGCGCTGCGCGAACCGGCGTAGGAGCCAGCAAGGGGCACCGCGGGCCTCCGAGCGCAGGGCTAGACTAGGCGTTTGGTCGCCGTGAAATCCACGGCGGGGGGATCTCCCCAAATCTCGACGACGGCGCGCTACGCTCATATGGCGCGCGACTGCCTCCACGAGGTGTCGGAACGGATCGCAGGCAGCATCGCAGTGCGTGGTACAGGTCGGATGTCCGGTACCAGACTCGTTTTTGTGTAGCGAACGACGTTTCGGTTCGAATAGCCCCGGCGCTCAGTTCAATTCACTGTCGCGTATCTGTTCCGGTCCGTGCACGGATTATCGCTTTGCCAAATTTCCGTGCTTCCGATAATTGCTCGTCGCGAGCAATATCAAGGCATAGAACGTCATTTACCCATGCCATGCCATGGTTTGACGATTGGGGGTAGAAACTTTCCATTTCGCCTACCGGCGGCACGAGAATTCCGTGGTGTCGCAGTGCGTCAAGCAAACGATCTACCGCATTTCGGTTTTCGCCTTTGCCGAAGGCACTGATGCCGCTTTCCTTGATTTCCCTCCAGGGCGACGTGCCCCTCATTACAGCTCTGATCTCCTCGGCTGTATCGTCCGGGAAGAGTTCATCTGCCCCTGTCGACATGTTTGTAAGGGCGGCACCGATCTTCGTTGTGACGCCTTCTGCCGACACGGTCGGTTTCCGTTCCTTCATAAGGTGAGCCAGCGTCAAGTAGTCGGCCTGAATGTTCGCCCATGTTCCACCATGACTTTCGAACAACGTTCGGAGGTTCGTCTGATCATTGAGCCTTGCCTATCCGGTTATCACCCACACCCACTATATGTAGTGTGCACCCATTTTCCTGAGTAAAGCTCGGTGCAGGTCGAAGCGGAGATATCTCCGGCGATGCCGAGCAGGGACTCGGACGGCATTGTAGCGCCTTTTAGGCGACACTTTAGCGTGGTGGAAATCCTAATCATTGAGTCGGATTTGGCAAAACGCCACGTTGCATAAAGGACCGTCACTTCATTGAAATTTATCTGAAATCGGAGGTGAACGACACCGCACCGATGGAATATTCCAGGAAATCAGAGCTTCATTGAATTGTAGGATTCGAGTTTCGGATTATTCACAAATAGCTCTGTGAACTGGTTTTCAAGTTCGCTCAATACGTCATATGAAGTAAACGGATTGAGGATCACGTTCTTGCGTGTCGCTTCGTCTTCGCTGCGACTCAAAACGCGCAGGAGACTAACAGGCGCGGACGGGTTCTTCGCAGTACGATTCGTGCCAGCGCGTCGCTTTCTTCGACTAGTGCCGTCAATCGCTCAGACGATGTCGTTTCATCAGCAGCTTCCCGTCTGGCCGTGGGTTTCTTCGTTTTTCCCTTGGTCGCCACCGTTCCGTCCCCGATGTTAAGTACGTGACGTGAATTAAACTCCGGTTCGGTTTTCAGAACAATCAAGAATTAGCCGGATCGCCTCCTCAATGCGCCTGCGCCGGCCCTTGCCTGCAGTCCAAGGAGACACACTACATATAGTGGGTGTGGGTGATAACCGGATAGGCAAGCATTGATGATATCGAGATCTGGAATGGAAATTACCGCCAATCCCAGCTGCCGCAGGAGGAATACGAATTTCTTGATGTTTTGTTTGCCATGGGCGCTTAGCCAGAATACCTCATTATCGTTACCGGCTGGATCGATTACTCTACACAAGTTCCTATAGAACAAGCAGTCCGCTTCGTTCTCGCAAACGATCGAGGTCGAAAAGAAGATAGCTTCCAGCAAATTCGAGAACCTCACCAGAGGGTCCGCATCTATGCCGCGAAACACTTCGGTATCGATTACCTTGACGGATTGAATGTCAGTGGATCGGTCGAGACGAACCAATATGACTCTTTCAGAGTTGCTGTCCAATAACCCGCGAAGGAAGTGAGCGTTATGTGTTGCCATGAACAACTGCTTGCCATTGCTTATGTTCACCATTTCTCTTGCAGTCGCGTAGGCTTGAGGCGGATGGAGATAAACGTCCGGTTCGTCGATTAGATATATGCTCTTTGGAATTGCGAGAATGTTCAGGAACAATCCCGCGGCGGCCTTGAGACCATCGCCCTCAGTGCTAATGTCCGGCCGCTTGCGCACCTCGGATGCGTATTCGGATGAGTACTCTCCGCCATAAGCAGCCGGATCCGCGTGGGTGCCGACATGCAAGTTGACAACCGAACCCGCACCGCGGTCCAATATAAGGTGTTGGCCAAATACATTGTTGAATGTATTGCTTGTATCGTGTTCCCTGTCCGGATCGAAGTCCAACGCCTGTAAAGGATGTATCGGCTTTTCTTCTGAGCGGTTGATTCGAGTTCTTTCCTTTATGGCCGAAAGACGGTGATCCGCTTCGATCAATCGCGCAAAGACGCGGCCTGCGTATTTGGGGTGTTCCTGTTTCCAGTCGTTGTTGGCGGCGTCGGGTGAGGATATTATTAGATCCGACATGATTAGGTTGTTGTTATGGGTAATGGAGTTGTCGCGAATAAAATAAAATCCAGGTATTGGGAAGTCGTGCCGGTTTTTTCCAGGGCCCCACAAACAAGACGATCCCACCTACAATTGAGAGGCCCTGGAATTGATGCGGAGAAGTGATCTGGTTCCAAAGGTCCTTGAGGGACTGGGTTGCCCTGCGGCTTTTGCGTGGCGAGCCGGTTTTCCTGAACTGTTCGGCCCCACAAACAAGACGATGGAATCTGGTGCCAAGGACAAGGTATCAGCAGACGCGAACGTCAGTTTCGATAGGTGCAGTGACAAGCGGGTGCTCCGGGTGATGCGCGAGAACAACCTGCTCTCGCCCCATCGCTGCCGCCGCCGTGGCGGAAATCCCCATGTCGGTGAGATCATCATGGATATTCACGAGCATTGGAACGCCGAGTTCAAGCGAGGCGACCGCTTCGCCGCCCTTCAGCCGATCTCCATGGGGCTTGCGAGGCTGTATGCCTGGGACGCTCCAATGAGCTATGGCCAGAAGTTGGTGACGGCGTGAAGGGTTAAGGTGGCGTATCGTGGGGGTGATTGAGCCTCCACTTCTCCAGCAAAGGAGTGATACGCCGTGACCGACAATAACGTTTTGAAGCTTTCCGAGCCATCGACGTTTTCCGATCCGTTGACCGAGGTGCTGCGCAACGGCGCCCGTTCCCTTTTGGCCCAAGCGGTCGAGGCCGAGGTGGCCGCGTTCCTCGGGAGCCACGCCGAGGAGCGCACCGATGAAGGCCGCCAACGGCTGGTGCGCCACGGTCATCTGCCGGAACGCGAGATCATGACCGGCATCGGCCCGGTCGCGGTTCGCGGGCCACGGGTCCGCGACCGCACGGGGCTGGGCGCCGATCGCATCCGCTTCTCCTCGGCGCTGCTGCCGCCTTATGCGCGGCGCTCGAAGAGCCTCGAGGTCCTGATCCCGATCCTCTACCTCAAGGGCATCTCCACCGGCGACTTCACCGAGGCGCTGGCGGCCTTACTCGGGCCGGACGCCGGCGGCCTCTCGGCCTCGTCCATCGCGCGGCTCACCGAAGTCTGGGCGGGGGAGCAGGCACACTGGCTGAAGCGGGATCTGTCGGCCCGGCGCTACGTCTACTTCTGGGCCGACGGCATCCACGTGCAGGCCCGGCCATGCCTGTGGAACGGCGTGCAAAGTTGACCCCTGTTGAGGGGTGATCGGCGTCCAAATTTGACCCCCTGGGCCTGGCTAGTCCAAGTCACCTCGTTTTTGGGCGGACGAGGTGGTGGGGGATGTTGGTCGTGGAGACGATAGCGCGGATCCGGCGGGAGTATTTCGTCAAGGGGAAGCCGATCAAGGAGATCGTGCGGGACGTGAAGGTCTCGCGCAACACGGTGCGCAAGGTGATCCGTTCGCAGGCGACGGCGTTCACCTACGACCGGCGGGTCCAGCCGATGCCGAAGCTGGGGCCGTGGACGGCCGAGCTGGAGCGGATGCTGGAGGCCAACGAGACCAAGTCGAAGCGGGAGCGGCTGACGCTGCTACGGATCTCCGAAGCCCTCGAGGGTCTGGGCTATGGCGGCGGCTACGACGCGGTGCGGCGCTACGCCAAGGCGTGGCGGTGGCGCCGTTCGGCATCGACGGCGCAGACCTATGTGCCGTTGGTGTTCTCGCCGGGCGAGGCCTATCAGTTCGACTGGAGCCACGAGTACGTGGTGCTGGCGGGGGTGACGACCAAGGTCAAGGTCGCGCACGTCCGGCTGTGCCACAGCCGAATGTTCTTCGTCCGCGCTTATCCGCGCGAGAGCCAGGAGATGGTGTTCGACGCCCACGACCGGGCATTCCGGCTGTTCCAGGGTGCCTGCCGGCGAGGCATCTACGACAACATGAAGACGGCGGTGCAGACCGTCCTCATCGGCAAGGAGCGCGCGTTCAACCGGCGCTTCGTGCAGATGTGTGGCCACTACCTGGTCGAACCGACAGCATGCACGCCGGGAGCGGGATGGGAGAAGGGGCAGGTCGAGAACCAGGTCGGGATCATCCGCGGTCGGTTCTTCACCCCGCGGCTGCGCTTCAAGACCTACGACGAGCTCAACGCCTGGCTCTTGGACCAGTGCGTCGCCTACGCCCGGCGTCATCCCCACCCGGTGTTCAAGGACAGGACTGTCTGGCAGGTGTTCGAGGACGAGCGTCCGTCCCTGGTCGGCTATCGCGGGCCGTTCGACGGCTTCCACGCGGTCCCGGCGTCGGTGTCGAAGACCTGCCTGGTGCGCTTCGACAGCAACAAGTACAGCGTGGCGGCGCGCGCCGTCGGCCGTCCGGTCGAGGTCCATGCCTACGCCGATCGCATCGTCATCCGCCAGGACGGCGAGATCGTCGCCGAGCATGCCCGGCGCTTCGGCCGCGACCAGACCGTCTATGACCCGTGGCACTACGTGCCCGTGCTGGCGAGGAAGCCCGGTGCGCTTCGTAACGGCGCGCCGTTCAAGGACTGGGCGCTGCCCGGCGCCCTGGGTCGCGTGCGCGTCCGGCTCGCCGGCCACGACGACGGCGACAGGCAGATGGTCGAGATCCTCACCGCCGTGCTGGCGGATGGGCTGGCGGCGGTGGAGGCCGCCTGTGCCGAGGCGCTCGCTGGCGGCGTGTGCAGCGCCGACGTCGTGCTCAACATCCTCAATCGTCGGCGCCAGCCGTCCGAGACGGCGCCGATCCCGACGCCCGCGAACCTGCGTCTTCGCTTTGAGCCGGTGGCCGATTGCACCCGCTACGACCGCTTGCGGGGGGTCGGCCATGGAGCGCCATGAGGTCCTGGAGATGATGGCCGCACTCAAGCTCGCCGGCATGCGCGACGCGTTCGACGAGGTGCTCGCCGACGGCCTCAAGCGCCAGCATCCGATGCAGCGAATCATCGGCGAGCTGTTGAAGGCCGAGATCGCCGACAAGCAGGCGCGATCCATCAAGTACCAGATGAGTGGCGCCAAGCTGCCGCTGGCCAAGGAGCTGGCCGACTTCGACTTCACCGACACCCCGGTCAACGAGCCGCTGGTCCGCGAGTTGGCGGTCGGCGGCTTCCTGGCCAACCAGCGCAACGCCGTGCTGATCGGCGGCACCGGAACCGGCAAGAGCCATCTCGCCGTCGCCATCGCGCGGGCCTGCATCCGCGATGGCGCCCGGGGCCGCTTCTTCAACGTCGTCGACCTGGTCAACCGGCTCGAGGCCGAAGCCCGCGCCGGCCGCCAGGGCCGGCTCGCCGATCAGCTGGCCCGGCGCGACCTCGTCATCCTCGACGAGCTCGGCTACCTGCCCTTCGCCCAAACCGGAGGCCAGCTGCTGTTCCACCTCGTCAGCCGGCTCTACGAGCGCACCTCGATCATCGTCACCACCAACCTGACCTTCGGCGAATGGCCGTCCGTCTTCGGCGACGCCAAGATGACCACCGCGCTCCTCGA